>NZ_FQUN01000006.1 GCF_900129005.1 Leeuwenhoekiella marinoflava DSM 3653 | reverse complement strand
CCACAACACTTATTGACCATCTGGAAGAATATAAAGAAAGCTTTGGCCACACACCAGATACTATTACCGCTGACCCAGGCTATGGCAGCGAAGAAAACTACGCCTATCTGGAAGGTGAGGGTGTAGAGGCCTTTGTCAAGTACAATTACTTCCATAAAGAACAGAAGCAGGCAAAAAAGGAGCCTGATCCCTTCCACCCTGACCAGCTCCATTACAATCTGGAGCAAGACTGTTACTATTGTCCAATGGGTCAGCAGATGCACAACATAGGCCAGTACCAAAAGAAAACCACAAACGGCTACCTACAGACCTATACACGTTATCAGGCAACCAACTGCTATGGATGCCCACTTAGGGGCCTGTGCCATAAATCAAAACACCACCGGGTCATAGAGCGCAACCATAACCTGATCAGGCTAAAGGCCAAAGCTAAAGAAAAACTGCTCAGTAAAGAAGGGATTGCCCACCGTAAACAACGGTGTTGGGATATCGAAGCCATTTTTGGGGATATAAAGCACAATATGAACTTTAAACGCTTTGCGTTAAGAGGAATCGAAAAAGTAAATGTAGAAATAGGGCTGGTTGCTATGGCCCACAACCTCAAAAAGCTAGCTTTGGTCATCTAAAGGCAGCCAAAACCTTTTAACGATTAACGATTAACAATCCTACCCAATCCAGAAAACCAAAAAAAGTAGCTGTAGCCAGAAACCAAAAAGACCGCCTAAATGTTTTTAGACGGCCTCTTCACAATAAACAATTAGGTTTTAGGGGAACCTAATCCTAAAAATATTAAAGTTATCCGCCGGGTGAGGTAGCAATTGATTAATAATATTTTTTCAATTTTTCAGTGATGCAAATTTGATTGATTTTTCGTCTAAAACATTTGATAAAAATCAAATAATCACCTTAATCTATTATTTATTAGCTATTTATTGATTAAAGCACGAAGCTTAATTAAGCTTAGCTCTGATTCTGCTTAGGGTTTCCTGTGTTATTCCTAAGAAAGAAGCGATGTATGACAAAGGTACTTTTTGTATAATCTCAGGCTGTCTCTCCAATAAATTTACATAGCGATCTTTTGCACTTTGAAACAAAATACTTTCCATACGTTGCTGCGAAAGAACCAGAGATTTAGCAAACATTTTAATGGCTAATTGACCTATTTCAATATTGCTCTTACTCAAACCTAGCAAACCTTCTTTATGTAAGTAAATCACTTCTGAATCTTCAATAGTTTCAATGAGTAATTTACTGGGTGAATCCTTAAAATAACTTTCTATTGAAAAACAAAACTCATTTTTACCGGCAAACCATTCGGTAACTTCTTTACCATTTTTATAATAATATTGTCTTGCAAAGCCTTGATTTAAAAAATAAATATGATTGCAAACTTCGCCTGAATTTAAAATGTAGTTTCCCTTTTGTACTTTTTTTATTGTTATGTATTTGGTGAGATTATCCTTTTCAGCCTGACTAAACAGACTAAACTCCTTTAACTTATTAAAATAATTATCAAGCATATAGTAGTGTTTAATAATTTGAGACAACAAGAGTTATCTTACATATATACGATAAGAGTTTTAAAAAGTTTTAAATAATTTAAAAAATAAAAAATGATTCTAAAACTTAGTTTTTAAATAAAGTGTTTCTACTTTTTGACGCGCCCAGTCTGTCTTGCGTAAAAATTTTAAACTAGAATTTACAGAAGGATTAGACTTAAAACAGTTGATCTTTATTTTATCTGACAAGGTTTCCCAGCCATAGTGATCTACTAATCGTTGAAGAATAACAGCTAAGGTTAAGCCGTGTAGAGGGTTGTTAGGTTGTTTTTCCATATTACCAATCTATTGGGAAATAATCTTTTAAAAATTTACCGCTCCAGTGTTTTCCGGTGTTGATACCGTCAAAAAGCGGATCTATAACACGTGCAGCTCCATCTACAATATCCAGCGGTGGCTGAAAATCATGCTGTTCTACTTTGCGTTTTGCCAGTTCAACAGGATCTTCATCTGTAACCCAGCCGGTATCTACAGCATTTATAAAAATACCTTCCTTAGCAAGACTTCCTGCTGCGGTATGGGTAAGCATATTGAGAGCAGCTTTAGCCATATTGGTATGCGGATGCCTATCTTCTTTAAAAAACCTATGGAACTTACCTTCCATCGCAGAAACGTTGATGATGTGTTTTTTACCGGTATGCTCTTTCTTCATTATTTCTGAAAGACGATTACACAGTACAAAAGGCGCAACAGAATTTACCAGTTGAACTTCAATCATCTCTGTAGTTTCGATTTCTCCCAATTTTAAACGCCAGCTATTCGTTTTACGCAAATCTACCTGCTGCAGATCAGCATCTAATTTACCTTCAGGAAATACTTCTGATGCTTGTAGCGAATTGTCAAAGCTATACGGTATTTGAGAAAGTTTAGCCGAAGCTCTAATCCCTATACCCGGCTCTGGACCGTGCCATGTGACCGGCATATTTTTAGTTCCACTAGCTGTAGTGCTCAATGACTTTAATTCGTCAAGACAATTTAAGTGGTCGTCGAGTAATTTTGTAGCGACTTTAGGCAACTCGCTTATCGGCATTTCTTCTTTTGCCATTAAATGTTGGTAAAAACCGGCTGGTCTTCTTACCGTTTGCGCAGCATTATTAATGAGAATATCTAAACGCTCGTAGTGTTGTTCTATATAATTACAAAAGATCTCTACGCTTGGAATATGTCGTAGATCAAGTCCGTGAATTTTTAAGCGATCTGCCCAAATATGATAATCATCTTCTTTAGCAAAACGCAATGCCGAATCAATAGGAAAACGGGTTGTTGCGACAACGGTTGCTCCTGCACGTAACAACATCAAGGTAATGTGATAGCCAATTTTTAAACGCGAACCGGTAATGATAGCAACTTGTCCGGTTAAATCAGCATTCTGGAAACGTTTAGCATAATTATAATCCCCGCATTCGGTACACATCGTATCGTAAAAATGATGCAGTTTGGTAAATTCAGTTTTACAAACGTAGCAATTGCGAGGTGTTTGCAATTCTGGAGTATCTATATTTTGAAGATCTGCAGCAGCAAGTAATTTTGGTGCAGTAAAAACAGCTGCTTCACGCGCACTTCGAATTCCGGTTACTTTACGGGCAGCACGATCTTTTGCAGCCTGTTTGCGTTTCTGTGCTTTTTTTGCATCTTTCTTACGGCGAGAAAACTCATCTCTATTGGGTCGAGAAAGTTGACCGGAAGCTTTTAAAATTGCGATGCGATCTTCTTTTGCAAGATCAAAAATAAGATTGGTATTGGTGTTTAATTGTTCTAAAACACGAATGCATGTCTGTAAATCTTCAGGAGAAATGTCAGACGGTAATGCTTCTTCTAGCTGAGTCATTTGTAAAAATTAAAGGGCAAAAATAATCTAAAAATAATAGGTAATTCCTTAAAACCAAGACATAAAAAAAGCCTTCATAATGAAGGCTTTTACGCTTAAAAAGGTAAGCTATGATTAGTCAATCACACGAACGTTAATCGCGTTGATTCCTTTTTTTCCTCTTTCAGTTTCAAATTCAACACGGTCGTTCTCACGAATCTCATCGATTAATCCACTTGCGTGAACAAAAATATCTTCGTTTGAATCTTCTGGATTGATAAATCCAAATCCTTTAGTTGTGTTGAAAAACTTTACTGTTCCTTCTTTCATTACTTGTACTCTATTATTAATTAATTTATTTACAAAACGTTGTATTGCATTCATGTTTTCAATTTTAGGACTCGATTGTCGAGACTTTAAATTTTTTTGAACCAATTTTTATGATTCAACAATTACAGGGTATTTAAAAGGTTCTTATGGAAGTAGAACTAATGAAGAAGTAGTATTTGAAACGTATAAGTGAATTAGAACATTCACCATTTATCTAAACTGAAACTTGCCTCGAGAGAGCTATTGTCTTATTAAAATGTACTGCACTATTGCTATTAAAAAATTTACGAGCAGTGGTTCTTAGGCATTGTCTAAATAATTTAACGATACAAATGTAACTTAAATAAATGACACCGCAACTAAATTTTGATTTATCTTGTATATATTTTATTTTTTTGATTTTCAGCAAGTTTAGTTAGCTGTTTTCTTAATAGACTACAACTACTTCAAAAAGCTTTTATAAATTACAAATGATTTCTCAAAAATGCCTTGTATACTGGTCTTGATCCCGTATCAAATTCCTTGGAATTGAATACTATTATATTGAATAAATTAAAAGGCGCTAAAATTATTCGGTTAGCTTTAATCTATATTTAACGGAGGGTTTGAGGATTCTTCTTTAACTTTAACAATTCCGTTTGTCGCGGAAACACATTCACTTAACCAAAACCAACGCATAAAACCCATCTATGGCAATCACTTCATTTGTTGACGATCAAAAAAACTGGTATAAAGACGCAATTATTTACGAGTTACACATCAAAGCTTTTTTTGATAGCAATAGTGATGGTATTGGAGATTTTGAAGGTCTGCTTCAAAAACTTGATTATTTGGAAGATCTGGGGGTTACCGCGATTTGGTTGCTTCCTTTCTACCCTTCTCCTTTAAGAGATGATGGTTATGATATTGCAGATTATTACAGCATCAACCCATCTTATGGAGAGATTGAAGATTTTAAACGCTTGGTTGAAGAGGCGCACAAGCGCGGTTTAAAAGTAATCACAGAGTTGGTGATTAATCATACTTCAGATCAGCATGAGTGGTTTCAGCGAGCACGTAAAGCTCCTGAAGGTTCTAAATATCGAGACTATTATGTATGGACCGATAATATTGATAAATATAAAGATGCCCGTATTATTTTTACAGATACAGAACCTTCTAATTGGACTTGGGATGCTGAAGCCAATGCCTATTATTGGCATCGATTTTTCTCACATCAGCCTGATTTAAATTTTGACAATCCTGATGTACAACAAGAGGTTTTTGACATTATGGATTATTGGTGTGAACTGGGTGTTGATGGTTTTAGACTGGATGCCGTGCCTTATCTTTTTGAAAGAGACGGTACCAATTGTGAGAATTTACCTGAAACTCATGTTTTTCTAAAAAAATTAAGAGCGCACATTGATGCGAATCACGATAACAAGCTTTTATTAGCAGAAGCCAATATGTGGCCCGAAGATTCTGCAGCATACTTTGGTGATGGTGACGAGTGTCATATGAACTACCATTTTCCTATTATGCCACGTATGTTCATGGCGGTTAAGATGGAAGATCGTTACCCAATTATAGATATTATAGATCAGACTCCTACTATACCAGACTCTTGCCAGTGGGCAATTTTCTTGAGAAATCACGACGAACTTACTCTAGAGATGGTAACAGATGAGGAACGTGACTATATGTATAAAGTGTATTCACAGGATCCTAAGGCAAAAATTAATGTAGGTATCAGACGCCGTCTGGCTCCTTTACTCGATAACAACCGGAATAAGATAGAACTGATGAATGTTTTATTGTTCTCACTTCCGGGAACACCTGTATTGTATTACGGTGATGAGATAGGTATGGGCGACAATTTTTATCTGGGTGACCGAGATGGAGTACGAACACCTATGCAATGGACAGCCGATCGAAATGCCGGTTTCTCGATGGCAAATCCACAGAAGTTATATTTACCTACTATAATAGATCCGCAGTATCGTTCTGAATCGGTGAATGTTGAAGCACAGCAAATGAACTCTTCTTCGTTGTTGTGGTGGATGAAGCGTGTGATGCATATGCGTAAAAGCTTTAAAGCTTTTGGGCGTGGAGACATCAACTTTTTATCGCCCTCTAATGCTAAAATATTAGCGTTTACACGAACCTATGAAGATGAAACTATTTTGGTCTTAGCCAATTTATCCCGTTTTTCTCAGGCAGTAGAACTCGAATTGGAGGACTATATAGATTACATTCCTGTTGAAGTTTTCAGTCATAATAAATTCCCTAGAATTACAAACAGACCCTATTTATTTACATTAGCTCCACATGGCTATTACTGGTTTTCGTTAACCCAACGTGAAAGTGAAACTCAAGACGGTCCGTTACCAAAACTCAATACAACCCATTGGGATACGCTATTTGATGCAAAAAATAGTAAGGTTCTCGAACGAAAAATTTTACCGTCTTACTTTAAAAGCAAATACTGGTTTGGGGATTCTAGCAGAATCATTCAATCTATGCATATAACCAATATGCTTGATCTTTCAGATGATACGGTATTGGTCAAGAATCTTATTGTTGAAGTTAATTTCAACGAAGGTTTACCCGAAATTTACCAATTACCCCTCACCTATCTTTCGCTCACACAAGAAAGTCTGGTAGAAGCTGTTCCGCAGAAAGGAATTTTAGCTGAAATAACACTGAAAAATGGTTCCGGTTTACTGGTAGATTCTGTTTATGTTGAACCTTTTAGAGCACAGCTGTTTTATGGTTTACAAGACGGAAAAACACTGAATTTTGCTAAAGAAAAGCTGGTTTTCATTAAAGGGAATTTGACACCAGATGCTGAAATTAAAGATGTCAGTTCCAGAATAATTGAATCTAAACAGAGTAACACATCCATTATTTATGATCACCGGTATTTCTTAAAACTCTACCGTCGTCTAGACAATACTATCAATCCTGATGCAGAACTGGCGCAGTACTTAACCGAAACGGTAAAATTTGCCAATACGCCTGATTATATGGGTAAGCTGGTTTATCATACTCAAAAGCGCAATGAAGCGGTGCTCGGTATGATGCAAGATCTCGTGACTAATGTGGGTACTGGCTGGGTTAATGCAAAAGATGCTGCGCATCGCTATATGGAGCGTGTGCAGACACAAGCTCAGGAGCACGATCCAAGCTATGATCTTACCGAGCGTTTACAGCCTTTGCTTTTTGAAAATCTTGAGGAACAAGAACAGGACCTCATTGATAGTTTATTTCCAGAACGGATAAGTTTATTGGGACAGCGGAGTGCAGAAATGCATCAGGCGCTTGCCAGTCATAAAGAACTTAGCGGTTTTGAACATGAGGCATTCTCCTTGCATTATCAGCGTTCGTTGTATTCTTCGCTGCAAAGTGTAACCCGTGAAGCTTTTGAAAACCTAAGAAAGTCTATACCGAGTCTTCCGCATACCATTCAAGAAGAAGCAGAAGAGATTTTAAACCGAAAAAGCGAAGTTTTAGCGTGCTTTAAACGCGTATTTAAACACAAAATAGACACTGTAAAAATACGCACACACGGTAATTTTCAATTGGGTCAACTCTTGTGGACTGGGAAAGACTTTGTCATTATTAATTTTGAAGGCGAACCGTCTCGACCGTTTAGTGAGCGTCGTATTTTGCGTTCGGGATTGCGGGATGTCGCTTCGATGATTCGCTCTTTTCACTACGCAGCTTACAGTCCGTTAATGCAACAAAATTATGCAGAAGAATACCGCGAGTCGCACTTAGAAGATTGGGCAGAAGCCTGGTATTATTATATTTCTCGTTTTTATTTGAATGGCTACAAAAAGTCTCTTGCAGACTCTGGTTTGATACCTGATAATGAACGAGATTATACGGTACTTTTAGAAACCTTTTTATTAGAAAAAGCAGTTGTTGAACTCAACTACGAACTCAATCACAGACCTATTTTTGCGTTGATTGCGCTCCGCGGAATAAAAGCTGTTTTAGATGGAAGTTTAAAAGAATAGCTTTGTATGGATGTAGCCGTAGAACCGTTTTATGCTCAAGAATCTCCCGGATACAAAAATATATCCCAAGAATATTTAGCGGCCAAAGAATTCATGATTGCACCTGCCTAAAAAATAAGCGTTTACCGTCTTGTGACGGTTCGCATAAAAGTGTATAAGCTCTTTTAGTTTTTCCAATTTCAATAGAAAAACAAGACTGGTAAACTAGAATTAATTATTTTTCGGGCTTAATTAAAGATGTTTTTAATGGTATCGGTTAAGCAATTAGGTATTCTCTTATTCTTTCTCAACTTTGGTTTTGCCCTTGCACAGAACGATTCTACGGCGATTGTTCTAGATAGTGTTGCAACACAAACTACAGGAGATGATTTTGTAAAGAAACTCGCCAATCTCGAAAAACAACGTTTTGCTGATTCTATACGTAGAGCAGATTTAGAGCAACGCATTGATGCGCTGGGGTCTTCTAATAAAGACCGAAGCGAGCTTGAAGCACAATTGCTTCAGTTTAGAGCTAAAGATTCATTACTTCGGGAAACTAAAAAACAACAAATAGCTTCTTTAAAAGAAACCACAAAAGGCTATCCGGTCATCGGTTTTCACGAAGATACCTTATTCCTGATTTACAATCGTATTGCAAGTTTTTCTGCACAAGACCGCGCGAATGCCATCTCTCAACGAATTAAAAAACTACCAGAGGAACTTACTTTTAAGGCAAACTCCTTAAAGATTACTGAGAATGAAGCGACTGTAGATGTTATTTATAATTCACAAACTATTATTAGCGTTACCGATGTTGATGCGCTATGGTTTGAAACTACACCGTTTGAACTCGCTACTGACTATAAAAAAATAATCGGTACTGAAGTTTTAAACTATAAAGAAGAAAATAGTCTTTTAAATTTATTGAAAAGCATTGGGCTGGCGCTCTTAGTTTTGATCATTATCGGCTTGATCATTAAATACGTTTTGCGTCTATTTAGATGGACCGCACTAAAAATTCAACGTCAAAAGCATAAGCGTCTAAAAGCTCTAACTCTTAAAAATTACACATTATTAGATACGGAGCGACAGGTGCATGTTTTGCTTCTCATTAATCGAATTGTAAAATGGGTTACCGTTTTGTTTGCGATCTATGTCGCATTACCTATTGTTTTTGGTTTCTTCCCGCAAACTGAATCTTTTGCAAACACCTTGTTTGGTTATATCATAAACCCGATAAAAAGTATTTTTCTAGCCTTCTGGAATTACCTGCCAAACATCTTTGCGATTGTGGTTATCATCATCGTATTTAGGCTGGTTTTAAAAGGGTTGCACTTTTTGAAAGTAGAGGTTGCAGAAGAACGTCTTAGCTTTAATGGTTTTTATCCAGACTGGGCAAATCCTACCTATCAATTAGCTCGGGTGCTGGTTATCGCTTTTGCTTTTGTTGTGATTTTTCCGTATTTACCGGGAAGCGAATCTCCGGTATTTCAGGGAATTTCAGTGTTTTTAGGGTTCTTATTTACCTTCGGCTCTGCCGGTTCCTTATCTAACGTTATTGCCGGTCTGGTACTCACGTATATGCGCTTGTTTAAAATTGGTGATCGGGTTAAAATTGGTGAGATCGTAGGTGATGTAATTGAAAAATCATCTTTAGTTACTCGTGTACGCACCCCGAAAAATGAAATTATATCCATCCCAAATTCTACCGTGATGAGCAGTCATACCATCAATTATAGCAGTGATGCACCAGAAAAAGGACTCATCATACATACCACAGTGACTATTGGATATGACATCCCGTGGAAAGATATGCATCAGGTACTTATAGACGCCGCTTTGCGTACAGATTTAGTTTTAAAAGATCCACAGCCTTTTGTATTACAAACTAGCTTAGAAGATTTTTACGTGGCTTATCAGATTAACGCATACATCCGTGAGGCCAATAAGCAAGCTGCTATTTACTCGCAATTGCATCAGAATATTCAAGATGTGTGTAATGAAAATGGTATCGAAATTCTATCCCCGCATTACCGTGCAGCTCGTGATGGTAATCAAAGCACCATTCCTTCTGATTATCTTCCTAAAGATTATGAAGCACCTAGTTTTAATGTGAAGTCAAAGCAATAATAAAAACATAAGACTTTATATTTAGAGAACTAAAACAGGGATTAATAAAAAAATCCGACTGATTACTCAGACGGATTTTTCAATGTTTATGACATATTGATTAGTTTCGTAAGGATTCCATATCAATCACAAAACGGTATTTTACATCACCATTTACAACGCGCTCGTACGCTTCGTTAATCGTATTCATATCAATCATCTCAATATCACTTACGATATTGTGTTCTCCACAGAAATCCAGCATTTCCTGAGTTTCTTTGATACCACCAATTAATGATCCTGCAACATTTTTACGTCCCATAATTAAGCTTCCACCGTGAACAGCTTCAAGCGGCTCAACAGCACCTACCATACACATCGTTGCATCAATCTTCAATAAGCTGATATACGGGTTTATATCATGACCTACCGGCACTGTATTCAATAGAAAATCAAAAGAGTTCGCGTGCTTCTTCATTGCATCAGCATCTTTAGAAATCAGCACTTCATCTGCTCCTAATCGTTTTGCATCTTCAGCTTTACCAGGACTTGTTGTAATCATGACAACATGAGCTCCCATTGCGTGTGCAAATTTAATTCCCATATGCCCTAAACCACCAAGACCGATAACACCTACTTTATCACCTTTACTTACTTTCCAATGATTTAAAGGTGAGAATGTAGTAATACCGGCACATAATAAAGGAGCAACGGCGTTTTCATCTAAATTCTTTGGTACGCGAAGAACATAATAATTATCAACCACAACTTCTTCTGAATAACCTCCGTAAGTATGACCACCTAAATGCTTGTCCTTACCATTATAGGTTCCTACCATTCCTTTTTCACAAAACTGCTCTAAGTCGTTTTTACATGGCTCACACTCCCGACAAGAATCTACCATGCAGCCTACTCCCACTGTATCACCTACTTTAACATTCTCTACTTCGTTACCTATTTCTAAAACTTTACCAATGATCTCATGACCGGGAACAACAGGATATTTAGATCCGCCCCAATCATTACGCACGGTATGAATATCACTGTGACATACCCCGCAATAGGTGATCTTAATTTTTACATCTCTAGGTTTTATAGCTCTGCGTTCAATTTTTATTTCTTTAAGGTCTGCTTTAGAATCAGCAGCTCCATATGCTTTTACTTCGCTCATAACTTAATTTTTGATTTGATTCAAAATACGGCTATGATTAGCAGTTCACAAATGCTCAGAAGTGATTTAAATAAAGTTTAACGCAGTTGCCTAACCTAGGTTAAGATTTTCAGTAATTATAGTGCTTAAGAGGTCTAAGAGGTCTAAGAGGCTTTACGGTTGAGACGCGAAATAAAGAAACTACTGATTAAAATAAGACCTCCGCCCAGATAAGTATTCCAACTGAGTTGTTCATTAAGAATAAGAAAGCTTAGCATTACCGCACTTAAAACTTCGAGATACATCAAAGAAGCTGCAGTGGTAGCATTCAATTGTTTTAAACCGAAGAAAAACAAACCAAATTGCACGATACCTATAAGTAAACCGTAAAAAACACCGACACCTACGTGAGTCCATTCAACATCTTGCACACCAAATAGAAAAGGTAAAAATAACACGGCTCCGGCGATATTCTGATAAAATAACAACTGGTTGCGATTGCAATCTTGGGTTTGTCTTTTAAAAATACAAACAAAAAAAGCATAACCCAATGCAGCCAAAACAGCTGCGAGCATGCCGATAAAATCTCTGGATTCAAAACTGAATTCTTTATCAGCATAGGTAACCGCAATCCCTGTAAAGGCTAAAAGCATCAGTAAAATCTGATTGCGTTTGATGGGCGTTTTGTAGATTAGTGTCTCAATGATGGTAATAAAAAGCGGATACACATAAAACAGTACAACCGCATTTCCCACCGAGGTATACACAAAAGCCAACAAGAAAAAATAGGTGCGAACCGCATTGATGACAGAGGCCAGCACCAGCATTTTAGTATTGCCTTTAACCCGTAACTCATTAGCCTTTATCAAGCCCGGTAATAAGAATAAAACCGGAACTCCGGCTCTAAACCAACCAATAGCACCGGTTGTCAAACTCGGCATCGCTTTAATAAGAATACCGTTTGAGCCCGCAATTAAGGCAGCAATTATAATGGCGTAAATGGCTTTCTTAGTCATCAGCCGCTAATTTACAAATTAAGCTTCCTGCAACAAGCGTTTTGACTTTCGGTATAAGAAAGAATTGTAGATATTTCGCTTTGCGAAACGTACTTGATTCCCGGCATTGTGAAATTTTAAAAACATTGGTTTTTGCACGCCAAAGTATTCATAAGTACTTCCGTCTGTAAAGGTTATTTCTAATAACAAACCTTTATGCTGATAATCTGAAATACCAGAATTGGTGATGGTTTCCATATAGGTTTCTAAAGTAGCTTCTTTAGTTTCAGGAGCGATACTTACCAGAAAATGGTAAGCATCTATAATCTCACGACTTTTCAGTTCGGCTTCTTCTTTACGCGCATCACCTTCCTGAAATTTATCAGGATGCCATTCTTTAACCAGATTTCTGTAAGCAGATTTAAGTTGTTTCAAATCAGCATCTTTATCTGTGTTGAATAACTTGCGGTAAGCGGTAATACGTTTCATAACCTTCTTTTTTAAGAAGGCGCAAAGCTAGACTATTTCTTTGCACCAATTACACAAGCGGCACGGACTTTTATAAAGAATGTAGTTTTCTTATGAAAAAAGGCTAAAACATTAATTTTTAGCTGAATCTATTTGAATGCTTCCCACCAATTCTCGATTTGAGCAGCTTGATCAAGATGCATGAGTTGACCTAATCTGGGTAAGGTATAGTTTAATTTTTGTGCTGAGGCCGCTTTTATAAAACGCTCTGCCGGTTCTTTCCACGGATGAAAAGCAAGCTTAAAACCACCCCAATGATAGGGTGTAGCTCTATTGATTCCTGCATCTTGAGCGGCAGTTACAGCTTCTTCGGGAAACATATGTATGCTGTGCCAGCGCTCATTGTATTGTCCGCATTCTACAAACCCAAAATCAAACGGCCCCAACTTTGCACCTACTTCTTTAAAATGCGCACCGTATCCACCGTCACCGGTATGATACAGCGAGACAGCTTCGGATTTTAAAACCCAGCCACCCCATAAGGATTTTGCGCGATCGCGAAGCCCTCGACCGGAAAAATGCCGGCTTGGTGTAAAGGTCAATTCTATTCCTTCAAAAGTATGTGTGTCCCACCAATCAAACTCAGTGATTTTAGAAGCAGATACACCCCAAGATTCTAAGTGCCTGCCGGAACCTAAGGCTACGAAATAGTTTTTAATCTTAGGAAAAAGCTTTTTCATACTCGCATAATCCAGATGATCGTAGTGATCGTGAGTTAAAAGCAGTAAATCTATCTCAGGAAAATCTTGAATAAGATCTAAGGTGTTTTTTGAAAAACGACGCGTTTTAGTTGGCGCAATGGGTGCAGAATCTTGCCCCAACATCGGGTCAATTAAAATAGTTTTACCCGCCAATCTTACTAAATAAACACCGTGACCATACCAAATGTATTTTAATGAATCGTCAGGTGCTAAAAAAGTAGCTTTATCAAATGCTTCAACAGGCAGGTTTTTTTCAGGTGTAACATTTCCTTTACCAAAAAACATCTTGTAGAGCATACCCGGCATTTCAGAAGCACTAATGTCCATCGTAGTTTCTTCGAGGTTTTGAAAACAACCGTCGTACCAATTAGGCGATTGCTCGTAACGTTTTATAAGTTCGGGAGTGAGTTTACCACCAAATTGTTTAAACATAGTAAAAAGCTAAAGAAGAGTATCTAATGGCAGGTAAGACGACGCGACGACGAACTACTTACAGAAAAGAAGTGTTTTGTTAGTTTAGGTAGCATATTTAGTACTTTCGCAAAGCGGAAAAACAAATCTAAAATTGACAGAACATAAACATTTTTTAGTCTTTAAACCCTATGGGTTTATCAGCCAGTTGGGCAGTAATGATTTGCGTCAGAGGCGGAAGAAAAAATTTTTAGCCGAACTGCATGATTGGCCGGAAGGGATGATGCCTATAGGTCGCCTGGATGAGAAATCTGAAGGTTTATTGCTGATGACCACAGATGGTAAATTGAGCGATTACATCAACCGCAGCGGAGTTGAAAAAGAATATTACGCACTTGTTGATGGCATTCCAACTCAAGAGCAACTGATGCAACTGATGCAAGGTATTGCAATAGGTCTCGAAGGTGAGAAATACACAACAAAACCTTGCGTTGTCAAAATTTTGCAAGAATCGCCCTTGCTGCCCAATCGCGGTAAAAAGATTCGTGATGCGCGCCACGGTCCCATAACCTGGTTGAGCATCACGATACAAGAAGGTAAATTTAGACAAGTGCGTAAAATGACTTCGGCTATTGGCTGTCCTACCCTGCGACTGGTTCGCGTTCGTATCGGAAATTTAAAACTGCATGAACTGCAGCCCGGTGAGGTTTTAGAGTGGGATGGGGAGGTTTGAATCTGGCGAAAGACTTAAGCTTCTTTTTTCTTAAACAAATCACTAATTGATAATTGAGACCCAAGAAGTAAAAATGCAGGCACCATAAAAGCTTTAATTGTCAATTCAGCTTCTATGACATCTGTATAATATAATTCCTAAAAAGAGAATAATATTTCCTAGAGCTATTGCTATTTTAGTTTTAGACATAATTTACAAGCTTATCCGTAAAAGTAAATATTTTGGTCCTAATTATTGCCTAGAACCTGAATCAACCCTAATGCTGCTCGCTCGCCAGTCATCATTGCAGCGTTTAAAGAACCATTAAGCAATTGATCTCCAGCTAAGAAAATCGAATTGGTTAGACGGGTTTCACCGGGATCAATACTGTATTTTAAATTTTCAAGTTTAGGTAAAGCTTTTGGAATGGTATATCGTTTTAAAAATCGAATAGTTTTAATTTTAGCTTGTTTTTCTAATTCTTGCTCTATTTGATCTATAAGTTCAGATTCGGTAAGATTATGCTCTTTAACTATTGAAACTGATAGCAATTGATGAGCTCCTTTACTTTCGGTCTCCACAATGCTGGGATAGAAAATATTATTTACAAGTCCGTCTTCAGAAAACAAACCTATAATTGGTTTATCTAAAACAACTTTTTCAACTTCAAAATACAAACAATCAACCGCTTTCCAAGTAGTCTGTTGGTTCTTCAAATTAGTCACCAGCTGACTCGCTTCGGTAGCGATAATAATACCCGAACTTTCTAAATGGGTTCCGTCACTTAAGGTTATCATACCATCTTTAACTTCCTGAACCGGTGTATTGAACTTAAAGGTTGTATTTTTTAGATCTGACATTAACTGTTTTGGTATGGCTTCCATTCCACTTTTAGGAATCACAGCAAGGCCTTCACCAAACATTTTGTAAACAAACTCAAACATTCTACTAGAAGTTTGCAGGTTTTTTTCAAGAAATATTCCGGTAAAAAAGGGTTTGAAAAAATCTTCTATAAAACGATTTGAAAAGCCATATTCACGCAGATATTGGCAAGTTGTTTTTTCTTCTGTATTAAATATAGTCTCAAAATCTTTTGAGGCAAGATCGCTGTTTAAACGTAAAACTTTAATTTTGTCGCGTATGCTACCCGAGGCAGCTAAAACAGTAGGAATAGCGAGAGACAGTGCTCTTAAGGGATCACCAAGGGTCTGACTATTGCCGTTTTCAAAAATTACAGCTCCCGGAATAAGTTTCTGTAATTCTAAGCTATTATAGTCTAAATATTCTTTGGATTTAGGGTATGCATCAAGCATTACCTGAAAACCACGGTCTAGCTGATACCCATCTAAGATATCTGTTTTGAGACGACCACCTACGCGGTCTGAAGCTTCCAAAATGATTGGAGAAAAACCATTTCTTTCAAGAATAGTAGCGGCTATAAGTCCACTCACTCCTGCTCCTACAATGTAAATTGAGTTGTTTCCAGGCATAGTTGATTTGGGCTAAATCAATAAACCTAAAAATAGGTTTTTTTGTTAAATGGTCAACTTGAAATCTGTACTATTTTAACCTTTAAAATTTATCTTATAAAAAATAAGACTATTTTTTATACCTACGGTTAAAGCTTTTGTCACCGCGTGTTTTTGGTTTTTTATACTTCTTAGCGATCTCACGTTTGTATTTACCACCTAAATTTACCTTTCTATTTTTTTCTTTTTTCTCGTGGAAGCTAGCTCCACGTTCCTCATTACGTTTCGTAGGATTGTTTATTTCTACATAATCTGGCTCCTCTTCAGGAAGCAAACGTTTAGAAATTTCAAGTTCTTCAGGCACTTCGTATTGAGGGATTTTCATTTCCATCAATTCTTCTATTGCCTCTTTGCGGTCTGTCTCAGCAGGAGATCCTAACAAATAACTGCTACCGGTTGTTCCGGCACGACCGGTACGTCCTATGCGGTGCATATAGTTTTCAGGAAAACGCGGCACATCTGTATTAAAAACGTGCGTGATTTGATCCAGATCGAGTCCGCGAGCCATCACATCTGTAGTTACCAAAATTCTATAGGTTCCGGCATCAAATTGCTCAATAGCGTTAATACGATAGTTCTGCGTTTTGTTAGCGTGAATCACACCTACAGCATCCCCGTAAACTTCTTCTAGTGTTTGAAAAAGGCGGTCTGCATGTTTTTTATTTGAAACAAAGATTAAAGCTTTTTTAAAGGTGTCTTTGTCTTTAAGTATTTTAATAAGCAGATTTGCCTTAGTATAAAAGTTAGGCAACTCATAATAATGCTGTTCTATTGCATCAAGCGGCGTACCGCTCAAAGCAACCTGAATACGCTCTGGAGCGGTAAAAAAAGTATCCATCAACTCGTCAACTTCATCAGTCATCGTAGCCGAAAACATAATATTTTGCCGACGTGGTGGCAACAGGTCAAAAATATTTACCAGCTGAAAACGGAATCCTAAATCTAGCATCACATCAACTTCATCAATAATGAGTTGTTTGATAGATTTAAGCTGTAACGTTCTACTCACAGCAAGATCATAAAGCCTTCCGGGAGTTCCCACAAGAATATCACATCCCTGAGCTACTTCTTGTCGTTGCGTATTGATGTTTGTCCCCCCATAAACACCAAGAACTCTAATCGTACTGTATTTTCCATATTCTTTAATCTGGTCAACAACCTGTAAAACCAGCTCTCGTGTAGGAACTAAAATTAAAACCCGAGGATTTATTTGTTTTGAAAATTTTAAACCTTCTAGCACCGGCAACATATATGCAAAGGTTTTACCCGTACCGGTCTGCGCAATGCCCACAACATCTCTCCCTGAGCGAATAACCCCAAAAGCTTCTTGCTGTATAGGTGTAGGCTCTGAGAAACCAAGATCTTCAATGGCGTAGCGTAATTGCTTATTGATTTTAAAATCTTCAAAAGATTGCATAACTCATATTTTGCTGCAAAGGTACGTTTTTAAACGGGTTGGTTTCTGAGGAAAATAAAATAGGATTTTTAGCTTTCGCAAAACCGTTCTAGGCGGGTATTTGCTGACTTAAGCAATGTAAGGTTCCTAGTCCCCAGATCAGGTCGTGAGCACTTATACCTATGATCTCTCTATCCTGAAAAAGATTTGCCAGAATTGAAAGGGCTATGCGGTCTTTAGCATCATTAAAAGTAGGCACTAATACAGAATGATTGAGAATTAAAAAGTTGGCATAACTCGCCGGAAGCCTAAGATCTTCATAGTTCAGGCGACGCGGCATAGGTAGCTCAACGATTTTAGGTGAAGAACCGTCTTCAAGTTTTGCTTGCTGCAAACGCTTTAAATTCTCTTGAAGCGGTGTGTAATTTTTATCTTTTTTATCGTGCTCTACCACCGTTACAATTGTGGTAGCATTGACAAATCTGCATAAATCATCAATATGACCGTGTGTATCATCCCCGTCTATACCGCTACCCACCCAGATCGTATTGGTTATGCCAAAATACTCCTTAAAAACAGCCTCATAATCCGCTTTAGTAAAACCTGGATTACGTACTTGTTTCTGTTGATCCATCAGGCATTCTTCTGAAGTGATAAGTGTTCCTTTTCCATTAGTATCTATCGCTCCACCTTCTAGAATTACGGGTTTGCCATTATAACAAACCCGTTGTAAAGGAATTCCTAAAAAATCTGAAATACGTTTCGGTACCATCTTGTCTAACCTGAAATTCCCATATTTTGCCCAACCGTTAAAATTGAAATCCAACGCCTCCCGCTCATCATTATTTTTAACAATAATTGGTCCAGAATCACGCATCCAACTTCGGTTTGTTTTTTGAAGTATAAAGGTGATTTTACTCCTATTCGCATGAGCTGCTTCAAGTAAGGCTATCACTTTTTCTTTGATGCTTTCACGACCCACTAAAAGAAAAACCGTCTCGTGTTCTGCTATTTTTTTTATAAAATCTACAAAAACAAATTGCACCGCCTGATATTTACCAGGCCAGTCGTTACCGTTACTGGGAAAACATAAAAGAATTCCTTGTTGCTTTTCCCATTCTGCCGGTAAACGTCTGTTGTTTTTCATATGTTAATCAAGTGCTCGTTTGGTTATTTCACCATAAAAATCAATTCTTCGATCTCTAAAAAAGGGCCAATTCTGACGTACATTTTCCTGAAGATCCAAGTCTACTTCTGCGAGTAAGAGTTCTTCCTGATCTACTGAAGCTTGCGCTAAAATTTCGCCTTGCGGACCACAAATAAAAGACTGTCCCCAAAATTCAATTCCGTTTGTATCTGGAATGTATTGCTCCAGACCTATTCGGTTAGCTGCTGCTACAAAAACTCCATTCGCCACCGCATGACCTTTCATCACATTCATCCAAGCACCGTGCTGATTCACTCCAAATTGTGCTTTCTCCTGAGGGTGCCAGCCTATTGCTGTAGGATAGAATAAAACTTCGGCACCTTGTAGAGCAGTTAATCGAGCCGCTTCGGGATACCACTGATCCCAACAGATCAAGGTACCTAAATCTGCTTTTTTAGTTTTGATTGTTTTAAAACCTAAATCTCCCGGAGTGAAGTAAAATTTCTCATAAAAATGAGGATCATCAGGAATGTGCATTTTGCGGTATAAACCGGCCTCGCTTCCGTCTGTATCTATTATGTACGCACTATTGTGGTAAATTCCGCTCATACGTTTTTCAAAAAACGGAACGATAATCACCACTCCAAGCTCTTTAGCCAGTTCACTAAAAGCGGTAAAAGAAATATCGTAAAGTGGTTCTGCGTATTTAAAATTGTCAACATCTTCATCCTGACAGAAATAATGACTGCTGTATAATTCGGGTAGGCAAATGACCTCTCCGCCTTCAGCGGCGGCATCACGCACCCATTTTTTACACTTCTCCAGATTTTTTTCTGCTGTATTATTAAGGTTTAATTGCAGTACAGCAATGGTATATTTTCTAGCTTTCATACAAAACAAGTTTACTAATTAATTTAAACGCTATAGCAAAGTTCTTACGGATTTATAAAGCATAAGATTGAGAATTATGCTTTCTTCAATTTGCTTATGTAAAAATGCATATTGTTTAAAAATCAGATATAGATTTTAGGGTTTATATAACGTTAGCTTAACGGCTTTAAATTCGATAAAGTTTCAGTAGAATTTATTTAAAACTTAAATTGATACAGATTTGCTTAAAAATTCCTTTTTTTGTAAAAAAGGATTATTATGGCCGCTGAAATCGAAAAATCTACTCTGCTTACAACGCTTAAAACCTACTTTGGTTACGATAGTTTTAGAAATCAACAAAGTGAGATTATAGAGACCGTTCTAGCCGGTAATGATGCGATTGTCATTATGCCTACCGGTGGCGGAAAATCCATTTGTTATCAACTTCCAGCACTACATTTTAAAGGATTGACGCTTGTTATTTCTCCGTTGATTGCTTTGATGAAAGATCAGGTAGATGGTCTAAAAGCAAACGGTATTGAAGCTGATTTTTACAACAGCAGTCAGGATGCTAGGCTTCAGCAAAGTATAATCGACAAGGCGGCAGAAGGCAAATTAAAATTACTTTATGTCGCTCCCGAAAGTTTGGCCGGCTTATCCCCTATTCTTAATGAAAATTACATCAGTTGTGTTGCTATTGACGAGGCACATTGTATTTCTAGCTGGGGACATGATTTTAGGCCTTCTTATCAACAATTAGGATTTTTAAAGAAAACCCTCCCCAAGACTCCCGTTATTGCTTTAACGGCTACCGCAGATAAGGCTACACGTCAGGATATCGCAGACCAACTCAATATTTCTTACGCGCAACAATTTTTAAGTTCTTTTGACCGAAAAAACATCACGTTAGAAGTTCGTGCAGCAGATAAACGTCTGGATCAGATCAAACGCTTTTTAGCCAAAAGACCAGATACTTGCGGAATCATTTATTGCCTGAGCCGAAAAACCACAGAAAGTGTTTCTGAATCTTTAAAGGCTGAAGGTATTGAAGCTACTTCCTACCATGCCGGGTTGAGCTTTGAGGATCGCAATAAAGTTCAGGAAGATTTTATTTATGACAAAACTCAGGTGGTTTGTGCAACTGTTGCTTTTGGAATGGGGATTGACAAGTCTAATGTACGCTGGGTGATTCATTACAATATGCCTAAAAACCTGGAAGGCTATTATCAAGAAATTGGTAGAGCCGGTCGTGACGGACTAAAATCTCATGCGCTACTTTTTCACAGTTATGCAGATGTTTTACAATTGCGCCGCTTTACACAAGGAGCTGGAAATGAGGAAGTACAAAATGCCAAGCTAGACCGTATGAAGCAATATGCCGAAGCGACTACGTGCAGACGTAAAATATTATTGAGTTATTTTGGGGAATTTCTAGAGCAGGATTGCGGTAACTGTGACGTATGCAAGAATCCACCACATTTTTTTGACGGAACTATTTTAGCTCAAAAAGCACTTTCTACGATTGCTCGAGCTAACGAAAGTCAGCCTATTGGTGTTATCATAGATATTTTACGCGGAGCTAAAAATGCTCAAATTCTAGATAATGATTTAGATCAAATTAGCACCTATGGAATAGGCGCTGATATTTCTTGGAAAGACTGGCAACACTATATGCTGCAACTTATTAATCAAGGATATTGTGAGATTGCGTTTCACTTGAGAAATAGTCTGCATTTAACAGCATCCAGCAGAGCGGTTTTATTTGAAGGAAAAAAAGTACGTCTTACGCATCCTACTGAAGCGATAAAACAAGAAGTAGAAACCGAAAAGAAACCTAAAATCAAAAAAGGGAATGATCTTTTTGAGAAACTTCGAGCGCTTAGATCTGAAATAGCTAAAGAGGAAGAAATACCGGCTTATCTGGTTTTTAGTGATAAAACCTTAAAAGAGATGGAACGGATTCGTCCTACTACCGAAATGGAACTTCTGGAAATAAGTGGTGTTGGTCAACGTAAACTAGATGTTTATGGAGATGCTTTTATTGATGCTATTCTAGACTTTCAACAGCAAAAGCTAAAAAAGAAAGGCAATAAAACAGCAACGCATCAGGTTACTTTTAATATGTTGAAAGACGGACTTTCAATAGAAGAGATTGCTCAAAAAAGAGACTTGAAGGACACAACTGTGTATTCACATCTGGCAAAACTAGCACAAGACGGCGCTGATCTGGATCTATATAATTATGTAAACAGATCTGAAGTTGAACAGATACAGTCAGCCAAAAAAACTTTAGATAACCCAGACGGACTCAAGCCGTATTTTGAACATTTTGAAGAGAAGATACCGTATTATAAAATACGATTAGCATTGACATTGATAGAAATGGAAAGCTAATTAGCGAACTTGTTCAATCGTGCAGAAAGAATCATAGCCATCTGTAGTTCCTGATAGATTAAGAGAAACTAATGAATATAATCTAAAGTTAATTTTTTCCCCTGCATCTAACTTTACTAAAGTAGATACCGTCCGTGTAGGAGGAGATACATTAACTGTTAGTAAAATAGATAATTCTACACCAACATTCACAAATCGTTCTTCAGCAATTTTAGTGTCTACACTGCCTGCTGAATTTATTTTATAAATAGCTAAACCCAAATCTCCTACAGAAACACCTGTTGTTTTAATCTGAGATGTAACTCTATAAATACCAGAATCTAATGCAGTGAATAAACCTGTAGCAGTATCAAATTCTCCCTTAATATCAAAATCTTCAGAATTGAACTTTATAGGTACATACGATCCTAGTGTAATTGCAAAATTTGTAGTTAATTTAGCCTTAACTAGCGACTTATCCATATTAGCTAGTAATTTTTTAGTAGCAATTCGGTGAACAATGCCTCTACCATCAAGAACGGCGATAGAATCTTTAGCAGAGTTATCGCTACCTTCACCGTATGAACGTATGCGTAATGCTCCATTTATATCAAGCATCGCATCAGGATGTGGCTCTGTTGTACCTACACCTACCTGACTAAAAACTAACATATTGTACATTACAAAAAACAGAAGTAAAATTTTTCGCATAAACAGTTTTAATTGGCTCTTCTAAATTCCCAATTAATACGATTAAATGCAAGTGCAAGCGTTTAAGTAGGTGGTTATTCCCTTTAAAACATCTCCTAAATCCTTTAACCATCATCTTGTTACTTGTAAATTACTGATGTCTAATCAAAATGAAGTATTTTAATAAATCTTAATTTAGTAGTACTTATCTTGTTAATAAAATGTTATTGATATTCTTTAAACTGATTTATTAATTATTATAGTAAGTATTAAAAAAAATCGACAAGTAAAATATAACTGAATTAACTTTTTTTAATAGAATCTTATAAAATCGTCTTTTTTTAAACCCTAAATAAGATAAAACATATATTTATTCTGATGTAAAACGTCAAACTGATGCTGAAAAATTTCTCAAAATAGAAAAAAGGATAGACTTAGTAAGTTTATCCTTTTTAAAATACGAGTGAGTGTATTGTTATTATTTTTTTCGATCTATTAAAACCTGTTCAATATCCTTAAGTCCAAAACCTTTTGCCTTCAAGAGAATCAAATAATGAAAAAGTAAATCGGCACTCTCATTTAGAAAAAGCTTATCATCTTCATCCTTAGCTTCAATCACAACTTCTACCGCTTCCTCACCTACTTTCTGAGCTATTTTATTGATTCCTTTTCTAAAAAGATCTGCAACGTAGCTCTTTTCGTTATCCTGATTGGCTTTACGTTCTGCAATGGTTTGCTCAAGCTCTGTAAGAAAACCAAAAGACTGCTCATTCTCATCACCCCAACAATTGTCCGCTCCTGTATGACAGGTTGGACCTTGCGGGTTGACACGAATTAATAATGTATCATTATCACAGTCGTTTTTAATAGAAACCAAATTTAAAAAGTTACCACTTTCTTCACCTTTAGTCCAAAGACGCTGTTTGCTACGGCTGTAAAAGGTTACTTTTTTAGTTTTATTAGTTTTGAGATACGCTTCCTCATTCATATAACCCAACATCAAAACCGTATTGGTTTTAGCATCCTGAATTATTGCAGGCACCAGGCCTTTTTCATCATAATTAATTTTCATAACTCTTGAGTTATTTCGCAAAGGCGAAAATTCTATTTAAATCCGTACCGGAATATTTTTACTTTTTAATACATGTTTCAACTCTGAGATATCAATTTCGTGAAAATGAAATACACTTGCCGCCAAAGCTGCATCAGCCTTTCCGTTGATAAACGTATCTGTAAAATGCTGCATCGTCCCCGCTCCTCCTGAAGCAATAATGGGAATATTTAATAAGGTACTCAATTTTGCCAACGCTTCATCTGCAAAACCATTTTTTGTACCGTCGTGATCCATTGACGTAAACAAGATTTCTCCTGCGCCACGTTGCTCCACTTCCTGAGCCCATTCAAACAAATCCAATTCTGTAGGCACTTTACCACCTACCAGATGCACGGTCCATTTACCTTTGATTTGTTTAGCATCTATCGCAACAACAACACATTGTGAGCCAAATTTTGCAGCCAGATCATTAATCAATTGCGGATTCTTCACTGCGGAAGAGTTAATCGAAACTTTATCAGCACCATTATGAAGCAAAATATCTACATCTTCAACAGAAGAAATCCCGCCACCTACCGTAAACGGAATATTTATTTTTTCTGCAACGCGCAAAACCAAATCAGCTAAGGTTTTACGACGCTCCTCAGTTGCCGAAATATCAAGAAAAACAAGTTCGTCTGCACCGGTTTCAGCGTACTTCGCTGCCAACTCGACCGGATCACCGGCATCACGTAAAGCAACAAAATTAACCCCTTTAACGGTACGACCTTTTTTTATATCCAAACAAGGTATTATACGTTTTGTAAGCATTATAAATCTATTTTTTCTTTTCCGCGAAGGCGGAAAACTTAATTTAAAAGTCCCATTTCAATAAAAATGAAATAAGAAAATACTATACATAGTAAAGCTGCGATACTATTTTTAAGCTTTTTATGATCTAAAAACATTAGGAATGCTTCTATGAATACCAATGGTAATCCTAGGATTAGCAAACCTAGGATTCCGAAAATTCCAAATCCCCAAGGATCATTACTGAATGCACTAAACCAGATAGTAAATAGGATAACTACGAAATAATATATCGATACATAAACACCTAATATGCTAATGCGGTTTTTCAATGTTTCAATATAAATCCTTCCAACTGTTTCATTGAGATTCTTCCTTCATAAATCGCTTTACCGATAATCGTTCCTTCGCAACCTAATTCTGCTAGTTTTGGCAACTCGTCGAAATGTGAAATTCCACCGGAAGCTATTAGCTTTAGGTTCTCGACTGCGCTCAAACTGACGCTATCACGATTGTGCTCAACCTGACATTCTTCCAATATTTTGGTATATAAATCAAACGAAGGACCTTCTAGCATTCCGTCTTTGCTGATATCTGTGCAAATAACATAGGAAACGCCATCTTTTTGATACTCCTGTATAAACGGAATCAATTCTTCTTTAGATTCTTCTAACCAGCCGCTAACGGCTACTTTCTCATCTTTAGCATCAGCTCCCAGAATAATTTTATCTGCTCCAAATTTGGTCAACCAATTTTTAAAAGTATCTCTATCTTTTACCGCAATGCTTCCTCCGGTTATCTGTTTGGCGCCACTTTCAAAAGCGATACGCAGATCATCATCTGTTTTGAGTCCGCCTCCAAAATCTATTTTCAAACGGGTTTGTGAAGCGATTTGTTCCAAAACCTTATGGTTCACAATATGCTTGCTCTTAGCGCCGTCCAGATCAACAAGGTGTAAAAATTCGATTCCGTGTGCTTCAAATTCTTTAGCAACCTCTAACGGGCTCTCATTATAAATCTTTTTTGTGTCATAATCACCTTTAGAAAGACGCACACACTTTCCGTCAATGATATCTATAGCGGGTATTATTCGCATTTTAATAAGTTATGATTCATCATTCATTGTTAGTTATTTAAAAAACTACTCTAGCGTTTAAAATTCGACTCTTTGAATTCCGAGTTCTTCAAATAATTCATAAAACCTCCAATTTATTTTGCAATTCTTGACATTTTAAAGAGTACTCTTCAAACTGATCTTTTGTTATCAATTCTTTATCAAAACATCTATAAAGTTGAGACTTCAATTCTCTTGCACCTCCTTTAGAATAGCTTAAGAAATTTATAAATTCTCTGTTTCCATCACAGTCAAATCCCTCTGCTTTATTATCTATAATTAAACCTGAACCTCTTTCCATTTGATTACTAAGGGTTTAATGCTAAATAAGAAATACCAAATAATCAATTACAAGTCTAAAAAGTTTTTAAGTATTTGTTCACCTACAACACCTGACTTTTCCGGGTGAAATTGCACACCGTAAAAATTATCCTTCTGCAAAGCCGAGGCATAGTCTAGTTCGTAATTTGTCGTTGCAATCATTTCGGTGCATTTCGGTGCATAAAAACTGTGCACCAAATACAT
The DNA here is from genome assembly GCF_900129005.1 of Leeuwenhoekiella marinoflava DSM 3653. Classification (GTDB taxonomy): domain Bacteria; phylum Bacteroidota; class Bacteroidia; order Flavobacteriales; family Flavobacteriaceae; genus Leeuwenhoekiella; species Leeuwenhoekiella marinoflava. The sequence goes on along the minus strand of NZ_FQUN01000006.1, from coordinate 288,563 downwards.
ATGTGAGTTTTCAGGAATGTCAGTAAATAATTCACTTTGTAAGTCTGTAATTTCATTCCAGCCTATTTGCGGAACTTTTACCTCTTTTGAAAACTTCACCACATCTACATCAAAAATCCCAAGTCCGGTGGTGTCTCCTTCGGTAGAATGTTTACACATCAATTGCATCCCCAGACAAATACCTAAAACTGGCTGTTTTAAGTTCGGGATAATCTTATCTAAACCCGTAACTCTTAATTTTGCCATAGCACTACTCGCCTCACCCACACCAGGGAAAATAACCTTATCTGCAGCTTTTATTTTTTCAGCATCGTCAGAAAGCACTGCATCAATTCCCAGACGTTGAAACGCGAATTTGATGCTTTGTATGTTTCCGGCGCCGTAGTTTATAATTACGAGCCCCCCAGCCCCCGAAGGGGGAGTTGACTGTGATTCTTTCTGTGTATTTTTTGTTTCAATCATAAATTAAACTCTCAAACTTTGCCTAAGCAAAGTTGTAATTAACAGTTCCTAGGGGGACCTTAAAGCATTCCCTTTGTACTAGGCAATACCATTTTATCAGGATCACGTTTTACAGCTACTTTTATTGCTTTTGCAAAGGCCTTGAAAATCGCTTCTATTTTATGATGTTCGTTAGTTCCTTCGGCTTTTACATTCAGATTCGCTCTTGCCCCATCGGTAAAGGATTTAAAGAAATGATAAAACATTTCGGTAGGCATCTCTCCTATTTTTTCTCTATTAAAATCTGCTTCCCAAACCAACCAGTTTCGGCCTCCAAAATCAATTGCTACCTGCGCCAAACAGTCGTCCATAGGCAAACAAAAACCGTAGCGCTCTATACCAAGTTTGTTCCCTAAAGCTTTGGCAAACACTTCACCTAGAGCAATCGCTGTATCTTCTATGGTGTGATGTTCATCAACTTCCAAATCGCCATTTACATGAATTTTTAAATCCATTGAGCCGTGACGTGCCAGCTGATCTAACATATGATCAAAAAAGGCCAAACCTGTTTTGATATCACTTTTTCCGGTCCCGTCCAGATTGAGTTCGATTTCAATATCAGTTTCATTTGTTTTTCTTGAGATGGATGCGGTGCGTTCTTCCAACTTTAAAAACTCATAAATCTCCTGCCAATCGTTAGTTTCAAGAGCAATGAATTTCTCTAATTCTTCACGTTTAATAGTAATCTCTTCAGAACCTAAATCAGTATGATCATTTATAAAAATACCCTTTGCTCCCAGATTTTTTGCCAGTTCAATATCTGTAAGACGATCTCCAAAAACAAAGCTGTTTTCCAGATCATACTCTTCAGAGAAAAATTCGGTAAGCATACCGGTTCCCGGTTTACGCGTATTGGCATTTTCTTCCGGGAAGGTCTTGTCTATAAAAACCTTGTCAAAAATCACACCTTCATTTGCAAAGGATTTTAAAATGAAATTATGTACCGGCCAGAAGGTGTCTTCAGGAAAAATATCAGTCCCTAAACCATCTTGATTGGTTATCATCACGAGTTTATAATCGAGCTCATTTGCAATTTTGCTCAAGTAGCTAAAAACCTTGGGATAAAAAGTCACTTTATCAAAGGCATCAACCTGATAACCGAGTGGTTCTTTTATAATCGTCCCGTCACGATCTATAAACAGCACTTTTTGTTTTTTGGTGGTAGTTTCGGTGGTCATAATTTTTTAAACTAGTTCTTTTAATGCAGCAATTAATTTCTTGTTTTCAGTCGAAGTCCCCACTGTAAAACGCAATGTATTTTCACAAAGCGCCTGCGTACTTCTATTGCGCACCACAATTCCTTTTTTGATTAATTCATTATATCTTTTATCAGCATCATCTACACGAGCTAAAATAAAATTAGCCTCACTAGGGAATATTTTTTCAACAAAACTCACCTCAAGTAATACTTTAGATAAGATGTCTCTTTCCTTTAAAATTGAGTTAATCTCCGTTGCAACCGATTCAAAATCCAAAATGCGTTCTAAAGCTTTTTTCTGAGTGAGTTCGTTTACATTATATGGCGGTTTAATTTTGTTAAGCACCGCTATAATTGCTGCGGAAGCATAACAAATTCCTAATCTGATTCCCGCTAAACCATAGGCTTTTGAAAGGGTTTGAATAATAACCAGATTGGGATATTCCTGAAGTTTTGTAGACCAACTTTCGCCTTCCATAAAATCTACATAAGCTTCATCAATTACGACTATTCCTTTGAATGATTCCAATAATTCAGTTATCGTTTCCGCTTCAAAACTATTTGCAGTAGGATTATTAGGAGAACATAAAAAGAGCATTTTAGTCTGGTGATCTACCTGCTCTAAAATTTGCGCTACATCAGGTTGAAAGTCTTCCGTAAGCAATACTTCCCTATTGGCAATATCATTTGTAGCTGCCAGCACACTATACATACCATACGTTGGCGGTAAAGTAATAACGTTGTCTTTTTTAGGCTCGCAGAAAGCTCTAAATAATAAATCAAGAACTTCATCGCTACCATTTCCTAATAGAATCTGATCTGTCGGAACACGCTTAACAGATGATAAATGCTGCTTTAAAGTAATCTGCTGCGGATCGGGGTACCTGTTCACTCCGTTATTATACGGATTCTCATTGGCATCCAGAAAAACCATATCCTCATTAAAATCTTTAAACTCATCACGTGCTGAAGAATACGGCTTTAGTTTTGAAACATTTTCACGCACCAGCCTGTCTAAATTGAATGTTGAAGTGCTCATAATTATTCTTTAGCCAATTTGTTTAAACGCAAAGTAATCGCATTTTTGTGTGCCTGTAAGCCTTCTGCTTCAGCCATTAACTCGATAGCGTTTCCTATATTCTTTATACCTTCTTGAGATAACTCCTGAAAGGTCATACTCTTCATAAAACTATCCAGATTTACACCGCTGTATTGTTTTGCATACCCATTTGTTGGTAACGTGTGATTGGTACCTGAGGCATAATCACCGGCACTTTCCGGTGTGTAATTTCCAATAAAAACCGAACCGGCATTAGCGATATTATCTACGTAAAATGCATTGTCATTTGTAGCAACGATAAAGTGTTCCGGGCCGTATTCATCTATCAATTCAAGTGCTGTTTTATGGTTTTCAACATAAATAAGCTTGCTGTTTGCTATAGCTTTCTCTGCAATAGATTTACGCGGAAGTTGAACCAATTGGGTATTGATTTCATCTTCAACAGAAACAATAAGTCCTTTTGAGGTCGAAACTAAAATCACCTGACTGTCCACGCCGTGCTCTGCCTGACTCAATAAGTCTGAAGCAACAAAAGAAGCATCTGCAGTATCATCTGCAACAACCAATAATTCTGAAGGTCCAGCCGGCATATCTATACTCACATTGTATTTTGTAGCCATTTGCTTAGCAACTGTTACAAACTGATTACCGGGACCAAAAATCTTATAAACTTTAGAAATACTTTCAGTACCGAAAGTCATTGCGCCAATGGCCTGAATACCTCCTACTTTGTAAATTTTATCTATACCACAAAGTTGAGCAGTAAACAAAATCGCCGGATTGATATTTCCTTGTTTATCTGGCGGAGTGCACAAAACAACTTCTTTGCATCCTGCAATTTTAGCTGGGGTTGCAAGCATTAAAATTGTCGAAAAAAGCGGAGCTGTACCACCGGGAATATAAAGACCCACTTTTTGAATAGGTCGTTTCTCTTGCCAGCATTTTACACCAGGAGCAGTCTCAACACGCACTGGTTCTGTTTTTTGAGCTTTATGAAATACTTCTATATTTTTTTTTGCAAGCTCAATCGCTTCCTTTAATTCTAGTGAAAGTTCTTTTACAGCAAAATTTATTTCTTCTTGCTGTACTTCGAGACTATTAATTAGAACCCCATCAAACTTCTCTGTATACTGTTTGACAGCAGAATCACCATAAGATTTAATATTATCAAAGATTTCAAGAACAGTACTTTCAATCTGATCGTAAGTCTGTGTTGGGCGTTTAAGAATGTCAGCCCAAGTAGAACGGTCTGGATTTTCTATTTTATTCATAGCTTTTAGCTTTAGCGAAATTACAAGACCATTTTTTCGATATCACTAACCAGAATTCCCTGAGCTCCAGAATCTTTCAATTTATCTATAACCTCCCAAAATTCATTTTTATCAATTACCGAGTGTACACTACTCCAACCTTCCTCAGCAAGTGGTAAAACCGTAGGACTTTTCATCCCCGGAAGCATTTTAATAATTTCATCTAAACGTTCATTTGGTGCATTAAGCAATACATACTTATAATCGCGACCTTTTAAAACAGATTGAATTCTAAAAAGGAGCTTATCTAAGATCTCTTGACGTTCAGCATCTATTTTAGAAGAAACAGCAAGTACGGCTTCAGATTTAAGCATTACTTCAACCTCTTTGAGTCCGTTTTTAAACAGCGTGCTTCCGCTGGAAACAATATCACAAATAGCATCTGCAAGACCAATGTTTGGTGCAATTTCAACAGAACCATTTATAATGTGTAAATCAGCTTTTACACCAAATTGAGAAAGATAACCTAATACAGTATTAGGGTAAGACGTTGCAATCTTTTTACCTTCAAAGTCCTTTACAGAATCATATTTGGTTCCTTTAGGTAACGCAAGCGAAACACGACATTTTGAAAAGCCAAGCTTTTGTGCAATGGCAATATCGTCACCTTTTTCAATTAAAACATTCTCGCCAAGAATAGCAATATCTACAACACCGTCTCTCAAATATTGTGGAATATCACCATTGCGCAAATAAAACACTTCAAGCGGAAAGTTTGCAGCGTTAGCCTTGAGTTGATCGCGACCGTTATCTATAGAAACACCACAATCTTTTAAAATTTGCAGGGAGTCTTCATTGAGTCTTCCCGACTTTTGAATAGCAATTCTAATTTTTTTAATCATTTTAGTTTGGTTTGTTAGCTTGAGCCATCCTAAACAGAAAACCCGTTTGAATGACTCAAACGGGTTATTGTTATTTTTATACGTGAATTACAAATACAACATCTTTACCTCGCTTGAGTGCGTGAATAAAAATGATGATGATGTAATGCTGTTCTTTTCATAAATCTGAGACGAATTTAAAAAAAAAATACGATTAACCTTCATTATATCGAATAGATTTAACCAACTGATGATCATTTTATCACAATGTGTTATTTTTGAGTAAATTCAGAAATAATGAGAAATTTCTTAATAGCCTTTTCCGTATTCGTATGTTGGTGCGTAGTAGGTCTATATTTTCTGAATTCTAGCAATTCAATAAATAGAAATAGTCTTTTTATTAAGCATACAACAGTTGAGATTAACACTCAAAAACTGATGATTGATTCTCTAGAATCTTCTCAATCAAATAATTCTATTGCAAACAGAGATTCTGAAATAAATGATAAAAATAAGTTTTCAGATAGCAGTATTAACAACTCCAGAACGAATGACAAGTTTATAGAAGAGTTACAGAAAAGGCTAAAACGTAATAAACTAGCTATGGAGGAAGATCAAGAACGCCTCAGGTTAGCAAAATTAAAACAAGCTGAAGTAAAAACTGAGTCAGTTGCTCGCAATGTTGATATAACATTTAGACCTGTATTTAAAATGGCGAGACTGGTAAGAGACCAGAATGCAGTAGAATTTTTAGCTAAAGTAAAACTTAAATTAAAAGCAAAACCACAAGCCCGAATTGATATTATAGGATATACTGACCATATAGGAGATGATAGAGATAATTATGAACTCGCTCTTGATCAGGCAGAAAAGATTAGGTTATTTCTAATAAAAAGCCTTAATTTACCTGAAAATCAGGTTTTTGCGTATTCTAAAGGTGAAGACGATCCACTCTATACAAGAGATATGGAAGATAAAATTAAGTTGAATAACAGATATGAATTGATATTTAATTAATGCTTAGTTTTCTATATACACAGACCAACGATAATATCTCAATACCCTTCATCTTTATTGAAGTAGCGGTATTAATGCTTATATCTTTTCTTATAGGATACTTTTTTGCATTCTATCACCAAAAAAGTAAATTCATAAAAAAAATAAGCCTTCTACGTCAAAAATTATCCTCAAAATCTACGGATGTTGAACTGGATTCTGATGAAAATAATTTTGATGAGTCAGATGATATTGCTGCTAAAAATCAAAAAAGCTCCACAGAACCTAAAGTTTATGATATTCCCGAAGCAAATACAGGAGAACTTGATTTTTCTAGAATAGGATTTGCAGATAGCGAAGATGCAGATGATCTGCAAAAAATAATAGGTATTGGTCCCTACACTGAAGAAAAACTAAATACTATAGGGATTTTTACATATGATCAAATTAGTAAGTTCAATGCTCATGATATTGAAATTGTAACCGAACTCATTCAATTTTTCCCAGATCGTATTGTAAATGATAATTGGGTTTCTAAAGCCCAAATGCTTGAACAAGCTAAGCAACGCATGAAGCTCCGGAGAGACCGTTCGGCGCAAATGAAAAAAGCATAAAAAACCGAATCAATCAAGATTCGCTTTTTTATGCAAAGATCGAAGAATAACTAATAGATTATTTTAGTTATTCCCTAAAATAATTGGTAAGCCACTATCCCCAGACCCAATTACAATAACTTTAGAATTAGGAGATTCAGAAAGTTTTAAAGTAGCTTCTATACCTTTGTCTTTTAAAATCTGATCATTTAGAGATTGACTTAAAATACGGTTTGCGTCAGATTTACCTTGCGCTTCTATAACCTGTCGTTCTGCTTCTTTTTGAGCCGAAATCAATCTAAACTCATATTCAAGAGACTCTTGTTCTTGTTTCAGTTTACGCTCTATAGCTTCTTTTATAGTAGCCGGTAAAGTAACATCGCGTACCAAAACTTCATCCAATTCAATATATTGATCTTTGATAATCTTTTGAGTTTCATCAAATATTTCAGCTTGTATAGCATCTCTTTTTGATGAATAGAGCTGCTCTGGAGTATAACGCCCCACAACAGATCTTGCCGCAGATCTTATGGTAGGCAAAAGAATTCGGTTTAAGTAGTCTTCACCTATCTCCTGATGCAATTTACCAAGATTTGTAGCTTGAGGCTTATACCATACTGAAGCTTCCAATTTAATATCAAGTCCATTGGATGAAAGTACATTCATTATCTCTTTTAATTCTTGTCTCCGGACTTCGTAAATAAATACTTTATTCCAGGGAGCTACAATTTGGAAACCTTCACCTAAAGGAGGTTCGTCAGTAACAACACCATCATCAAAAGGCTTGTAAAGCACTCCGGCTTCACCTGAATCTATTGTAACTACTGATTTTGCAATTATTACAATTAAAATTATTATACCAAGAATAATGGGTATTCCTACTTTGGGCAGTCTTTCCATGAAATGTAATTTTTATTTATATAAGTCCGTTATATTTTCTAATGAACCATTCTGTGGTTAGACAAGCAACGATAAATGCTAATAACCAAAAGAAGTTGATTAAAGGTACGTTTTTTTTAACGGCTCGTTCTACAGGAGTAAATTGCTCGCTATTTAGCAGTTCGTCAACAAGTTGTCTGTAGTTTTTAAGTATATAAATATTTCCGCCAGTTTCTTCTGCCAAGGTTTTCATTTTCTGAAAATCTGCATTTTGGCTCTGCCGTTCTAAATCAAAAGGAATAATTGTAAAACTGCCACCAGAGCTTATATGCTGTTTGATTTCTTTTATACGGAATGTATAGTCTCCGGGTTCTAAATTAGATAATTCTACTTCGTATGCAGATCCTTTAAACACGAGGGGAGATTGATAGGTTTCTTCTGAATTTTCATTTTTCAATTCAATCTGAAGCGAAGCGCCGGGATCAAATACATAATTTTTATCAAAATATTGAGCCTGAATATTTATTGTATGTCCTCTGTAATAAAATTGTTCATAATCAATTTCAAGTCTTTTTCTACGTTGATTAGAAGCTGAATATTGAATCAACTTATCTATAAAATTATCAAAATCTTCAAAGCTTTGATTGTCTAGGTAACTTTGACTACGCCATTGATAAATTCCTGTTCCAAGTAAAAACACTTCTCTTAATCCAGAAATTTCAGTAACTCCAAGCAATGGATTTTGAGTTGTTACACCGCTTATACGTTGGTAAAAGAGAACATCAGCATTACCACTAAACTGAATGTTTCCAAATACACTGGTTAATGGAGGGTAGTTATTAAATGTAAGTTCTTCAACTTGAAAAGTATTAAAAGTTCCATTTTTATAAGGCTGAACCAATTCTGACTCATTATTTACAGGTAAAGTCACAGTCTGCTGAATGCTGTTTAAAAAGCCTAAGTCTGTTTGAGTACCACTTATTGTAAAACGATTTTTGTTTAGTTTATTCAATTCAGAATAAATCGAAGAGAAAGAACGTTTGGGTTCAAATAAAATAACCAAATCGTATTCAGTCAACGCTGTCAAATTGACCTCAGAAACCTCTTTTAATGTAACTGCTCTTAACTGATTGCTTTCAATACTTTTTCTTAGCGTTCCCAAATCAGGATGCAAAACACTGTAAACAATTAAAATGTTTGAACGCTGATCTATAACTTCAACAGCAAAATTTTGAGTATTGTTTTCCAGGTTCTTTTCATCTTCGAGTCCACTAACTGTTACTTGATACCGCTGTACTCCTACTGAAGCAGCATTCAGATAGAAATTATTACGCTGTATACTGTTTTCTGAAGTAAAGGTCTGTTCCTTTTTATAAATTATTCTACCATTTTGAGAAACTGAAATTGTCGCCTTCACATCAGATCCTCCTGTGTAAGTCGTGATTAATTCAACAGGAAACTCATTATTTAGATACGCATACTTATTAGAATTAATACGATCTAAGCTCAAATCATCATAAGCCAAAGTATCCCCTACAGCTAAAAAATAATAGAGAGTATTATTGTTTTCTTGCGCTGTATAGCGATAGTCAGCGCCTAGATTTGAATTCCCATCAGTAATAATAACGGGAGTATAATCAACCCCTTTATAAATCTGATTTAAATCTTTTAAACTGTTGGAAATATCTGTCTGACCTTCATTAAAATTTAGTGTTCTAAAAGTTTGAAGGTTCTTTCCATAGCTATAATAATCAATATCAAAGCGATTGTTTAAATCTTTGTCTTCGGAAAAAGAATTGAAAACCGATTGAATTTGAGTAGTATCTCCCAGATATTTCATTGATCTGGAATCATCAATCGCCAATGCTAGTTTGGGCTTTATAGTAGTATACGTGATTTGCTTAAAACTGGGATTTACAAGCAAAATAAGCACCGAAAGCAAAGTGAAAAATCGAAGCGTACTGAGTAAGAAGCGTACTTGTTTTGAACGTTGTGGCTTATAGAAGTAAAAAAAAATGGCAGCAGCTAAAGCTATAAGCCCACAAAGGGTAATGTATAGAATTGTAGATGCTGCCATAGATTTTATTGTATAATGTTTAGGTTAGCATACCGCCATCTACCTGAAGCACTTGACCAGTAATATAGGCACTCATATCACTTCCTAAGAAAACACACGCATTAGCAATATCTTCAGGAGTTCCGCCACGTTTTAATGGAATTGCATCTCTCCAACCAGCAATTGTTTTTTCATCTAATTTAGCAGTCATTTCAGTCTCGATAAAACCAGGAGCAACTACGTTTGTACGTATGTTACGAGAACCTAATTCTAAAGCCATAGATTTTGAAAAACCTATTATACCTGCTTTTGAAGCAGCATAATTTGCCTGACCAGCATTACCTTTAACTCCTACAACAGAACTCATATTGATGATACTTCCGTAGCGTTGTTTCAGCATCGTACGTTGTACGGCTTTAGTCATATTAAAAATAGACTTTAGGTTAACTTCAATAACTTTATCAAAGTCTTCCTCGCTCATACGCATCAATAAATTGTCTTTTGTAATCCCGGCATTATTAACCAACACATCAATAGAATTAAAATCTTCTGAAACCTGCTTAATAAGCTCCTGGCATTCTTCAAAAGAAGCTGCGTTAGATTTATAGGCTTTAGCTTTAACTCCTAAAGCGATTAATTCTTTTTCTAATTCTTCAGCCGGTCCAGCAGAAGAACTGTATGTAAATGCTATATTAGCACCATTTTCTGCAAAAATTTTTGCGATACCATTCCCTATTCCGCGGCTAGCACCCGTTATAATTGTATTCTTTCCTTCTAAAAGTTTCATTCTAATTGAGTATCAAATATTAGTTAGTTTGAACAGCGGTAAATATAGCAAACTTGAACTGTTTGCTCATAAAAAAACCGACACATTAGGTGTCGGTTTCAAAATAAAAGTGGTAAAAATTAAGCTAAAAGCTCAGCTACTTTTTTACCTATTTCTGCAGGAGAATCAACGACATGAACTCCGTTTTCTCTTAATATTTTTTTCTTGTCTGCAGCAGACTCACCTTCACCAGAAACAATTGCACCTGCGTGCCCCATCGTTCTACCAGCTGGAGCAGTTTCACCAGCGATAAATCCTATTACCGGTTTTGTAGTACCGCTAGCTTTAATCCAACGTGCGGCATCAGCTTCTAACTGCCCCCCTATCTCACCAATCATAACTACAGCTTCAGTCTCAGGATCGTTAATAAGCAATTCTACAGCTTCTTTAGTAGTAGTACCGATGATTGGATCTCCACCTATACCTATTGCAGTTGTGATACCTAAACCTTGTTTTACAACTTGATCTGCAGCTTCATAAGTAAGTGTTCCTGATTTAGAAACGATACCTACTTTTCCTTTTTTGAAAACAAAACCTGGCATAATACCCACTTTAGCTTCTCCCGGAGTAATAACACCTGGGCAGTTAGGACCTATAAGTCTGCAATCTTTATCTTTAATATAATCAGCGGCTTTAATCATGTCTGAAACAGGAATACCTTCAGTAATTGCAATAATTACTTTAATTCCTGCATCAGCAGACTCCATAATCGCATCAGCAGCAAATGCCGGCGGAACAAAAATGATAGATACATCTGCTCCGGTTTCTTTTACAGCTTCTTCAACAGTATTGAAGACAGGCTTGTCTAAATGGCTTTGACCTCCTTTACCCGGAGTTACACCACCCACTACATTTGTGCCATATTCAATCATTTGACCCGCGTGAAAAGTACCTTCACTACCGGTAAAACCTTGTACAATTATTTTGGAATCTTTATTTACTAAAACGCTCATGAGTTGTTTGAATTTTGTGGTAACAAAAGTAAATTTTTATAGATGAATGCTAAAGGATTTTTATGACTTTATACGGATGTGTGCATCATTATTATGAGGATCTTCATCACTAGGCTGACTTATCTGATAGCCTTTATAGAGCAAACCATCTTTTAATTCCCAAATCGCCATAAAATGGATTATGCCTACTTCTTCTTCAGGGTTTTCTACAGTTTTGATATAGTAAGTAAGACGGGCACTAACCTTATCATCTTCTGCGATCAAATGACTGATTGACGACCTGAGTGAGATAAATGATTTCCCCATTTCTGAAGACATATCAGCAATATCGCTATAAGTCATTTTTGAGAAACCGGTAGATGCATTCCAATACAATTCTGCATCTTCATGCAAATATTGCTTTAGAACACTAGAATCATTAAAAAAGTCTGATTCATATAAACCTCTCACAAGGTCTTTAGCTGATTTACTCATTTTATTTTTTTATTTGTTCTAAAATATAAGGAATTTGACGAATTGACGCCAGTTCCCTAAACTTTTTCTTGCTGTCTTCGGCAGGTGTCCCTAAATATGACTTACCACCTTCCAAGGTTCTCCCTACACCACTTTGGGCAAATATTGTAGCTTTCTCTTTAATAGTAATACCGCTGGCAATCCCAACTTGTCCCCAGATCACAACATCATCTTCAACAATAACACATCCTGCAATACCAGACTGGGCCGCAATAAGCACACGTTTTCCTATTTGAGTATCGTGACCTATGTGTACCTGATTATCTAGTTTTGAATCTTCACCAATTATAGTGTCTCCAGAAACCCCCTTATCTATTGTGCAAAGTGCTCCAATATCAACAAAGTCATGAATAACAACTCTACCGCCAGAAACCAATTTATCAAAACCGGTATCCCGTTTTTTATAATAGAAAGCATCTCCTCCTAAAACAGCTCCGGAATGTATGGTAACGCCATTTCCTATCACAGCATTGTCGTAAATGGTAACATTTGCGTGAATTAAACAATCTTTACCTATTTTGACATTATTGCCAATGAAGCAATTAGGTTGGATTATTGTTCCTGTTCCTATTTGAGCAGTTGCAGCTATTGAAGCTGTTGCTTTCTCAAAAGGTTTAAAATAACGGGTGAGTTTATTAAAATCAGAAAAGGGATCTTCAGAAATAAGTAAAGCTTTACCTTCTGGACAATCTACTTTTTTATTGATCAAAACAATCGTAGCAGCAGACTCTAAAGCTTTGTCGTAATATTTAGGATGGTCAACAAAAACAATGTCACCCGGTTCAACAACGTGAATTTCATTAATTCCGTAAACTGGAAATTCAGCATTGCCTACAAATTCAACATCAAGAATTGTAGCAATCTGAGCTAAGGTATGTTTTTGTGGAAATTTCAATTGCTATTCTTTAATACGCTCTTTGTAAGTACCCTTTTCAGTTTCGACCTTGATCTTATCTCCTTCATTTATAAATAAAGGTACAGAAACTTCTGCTCCTGTTTCTACAGTTGCAGGTTTTGTTGCATTAGTCGCGGTATTTCCTTTAACTCCAGGCTCTGTAGCTGTTACAGTAAGTATCACGTGAGCCGGCATATCTACTGAAAGTGGTAACCCATCTTCCGTATTAATCGCGATAGAAACAACCTCCCCTTCTTTTAAAAGTCCGGGCTGATCTAAAGCAGATTCTAAAAGGCGTATCTGCGTATAATCATCAGTATTCATAAAGTGATACCATTCGCCATCTTCATATAAAAACTGATATCCTTTAGTTTCTACACGTACTTCTTCAATCTTATGACCCGCAGAAAAGGTATTATCTAACACTTTTCCGTTAGTAACACTTTTTAATTTTGTACGAACAAAAGCAGGACCTTTACCTGGTTTTACGTGTAAAAATTCAATAATCTTATAAATATCGTGGTTGTAATGAATACACATTCCATTACGAATATCTGATGTATTTGCCATAATTAAATTTTAATTCTATGCTATTCCGCAATGCGGAAAAAAATTAGTTTGTTGTAAAATAACCTTTCATAATACCGCGCTGCGAATTCCTAATGAATTGAAGGATTTCATCTCGCTCTGGAGTTGCTTCCATTTCAGCTTCAATTATATTAACCGCCTGCGTGTTGTTGTAATTTTTCTGATAGAGTATCCTGTAAATATCCTGAATTTCTCTAATCTTTTCGGTAGAGAAACCTCTCCTTCTCAATCCAATAGAATTGATACCTACATAAGAAAGCGGTTCGCGTCCTGCCTTCACATAAGGAGGCACGTCTTTTCGCACTAGTGAACCACCAGTTACAAATGCGTGACTACCAATTGTGCAAAATTGTTGAACTGCTGCCATACCAGCCAAAACAACGTAATCTCCAACAAGAATATGACCAGCTAAAGTACTGTTATTTGAAAAGATACAGTGATCACCTACGATGCAATCATGTGCAATATGACTATAAGCCATAATCCAACAGTTGTTTCCTATTTGAGTTTTCATACGATCAGAAGTACCACGGTTTATAGTAACACACTCTCTAATGGTTGTGTTGTCACCAATAATAGTTACAGTATCTTCATCTTCAAATTTCTTATCCTGCGGAACAGCAGATATTACAGCTCCCGGAAAAATACTCACGTTTTTACCGATACGTGCACCTTCCATTATGGTTACGTTAGATCCTATCCAGCTGCCTTCACCAATAACCACATTATTATTAATTGTGGTAAAAGGCTCTATCACTACATTTTTAGCGATTTTGGCGCCAGGATGAACATATGCTAAGGGTTGATTCATAAATCTAGTCTTTCTTTACTTTTACGATTTGAGCCATAAGCTCTGCTTCAGAAACTAATTTGCCGTTAACATACGCGCTTCCTTGCATATGACAGATTCCTCTGCGAATTGGTGAAAGTAAATCTAATTTAAAAATTAATGTATCGCCTGGTACAACTTGTTGTTTAAAGCGAACATTATCTATTTTCATAAAATAAGTCAGATAATTCTCAGGGTCTGGAACGGTACTTAGAACGAGAATACCCCCAGTTTGCGCCATCGCTTCTACCTGAAGTACTCCTGGCATTACAGGTGCTCCTGGAAAATGCCCAACAAAAAAAGGCTCGTTCATCGTAACGTTTTTTAAACCTACAACTCCCGTATCTGTTATTTCTAATATTTTATCTACCAGTAAAAATGGTGAACGATGTGGCAACATAGCCATAATCGCATTCACATCTTTTACTGGCGGCTTAGATAAATCAAAATTAGGTACGTTATTACGTTTTTCTAATTTGATGATTTTTTTTAGTTTTTTTGCAAACTGCGTGTTCACATAATGCCCGGGTTTATTAGCGATTACCTTACCTTTTATCGGCATACCCACAAGTGCAAGGTCACCAATTACATCTAATAATTTGTGACGTGCAGCTTCGTTAGGATGATGTAGCGTAAGGTTATCTAATATACCATTAGGCTTTACTGAAATAGAATCTTTATTAAAAGCTTCTCTCAGTTTGTCCATTGTTTGTGGAGATAACTCTTTATCTACATAAACAATGGCATTATTAAGGTCACCACCTTTAATCAAACCATGTTCAAGAAGCATTTCTATCTCGTGAAGAAAACTAAACGTTCTTGAGTCTGAAATTTGGTCTTTAAATTCTGTTATACTTTTTATGCTGGCATTTTGAGTGCCTAAGATTTTTGTGCCAAAATCTACCATCGTAGTAAGTTGATACTCATCAGAAGGCATCAACATAATCTCACTACCTGAGTTTTCATCTACATAACTGATTACTTCAGTTACAACATATTCTTCTATGCAAGCTTCTTGCTCAACAATTCCTGCCTTTTCAAGTGCTTCGACAAAAAACTTTGAAGAACCGTCCATTATAGGAGGTTCAGAAGCATTTAGTTCGATACAAATATTATAAATACCTAGCCCTACACAAGCAGCGAGAACGTGCTCGCTTGTTTGAATATGAACTCCCATTTTTTCGAGGTTTGTTCCTCTTTGAGTATTCACTACATAGTCTGCATTAGCTTCTATTATAGGCTGACCTTCAAGATCAACACGTTTAAAAAACATACCCGTATTTTCTTCCGCAGGTTTAAATGTAAGGGTCACGTTTTTACCCGTATGTAAACCAACGCCGGTCAAGGAAACCTCACCGGCGATTGTTTTTTGCTTTCCTTCAGCTTTACTTATCATTGGATTTTTGTTTTTCCAAATTATTTATTTGTTGTACCAAACCTGGTAAATTTTTAAAATGTACATAAGACTTATTAAAGTCACTATATGATAATGCAGGAGAACCTTGTACGGTCTCGTCGTCTTTTAAATTACGACCAATTCCTGACTGTGCCTGTATCTTAACTCGATCTCCAATAGTTATATGACCCACAATACCTACCTGACCACCTATAAGACAGTTTTTACCGATTTTAGTTGAACCAGCAATCCCTGTTTGAGCAGCAATAGCTGTGTGTTCACCTATCTCAACATTATGAGCAATCTGTATCTGATTATCTAGCTTTACCCCTTTTCGAATAATTGTAGAACCCAAAGTAGCACGGTCTATAGTTGTACCTGCACCTACATCAACATTATCTTCAATTACTACATTACCAGTTTGCGGAATACGGCTGTATTCACCAGACTCATTAGGAGCAAAACCAAAACCATCTGCACCAATTATAGATCCGCTATGAATATAAACGGTATCGCCAAGAATACTATCTGAATAAATTTTTGCTCCTTGGAAAATGACACAGTTATTACCAATAACACAATTGTCACCAATGTAAACATTGGGATAAATTTTTACATTATCACCAATTCTCACATTGTTCCCCAAGTAGGCAAAAGCACCTAAATAAATATTCTCACCATAGGATGCACTATCAGAAACAAAAACCGGTTCTTCTATTCCGGTTTTATTAAGCTTCACCTGATTGTAGTATTCCAAGAGTTTTGAAAACGATTTATAAGCGTCATCTACACGTATAAGCGTTATATCAAGCTCATGTTCGGGTTGAAAATCTTTGTTTACTATAGCTATTGAGGCTTTAGTCTTATATATATATGAGGTATATTTAGGATTCGCTAAAAACGTTAGCGATCCCTGCTTTCCTTCTTCAATTTTTGAAAGTTTAGAAACTTCTACTTCAGGATTGCCATCTACAGAACCTTCTAAAATTCCAGCAATTTGTTCAGCTGTAAATTTCATCATCGCAAAAATAGAAAAAAAGGGTTAATTTAAATGCTTCGGGTAACAGATATAGTTTTTTGTAATCACCTTGGAGAGCGCCTTAAGACTCAATTGATCACTTGCTGAAATCACATCAACGACCTTTCCTTTTTTTGTCAAAATATTAATGGCTTCTTTTTTAAAGGTATAGGCTTGATTGGTTATTGCTCCTGTAAAAACAAAGTAACCTGCTTCTTCTTCAGAAATATTGTATTGTTCTTTTACTCGCTCTTTTTCAGTTTTAATAAACTCACTTTTAAAAGGCTTTTTCTTTATTTTAATTCGCGGAAGCCGGCGATCTATAATTATTTTACAAAGCCTGCTTAAAACAAAATCTTCTTCGTCACACCAGGCTTTCATTGCTGAAATGATATCATAATCATCTAACAACGAAAAAACTTCAAGTGCATACTGATCAAAAACACCTTCTGCGTTTTTCTTTTTAAGAAAAAAAGCCAATGGCTTACTTGCTGGTAAGTCAACACCCATTTGAGTCAGCTCTTTAGCACGCATTAAAACACGTACTAAAATTTGCTCTGCGACCAAACTGGTTTTATGTAAATAAACCTGCCAGTACATCAAGCGACGTGCTACGAGAAACTTCTCTATGGTGTAAATTCCCTTCTCCTCTACCATCAACTCGTCATTTTTCACATGGAGCATCGCAAGAATACGGTCTGTATTGATGTTGCCTTCAGCCATACCTGTATAAAAACTGTCCCGTTTTAGATAGTCGGTACGATCCATATCTAATTGCCCGGACACTAGCTGATGTAAAAACGGTCGGTGATAGCTTCCCTTAAAAACATTAAGAGCAAGGGTTAAACTTCCGTTAAACTCCTCATTGAGCGCCTGCATAAATTGAAGCGATATTTGCTCGTGATGCACGTCTTCTACAATACTATTTTCCATAGCATGAGAGAAGGGACCGTGACCAATGTCGTGAAGCAAAATTGCAATCATTGCAGCCTGTTTTTCGTCTTCAGAAATCTCAACACCCTTTTGTTCAAGCTTTTCTAAAGCTTTTCTCATAATATGCAAGCAACCTATCGCATGATGAAAACGGGTGTGATGAGCTCCGGGATATACTAAATATGACATCCCCATCTGGGAGATTCTGCGCAGCCGCTGAAAGTATTTATGCTCAATAAGATCAAAAATAAGTCCTTTAGGTATCGTAATAAACCCATATATAGGGTCGTTAATTATTGTAAGTTTGTTAGAAGTCTTCAATAGAAAGGCTTTAAATTATTTACGCTAAAGCGCATTTGAGTTGGTTTTATAACCAGTTCTATAACAAAGATACTATTATGAGTACGATAAAAATACTGTGGGTTGATGATGAGATTGATTTACTTAAACCACATATCCTTTTTTTAGAAAAGAAAAATTATGATGTTACCACCTGTCAAAGTGGTACGGAAGCCATAGAATTAGTTGAAGAACAGAACTTTGATGTTGTGTTTCTTGATGAAAATATGCCCGGTTTAACAGGACTTGAAACGCTGAGCGAAATAAAGTCAAAAAGAGACACTCTACCGGTAATTATGATTACCAAAAGTGAGGAAGAATATATTATGGAAGAAGCGATAGGTTCTAAAATCGCCGATTATTTAATAAAACCGGTGAATCCTAACCAAATTCTTTTAAGTCTAAAAAAGAATCTAGACACAAGCCGTTTAGTTTCAGAAAAAACGACGCTCAATTACCAGCAGGAGTTTAGAAAAATTGCAATGGATATGGCTCAGGTCAACTCTTACGAAGAGTGGTCAGAACTTTATCAGAAGCTTATTTATTGGGAATTAGAGTTAGAAAGCATCGAGGATCAAAGTATGCAAGAAATTCTTGAATCTCAAAAAACGGAAGCCAATAATCAATTCTTCAAATTTGTAGAACGCAATTATGAAGATTGGTTTACTGATGAAGATAGACCTACGATGTCTCACACTTTATTTAAAGACAAAATCGTTCCGCATTTAGGTAAAAGTGAAGATCCAGTCTTATTAATAGTAATCGATAATTTAAGATACGACCAGTGGAAATCTTTTGAGCCTATTATAAGTAACTATTATAAAAAAGAAAGCGAAAGCACATATTATAGTATACTGCCTACAGCTACCCAATATGCGAGAAATGCAATTTTCTCTGGATTGACTCCTAGTGATATGGAAAAAAAGCATCCGGATTTATGGCTGAATGATACCGATGAAGGTGGAAAAAACATGAATGAAGATAAATTCTTAGATGCTCAACTTAAACGCTTAGGCTTAAATTTAAAATGGGAATATCATAAGATTACCAATCTTAAAAGCGGAAAGAAACTAGTAGAGAATTTTAATGCTCTTAAGAATAATGACTTAACCGTATTGGTTTACAATTTTGTTGATATGCTTAGCCATTCTAAAACAGAAATGGAAGTAATAAAAGAGTTAGCAAGCAATGATAAGTCCTATCGTTCACTTACAGAAAGTTGGTTTAAAAACTCGCCTTTGTTAGAAATGATTCAAAAGTCGCAACAACTCGGTTTCAAAATCATTCTCACAACAGACCACGGAACCATAAATGTAAAAAACCCTTCAAAGGTCATTGGTGACAAAAACACCAGTTTGAATTTGAGATACAAGACTGGTCGTAGTTTAACTTACGAAAAGAAAGATGTCTTAGAAGCAAAAGAACCAAAAGCAATCCACTTGCCTACTATTAATATGAGTAGCTCATTCATTTTTGCCAAAGGAGACCTTTTCTTCGCTTACCCCAATAATTATAATCATTACGTTAGTTATTTTCGCAATACCTATCAACATGGTGGTGTATCATTAGAAGAGGTTATCATTCCTTTTGTAGTTTTAAACCCCCGCTAATGGAATAATTTAAAACGAATAGTATGGAAATAGACTATGATTTATCTGAAGTGAGTAATATCGCAAAAACGTTGATTGATCATTTAAAATACTCTACAATTCTATTTTATGGTGATTTAGGTGCGGGTAAAACAACACTTATAAAAGCTATTGTTAAAGAGTTGGGCTCGAATGATAAGGTTTCGAGTCCAACTTTTTCGCTTATTAATGAATACAGAACAGCAGATAATCACACCATTTTTCATTTAGATTTATACCGCCTAAAAAACGAAAATGAAGCCTTTGATCTTGGTATTGAAGAAATATTGGAGACTGACAGTCTAAAATTAATTGAATGGCCTCAAAAAATTAACACTTTACTTGAAAATGATGTCCATTCAGCGAAAATTAGTTCGATTAATGTAACTAAACGAAAAATAGAGTTTCAATAAAATGTTAAAAATACGTTAATGGGGTTTTATCCCTTTTGAAGAAATTTCTTACACGTCGAACTTTCATTAAAAGTTGTACTTAAAATTTGTACGAGTAAATTAATTATTCATAAATTGGCACTAATAATATAATCGTTGAAGTGCGTTAAATAAATTATTCTAGTTGCAAAGGTAGTGTTATTATAAAATGCGGATTTGTATATAAGGTTTTTGATATTTGAATCAACAAATCATTAATACTCAAACACATTTTATTATTATGAAAATTAAAGCATTACTCCTAGGTCTTTTAATTGCAGGCGCAACAGCAGTTACATACACAGCACAAGAAAGCAACGCAGACTATGCAGCGAAAAAAGTTGACCCAACTAAGATCAGAGTCCCTACTAACGGGTAGTCTTATTGCTGCTTTTATAGCAGCAACGCCATACTTTTTTTATTTATATGAAGGTTTTCCAGACGTAAAAGTTTGGGAAACCTCTTTTTTTGGATTTGATATTCGCTATGAAAGTGGTTTTTATCAAAGTGTGAATGTAGCAGGATGGTTATTTTTTAGCAAACTTATTCCACTTATGCTGTTATTAATATGGTTTTTTACTTGTAAACATTGGTGGTACCACGCCCTAATTATTCCTATATGTATGTTTCTTTTTCAGATATATAGTTTGTTTAACGAAGATGTATTTTACAAGGACAGTATTGAAATTTATTATTTAGCTCCATTGATATTAATTGCATTTATATTTCTTTACACTATAAGAATGAAAATCTTTGATCGTATTCATAATATTGATCTTTCTGAATTGGAACGGGTTTCTATTAAAGGAGATATTAAAGATGAACAAGTCAATTCTAAATATACTTCAAATGATAATGATGATGATGATGATGACGAGCCCTTATATATGGGTTAATCAATAAAAATCTTTCATTATAAATCAACTTTTCTATTCTCTATATTTATACTTACTTTGAGGTCTAGTATTCCATAATTTTTAAAATGATTTCAAACAGTCCGTTTACACGCGAACAACTTATTCCACAGGAAGAAAAACTTGAAATAGAGCAACGTAAAGGTTCTCTTTTTATAGGTATTCCTAAAGAAAATCATTTTCAGGAAAAACGAGTTTGCCTCACACCAGATGCTGTTGGCGCTTTAATTGCTCACGGTCATCGAGTTTTAATGGAATCGAAAGCGGGTGAAGATGCTCGTTTTACAGACCATGATTATTCTGAAGCAGGAGCAGAAATCACCGCAGATCGTTCTAAAGTTTTTGGTTGCCCGATGGTTCTTAAAGTAGAACCACCATCGCTAGAAGAACTCGAACTGGTTAATCCGCAAACGGTAATTATATCTGCCCTTCAGTTAAAAACACAAAAGAAAGAATATTTTAAAGTTCTTGCCACAAAACGTATAACCGCACTCGCTTTTGAATTTATCAAGGATGCAGACGGCACTTATCCTGCTGTTAGAGCTTTAAGCGAAATTGCCGGCACTGCATCAGTGCTTATTGCTTCTGAGATTATGTCTCGCCAAGATGAAGGAAATGGTTTGATGTTCGGTAATATTAGCGGTGTACCTCCTATTGAAGTTGTGATTATAGGTGCCGGAACAGTAGGTGAATTCGCTACACGATCTGCTCTAGGACTTGGAGCTAACGTAAAAGTTTTTGATAATTCTCTAACTAAACTGCGTAATCTTCAAGTTAATGTAGGACACCCCTTATATACTTCTACAATTCAACCTAAAAACTTATTAAAGTCTTTACGACGTTGTGATGTAGCTATTGGAGCGGTAAGAGGTAATGATCGCTCACCGGTTATTGTTACCGAAACAATGATCGAATATATGAAACCGGGCTCTATTATAATTGATGTAAGTATAGATATGGGCGGTTGTTTTGAAACGAGTGAGGTTACTTCACACGATAAGCCTACATTTATAAAACATGGTGTGATACACTACGGCGTTCCTAATATTCCATCTAGATATGCCCGAACGTCTTCACTTTCAATCAGTAACATTTTCACACCATACCTTCTTGAAATTGGTGAACATGGCGGACTAGAAAATAGTCTGCGTATGAACAAAGGTTTAAAAAACGGGTTGTACTTTTACCGCGGAATTTTAACCAGTAAATCTGTCGCAGAATGGTTTGACCTTCCGTTTAGAGATATTAATCTCCTGTTTTTTTAATTCTTAATCCGTTACATGAAATTTTTATATAGATTCGGTTTTTACTTAGGTGGCTTTGCTATTGGTCTTATTTTGTTAGCATTTTTTATCAAAGGAAGCGGTGTTGAATTGCCTTCTTGCGATTATATGCCTAATGCTCGAGTTTTAAAAACCATTAGAAATAACGGGTATTCACTTTCTGAAAATGCTGAAAAACAGCTAAGCGCTTTAAAGCTAGATACAACTGACCTCAATACGGTTTTCTTAGAAGGCGAAGTAGATTTCAGTAATAGTGATACTCAAAAAGAACCTTGTGGATTTTACACCATTAATTCTCAAAAAACAATGCCAACCCCTATCATTACAACTCTCGAACTTTGTGATGAAAAATTTGAAGTTCTTAGCATTTCAGAAATGAAATAATATTTAAAAAAATGATCACAAAAAAAGAGTCTTTTAAATACTTAAAAGACTCTTTTTTTTGCTAACTGAAAAATCCAATTAATTATTCAATTTTTCGGCGTTTGCGTTCTTCTTGAATTAATGTTAGCTCTCTGTTTGTTTGACCAGCAACTGATGTGTTCTCTTCGGCGCGTCTTATTAAATAAGGCATCACATCTTTAACGGGGCCAAAAGGTACATACTTAGCAACATTATAACCGGCTTCTGCAAGATTATAGCTGATGTGATCACTCATACCATACAATTGCCCAAACCAAACTCTAGAATCATCATTTGCAATTTCCTTTTGCGCCATTATTTCTATCGCCAGATAATTACTTTCTTCATTATGTGTTCCTATAAATGCCCAAATATCATCAAGGTTGTCAAAGATGTAAACCAGCATCGCATTAAAATGTGCATCTGTTTCAGGTTTATCTTTACAAATAGGAGAAGCGTAGCCTTTTTCATCTGCTCTTGCACGCTCCTTTTCCATATAAGCGCCACGAACGATTTTAATTCCCAAATGATATCCTTTGTCAATACCATCAAGATGCAATTCTTTTAGATAAGCTAAACGATCCCAACGATAACACTGTAGCGTTGTAAACACAATAGGTTTCTCTTTATTGTAAGTCTGCATCATTTCTAGTACCAAATCATCAACAGCGCCCTGCATCCAGCTTTCTTCGGCATCTATAAGCAGTTTTATGTCACAAGCTTTTGCTTTATTACATACTTTATGAAAACGTTCTTGAATATGTTGCCATTCTTTTTCTTCAGTAGGAGTTAGTTTTTCGTTTTCGGTAACTTTTCTCCAAACTTCAAATCTCCCAAATCCGGTAGGTTTAAAAACAGAAAATGGCATTCCTGGTCTATTTTTAGCAAATTCTATAAGACTGATCACCCGTTCTAAAGCCGCATCAAAAAGAGCTTCAGTTTCTTTTCCTTCTACAGAAAAATCTAAAACTGAATGTACATTTTTATCATACATTGCATCAATAGTTGACACACAATCTTTCTCACTTACACCGCCACAAAAATGATCAAAAACAGTGGCACGTATCAGTCCTTCTACAGGCAAGCTTGCATTCAATGCAAAACGTGTAACGGCAGTACCTATCTTTACTAAAGGTTGTAGCGATATCATCTTAAATAGAAAATATGCACGCTCTAGTTCACTATCTGATTTTAAAGCGAATGCATTTTTAGTATTGTCAAATATTCTTTGCTCTAACATATTCGAAAATTTAGGCGGCAAATATAATTAAATCACAAAGGGAATTACCTAAAAAGATATTAATTTCACAGCCCAAAATAACTTTAACATGCAAGCAATTCAAGCAAAGGATTACAAAATAGCTTTTGGGAATCACGGCTACGAAAATCTGAATGTCTTATTAAAAGAAAAAAACTACAGTATACTTTTTATTTTAGTAGATAGTAATACACACGAGTATTGCTTGGCTCAGTTCCTTCAGAATGTTGAAACCAGCCAAACTATAGAAATTATTGAGGTTGATCCCGGTGAAGAGTTTAAAAACTTAGAAACTTGTGAAGGAGTTTGGAATGTTTTATCTGAATTGAATGCCGATCGCAAAAGTGCCTTAATAAATCTTGGTGGTGGCGTGGTTACAGATTTGGGTGGTTTTGTGGCTTGTTGTTTTAAACGAGGAATAGATTTTATAAATATCCCTACTACCCTACTCGCGATGGTAGATGCTTCTGTAGGCGGAAAAACCGGTGTAGACCTTGGTCCCTTAAAAAATCAAATAGGTGTCATTAGTAATCCTGAGATGGTTTTAATTGACACTACTTTTCTAGGTACACTTCCTATAGAAGAATTGCGCAGCGGTTATGCTGAAATGCTTAAACACGGACTTATAAATTCTGAAAGCTATTGGAATACTGTAAAAGATACAAAATATTCAAATATTGAAAGTCTGGGTGAGTTAATTAGACAGTCTATCGCTATCAAAAATGAGGTTGTTTTAGAAGATCCATTTGAGCAAAATATTAGAAAAAGTCTCAATTACGGACATACTTTAGGCCATGCTATAGAGTCTTACTTTATGGAAAGTGATGAAAAAAACCGTTTGCTTCACGGTGAGGCTATTGCTGTTGGCATGGTGTTAGCTAATTTTCTTTCTACCGAACTTAGATCTTTAGGTAAAGACACCTGTGATGAGACTTCTAAAGCTATTTTAAGCTTTTATCCATACATTAACTTTGAAGAAAAAGATATTGAAGCGATCATTACATTGCTTAAATACGACAAGAAAAATAGTCACGGTCTTATCTATTTTGTGCTCCTTGATGCAATAGGCAAACCGGTATTAAATCAAGAGGTTTCAAACGAACTGATTTTTAAGGCTTTTGACTATTATAAAAAATTAAGCAATAAATAATAGATTAGTATTGCAGAACCCAATCGTTTTTTTTTACATTTAACCACATATTGCACCAATTATTAAAAATTATTTATGCGTCGCGTTATTGTTGATTTTAAGAAGCTTACCCCCGAGATTTTAGCACTCTTGGTTGATAAGTACCCCTACGGATATGATGATGATCAAATCATATCTTTTAAAAATGCAAAAAATGAACTCATCGAGTGTGTTGAAGTTCGTACTGCAGATACCATTTATCTGGTTAAAGTGAGTAAAAAGCTTGAAACCTCTATGGAAAATTATGATGTAGACGACTATGATGATGAAGATCTAACAGAACCAATCAGCGAAATCCCTGAAAAAATTGCAGAGGATGATGATCTTCCTGAAGAATCGGATGATGATGAAGAAGATTAATTCTTTGCTCAATCTTCATTATAAATAAAAAATGCTCTCAAATTATCGAGAGCATTTTTTATTTAATCTATTTGAAATGAATTTTAGGCTTCTACTTCCTGTTCTATTGATGCCAAATAACGTTCTGCATCTAAGGCTGCCATACAACCAGATCCAGCAGCGGTAATCGCTTGTCTATACTCTTTATCTTGCACATCTCCACTTGCAAAAACTCCAGGCTTAGCAGTTTTAGTAGATTTAGCTTCAGTTAAAATATAACCGGTTTCGTCCATTTCTAACTGACCTTTAAAGATATCAGTATTAGGTTTATGACCTATAGCAATGAATAAACCTGTTATTTCAATTTCAGAAGTTTCTTTAGTCTCACTATTAATCATTCTAAGACCTTCTACCACCTGTTCTCCTAAAACTTCATCAACTTCTGTATTGTATAGAACTGTGATGTTCTTACGAGAGTTAACACGGTGTTGCATAGCTTTAGATGCACGCATCTCATCTTTACGTACTAACATGGTAACATGCTCACAAATATTAGCAAGATAGGTAGCTTCTTCTGCAGCAGTATCTCCACCACCTACGATTGCAACATTTTGCTTTTTATAGAAGAAACCGTCACAAACCGCACATGCAGAAACTCCTCCTCCACGCAATTTTTGCTCACTCGGTAAGCCTAAATACCGAGCTGTTGCTCCTGTTGAGATTATTACGGTTTCCGCTTCAATTTCAGTGGTATTGTCTACAACCGCTTTATGAATCCCTCCTATTTCAGAAGAAAATTCAACTTTAGTAATCATTCCTATGCGCACTTCGGTACCAAAACGTTCTGCTTGTTTCTGCAGTTGTACCATCATCGTAGGTCCATCTATTCCTTCCGGATAACCGGGAAAGTTATCAACCTCTGTGGTTGTAGTTAACTGTCCTCCGGGCTCCATTCCGGTATACATTACAGGTTTTAAATCTGCACGCGAAGCATATATTGCAGCGGTATAACCCGCAGGTCCAGATCCTATAATTAGACATTTAATTCGTTCTACTGACATATAAGTTATTTTAGTCCACAATGTGGAATTTTAAATAAAAAAGACCTCTATCTAAATTAAGAAGTCACCAAAAGGCATTAAATATTCATACAAAAATACTTTATTAAAAACACTTTATAAGAGCTTACAAAGCACAATTATAAGTCGTTATTAACATTGCAAATTTACAGATATAGCTTTGTTAAATAATTGTATTGAAGTTTGTTTTGATTATTTTTAAATCAAATAAATTGATATGAAAATTAGTACGCTTGTATTCTTTACCTTATTAACTACATTTTTGGCTTGTGGTCAAAATCCTAAAGAAGTTAAAGCAAATGATATTCCTATAACAGTTTCTGAAGTTTATTCGCACGAAGTTGTTGTTCCAGACCTTATAAATCCTTGGGGTATGGCTTTTTTACCTGACGGAAGTTTGCTAATTACTGAAAAATCTGGGGAGCTTATTCATTTTAAAGATGGAATCAAAACTGAAATTGAAGGAGTTCCTGAAGTTTATAATCGTGGGCAGGGAGGTTTGCTAGATATATGCTTAAGTCCAGATTACGCAGACGATGGATGGATTTACATTACCTACTCTTCTACCCAAGGTTCTGAAAAAGGTGGTAATACCGCTTTAATGCGTGCTAAACTGTCTGAAACTAGCTTAACAGATCAGGAAGTTCTTTATAAAGCTTCCCCAAATACTACAAAGGGACAACACTGGGGAAGCCGAATTGTTTTTGACAATTCTGGTCACGTTTACTTTACTGCAGGTGAACGAGGAGAACGAGATGTCAATCCACAAGATATAACACGAGATAACGGTAAAGTATATCGCTTAAATAGAGATGGAAGCATCCCGACAGACAATCCTTTTGTAGGAGAAGCAAATGCCAAAGAGGCTATATGGTCCTACGGGCATCGCAATCCGCAAGGAATGATAATCAATCCTAAAACTCAAGAAATATGGGTTCACGAGCACGGTCCGCGTGGTGGAGATGAAATTAATATTATTAAAAAAGGTGCTAATTATGGCTGGCCTGTGATTACTTACGGTATCAATTACAGCGGTACCGATATTACAGATCAAACTAAAAAAGAGGGAATGGAAGATCCTCTCTATTATTGGGTTCCTTCTATCGCACCTAGCGGAATGGCTTGGGTGACAGGAAATCAATACCCTGAGTTAAGCGGAAACATTTTAGTAGGTTCTCTCAAATTTGTTTATCTCGAAGCTCTTTATTTAGACACTGATAAAGTTGTGAAAAGAGAGAAACTATTAGATGGTATTGGCCGCGTACGCAATGTAATTCAAGGTCCTGATGGTTTTGTTTATGTAGGTGTTGAAGGAGTAGGAATTGTAAAACTTATCAAAAATTGAAAAATCTAATTTTCATTACATGCAGTATTGTATTTCTCGTAATTTATACCGAAAACAAACCGGTAAGAAATTTCAATACAGAATATATTACCAATCAGCAAGACACCTCACTTACAGCAAGCATAAAACGTGGTCAAGTTGTCTAGGAAGACTTTTGATGCAGTGCCATATGGCTACCGGCACATTTCCTCCTCTGGCACAAGCTGACTTCTTATTAGAAAACAGAATAAAAGCTATAAAAGCAATCAAATAGGGCCTTAAAGGAGAACTAAAGTAAACGGAGCCATCTCCAATAGTATAATGACTCCGTTAGGCTTGTATGATGATGAAGTAGCAGATGTTATGAATTACATCTTAAACTCTTGGGGCAATACATCATCAAAAAGAATTACTGAAAAGAAAGTAGCGCTAATTGAAAAGTGATTATTCAATACGCTTATAATTTTCTGAAAAAATACGGTTACCCTCTTCATCTACGGTAATTTGACTGTATTCATCTTCTGAAATTTGAAGTTCAAACGTAAAGATTCTTAGAGTATCTATTACATTCATCATACTCTCAGAACCGTACTCCAGCGTTTCTATGAGCTGATCTTCTGAAGCTACATAGCTTCCGTAACCAAACCATTCAACAGAATCTTTAGGCACATAACGTGTCCACATAACACGATCTTTAGTATACATTTTAATTTGGCGGTAACCATCTGTTGTGGAAACGGTATCTGTAATTTGATTTTCATCATAATGATAAAAATCACGCAGTTCCCAAGTACCTCTAATTAATAAATCATTATCCTGCTTAGGGACAAGATTATTTGTACTCCAAGAAGTACAGATCAAAAAAAGTAACGTAATAAGTGAAAGTTTCATAATACAAGGATTGAGGAATTGAACATTTTTCTCTTATTAAGGTACAAAAAATATACAATTAACAAACTATAACGTTATAATTTATAAATAGTTAAACGATTAATTTAATTTATTAAAAATATTACAAAGGTATTCTACGAGTCTTGAATATTAATTTTAAGACTCGTTAAAAAGAATTGTCCTATTCTAATTTAAAGTCTTTGGTATCTAACTCAAATATTTATATTTGCAGCCTAAAAAATTCGGGATGTAGCTTAGTCCGGTTAAAGTGCGCGTCTGGGGGGCGCGAGATCGGAGGTTCGAATCCTCTCATCCCGACGAACCAAATCTTGGTTTATATCAAAAAGCCTGTTAATCAATGAATTAACAGGCTTTTCATTTTTTATGATACCATCTGATATCATCTAAAATCAAGGCAAATGTGTGCAATTCGGTGCGTAAAATTATCGTAAATATATCTAAAATTGCTTTTCAATACAGTTTAGGTTTTTTTTGTAACTAATGTTTTTCACTTTTCTGTAACGATAAATGGTGTTAGATGTAGTGTTTTGTTCAATTAAAAGAATGTCGAAATTCAATAGGAGAACTATTGGTTTTATTCTTAAATAATTTACTGAATGATGCAGGGTATTCAAACCCTAATTGATAAGCAATCTCACTTATACTCAATTCTGTAGATGATAATTTTTCTTTTGCCTTCTCAATTAGTTTATTATGTATGTGTTGTTGGGTACTTTGACCACTGCTAGCTTTCAGCACACTGCTTAAGTAATTAGGTGAAAGATTTAAATCGTTTGCAATTTGATTGACAGTCGGAATTCCATTGGCTAAAATAGCTGGGTTATCGAAATAGTGATTTAAGCGTTCTTCCAATCTGGTGAGGATTTGGTGATTGGTAATTTTCCTTGTAATAAATTGTCGTTCATAATAACGTTCAGCAAAATTCAATAATAGCTCAATCTGTGAAATAATTATATTTTGACTGAATTTATCAATATCAGATTGATATTCTCTTTGAATGTTTTTAAATAATTCCACTAAATTGGCTTCTTCTTTTTCTGATAAAAAGAGGGCCTCATTAACGGCGTAACCAAAGAAATCATACTTTTTAATAGATGCTGCTAAGGCTGTATTCCATAAAAAATCTGGGTGGATCAATAATAACCACCCAGAGGCATTTACTTTTATATTTTGATTTATTTGAATGTTCAGGATTTGTTGAGGTGCCACAAAAGACAGTACACCTTCGTCAAAATCATAATTTTGCTGTCCGTAATTGAATTTTTCGCTTACATTTCGCTTTAACCCAATGGAATAAAAATCCTGTATCCATTTAATTTCATTTGCATCTTTTGGATAGTTCACTTTACTATAATCAACCAGACTAATTAATGGATGCTCTGGTTTGGGTAAATTACTATAATTGTGAAATTCACTTAGAGCTTTAAATCGAAATAGTGTTTTCATTCTTTAAAATTAGTGATTAGTTTTCTTTGTAAAAAACCATTCCTGCGTGATAAAGAATTCCGTTTTTAAATTCTCCATCAGCTGTAAAACCTGTGTCATCTTTATAGTCAATATGATTTCCAATTATTGTATAATCTCCTTGATAAGCACTTTTTCTATTGCCTCTTGCTTCGTCATATCGATTATTAGGTAATAACTCGTGACGTATATTTCCGTCTTTGGTGACCCACATACCAATGTAATCTTTTGATATTTCTGTTGTTTCTTGTTCCATAATCTAATTGATAAAACCTGTTGAATTTCCTAAAACTTGGTTTTCTTCCATAGCTTTTTGGATTGTTTCAATTTTTAAATTTGCGTAATGGTATGCATCTTCTCCCATAAAAAAATGTACAGGTGGATTTTCTTGTTGACTTAAAGCAATAAATACGTCTGCTGCCTTTTCGGGATCGTTGGGTTGATTGCCATTGATGTCATTGATATGCGCTAGTTCCATTTCCCGAGCAGCTTTGTAATCTTCAATGGGATTAGCTGGAGTCTGAACCGAGCCTTCTGATAAAAAATTTGTTCTGAAATAACCGGGATATACTAAAGTGGTGTTGACGCCAAATGGCTTCATTTCTTCTGCTAAAGCCTCTGTAAACCCAGCAACTGCAAACTTTGTAGAGCAATATATCCCAAAACCTGCAAAGTTTCCGGTATAACCACCTATAGACGATAGGTTAAAAATATGCCCTGATTGTTGCTTACGTAAATATGGAGATGCATTTCTAATGACATTGAGAGAACCAAACACATTAACATTAAAATTAGTCTCTACTTCCTTTTCAGAAAGTTCTTCTAAAGTTCCAATTTGACTATACCCGGCATTATTAACTAGAACGTCAATCCTACCAAAATGACTGATTGTAGCATCTATGCCGTCCTTAACTTTTTGGTTTTCGGTCAAATCCATTTCGATGGGTAAGAATGTTTTATTTTCTTCTCCAATTTCTTCAATCAAGGACATTTTAGATCTTGAAGTGGCAGCTACACTAAAGCCTTGAGCAAGTAATTTTTTTGTAAGTGTTAACCCTAAGCCTTTAGATGCTCCAGTAACAAACCATACTTTTTTAGTATTCATATTTCTTTAGATTTAAATTAGAATACAAAGTTGGGTGAATAGCAAACCATTTACTTTTCCATATCTAAGAAAAGTATAGTTAAATCTACTTTTATTTTAAGCTTGAGTTTATATTACCCTTAGGCGTTTAATATTTGGAAAGTAAGGCAGTAGAAAGCGATAAACTTTCCCACATTACGGGTCAAAAAACAAGTCAAAAGTAGGTCAAATTCAAGCCAAAAGTAGGTCAACTCCCAGGCATCCCCTAGGCAAAGCCTAGGATAGTGTATGAAGAGTGTATGAAAACCGCTTTTTAAAAGTGTAAAATTAAGATTTCCTTAACAATAAGACTAATTGCTTACTTTTGTGGCTAAGTGTCGCGTAAATCGTTGTGTTAAAGCAATTAATTCTTTTTAAGCAACTCTTCCAAATAAGCCACCTTATCTTGCTCTGCCTGAACTAAGCGCTCGTATAGTTTCTTGTTTTCCTCGTAAGATTCAACAAGTTTATCAATGGGATTGAAAGTACAATTGTAAGCAGCAAAAGTTCCAATTCTCTAGTTATTACCAATGCCGAATTGTGGAAACTTACAATACCTTAATTTACTCTATTGGAATAATCAATAAAAAAAATTAACTATCAAGCTTAAAAATACATTCCATTGGAATCCACTTTTCATTTTTATTAGTTTTTGGAAGGGCTTGTTGGTAATCCCACATTAGTTTTTCCCATTCCTGAACTTTAGGATTTTCTAAATCCATGTGCTTTTTTTGTTCCAGCTTAAAATTATCTGCAACTTCCATAATCATAAAAAGACGATTCTCACACAAGTAAATTTCCATATTGAGAATTCCTGCATCTTTTATACTCTTTAAAATCTCAGGCCATACCGCTTTATGATACTTCTTATACTCAGCAATAAGAAAAGGATCGTCTTTAAGATCACAAGCAAAGCATAATCGATTTGAATTTTTCATCAATCTTCTAACTTGTAATTTTTATAAACATCTCTTCCATATATGCCAATGATTACAAAACAAACTAACGGAAGCATAAAAGAAAAATTAACTTCAGGTATTCCCAGTATTGTTGTGTCTGTATAACCAGAACCTCCTAAATCAAGTATTAATCCTTGCAATGCTGGCATGAGGGCTCCTCCTACAATTGCCATTACTAAAAAAGCAGCTCCAAATTTTGAATCCTCACCCTGTCCTTCAAGGGCAATCCCATAAATTGTAGGAAACATTATAGACATAAAAAAAGAAATACTTACAAGTGCAATAAGACCTACCATACCGGGAATAAAAATTGTTATGAGTGTGCAACAAGAAGCACCTAAAGCAAAAAATAAAAGCAATTTGCCGGAGTTAATATATTTCAGCAATGCGGTGCCTATCCATCTTCCGGTGAGAAAAACAATTAATGCTGCTATCCCATAATTGACCGCTTTGGTATTATCTATCCCAAAGGATTCTGCATATTGATATAAATAGGTCCAACACATTATCTGAGCTCCCACATAAAATGCTTGGGCAATCACTCCTCCTACAAACTTCTTGGATTTAAACAGACGTCTAATTGACTTTCCGATATCTACCTTACCTTCTTGCTCCTTGTTTTGTGGCATTTTTACAATATTTATAATTACAAAAAAAGCAATGACGACAAGACCAAGTATCACATAGGGGTCTCTAATTACAGCTAAATCTGCAGTTCTTATAACCGCTTTTCCTTCTTCTCCTAAAGTTGAAAAAACTGGAACTCCGTCAGCTGATAAATCATCAGACTGAAGTGAGGCAAGAATAAACTTTTGAGCAATTATCAATCCTAGGAGCGCTCCCATAGGATTAAAAGCTTGAGCTAAATTTAGTCTCTGAGTAGCAGTTTTTTCGGAACCCATAGAGAGAATATAAGGGTTAGCAGTAGTCTCTAAAAACGCTAAACCAAAGGTTAAAATGTAAAGTGCTGCAAGAAAGAACCCAAATTCTTCATACGCAGCTGCCGGATAAAAAAGTAATGCTCCCAACGCATATAGACCTAAACCTAAAAGAATTCCTTTTTTATAAGAATATTTGTTTACAAATATTGCTGCAGGCAACGCCATCGTAAAATAACCTCCATAAAAAGCAAGCTGAACCAATGAGGCTTGAAAGTTATCTAGTTCTAAAACCTTTTTAAAGGCAGAGACCATAGGATTAGTTATATCGTTTGCGAAACCCCATAAAGCAAATAATGAGGTAATTAATATAAAGGGTAACAAAACAGATTTTGCTACCAAAGGCGTTTTAGATTTAGTACTCATCATTTTAAGTCTCTATATTATTTTGCCGGTAAAAGCGCTCGATCAAGATGTACATATCCCCCATCTACAAATAAAAATTGTCCGGTGGTATGTGAAGATTTATCTGAAATAGTAAACAGAATGGTATCTGCTATTTCTTGTGGTGTGGTCATTCTGGTTTCAAAAGGAATTGTATTTTGAATAGCTTGTAATTTTTCGGCTCCATGCTCCATAGTATCTATCCAGTTTTCATAAGCAGGCGTATAACTTTCTGCTATAATCAATGCATTACAACGGATACCATCTCGTATCAAATCTACTGCCCATTCTCGAGTAAGACCTAAAACTCCCCCTTTTGCTGCAGCATAGCCGGAAGTACCTCCCTGACCGGTAAGGGCTACTTTAGACCCAACATTTAAAATAGAACCTTTGCTCTTTCTCAATAATGGTAATGCATATTTAACTGTTGCAAAAAAACTCACCAGATTCAGTTTTAAAGAGTACATAAAATCGGCTATTGAGCCTTCTAATGATATACCATCATTAACTCCCACATTATTGATGATTGCATCAATACGACCGTATTTTTCAGTAAGTTTTTCTATTGATTTTTTGATTTGCTCAGTATCAGATAAATCGGTTTGATAAAAAGTGCTGTCAATTCCTTTTTCCTGCAACTGATTTTCATATTCAAAACCACGAGAATTGCGGTCTAATAAAACGGGAATTGCTCCTTCTTCTGCCAAGGCAAAAACCACAGTGTGTCCTATGCTACCTAGCATTCCTGCAGAACCGGTAACTAAAACTACTTTTCCTTCTAAGTTTAAATTCATAATTTAGAGATTGTAAAAGTTAATGGCGTTAATACCCATTATTTTTTGCTGTTCATCTTCACTTAATTTATTGATGAAGTCTTCTGTTGTTCGTTTTACATCCGCAAATGTTCCGGCGACAAGACACACAGGCCAATCTGAACCAAATAATAATCTGGAAGGTCCAAATGCTTCCAGAACGAGTTCCATGTACGGGTGTAAATCTTGGGAAGTCCAGTATTTATAATCTGCTTCGGTTATTAATCCTGAAAGCTTGCAGGATACATTTTCACATTCAGCAACCAATTGCATCACCGCAGCCCATCCCTCATAAAAACCATCTTTTACGTAAGGCTTAGCTAAATGATCCAGTACAAATTTTTGCTGTGGAAACTTCTTTACAAACTCTAACACGGAAACCAATTGATGTGGAAACACTAAAATATCATAGGTATAATCAAAATGACCTAAAGCAGTTATCCCTGTCAGAAATTCTTTCCGAAGTAAAAAATTAGGATCTGATTCTCCTTGAACTATATGCCTGAATCCTTTAACGATTTTATCGTGTGAACGTTTTTCAAGAAGTTCTTCAATATTAGAATTTTGCAAATCTACCCAGCCAACTACTCCCCTTATAAAACTGGTTTCAGCAGCCAGTTTTACTAAAAAATCAGTTTCTGAATTGGTCTGATCTGCCTGTACTGCAACACATCCATCAACCTGCTGATCAGCATAAATTGCTTTTAAATCAGCAGGTAAAAAATCCTTTCGTATCGCAGCCATAGAATCAGCAATCCAAGAATGCTTTATAGGATTGTAAACCCAAAAATGCTGGTGGCTGTCAATAATCATAAGTTCTCGTAGGCTACAACTTCTTGCTTTGATATACCCAAACCTTCAACTCCCAATTCCATCACATCGCCCTGTTTTAAATAAAGCGGTGGTTTTAAACCCAGACCTACTCCAAAAGGCGTTCCTGTAGAGATAACATCACCAGGCAATAAGGTCATAAACTGACTGATGTAACTAACCACCTCTTGTATGTTGAACACTAAATCTGAAGTCGTACTATCTTGCATGGTTTTTCCATTTAGCTTAAGCCATAAATGCAAATTATTAGGATCCTTAACCTCATCTTTTGTTGCTAAAAACGGACCTAATGGTGCAAACGTATCGCAGCTTTTTCCTTTTACCCATTGTCCCTCCCGTTCTAATTGAAAAGCTCGTTCACTTACATCATTATGAAGCACATAACCGGCGACATAATCAAGTGCCTCTGATTCTGAAACGTAAGAAGCTTTCTTGCCTATAACAACCGCAAGTTCTACCTCCCAATCTGTTTTGGTACTTCCTTTAGGAATAACAACCGTGTCGTAAGGACCTACAATTGATGAAGTTGCTTTAAAAAACAACACCGGCTCTTTAGGTAGATCCATACCGCTTTCTGCTGCATGTTTTGCATAATTTAGACCTACACAAACCAGTTTAGATGGTCTGGCAATGGGAGATCCCAAACGTGTGTTTTCAGGTAAAACCTTACAACTAGACTGGTTTTCGTTTAACCACTTTTCTAATCGGTTTAAACCATCGGTTTCAAAAAATTGTTCGGTATAATCTTCTCCAAATTCTGAAACATCTATTTTAGTAGTATCTGCAAGTTGAACTCCGGGTTTTTCATTATTTAATTCCCCAAATCGTATTAATTTCATGAATCCTTTTTATATGTTTTTAATTATTCAATTTTATAAAACCTCCGTCAATAGGAAACTCTGTACCGGTTATAAATGAAGCTTCGTCAGAACAGAGATACAAAGCTAAATCTGCTACTTCCTGAGGTTTTCCCATACGTCCTATAGGTTGTGTTTTTGAAAGTTTATCAAACATTTCAGCTTCTTCTCCCGGATAATTATTCTTTATAAAACCATCTACAAAAGGAGTATGAATACGTGCCGGAGAAATACAATTACAACGAATACCATATTCCAGATAATCTTTTGCTACTGAATACGTCATCGTTAAGGCTGCCCCTTTTGACATCGAATAAGCAAACCGATCTGCAATACCTACCGATGAGGCTATTGATGTCATGTTAAGAATGACTCCTCCACTTTTTTTCATAAATGGAATTGCTGCATACATACAATTGTAAACTCCTTTTATATTAACGGCATAAACACGGTCTAAGTCTTCTACAGAAGTTTTTTCTAAAGAACCTATATGAGCGATACCTGCATTATTAATCAGAATATCTATCGTCGAAGTTTTTGAAATACTTTCTAGGAGCTCTAAAACTTCTTTTTGGTTGGTGACATCACAAAGATGCGCCGTAGCTTTACCTCCAAAACGTTCAATTTCTTGGGCTGTGTTAGTAGCTAATTCTTCATTCAGCTCAAAAATATGTACGTGAGCATTATGGCTTCCAAGTGTTGTAGCTATAGCTTTACCTATACCACTACCCGCTCCAGTTACTATTGCGGTTTTGTTTTTTAAATTAAACTTCATAGTTTGAATTAATGCATTAATTTAATTTTTCTTTTTATGAAATCGTTATAGTATTGATCATAAATGAATTTAATAATTAATCTGTAAAGCTAACCATTGCTTTAATTACTTTGTTTTCAGGTGATAACCACGAATCAAAATGTGTAATCATTTCGGTAAAATTCACCTTATGCGTTATAAAAACATCTGAAGGAAAGTGCTTCAAATTATTTAATACCAGTTGAAAATCTTCAAGAGTAGCGTTTCTGCTACACAAGATGCTTGACTCTTTTGCATGTATTGCCGGGTGATTAAATAGTAAGTCGTCTTTAGATAAGCCCACCAATATATAACGACCTCCATGTGCCATATAATCTACGCCACTTTCTAAAGCTCTTTTATTTCCGGTAGCATCAAATACAGCTGTTGCCAGCTCTCCATTTGTGATTTTTGCAACTTCGGCTACGGCATTTTGAGACACGTTAACGATATGATCAACTCCTATTTTTTCTTTTACAAATTCTAATCTTGATTCAGCTACATCAAGAGCAATCGTATGAGCTCCTTGAAGTTGAGCAAGCTTTAATATACCTATTCCTATAGGGCCACAGCCAACAACAACAATTGTTTCTCCAGCCTTTAATGCAGCTCTTCGTAATGCATGGGCTCCTATAGCAAGAGGTTCTACCAACGCCATTTCATCATAAGAGAGGTTCTCTGAAGAGATTAACAATTCAGTGCGTATTGCTAGAACTTCTTGCATCCCACCATCTGTATGCACTCCTAAAACCTCAATGTTTGTACAGCAATTGGTCTTAGCCTGGCGGCAAGCAACGCAATCACCACAACTTACATAAGGCATAACTAAAACCCGATCCCCATTCTTTAAATTCTGCGGATTATCACCAACATCTATGATTTCTCCTGAAAGTTCATGCCCCAAAATACGAGGATACTTAAAAAATGCCTGATTGCCGGCATATGCGTGCAAATCTGTACCGCATATACCTACACGGTGAATTTTAATTAATGCTTCATCAGCCGCTCGCTCTGGTTTTTGCTTATCATTAAGCAAAAAAATTCCCGGTTCTTCACAAACAATATATTTCATGATTATTCCTTTTTTTCTATTGGTTCTACTGCAATATTAAGTAATTCACTTTGAAGCTTTGGAGAGGATGCTTTAAGAGTGATTAGATTCTCAAAACGATTAGATTGTATAATTACAATACACTTCCCATTGTATACTTGACAGCTCTTGTCTTTAAAGGAGTTTAAGTTGGCTTGATATCCATTATCAACTCCTACAATA
This sequence comes from Leeuwenhoekiella marinoflava DSM 3653, assembly GCF_900129005.1. Lineage (GTDB taxonomy): Bacteria > Bacteroidota > Bacteroidia > Flavobacteriales > Flavobacteriaceae > Leeuwenhoekiella > Leeuwenhoekiella marinoflava. Next base: position 250,666 of record NZ_FQUN01000006.1, on the reverse strand, counting down.
CTTCCACCTCCTTCGATACTAAAATTGATTTGATTATTTGACTTGGGTGTCAAATTTCCGTTTTCATCTAAAACCTCAACCGTAACATAAATTAGATCATAGCCATCATCTGAGATTGCTTTTTTATCTGGGGTTAACTTAATTTGTGCAGGTGCTCCGGCTGTTTTTATTTCTTTTTCCAAAACGACTTTTCCATTTTTACTGGAAACTGCTTTTAGAATTCCGGGGACATAATCTACTTTCCAGGAAATATGTAAATCATCTCCGTTTTTAGATTTGCTGCCTAATGATTTTCCATTTAAAAAAAGTTCAACTTCATCCGCATTATTATAATATGCCCAAACGTCAACTTCTTGTCCCTCATCCCAATTCCAATGCGGAAATAGATGCAGAACAGGTTTAGTTGTCCATTCACTTTGATACATATAATACACATCTTTAGGAAAGCCAGCTAAATCTACAATTCCGAAATAAGAACTGCGCGCAGGATAGGGATACGGGATAGGTTCACCCAAATAATCGAAGCCCGTCCAGATAAACAAACCGGCAATAAAATCAAGCTTTTTAACCTCTTTCCAGGTTTCTTCATGTGTTGAACCCCAATAGGCTGAAACCATGTCGTAAGCAGAAACGGTATAATCTTCATTTCCGTCAAAAGGAGCATGATGTGCCGGTGGCCATCTTTTTACCTCAGCTGCCGGAAGATCATAATGACCTCGTGTAGCTAGAGCAGACATAGTCTCTGACGCGATGATTTTTTCACCTTTAAAACGATTGGGAAATGATTTATAATCTTCGTGTTTGTAGTTAAAACCTAATAGGTCTAAAGCGCCAGACTGGTAAATAAAATTTTTCTCAGGAATATTTTCAGTCAACGCACAGGTTACCGGTCTGGTTTTATCAAGCTCTTTCACAAGCCCCACAAGCTCTTTTGTTATAGCAATACCGGTACTGTCAAACTGCTCTCTGATCTCATTACCTATACTCCACATAAATACCGAAGGATGGTTGCGGTCGCGCTTAACTAAATCCTGTAAATCTTTTTTATACCAATCTGCCCAATCGGTATGATAATCTGCTGCTACTTTTTTCTTTTTCCAAACATCAAAGGCTTCATCCTGAACAATAAAACCCATTTCATCACATAATTGCAATAACTCAAGAGAAGGTGGATTGTGAGCAGTTCTGATTCCATTTACACCCATGTCCTTTAGAATGCTAAGCTTGCGTTTTATCGCGTATCTATTAGCCACCGCGCCTAAAGCACCATTATCATGATGCAAACACACCCCTAAAATTTTTGTAGAAACGCCGTTAAGCGTAAACCCGGTTTCTGCTTTAAAATCAAAAAAACGAATTCCTAAAGGAGTTTTATACTGGTCTACAGCTTTGTCATTCTCATAAATTGTAGTGACAATGCTATAAAGATGTGGATTTTCTATACTCCATAATTGCGGTTGGTTAACTCTGGTAACGCCAGCAATACTGTCTGTACTTTTAGCTTGAATGCTTCTTTCTTCGGAAGTAATTGTAGCAACTTCTTGTTGTTCTGAATTTAAAATACGGGAGATGACGCGATAGACTTTCTCAGCTTCTGAATCATTCTGAAGCTTCACTGCTAACTCCACCTCGGCCTGCTCTTTTGAAACCTGTGGTGTTTTAACAAAAGTTCCCCAATGCGCAACATGTAATTTTTCGGTAGCTACAAGACGCACATTTCTATAGATCCCGGAACCGGTATACCATCTGGAGTTTGGCTGAGCAGAATTATCTACTCTTACAGCTATTATATTTGTTTCAGTTCCATAATTTAAATGTTTGGTTAATTCATAAGCGAATGAAATGTACCCATTAGGACGTTTACCCAAGTATTCCCCATTAATCCATACTTCGCTATTTCTGTAAACACCATCAAACTCAATAGCGACAGACTTGTCTTTCCATTCCTTTGGTAAAGAAAACGTTTTACGATACCAACCAATTCCTGCCGGTAATGCTCCACCTTCCGGTTTTGTTGGATGTTCTTCGCTAAAAGATCCTTCAATACTCCAATCGTGTGGCAGGTTTAAACTCCGCCAACTTTGAGTATTAAAACCAATATTCTGAGCATTAGCAGTATCTCCTAAATGAAATTGCCATTCAAAATTAAAATCTTCAACAATACGATTTTCCGCTTCGGAAGTGTTGCATGAAACAAGCAAAAGCAAACAAAAGCTACTCAGTATGAATCGATAAAAAATGCTCTTAATCATAATGTTTTATTGAAATTCAAAAGATTCAATGCGTAGTCCTTTTAAATCAGATCCTTGAAGCGTGATTTTGTAAGTTCCGGCGTTAATAAAGCCTCCTGAAGTAGTATTTAAAATTTTCCACTTTTCGCCTGCTGGCGGAAATGCGATTGTTTGATTCGTGACTTTAATCCCGTTTGCATCCTCAATCGTCAACTGTGCGTTAACCGGATTTGTATTCATATTCATAAAGCGATAGCGCAATAAATAGCTATTCGCAACGCCGGGATTGACTTCAAACGTGATGCTGTTTGAGGTCGCTTTGGTAAATTGGATATAATCGCTTTTTTTGAAAAAAGCTTTTTCAATTCCTTCACCCGTTGTAGTTGTCTCCTCTGCTTCTAATTTGATAATCGTTCGGGAATTATCTTCAGTTTCAAAATTATAAGACGGAACATGTGCAAGCGTAAACATCGCGGTATTCGGATCTATGTCTTTTCCTGAAAAATGAAATGAATCACCTTTTTTAAATTCTTTAGAATACACATCGAAAGCCTTTCCGGAAGTATTTTTCACCTCTTCTTCAAGCTTCTCAAACCCCTTTAACCAAACTGGTTTTTTAGTACTTTGAGCATCATAAAAAACATAAACGGTAGCAGAATTATCTAAAATTAATTCTCCGGAAAAATCAGTATTCACAGCTTCCCGGAAACGTATGTAATCTGCACCATATAAAGCTGAAGGAAGTTTTGTAAACCGAATAGCAGTATCTAAGTATTGTTTGCTGTTTTGATCTAACCAGGTCGAAGTCGTAAGAGTATCGTTGGCTTTAACATGCAACATTGGCTTTGCTGAAAGCTTTGTTTCTACATTTTTATTTTTACTCGCAATGGCTATCGCAGAAATTATTGCCTGGCCTGAAGTCGCTCTTGGAAACGAAATGCTGATTTTTCCATTTTTACTGATAGCAGTAACTGTCTTTTTTAATGCTGTATCATGACCAACTTCTTTCCAGATATCCAGATCTTTCAATACCTTTTTATCATTTATAGCTACATCAAAAACCCGCCAGCCTTCACAATCCATCCCACCACCGGTACCATACCAGGGCTCGGTGAAATACAGCTCAACAAGATACTCGCCGTCTTCTACTTCAAATTCGTATTCTAATTTATCAGCCCCATATCTGAATTTTTGAAAAAGCTCCCAGTCTATTGTCCCTTTTATCGGATCAAATGTCCGGCGCTGACTGGCATAAAATACAGGTAATTGTTCAAAATCGTCAGTCCACGAATAAGAGCCATAATTAGATTTATTCGTTTTATGAATATCAGCAGACCATATATTACCATGTGAATCGGTATAGGCTGCTCCTCCACTATTTACCCGATATACATAATGGTATTCTGAACCTCCTTTGAGGATATCAGTATTCTTTTCTTTTAAAGATTGTAATCCCGGAGCTTGTGGTAACGTGTTTAAAACGATATGATCTTTCGCTACGGGCTTGCCATCTACATAACCTACAGCATACAAAACATTGTATTGAATAGCTACGTCATCAAACTGAAAATGTTTTCCGCGACCGGGGTTTTTAAGCTTACCCAGTGAACGGTCGTTTACATCATTAAATAACTCGACTTCATCACAATTGGAATAAACTGTTATTCCATCTTTTATATCGGATTTTTCCCACCTGTTGGGCCAGCTATGCGAAACGATATAGACCATTGGACTGGTTCCTTTTGAGACGTAATTAGCGCGATACATATAATACGCGTCTAAAGGTTCGCCCCAGATGGTAAATAAGCCTTTATAATTAACGGGTCCTACTTTATCTATTTCTCGATAGCCTTCCCCGTTTTGAGTCCTTCCGGGATTTTCATGAGAAGCAAATAACCAATTGAATTGCCCTGCGACTTTGTCATTCACCGCTTCTGCCTCACGCACTTTGATTTCCATCAATTGAGCAAAACGATCTTCACTTAATGCTCCATCTTGGTCAAATTCGCCTTCCGTATGTAAGTCTGCTGTTCTCCAGGCACCATATTCCCCATTTAAAAGCTGTTCTGATAATTCTTCGGAATAGTTATAAGGATCACCACCATAGGTCCCGGACCAGTTTTGGATTACATTCCAATCTGTACCTTTACCGCCGTTACAGGTTGTTACAATACGTTGAGAGGAGGTTGTTGGATCCATCTCTCGAATAATTTGGGTACACTCCTCCGCAAATTCTTTAGGAATGGTGCTTTCATTTTGCAATCCCCACATCACAACTGAAGGATTGTTTCGGCGTTCTTTAATCCATTCGCGTAAAAGGGTTTTAAAATTTTCTTTGAACTCTGGTGTGTCGTACCAGATATGCGCAGAAAACTGACTCCAAAAAAGAATTCCTTCTTCATCCAATAATTCCTGGTATTTTAAATTATGCGGTTGATGCGCTTCTCGAAAGGCATTAAAACCCGCAGCTTTAATCTGAGAGATTCTGGTTTTAATTTGAGCATCAGAAAAAGAATGACTTTTTCCGATTTCATGTTCATATTCACAGGTTCCATTAATGAAAACAGGAGCGTCATTCAAATAAAACCGATTATCATCATTATCACGGTTTAACGGCCAACTTATCCAACGTATTCCATAAGGTGTTTTGAGTTCGTCTATGAGTTTACCATCTTGAAAAACTTGTGTTTGCAACTCGTACAGATATGGATTTTCAGGAGACCAAAGTTTTGGATTTTTAAATTCCGGAAATTGTTGATCAATTTCTTTGGAACCAGTAAAAGACACTAGTTCCGACTCAATTTTCGCAACCTGCTTTCCTTCTTGATCTCTCAGAATATTAACTACGGTAATTGCTTTTGAAGAGTTCCCATAATTCTGAATTTCAGTAGTTGTATTTAATACGGCTTTTTCTTTAGCTGTTTCAGCAGCATTCCAAATATGTACTCCAAAAGGTTCAATACGAATAGCATGAGTGACAACCAGAGAAACCGGTCTAAAAATACCCAAGGGTTGTGAGCCTTCAGAAAAACCCCATTCTCCGGAACAGCCACCGCAAACCCAGGGCAGATCTGCTATAAACGAAGGATGAGCTGCTTTTACAACAATTGAATTTGTTTTATCAAAGTCAATCGCATCTGTTATATTTATTGTGAACGTGGTTCTTCCTCCTTTATGACCACCTACTTCTATACCATTAACCCAAACCGTGGCATAAGAACCTACCCCTTCAAAAAATAGGAAATGCTGCTTCCCTTTATTTTCAGAGTCTAACTCAAGGGTTTTCTGATACCAGGCTGTACCGTGTAAATTACCGTGAGACATTCTACGGTATCCGTAATACTGATCCCAATTGTGTGGCACAGAAACGGATTTCCAGCTGGAATCTGTTTCAATATTCCTAACAAACTCATTTTCACTTTTCGGAAGGCTATCTAACATAACCGTATTCCAGCCGGAATCTAATGTTATTTGCTTACGCACGTTAGTATCCTCACTTTCTTTTTTACAAGAAAATAGAACTAAAGACAAGACACAAAAAATGGAGCAAACGTTATTCATCTTTAATAAAATAACCAGTCCACAGCTTCTTTATCACCTTTACCAACATAGCCCACATCGCGAGACGTTTCTGCCTCGTTGGCATCGATAAAACCTAAGAGCAATACCCTACCCTTTCCTAATGAAAGTGTATGTTCCCCGGGTTCATAGAGATAGGTGTGAATATTTACCCGTGGTAAATCTTTTAAGGTAATAGCATTAGCAAGAATCACTTCTGCTTCTCCATGTATATTTCCAGCTGCATTGGTTTCTAAACTGGGCGGAAACAAAAACCGTTTCTGATCGGTGTTAAAATAACCTACCACAAGTTTTACCGGTCTATCGTTTTTAAACTGAATTTTAGTCCCCTGAGTATTCTGAGAACTTGCTTTAAATTTTAGTCCCTTTAATTGTCGTAATTCCGGAGCTATTTTTTCTAAAACAGCACCTTCAGTACTGTAAATTTGAGTACCTGAATTTAAGTTATAAGAACCTTGATTATCAGACAACAGCTCAACTTCAGCAGGTTGCCATGGTTTTCCTTCCACTCGATCTATTTTTCCATTCTTAGAAGCTTTTAAACGCTCAATATTTCGTTTAAAATTCGCCAGTTCCCGCTCGTAATGTGGCAATAACTCTTGCCAGGTTTTATTATTTCCATCATCGCCTCCTATCGGAATTCTGCGTTGTGCCGTCTGCATACTGTTTGCATACAAATACGAATCTTTGGTTAGATCTACAAGTTTCTCGTAATACGCTAAACTTTGTTCCAGATGCGGAAGTGCGTTATCTAAATCTGAAATTTCATTCGAATAACTGTAGCGCAAAACTAAAAGTGCCGCTTTTACTTTTTCTGAGAAAAAATTAGCAAAGGCATTATAGCAATATACATCATTCTGAAGCCTTTTAAATTCTTCCTGATCTTCAAACACCGCGCTTTGGGCTTTATCTATTGCTTCTACAGCTTTTTTTCCGTGAGCCACAATTTCATCTATAATCTGAACGGGAGTTTCCCCCACGTGAGGCTGATTTTCCCATTCTTTTTTTGCATAATCAATTAAAATTTCACCTACCGGACCACAGGATTCATAAAAACCGGGATATACCCGCCATTTATAGGGATTTACCAGCTGGCTTTCAAACATTCCCAGAAGCAAGGTCTGGCGGTTCCCTTCAGTAATACCAAAGCGACGTAAGGTTTTAGGAGCAATCTCTCCCGCTTCTTCATAGGCTTTCAATATCTGAGAACCAGACTCTTGATCTGTTCCATATTTATCAGCGAGTTGGGTACTCCAGAAATCAATTTCATCCTTTCGATCTCTGTTGCTTTCCCACGCATAACGCGACCACGCCTTATACCAGATCCAATCCCGATCCATTTCCAGCAAACGCGGTTCTGTTTTGTCTGGTGCATACGGCCAATCCCAATACGAAGTTTGCGGGTATAAATGCAGCGCATTAGCACCGTGAACCTCGTGCATTGCCTGTACACTCCTCTGTATAAAATCTGGCGATCCGTATCTAAACGGTTCAAGATTTGCCAGAATATGTACGTTTGAAATATGAGTTGATCCCAGTGAACTGAGCTTTTTATGAATTTCGGACCAGGGACCTCTGGGTTGGTATGTCGTAAGCGACTCGCCATTGTATTTATGAGTGGTATAGAGGTTTTTATAAAGCGGAAGTGCTTTCTCCATAACCAAAGGCGCATCGGTATCATGAGCCCTTAAAATAATGGGAGGTTCTTCGGTGCTGCCAATAGCTTTTAACCCGTCTTGAACTCCCGGAATAATCGTTTTGGTAAACCATGCTACATCATCATCTATAGTATTCATAGCTTCTCCTAATGCTACCAAAAGTCCCACATTAGGATATTTCTCTACAAAAGCAGCAATTGATTTACGCGTATAATCTGCAATAACCGGAGTGATCGGCCGGGATCTGTCTTGAGTTTCTATACCGTAATGTTCTGCAAAAGGTTTAGAAACAATGATGTTGTAAAACATCTGTATAACCCAGATTCCGCGCTTGTCTGCTTCTTCAGTTACAAACCTGAATATTTCTTCATTCTTTTTAAAATCTTCATCGCTCACCTCGACAGCAAAAGGATAATCATCTAATTTAACCAGCGAAGCAAAAGGATGCCCGTTCCAGAGATAAAGCGAATTCAAACGGTTATCAACCATCATATCCAGATACTCAATCCATAATTCCTTATCATAAAACCACGGAAAATTTTCTGGTGTATAGGGATATTCATAAACACCCCGACCTTCTAAATACGTAGTTTTTTGAAGTCCGATGCAGGTTCCTCTTAAAACCATTTCCGGACTGTCTGTTATATTGAGTGATTCAGGGATTGTTCCTGTTTTTTCAATTTGATCTGTTAGTTCTAGAATACCGTATAAGGTTCCTGAAGCATCTGCTCCCGAAATAGTAATATTCTTATCCGCTGTTTTAATTTCAAAACCTTCCTTCTCCAGTGAATCAGATTCTTCTGCAATTAAAATAAAGTTTTCCTGATCGGGTTTTTCCGCAGAAATACTTACTTCATAATCTTCAGCATTTAGAGCATCGGTAAGTTTTTGAATCCCAAAATTGATTCTTGGTGATTCCTGATCACTTACAATAGTAATCTCATTTTTTGAACTGCAAGACAGTGTAAATACAACAAGTAGTAAACTCAAATATTTCATTAAATGAATTTTTCGATTTAGTTTTCTTTAAAGACGTTCTTTAAATACGCCACATTAGCGCCATAATTACCTTTTACATCACGCACCATTGAGGTGTCTCGAGAACGTTCTACGAGCAACCAACCCTTCCAGTGCATCTTGTCAAGAGTCTGTTTTATTTCAGGCAGATCAAGGTCTTTATTATTCTCAAGCCATACGCCATCTGTAGTAGAAGCGTGTATTTGTGCGATATTATCTCTCCCTAAGATTTTCAATTCTTTCGAAATATCTCTACCATTATCTACCGCATTTGCAAAATTGAAAGAGATTTTGATATTTCGATTACCTATTTCTTTAAGAAGCTTTTTTTCCTCCGAAGCATCCAAAGAAGTTTCAATTGCAATGACCCCATCAATTTTATTGACTTGTTCCCCTGCCCATCTTAAACGTTCTATAACAGCAGGTCTTAATTCAGGATGCTTGATTAAATCACTTTCGGTTCCTAAAGGTAAATACGCGATCGAGACGTTCATATTTTTCATAGTCTCAATACAGTCATTCACCATTTTCTGATACGTTGGTCGTTCTGCAAAAGACTGTGCATAAAAACCAGACATTGCTATGGAACTTATACCGACTCCTGTAGAATCTGAGGCGTCTAAAAACTTTTTAAGTTCTTCAGGATCTCCTAATTTGCTGTCAAAAGTTTCGCGATTCCCCAGACCTCCCATATCTAATTCAATACCGTCTGCATCAATAGTTGATGCCACTTTAAAAGCACTTAGTTTTTGTCTTTTTAGAATCATCCAGTCACAAACGCCCACTTGGTAACGCTCTTTTGTAGGACCCGGCCATTCCCCGTTTTCAATAGGAAATGTGACCAGTTTATCAGGATCAATTTTTACATATTTAATGCGTTGCCGTCTCCACGTATATACACAATGCAACATTCCGTCTGATCCTTGAATAATTGCAGGATAGGAATACTGACTTATTCTTGAATCTTCTAAAACCAAAGCGGCTTCCCAATTGATCCCATCGTCTGATATTGCGATATTGAGTGGAGATCTATAGCTTTTATACGCACCATCTTCAGGTAAAACATGATTATAAATCAATGCATGTCTGCCGTCTGATAAGGTTACAGCATCTGTACCTGAATTGTTATTCGGTATATCCAGTAAATCAAGTTCTGACCAGGTTTCTCCATTATCTTCAGACCAGGTTGAAAATAGTGCGCTGTTTTTTGTGCGACCTAGGGCTTGTAATTTTCCATTTTCATGAATCAAAACACTGGGTTGAATCGCTTGAATTGCTTGATCTCCTTCCGGAATAGTGTCTGTCGTATTCCAAGTTTCTCCAAAATCAGATGTAGATTCCATTCTTAAATTCCATCCATTACCTTCGACGCTTGAGGGTAATACAAGCTTTCCGTTTTCTAATAAAACCGGTTTGTTTTTAATAGGTCCCAGATAACCTTCCGGAAGTTCTTCGGATTCAGACCAGGTTTCCCCGCCATCTGAAGAACGTATCAACATACCCCACCAGGTTGAAGGATGCGGACCAACTTTATAAAACAACATCAAATCTCCGTCAGGTATTTGATACAAAACCGGATTCCAGCTAGGATATCGCAACGTGTCATTTACAACTCCGTTTGCGACTTCAACTCCTTCTGTCCATTGTCCATTTTTCCGTTTACTTACCCAGATTCCCACATCTGGATCTCGCTCATTCGTGCCACCAAACCAAGCAGCTATTAAATCTCCAGAAGTCGTTTCTGCAAGAGTTGCCGCGTGAGCAGAAGGATAGGGTGCTGTTTTATAAATGTATTCTTCAGTAACAATCCCCTCTTTCCAGGTCTTATCTGTTAAAGCGATTTCCGGTTTTGGCACTTGTGCTTTTTGATCATTCTTGCAGCCGCTCAGCACAACTACAAACACTAAAATCAAAAATTTACAAACTGTTTTCATATCTATTTTTTAATAGGTTCGTTAATTTACAAGGATGCTGTAATCTCCTGATGGCAATTCAAACACAAGAGAATCTTCTTGCTTTACAATAGTTGTTGCCAGATGATCTAGAGGTTGTTTATTGATTTTCACTTCGGAATTTTTTGAAGCAGGCACGTAAATCTTAGCTGAAGAATTAGGCGGAATGCTTATTTCCCAGCTTAACTTTTTCTTGTCACGCTTCCAATTACTTTTTATCTCCCCGTAGCCGGATTTGTAAGAAGCATTTACAAATTTTAATCCGGTATTAAAATCAGGCTTCATGATTACTTTCTTAAAAGCGGGGTGCTCTGGATCAGATTTAATGCCTGCCATATTTTCAAAATACCAAATCATCAAATCCCCTAGAAGCATCACATGATTCTGAGAATTCATTTCAGGATCTGCTGTGTTTCCATTCCATAATTCCCAAATTGTAGTAGCACCATTTTCTGCCATATATCCCCAACTGGGATAGGTTTTATTGGATGCCAGTGTATACGCCAAGTCCCCTCTTCCAAATTCGGTAAGTGTGCGCATCAAAAACTGAGTTCCCACAACACCTGTACTGATGTGACTGTTTTTTGTTACCTCAATTTCGTGAGTCATATTCTTAAAAACGTCTTGCTCAAATTCTTTAGGAACCATCCCAAAAGCAAGCGGAAGTACATTTGCGGTTACTGTATTGTTAGCATAAACTAATTTGTTTTTATCTAAAAACTTAGTGTTAAATGCATCCTTAACCCTCTCAGAAAGATTTTGATAATACGTGATATCCTCAGGATTCGCATCGATCACTCCGGAAAATTTTTCCATTAATTTTAATAAATGGTAATAGAAAGCGCTTGATAACACTTCACCATCTGTCAAGCGCGATGGATCTTGTGACCGTATGATTTCAAGCGACTCTGGTGGTACACACCAGTCTCCGTATTTATCTTTTGCTATAAGATCATTCTTTAAGTAATTAGATTCCATGTACAATATCCACTTCTTCATATAGGGATAATGCTTTTTTATACTAGTGACATCACCATATTGCTGGTACAACATATCTGCTACAGTTATGTAGGTTCCCTGCCAGGTTACGCCGTCACCATAATACCTCCAAAAAGCAGGTGCAACATCTGGGATACCACCATCCTGGGTTTGTGAATATTTGATATCGTCTAACCATTTAGCGTATAAAGTCTGGTTGTCAAACAAAAAACTCTCTCCATAAGCACCCGTAGTTCTATCTCCAAGCCAAGGTTGTCGCTCGTTACGCTGCGGACAATCAATAGGCATGCCTTTATAATTTCCTCGAATTCCCCAATACGCATTCTCAAATATTTGATTCATCGTCTCGTCTGAAGATTCAAAAGAACCAACAGTTTCCAGGTCATCATAAACCACTTTACCTATAAAATCGGTGAGTTTAGGTTTAGATGACAAACCAGTAATTTCAACAAAACGGAAACCGTGATACACAAACTTAGGCTCCCAGATTTCAGTTCCATTTCCACTTAAAATATAGGTGTCTGTAGCACGGGCATCTCTAAGATTTGCGGTATATAAAGTACCATCTTCTTTTAGAGACTCTGCAAACTTCATTGTTATCGCATCTCCTCTAGTTCCCTTTACTCTAAGCTGAAGCCAACCCACCATATTTTGTCCCATATCTAAAATATAGGAACCAGACTTTGTAGCTTTTATGCTAATAGGAGTCACTGTATCTTTGACTTTCATATTAGGTGTCATTTGTCCTTCATAAAAACCACCGGGTTCCTGGACCCAGGTTAGATTTTTCCACGCAGAATCATCGAAAGCTACCTCGTTCCAATTGGGAATTTCTTTACGAGCATCATAAATCTCACCATCGTATTCGTTATTAGCTCTGATTGGGCCATCTGCTGTAAATTTCCAACTCTCGTCTGTTTTAATTGTTTCTGAACTTCCATCTGTATATCTAATTACTAATTGTAGAGCCATCTTGGGAAAGCCAAAACTTTTAATTTTATACGGCTTATATTCCTGGCGCATGGCAAAAAATCTCCCGTTTCCTAAAATGGAACCGATTGTATTTCTGCCCACGCTTAATTCATCAGTTACATTAAAAACATTGTACTTCACATTCTTTGTATAATCGGTAGGAACTGGTGCTAAAACCTGATCACCTATCTTTTGACCATTTATATAAAGCTCGTAAAGTCCCATTCCCATAATGTAAACTTTGGCGTCTTTTATGGGCTTTTCTAAAGCAATATTTTTGCGGATATACCGTGCTGCAAGTTTTGAAAACTGACTCAAGCTGTCTCCCGGAAACAATTGATTGTAACCAATCCACCGCGTAGACTTCCATTCGGCATAGGTTAGAATTCCCATACTCCAATACGCAGGTTCACTCCAGGTAGTTTCTCCTTCATTGGTCCATGTCTTTACTTTCCAGTAAGCTTCCTGTTTGCTATCCAGCTCTTTTCCGCTGTAAAAAACATTTAAAGATTCAGCGCTTTGCACTTTACCACTATCCCACAAATCAGCTTCGTTAGCAGCTAATTGAGCTGGACTTGATGCAACAAGAATCTGATAAGCCTGCTGCTCTATATTGGGTGCTGAAGTTTTAAACCTCCAGCTTAATCTTGGATCTAATACATCAATTCCTAGAGGGTTTTTAAGCATTTCGCATTGCAGATCAACAACTTCAATTTCGCTTTGTGCAAAAATCAAGCTTGTAAAAAACAGTGCGATAACTCTTATAATCGTTCTCTTTATCATTGATTGTTACTTTGTAAGTATGCGTTCTAATTGTTCTGCGGAAGCAATCTCGTTTCCATTTCTAAAAACTTTAAATCCTTTGCCCCTATTGTACTTTTTACCGGTTTTATCCCAAAGAATCGTAAGTATATCGCCGTGATACAAGACATTATCTAAACAGAACCAATCCCATTTTTCCTGCGGAATAAGCGGATTTACTTCAATTTTATCATCAGCCCTAGGGCGTAAACCTACGAGACCGGTAATGATCAAATCATTAAATGTAGAATGGTTATAATACCGGCTACGCTCGCGATCTCCCATTAACCAATAACCTGTAGATTCATCAAGGTATTCACCGATATAGGGTCTACCTCTATAATATTGAGATTCTACATACTTGTTGAGTTCTCTAAAATAATCTGCATTATTTACCACGTTTTGAGTGTAATTGTTCAATACATTACCAAGTGCTGTCAAGGTTTGCGAAGTAGCAAAAGGCCAAACTGCACCGTCCCATTCGCAGGTTCCTGTTCCATGACTTCTAAATCGCGGACTTCTCATCTCAGCCGTTGTTGTTCCGAATGGAGCACAAAATCCTTCTTCATCATTCAATTGTTCCCAGGCTTTTTCAAATCCTTTATTCGCTTCCGGTAAATTGAAATACCACGGGATAAACCCAACAGCTTCACGCACATGTGCAGAAGTATCTTTCTCGGTAAAAGTTTCAAAAAATGCATCTTTTGCATTCCACAATTTACCTTCTACAAGTTGTTGCAGGGTATCTGCTTTAGCTTTAAAATATTTAGCCTTTGTCTGGTCATTTTTAAGGTTTGCCATTTTGGCCAATGCTTGGGCGTTACCGTACATATAGCTGTTAATCGTGGGGCGTGCGTTGCGAACTCTCCTCCCACCACTTAACGATTCTTCCATCCCGTCTTTTACATCGTTTTGCCAGAATAGACCATCGGGGCGCTTTCTGTCGCCTTCCCAAGCTGCATATTCATCAACCAGATCAGGATACATATCCAATAAAAAGTCTTCATCTTTATTCACCAGATATCTGCTATATAACGCATCTGCCGTCCAGCTACTAAAGGTTCTCAGTTTTTTCATACGCCCGCCTTCATTTCCTCTGTACCATAAATGCACATCCTGCTCTATATATTCAGGGTTGTGCAACCAGCGAAACTCATTAATATGATGACCCAACGCACAACTAATCATATTGTATTCATCTGCATACGAACGCTCTACCAGAAATTCGGTTATCGCAAATCCCTGTGGAGTATTTGTAATGTGTTTGCGGGCAGTCCACCACCTGTAGTAATAGATCTCCTCAAAATTTTGCTGTGGACATTCAAACAATGGAATATTTTGCTCCATCCATTCCCAGGACTTTTCATTAGGAATCGCTTTAGCAATATTTTCATCCTCCATGGTATTGAAATAGTCCACATAATGCTTAAAATCAGTTGCATTCAGTACTGCGGAGTTCTTTTGATTTTGAGCTAAAACAACTGTTTTACTACTACTCAAAAATGTACTGATGCAAAGAATAATTAATATTGATTGTATTTTGAATTTCATCACCACTATAATTTAGTTACCATAAAACGTATAGGTTTCTCCGGCTTTTACAGGTACATCATACTCGTAATAACGAGGTTTTTTTACTTTATCAAGATTCGCTTCTGCTGAAATAATAGGCGCTTTCACCTTCACGTCGTAAAAAAATGAATTGGGATTTGACCCTTTTGCGCGTTTCAGACTTTTACCATTGCTTGCCTTTAAACTGGTTTTTGATCGTATTCTGCAATTACCATCGTACCTCGCTTTTATCTTTAATTCTGAAATCTTGTTCTTTTTCCAGCTTAGGTCTATCTCATATCCTCCTCTGGCAATTAGACCTGTAATCGCACCATCACTCCATACATCTGGTAATGCGGGTAATAGCTGAATGGCTCCTTCGTGACTTTGCATCAACATTTCTGCGATCCCTGCAGTACAACCAAAGTTACCATCAATCTGAAACGGTTGGTGTGCATCTAGCATATTGGGATACGTTCCTCCGCCTTTTCTCTGATCCGGTAAAACCAGACTCAATTGATCTTGTAATAATTTATATGCGTGATTGCCATCCTGTAAACGCGCCCAAAGATTAACCTTCCAGCCCATAGACCAGCCGGTAGATTCATCGCCTCTGTAATTCAATGAGTTTTTAGCAGCTTCAAATAATTTTGGGGTCTTAGAAGGAGAAATCTGATTGCTTGGAAACAAACCGTATAAATGAGAAACGTGCCTGTGATGATCTTCAGGGTCATCCCAATCCTGCATCCATTCTTGCAACTGACTGTGTTTTCCTATTCGCATAGGCGACATTTTAGCCAGTGTATTTTGAAGTTTTTCAGCGAAAGCCTTATCCTCATTTAAAATATGGGTCGCACGAATCGTATTGGTAAATAAATCAAAAACCAACTGATTATCCATTGTTGTACCTGCGGCGATTGTAGATTTCCCATCTTCTGCAGCATGTGTATTTTCAGGCGAACTGGAAGGTGTAACTACTAAATAACCAGATTCTGGGTCGGTTATCATAAAGTCTAAAAAGAAGGTCGCAGCTCCTTTAATAATCGGATAGATTTCTTTTAAATATTCCTGATCTCCAATATACAAATAACGTTCCCATAAATCCTGAGAAACCCAAGCACTCCCTGTAGGCCACATCCCAGAAGCTGCATAATCTACAGGACCGGTAATTCTCCAAATATCTGTATTGTGATGCAATACCCAACCAGCTGCATCATACATTTGCTTGGCTGTCTCGTGGCCGGTTATGCTTAATTCTTTTGCCATTTGAATGAATGGTTCATGCATTTCAGAAAGGTTGGTAAGCTCTGCTGGCCAATAATTCATCTCTGCATTAATGTTCATCGTGTATTTACTCTCCCAAGGCGGAAAAAGCATATCATTCCAAATTCCCTGAAGGTTTGCAGGTTGCCCACCGGGTTGAGAACTGGAGATTAATAAATAACGTCCGAACTGAAAATAAAGAGCAGCCAATTGTGGGTCATATTGTTCAGAAAATTTTTGAATACGCTCATCTGTTGTTTCTTTGGCAGCTTCCGTGATTCCTAAGTCCAAAGATACCCGGTCAAAAAAGCTTTTGTAATATGCAGTATGATCAGCTTTTATAGTTTCAAAATCTTTTAAAGTTGCATTGTTTAAATACGACTTGCTTTTTGCTTCTTGATCTTCGGTTAACTCCTGATAGTTTTTAAAATTGGTTGCTATTGAAATATACAGTGTTGCCGAATCTGCATTTTCAATACTTATAATTCCATTCTTGACTGCTAGTTTCCCACCTTCGTTCTTTGCTTCCATTCTTCCCATAAACTTCACGCGACCTTTCTGATCTTCCCAGGTGCTTGTTGTTCCTGACAGGGAAACCTCGTTCTTTTCAGTTGCTGTAAGGGTTTTGTCAAAAGGACTATTCATAAATACATTACAGGTTATAGCTCCCGGCTGACTTGCTGAAAGTTTTAGGGCAATAACCTGATCCTTAAAAGCTGTAAGAATTTCTCGCGTGTAAGTAATTCCATTTACATCATAGTGAACTTTAGCTATTGCATCGTTGATATCTAAATCACGATAATAATTGGTGTAATCCTGATGTCCAGGAAAAGAAATATAAACACTACCAAAGGTTTGATACGGCATCCCGTTATTAGTCTGAGACATGATTTTTTCTGTCGCGAGCTCTTGAGCTTCTGCGTAGTTGCCTTCAAAAATGAGTTGGCGCACTTTAGGAAGCACCGGTAGCGCTTCATCATGCGAATTGCTGTTAGGAGAGCCGGCCCAAATGGTCTCTTCATTAAGTTGCAAGCGTTCTACAGCAGGATCACCAAAGACCATCGCTCCTAACCTACCATTGCCCAATGGCAAAGCCTCATTCCAAATCTCAGCAGGCTCGTTGTACCATAATTTAAGACCTGTACTTTCTTGCGCCAAAAGATTTTGAAACGCAAAAAAGCATAATGCAATTCGATATATGTAGTTAATCTTAATTTTCAACATCATTATTTTTTTGGTTTTTCTCTCCGAACATCTCATATAAACGATCAATATTTTTTAGTGCATTGTTAGGTAATTTCTTTCCAGATTTACCAAAAACCAAAAACGCTTCTTTGTCTTCAATTATAACCTCAGACTCATCGATCTTTCCGTTAAAATCCTTTACCACTTTTAAATCCAGATCTAAATATTTAGCCATAAACGGGTACATCGCCATTCGTTTTGAGTATCCGTAATCATGACCTTCTTTCGGAAAATGAGCATTTTCTACCAATTCCCTTTTACCGTAAAAACCATAACTATTTTGAATAAAAGGAAATTCCAGTTCCGGGACAGTATACGTCCAATCTTCACCATCAGAAATTATCAATTGGGGTTTTGGCGCTGCCAAAGCAGCTATCTCGGCATTATTGGTGCCTTTTCCACAAAGATGAATTCCACGCCCGCTTTCACAGGGACAACCACCTGAAAAGTGTGAAGAAACCATAACCACAGGAACTGATACTTTTACCCGGTCATCAATAGCAGCCAAAAACATCGTATGAGACCCGCCACCAGAACCGCCTGTGACACCAACTCGCTCTGGATCTGCGTATTTTAACTTCAGTGCATAATCTAAAAGACGTATTCCGGTTAAAACCTGAACAGTAGATGCGATACTGTTTTGATGATTTTCCACAGGAAATTGTAACTCAGACTCTCCCCAGGCAAACAAATCGTAATTGATTACGACAGCTCCCATTTTAGCTAACATAGCACAGCGTATCTGTTCATCTTTGCGATAACGACCATCCAGAAAATGACCATTTGGAGTGATGATAACCGCTGCTTTCTGTTTTAATGGATATGGTTTATAAACAGATCCTGTAGCGTAAACACCGGGAAGAATTTCAATCCCTATATTTTCTACGCTGTATCCTTTGTAGTTTCGTTTCTTTGTGAGAATAGGTTTTGAATCGGGAGTTTTTGGAGCATTATTTAAACCAAAAGTTTCACGCATACATGTTTTAAGCGAAGCTTTTCGGGTTTTCCATTCTGCTAATGTGGAATAGTTTTTTGCTAAAAAAGCAAGCTTGTTTTCAGCTTTATCTATTGAGATTTTATGGTGTTCAAATTTTCTGATTTGATACGTGCCATCTGCCTGTTTAAAATACGTGAGATTAAATGGAAGCAAAACGTTTGTCAAAGAAACTTCTAGATTTCCCTGTTCTATACGCCAATCTGCATAATCAAGTTCTTTATCTTCTAGCAACTTTCTGTCATCTATAACTTCAATATCAAAAAGGCTTTCAATCTTCTGAATCGTTTCTGTAACCGGTTTTTTAAACTTGGTATCTGATGTCTGTTGAGCAATTACAGTAAACCCCAACCCTAACGATATCGATACCGTTAGGAGGAATTGATGTATTGTAAATTTTAGGTTTATCATATGCTCAATTAGAAGTTGTGATAATGTATTTACCAGATGCCAGTTTAAAGTTGAAACTTTTAGAATTGCTTTCCATCCTGCTCTGTCTTTTATATGGTTTTCCGTTTATAAGAATCTTGTTAGTTGAATCTATAGGTAGCTTAATACGAGCACTCGTATTTGCAGGGATTTCTAATTTAAATGTTGTGGTTTTCTCACTCTTTTCCCATTCTGAAATTATAGTCCCATAAATAGAATTATAACTGGCTTTTACAAAATTCAAATCGCCTACAAGTTCCGGTTGTATGAAGAAGTGCTTAAACCCGGGATGCTCAGGATCAGGTACAATACCTGCAAGACTTCGGTAAAACCATTCTTCTATTTGACCCATCATAAAATGATTCCAGCTATTTCCTTTCCTGGGATCCCATTGTTCAGTCAACGTAGTCAAGCCAAATTTTATCTGAAAACCATAACCCGGCGTATCATAATGATTGTTCATTTTATACATCGTTTCATTTTCACCATTACGTGCCAATGCTTGAAACAGATACCGGTTTCCTACGTCTCCGGTGGTCAATCTATAACCTCGTGCCTTGATATCATCGACTAGATTTTGCATCACTTCAGCTTTGTATTCCGGCTCAACGATGTCCATAAAAACAGGTACCGCATTGCTGAATTGACTTGAAGTACCATATTGTTTTGTTTCCGAATTAAAAAATTCAGTATTGAATGCCTTTTTTATGGTGTTGCTCAACTTTTCATAAGTCTGTGAATCTTCCTCTTTATTTAAAAGTTTTGCAGCTTTAGCCAATAAATCCGCTCCAAAATAATAATGGCTAGTAGCAGACAGAGCTATCGGACTGTTTTTAGAATATCCTGCGGCGTGATCTCCATAATCATACCAATCCCCCAAACCATAAGAAAGTATGTGATTTTCAGACTTAGAAGTAAGATAGTCTACATACTTCTTCATCACCGGATAGTATTTTTCTAAAAGAGAAGAATCTCCATAATATTCATAATACATCCAAGGCAATACAATACCTGTAACACCCCATTCTGGTGAATCTGTAAAATCACCGCCAAAAATCACATATTCAGGAGCTATATTAGGGATCAAACCATTTTCCCGCTGGGCATCTTTAATATTTTGCATAATACCGGGAATGTACTTTTGCATATTGTAATTGAAAATCAATCCCGGTCCGTTGAGATGCGCTTCTTCAAGCCAACCTAATTTTTCCCGATGTGGGCAATCGGTTAAAACTGCTTGAAAATTGCTTTTTATAGCATTATTGATCAGTTCATGCGCTTTATTAAAAATAGGATTAGAAGACTCAAAAAATCCTGATTCTCCTGAATCATTATAAATAAAATTTGATGTTATGTTTAAAAGTGTAGGAAGTTTAGCATCTACTGCTTCCTTGTAGTTAATTTGTTCAATTTCTATATATTGATACCCGTAATAGCTAAATCTGGGCTGCCACTCTTCTATACCATTTCCTTTTAAAGTATAGTCAAAATAATAAGGTTTCCCGCTGCGTCCCTGACGTATACGACCGTCTTCATTTAAAACTTCACCAACCCAAAGACGTATTTTTTGTCCTTTTTTACCCTTAACCTGAATGGTTGGAAAGCCGGAAAGATTTTGCCCCATATTAAACACAAACGTATTTGGCTCAATCTCATTTACTTCTTTTACACTAAATTCTTTCTGAATGATCACCGGTGGTGTTACCTGCGCTTGCAATTTTCCCTTTGGTGCTTCCTGAATAATTGCGTCTTTCCAGTTTTCAGCATTGAAATTAGGTTGATCCCATCCCGGTTGCTCTAAATTAGCATCATAATCCTCTCCACCAAAAATACTGTTAAAGCTTATAGGACTTTTCTCGTATTTCCAGGATGAGTCAGATTTTATAACTTCACTGGTTCCATCGCTATAGGTGATCTTCATATTGAAAAACAACGTAGGCGGTCCAAAACTCACAAAGAATTTAGAATAGCGCTCTGCTATCATGTTGTACATTCCATTTCCTAAAACAACGCCAATAGCATTCTCTCCTTTATTTAATGCATCACTATCTAACTCATAACTATTGTAATTAACCGATTTATCATAATCTGTCCAAAGTGGTGCAAACGCACTAGTTCCTATTTTGCTTCCATTTATAGTAAGTTCATAATGCCCCAAACCGGAAATATAAACAACAGCTTCCGTGATCTTTTTAGACACCTTAAAAACTTTTCTAAGCATAATACTACGTCGTGCTAAAGAATCAGTAGCAGCAATCATTGCTTCCTTTTTCTCCTTTTTATAAGTGGCAGTATGAAAATTTCTTCCTTCCGGCAGATGACTATCTTCTTTAGTAATTGCTCCTATCCAAACCGGCTGCAATTGCTTTTCATCAGGTGCTATTCTAAACGAATTAACTTCGCTCCATTGAGATGCTTTTTTATCCTGATCCCAAACTTTTACCTTCCAGTAATAGTTGCTTCCGGGTTTTAAAGGCTTGCCGCTATAGAAAATAAGCTGACTTTGATCTGAATTTATTTTAGAACTGTTCCAAAAGTCAGCATCTTCAACAGTTAGTTTTTGAGGGGTACTGGCTACAAGAATGTGATAAGCAGTTTGAGAAACATCATTTTTTTCTGAAAATATCTTCCATCCTAATCTGGGATTCGCATTTGTAACGGCAACCGGATTTTTCTTAAACTCACAGATTAAATCTGTAGCAGGTGTCTGGCCGTTAGAATTAAATCCCAAGGAGAAAATAAAAGCAAGTAGTATGTTTTTTAATAAATTCAAATTAAAGTTTCTGAGTTATTAATGATTTTATATTGAAAACAGCCTCCGGAATTGACGCACCTGTATTGGGTAAATCATCATAATCTTCCTTATCAGCCGGGGTGTCAGGTGTTGGAAAATGACGTGCTGCTCCTGTTCTAAACATGATACGCTCAATCGCTAATGCAGGGGCATAAAAAATCTTACGCGATTCTTTTTGCTCATTCACCTCAATGGTATACGACCGCGTTGTAACATCTAGAACTACTTTTAGCTTGTATTCTTTACCGGCTTCATAGTCTGCGATTCCGCTAAAACGAGAGCCCGATTTTGTTTTGATTTTTCCATCCTTATCAAAAATGATACGAATTGAAGGCAAACCTTCTGCATTCTGAAATTCGATGTGTAACAAACCCTGATCGTTTTGCTCAGGTTTAATCATAAAAGTCGCTTCCATTTTTTCAGCTGAAGGAATTACCCGCTCTACTTTTGCATAATCAAATGGGTCGTGATCACGTAGTGTAAGCCATTTAATACCACTTTCTTTTTTTTCAATTTTAGCGGAAGCCCACGACAAATTGTAAACATTCCATAAGTCCAGTTCGTGATCATCAGGAAGTTCATCAAAAACTGAATTTACATCTTCTGAAACCGAACTTTTAACCGGAACCGGAATTGAAGCAACCCAGATATCCTCTTTATTCACACTATAACTTACCCAAAGCTTGCCATCTGGTGGAGTACCGTTATTTTCAGTAATTCCTCTAACATATTGCGGTCCGTAGGATTTATAATTTCCACCATAGCGCATCGGTGTTAATTCACCATGAATCAATAACAGATCTGTATAAGTCATCCCCTCATTACTGGTAGAAATCGCCAACGGCCAGCGGTATTCTGAAGGATTGTAAACAGTAGCATACCGGTTATCTGAAGTTTTTTGTCCCCAGATTTTTGCATTGCTGTTTACAAAACCTGGAGCCCGTGTAGGCGAATATTCCCAGGTCTCACCATTATCTTTGCTTATTGAAGTTAAAGCGTGCTTCCACAAACCCACTACATCACCATCAGGTAGGTGATAATAACTAAAAGCCTTATACTGTTTTTGAAGCGGTATTAAAGGATCATCGCGGTCTGCTTCTTCAACCCATTGTTGCATCAGTAAAGGTTGAGATAAAATCTCTTCACAAGCTTTTTTCAAGCCTTTGTCATTACTTGTTTTATAAAATGGAAAATTGGTATTCGATTCATTCCATGATTTATTGTACCTGATAAAGTAGATTGGCCCCATCGTGCCGTCTTTTTTTATTTCTCTGATGACTCTACCTATTCCTTTACCGTCATTTGGACTGTCTTTTTCATTCAATGAAATGCCATAGAAAGCAAGCGTAAACAGACGATCATCTGAAGAGGTATAAAACCCCATGCGCTGGTGCATCGTCGCATCCAGATCTTTAGAAATTCCTTCTACTCCTTCTTTTTTGATACCGTTAGGAATGCGATAAATAGGAAAAATAACTTCCGGCATAGACCATTCTCTTCCATCTTTAGAATGTATTAGAAATGTTTGACTCGGCGGAATATGCTCCCCCACAGGATCACTCAAATACTGAACAAAAAACATATTGTTCCAGTACGCCATATTAGGCGCATGGTTGTAGGTCCACCCAAAACCATCTGACTTTTCAGGATGTTCCCTGCTTGCCCGCATAATTTGCGTTGCATGAACTCCTACAGCAGGACGGAGTTGCCCATGATGGTAATCTATATTAGATAATGTTTTACCTACATATTTAATGGTGTCTTGTTGAGCAACTGCAGACGTTATAGTAAACAAGATGCTCAACATAAAAAACACACCTAAAACTTTATTTAAATACACAGATCGAGTCATTTATAGTTTATCTTTTTTGTCAAGAAGTCCATCTAAAACACTTCTTGAAATTGTAGTTATTGTCCCGTGTTTATGCCCATCGGGCAACTTAATTTGATTGGATATATTCTCGAAATTTTTAAAGTCTGAGGTACGAACTGCCTGATAATTTTTAGCTCCATAATTATCAAAATAGATCAGCCACTCTCTATCTTTCTGAAGGACCGTTGGACCTTCAGAAAGATAATCTGAAAAAGGCTCTGAAGTATTTGTAAACGGTCCCAATGGAGATTTACTAAATGCTACTTTAAGGTTCCGCATCGGTCTGGTATTGTCTTTTAAAATAAGGACATAATCTTCATCACCTCGTTTTAACAAAGCACAATCGATTACACTAAAACCCGGATCAAAAAATAATTTGGTTTCTGAAAAAGTCTTAAAATCTTTAGTCGTTGTAAAATACATTCTATGATTGTTTTCCTCTTCTTCCTCCCCTTTTTCAAATCTAAACGGAATCGTTGAAGCCCAAATAATAATATAGTTATCATTTATATCATCGTAAAAAACTTCTGGAGCCCATACATTTACTACATCCGATTCATTTTTCATTACCGGTATATACTGCTGCTCTGACCAGTTTATTAAATCTTTAGAGTTAGCATAGCCAAAACCAGTTCCGCCACGCCAATCGGTCGTCCACACCATATGATAAGTATCATCTTTACCTTTTATTATGGAAGGATCTCTCATAATTCCGCTTTCGCCTACTTGAGGTTTTAAATAAGGTCCCTCAAGATCTTCCCAATGATATGCATCTGTACTGTATGCCAAATACAAACCTTCTGTAGCCGGTTCCCTAAAAGAAGTAAATAGATAAATTGCTTCATTAGAAGCGCAGCTCGTAATTAAAAACGAAATCAGAAGAATAGTACATTCAATAATATGTCGTCTAATCAGTCTCAATTCAAATTGATTTTAGATTTTAAATTCGTTCCTGATTTAACGGGAATCGATACGTTATCAAAAACATTATTTTTTAGGTAAACATTTCGGGTTTCAGCCCCATCAGCTTCAAGAAAAACAGCTGTATTCTCTAATGGAAAATTAGAAGTCAGCAATACATCAGAAACATTAATAAGCTTTATAAGTGGTGTATTCTTTAAAGGCTTCTTTGAAGAAATATTTGTCATCACAAATTGGTGAGCATTTTCGATTTCAAATGAAGCTCCCAGTTTAGTGGTTACCCGTACATTATTAAACTGAAAATCTTTGGCGGTGTGTATTTCAAAACCTTTTTCAGCTTCAATATTTACATCTGAAAAACTTACATTTTGAACCGGCATTTCTGAAATCCCCAGAATACGTCCTGCAGTATTTACTGCTGTTCCCGTGATATTACTAAAATGAATATTTCTAAAAACAGGAGTTCGTTCTGATACCGATTCTTCAGTAGTATTCTTATCATAAAACAGATTGAGCATAAAAGCTTCCTGCTTAATATTATTCAT
The DNA here is from genome assembly GCF_900129005.1 of Leeuwenhoekiella marinoflava DSM 3653. GTDB lineage: Bacteria > Bacteroidota > Bacteroidia > Flavobacteriales > Flavobacteriaceae > Leeuwenhoekiella > Leeuwenhoekiella marinoflava. The sequence goes on along the minus strand of NZ_FQUN01000006.1, from coordinate 225,842 downwards.
CACGATATTAGAAACCCGAATGTCTTCAACCACCCCACCACGACCTCTTGCAGATTTAATGCGGATTCCACGGTCTGTGTCATCAAAAACACAATTTGAAATTGTGATTTTTTTAATTCCGCCAGACATTTCACTGCCTATAACAACGCCACCGTGACCACTTAACATTGTACAATTAGTTATGGTTACATTTTCAGTGGGAGTAGCCCATTTACGACCATCTGTATCTCTTCCTGATTTTATGGTAATGCAATCATCTCCCACACTAATATGACAATTAGAAATGTGTACGTTTTTACAAGAAGTAGGATTAATACCATCTGTATTGGGAGAAGGCGGATTGAATATCGTAACCTTATCAATGGTCACATTATCGCAAAATGCAGGGTTTATAGTCCAAAAAGGTGAATTCTGAAAAGTTACGCCTTCAATTAAAATATTCTTGCACTGAAAAGCCTGAAACAGCGGTGGTCTGTGAAATAAGAAATTACGAGTGCGCTCATAATAAGGAGCCGTTTCAAGACCTTTGTTTTGCTCTTGTGTCATTTTTTGATACCGAGTAAGCGGCAGGTTTTCGGTAGATTCTATTCGATACATTTCGGTCCACCACGCTTTGCCGTTTCCATCTATTACTCCTCTACCGGTAATGGTTATGTTTTCTGCATTCTTAGCATAAAGCAGCGGTGAAAAACTATTAAGCACAGTTCCTTCCCAACGTAATTGCACAAATGGAAGGTAATCCTCAAAATCTTCAGAAAATTTCAATACAGCTCCAGCTTCTAGGTCAAGAGTAATGTTGCTTTTTAATTTTAAAGCTCCCGTTAGATAATTTCCTGCAGGAAAATAAAGCGTACCTCCTCCCGCCTCAAAAGCTTTATCTATTGTATTCTGAATAATTTCTGTGCTCTTTCTACCCTCATTACTCACGCCTTCTTCAAGCATATTATACCTAATTAAAGTATTAGAGTTTATAGAAGTATACCCCAATAGAAAAACAAAAAGTAATAGGTGTTTAATGTGTCTCAATGAATAATTATTTAGATGTTAATACCAATACCCAATCATTTCCGTCTTCCGGCTCACCCGGTGGATCAAATTCATGAATACCGACGTTTTTAAATGAATCAATAGGAAGGTCACTACCGTCTTTAGGATCATACCAAAAGGCATCTACTTCTTCCCCTGTAATTTTTCCCATTTTTACTTTTATACTTTTTCCTGTGTAGGTATAAATCATTGCGTAATCTTCGCCTCGGGTAGCAGCTAAATAATCATACTTTTCACCTTGATTAACAATTAAATCCTGATCTGGAACTCTTGCGAAATAAGGAAAAAGCATCATCAGATTTTTTAAATATTGCATCTGTTCTGCGCCAGGGGCATTGAGCGCTTTCTGCCAGTTTATTGTATTACCATAAGCACCTGCACCATCTTCTTTTGTATAAAACTGCATAATTGCGCTATGACCATAAGTATACCCCGCAGCACCTGCAAAAACAGACCAATAGCCATATCGGCGTACATCGTTTGCGTTCCACAAAGGTTGTAAGGTATCGTGTAATCCCTGCGGAATTCCTTCGTAAGACGGCTCACCATCAAGAGTAGGTTTTGTTGGTTTTAAATTATAATCCACATTCACATACTTCCAGTTATCCTCGCCATATCCTTTCTCAGAATCATCTTGATCATACCTTCTGTGGCCAGATTGAAACATATTAAAGTCTAACCAATCTTCATTTTGAAACCAGTCTGAAGATTGGTGTCTTCCTCTAGGATGAAAAGTTTCTAATTTATTTGGACTCCCTTTTTTAATTGTACTACCTAAAGCATTCCATACATCTGTATATTCATTACCAAAAGTATCGCCGCCGTTAAGCCAAATGATATTTTCATTTTTAAATCTTTCGGTTAAAAATTTACCATAAACTTCAGCCTGTTCTACAGAAACTTTACCCGAATTTACATTCCCGCCCCAAACAGGAACTAAAGCCATATACAAGCCTTTTTCTTCTGCTAAATCTATTGCATACGCCATATGATCCCAATAATCATAAGCTGCTTCTTTTTCTAAGGAATTCCCTTCAGTTACAATAGGCTTATCGAGTTGGCCATCTGTTAAGGCGCTATCACCATAACTACTTACTGCATCAAGTGAATGCAGCAGCATTACCTGAATCACATTAAATCCTTTTTCCTTTCGGTCATCTAAATAGTTAGCTATTTCTTTGCGATCTAGTTTAGTAAACATCAACCAAGCGGTATCACCCAGCCAGAAAAAAGGGTCTCCATTTTCTTTTTGAAAATAATGAGCATTATCTGCAATCTCAATCGGCTTTAAGGTTTCTTCTTCACCAGTTGCTTGCACGTCTTGCGAAACCGGCTTTTCGTTTTTACAAGCACTTATAAAAAGCAGAAAAATCATGGATATATTATAGAATGCTATTTTTTTCATCATTTAATTACTTTATGAATATAGATTACTTTTGATCCTGTTTTATCGTTTGAAATATGTAGAGAAGAACCTGCTTTATACAATACTTCTTTAAGGATTTCACCAGTCTTTTCATCAATCCAGTATGCCTCATAATTACCTTTGAATGTTGAAAGATCAAGTTCTATACTGCCATTTTCCTTAAAATAGAAAAGGTAGGTTAATCCAGTTCTACTCATCTCCCAAACCAAATCTGAATAAGCAGAATTGCATTGCATCAACCCTACTTCCTTATTAAAATCTTCTATTTCAATTTTAGGTATTGCTGGTAAAGAACCTCCGGCCATCAGCACAGCCCATCCCATTCTGGAAGCAGCGTTAGTATTATAAATAATTGCTTTATTCGGATATTTTTTTCGGTATTCCTGTACAGCGCGAAAGGTTTGAGCTTCAGTTTCCTTGCCGGTATCCATCTGACGGGCATGCTGTCTAGGAGCTAAAAACTTTCCTCCCTCAGGAGCATAAGTGCTTCCATCTTGTTTATAATACCAGTATTTTATATCTATTACATCTATAAGTTTTAAATAGTCTTTATTCTGAAGTATCGCGTCCTGTACATCTTTCGTAGCACTTAAGGTTATCTTGGAGTTGTTCTTCTTCTCACTCTCAAACTCTGAAATAACATCCAACCAAAATTGCATAAAATGCAAAGGTCCGGTATACTCCTGACTGATTAATTGCAGAATATTCCCATTATCCCTGAAGTTTTCTAAATTCTTTTCAATAAATAAACGGTGCAATGCAGCCAGGGAATCGTTAGAAACGTCATAAAACTGTTTAGACATAAATATGCGCTTGTCTCCTGCGTATGGAGGAGGCTCAGGAAATGGAGTTTCATTTATATTATTTGCTTTGCGCCATGGTGAACTAGCCCAATGCGCTCCTGCTTCCAGAATATTATGCTGAAAATAGTTCTCATTAAGTAGGATTTTATTTTCGGCACCTGCTAAATCAGCAAATTGCTTAAGGCGATCCCAATACCAAATATTGAAAGATGTCAAATCGTATTTACTGAGACCATCCCAAGCTTCAGACTTACCGCTTCGGTTAAAAGGTTGCTCATAAAATGGTGCCCAGGTGTCTGCATCGTAACGTCTTACCCGCTCGTGATCATCCATTCTACGCTCATACCACAAGCCATAATTATGATCTAGTGCCGCTACATTATTGGTTGTCATATAGGATACAGTCTCTGTTGAATTATCTGTAAATCCTTTACCCGAATGTCCTGGAACAAAACGTGTTATGTGAGGTTGTGCATTTTCAATATCACGATCCCTTAAACTTCCTCTCCACCAAGGAACTGCATTTGTAGAGCCAGTTATCAATCCGTTTGAACCTACCAGTTTTCCATTTTTGATTTCAACTTGAGAAGATTTTTTATCTGAAGATTCCTTAGTACTAATTCTATTGAATTGTTTAGCCTTTTTATAATCAACAGGTATTTTGTTTCTGCTTTTTGCTTGTGTAATAAACCCTTCAAGACTCAAGCTGGGCGCAGATGCTTCTTCCGTTAATGCCGCAGCTTGTTCTTGAGTAGGACTTGAAGAGGGTTCTGACCCCAACTCAAGTAATTTAAAATCCTTACTATTTTTTAAGTTTCGTTGATGGTGCAATGCATAAAACAAACTTTGAGGTTTTATGTGGCTATTTACTTCCTCCCAGTTACCATTGCCTGCAAATTGTCCCCACACTCCATACGCCCAGTTTTGGGCAGTAGGCGGACTGTAATTCTCTATTCTTGAAGCCGATGATTCCCAGATTACACTATAAGCCGCATTCCAACCTAGTCCCCGTGATTCCTGACCTTTATTCGAAAAACTCAGCGCATCACCATCTATCTCTACATTATCAAACAAAATACCGGTGTTCCAACTCCCGATAGAACCGCTATAGCTATACGGCAAAACCGATTTGCACTGTAAGAATACATTAAGACCTGAATTACCGTAACCTCCTACTGCAAAATCATGATATCCATTTTCTGCATAACAACGCTGAAACAGTGTCTGCTGACCTTCGGTATAAAAGGTATTTCTTCTAAAAGCTGCAATTTCTGAAATAGGATTTTTAGATATACAATCTTCAACAGTAACACGTTTACCGTTTTTTAAAACAATCACAGCACTTCCTGCTAAATGACTAAAATTGACTTGCCTAACCCAAATGTCTTTTGCATTATTTATGGAAATTCCATCCCAACGATGCTGCTCATCTTTTTCATTTGCAATATTGTATTCAGAATCTATAGATAGATTTTCTATCCCGCTATTTATTATTCTAGGATCTCCATCAAAGGTTAAAAGATAATTTTTAGCGAATTTATCATTCAATGGTTGGGTTAGTGGAGCATCAAGCGTTAGTATATTTCCTTTTATTGCTGAAATATCTCTATCTGCTGAAATTTTAAAATCATCTGTTTTCCAACCCAGCCAATCTGTTTCCCCGCCAAAACTATTCATCTGTAATTGATCAATCCAGTTTTGTTTGAATTCTGATTGAATTAAAACAGATTCTCCAACGTTAACTTTAGCCGGATTGTTAATTTTTATTTGCTGAACTCCTAAAGGAGTGTACGTTGTTTGAAAGCTAAGTGTATCTTTTATTTGCCTGCCCTTGTTTCCTTCTATTTGAATCATTGCCATTCGTTCAGACCCCGTGCTCCTTAAAATAGTCCCTCCCTCACCGGCACCACTACCTCGTAAAACAACACCTGAGTTGGTTATTTTAAGATTTCCTGAAACCTTATAAATACCTTTCTCTAAAAGTACACATCCTCTATAGCCTTCATTATTTTTATCTAGTGAAGAAACATAATCTAATGCATCCTGAATACTAGCAGTAGCATCTCTATCTATATGAGGAACCACAGCTTTTATATCAACATCAACTATAGATTCTGAGCTGTTCTTGTAACCTGTAAAAGAGAAATCAGGAATGCTATTTCCTAAAGAATCTGAAATAAGTTCAACCCTCCCATCTATAGTTCGTTCAACTTTAGGTGTAGGTTTTTGTGAGAATAATACGGTGGGCAACACATATACTACAATTAGCAAGAGCCAATAAACTTTTGAATTTTTCTGTTTTATAAAATATCTTAGGAGGTTACTCATTTTTGAAGAGTGGCGTTAATCTTTACTTATGCTTAAAAAGGAGTTGACTTAATTATTATTTTCTTCCTTTTTTCGAGCTTCTATTCGTTTATGCCAAGCCTCGCTTTCTGCATTGAGATCATATCCGCGTTGCGATAAATAATTATTAATTCTCCCTTTGTATTTACCAAACCAGGCATGTTTCTCTTTAGATGAACCCGCATCCATAGCCAGTTCTCGCGCTTCTACAAGATTTTTGTAGATATATTCTTTTTCCTCCTTAAGCAACTCCGGAAGCATATCCTGATAACCTTCGTAGGTAATTTCAACAACTCCATAAGTCATCCCATCTTTTACCTCAGTGACTTGCTTATCATTAAGTTGTTTCTTCAGGCTTTTTAAATACTGCTTGTGCAGTTTTTTAGTTTCAGCATCAACCTTAGAAGTTATCGCCTCTTTTTTAGACTGCTTTAATTCTTCAGACATTTTACTAGTTTTCACAACAGCTAATTCTGCTTCTTCATTTTCTTGAATCTTGCTTAATGCTCTGTATTGACCTGCAATAAGATCACGTACTTTTAATTCTTTTTTTGTGTTAGATATAGCTAAATTATCTACTATTTTTTGAGCACGCTCATTAGTTACTTTTACATACGCAGGATCAAAATCTTGCTGAGCTGTGCTTTTACAGCTGCAAAAGACTAGAAATATTAACAATACAGGAATCTTAAAATATTTCATGATTTTTCTTTTTAAATTAAAAAATAGTCAGCCGGTATAAATACCGGCAAACTATCATACACACAACTTATTTCTTATAGTTTGCCAAACCATTTTTTAACTCGGCAAGGGTATCTTCATTATTTTCTAGAGCTGTCCAATCTGTTTTCTTATTCATCTGTGGTTCAATACCGTTAATATATAATTCAATATTGGTATAGGTATTTTCGCCATACGATTTTGATGCATCAGAAGGGTCATTTGGATTTAAGCCGTATTTAACTTCCCAGGCATCAGGTATACCATCTTTATCAGAATCCTTATATGATGTTCCCTTATAATCAGGATAACCTCCTACTTGAGCAATATCCGTTATAATTCCATCTTTATAAGAGTCTTTTGCCAGACGTCTGTACTTAAATTGGTAGAATGAATCTGGATCCAAACCTTTTACATACTCAGCTTTTCCTGTTTTAACAGTTCTTATTATACGCTGGTCTACTTCATCACGTACGGGCAAAGTTGCTCCTGCATTATCTAAAACAAAATTATATGCTTTTTTTGCAGGCATTATTTGACCTATCCAAGGCATTGGCATTGGTTTTTTTACTCTTATATATGGGAAATACTTTTTTGCTTCTTCAAAAGGCATTTCTTTACCATCTGTACCTTCCATTTGTACACCATCATTCCAATTATCTTTATTTATATCGGGGTATCCTTCCATTATATTTCCTTCAACGTGAGCCATACCAAAAACAACTGTATCTAACTTACTTCTACCAGATTCAGGCTTTAAAATTCTATGCCCTACACGCTCATCCTTGCCGGTGATAGGTCCTGGCTTGAAGTAATTGTTTATAATGTTATACTTAGCTGTATAGTCGCCACCATCTACTGATCTATGTTTCCAATTAAAAACAACATTATTTACAAAATTGAAAATACCATTCCATCCAATAGATGGGTTACGACCAGCGTTGCTTGCCCATAGATTTTGCATAAATGAACAATTTTCTCCACCTAATGTGCTTCCAAATGCGTGATTGTAGGTATCCAGGTCTTCAGAAAATATACTGTTCTGAATTGTAATATTTACTGTAGGTAGTTTTTCCGCTTTATAATCTGCACCCGGCTCATACATATGTCTGTAAATTGACATGTTCTCATCTAATCCCCAGCTAGCCGAAACATGATCTATCATAATATTACCTACAGGGTTACCACCTATAGCGTCATCTCTACGTCCTACAAAAGTATCACCTCTTCTAAAACGCATATGTCTGATAATAACATCATGAGTATCAATCCATACGGTCTCGCCAGCAATACAAATTCCATCTCCGGGAGCTGTTTGACCAGCAATAGTGATATACGGTGCTCTTATAATCAACGGAGTTTTAAGTTTGATTATTCCTGCAACATTAAATACAATGATACGAGCTCCACCAGTTTCACAAGCTTCTCTTAAAGATCCCGGGCCACTATCTGCTGTACTTGTAACAGTTAGAACTTTTCCTCCTCGACCTCCAAAGGTGTACATGCCTCCTCCTTTTGCTCCTGGAAATGCCGGTATCTCAGCTTGTGGTAAATCTGTAGGTCTGGCTGCCCAAGGTATGTATGGTTTTCCTGCTCTAGCTTCTTTTTGAACTATTTTACTAGCCTCTTCCCACGCTTCATCTGAGTGAGCATAGGCTGCATCAATTATTTCTTTTTCGAGCTTTCTATCCGCATCTGTTAAAGATGGATATTGAGCGAAAATGACTGAACAGTGGCTAAATACAAATAGTAGCAATAAAACATTCTTCTTTATCATAAAAATAATTTTTTGTTTTTGGGTAATATTTGCTGTTCTTTAAACAGCTTCTATATATTTATTCTCTATAATTATAAGTTCCTAATGATCCTGAAGCATCTTGCCATAAAATCGTTTGTCTTAAATATGGATTCTGAGTGAGCACCTCTCTATTTAGTCCCATAACATAATAATTAGGCTTAAAATCTATAAAGGCTTGTTGATCATTGACATTATCAAGAGGAACAGGAAGTGCTGTCAACTGAAAATTAGTAGTATAAAAGCTTGCCAATGTTTGCAACTGTGCTTCAAAATCTGCTGCATCAGGATTTACAGAAATTGCTGCACGTTCTGTTGCAAGTGGATCATCGGCGGTGGCTGCCTGCATATTGTATTGCAATAGGTTACCAGTACGCTTACTACCATTTAGTGGCTCTACACCTAGTTTCTGACAGGTAGTATTATTAGCAGAAGCATCATCACTATACAACATCCAGCGGTGAACATCCCAAAATCTTTTTGCTTCATAAGCAAGTTCAACGCGTCGCTCGTATAAGCAGGCTTCTAAAGCCTCATACTTATTTGCTAAATTTCCTATACCATAATTATTTGTAGAAGGAATACCTACTCGCTCTCTTACCCGACCTATATAACTTACTGCATTTCCTACATTGCCTGTGGCCGCATAAGATTCGGCAATCATAAGTAGTAAATCTGCATATCTGAATTCAAAAATATCGGTTCCCGAATATTCAAAACCACTTTCATTAGTAGCCGAAGTATTTGTCATTTTACGCACAAAGGCAGGACTAGACATCTGGTTGTTATCGCTATAATACTCTGTTCCATCATGAGTATTCCAACGATAAGCCCATACCGTATCATCAGGATCTTCATCATAACCCCATTGCTGTCCGGAAAAGGAAAATGTTCTATAAAATCTGGGATCACGATCCAGAAAAAATAAGAAATCGTCGTACCCATTTTCTGCAGTAGGTCTTGAACCGTCTGCCATGGGGAATAGATCTATCATTTCTTTAGGTACATTCTGACCGTTACCCCCACCCTGACTGTTAAGCCGTATATTTTGCTCCCATGAATTATTCAAGAAACTGTCAGTATTGCCATTTCCTAAGAGGTGTACCGTAATAGCTTCAGGGTTAAAGGTGTTGTCTATTACAAACATTTCTTCCCAATCCTGTGCAGAATTCCCATATAAACCATAGCCATCTGAAGCTAACTGAGACTCCGCATCTAGACCAGCCTTTAAGGCAGCCTGCCAACGCTCATTGCTGTTGTTATCCCAGTCTGTATTAAATAATGGGCTAGCAAAAGTTAGTAATACTTTTGCCTTTTGCGCAAGAGCTGCACCTTTTGTAAATCTCCCATATTCTCCTGGACTCCATGTTCCAGGTAACAAACTTGCAGCCATATCTAGATCAGAAGTAATTTGATCAACCAATTCTGGTACAGATGCTCGAGGAATTTGTAAACTTTCGTCAGTAACTGATGCATTTTCTACTGTTGTGACAATTGGAACACCTCCATAAACACGCATCAAATCAAAATATTGAATTGCTCGCAAATAATACATTTGTCCTTTTGCTGTATTTCTATACTCTTCATCTAAATTTGCACCTTTTACATCAATATCTTCAATCAGAACATTACAGTCCCGTATTCTGTGATAAGGTTCATTTTTTAATTTATTTTCTAATCGTGTTCCATAATAAGCTGAAGTTTCATCAGCGGTCACTAAATTAATTGTAGGATCTATATACCTACTAATTCCCCCTATTTCTTCTGTTAATCCTGAATATTCTGTATTGTAAGAACCTACCAAGCTAGCTGTAGGAGATGTAAAACTTTGGAAATAATCATAATAAATGTTATTGATATAAAAATCTACACGCTCTTGACTTTGAAAAAAGGTATCATCATATTCTCCAAAATTTCTTTTTTCTTCCAGAAAGTCATCGGTACATGAGGCGCTCATCACAAGTAAAAGCACCATACTCATATATATATTAATTGTTGTTTTCATAATTTTTATGCTTTTAGAATTAGAATGATACACTCAGGTTTACAGACCAGGTTCTTAAGGTAGGATAACCTACAAAAGAGTTGTCATAATTGTTTCGGTAATTGTCTGGGTACGGATTATTGAAATACCACAAGTTATTACCGGTCACGCCAAGTGAAGCTCTCTGAACATTAAGTGTGGAAAGGAATTTCTGAGGAATTTCATAGCCAATAGTTAGATTACGTATCATAGCATTAAAGGTGTTAATCTTCCAAAAATTTGAATTTGCACCCATTGAACTTGAATCGTAAAAAGCTAGATTAGGATATTTACCATTTACATTATTATCTGCATCATACATATCGGTCCAATAACTTTCATGAGCCCAAAAACTATGAGAAGATGAAGTCCCTTGTTTAACACGGTCTATTTCACTGTAACCTCCCCAAGATGTTGAAATCTGAGTTCTTAGATAAATACCTTTATATTGAAATCTGAGGTTTGAGGTAAAACCATAAGTTCTATTATTATCATCAAGCTTAACATAATCTAGCTGATTATCAATACGACCATCAGGACCGGCTTGAGTACCATCTTCACTATTAAATGCACCACCCACATCCTCATAAACAAGCATTCCCTTACGTAAGCCATCTACACTATTAATACCTAAATAGCTAGGCTCTGTACCTGCTGCTGCTGCTCTTTGAGATAAGTAATCCCAATAATTATCAACATCTTGATCGGTACGCAAAATACCATCTCCGGTAGATGTGCCTCCCCAGGTCTGAAAGCCCCAAGCAGGAAAAAACAATGATGCTCCCTCTTTTACATTATTATTTGATGGGTGTAACAGGGGCTGCTCAGGATACTTAATAACTTTATTGTTTGAATATCCAAAGTTGACCCCTATATTGTAATCGAAATCTTTACCAATATTATCTCTCCAGGCTACTGTAAATTCTGACCCCCATGCGTCAACAGCTCCAAAATTCTCTTCAGCAAAACCACCTCCTACAGAAATTGGAACTCCCACAGTACTAGCGGTATTTAGCAATAAATCTGTTGTCTTATCATAGTAAAAATTGGTTCCTATCTGTAATCTATTTTTCAATAGATTAATATCAAAACCTAAGTTATGCTTAATTGTCTTATCCCATCTTACATCTCTATTAGGATTCAATTTTGGTGATAATGCTCCTCCTAAACGACCACCGTCTTCTCCAAACTGTAAACCTTTATCTACGTAGATATCATAATATTGTACCCATTGCCAAGGTTTAATATTATCTTTCCCGGTCTTACCTAAACTATAACGTATTTTAAAGAAATCTACCCATGGTAAGCCTTCTTCAAACCACTTCTCTTCAGACATAATCCAACCTGCCTGTACAGATGGAAAGAATCCCCAATAATTCTCTGGTGCAAATTTTGTTGAAGCATCACTTCTGAATAAAAATTGAAATAAATATTTTGACTTGTAACTATAATTCAAACGGCCTAAGTAAGATAAAGTACCTGACTCCCCTTTAAATGCAGTTGAATTATCAGAAAGTTCTCCCGCAGTTTCATTTGTTCCTAAATAATCTGAAGATGTGTTTTCATAAGCAAGACGCGTACTCTTATATTCAGATTCTGAACGTTCCATTGAGACCATTGCACTTAAATCATGATCACCAAAAGTCTTTTCATAATTAACAAAAAGGTTTGCCTGTGCACTTTTACTCTTGAAACTATTATAATAAACTCTAGAATTTCTTTGATTTTCTTCAATTTTATAATCCGAGTTTTCATTTTCTAAATGGTTCCCTTCCGAATTATAATTGGTAATACGGGTTAAGGTATAAGGCAGTTGTATTTGTTCGGTATACTCTGAAGTTTCATTTCTTGAAAAAGTTCCCTTAACTGATAAGCCATCTATAAAAGGGACATTATAATTTACTGAAGCATTAATATTATAGGTAAAATCCTCAGTAGTTTGCTTCGATCCATTATTTAAGGTTGCAAAATAATTCCATCCTGCAATTGTGCGATTTGTATTTGCACTACCTAAATTACGATCTGTACGTGGAAAAGGAGACATATAGTACTCTTCATCATCAATCGTTGTAGTTATAGGTATATACTTGGGCATATGAAGCAAGTATCCATAATCTCCTTGCTCCCCACCACCAGCTTTAGACCCGTAACTGCTGTCGTTAATGTTTGCGGTAGCTTTAGTAAATGAGCGTTCTACATAACCTGAATTTCCTGAAACTGAAGCCGAAATATCAAAATCATCTGATATTTTTGCATTTACACCTGTTCTAAAATTCCACTTATCAAAATCCTGTTCTCCTAAATTTGCTTCTTGAGTAAAGTAAGTAACACCTGCAAAGTATGTGGCTTTTTCGTCACCACCGCTCATATTTAAAGAATGTCTTTGTTGAGTTGCTGTATTCCAAGCCTGGTCTAACCAATCGTAGTTTAAACTTCTCATACGCTCTAACTCATCATCAGAAAAAAGATTTCGACCTTCATTATCACGATTATCTGCTTTTAAATACCTGTTATGCCAAACTCCATATTCATAGGCACTCATCGTTTTACTATGACTCACAGCATCATTAACTGCTAATTGAGTATAATAGTTGAATGATGTTTTACCTATCTTACCACGTTTCGTTTTTACCACAACAGCTCCCTGTGAAGCACGTGCCCCATATATAGCAGCAGATGCATCCTTTAAAACAGTAATACTTTCAATTTCTGAAGGATCTAAACGGTTAAAGGTTTCTAACGTAGGTTGCCCGGTTTGAGGGTCAACCTGAATCATATCATCTATTACAATTAATGGTAAAAGCGAATTACCATCTTTTGAAAAACCAAAACCTTGACGTATTTGTAGTGTTGCACCATCCCCGGGACGCTGAGAACCTCCAGACACAGAGAAACCAGGAATCTGACCTCTCAAAGACTCTGCTAAGTTAGAAACGGGTAAGTCTTGAATGTCATTAGGTTTTATCGTTTCAATAGCTCCAGTAATGTCTGCTCTTTTTTGACTTCCATAACCTACTACTACAACATCATCAAGTACAGAACTATCTTCTTCCATAATGATATCGATTGTATTTTGAGATCCAACAAGTTTTTCGTTCGTTTTCAATCCCACAAAAGTAAACACAAGCGTGTTTCCTTCGAATGCTCTTATTGAATAGGAACCATCAAAATCTGTAACTACCCCATTACCTGAATCTTTAATTAATACATTAACTCCTGGTATAGGATTTCCTTCAGGATCAGTTATAGTTCCTGTCACTGTTTTTTGATCTCCGGTATTCTGCTGAGCATAAGCGGCAGAAAAACAAAGAACCAAAATAAGCATCAGGCTAATTTTAGTAATTGTTTTTTTCATTGGTGAATGATTTGATAAATTATTTTCTGTTTTAAGTTTTCTCAATCGATTGCGATAAAAAGTGTAAAAAACAAGATTTGAATTATTACACTGCTAAATTTGTGATATTATTAATATTTAACTGCTATTTTTGAACAGCGGTCGATTTTGTAAATGTTTTTTTGTCAATTTAATTCTCTATTCTAATAAGCTAACCACACAGACATGTCGCCATTATTACGATTACCCCAAGTAAAGTAAGGAATTAATGTAATAGAAACTTTTTGCTCATTTCTTGATAAAGGCTGGTATAAATTTTCTTCCCAATTTGAGTTATTATAAAAACCTGAGCCTTTTAGGGTTATAATTTTTCTTTTTGAAATATCTTGATTCTCTATTTTAAACGGAGAATCAATATTTATTGAAACTTTTTTTAAATCAATTTCATCGATTATATCTTCAGATTCTAAACAGTAAACCAAAGGTCCCCTTTTGACAGCTACTTGATTTTTAGTCTCTTCAACTAGAGGGTTAGCTTCTATAAAATTAACACTCATAGGTAATTCAAGTTCAATTACATCTCCTTGCTTCCATTTTTTGGCGACATTCTTATAAGTGCCGGGATCTAAGTTTTCAATAGTTTTACCATTTACGAGTAAAGAAGCATCTGTACACCACCCAGGGATTCTGAGATTGATATGATAAATACCTTTTGGTGCTTTTTTTATTTTTATAGTGATTTTACCATCCCAAGGATAGTTTGAAAGCTGTTCTAACTCAATTAAATCTTCATTTAACGTATTGGTTTTTAAATTATTTGAACCGTAAAAATTTATAAAAAGTCCATTTTTTGTTAAATTGTATGCATAGTTTGCTACTTCTGCCAAAGTACGGGTCACATTAGGAGCACAGCAATTTGAAAGTGCTATATAACCTTGGCGTACATTACCCCAACGTTGATCAAAAGGTAAGTCTTGATAAATAGCCAGTGGGTTATTATAGTTAAATTCTTTACCCGTAAGGCTTATTCCAGAGAGAATACTATTGTAAAGGCTTAGCTCCATAACATCAGTATATTTTGCATCACCCGTTAGTTGTAACATGCGCCAGTTCCATAATAAATTACCAATGTTTGCACAAGTTTCAGTATGTGCTGTGGCATTAGGCAATTGATAAGGCCTTCCATATGCCTGATGAATTTTTTGTACATCGGTAGGATTGTAGGAGGTCCCATCGGGTGATACTCCATCATAGAGTGCACCACAAGCACCGGTTACATACATCTTTCGTTTAGTTACATCTTCCCAAATTGAATTGAGTCGTTCCAAAAGTACCGCTTCCCCAGTTTCTGCATACAAGTCTGCAACCCCGGCGTACAGATAATTAGCTCTCACCGCATGTCCCATCGCAGTAGTTTGATCTCTAAAAGGAATTCGATCTTGATTATCATCTGTACCATCAGCTGTTGTACCTCTTATATTGATAAGGTTTTTAGTAAGTTCTAGATAACGTATATCTCGTGTAGTACGATACATCTCTATAACACCCATATAATGAGAGGGACAAATCGCATTTCTGGCTAATTCTGGGGATGCCTTTTTATAAAAATCATATAAATAATCAGCAACGCCTTTTGCGATGTTTAAAAAATTAGATTTTCCGGTAGACCTATAATGAATGCAGGCAGCAGTCATAAGGTGTCCCATATTATACTTCTCAAACCCCAATTGCTTTTGTAATGCTTCTGGTCCTAGAGTGCCCCACCGTTCTTCAATTAAAACAGGGGTATGTAAATACCCATCTTCACGCTGAGCATCTGCAATTAATGCGATCGCTTCATCCATTTGCTTATTCAGCTCCTGATCACCAGTAACTGCGTAGCTGGCCGCCATTCCTTCTAAAATTTTATAAAAATCTCCGTCATGAAAAGAAGGGCCATCATGTTTGCCCTTGTATAAGCCTGCAGCTATTTCAAAATTATTGTAAGCGTGAGTCTCTTCTTTATGATATAAATCCCACATATAGGGTAGGGTATGCTCATTTTCAATTTTAAGTTGGTCTTTCCAAAAACCCTCTGTCCATTTTACCGCATTAAGGTTAACACTTTGCAACTTTGCATAAGGACTTTTTGAAGTATCTGTGATGCCTCCGGTCTGAGCAAAAGTCAAATTAAGGCTAAATACTATAATAAGATTTACCACTATTACATTCATTATTCTACTTATTGAATGAGTACATTAACAAGACGGTCCATCGTATCACCATCTTTATCTTTAACCGAAATTGTAAAAGAAGCAAAACCTTTTCCTTTGGAATTGAACTCTAGACTCTCCTCCTCTATTTTTGCTGAACCATTAGTTATTGCTTTTACTGAATATACGGGACTAGCTGTAAAACCTTCAAAATATTCTTTAACTGAAAAACTTAAAGTATCTCCCTCCTTAATAACGAAGTGCGGTTTAGCTAACCATTCTAAATAATTTTCTAATTCGGTAAAACCATCTTGATTTTCGTCCAAATTTGTGTCTGAAAAGTCATTTTTTGAACTCTTAGGGTTTAATCCTTTCAATTTTTCCCACCAGTCTGGTAATCCATCGTGATCAGTATCCCAAGAATCAGGCCTTGTGATTACAGGATAGTCTTCCCAGCCCGCTGTATCATCTTCAGTATCAATATGACCTGCTATCCCACTTTTGCTACCCGTGTATTTAAAAGTTCCGTTTAAGGTTTCCTGTATGATTCTTTTATCGTGATCATCTAATCGAGGCTGATTTGCTCCTACATCAGAAAGCACTGTTTTGTAAGCTTCTTTTGCTGTTTGCGTTTTGACATAAGATGGAAAAAATGGTTTATCTACAAATGTTTCATAATCAACCACCTCATTATTTGTGATTCTTGATCTTCTTCCTTTCTCTTGATTGTTCTCCTCAAAATGACCGGGCATAACATTTCCTGTAAAATAGTATCGCTGACTCCCTTTTCCTACTCCTTCGTGATCTGCGGTTAAAGCATAAAAAATATCTGAAGCAACACCTGGTTTATAATAGTTGTTTACAAAATTCACTTCTTTTGCACCACCATCGGTAGTTCTGTGTCCCCAATTATAAACTACGTTATTACGAATATCTAGACGACCGCTGTAATACCCTTCTCCGTTAAGTCCACCTCCCATGCTCCAGTTTCTACCGTAATTATGAGCTAAGAGATTATGATGAAAACTACCTATATCACCACCTATAGTTGCTGCATAACCATGCATTTTACCATTTTCATATTTACCGTGATTTGCAACGTTTAAAGCTTCTGCAATTAAAGTATTTTGCAATGTGATATTATGAGCTCCGCGAGAACTAAATGATTCATCAATCGTCCACCGTATAGAACTGTGATCTATAATACTATGATCTGCTCCTGTTAAGCCCATACCATCATAAGTACGACCTGCTCCAATCGCAACATTTAGAAAGCGTATTATACCATCATTTCCTGTGAGACCTATCGGCGCATTTGCAATCAGTATTCCTTTTCCGGGAGCAGTTTGACCAGCAATAGTTACATAAGGATCACTGACCACTAATCTGGACTCCAATTCAATTATTCCTGAAATATTAAAAACAATGGTACGAGGACCTTTTAATTCTTCTACTGCATAGCGCAAACTTCCCGGTCCACTATCGTTAAGATTGGTTACTTCTGCAACGATTCCGCCACGCCCACCTATAGCAAAGCGACCATAGCCTTCTGCTCCTTTAAATGCTAATTGAGCCGGTTTAAAATACCATACTTTACCAGGAGTGATTTCTCCTTCATCATCTACTGTATCAACCCGCCAGTAATATGTATTTCTACTGTACAGTTCAGGAACACTAAATGTATTAGTTAAAATTTCTCCTTGATAACTATCTGAACTCTGATTCGCTGATTTAATCTCGTCTAAATCAGCTCCGAAATAAATCAAACTCTTTTCAGTACCCTCAGGAGAATCCCATTTAAGCTTAAAATCGTCAGATATAACTACGTGTTCATCATTATCCTCAGGATATGCATTAGCAGCTTGCTTTTTTAAGTTCGGAGTATCTATTTCAAACCCATTTAAAACAAGTTTTTGAAGATTTCCATTTTCTTGAATAATGTCAAAATGTATGACTACGGGCTCTCCTTTTTGAGCATTAAATTTAAAATAAGACACTGCAGCATCTATTGATTTCTCTGCCCTATTTGACGGTTCTACAGAAGTTACTGGCTTCCCATTTACAGCTATTGATAGTGCTGTAGTTTTTTCACCTTCTAATTTATCAAAGGTATTATGAAATCCTAAAAAAGAGTGTTCACCAGCTTTTAAACCTTTAATCTCTAAATCAATTCCGTCAGATGATCGCACTCCATCACTTATCAATCTAGCATAATAAGGTGCTTGAATACCTGTTTTATACCAAGAGGAATTGAGTGCTCCTTTTAATCTAAAAGACAAAGAATCTGTAGTAAATTCACTGGATTCTCCTTCGTTAATCATCCAGGATTTGTAATTGGGATCGTTCACTTCCAAAACTTTCCGACCTCCAAAATCCAAATCTATTTTAACCGGTTGTTTTACAGATTTAGTTTCCTGTACCTGACAACTCGCTGCATTTACAGCTAGCAGCATTAAAAGTATTTTACTCCAAATTATAGGTTTCATAATACGTATTTCTAATTAATATTTAGTTTTTCTATTTCTGAAAAATTTAAAAGGCTGATTATATCCTTTTCTCTCGTTTTAGGTAAGACACTCAAATCTTCAATTTTTCCATTTATAAGCTTAACCTCTACTGTAGTATTTTGTAATGTGTGAAGTTTAAAATGTACATTCCAATCTTTTGGCCAAGCTGGGAATAGATAAATTTTACCTTCAGCCTCTTGCATAAGCATTTCTTGCATTCCTATCATACCGCTACCACCCCAGTTATGATCAGGTACCCAATCAAATCCCGGTCCCCAAAATGCAGGGAAACGTCTCCCGGAGTTTGACATTTTTTGTAAACTTAATTGTGAAGCTTCTTGAATTAAACCCAGTCTGGCTGCAAAAATATTATCCTGTTTCCAACCTATATGACTTCTGAATTTTAAAACATCAGGATCGTAATTAAAAGTATTCTGTGCTGTTTGCAGATCGGGTTTCCCTATACCATAAATACCCCAGGGATAAACAGGATAAAGCTGTGGAGATTCAGTATTATTGATTCGTTCCCAACTTTTAGCAGGTGCTAATACATTTTGATTTTGAATTTCTCTGTAATTAAGTGGTGGTATTCTGGATTTAAAATCTTTTAAATAAATCAGTTGCTCTTTATCTAATTCATTTTCTCCCAGACCGATTAATTTGTTTGCAATAACCCGAAGTGCAGCAATGGTACTGTTAGCATTATTTGCCATTTTATAAGTCTCAGCTGCAGAACCGGGATATAAAACTAAATGTCCCATAGCATCTAATGCTTTTCGACCTCTCTTACGTGCTAAATATTGATAATGCTCATCAAAGAAGCGGATACAACTCAAAATAAATCCCTTATATTTTTGAAGGTTTTGTCCATCATAACTATTCAGACTAAGCATCATATCACAAAACTCAAAAACGGTATCCCACTCATATTCTAACCAGGCATTGTACTGCATTCCTGGGTCGTAATTTTTCGGTCTTTTCCATTCATATTCCGCCGGATTAGGCAAGCCGAAATTTTCTAATTGCTCGGTAAACGCTGCTCCTTCGTGTCCCCAATAAACCGTACTTCTGAGCTCTGCATTTTTTTGCAAGCTCAAATAATAATCCAGTTGAGACGGAAGCATATCAAAATCTCCACTTTTGAGCATTGGCCAGTATACCAATCGCTGATTCTGAGCTGTCATCGTACCTCCGCCCCAATTGCGAAAATCCGGAGTAAAAGCAGTAGTAGAATCTATAAAAACAGGATCATAAGTAAAAAGACCTCCATTAAATTTTGTTGGATATTTACCGTAGACATTTGCAGCCAACATATATCTAAAAAGCTGATAATTTTGACCTATTTGGTAGAGAGAATCATTTTTATTGCTGACAGTATTACCAGTATAAATAAAGCTGCGCTTCCAGAAATCATTCCACCAGGAAATTGTTTTTTTATGATTCGGTTTATAAGATTTAATTAAGTGGTTCAGATTATCACGCCAAGCTGCTATTGCTGCATTTTGCTCCGTGTGAAGCACAATTTTAAGTTGGTGCTTTTTAGAATATTTTTTGCTTTTCAGCGTATACCCCTTAAAATCAGTATTTTTATAAATTCCATCGTAGATACCCTCAGCAGTAAAATCAGTTCCACAAAGAACTCCGCCAAAAGTCAATTTTTTTAAAGGGTTCATCATTTGATCTTTAACGGCGGTCATCTGCTGTTGATCAACAGTGACATCAAAAACAGTTTTAACTCTGTTTTGATGATAAAATTCAATCCTATTCTCTTTAAAATTTACTGAATCTGCATACGTAATAACCTCTCCCTGCGGTGCCCATTTATAAGAATTTGCATTATTTTCTTTACCGAGAACCTTTCTGTTTTTATAGCGCCAGGATTCATAAGAAGCCGTCACAGAAACAGGACTAGCACTTGTTAAATCTATATGAATAACCGGTGCAAATACATCAACCCAAAGTTTTATCTCAGTTGCATTTTGCGTTATTGATATATAGCCTTCTTTCAGATTAAGTTTCTGCTGAAAGCCTTCCTGATTCTTGAAAGGATTGGGATTTAAACTGATTTTAACACGACCCAATTTAAGCAGGGTGTTGTGTTCATCAAAAGTTCCGCTTCGCGAAAAATAAAAATAAAGATTCCCTTTTTCTACCCAAACGTTTGCTCCAATGTCCCCGCCTCCTAAAGGCATAGACTCAGAAGAGTTTTTACTTTGTGTGTCCCAAACCTGATCATAATCATTGAGTACAGGCACTTGTGCTTGTAAACTGAATGAAAGAAAGAATAAAACAAAAAAGACAATTTTCATAGTGCGGGATTTATGATCTAGTCTTGAGGTTCCCAATCATCAGTTCTGAATGAAGAGACCGGTAAACCTCCGGTACTGAACAATTCGGCCTGTGCATAATCTTTAAAAAGATAGCGTACAGCAACCGGTTTTTGAACTTTAGAAGAAGATAGAATTACTGATTTTCTACGTAAAACGACTTCGGCGGGATAGAAAACACGGTCATTACCTGCAAGTTGAAAACCTGTAATTTCCTGATCGTAGGCGGTAATACCATTAGGAACATTATTGAACGAAACCGTTACTTTACCTTCATTTATTTCAAGTGTATTAAATTCCGGACTCTCAAACTCAAAACCACTGATTCCATAGGTTTTAGTCAATGCTAAAAGGCCTAATCGAACGCCTCCTTTTTCTTTATTTTTTGGATGAATGTTATTTTCTTCAGCAACATCCATTAAGATTGCAATACCCGAATTGGATATGGTTTTAGATGCTTGTAATTGTGCTTCTCTTAAATAAGCGGAATTGTATTTCTCTAAAGCATCATCCGGATGAAACTGTCCGTAATTAAAGGGTGCTATTTGTGCAAAATAGAACGGAAAATCTCCTTGTTCCCACAGACCACGCCAATCTTCAACCATGGTCTCAAATAACTTTTTATACTGAAAAGGGCGCTCATAATTAGACTCTCCCTGATACCAAATGCTTCCTTTAATACCATATCCAATAACCGGAGCTAACATCCCATTGAATAATGTTGTGGGGACGCGGTTAGGATCTTTCTTTAAATCTTCTTCGGTATTGGGGATTTTAATTTCACTGAAATCCTTCAGCATTTCTTCGTTCATCCAGGCTTCTACACTCGAGCCCCCGTATGACACGTGTATCAATCCTACAGGCACTTTTAAAACTTCTTGTAATAGTGATCCAAAATACCACGCAGTTGCACTAAAATCTGCTACGGTTTGAGGTTTGGCTTCCTGCCAGTTTCCCTCAAAATCCTTTTCTGGACTCAAAACAGTTGCTCTGGGAACGGTTATAAAGCGAATTTGATTATTAGTTGAATGTACGATTTGCTCATTACCACCTAATACAGGCTGACCCGGAAAACCTTTTAAAGGCATTTCCATATTGGACTGCCCGGAACACAACCAAACCTCACCTACAAGCACATTCCGTATACTTTTGGTTTCAGAACCTTGTTGTATCGTTATGGTATAAGAACCTCCCGCAACAGGTGTATTCATTTTTACCTGCCACTTCCCTTCACTTCCCAAAACAGCCGTATAGGTTTTACTATCCCACGAAGTTTTTATTGTTATATCTGACTTATTATCTGACCAACCCCAAATGGGTACTTCCATTTGCTGTTGCAAAATCATATTGTCTGTAAACAATGCAGGGAGTTTAAGTTCTGCTTTTACCGCTGTAACAGTAAGTAAGAGTATTATCAGAATTAATCGTATTCTTAAATTTCTCATGGGTTCTTTTTTTCTAATTCTAAACGAACAGGACCTAGCAACCCGGCTTTCAAAAGACTGTCTTTTTCCAATCTAAATGGAGCTGTTGTCCACGTGAGTCGTTCTTTCTGTGGTAAATCCTCATCGCCAATTAACCGGTTAGCCCAGGTATTTGTTACTCGTAACTCCAATTTATTTGCTCCTTGCTTTAAAGCTTTTGATATGTTAAGCCGAAATGGATAGGTCCAAAGCACTCCTAAGTTTTTGTCGTTTAATACGACTTCTGCCATATTTGAAACGTCACCGATATGAAGCCAAACTGCTTGCTGCTTGCTAGAATCCCAATTAAATGTTTTGGCATAAATAGCAGTACCCGAATAGTATTTTATACTGTCATTTTTAGATTGAGACCAGTCAAAAAGCTTGGAAGTTCTTATAGGATTTTTAGGTCCGTGAAATTCAGGATCAAATTGAATGCTCCAGTTTTCATTTAAGGTTTTGGCTTTCTCAAAGGTCAACCAGTTTAAACCAGATTTCTGAATAGTTTCTTTAGTTTTTTCTTTAAAAAGAACAAAACAGGATTCATTAGCATTTAATTTCAAAGGAATTTCTGTTCTTCCGTTGACGACCTTCCATTCATTCAAGCTGCGTTCTTCTCCACTTTCGGGATTATAGATGTAGGGAATCCGGCCATCAACTCTAAAGGAAAATTTAGTTTCTAGAACTTCTTCTTTTTGATTGGAAACAAAATAGCTCTCGCCTTCTTTTGTGGTTCTATGCGTCCATGCTATGGATTCTCTATTCACTAAAGGATTTTTAATAAGAATATCGGGAGTAAAGCCCAAATCGCTGAAATCACTTCCTAAATAGGGGAGTTTTACAACGGTTCCTTTTCCTAAGTTCCAGGAATTTTGCGTATTTGAATTAGCTGTCCAAAGCTCAGTAATTCGTTTTTCCCACTTAAGCTTTTCAGTTTCTGAATAGTTACCGGGAATATCAACTGGTTGATCCCCAATTAAAACTGTAGCTCCCTCTTTTACGAGGTCTATAATTTTTTCTAAAACCAATAATGACATCAATTGATTAGGTGCCATTTTACGCGCTCCGGGAAAAAGCAGAGCTTTATACGTTATTCCTCCCTTAAATACGACATTACCGTCTAATACACGTGCATCATTTAGAAGCACATCGGCATTAAAAGAATCGTATTTATAGCCGTTTAAAGCATTTACCCATTGCGATAAATCTGTAGCATTTTTTGAATACGTTACTTCCTTTGGCTGTTTGGCTATGGGTTGCCCTTTATTTTTTAATCGTAAAAACTCTGATTTTATACGTTTCTCTCCAAAAACATTAGGAATAAATGGGAGTAATCTATCCGGTAAAACAGAGCGGGAAGGAATTTCCTCACCAGTAAAAACGGCTAGATCTATTACAGGTTTACCTTTTTGCAATTCAAACTGTACACGACGAGAATAATCTACCCAAGCTTTACCGGGTTTCCACCACGTCTGATCTCTTTGAAAATAAGAGCCAACACCGTCTAGAGTCATTCCGGGTTTACGATCAAGCCAAGGATTGTGTACAAATACGTGATAAAAAAAACGATTGATTCCCAATGCATAATTACGATCTGCAAGGATTTTTAAATTTCCGGGATGTTCATCCCAGTCCATTCGCAACTGCGTAAATGCTTCTGCCTGAATGATGTTTTTCCCATAAATATGTCCACCGGAAATCGCGTCGAGCATATCATTAGGTTTATCGTGGGTCGGACTTCGCAACCAAAATTCTCCTCCCGGAAAATCTACATATTTAAAATGTAGTAAATTATCGCTAACCATTGTAGGTGCTACATTTTCTGAACTGAAGGCTACTCCATTTTTATCTGCTTCTTCTTGAAGTGTTCCAAAAAAGTTGTCGGCAATTAGTTCTGAAATTGTTTTTCTGATGTCATATAAGATCCCTTCCGAAATAGCTGCATCCTCAATTGGGATTCCTGCCATTACCGGTAAATAATCTACTATATCATAACCTCTGCGATTTTCAAATTCGGTTCTAAAAACAGGAGACCAATTCTGACTTCCACATTCCCAACTGTCTAGATGTAAAATATTTAAAACTTTTGAAGCTAGTTCAGGTCCTATCGTACGAACCGCCTCACCAAACCAGTGATCGAGTTGAAAGCGTATTGCTTCGGGATCAAACTTATCTACCTCCAAACCTTTACCGGCTCCACCGGTTGCATTTTCGTGTCCGGTTGAGGTATGACCAAAACGCATAATGCGCCAATTTCCCTGAGGTGCTTCCCAATTTAAAATTCCTGTTTTATCTACAAACCCAGAAATATTGTTTAGTGCTGTTAATTCGATACAATCTTCTTTAGGAATTTGGGCTTCCGTAGTTCGGGAGCTGATGCGCCAAATCGCACCAGATTTTCCCTGATAATTATCAATACGTGCTTCTTCAGAAAGAATAATTTTAGAAACCTTAAGCGATTGTTTCCATTTTGCAGCATCTAAATCTTCTGCGCCGGGTTCTGTTCCTTCAGGATTATAAACAAATCTAAAATGCGTTGCGGTTGTTGGAAGTATAGCATGTCTATAAAACTGGTCTGTATCCTGCCAGCCGTGACGTGGAGCTTCTAATCTACTCAACCTTTTATAGTTCACACCATCATCACTGACCTCCAGAATTAATCGATGTGCCTGATAATTATTTCCGGGAGTTTCAATCTGAATCGATTTGCAGGTAAACGGCTTATCAAACTCATACTCAAACCAACCTTTTTCATAAAGTTTAAAATTTCCTTCAGCCTTAGGATCATTTAAAAACGAAGCATCTTCTTTTAAAGAAGTAGAAATAACCGGACTCAATTGAGAAGAAATCCGTTTTTCATTTTTTATAGGTATAGCAAAAGTTGCGATATCTTCATAGTAATTCTCGTAATGTTTGGGAACTGGTAATTGTATATTTAATTTAGTTCCTCCTGCAACAGTTGTATCTGCCCAAACCACTTTTTGCATTGATTTTTCAGGAGTAATCCAAGGGCCTCCTGCAACTGCAAAACCATCTGCAGCATGAAAAGCAATTTTTAAGTCTAAACGACCGGCTTCTTCAAAAGCCCAATCTATCAACTCCCAGAATTCCGGACTCAATTGCAATACTGGAGGATCTATAAGTGGCGGATCTGTGGGGCCTTTTATAGTCATCAGGTAAGCCCCTCCCAAACCGGCTTCTTTCATAGCTTCCAGATCTGTAGTTATGCCTTCTTTTGAATAAGCACTTTGCATCCAATACCAATACACCCAGGGTTTTGCTGATTCTTGAGTGGGTTCAAAAAAAGCAGTAGTTTCTTTGTCTTTCTGAACTTCACAGGAAACACATAAAACCACTACTAAAATCAGCCTGCTGTATTTTTTGAAATAGTTCATCAGTAACCGAATTTTTTAAGGTTTGTATCAAAACTCCCATTTTGATTCTTGAATGGATGTATGTAAAAGCTATAGGTATAATCTTTAGCCGGAATCTGATATTTTTCCATAGGCTGACCCACTGGAGACCAGCTGTCGTTACCTCCTACTCCCATTTGTTTTAAATCAATATTCAACGTGAGATACTCCTCTTCGTTTAAGTCAAAAGTATGCTTTGCTTCCTCTAGATTTTCTTGCGTATACGGCCAGACACTCATACTAAGTGGTTGTTTACCTACTATTAGAACTCCATTGTTTTTGGTCATTTCTGTACAAGCCATCCATCTTACTGCTGTTCGATTAGCATTTTCCTGCGGCATGACATAAGGTTCAATAAAAGCATCGAGAGGCAATTCATACTTCTGAATTGTAAAGCCAAAACTTCGGTCACTATAATTTTCCAAAGGTCCTTTACCGTACCAAGAAATCTGGTTGTAATTTTGTTTGATACCCATTTGCATACCCACTTTTGGGATATTGGGTAACGCAGATGAAGCTTTCAATTCATAAGCTACTTTTACTGTACCATCATTTGAAACGATATAGTTAACAGATACAGAAGCACTATCTTTAATAACTTCATATTTCGAATTGATATGAATTTCAGTTTTTGATTTTGAAAAATGGGTTGAAATTAGTTCTGCTTTATGCTCATACCAGGATTTTAAAACTTTATGAGGCTTCCAACCTTTACGATCATTATCCGTTAGAGGCCTAATGAAACTGGGTAAAAGTGGAGCAAAAATTTGTTCTTCTGTATTCAGTTTATAAGAAGTTAACGCGCCGTTTTCTTTACTGAAATTAATACGGAAACTTTCTCCGGAAACCTGATACACATCCTCATTTTCGATAATATGTAACTCCGCCTTTTTACTTGGAGTTTTATAAATAGGCTCTCCTTTTGATTGTAAAAGGAATTGATCTTCTGCAATAACAAATCCTTTTTCAGCCCAAAGTGTATCTGCAACCAACTTAAACTGAAGCTTTACAAAATACTCCTTATCATTTTTAAAATGAGGTAAATATGATTTTATATCAAATGTGGTTTGGTTTCCCGCATTCAGATTAAATACTTCTAAAATAACTTCTTTATAGAGATTTCCATTCTCAAAAAATTGCAATACCGGCGTGTAATTCTTAAGTGATTTAGTGGCGTGTCTGTTTTTAATTTGAAGTTTGAAATCTGCTACCAATTCTGAAGTTACCGGTTGATACACCCACTTATTCTCATAAATTGCCGCCTTTGGTCTTCCATCTGAAGCTACAATCCCGTTGATATTAAAATTACCATCGTGCAGTTTTTCTCCATAATCTCCACCATACGCATAAAACTCCTCGCCTGAATTCTCGTCTATTTTCAGCAATCCTTGATCTTTAAAATCCCAAATACAACCTCCTATAACTCGAGGTAACGACCTGAACTCATCCCATAATTCTTTTAAATTTCCGGTAGAATTTCCCATAGAATGAGAATACTCGACAAATAAAATAGGACGCGTATCTTTATGCTGATCTACCAAAAATTTAGGCGTGAATACCCCAGGATAAAACCGACTTACCATATCTACATAAGGCTCATCCTGAGGATTCTCAAAACGGTGCGAATGATCACCTGTGGAAGGATAGCACGCATCCCGAGGATCAATATACCCGGGTAATCTGGGGTTTCCCTGCGCAGGTTCATAATGAACCGGTCTCGTGATATCAAAATCATGTACCCAGCCGGCCATCGCAGCGTGATTGGGACCTTTACCAGACTCATTTCCTAAACTCCAAAATACAATGCTAGGATGATTTTTATCACGCGCTACCATACGGGTCATCCGTTCCAGATAGGCATTAGTCCATTGGGTATCATTACTTAGTTTTCCTCCTAATCCGTGTGTTTCCAGATTAGCTTCATCCATAATCATAATCCCGTATTTATCACATAAATCGTATAAATAAGGATCGTTAGGGTAATGGCTGGTTCGTATTAAATTAAAATTGAATTGCTTTATTGTTCGTATATCTTCTTCAAGATCAGGTCTGGTCAACGCCTTGCCTCTAACGGGATGATGATCGTGACGATTTACACCATATACATAGGTTTCCTTCCCGTTGATTAAGAGCTTTCCATTTTCCTTAGAAAACTCGATGGAACGAAAGCCAACTTTACACCCTTTAACCTCCGTTATTTTACCAGTATTGTCTTTTAAAGTGAGTATTAAAGTATATAAGTTAGGTATTTCAGAACTCCATTTTTTAGGATTCTGAAGCGTTTCTTCAAAAAAACCAAAACGCACATTATCGAGACGCGGATAACTTTCATTTAAAATAGCCGCCGCAGAACTGGTAAGCGCTTTATTAAAAACCGGTTTATTCTGATCATCGTATAGCTGCGCTTCAAACGTATAATCTGAAATAGTATCACCTGTATTATTTTCTAATTGAGGGCGCAATTTGAATACAGCGTCGGTATAGTTTTCATCCAGTTTTGTTTGATAAAAGAAATCTTCGATATGCAATTTTGGCTCTGCCATAATAAAAACTTCCCGCTGAATACCGCTCATTCTCCAATGATCCTGATCTTCTAAGTATGAGCCATCGCTGTATCGCATGACCTGAACGGACACTAAATTTTCACCTTCTTGTAAATACGGCGTAATATTAAATTCTGAAGGAAGAAAGCTGTCTTCCCCGTAGCCCAAAAACTTTCCATTTAACCAGACTTGAAATGCAGAACTCACTGCTCCAAAATGCAGCGTTATGGTCATATTTTTCCAGTTTTTTGGAACATCAAATTTGCGCTGATACGATCCTATACCGTTAGTGTCTTTTGGTACAAAAGGTGGATTCACAGGTCTAAAAGGATAAACCGCACTTTTATAAATAGGAATATCATATCCTTTTAATTCCCAATTAGACGGGACGCTAATGGTATCCCAGCCTTTAACTTCCTCTTTATAAAAATCTCGAGGTGCCTCCTTTAAATTGACACTGTATTTAAAATCCCAGGTTCCATTTAAACTTTTATACCTGCTCTGTTCGCGATTTCCGGCTAAAGCATCTTCAACGGTCGCGTATGAATAAGCTGTACTTCTTGCAGGCTGGCGATTAATAGCCGTTACAGTAGGATCTTCCCAGGGAGCAAAACTATAAATATTAGCCACCTCAGGAATACCCGCAGGCTCACCCGTAACCGTTTGTGCATTAATGTTGAAAACCGACAACAAAGTGAATAAAAGGATGCTGTATTTTATCATTCTTTTTCCTCCGGTTTTACAAAATTGAGCAGGCTTTTACCTAAGTCTTTAGAAGTCGCTACAGCAATTCCACGTTGAAACGGTTTATTAACAGCGCAGTAGAAATGATAAACTACTCCGTTGTGTTTCACCACAAAAGACTTGTGTGCAAAAATTTCATCATAAGGTTCTGAAGAAGCTACAAGATCTTCTCCTTCCCATTCAGTCCAGTTTAATAAATCATTAGAAACCGCAAACCGATTGAATGCGCCATCTTTCCAAAAAGCACCAAAATAAAACATGACCCAAGTATCATTAATTCGCTGAATATAGGGATCACCGGTTATACCTGTATCATGATTTAATAAGGGAGCATCTCCATAACGTTCCCAGTTTTTCATATCATCTGAAACTGCCATTGCGATACGCTCGGCACCTCTACCCGGGTTGATACTGTCACCTCGTGCATTGTAATACATTATAAAATCGTGACCACTCTCACGCTCAAGATCTCTTATGATCGTACTTTTATACATCACACTATTATCCCACCAGCGTACATCATCATCCTTTGGTGAAAGTACAGGTCCTGGAAGACGCTCAAATTCGCGAGGTGTTGTTGGTAACTCTTCAGAATAAGCCATACCTAAAGAAAGTAAGCCGGCTTCATAACCTTCACTATCTCCACCAAAATAACTCATCCAATATTTATCATCATAAGACTCCCATTCATAACTCCCTCCCCACTCAGGGTCTTGTAATGAAATATACCCGGCTTTTTGATTCATATCCCACTGCGTGGAATCGTCAGAAAAAGACATAATCTTACCTAAATGTTCCCAGTTTAATAAATCCTCACTTTTAGCAAGCCATGTTTCATAACCTCTTCCGTCATAAATGAGATACGTCATGTACCATGTATCGTCCTTTCTGAAAACACTGGGACAATCCATCTTATAGGAGTTATCTTCAGGTACCATCACCAGACCGTATTTATAAGGTGTTTTTATTTCCTCATAAATCTCTTGCATCACATCACTGGTTATTTCTCTCTTTTTCAATTTTTGAGAACAGGAAGTAATCAATACAAGTACAAGGAATGTAAATCCCGTTTTAAGAGTTGGTCCTAATCTCATTCTATTTATTATTAAATTTTAAAAAGAGACTGTGCTTTTTAGTCCCATTAATCCATTTGGGTTGAGAAGATGGTCCTACTAAATCTGTTGCATTTACTTTATTACGAACCGCCGGTATTACATCAAATACTGCAATACCCGTTTGAGGTAAAGTATATAACAAGGCATCGCGACCATCTCTTGGGGTATAAACACCCAAATAGGTATCTGAATCATCACTACGCACCTGTATTTTGCCTTCTGCAGTGGTAAATTCTACCCATTCCCAATTGCTGAAATAACCTTTAAACTCCGGATAATTGAAAGACTCTCCCGGAATGGGATCGTTGTATCCATTTTCCCAAACATCAAGTTTGGTACCTTTTAAACGGTTTTGCCAAACCCGATACGGCCCGGCTCCTAACCACCTTTTAGATTGCATTTTTTCTTCAGGATAGTCAAAATAAATTCCGGCTAGTTCTGTTATTCCGTTATAGGCATATTCATAATCCATTTGAACCAAACCTTCAGGATAAATCGTCCAGATTACTTTTTGTAGAATTCCGAAATAAATAGCTTCAATTTTAACGGTATTATCAACTTCCTCAGCTGTAATGGTAACGAGATTTTCGGAGCAATTCACTTCCTCATCAATACATTTAAATTCTTTATAGATTCGATCTTCTCCCTTTTCAAAATCAGGATTTATAGTGCCGTCTAAGGTTCGATCTCCCCGACGAGCCATAATAATTTGTGGTCCATTTCCAAAACTGATTGATTCCCCAGACTGCTCAACTGTTGTTAATTTACCGGTAGTTTTATCAAATTTTAATGAGGTTTCCCAACTTGTCACTTCATAAAATTCATCTGTCTCCTCAAGTTTTACAATACCCTTGTCTTCAATTTCCAGAAGCTTTTCTTCTTCTTTATTCCAAGTATAATCCCAAGTCCATAATTCATTCCCATCAGAATCAAGCGCTTTTAAATACAGTACGTCTGCATCTTTCCAGTTGTTCGGTAACTTAATGTTTAAGTTTCCTGTAGACTGAGGCTTAAGATCAGGCCCTTTTAAGGTTTGTCTCTTCAATGTTAAATGTCCGATTTTTGAATCGTCGGGATTAGGAAAAGTAGCCAATTCCCATTCAAAAGTACAGTCTGATAAATTGGTAAAGAAGTACCTGTTTTCAATTTCAAAATTTCCATCAAAATCAGAATCTAAATGTTTTGGTGTTGTAAGCATTATTGGAGACCAAACTTCTTTCACAGTAAAGAAACTCCCTTCTTTCTCGTGATGAGGTCCTACGATACCGTCTGCTCCAAAATTGCCTTGATTGTCTATACGGCCATCCTGATCGGTACGTGCGATACCTTCATCTGCAAAAACCCATAAATAGCCACCGCCACTTCGGGGATGTTTACGCAGAACTTCCCAGTAGTCGTCAAACCCTGCTCCGTGTCCACCATCATATAGACCGTGTAAATACTCTGTTGGCATAAAAATATGTTCTCCACGCTGATATTCTATAGTCTCGCCATACGAGCGGTAATGCATGGTTTCAACACCATTTAATTCTTGCTGTGGATGTAAAACCGGTCTGTTTTGAAGATCCCATATCTCAAACTGATTATCTAAATTAGTATTCCAACCCCCTTCATTACCATTAGACCAAAAGATGATACTGGGATGATTTAAATCACGGATTACAGTTTCTTTTACCAATTTTTTACCAATATTGTCATCATAATGACCGTGCCAACCGCCCAGTTCATTCATCACATACAAACCCAGTTCATCGCAAGCTCTTAAAAACTCCGGATCTGGTGGGTAATGCGATAAACGCACCGCATTCATATTCATTTCTTTGATTAAACGCACATCGGCATAGTTGAGCTCTTTATTAAGCGTACGACCAGACTCTGGCCAAAAGCTATGTCTGTTTATCCCTTTCATCAAAATCCGAACACCATTGACATAGATACCATCTCCTTTTCTAATTTCAATAGTTCTAAAGCCTATGGTATCGGTTACCTGATGAACTAACTTATCATCTTTAAATAATTTGATAACAACGCCATATAAATTGGGAATTTCAGACGTCCAGGTTTTTATATTCTGAAAAGTGCCAGACACATGAATTTTATCACTTCCGGTAGGTAAATTAGCCGTTAAAACATCACCCATTTTCTTTCCGTTTTTATCTGTCAGTGTAGCTTCAGCTCTAAGATCTGAATTTCCTGTACCCAGAAATACATCTGCTTCAAAAGAGCCGTCTGCTTCTGCTTTTAAAGCGGTACGCGCGATGTGTGTCGCCGGTAAAGCCTCTAAAAAAACAGGCCTGAAAATTCCACCGAAATTCCAATAATCAGCTCTTCGCTCAGCAAGATTTACACTGGCATTTGAAGACTCTTTGCTAACAGTCACCTCAAGAACATTCTCTTTTCCAAACTTTAAAAGTGGAGTTATATCGTATTTAAAGCGATAGAATGCTCCCTGATGCATTGTACCGGCAGAACGCCCGTTTATTTTAACTTCGGTATCCGTCATCGAACCATCAAAAACAATATTGATGACTTTTGTTTCCCATTCTTTAGGTACTTGAAATGTGTATTTATACTGTCCTACTTCATCTGCAATCCCATCGGGGAAAGGTTTTCCGTAGAATTTAATGCCATATTGATAGGTACCAAAACCTTCCTGCTCCCAAACTGAAGGCACACTAATAGTTGACCATTCTCCACTATTGCGACCATCAGAAATTTTAAATTCCCACTCTTTGGTATCCTGATATCCTTTTCCTGACAGATACTTAATTTCAGTTTTGGCATCTTGAGCCTGTAAGCAAAAAAAGCTTACAGAACTTAGAAAGAAGAAGAGGTGTCCTTTTAATAAATTCATAGTTATACTTAAAGTGCTTTGTAATTAATTAAATATTCGGTGTGAGGTGTAATCTTAAGCGCGTAGGTATTTGAAGCTATTTCAACGAAAGTTCCATGATTTGTTTTGGGTTTGCTTTTACTTTTTAAAATCAAGTTCCCAGTACCTTCATCAGAATTAAGCTTGATTTCCTTTTTACTGCAATACAAATCAATTTTACCATTAGGAGTGGGTACTGTTCCTTCCATCCATTTAAGATCCCCTAGAACCGGTTTGATGTCATACGTTTCATATCCCGGTTTTGTGGGTTTAACGCCCAGATAATATTTTCCCAATAAATAAATAGGGCTCGCTCCCCAGGCGTGGCACAAACTCTTACCAAATTCTCTACCATACATTGCCAGATGCTCACTGCCTTCTTTATCCGGATTGTATTCTTCCCAAAATGATGTAGCTCCCAGATCAAGCATACCGCCCCAATACGCTCTGATTTCATCTAAAACATAATCTTGTTCTCCCATTGCACAAAGTGCTTCCAACTCATAAAACCGCATATAAGGAGTTACTATTTGCTGAACAGCATCATTCAAGAGAACCTTGTTTTTAACTGCTTGCTTTTGGGAATCATTAAAATAATCGAAGAAAATCCCGAACATATTGGCGTAGCGCGTTACATTATCTTTTGGTTTGCCATTTACCACGCTATGGACCAGCGCTCCTTTTTCTGAATCCCAATACGTTTCAAAAATTTTACTTTTTAATTCTTTTGCTAAGGCGTCGTATTTTGAAGAGTCTTCTGGATTACCTGCTATTTCAGCGCAAAGCGACATAGATTCTAGGCTGCGTGCCAGTAACACCTGTTCAAAACTTACTGCTCCTTCTTTGCTCAAACCCTCTGCCCAATCTATAAAAACCCAGTCACCAGCAAGACCTTCCATCATACCGTTCTCGTTGCGACGGGAAAGGCAATATTCCATTAACGACTGCATTCTGGGATAAAACTGCTTGATAAAAGTAGGGTCGCCGCTGTATAGGTAATAATCATAAATGGATAAAAACCAATACAAGGAATAATCCATAATCGTATTGATATGTGCTGTAACAGGATCTTTTCCGCGCAGCGCAACCATTGTACGTTCGACTGTGGGCGAATCATTTGTCAAATAATAATTCATTAAATAACTCTGGTTAGCATCTCCAGACCAAATCCACCGGTCACGCTTGATTCCATCAATAAAAAATTCGCGTGTGGTTAGGTGAAACGTATATTTCGCTACCTCGTAGATCTCATTAATTCGCTCGTCTGAACATTTAAAACTGCCTTTATCTTCAACATCAGCATATTCAAAAAGCATGCTTACATCCTGTATCGATACCTTTTCTGAAGTGACAATCTGTATATATCGAAATGCTTTAGAAAGCTCTAAAATAGAATCTGTTGCAGAAGTTTCATAAATCTCTAAATGATCTAAGGTCTCGCAGTTTGCAATGGACAACGCTTCTTCTTTAGATTCCCCGTAATAAATAGCTACAGTACCTGACCCTTGTAAACCCTCCAATTTAATAAAACCGAAGGTCTCTTTACCAAAATCATAAAGTGTACCGAGTTCTGTTTTTTGTGAATCAACAGGATTAAGAGGTTTTACAGGTAATGCATAATTTGAGGGTAATTTCTGTACCGAATTTAAATTAGCAGAACCGGCTTGTAACCAGGTCGTCCCCGATTGATCTGAAACTTTACCACTTTGATCAATCCATTCTTTATCTTCAAAAGTTACCAACCAGGATTTGTCTGATTTTACGGTTTGTCCATCTATGAATATTGCCGGTACGTGAGCTTGATTGTAGACTTTAAGGCTCAACTTATGATGACCCGCGGGCATTATAATATTGTCAGGAAACCCGGGAATTGCCTTACCGTCAATTTTGATGTTGTACTTCCCTTCTACAGCTATCTGAACTTCTTCAGGTTCTGAAAGGTCAAATTCTTTATGAAAATCTACCAGATTGTAATGACTATCTGTCTTCCAGAAAACCGGAAAAAAGGAACCCCGTTCGGTACGGCGATTTTGCATTTTATTTGCCAAATCGATTTCAAAGTCACCTGGATACCAGATCCAGGTTGCTTCACCACTTGTTTGTTGCGCAAAAGTAAAACTTCCTGAAAGCAGAAATAGCCACACAACAAGTTGAGCAAGATGTAATTTTATTTTTAAGTTGTTATTCATTTTAATGTAATTGCAGGTTTGCGTAACGGTTTTGAGCTTCTGCCCAACATTCATCTGCGATGGTTTTATAAAGCAGTGCTTCTTCCCAGCGATCACCTTCTTCTCTTTCCAATCCGTTTTCGTCAGTTATTTTACGTGCATAGAAAATAGTAGATTTAAGTAATTCTACAGTAAATGAGATGTAATCTCCCGGCTCTGCATATTTTAGAAAACCTAAAAAAGAACGCGTCCACATCTCTTTGAAATGAGCCACATAGTCGGTATTCAAGTTATTTTGTATTGCAACCTGAATGCTTCCGGGATTACCAATTCTTCCATGAAGAAATCGGACACGGTCAAAAACCGGTTCTAAAAAATTCCATTTTTGCTCAATTCCGCCGTAAATCATTTCCTGCCCGGTATACCAGTGTGAGAAGTCACCGTTAAATCGAATTTCAGGAAAACGCTTAGTCAACTCCACTGTTCTAAACATATCTTGAGTGACGGTAGCGCGATGCGTTTCTATATAAATTGGAAAATCGTAATTCACTGAACTGTCCAAAATATATTCCACTAGACGATTCACTTCTGAATCAAATTCTATTCCCCAGCCTAGATGGACCGTTGCACAATTGTAGCTTTCTGATTTCCATAAGGGCAATAATTCTTTTAAATCCCCTACAGCATTAACTCGGGCATGGGCCGTTAAATTGAGATTCAATTTGTTGCATAAATCGGGTATTCCATCCTGAATTGCACTAAAACCAGCATCAGCAATTGCTGTATGTTTTTGTAGGTCATTTCCCTTCGGTCCACTAGAAAAAGTAGGCAGTTCATCACAGGTATTGTAATTGATATCTACCCGTAAATATGGTGCATCAAGAGAACCATCATTAGTGTTTTTTATTTTCATACTCTTTTCAGCTCTGTTAGTTTCCGTTAAAAAAAAGGTATAGTCCCAGCATCACTATAAATAGTAAAACCCAAAGTAACTTAGCTCTTAAGGTCATAGTTACTTTCTTTACGGGAAGTAGTGTATTTTCTGTATCTGTATTTTTTGAATCCAATAATGAAATGATGACTATAGCTATGGAAAGCACTACAAAAAGGTAGAATGAAAGCAATAGAAAATGAGGCCAAAAATCGTAGATTTCCTTAGGAAAAATCCATAAAAACAGCACTCCTACGGTTAAACTTAAAAGGGTTCCAAATATCAAAATACTATCTGCTGCACGTCTTGTGGTTTTAGACCATAAAACCCCAAAGAGAAATACCACAGACATAGGAGGAGCAATAAAACCTAAAACAGATTGAAAGACATCAAAAAGATTTAAGCCTTTAATACTGTTTATAGCAAGCGTTATTAAAATAGCTATAAAAGCACCAACTACGGTGACAATTCTACCTGTGGTTACAATTTGATTTCGTGTTGCTTCAGGTTTCATTTTTTTTACATAAATATCCATTGTAAAAACCGTGCTAAGCGCATTTAAAGCGGAATCGATTGTACTAATTAATGCAGCAATTAACACAGCCATAACCAAACCTTTTAGTCCCGATGGTAGTAATTGTGTGACCATGGTCATATAAGCTTCGTCAGGATTCTTTAAATCAGGAAAAAGTATAAAACACAGAATCCCAGGAATTATAAATAATGGAACATCTAATATTTTTAACCATCCCGTAAAATTTGCTCCCAACTGACCTTGCTTTATATTTTTAGCTCCTAAGACAGACTGAACCATAGATTGATCTGTACACCAAAACCAAACTCCCATAACCGGATATCCTAACAAGATGGCGATCCAAGGATAATTAATATCGTCGTTAGGTAGTAACAAATTCCAGTAATTTGATGGAATTCTTTCTTGAATAGCACTTAGGCTTCCTAATTCTGAAAATGCAATCCACGTGAGTATTACTGATACTACAATAAGCAATATCATCTGAAAAACGTTTGTAAATGCGATTGCCTTTAAACCACCAGCCATTGCAAAAAAAGCTGAAATAGTCAGTAATAAAACGATTGAGAGCCACATCGGCATATTCAATATTTGCTGAATTAAAATACCTCCGGCAAAAAGCGTTAAGGACAACCAACTAATCAAAATAGTTACTATCGTATACCAAGCCAATATATTTTGAGTAGAATTGCCAAAGCGTTTCCCCATAAATTCTGGTAAGGTTTGCACCTTAGCTCCCAGATATCGGGGAGCAAATACTACAGCTAAAAGAAAAATAAATATAAAAGCATACCATGCAAAATTACCGGCAACGATACCTGTTGTATAACCTATACTCGCTGATGCAATAAGCATAGATGGTCCCACATTTGTACCCCACATCGTAAAGCCAATACTCGGCCATTTTAAAGAATTACTTGCTAAAAATAAATTATCATTTTTTGAGCCTTTTAATTTAAAGCTAACCCAGAATCCTATCCCTAATAAGATAAGGAGGTAAATGCCTACGACAGCAAAATCAAGAGATGTTAACTGGTCGTATATATTCATAAGTTTTTGATTTTTAGTGTAGTTAATTTTATGTAACCTTTCTTATTTAGAAAGTTCTTGAGTTTTTAAATTCTCTCCATCCTTAAGAAAAGGTTCTGCCCAGTAAAGTGGGTTACCATCTTTTTTCAAAATAGGTTGTGCCGAATATTGAATCAATAAAACCCTTCTTGACTTGTTAGTTTTATTAGAACCGCTTCTATGAAAACAAGTACTCGAAAAAATAGCTACATCTCCTGCTTTTAAAACCGCTGGTACCCCGGGGTTATCTCCAAAATAACCTATTTTATCGTTTGTGCCTTCTTGAAGAACATGATCAATTCTTTTCTTGGTACCAGCATCTTTATAAGGAAGCATATAAACTGTTCCATTTTCTTCAGAAACATCATCTAGGGGAAGCCAAACTGATAAGTAGGGTTTATGCTCAAAATCAAGGTAGCCTGAATCTTGATGCCATGAGAACGTCATTCCCTTATCTGCAGCTTTCACAACAAATTGTTCTAGAAATAAGTACGCTTCGTCTCCTAAAACCTTGTTGACGATCTCTTCCATCTCTTTACCAAAAATAAGATCCTGCATCGTCTCACTATCTTTATAGCGTAAGGCAATAAAATAACGTTTCCCTTTATGATTAATCTCATCAACCTCTATCCCCTTCTTGTCCATCTCATCATCTTTTTCCTTTATAAAGCGTTGACATTCATCTCGCAAACGCTCTAAAAGTTCTTGTGGTATTACATTCTTTAAGATGCAAAAACCTTCTTCATCGTACTGTTTTAATTGATTATCAGATATTATCGTATTCATAATTAATAATTTATAAGTGATACTTTAGTTAGAATCTTCAATTTTCAAATACTGCCAAATTCCTTTAAAATCTGAATCAACTTCAAGGGATATTGTGGTATCTAAATTCATTTCATCTGTACAACTTACTTCGTTTGTATACAAAGGAATAGAACTTCCTTTTCTTATCCATACTGGCATGTCCTGTAAGTTGGTTTCAAAATTTTTAATCCATTGTGTTCCGTGATATTCGGTTCCTGTGAAAAAGTTAACCCATTCTCCTTCTGGCAAATAGATATTTCGTGAATTTTCAGAATTCATAATTGGAGCCACTAAAAAATCAGATCCTAGATAATATTGATCATCAATATGCCAACACATAACATCATCTGGATGATGCATTAAAAGAGCTCTTAATACGGGATATCCTGAAGTCATACAAGCCTTACTCTGCTCTAATAAATAAGGAATTAATGCATATCGCAATTGCCACCACTTTCTTACAATACCAGAAATATTAGGGTAGAAATAAGGCTCTCTTTTTGAAGTACCGTGGTACCTAATATGTGAAGTGAAAACACCAAACTGCGTCCACCTTACATACAAATCATCAGGTATTACTGAATTCATAAAATTAGGCACTCCGTGGAAACCCGGAACATCATGGCTCCAAAAACCAAATCCGGAGAGTCCCAAATGAAGTCCGCCCTTTAATGAACCTGCCATACCTTCCCAAGAGGCTGCTGCATCTCCTCCCCAGTGTATTGGATATCGTTGGCAGCCAGACCAGCCAGCTCTTGCCCAGATAATACCTTCACCTCTAGCAGATTTTGTAATCTCGTAAGCTGCCTTTTGATAAAGAAGACCATAAAGATTATTTAAAAGCTCGGGTGGCATTCCATGATATTCAGCATTCATATGAATCTCTTCACCAAAATCTGTTTTAATGGCACTCACTCCCATATCGAATAACTCTTGGAGTAGATCTTGATACCATTTAACAGCCTTGGGATAGGTAAAATCTATTGTACCAGCATAATCAAGATTACTAAAGTTAGAACCCTTCTCTTTAGGTGTATTCAAGGCTACGCCTATATATTTGTTCTCAGTAGCTTCTTTAAACTGTTGCGCATTTTCTGAGATATAGGGCATCTGCCAGAGACTTAAGCGAAATCCTCTTTTATTCAATTTTGAAATAAAAGCTTTTGGGTCAGGAAATCTTTCAGAATTAAATTTCCATTCACAAAGCCAGTCCGTTTCAAACCAACCCGTATCTAAATGGATAACATCACAAGGAAATTTCTCTTCTCTAAGTCTGTCACAAATTTCAATTACTTCTTCTTCTGAAAAATAAGTCATGCGACTCATCCAAATCCCAAAACTCCAAATAGGAGGAACTTCTGGAAAACCAGTAAGTTGTTTGTAACGGTATATTATACGCTCCGGTGAAGCATCACCTATTAGAAATAGATCTAAAACAGGTTCTTCTGTATAAATCTGAACCGAACGTGTAGAAAAATCGGCCATTGAAAATTTACAATAAGCAGAAGTATGCAAAAACAAACCATACAGCTCACTAGATAGATAAAAGGGAACATTTTTATATGTTCGCTTGTTATTTACACCTTGGCCATCTTGATTTTTTAGCTGAAATGTACGTCCAGATAAGTCTAATTTTGAAAATCGCTCACCCGTTCCTACAAATTTTTCATCGGCTGTTGATTCAAATGAAAGTGTTGCACTATGAGGTTTCCCATTCTTCTCTATAAATGCTAAAGGCATTGCATCTACTCTAGCAGGGAAAAACTGATCGTGCCCACTTATTACAACCTCTTTTTTACCATCAGGATATAAAGTGGCTTCAAATGTTTCTTGTGGTGCAGGTAATAAATCACTCCAGTAATCGATTGCACAATCTGATAAATCTATTTTTGCGCGTGTTTCACCATTTCTATCAATCACAATCCAAGTATCACCATCGATTTCATAAAACAATGCAACCTCATTTATAGCATCTGCCATTTGAATCATCTCAGAACTCTCTGAAATTACTGCATCAAATCCTATACAAAGTCTTAGTATTTTAGAACCATAAGCTCTTAAATAAACCTTATACGTTTTTCTTGCAACAGTCAAGTCTGCTTCAATATCATTAGACCTTTTTTGACATTGAAACGGTATTGTTAGAACCACTCCTAAACCATAGGAAGCTATATCAGTAGGCTTACATGCTTTCCAAAGTCGAGAATCCTTTTTATCGTTATCTAAATCGATTTCGAAATCTAGGAAGTCGTAAAACTGATGGTTGGTTTGTTTCATATAATTGTAATAACTAGGAATACTTATTCTATTGGGTCTAGAAATACCCAGACTTCACTTTTTTTAGTTCCTTTAATTCCCGTCTGATATTTTGACATAATTGAGTTCCATGCTTCCATTCTGGAATTATTTTTTAGCGTTAACGGATTTAGCTTTTCAAAAGCTGCATCTTTGGGAATACTTATTGTCAGCATTAATTGATTTCCGTTTTTGAATATCTGTAATTGCTGAAAATCACCATTACAAAACCCTTCTGCTACTTCAGGCCACTCTTCAAATTGTGAAGTATGATAGTCTATATATTCTTTTTGTAATTGAGCATCTTCTACGAGGTTTGCTGTTAATAGGATATGATCCCATTCTGAAGCCATTTTAGTATCAGAACATCTTTCATTCTTTTTATAATCATAAATGGGATGCTGATACGTTTTTAGTTCAGCTTTGGGAAAAAGATCACTTAAATCATTTTTAAATTTTTCAATATAATTGAGCTTTCCGTGTATAACCACATGATTCTTCCATTTGTAAACTTTAGGATCTATAAAGCCTCTAGATTGTGCAGCTTCTTTAATTTTTGAAATATCTAAGCTGGTCCCTATAATTTCTACAGCTGCGAATTGAGGAATTTCTTTTAACGGCCATTGCTCATCTATTACCACCTCTTTAAGTAAATTTTTATAAGGTGCTCTAATACCTGCTTTTTGTTTTATTATATCATTTACAAAGGCATTGTTATTTTCCCAGATATTTCCGGGACCATTTGCATTTTGCAAAAATTTCTGAGCAGGAACCCAATTGTCCTTTACGGTTATGTGTGAAGACCCCTCATCAGTATATAGGTAAAACCAGTGATACGGGTCGTGTGCATAAGGATTTTTGTAAATATCATAAATGACATTTTCTTCTATACTCGTTTCAGGTTGAGCTGATAGTGTATAAACTCCGGCAACATCATAAAGGTGTTTCCCATAATGATGTATTTTGTTTGCCAGCACTCTATTTCCACGCATTGCATTTTCAGACTGCGTCCACCCCCATCCTAAACTAATCCCTGAGTAAGATACATCTGAAATCTCGTTATGTGCGATAAGAATATCTTTCACATAGCCAGCACTAATACCTACTGTACCCCAATCTTCATTAGTAACATCTGTGATTAGATTATCTGTAATTTTATTACCCGAACTAATCTCTCGAGTGTCCTTAGGATTGTACGGCAAATGTGTTTCAAAAGCTTCGTCTGAGAAAACACCGATATTGATACCACTCCCTCCAATATCCTTAAACAAATTGCCTTTTATAGTATTATTTTTAGTGCCTTTATGATAATCCAATCCT
Source organism: Leeuwenhoekiella marinoflava DSM 3653 (assembly GCF_900129005.1). Taxonomy (GTDB): domain Bacteria; phylum Bacteroidota; class Bacteroidia; order Flavobacteriales; family Flavobacteriaceae; genus Leeuwenhoekiella; species Leeuwenhoekiella marinoflava. The sequence continues at coordinate 184,051 of NZ_FQUN01000006.1, read as the reverse complement.
GTAGAAGATAAATGCTGAAAACTACAAGCTTCAAATACAGTATTATTAGCATAATTAACTTCAACAGCTGCTCTGGGTCTTCCTATCCATGCTTGATTTTCTAGACCTGCTTTATCTGGAGTACCAGGAGTTTGAAGCTTGTAAGCATCTAACAAATACATACCAGCCTGTAGTGGAACGTGACCTTTTAAAGATGGTCGTAGCCAGTTACTGTATTCAAAAGAAATATTCTTAAAACCTATGTGATGAACTGGGTTATCTACTGTTCCTGTAATTGAAACGAGATTTTCTAAAAATGGAATTACTGCTTTAGATTTTAAATCCTCTCCAGCTCTGGGATAATAGTAAATTTTTGATTTTGAATTATCAAAATACCACTCGCCTGGCTCGTCTAAAAAACTCAATGCATTATTTAAGAAAAAAGGTGAATTACCGGTTTTTTCTGATATCCACGGAGCAGGCCATGGATGTTCATTTTGTATGCGGCTCTCGGGGTTTTCAAAGCTTACTTTAGCACTATCTTGATGTACTTCAACCTCTTTTATTCTCAAATTAGCTATAGCCCACCACTGCTGAATAAATAGCTCCATTCCGGGTTCAAAATTGAATTCTTCTGAATCAATTGGAATCCAACACGATTCGGTATTTTTATCCCATGATAAAATCCGTTGCATTTCAGAACCTCTTGTATTTTTAGCTCTTATTGCTTTTTTCCCATTAACCCAAAACTGTCTAAAATTTAAAACAGATCCTGCTTTTTTAGGAACATCAATTTCCCATATAATACCCGGTTTTAAACCGTTTATCGATTTTGAAGGTTTCCACCCTGCTATTTCAATACCTCCGGATAAAACAGGTTTTGCAAAAGGCTCGGATTCAATCGATGTAGTACTGATCTCAGAACCAGAATCTTCCGGTCTAATAAATACAGGTTCTGGTAAATAATAAGTGCCGTCTTTTAAAATAATTTTAATTCCGCCTTCTATATCAGATTGACTGAGTCTTCGCATTTCTCTTGCCTTGCGCAATGCTCTATTTACGGTGGCAAAAGGTTCATTTTTTGTCCCTGCATTTAAATCATTTCCTTCTGGAGAAACCCATATCTCAGCAGCATTACTCGTATATGCAGTAATGATGACTATAAATAATACTACTAGCCTTTGTAAAAAATTTACGTTCATTAATCTTGAATTGAAATTGATTAGAAAATAGTTCTAATTTTCAATTAAACTTAAGAATCTTCATTAACAATTTGGAAACAAATCAATTTTAAGATCTCGTTTAAATTCTCGGTAAGTTTAATATTTTAGAGTTTTTTTAATGATATTTTCAAACAACGGTCAATTTTATAAAAGCTTTTATCGTTATATCATAAATTGAACTTCATTTTAATCACTACATATATTCATTTAAATGTCTGCTATAAATAATAAAGAAGGTAATCAAGGGATCTGGTGGCATCCGGAAAACTTAGGTCCTTTAAAAAGCGTTCCCTATATCAAACAATTTGGTAGTATGAAATTTTCCAAGGTAAGAATGGATGAAAATATGCGTCCGCATTTGAATGATGGTATTGAAATTCATTTTGTAAAAAGTGGTAAATACAAATGGGTAGTAGATAATACTGAAGTAGAATTGCTTCCCGATAATCTATCGGTCACAACTCCTTGGCAACTAAATGGCAGTCCGGAAGGTAAAATGGATATTGGCCATATCAACTGGATTGTTATAAAACCAGAAGAATTCTCAGTTGACACGCCTTTAAACCTTGGAAAATGGACTAAGCTTTCTAAAAAATTTCAAGAAAATCTAGGCTCTATGATGACTTCTGAAAATGTTATTGTCATAGAAAAAGCAAAAGTCTTTAAAAAGTACTTTATTGAACTTGAGAAAGAACTAAAGAACCAAGAAAAGGGTTTTAAAACTATGGTAGGTAATATTATAGAGAATTTTTTTATTGATCTCAATCGCTATTTATCCTTACGAGAACAACAAATTTCTGAAGAGGATAATTTTATAGAGAGACTTACCCAAGTAGTTAATAAAGATTTAAATAAAAAATGGATTATTGAAGATCTTGCCACTTTGTTTGGAATGGGGAAAACAAAATTTACTTATGAGGTGAAGAAATTGACAGGTTATCCTCCAAATAGCTTTATTATCAATTTGAAAATAGAAAAAGCCATAGAAATGATCAAAGCTTCAAATTACAGTATGTCTGATATTGCGTTCGCTTGTGGTTTCTCTTCTGTTCAGCATTTTTCATCTACATTTTCTCAAAGAATAGGAGTTAGCCCGGCAAATTATCAGAAATAATTATTATTCTGATTTACATTCAATATTTCAAATTATCAACACATCCATATAACTATATAGAGGCAAGTATTTAAACTCATATCTTGGAAGACACCAAATATAGGGATCATATGAATAGTTTCAAGGGTCAAAATCTCCTAGAGTTCTCTGATCGGTTCAAAACTGATGAAAATTGTAAAGAATACCTGGCTGAGATTAAATGGAATGATGGATTTAAGTGCCGTAAGTGTGGCCATAAAAAACCTCAGGCAAGAAAGGATTTCTCAAGAACATGCAATATCTGTTCGCTCCAGGAGTCCGCTACTTTCAATACGCTTTTTCATAAAGTTAAGTTTGGTATGCACAAGGCTTTTTTTATTGTCTTCAAGATGGCTACCAGTACCAAAATTCATCAGATCAAGTTCTGGATAAGAACAACCAGTTCTTGGGTGAGCGATTTCAATAGATATTTTAATGAGTTTTGTTTTAGGATTAACCACTCACAAAGCAAAGCCACAATATTCAATAATCTAATTACTAAAATGATCAACAAGGACAAAGTGTATGGCAAGCAAATTGAATGCAACTAACTACCGACCTCTATAATCTTAATTACATATGCAACTTGTCAGACTCAGAATTACATTATAATTCTTTTGAATTACTTAATCAACTTTAGGATATTTCTAGACTATTTTTGATAGTTCCTACCTAGCAGCTGACTTCTAATTGCTCGAAAAAGCTAACAAATAACTATTTTTCATATTTTACTTTAAAATAACATTTGACAATTCATCCTATCACAAAGAAAAATAAACCTAAATCAACCAAACGTTTACGCCGTCTTGGACTTATTTTAGGGCTTATTATTTTAGTCCCCATTGGTTTATTCATATTGGGCTGGCAAAGCCGTAACTTAATTGTAAATGGTTTACAGGAGTGGTATAACGCCAATCACGAAGGAACTTTAGAGATTGGTGACGTAGAAGCTAATTTTTTAACCGGTTTTCCTAACGTTGGTTTTACAATTAACGATATATCTCAAAGTGAAAGGGACACGATTTCTTTTAAAAGAAAATCAATTGTCATTGATAAGGCATTGGTCACTATTAGTGCCAGCGATTTAATTCGAGGAGATTTTCAGTTTAAAAATATTACGATTAACAACGCTTCAATTTATTCTGAAATGGTCTCTGATAAATCTTATGATTATCACATAAAGCAAAAATTAAATAAACTTCAAAATCATAAAGCCTCTATTTCATTTCCATCCTGGATAGATCTCAAAGCAACAAGTTTTAGAATAAAAGAATTAAAATATGTTGCTAAGGATAGTATATTTCATAAAGATTTCAATTTAGAGTTTTATAATATTCGTGGTCAACTCAAAAAGACTAAATCACTGATAAGTGGGTCTTTTAGTTTTGAAGCTAGTATCAATAAATTAGGGTTTAATACACAAAAAGGTAGCTTTTTAAAATCAACCGAAGTATCTGGCAAACCCAAATTTTCCTTAGATACTAATGAAAATGTTTTAAATATATCCGAGTTTATTCTAAGCATAGACGATGAGCGATTTACCATAAGTTCTAGTTTTAATTTGCTAGAACCTGCATATCATATAAATCTCTCTAATGACAATCTGAAATTCGGTTCTTTACAAAAATTTCTTTCTGATAGTATTGCAAAGAAGATTGCTCCATTTGTAATATCAAACCCCATTCAAACGAGTTTGACACTTGATGGCTTATTTCAATTTAAAAATACTCCAGAGATTAATGCTAGGTTTAAAAGTACAGCTAACACAGCTAGTTATAACGATAAATATACCCTGTCAAATACTAATTTTAAAGGATATCTCACAAATAAGATTTACATATCTGACAGCATCCAAAGTAAAAAAGGAACTAAAGAGGATATAAAAATATTCTTCAAAGAGGTCACCGGTAACCTTGAAGGCATGGAGCTAAAGTTGGATAACAGTTATTATCAATCTACTCCTGAGTACCCCAATTATGTCGCTGCTAATTTAAATATAGAAGGTAAAAATGAATCGCTCGCACAGGTTTTAAAGAATGATGATTTTGATTTTAAAGGTGGAAATTTCGAATTAAATACCAAGGTTAGAGGCGATATTGACCATCTTGAGCAGCTTTTTAATTTTGCGGAAGGAAGCTTTTTACTCAATAATACTCAGGTTATTCTCAAAAAAAATGGCTTACAATTACCTGTAAAAACCATCAAACTAAGTTTAGCTAATAAAAAATCATTTCTAGAAGAATTGAGTATCGAATTAGAAAAAAGCGAAAACCTCGTTTTTACAGGATATCTCAATAATATTTCCTCTTTGATTTCAAATAATCCATTAGAGCCTACCAGCAGTTTTGTGGAGTTAAAATCTGGCTATTTAAATGTAGATGAACTCATTTCTACAGCCAAGAAAATGATTCCGGAATCTGATAAAAACAAGGATGATCGTAAAAATATCAATCAAATACTCACCGCAGTTTTTCATAAATTTCAGCCGCGGTTTAAACTCAAATTAGACCATGTTGTTTACAACGCAATTCAATATCAAAATCTAAGCTCAGACATTCAATTGACTAGCCCTGAGATAATTACCATTAATGACTTTTACATCAATTATCAGAAATCTAAAACCAATTTAAAAGGAAACTTAATTGTTCCCAGAAAAGATATTGCAATTAAACAGCCGCTTCACCTCAATGTACAAGCAAAAACTAAAGGACCTATTGCTATTTTTCAAGATTTATTTGATATCAAATTAGTAGATATAAGAGCCGGTAACTTTGACTTTTCAGGGAATGTTTCCGGTAACATTCAAGAATTCAACCAACTTCTGAATAAAGCCAGGGGTATTTTAAAACTAAAAAATGCAAGCTTCTACTACCCGAACGCCGGTTTCGATATCGACTTTGATTCATTATCCGTTAATATCGCAAATTCAAATATCATATTAGATCAGGTTGAACTTGAAGTGGGCGCATTGCATCCCTTTGTTTTAAACGGAAATATTAAAAATTTCACCAATATACTTTTAGATAACCAAGAAACAAAAAGCAGTGTTTTTCTAAATATAAAAGCTCCTTTTGTAGATGGGGATCAATGGATGGGTGTCGTTAATTCTTTTAGCAAGAAAAATGTTCTTACTTCAGAAACTAAATCCCGAGAATTATCAAAAGCCTTTAAAGATATAAACAGATTGCAACCTCAAGTTTCGCTCAATATAGATTCCTTAAAATACAAAGGTTTAATTACTAAAGATGTTGATGCTTCGGTATATTTTGAGAATGATTCTATTTTAAAATTGGATCATCTCAAGATCAATTATAAAAATTCTCGGTTATTTTTAAAGGGAACCATTCAATCTTTAAAAAGAGTTAAAAATGCTGAAAAAAAAAATCCCTTTGATTTTAAGTTTGAGGCAAAGGCCTCTGGTAATACAGCAGACTTAAATGATTATTTAAAGACTGTCAATTTTATATTTGAATCTGGAAAATTTGAGTTTACCGGCGATTATCACGGAGAAGCATCAGATCTCGCCGTATTTAATACCGATGCAATAGGAACTTTAAAACTGGTAGACTCGAAAGTAAATTTTCCGTTGGCAGGTATTCAGATTCCTATAGACAGTCTTCGCTTAGAGATCAAGAATGATTTTGCAAATCTGGAAACCTTAACCATAGATCTGCCAAGCAAAAGCACATTGAATGTTTCAGGATCGATTAATAATTTCTCTGATTTCATCAATAATTCGATAGAAAACGAGGAGCATATTTCGACTTTTGATATTAGTTCTCCTTACCTAGATACTGCAGATCTGGTGACATTTTTCGATACGAGTAAAAAAACTAAAGACACTTCAGATAAAAAACCTTTAAAAATTCAAAACCTGAAGGACATTCTAAATACTATTAATGACTCCTATTATCCACAGGGAAGCATTACTATTGATACCCTTATTCACAAGAATTTAAGGTTAACAGATTTTGATACGTATCTTCTTTTTGACAATACGGAAAACCTAAAAATTCAAAAAAGTGATGTAGACTTTTATGATGGTAAATTGCATATAGAAGCTCTTGCAAATATTTCTGAACCTAAGCATCTACCGGTAACTATTACTATTGAAGCGACTAACTTAGATCTTAAAAAGATTGTTGAAGGGCTTGATTATTTTAAGAATGAAAACTTGAAAAATACTGATAAACTTGGCGGATTAATAAACTTTAACCTACAGGCAACAGGAATGCTCAATGATGACGGAACTTTAAATTCTGATAGCCTCAACGGTGAACTGCAATTGAATCTACAAAACCTCACGCTGCATAACTACAAACCTTTGATGGAAAGTGTTGTTTTACTTAAAGAGGATCGATTTGAAGAATTAGAGTTTAGACCTATCGTTCAAACATTTAAAGTGGTAAATGGCGAAATAATTATTCCACGGACTGAATTTCAATCTTCTGCCATTCAGGCTTTTGCTGAAGGAAAAATCAAACTGGATGAATATGTCAATATTTGGTTGTCTATCCCGTGGAAAAATCTAAAAGCCAATGAAGGACTATCTCTACCGAAAAAAACCTCTTTTGAGGAAGCTGGCGCTAAATTCTATATCAACTTAGTTCAAGATCAAGAAAGTAAAAAGAAGAGAAAACAAAAATTACGGTTCAAAATCAAACTGTGGAATAGCAAATTGAAAAGATCTAAAGAATAGAAAAAATCCTATTTAAAACAAAAAACCTCAGTAAACTGAGGCTTTATAACTGTTCAATGTCAAAATAACACACTTATAACTAACACTTAAACAGAAATTTATTATTCCATAGTACAAACAAATGTTGTAACGGATTTTGCTGGAATTTCTAATTGCTCATTAATAAACAACACTCTTCTTTCAAGATCAGAATCTTCTGAAGTCACATAACTTTCAATTTTTGAATACTTGAAGCTGTCTTCATAATTAAGATTGACTTCTTTGCTTTCTGGAGTTGCATTTATAAAAACCAACACTGTTTTTTTTGCGTCAGGACTTTTATAAGCTGAATAAACAAAATCTTTATTTAGCTTATTTTCATTAACTCCGTTAAGTGATACACGTTGGTAACCCGGTCTGATAAACCTGCTATAATTACCAAAAGCCCAGAGCATTTTACTTTCATAAAAGTTACCGTCATTTTTATTCTTATCAATATAGACTAAGCCATCTTTATAATCATAAGCAGAAATTGCAGTCCACCAATGCCAGGCACTAGCATTTGCAACCACCAAATCACTATGAATTACTTGAGCCATATATAGTGCAGACTCCATACCCCCCAAATCACGACCATTTCCGTTAATCTCTCCGTTATTATCACCTAGAATACAATATTCACTCATCCAAAAATGCAAGTCAGGAATCTTTACTATAGCACTATTCACTTTTTCACGTTGTTCTACCATTTTAGCAAAAGGAGATGTTGTGAAGTAGCTGTGTGCAGATACACTAGGACTTACGTGATTTAGATTACCTACATAATTTGTTGAAGATTTATTAAAAAAGGAATTGATAACATCACCTCTGCCCTTTTTGTCTCCTGATTCTACTAGGTAGTTAATTTGAGCTGTCTCGGCTATATCAATAAAAATGCTGTCCAGATTTTTTTCGTCAAGTTGTCTACTTAATTCTTTTACCAAGCTCGAAATCTCACTATTCCAAAAAGGAGTTCCTTCTTGACCTCCGTCTGCCCAATCCCACTGCGGTTCATTTACCGGACTGATATAATCTACTTTTAAGCCTTTGTTCTCTAATCCCTGAGCTACATCTGCTAGGTAAATAGCAAAATCTTTTACTTGCTCAGCATTAAGGTTAGATTCGTTTTTATTGCTCGTATATGCTTTATTATTGCGAGTGAATTTTACCGGCGGGCTATTAGAAAAAATTAATAACTCTTTTACACCTCTATTTTTAGCCGCATTTGCAAACCACACTTGACCTTGCTGTTTGTTCCAATCATAAGAGCCATCATCGCTTAGAAAAGATTCAGCTCTTCTCCATTCATCTCCAATACCACTTTGCTCACCTTGTTCAGCACTTCCTGCACCCAGATTAAACCTCCAAAGGCTTAAACCTATTCCTTTAGGACTACCAGATTCATCATTTTCCAAACTGAACAACAAATCTGCTATTTTCTCTCTTTTATGTAAAGGCCAGTTACTGCCCACAAATTGTACAGACCACGCATCAGAAGCTCCAAAATTATCTATAAGTTGAAAGGTCTTTTTAGAATCTAAATGTAGTTCAATACTAGTTGGTTCCTCCTTCTGAGAACTTTTTGGTTGGCTCTTCCAGCTTAATAAAAATGCTGTACTAGCAATTATTATTATACTAAAAACTGAAACGACACTTTTAAATTTCAAAATAGATATTTTAGTGAATGCTCTTATTAAGACTAACTCCTGTTAGCTTTTACAATTTTCACTAATTTAAAACTATTATATAGGGGGTTAATCGACTAAATATCGGGGGTTTTTAAATTTCTTAAACCAATTCCTTCACCGTTTTAGTCTGTTTATGAATTTTCACCTTAACAGATTTACTTATGGGGGTTTGACTGCGTTCTGCAAAGTGATTGTACGGCACAAGTATATTTGTCTCGGGGAAATAAGAAGCTATATTTCCTTCTGGGATATTGTAAGGTATCATTAAGAACTTTCTGGCTTTACGGACTTCACCATCATATTCGCTGGTGATATCAACTACATCTAACTTTCTCAAGCCTAGTTTATCCATATCCTTTTGATTCATGAAAACAACGCGGCGTTCATTGTAAACTCCACGGTATCTATCGTCCAGACCATAAATTGTAGTATTAAACTGATCGTGTGACCGAATAGTCATCAGCATAAATTCATCTTTTGCTAAAGTATGTTGCGGTAATTTATTAACCGTGATTTGTGCTTTTCCTTGCGGAAGCATACTGAAGTCAAGATTACGCACATTATTTGGTAAGTAATATCCATGACCTTCAGAACGTTTTGAAGTATCCTTAAAACCTTTGGCTACCAAATCAATATATTCTCTGATAATCTCATAATCCATTCCCATCGCTTTCCAATCTACAGGATGGTTGCCTTTGAAATAGGCATCGGCGATCTCAGCTATTATAAGCGGTTCGCTCTTTACATTTCCAGAAGCTGGTTTGAGAATACCTTTAGACTGACTCACTTTACCCATACTGTTTTCAACCGTAAAATACTGCTGCTTTCCGTTGATGGTGTCTTTTTCAGAACGTCCTAGCGTTGGTAAGATTAAAGCCGTTTTACCGGTAACCAGATGAGTGCGATTAAGCTTTGTGCTAATTTGTACCGAAAGCTCACAATTCTGTATGGCTTCAGCGGTATATTTTGTGTCTGATGCAGCCATCAGGAAGTTTCCACCCAGACAAAAAAAGACTTTAGCTTTTCCCTCATGCATCGCTTCCATAGATTCAACAACATCAAGTCCTCTTTTTGTGGGTGGATCAAAATGCATAAACTCCTTAATCCTCCTGTTCATTGCTTCATCTATAAAATGCTGAATGCCAACACTGCGATCGCCCTGTACATTACTATGACCTCTCACGGGACAGGTACCTGCACCGGGTTTGCCTAAAGCTCCTTTTAATAATAACAAGTTTACAAACTCGCGTATATTTTCTACTCCGTTTTTATGCTGGGTTAAGCCCATCGCCCAGCATACGATGATTTTTTCTGAATGGCGTAGCATCGCTACGGCTTTATTTACATCAGATTCCTGCACACCGGCACGAGCTAGCAAATCAGCCTCATCGTATTGTTTTATGTCGTTTATAAACCCGTCATAACCGGTTGTATATTTTTCTATAAAGGCGTGATCAAAAACCTTGTGGTCTATAGAATCTAAAGTGGCTAATTTTTTAAGAATCAATTTCATCAGCGGAATATCCTGATTGATTTGCACAGGAAGATGTAAATCTGCCATCTGAACACCGCTACCAATTGTTCCACTTAAATGCTGCGGATTTTTAAAATTCACCAACCCGGATTCTTCCAACGGATTGATACTTATTATTTTTCCGCCGTTATTTTTACATTTTTCCAGAGCAGACATCATCCGCGGGTGATTGGTTCCCGGATTTTGACCGGCAATGATAATCACTTCAGCTTCATATAAATCTTCTAAAACCGTTGATCCCTTCCCTATTCCTAAGGTTTCACCCAGCGCTACACCGCTAGACTCGTGACACATATTAGAACAATCTGGCATATTATTCGTACCAAAAGCACGAGCAAACATTCCATATAAAAAAGCGGCCTCATTACTGGAGCGACCAGACGTGTAGAAAATCGCTTCGTCAGGATGGTTTAATCTATCCAGATGTTTAGTGATCAAACCGTAAGCCTCTGTCCACGTAATCGGTTCATAGTGCAGACTATTAGGTCTAAGCACTAAAGGTTCTATTAAACGCCCAAATTTATTGAGTTCGTAATCTGATAGCTGAGATAATTCTTCAACTGTCCATTTTTTAAACAAACCAGCATCTGCCTTAGCTGTGGTTGCTTCATCAGCCAGTGCTTTGGCACCGTTCTCACAATATTCTGCTACCGGAGACCTGTTTTCAGGGTCTGGCCAAGCACAACTGGGGCAATCAAAACCATCTTTCTGATTCATTTTGAGCAATGCACCCATAGACCTTAAGACGCCCATTTCTTTAAAGCCGTGTTTCAGCGCTTCTTTTACACCCAGCATTCCTGCTGCGTCGCGCACAGGTTTGCCTAATCTAATATTGGTAAATTCTTCTATTCCGGTTATAGAGACATTTCTCTTAAAGTCCTTGGCCATTCTGATCTTTTAATTCATTAAAAATCAAAGAAGAACCATCTTGTAATCCTTCGATTTATTTGAAATCAATTTAGATATAAAATATAGGGATGACTGCTAAGAAAAAACTAAAAGGTTTAAAGAAAATTCACTCTGACAAATAAGCGAGGCGTTTCGGTTTTAAATAACGAATTATGCCGGGCAAATATTCTGAAATTAATAAAAAGCTGTTAATAGCTGATAATCCGGGCAAAACTCTTAAAACATATCGTTATATTCGCTAAGACACAACGCTTTAAAACTATGATTTCGGTAACCGAAGCTCAACAACTTATTATTCAAAAAGCAAAACTGCTTGATACTTTTACGCTCAATCTTGAAGATGCATTTGGGTATTTTTTAGCTGAAGATTTAACGGCACCTATAAACCTTCCCTCCTTTAGACAATCTGCGATGGATGGTTATGCGTTTATTCATACCGATAAAACTGAATTGAAGGTTGTTGGTCAGGTGCAAGCCGGTGATACTCAAATCCCTGACCTTAAGAAAGGAGAAGCGATTCGCATTTTTACCGGTGCGCCGGTTCCTGATGCTGCTGATACTGTGGTTATTCAAGAGCATACCACGCGTAATGGAGACCAACTCATTCTTGATAAATTACCACATAAGGAAGCTAACGTTAGGCCCATTGGTGAACAAATTACCGCCGGAACTTACGTGCTTAAAACAGGACATCAAATCAATGAGGCCTCTTTGGGTTTTATGGCAGGCCTTGGTTTTACTAAAATTGAGGTTTATCGCAAACCTTCGGTTACGATTTTGACAACGGGCAATGAATTGCAAAAACCCGGTACACCTCTAAAACCTAATCATATTTATGAAAGCAACGGCATAATGCTTAAAAGTGCTTTAGGACGAATAGGTATTACCAAAGTTCAAAACTTAAAAGCTCAGGATACCTTAGAAGCGACTAAAAAAGCTGTAAAAAATGCCTTGCAACAATCTGATGTGCTTTTAGTTTCCGGCGGAATTTCAGTGGGAGATTATGATTTTGTACAAGAAGCCTTACTCAGTAATGGTGTTAAAGAACATTTTTACAAAGTAAATCAAAAACCCGGAAAACCTTTATGGTTTGGTACAAGTGAAGAAAAATCTATTTTTGGATTACCCGGAAATCCGGCTTCTAGCCTGACGGCATTTTATGTTTATGTTTTGCCGCATTTGCGCAGCAGAATGGGAAGTTTACTTCCATTTTTAAATGAACGAAAAGCCGAGCTGACTGAAGATATAACCAATAAAATTGGAAAAACACTCTTTTTAAAAGCAGGTGTTGCAGATACTAAAATCACAGCCTACACCGGGCAAGCAAGTTCTATGCTCAACACCTATGCTTTAAGTAATGCCTTGCTCGTTGTTCCTGAAACAGAAACTGATTTGAAAGCAGGCGATGTAGTAAATTATATGGATCTAAGCTTTTAATTATGAAACAAGTAAAAAGCAGAATTTGGATTGAACAGGAAGGGGAAGCTTTCTTAGGATTTGGTCGTGTTACCTTGCTTAAAAAAGTTGCCGAAACCCGCTCGATAAGTGCTGCGGCAAAAGCCATCGGGATGTCTTATAAAAAAGCCTGGAATCTCATAAACACGATGAACACCAGTTCATCACAACCTCTGGTAATTACAAACACAGGCGGTAAAGATGGTGGCGGTACGTTTATAACAGATTATGGTCACAAAATGATAACAGAATTTGAAACACTTAACAACGCCTGTGAGGCATTTTTAAATGAAAAATTCAATACAATAATAGAGCTTGATAATTAGTTCTATGAGCACTTCGGCGAACATACCAGCCTATATTTTATGTGGAGGAAAAAGCTCACGTATGGGTAGTGAAAAAGGCTTAGTTAAATTTCAAGAAAAACAGTTTATCCATCACATTATCAATGTTTTAAAAAAAATTACAAACTTTGTTTTTTTAGTGACTGAAAATCAAGAATATTTGAGTTTTGAACTTGAATTACTGAAAGATAATTACAAAGGTAAAGGTCCTTTAGGAGGTATTCAAACAGCGCTAAATCATACCCTAAATAAAAAGGCTTTGATACTGAGTTGTGATATTCCGCTAATAACTGTTGATGCACTAAATACCCTTTTGCAAAACACAAAAAGTGATGCTGAAATTTCTTTTGCAACTGCTGATGAAAACTGGCATCCACTGGTAGGAATTTATGCAAAAAGCCTTCTGCCAGTTATGGAAAATGATATTGAAAACGACCGTTTAAAACTTATAGATTTTATAAAAAAACATCGCTATCAGGAGATTGAAATAGCAGACAGCAAGTCGTTAACCAATATCAATTCTCCTGAAGAATTAAAACAACTAGAGCAAATTAAATAGTATGAAAGTTACTCTAAAATATTTTGGGCAATTGGTTGATGTGATGGGCAATCACGAAGAAACCCGCGAGATTAGCTCTAATAATTCTAATGAATTATTAGAGCAAATGAAACAGAATAATCCAATCGGACACATTCCCTTTCAACTGGCGATAAATGATAAATTGATTGATCAGAAAGCGGCAAAAAAACTCAATGATGGCGATGTCATCGCTTTGCTGCCTCCTTATGCAGGTGGTTAATAATATAGACATGAGCAAATATCAACGTCAAATAATACTTCCTCAAATTGGGGAACAAGGTCAACAAAAACTGGCTGAAGCCCGTGTGCTGATTATAGGAGTTGGTGGCTTGGGTTGTGCCCTTCTGCCCTATCTGGTTGCATCTGGGATTGGAAAATTAGGTATTGTAGATGGTGATCGCGTTGATGAATCTAATCTGCATAGACAAATTTTATTTTCTAATAAATCTATCGGAAAATTTAAAGTTGAGGAAGCTCAAGCTTTTTTGAAAAAACAAAATCCGTCTTGTAACATAACTGTTGATACTGAATATCTAACGGGTAAAAATGCGTTACAACTATTTGAAAAATATGATCTTATTGTTGATGCAACAGATCGCATAGGGATTAGATACCTTATCAATGATGCTGCCGTATTAACAGGAAAACCCTTCGTTTATGGAAGCATACACAGGTTTGAAGGTCAGGTTTCCGTCTTTAATTACAACAATGGACCTACATATCGTTGTTTATTTCCAGAAGCTGCAGAAGTGCCAAGCTGTGCAGAAGCCGGTGTTCTGGGAACAAATGTTGGTTTGATCGGGATGATGCAGGCACAGGAAGTGATGAAAATTATTCTAGGCTCAGGTAATGTGCTTTCAGGGGAATTACTGATTTACAATACGCTTACTGCAAGCCAGCACAAGTTTCAATTTTCTAAGAAAGAACGTATAAAAATTACACAAGAGTTTTTCGATAACGAATACAATTCAGATGAAGCAGCTCCGAAACCCTTCCACGTAAGTCTATTGGAAAATTATAAGTTGATTGACGTTCGCAAATTAGATGAACAACCGCGTATTCAACATCAAAATGTTTTTGAACTCCCGCTTTCAACTTTCAAAGAAAATATGAGCCAGTTGGATAAAGAACAACAATATTTAGTCTTTTGCAAAAGCGGAATACGAGCAGCAAAGGCTGTTCTTATTTTACAAGAAAATAATTTTAAAGATGTCAGAGCACTTAATGAAGGAGCCGATGAAATTCAAAAGAAGATTAATTCTATAAAAGTGTTGAAGTGTTGAAGTGTTGAAGTGTTGAAGTGTTGAAGTCTAAGATAATACTAACCATTAAAAATTTAATTATGTATTTATTTTCATTTGAAAAACTCAATGCCTGACAAGAATCAATTAGAATGATTAAAATGTTTTACAAAAGCACTGAAAATTTTCCTTTGAAAATGGAATTATTAAACCAACTCATAATTGCTAAAGAACTCGAATTTATTGATCCACAAGAATATTTAGAATTAAAAAAAATGATTGAAGTTATTGCAAACCTTACTAACGGACTTACAAAGTCTTAATTAAAATAATCTTCAATCATTTAAACAATAAACAGATAACGCTTAAACCATCTAATGAAAAAAGTATTTATAAACGGACCCATATCCAGTGATTTTATTGGGGAATCTATAGCTAAACACCAGACCAAAACAAGCATTGGTGCGCATAATATATTTTTGGGTCAAGTACGTGCAGACGCTGTTGACGGCAGAAATGTAGCTGCAATTGAATATACCTGCTATGAAGAGTTGGCAAATGCAAAACTGCACGAGATTCGGGAAGAAGCTTTTGAGAAATTCGACTTGATTTGTATGCATATTTATCACAGTTTGGGTACCATCAAAACCGGTGAAGTATGCTTTTTTGTTTTTGTTTCTGCGGAGCGTAGAAAAGAAGTTTATGAAGCAACAGAATGGTTAGTCAATCAAGTAAAAGATCGCACGCCTATTTACGGTAAAGAGATCTTTGAGGATAAAACCCATCAATGGAAAGTGAACACTTAAAGCAGTTTGTATAGGCAGTAGGCAGTGAAATAATGATTATACAACCAAAAAGATAATAGCAATAAGAACAACATGGTAGATATCACCCATAAAATAAACACGTTGCGCACGGCTACTGCGCAAGCAACGCTTACCGTAAGCAAGGTCGAAACCATTGAGGCGCTTCAAAAGAATAGGGTGCCTAAAGGCAATGTTTTTGAGATGGCTAAGACCGCCGGATTTTTTGCTGTAAAAAACACGCATACCTGCATTCCTGATTGTCACCCGCTACCTATTGAATATACTGCGGTTGATTACAAAATCGAAGGTTTAAACATCTTTATAGCGATAAACATAAAAACGATTTACAAGACAGGCGTAGAAGTTGAAGCGATGCACGGAGCTTCGGTGATTGCGCTTACGATGTATGATATGCTGAAACCTATAGATAAAGGTATCGAAATTAACAACGTGAAATTGCTGAATAAAAAAGGAGGCAAAAGCAGTTTTAGAGATCAGAATCCGTCGCGTTTGAGTGCCCATATTATTGTTTGTTCAGATTCTATTTCCGAAGGAAAAAAAGAAGATAAGGCCGGGAAAGCCATTATGGAAAATCTTCAGTCTCATAATGTGCAAATTCAGGGATATGAGATTATTCCAGATGATTTGCAAACCATACGCAACAAAGCGATGGAACTTTCAGATACAGTAAACCTGCTCATTTATACAGGCGGTACAGGCTTAAGCATTCGCGATGTAACACCGGAAGCGCTAGAGCCTATTTTAGAACGACGCATTCCGGGCGTTGAAGAAGCCATTCGCAAATACGGTCAGGATCGTATGCCGTATGCGATGCTTTCACGCAGCGTAGCGGGCACTTTAGGCAATTGTCTGGTACTTGCACTCCCCGGCTCTACTAATGGTGCAAAAGAATCTATGAATGCTGTTTTTCCGCATTTATTGCATGTCTTTAAAATCTTAAGAGGCGCTCAACACAACAAAAATGAATAACGTAACTCCAATATTAACAGATACACACGGCAGAATACATAACTATTTGCGCATTTCGCTCAGCGAAAAGTGCAATTTGCGTTGCACTTATTGTATGCCGCACGACGGAATACCTTTGAGTCCGCGGGCAAATTTGATGACTGCAAATGAGATAGAATCGTTTGCAAAAGTATTTGTTGCAAATGGGGTTGATAAAATACGGCTAACGGGCGGTGAACCACTCGTTCGTAAAGATTTTAGTGATATTCTGAAACGCTTATCAAAACTGCCCATACAACTATCTATTACCACAAATGCGTTGTTGACGCATCGTTATATTGATGATTTTAAACGTTATGGTTTAAATGATATCAATGTAAGTCTGGATAGTTTGAATGCTGAAAAATTCAAATTTATTACCCGAAGAGATCAATATAAAAAGGCTTTTGAAAATATTAACCAACTCATAACCGAAGGTTTTAACGTAAAGATCAATGCGGTGTTGATGAAAGATTTTAATGAGGATGAGATTGTAGATTTTATCAAGCTTACTAAAGATCGGGACATTAACGTGCGCTTTATAGAATTTATGCCTTTTGACGGAAACGAATGGAACAAAGGTAAATTGGTTAGTCAAGCTGAAATTTTAAATCAGGTGACTGACTATTTTGGCGTTGAAGCCTTGAAACCACTCGCAAATGAGCAACATTTTACAGCGCGTAATTTTAAGATTGAAGGATTTCAGGGAAGTTTTGGAATCATTAGTTCGGTAACCAATCCGTTTTGTGACAGTTGCAACCGGATCAGACTTACCGCTGATGGAAAACTGAAAAATTGCCTCTTTTCTAATGAAGAAACAAATCTCCTGAAAGCTTTTCGCGAAGGCAAAAAACTAGAAAATCTCATCGATCTGGCGCTCAATAAAAAGAAAGCTGTACGTGCCGGGATGACTGACTTTGATCAATTGACCAACCCTGATCTGCACAACAATAACCGCAGTATGATCGCGATTGGCGGATAATAAAAGCCTTTGCAATATGAGATTACAAAGGCTAACTAAACTTGGGACAACGAGGTTAAGTCCGAATATTCTATATTTTACTTAAAGCTGTGTTTAAAAAGATTCGGGTTGATAACAAGCATCGCCCATCCCCAGTTGTTTGTATTATCTGATGTAGTGCCACCTTTTATTAAAGGCATATTTTTTGAAGCAAACATATGAGAATAGCCTAACTGTAGTTTTACATTTTTAATCAAAGGTTGCGTATAAACCAGATCCAGTTCGGTACCTAAATAGTTATTAGCATCGCCTGCTAATTCCCCATTTGAAGCAAAATAATGACCTTCTACTAATAAGGATGAAGTCTTACCGATTTTAAAAATCGCTTTAGCATGAAAGTCATTTAAACCTACGTTGTTGGCGTGATTACCCACATAAAAATAATCCATAAAACCGTTGAATTTGTGATTGGTACCATATAAGGGAAAAAACGATTTATGATCTGTACTTCCCTGATCAGAACCGCTTAACAATTCGGCACCTACCCCAAGAAGCGTACTTCCGGCTTTATAAGTAGCATTAAGTGCAACCTGATAAGCTGATAAACTTTCGTCTACAGGATAGGCATCACCAAATTGATAATAAGCACTTCCGGAAATATTTACAGCTCCTAGAGGAAATGTAAAATAAGATCCTATTGTTTGGGTATAATAAACACCATCTGCGACTGCGGATGTACTGTTATCAAATCTTTGAAAACCGGTATTCAAGGCTAATAAACTTAAAGAAGATTTTTCCCAATTCTTCTTAAAATATCCGTATTGCATTGCTTTATAGGTAAAAAAACCCAGAACATTATACGTAGTTCCTAAAACAGATTCACCTTGCTGACTAAAAGCAAAACCAAGATCAAATTGCACATCTGCCTTTTTATACTTTAAGAGCGCCGCATCATGAAAACGCCCTTGCATAGCCCAATCTAAACCACCAAAGATGCGCTGATCGTCATATGCTATAATCTGTCTTCCTAATTTTGTTGACCAGTTTTCATCTAAGTCCAATTCTGCCCAAGCCTGAAAAAGCATAAATGAATCATTGCCATCAGTAGGAAAGATCTGGCGTGTATCTCCCCAAGTACTTACATCTTGAATAGCTATAAAGACGTTGAGTTTTTCTGAATTGTATTTAAAGTTTAACCGTGCACGCTGTCTTACAAAAGCTGCAGGATCAGCAGCATCAGGAAACAGGGTTATAAAGCCGTGACGGTATTCAAAGCGCTGGCGCAAATCTGCATCCAAACTAAATTCTTGAGCAATGCTATTAAAAACGCTAAAGATCAAGAGACTAAAAAGTAATGTGATTTTTTTCATAATGGATAATAAGTGAAAGTTGACAATTCAAATATATTTCAAACAATATAATTAAGTACTAATACTTAATTATATTGTTTGTTTTATATAAATTATTACACATTACTTAATTATAAATAAAATAAATACGTATATAAACGTATTTATACGTAGAAATTTCTATTTTTATAACACAGTATTCAAGAATAGAGTCACGTATGCTTGAGTATATATGCAGGAAAATTTGAACTTGAGAATCGTACTCTACTGATTCATCAAGTTTTAATCTGAAAAAATTAATTACTAAACAGTGTGAAGTATGATAGATTCAAAACTTATTCTTATTGGTGCAGGTCCCGGAGATCCGGAATTAATTACACTTAAAGCTGTAAAAGCATTAAATACCGCTGCTGTAGTGTTATACGATGCTTTGGTTAATATTGAGTTATTGAAGCACGTATCTACCGAAGCAGAGTTGATTTTTGTAGGAAAACGGAAAGGTTGTTATGTGTATCAGCAAGAACAAATAAACGAGCTTATCGTACAACGTGCGCAAACTAAAGGAACTGTTATACGCTTAAAAGGAGGTGACCCTTTTATATTTGGAAGAGGTTCTGAAGAAATGGAATACGCAGAAAGAAATGGAATTCCCTCTGAAATGATACCGGGTATTTCTTCTTGTATGGCAGTACCTGCGCTACAGCAAATTCCACTTACAAAGCGTGGCGTTTCAGAAAGTTTCTGGGTGATTACCGGCACAACTAAAGCCCATAAACTATCTAACGATGTCAAACTTGCTGCAAAAAGTAATGCTACTGTGGTGCTATTGATGGGAACCAGCAAGCTTGATGAAATCTTAGCGATTTATAAAGCAGAACATAAAAATGAACTACCGGTTGCAATTATTCAAAACGGAACTAAAGATTCTGAGAAAATAGGCATAGGTACTGTTGCTAATATTTCGCAAATCTATAAAGAGCAAAATCTAGGGAATCCGGCAATAATTGTTTTAGGTGAGGTGGTAAATAATCGTAAGCAAATGCAGGAAGTTATTGCGCAAACTATCGCCAGCGTTTAACTCAATCTCTATTGAGATCGTAGATAACTAAAATTTGTAAAGTTATTGATGCCCTAAACTCATATTTTAATTATGATTTTAGGGCATCAATAACTGTAATCTTTTTATACGCTTCTTTAGGTCCTTCACACAACGAACAGGTGTAATCATCCGGTAAGTTTTCAAAGTATACGCCAGGTTTTATATTTTGTGTGATATCTCCAAATCTGTAATCATAAATAGTTTGACATGATTCGCATTGATAAACATCAAATCTCATTTGTTTTTTTTCAATAGAAGAATTCACTTCTGGCTTTTTATTTTTGCCTAAATTTTCAAAATACATGCGGCTTAATTCCATCAATAAATCAGGTAATTCTACCTGATCTACATCCTGAACGTGAACAATATAATCGCACGTATTTGGGTCAAAATTACGTGCGTAGAGGATATTAAATGTATCTCTGTTTTTAAAAGGTTCAGGAAGCTCTCCATGTTTATTCTTTTCTATTACTATGGAAGTGAAATAATAGGTGCTGCTTTTATAATCTGTGATCCCAAAAGTTAAACCATACGTACTAATATCATTTTTATTAAACTCCCCCACCAGATACTCTTTAAGTTGAAGCGCCAATGTGTTTGCTACCGGTAAATGCCAATTCAACTCAAGCATACTGTGTCTTACGTTGATACCAGATAAGCCCAAGAATTTTTCCCAAATTAGTTTATCTTCTGCCGGAATTCCTTTTACGATAAATGATTTAAAGGGGGTTAATGATAGTTTCCCAATCCTTGAACTTGCACATAAATCACAAAGCGCTTTTAAAAACTGAACGTCATATTGATTATTTCGCCAATACAAGCCCAACCAATACTTGCCCGATCGCATACGATTCATTCCTTCATAATAGGGAAACGGATAAAAATCAACCTCGAGTGGATTTGAAACTGTACGGCTGTTTAAATCTATTGCATCAATGACAAGATCAAAAACCATTGTCACCGTATCAGGCTCTTCTCGTACTAATTTTTCTATAATTGTGGCGATACGAGCCAGATCCCAACTGTAAATCAATACGGGGTACATTTGTGTTTGTTCCCAATTTGGCATTCTCAAATAGAGGTACCAGTAATCTTCAAATTCTGAAGCAATAAAATTGAGATGCCCTGTAAATAATGGTACTAAACGTTGTTTGGGGTCTGTTATGTTGATCTTTAGCTTCGGTGTACTCTGAAATTGCTCTAATATATATAAGTAGCGGTCTGCCGTAAGCCAAGGAGTACTGTTGAATAAGTCACTGGCAACATATGAGGAAACAATGTTCTCTACGCCTTTCATTTCTGAAGTAACAAGTTCTAGTTTATCTGTTTTTAAATCTTCTTTAGACTCAGTTAAAAACAGGATATCTTGTCTGGAGCCAAAAGCAACAGTTTTAAGATCTAAACCTTCAGCTACTTCTAAAATAGATTTTAGTTCGCCCGGCGAAAGCACTCCGCCTTTTACAATTACTCTTGAATAATCTTGTATCATACAGCTGCGCTTACTTCGGTTAAAATCTCACGGACTTCAGTTTTGCAACTACCGCATCCCAAACCTGCTCCGGTTTGATTGCATAAAGCTGTAAAATCTGTACAACCGGAAGCTATTGCTTCTTCAATATTACCAGAACCTACCTGACTACACGAGCAAATGAGTTTACCTTTAACAGGAGCTTGTTTGGCTGAACCTCTAAGAAGTTGATCGCGTTTGTCAGCCAATTCAATTTTACTATCTATCAGGTTTTTGAATTCTGCAAACTCTTGCTTATCTCCCATCAAAACTGCACCTATAAGCAAATCATCTTTAATGATACATTTCTTATAATAACGCTTAGCGACATCCATAAAAATCACCTCTTCATAAGCAGGATCATTTTTAGGAATATTGATGGTACCGATGCTGCACAAATCAAGATCTTCAAATTTTAAGATATTCATCAGTGTTGATCCCTCATAGCTCATACTTATGTCTCCTGTGATATAATTAGCTAGAATATTAGCTTGCTCTTCAGCTGCAGCTGTGATCCCAAAGGTTTGATTTTGGAATTCTGCTATTTCTCCCAAAGCGAAAATATTGCTGTCAGAAGTCTGTAAAAACTCATTAACCCGTACGCCTTTACCCATTTGAAGGCCGGCCAGTCGCGCAATTTCAATATTAGGTCGCGTTCCTATTGCATAAACAATGGCATTAGCTTCTAAAACTTTACCACTTTTAAGTGTTACTTCTAGCGTATGCGGTTCTTCACTATCAAATACCGTACTTACTTCATTATCAAAATAAATTTGAATACCCCGCTCCTGCACATTGGTTGACAGCATACGACTGGATACGGTGTCCAGCTGTCTTTCCATCAAATAAGACGACCGCTGAATAATGGTTATATTCACATTTTTGTGCCTCAACGAAGCAGCAAGTTCTAAGCCTAAAAGTCCGCCACCCACTATAATCACGCGTTGCTCATTAACCGGAATTTTGGTATTATCAAGATAGGTTTTAAAACGGTCTGCATCTTGTTTATCACGCATTGTAAACCTTCCGCTTAAATCCAATCGCATATCAGTAGGAACAAAAGCCCGGCTACCCGTTGCAATTATCAGTTTATCATAAGTGTGGTAGATACCGCGACTGTCTTTGATAGTTCTTGATTTTTTCTCTATTTCAATGATTGGATTTTGCTGATAAAGTTTAAAATCTAAAGTTTTCAACTGATTTGCTTTCATCTTCAGCAACTGCTCCCAGGTTAATTCTTCGGTAATATATTCCGGTAATAAAACCCGGTTGTAAAACGCATGCTCTTCCTTAGAAAAAACGGTGATTTGATCTACAGTATTCAACTCGCGGTAATTCTCCATAAACCGAAATGCAGCTGCACCAGAACCTATTACCACTATTTTTTCACGTCTTTTCCGGTATTTTTCAATGTGAACAGCGGTAAACTTAAAATCAGGCTCTTTGCTCTGCGGATCAACCATATTTTGAGTCAGGTTATTGGAGCGATTGAGATCACTATCTAATTTTTTACCCCAATGCATAGGCAAAAAAATCACCCCTTTTCTCACATTATCAGTAAGATTTGCTTTTACCCTAACATTTCCATTCTCACTCGTGATCTCACAAACATCCCCTTCTCTTATTTTAAGAGCGAAAGCATCAGCAGGGTTTATCTCAACAACCGGAGTAGGATAATGGGTTTTTAAACGGGAAACCTTACCCGTTTTTGTCATCGTATGCCATTGATCTCTAACGCGCCCTGTAGTTAGTATAAACGGGTAATTTGTGTCTGGTTGAATAGACCTGTTGGTTATAGTTGATGGGATATTGAAAATTGCCTTTTGTGATGGAGTATAGAATTTTTTATCTTCAAAAAGTCTGGGTGTACCGGTATGTCTGTATTCGTTTACAGGCCATTGAAAAGTTCCTTCTGTTTTTAAGCGGTCATAATTTAAAAATGAAATGTCAATATTAGTACCTTTTGTCATCGCACAGTACTCCTGATAAATCTCTTCCGCATTGAAATATTTAAATCCACGAAAGCCCATTTTCTGAGCAAAATCACATAAGATTTCTACATCAGGACGGGCTTCACCGGGAGCATCTACAACTTGAGGCAGATGTGAAATTCTACGTTCAGAATTGGTCATCGTTCCTTCTTTCTCTAACCATCCTGCGGCCGGAAGTACCAAATCTGCAAAATCTAACGTATCAGATTTGTTAGAAATATCCTGAACCACAACAAACTTGGCATTTTTTAAAGCCTTCTCCACACGGCGTACATCGGGTAAACTTACCGCCGGATTTGTACAAATAATCCATACCGCTTTTAACTTACCGCTATCTAAGGCCTCAAACATTTCAGTAGCCGTATATCCCGGTTTACCTGAAATTTCATTCACACCCCAAAACTGAGCAACTTCCCTTCTATGATCTGGATTCATCAGATCTTTATGAACTGCTAATAAATTAGCCATCCCTCCTACTTCGCGACCACCCATTGCATTGGGCTGTCCCGTAAGCGAAAAAGGACCAGAACCCGGTTTACCTACCTGGCCTGTGATCAACGATAAATTGAGTAATGCAAAATTCTTATTAGTCCCTACCACACTCTGATTCAAACCCATAGCCCACATACTGATGAACCCTTTAGAAACACCGATAATGTCTGCTGCTTTTTTTATATCAGCCAAAGGAACACCACACAGTTTTGCGGCTTCTTTCAAAGAAAGCTTTTTTACTTGCTCTTTGTAATAACCAAAACCTTCAGTATGATTGTCTATAAAATCCTTATCTACTAAGCCTTGCTCAAGTAATCGTCTACCTATGGCGTTATAAAGAATAATATCGGTACCCGGTATCAATTGCAAATGTAAATCTGCAAAAGCAGCAGTGTCGGTTCGGCGTGGATCTACAGCAATGATTTGTACATCAGGATTATTCTCTTTATGTTGTTCTAATCTGCGGAATAAAATAGGATGGCAATACGCCGGATTGGCGCCGGTAATCAAAAAACAATCTGCTAATTCTATATCTGCGTAAGCGATGGGAACAGAATCTTCACCGAAGGTTTTCTTATATCCTACCACAGCGCTACTCATGCACAGCCTAGAATTGGTATCAATATTATTGGTACCTAAAAAACCTTTTACCAGTTTATTGGCTATGTAATATTCTTCGGTAAGACATTGTCCCGAAACGTAAAAACCTACACTATCAGGACCGTGCTGCTTGATTATACTTTTAAAAACCTGAGCAGCTCTTGTTAAAGCCGTATCCCAATCAACCCGGTCTAAGGGATGTGACCTACTCCATCGCATCTGTGGATAGAGCAACCGATCTGAAGTATCATTTACTACGTAGTGTAAATTTCTACCCTTAGAACACAACATACCTCTATTAACAGGATGATCTGGATCACCCTCAACCATCACCTTATTTTTAGCTTCTTTTTTGATGATTAAACCACAGCCTACACCACAATAAGAACAGGTTGATTTAATGGTTTTTTCTATCATAATGAGGAGAGTTTTATGCGATGGTTGCGATTCAATTACTACTAAGGTTAAAGATTTTCAGGTAGTTTCAAAGCGATTCGATTCAATTTACGAATCTTATAAAAAAACCTCATAAGCTTTATGAATTAAAGATTATGAGATTACTTTTTTAAGCATTTGATGGAAGTAAATTTTCTTCCGTTGGAATAACTTGGTCAGCTGCAGCGTTCTTCTCATCCGCAGTAGAAAATTTAATAGTAAGCGCTAGAATTCCTGTTACAAAAACTAGAATTCCTATTATAAAATAACCGCTTGAAACCGCAGCTGCAGCAGCTTCAGATTGTGCTAGTTTTGCAATTTTTTCGCTTGCACCTTCATTAGCATTAAGCGCAGCTTGCTCTGCAACAGCAGACTTAGATTTTAAAAGCATAGCGGCTAGAAAGGCTCCTACATTTCCTCCTGCACCTACGATTCCTGAGATTGATCCGATTGCTTTTTTGTTTATAAAAGGTACTACTGAGAAGGTTGCTCCTTCCGCCATTTGAACCGAAAGACTAAATGCCACTAAGAAGATAATCCCAACCACCAAACTTGTAATAGCTGAAAAAGTAACGAGCATCACACCTTCTATTGCCAGAATAGCTACCAAGAATAGAACTCTTCCACGCAAGCCTTTTAGTTTACCAAATTTGTCTCCAAAATAACCTCCCAGTGTTCGAGCAAATAAGTTCATCAATGCAAAGGAAAGCACAATGTTTCCTGCAGTAATTCTATTTAGACTAAACGTATTTTGCAGATAATCATCCATAGTACCATAAACGGTTAACTCGATACCAAAACAAGCCGCATATACGATAAAAAGAATCCATACCCGATAATCTTTTAAGGCTTCCAGAAAACCAACTTCGTCTTTTTTCTTCCCTTTAATTTCTTTTCCCTGAGCTTTAAGTTCTTTAAAGTTTCCTTCAGGAGTATCTTTTGTAAAATAGAAATACACAATTCCCATTAGAAAGCAAACTACACCGGCGATAATTAGTGAAACTCTCCAAGCATCTGCCTCTGCGACCCCAAGTCCTATAATTCCCGTAGCGATTAGTGGCATTATGAGTCTATTTGCTCCACCTCCCATATTACCCCATCCTGCAGAAGTAGCATTAGCAGTACCTACGATATTAGAAGCAAACATTAATGAAGTGTGTACCTGCGTAATAACAAAACTCGCACCGATAAAACCAATAAATAAACGACAAATTAAAAATTGAAACGGAGTCTTTACAAGTCCGCACACTATTACAGGAATTGAACCCAACAAAAGTAACCAGGTATAACACAGACGAGGCCCATGCTTATCACACAATTTACCTATAATTAAACGAGCAAATACGGTTCCTGAAACAGCTAAAATAACCGAGTTCCATTTCTGAGCCGGAGTTAAACCTAAATCTCGAACCACATCTGGCATAAAGGGAACAATACCAAACCATGCAAAAAAGCACAAAAAGAATGCAAAAGAAGTAATCCAAAACGTTCGCATGGGAATGCTGCTAAAATCTTTTAAATTAAGGCGGGTAGCCTTTGCTGAAGTGAATGTTATTTTCATAATTAAGTGTTTATACTTACAAAAATAAGTATTAATACTTAATTAAAATACGTAGTATTTAGAAATATGAATATTTAAGTATTCTTGATTTTAATTACTGAATTAGTAAATTCAGTATTAAAATATTATTAGTTCTACATTAAATTATACTCAGAAGCCTTATTCGCTAATTCCATAAGGTTCTTAACATCAAGCTTTTTCATCAAATTAAAGCGATGAACCTCAGAAGTTCGTTTACTAATATTCAATTCTTCTCCTATCTCTTTATTACTTTTTCCTTCTAAAACCAGACCCAGTATTTGGCGCTCTCTTTTAGTCAAACTAAATTCCTGAGCGATAGCCTCTTTAGATTCCTTAGCAGGTGTAGCGGTCTTACCATTTACAAAGTTATTTATGATAATAGAAGATAACTCACCTGCAAAATACTTATCACCGCCTTCTATAGTATGTAAAGCTTTTAAGAACTCTTCTTTACTTGACCCTTTTAATAAATAACCATCTGCCCCGGCCTGAATAGATTGCAGCACATATTCTTCACTATCGTGCATAGAAAGAACAAGAGTTTTAACGTTTATAGACTCATTCTTAATAGCCTGTACAACTTCAATACCATTCATCTCTGGCATACGAATGTCTACAATAAGAATATCGGGTTGTTGCTTTTTAATTACCTGAAGAGCTTCTTTTCCGTTTGAAGCTTCATCAAGAACCATAATATTCTCCTCATCTTCTAACAAAGCCTTAATACCATCACGTACCAGAACGTGATCGTCAGCCAACACCACTTTAAGCATCTCAGTCTCCATAAAAAGTTATTTAATCTATAGGAATATTTAGGGTTATTCGGGTCCCCTTACCAAGTTCCGAATTTACAAAAAGTCTACCATTAATATAGTTCATTCGCTCCTGCATAAAAGTCATTCCCATACCGCCATCAACTCTGCGTTTATCTCTGGTCTTATCCATATCAAAACCTTTACCATCGTCATCTATGGTTATACTTAAGAGATTTATACTATGTCTAATACTTATCAGGATAAATTTTGAATCTGCATATTTTATTGCATTGTTTATCGCTTCTTGTGTAATGCGATAGGTATTGATCTCCACTAAAGTATCTAGTCGAAGATTAAAATCTGTTTTATTTTGAAGTTGAATAACTTTACCTGTTAAATTGCTGAGTTCTTTGCAAAGCTTTGTAAGTGCGGGAATAAGACCGTGATCTGTTAATTCTGGAGGTGTTAAATTAAACGTTGCGGTACGTATTCCTTTAATGATATCTAAAGACAAACTTTTTAAATTGTTTATTTTAAGTTGGGCTTTCTCTTTATCCTTAAGATCTATACTTTCTAATGTAAACTTTAAACCGGTAAGCATCTGCCCGATCCCATCATGTAGATCCTGAGCAATGCGGTTTTGTTCTTGTTCCTGATTCTCTATAATCTGTCTTGAAATAGTTTTTTGATGGGTAATACGTTCTTCAAAATTAGATTTTGTCAAACGTGCTATCTCATCGTGAGCCTCTTTTCGTTTAGTAACATCCAGAAAAATGATCAATAGTTCGTTGTTTTCTTTTCCTTTAAAAAAAGGAAGCAAAGACATTTCTAGAAAGAGAGCTCTCCCACCAGGAGCTGTCGCCCGTATTTCTCCTTGCCAGCCGGTACGCTTATTTTCTAAAAGGATTTTTTCGAAAGTATTTTTTTCGACTTCGTTGATGGAAATAATCTCAGCTAGTTTTGTGTTTTGCTTAAAAAAACTCTGTTTTAATAGCTTTTTAAACTGCTCGCCAGCATGTAGAATAACTCCATTTAAATCTGTTCTAACAAAAAGTAAGGTTTTATCCATTGCCTGATTTAAGGCTCTGGACTCCCACAGTAATCTTTCTTTAGATTCGGTCAATGCATCTGCGTCACGGGCCATTTTACGTGCCTTGCGTTCTGCTGTGATCAACTCTAACATACCTGTACGAACTGCTTTTGCTGTAGGCCAAAAAATAAAAATAAATTCAGCCAATAAAATGAGTAGGGTCAAACTTACCAGCAAAGTCTCTAAGGTGCGTAGTCTTTCTATCTTTGCTTCAGCCTCGGTCTCATATTGGTTTACAATACGGTCCATCAACTTTAAAAATGAGCCTTCATTAGCCTGTATGGTTTCTAAAGCAAATTCACCTTCACCAATTGATGATGAATTTGAACTTCTAATCAGTGTTTCTGAAGCATTATAAACAGCATCGAAATACGGATTTATTTTCTGAAATAAAGCTTCTATTGCTGCAGTGTTGTTTTTGGGAATTTGTAAACTGTCACTACCTTTTTGCAGCGCTAAATGACTTTTGTACCAAATCTCTCGAGTTGCTGAAAGACTGTCTTTTAAAGAGGAGGTTTGTAGAGCGTTTTGATATTGCGCAAGCTGTATGGCTTCTTTAGTCAATTTCTGACTCAACATACGCTGTCTGCCGGCAATATTTATAACCGTAGAATCTGTGGTCTGTGAGTCTAAAAATTTATGCACCAGCACCTGACTAATCAATACGGAAAGGGCGATGAGACTCAAAGCGATTATGTATAAACGCCTGAGATTATTAAAGGTCTTTTGATCTAAAGAAGCCATAATTATTTTAGGCTAAAGCCTTACCTACAAGTTCTAACGTAGTCTTACCTAAAGGTAGTTTTAAAGCAGCCGCCTGACCTTTTTGTGACATTTTTGCCCAGGTCTTCTGAATGATATCGATCACTTTACCTTCTTTGTGTTTAGCTGCAAAATCTTCAAAATAGTACTGAAGGAAAACAAGACAAATCACATCTTCAAGAGTTTGTGAACCGTCATCTTTTTTTATGAGTTTCTTCTTGATCAAAAACTGAACGCGGTCAATAAATTCTTTTTCAAAGCCTAAGTCCTCAAGAATTTCAGCAGTAAGTTTTGCGTGCATTTTCTTAAGATCTTCCCGCCATTTTAAATAACCGATACGATCCATAGGATAATCTTCCCGCGGACTTTTCCAACGGCAGATATGTTGCGCGCGTGCTGCAACTTGTAATTCTTCTGAAGCTTCGGGTTCAAAAGCGAGTAAATGAGCTGTCATTCTTTGGGAATATAAAAGTTCTTTGGGTACCATTGTACCTTCAGATTGTTCTAGATTAGGATCTTTTGAGTTCTTTGTATCTATTGCTTCTATAGCTTGCTCAAGTAGTGTCATAAGTTTGGTTTGTTATTCAGCAAAACCAATATACACCATTTCATCTTCAATTTTAACAGGATAAACCGCGATTTTATAATCCTCCCCATTTAAGTTACTACCATCTTCTAACGAAAAGGTTTTTTTATGCAAGGGGCAGGCAACTTTTGGAATTCCCTCCCTATCACCAATCATACCACGCGAAAGAACCATTTCCATCTTATGTGGACACAAATTCTGGCAAGCGTACCAGCTTGATGTTAAGCTAAAATTGTAAACCGCAATTTGTTTGTTTTGATGCTTAATACAAGCTCCGCCGTTTGCTGGGAAGTCGGTTGTTTTACCTACCTTAAACCAGATTGTTGCATTATCTTGAGTAACTGTTTTATATTGATTGAGTAATTCTTCCATCAGGTTGTTTGTTTGTAATTAGTATTTTACCAGCGTCTTGGCATTTTTTGATCTCGTAACGCAACATATTCTATCGTATCATCACTATCCTCAGAATTTACAAAGTGCTTAAATCTGGCTGCCATTTCAGGATCTTCAACAGCTTGCTTCCACTCACATTCATACTTATTAACCAGACCTTGCATTTCTGCTTCAAGCTCTGCTGCAATACCCAAACTGTCTTCTACAACAACCTTTTTAAGGTAATCTATACCGCCTTCAAGTTTGTCTAACCACGGCGCAGTACGCACTAACGGGCCGGCTGTACGTATATAGAACATTAAAAAACGATCTAAATACTTAACACAGGTCTCATCATCTAACTGCTCTGCCAGAAGAATCGCATGTTTAGGTGTAGCACCCCCATTTCCGCACACATAAAGATTCCAGCCACCATCTACAGCGATAAGTCCAAAATCTTTCCCTCGCGCTTCAGCACATTCTCTGATACATCCTGAAACTCCACCTTTTAATTTATGTGGTGACCGTAAACCTCTATACCGGTTTTCGATATCAATAGCAAAAGAAACCGACTCGTGCATTCCGTAGCGGCACCAGGTTGAACCTACACAACTTTTAACCGTACGCAGGGATTTACCGTACGCGTGACCACTCTCAAAACCAGCATCTATAAGTTCTTTCCAGATTAAAGGAAGTTCGTGCAATTCGGCTCCAAACAAATCTATACGCTGTCCTCCTGTAATTTTAGTATAGAGGTCGTATTTTTTAGCAACCTCTCCCAATACAATTAATTTTTCTGGGGAAATCTCACCGCCGGGAACTCGCGGAACAATAGAATACGTTCCATTTCGCTGAATATTTGCTAAAAAACGGTCGTTAGAATCCTGAATAACAGGCTGTTTATTTGCCGTATCCATATAAATACTCGAGAAAATCGAAGCCATAACCGGCTTACAAATTTCACAACCACAACCCCTACCAATGGTAGCTAAAGCTTCTTCAAATGTTTCAATTTTCTTGACCTTAACCAGGTCGTAAAGCTCCTGACGGTTATACTTGAAATGCTCGCAAATCATGTCTTTTACTTCCTTTCCTAAAGACTTTAAAGTCTCGTTTACCAGATCTACAACCATCGGTTTACAACCGCCACAACCTGTAGTTGCTTTAGTGCATTTTATAATGTCTTTTAAATCAGCACAAGTTCCTTCTTCCAGACTGTTACAAATTTCTCCTTTAGAAATACTTTCACATGAACAAATCTGAGCTGTATCAGGTAAATCAAGAACACTCCCTAAAATGCTATCTCCACCTCTGGAACCTAGAATTAAATCTTCAGGGTTTTCAGGTAGTTTCATCACATTGTAATAAATCTGAAATAACGTGTTGTAATCAGATGAATCTCCTACCAAAATACCTCCATACAATCGGGTACCATCCTTAGCTACGTTGATACGTTTGTAAATTCCGCTTTGCTTATTCTCGTAAGTGATAGCAACTATATCTTGGTTTTCTACAAAAGGATCTCCAAAAGAAGCTACTTCTGTACCTATGAGTTTAAGCTGCGTAGACATATCTATAGACGCTGCCATACATTTATCTCCACCCGTGATTTGCTCAACCGCTACTTCTGCCATCTCATAACCGGGAGCAACAAGTCCGTAAATACCTTCATTATAGAGTGCTACCTCACCTATTGCAAAAATATTAGGATCTGAAGTCTGCATTTTTTCATTTACATAGATTCCGCCACGAGGACCTACTTGAATTCCGCTCTGTCTAGCCAGTTCATCACGGGGTCTAATTCCTGCGGAAATAATTAGCATATCTACATCTAAATGTGTCTCGTCTGCAAAGTCCATACGTTCTATTCGCTCCTCACCCACAACCTCATTTGTAGCTTTGTTGAGATGAATACCTATTCCCAGACTTTCAATTTTAGACTGAAGCATATTACTAGCTGCCTGATCCAATTGACGCGGCATCAAACGCGGCGCAAACTCTATTACGTGAGCATCTAAACCTAGTTCTTTAGCTGCATTTGCTGCTTCAAGACCCAAGAGTCCACCTCCTAAAACAGCAGCACTTCGTTTACCAACCATTTTAATCTTAGAAGCATAGCTCTTCATAGCATCCAGATCTTCAATAGTTCTATAAACAAAAACACCTTGCTTATCTGAACCTTTAATAGGAGGAACAAAAGGTGAAGATCCTGTCGCGAGTATCAAATAATCATAATCCAGAACGGTGTGTTTATGTGTTTTTATGCTTTTATTTTCCAGATCAATTGCAGTTACGAGTTCAGAAGTGCGTAACTCAATACTATTCTCCTGATACCAGTTTACCGGAGCCATCAATAATTCATCTGCAGACTTATCTGAGAAATATTCACTAAGATGTACCCGATCATAAGCAGGTCTTGGTTCTTCTCCAAAAACCACCACGTGATAGGCTTCAAAATTTGGGTGAGCTACCAACTTTTCACAGAATTTATATCCTACCATTCCATTACCAACTACTACTATTTTTCTCATTAGCTACGTATTTACATTTCAAATATAAGTATTTATACGTATTAAAGTAAGTAATTAGACGTAATTATTTTGAGAGAATATTAAAATTTAACATATAACGAAATAGTAATGACTTGAATATGAATCGAATAATGATTTCATGGCAGTACTAAATATTTAGCTCAAAACTAGAACAGCATTATAAAATCTTCTAAATTTTGCTGTAAATTGGCATCACAAAATGAGTTTATGCTTAATAGAAGTTTACTATTATTTTTCATCCTATTTTATGCTTTTTGTTCTGCTCAAGAATCTAAAACCCAAGTTGAAAAAATTCAATTCTTCAAAAAAAAACTTGAGAATACGTCGGGAGCTGCCCATTTAAAATTATTGGATAGTCTTGAGCGCTACATCGATTACGATGAAGAATTCCAATATGATTCATTAGTTAATTATACCATTAAATATGCTATAAGTTTAGATTCTCTCAATAAAGCAGGAGAATATGTTGCAAATCGAATCTACCATCAGAATAGCATACTTACGAACCCTGAAAAAGGAGAGGAAATTTATCAGGATTTTAAAAAGTATATCCCACAATTAACCAGCGGTAAATCAATTACCCGGCTTTATCTCAACGTTGCTGATAGCTATTACTTTTTGAGAAATACTGAGCGTGCACTGAAGTTTTACAACAAAGCTGAGCAGACTGCAGAAAAATACAATCTCAACCATTTACTGGGTTTTATATGCTTATACCGCGGGCAGTTACAATCTGATCAAGGTAACTTTAGCAAAGCTGTTTTTGATTATCAAAAAGCAGAAACGCTATTTGAGAAAGAAAAAGATACCTTCAATATAATGAGTTCTTTAAATTCATTAGCCGTGATATTTGCTAAGAATAATTTCTTTAATGAAGCTGCTAATTATAGGAAACTGTCTCAAGTTTTAGCCGAAAAAACAAAAAGCTATGGGAGTTTAATTCCATTATATTACAATGCTGCCGAAGATTTTAATATAGCGGATAATCAAGCTGAGCGTATTGCCTCTTTAAAAAAAGCTGCTTATTATACCAATCTCTCTAAATACAAGGAAGCAATGGAGCCTCCAGTATTTGCAGCTCTAGCAGCTGCTTATGCAGATAATGATTCTCTCGAACTCGCAGAATCCTATTATAAGAAGCTCACTAACGGTCCTGAATATTACCGAAACCCGCCTAATGAAATGTATTTTGTTATCGCAACCTTAAGTATGCAGCAGGCTCTTGGAAACTATAGTGAAGCATTGACCAGCGCAAAGAAATTTGAAGAACTTGCCTTAAAAAATAATTCATTTCTTGATCGCTATCTTTCAAAACTGAAGATGGCTAACATTTTAAATAAACTCAACAGACCAGCTGAAGCAAATGATTATTTGATTGAATACTATAAATTAAAAGATTCTATTTCTTCGGTTAAAAAAATTCAAAGCTTAGCCTATTATCAAACGCTCTACGAGACTGAAAAAAAGGAAAACTTAATTAACACTCAGAAAAAAGACATTGACTTGCTTAATGCAAAAAGTAAGCTACAAAAGCAATTGCTAATTTTCAGTATTCTAATTTCTGCCGGTGTCCTTGGACTCATTTTGCTCTATCGCTCTCGAAAAACAGCAAAAGAAAAAACAAAACTTCAACAAGATTATTCGCATAAGTTACTAGTTGCGCAAGAAGATGAGCGGTCGCGACTTGCGCGAGAATTGCATGACAGTTTGGGGCAAAAATTGGTATTGCTAAAAAGAAGATTGCTTGATGATAAAACAGAAGGTATTGAAAATCTGGCAGATGAATCTTTAAAGGAATTGCGTACAATTACAAAGAATCTTCATCCTGCCAATCTTGATCTATTTGGTTTTTCTGAAGCAGTAACTATTATGATAGATGAAGTAGATAAGAATACAACAATAAATTTTTCAAAAAGTATTGAAAATGTAGACGATTTACTGACTAAAGACCGAGCTATTCATTTGTATAGAATGATACAAGAATCGCTTAATAATATGATCAAATATTCTAATACAGATTCTGCAGAATTGACCATTCTAAAGAAAGAATCTAGTATTTTGATAGAGATTAGTGATGCCGGTGATGGTTTTGATACCAATTCTGACATATTTAATAGTGGTCTAGGTTTGAAAACTCTTAAAGAACGCAGTAAACTTATAGGTTCTAAATTGTCTATTTTGTCGGATATAGGCAAGGGATCTTCGGTTAAAATAAGTATTCCTGTTTAATGGAATTTCATAATATAAACCCAGATTGTTTCCTTAATAGGAATACAGCTTACTATAATATTCTTTAACAGAATTCTCCCAAGAGAAACGTACAGCTTTCGCTTTGCGTCTCATTTTATTCCATTTGGGTCTATCTTCAAAATATACACTCATACAGGTATCAAATGAAGCAACCATATTTGATATTGTTTCATCGATATACTCCCCTTTAAATGAAAATCCATTTACATCTGAATTAACCGTGTCTATGAGTCCGCCGGTATGGTGTACCAAACACAAAACCCCATTACGCATCGCCAGCATCTGACTTATGCCGCAAGGTTCAAAGAGACTAGGCATAAAGTAAAGATCTGATTCTAAGTAGATAGAATCTATTATGTCTTCAGACTGACCGTTGATAAAAATGAAATTAGGATGCTCATAACTTATCTCACGCATAAGCGTTTCATATTCCGGTTCTCCAGTACCTAGTAAAATAAATATCCCGTTACGAGCTTCAAGCTTTCTTAAAATTTCTTTTAATGCTTCAGGTTTTTGTTTAAAAAAATAGAATTTTTGCTCGGTCATTCTGGCAACACTAGAAACCACAAAACTGGGAGGGTTCTCAATAAGATCAACAACTTTTTCTCCAGTATTGGCAAGAATATCTGCTTTGTATTTTTTTGATTCTTCTTGAATCCATTTAAATAACTGACGTAAAACATTAGGATATAATTTCCCTTTTTGAGCGACACGCATATTTTGATAATTTACACCGTTTAATATTCCGTGAAGTCTTCCTTCAGCAAAAGCTCTTTTCAGATCTTCCTCCAGGCTTTCGCCCCCTATAAACTCAGGTTTGTGGCTCGGCTTCATTATGTCTTGCATATAAGAAGGACTAACCGTATGTACTTCATCAGCGAGTCGAATTCCCACTGCCATTAGATTTATACAATCATAATAACGATCATCTTTTACAATGTCATATTCATAGCCTACTTCAGGGAAAAAGTTGTTCAATGAAGCAAAATTGTTATTGAGTGGTCGTATTCCTTGCAAGCTCAAATTATGTATGCTATATACAAACCAGCTTTGTTTCAATACTGTAAAATCTTGATGAAATCTTTTATGAAATAATAAAAGAGCTGTATGCCAGTCGTGTAAATGCACGACATCTATATGATCAAAAATATTTTGTTTTATAGCTTGCGCTACTGCTGTATTGAAGATAAAATACTTAACAGTATCGGTAAAAAAAGGTTCTTCAGGATCGTCATTGTAGATATGAGCTATATTACCTTCTACAATCTCCGGGTGATGTATCACATAATGCGTAATACCTGAGTACTCTTTTTTAGGGTTTACCTCATAGAGCTCTGCAACTGTCTCTTCCCCTCTAATATTGAATTTAAGTTCTGTTATTAAACGTCCCTTTTTGTGAAGTCTATTGTAGGCAGGTACAATAACATGAACCTGATCTCCAGTTGCTGCAAGCTGACGTGGTACATCTCGCACAACATCTGCCATTCCGCCGGCTTTACAATCAGCAAGGGCATCGTTTTCAGCAGAAACAAATAAAAAATTCTTCATTAGTTGGTTTTGGTTTATTGGAAATTTTTACATCAAAGATTGAAGCCTTGATATATTTTCAGTTTACACCCATAATAATTTATAAATCAACATACAATTACTCATTATTTTTAATAATCGTTATTTCATAAGTCAACTCAAGATATTTTCTTTAAAAATCAACCTTCTAACTCTATAAACTTCATAAAATTATTACTT
The DNA here is from genome assembly GCF_900129005.1 of Leeuwenhoekiella marinoflava DSM 3653. Taxonomy (GTDB): domain Bacteria; phylum Bacteroidota; class Bacteroidia; order Flavobacteriales; family Flavobacteriaceae; genus Leeuwenhoekiella; species Leeuwenhoekiella marinoflava. The sequence continues at coordinate 147,306 of NZ_FQUN01000006.1, read as the reverse complement.
ATAATATTAATTAAAGGTTAATTCTAAATTTAATATTGATAAAATAACGCTGGTTTTATACAAGCGTAAATCTCATTCTCATTTTTAATGTCGAATTTTTGAGAAGAGAAGATTTTATAAGTTTAAATAATTATCTATATAGCTGCAAAATTGAGTTTTAACGAAACGCTAATACCTCAATATATTTTTTGAATGTAAATTTCAAATTATGAAAACCAACCAAAGTAGTCTTCTCCTTATACTATTGTTAAATCTATGTGTTCTAAGCGGTATTGCTCAAGATTCTACAAAGGCAACATCAGGCAGAGATTTACCTTCTAGTGATACAACTGTTTCAGATGATGGCAGGTATCAACCTAATGCAATACAAGAATATAATGATGCTTATTATATTTTAAATAGGTTGAATCATCCTAATGGACTACCTCCTAATAAACTAAATTTTCAAACCCCTCAGGCAACTCTAGAACATTTTATAGTAAGTTCTCGTAACAATAATTACGAGGAAGCCGCCTACGCTTTAAATCTCAATTTAATGCCTGATAATCTTACTAAAGAGCAAGCAGGAACACTTGCTGAAAAATTATATTTTGTTTTAAATCAACGCATAAAAATTGATTGGGGTTCTTTATCAGATCGTCCAGATGGTCAGATTGATATCAGTACTGCAACTAATCAAGCTATTGCCGGAAAACCTTTACGCAGCGTTGTTTTTGGTGAAATAGATTTAGATGGAAAGGATGTTATTTTACGCTTACAACGTATTAAATACAAAGATTATGGAGCTTTTTGGCTAATTTCTGCTAATACAACAGAAAATATTGATGCACTTTATAAGATTTATGGACCACGAGAATTAGACCGAATGATGCCAGATTGGGCGCGTATTCGATTTATGAATACACCGGTATGGAAAGTTGTTGGGACTTTGATTCTTATTTTATTAAGCTATTTTCTAGGAAAAGTAAGTATTTGGTTTTTCAGAAAACTATTTAAAAAGTCTGATAAAATATGGGTTAATAAAATAGCAAAAAGATTAGCTACACCCGCAGGATGGGCTATTGGTGTATTATTCTTTTATATCACCTTAAACAAATTAATATCATTTGGCGGAACCTTCGCAAGTACTTTATATGCTATTCTCCTAATTGCAGTTATAGGTACTATGACATGGTTTATTATGCGTTTTATAGACTCGTTTATGGTTTATGTTGCAGAGACTAAAATAGGTGATGCAAATCCCGAAGAGAATAATGAGGCTCGAATGATGATGACCTACATATCTGTTGCAAGAAGAGTGATCACTTTTGTGGTAATCATTGTCGGAATTTCGGTTATTCTTTCGCAATTTAGATCTTTAGAAAAATTAGGCATATCGCTAATAGCTTCTGCTGGGGTAGCTACGGTAATTCTTGGTGTTGCTGCACAAAGCACACTAGGTAATATCGTAGCCGGAATTCAAATTGCTATTACGCGCCCTGCCAGAATAGGCGATACCGTAATTATCAAAGAAGACTGGGGATATGTTGAAGATATACGATTTACATATCTCGTTGTTCGTACATGGGATCAAAGAAGACTTGTGGTTCCTCTTAAAAAAATAATCTCAGAGACTTTTGAAAACTGGTCTATGACTAGTGCCCACCAAGTACGTCCTATTATTTTATATGTTGATTATGAAATTGACGTTGATGTGGTTCGCAAAAAATTTATAGAATTATTAAAATCAGAAGAAAATTGGGATGAGGAACATGAGCCGAATTTACAGGTTGTGGATGCTACTGAAAACTCCATAGAGTTAAGAGCACTTTGTAGCGCAAAAGATGCCTCTACAACTTGGGATTTACATTGTTCTTTGCGCGAAAAACTCATTAAGTTTATCTGCTCATTAGAAAATGGTAAGCATCTTTCTAAATCACGTATTCAGTTTGAAAATAAACTAGTTGCAGATATAGATTCTGAACAAAGTAAAAAAACCAAAAAGAGAAAGAAAAAAGAATAAATAAGATTCATTTTAGAAGATTTTATTCTTCCTCTTCATCATTTAAAGCGAGTTCCAGTTCTTCATTAAATTCTAACGTGTGAAATACATTTTGCACATCATCATCGTCTTCAAATTTTTCGATGAGATTCAATATTTCTCTTGCTTCATAGACCGGTAATTCAATAGTATTTAGAGGAATACGCTGCAATTCAGCATTTTTAGTTTCAATATTTAATTCTTCAAGATGTTGAGCCATTCTACCAAAATCTGTAAACTGTGTGTAAACCACAAAAACGTCGTCGTGGTTTTCAAAAGACTCTGCTCCACCTTCAATGAGCTCGAGTTGAAGCATTTCAAAATCCCATTCAATTTTAGTCTTATCTAAGGTAAAAACTCCTTTGCGATCAAATAAAAATTCAAGCGAACCATGAGTTCCCAGACTTCCGCCGTTTTTAGAAAAAATAGAACGTACCGACGCAATAGTACGATTAGAATTATCTGTAGTGCATTCTATAAAAAATGCGATTCCGTTAGGGCCATAACCTTCAAAAGTGAGTTGTTCATAAGAATCAGCATCTGCACCTGAGGCTTTCTTTATAGCCCGTTCGATCGTATCCTTGGGCATATTTACTCCCTTTGCATTTTGAATGGCATTTCGCAATGCCGGGTTAGAATCTGGATCTCCGTTTTGATTATTTTCTTTTACAGCTACTGTGATTTCTTTAATTGCCCGCGTGAACTCTTTTGCTCGTTTTTTATCTTGGGCTCCTTTACGGTGTTTTATGTTGGCCCATTTACTATGTCCTGCCATTATAATTAGATTTTATGTCTAATTTCAATATAAAAGATTGCATACAGATTACCAGTACTTTAATCCTTTTTTAAAATTTACAGCTTAGCTATTTTGTTTTAAAAAATCATTTTAAACACTATTTTTAAGCTATGGAAGAATTATTAAATCTCAATTATGCACACCTTTTTGAATCAGCGCTTTTAACAGAAATAACAGAAACAGGAATTTTAAGAGAAGCTAAAGAAGGTGAAATGCTCATGGACATTGGTCAGTATATTACAGCAATACCGTTGCTCATTAGTGGTGCGATTAAAATTTTGAGAGAAGATCAAAACGGTGATGAACTCCTACTCTATTTTCTCGAAAAAGGAGATACGTGCGCACTCACACTCTCGTTTACGCGTGGACAACAAAAAAGTGAAATACGTGCAATTGCAGAATTAGATACCCTGCTGATTATGATACCTATTCAGAAGGTGGAAGAATGGAGTTCTAAATATAAATCCTGGCGTAATTTCATTTTTGACAGCTACCAGAATAGACTTGAAGAAATGCTAAACACTTTAGACAGTATTGCTTTTATGCGTATGGATGAACGTTTACTGAAGTATCTTAAAGACAAACAGAAACTTAACCAACTTAACGAAATACACAGCACGCATCAGGAAATTGCTTATGAAATGCATACCTCTAGAGTGGTGATTTCACGTCTACTTAAAAAATTAGAATTAGAAGGTAAACTAAAAATCAACCGAAACAAAATTGAATTACTAGACCTTAATTAATTGTCTAAAGTCTCGCGCATCGCTTTTGCTTTAAGCAAGCACTCTTCATATTCATTTTGAGGTAAAGCCTGAGCAGTTATGGCACTTCCCACCGAAAAAGAAACATAAGGTTTTGCTGAATTATACAAAATACTGCGAATAACCACATTAAAATCAAAGTCGCCATCCGGAGTAAAATAGCCAACAGAACCGCTGTATAAACCTCTTTTTGTAACTTCTAATTCTTCGATAATTTGCATTGCAGAAACCTTTGGAGCGCCAGTCATACTTCCCATCGGATAAGCATTTTTGATTAATATTATCGAATCTGATTCTGGCTCAACTAGTGAAGTTATCGTTGAGATCATTTGATGTACTTGCTTGTAAGTATAAACTTTACAAAGATCTTTAACCTTAACACTCCCTTTTTTTGCATTTTTAGAAAGATCATTTCGTACCAGATCTGTAATCATAATATTTTCAGTACGTTCTTTAGGGTCTTTTGCTAATTGCTCTGCGAGTTTTAAATCTTCTACTGAATCAGCACTTCTGCGTGCTGTTCCCTTAATAGGCTGACTGATGATTTGATTTCCTCTTTTTGCTAAAAAGCGTTCTGGAGAAGAGCATAACGCATAATGATCATTCAGCCTTAAATAGGTTGCAAATGGTGCTTCAGAAAGTGCATTAAGCTTTTTAAAACTTGAAATAGGATTGATTTTCTCTTCCGCATAAAATTCCTGGCAAAAATTAGCCTCATAAATATCTCCCCGCTTGATGTGATCTAGCATTTTTGATACGTGCTCGCAATACCTATCCTTGCTGAATCGCATTTTAATTTTAGGAGCTTCAAAAAACTTTATAATTTCCTTGCTAGCAGATGAATTGAAAATATTCTCAAAATCAGTTTCTACTTCTTCCGTATATGCAGGCAAGTATAAAAACTCAATTTTATCGCCTTTAATACGTATCAATTTTTTAGGCTGAAAAAAACACAGATCAGGAAAATCGAGTTCTTCATTATTCTGTGAGTCCAGATCTTCCAATTCATTTTTCAAATCATAAGAAAGAGACCCCAGAATCCAATCGTTAAGTTCGCTTCGAAAATTAGCAAGTTGAGAAAAAGCATTTCCTACAGAAGCCTCAAGTATACGCTCAGCTCCAACTCCCAGAAGTATCTCAAAGCTTCCATAATGATCGTCATGCCCATTTGAAGTAAATAAACAACTTATGGGCACCTCTTCAATCCAGTCTAGAAGCAGATCAATTACAGCACAATTCAGCGGAAGCTTTTTAGATTTTACAATTCGCATAGACTTGCGAAATTACAGTTTAACGCATAAAAAAACCGCTAATTTTTTAGCGGTTCATTTATAAATTGGAAAACAATTATTGCTTGTTAATCCAATCTTTAAGTTCTTCTTTAGTTTTTCCGGTTTTTTCTTGAAGCTTACCGAGCATCTGGTCAAATTTACCTTCAGCATGAGTAGTGTCATCATCAGTCAAATCACCGTACTCTTCTTTAAATTTACCTTTAACTTGTTTCCATTTTCCTTCTAATTGATCGCTATTCATAACAATTGATTTTTTTAATTATTAGTAATACTTAAAATTAGCTTTAATCATAGTCTATTTGAGCCAATGAAAAGCTAATATTTGATTGACAAGCGTTAAATTTGTTTAAAATCAAACAGCTATGATCAGATTACTTTTATCCTTGTTAATGCTATTGATTCTTTCTTGTAAAGACAAACCCAAGGAGACGGCTATAGACACTAATACTTCTCAGGAAGCTACGTTTTATCTTATAAGACATGCCGACAAAGTACGCGGTGCAAACGCTGGTGATGACCCTGCTCTTACCGATGTTGGTGAGGCGCGTGCGCAATTCTGGGCAAATGAGTTAAAAGGTGTTGGTTTTGATGCTGTTTACAGCACTGATTTTAGAAGAACTAAGAGCACTGCCTTACCTACAGCAAACCAAAACGATTTACAGGTAAAACTTTACGATCCTACTAATTTATTTAATAAAGAATTTCAACAGGAAACTTCCGGAAAAACTGTTCTAATTGTAGGTCATAGCAATACAACTCCTGCTTTTGTAAATGCGATTGTGGGATCTGATAAGTATGATGAGATTGATGATTCTAAATACGGTTTTCTTTACATAGTGAAAGTAGAAAATGGTCAGACCGAGGTTGATGTAAAAGACTTTAACAGCTGGAGCCAAGAGTAAATTCACCTTAGAAACCCTTCGATTATTTATTTTGAATATTCAGTTACGGTAACGTCTTCTAATTCTATTTTAGAGAGTAAATCAAGTTTATCGTTTACAAATAAACTGTCAAGACTTTCAAGAGATGGAAACTGTTCTTCCGGTTTAAAGTTGCGGTAATCTACAAATCGAATTCCGTTGATTTCTCTTGCATTATAAGCTTCTCTAAAACGCGTTCCGCCTTCGTTTACGTGATAATTATAAGCTAAATAATCTACTGTAAAATCTTCGGTATTGATCCAGTACATATATTGATCTTCATAATCTTCACCGCCACCTTCTTGACTAAAGCTCACTTGAATTTCATAATAGGTCTTTCCATTTATAGTAGCTTCGCCTATTTTTTTAGCATTTACCGCTTCAGAATCTAAACCATACGGCAACACTGAAAAGTAATGCACAGAATTTACCCCGCCCGAAAGCGACGTGATTAGCGAGTCTGCAACAGCAACTTCTTTTTCATTGATAAAGCGTTTAAAATCAGAATTGGTCAACTGATCTAAGGTATCCTTAAAAGCAGCATCACTGCTGCGTTCTAAACGGTATAACCCGTTATCACGATTGGCCCTGTAGTATTTATCTCTAAAATGAAATGTAATCGTAGACGTATTTATGGTTGCACCACCTACTCGGGTAATCGCATTTTCTATGATGGTATTTACATCCAGATTTTGAGGTTTTTCTTTGCAAGAAAAGATGAGTAACGTAATAAATATTAAGAATATTCTATAAATCATTTTAATTAATTTAAGGAGTAACAGCTATAAATCTATTACTCGTTTTTAGGGGTTATTTAACCACAAAATTAAAGCAATTAAAAGCAATAGCAGCCCAACTCAGAAATTAGTATTTTTGCAGTGTTATGAAACAGACCAATACAATAAACATCAAAAACAAGAAGGCTCGTTTTGAATATGAGATTCTTGATAAATATACTGCCGGAATCAAACTTGCCGGTACCGAAATAAAATCGATTAGAGAAGGTAAAGCTTCTATTGCTGAGAGTTTTTGCGAGTTTGAAGGCAATGAACTTTTTGTGATCAATATGACGATTCAAGAGTATTCTCATGCTACGTATTTTAACCATACCCCTAAGAGTAGTCGTAAGTTATTACTCAATCGCCGTGAGCTTAATAAGCTGCTTAAAGAAGTGCGTAACAGCGGACTCACAATCGTCCCCCTGCGATTATTTATAAATGATCGCGGTCTTGCTAAAATGCAAATCGCTCTGGCTAAGGGTAAAAAATTATATGATAAGCGCGAGACTATTAAAGACCGGGATTCTAAGAAAAGATTAGGTCAAATCAAAAAAGCATTTAATAATTAATGCAACACTTAAAAAGTAGTCAGAGTCTTTTAAGAGAACTACTTCGGGAAATTCAAATTATATTAGGCTAAGCTCTAACTTATTAATTCGTTGATTACCGAGCAAAACTTCTCTTATGATCCAAAAGCTACTTTTTATTTTTCTGCTATGCACGTGCTTAAGCGGTTACAGCCAGATTACCGGGCTTGTTACAAATAGTGACAACGAGCCACTACCCTACGTAAATATTTACTTAAAAAATTCTACTACCGGAACGACCACAAACGGCGACGGAAATTATTCGTTATCACTTTCTAAAGCCGGTACATACACCGTTGTTTTTCAGTTTTTAGGATATACCACAAAAGAACTTGAGGTTCGTATTGATCAATATCCATACGAACTCAACACTGTTTTAACTGAAGAAACTACATCGCTAGATGAGATCATAGTAGATACAAAAGGTAATCCTGCAGACCGAATCATCAGGGAAGTAATCAACAAAAAGCCTGAAATCCTAAAGAAGCAAAATGCCTATACCGCCGACTTTTATTCCAGAGGTTTATGGCGTGTAGAAAATGCTCCTGAGAAATTCCTGGGTCAGAAAATTGGAGATCTGGGTGGTGGTCTCGACTCCACTAGAACTGGTATTGTGTACCTAAGTGAGACAATTTCTAAAATTGCATATCAAGCACCTGACGATTTTAAAGAAACCATTACCGCCAGTAAAGTGAGTGGTAATGACAACGGTTTTAGCTTCAATAGTGCTCAGGAAGCTGATTATTCGTTCTATAACAATACACTTGAGATCAATTCGCAGCTGGTTTCTCCCATTGCAGATAATGCATTTCGTTATTACAGTTATAAGCTCGTAGGTGCTTTTCGCGAAGATAAAAAATTAATCAATAAAATTGAAGTCACGCCAAAACGCAAAAACGATCGTATTTTTGAAGGAATCATTTATGTCGTTGAAGAAGACTGGCAATTGTATGGTGCAGACCTCAAAACTACAGGAACTGCGATACAAGTTCCGTTCGTTGAGGAATTGGTTTTTAAGCACAATTTTAAATATGATGCTGAAAAAGAACTCTGGATTAAAATCTCACAAAGTATAGACTTTAGTTTTAAACTCTTAGGCTTTGGCGGTAACGGAAGATTTACAGCTGTATATAGTAATTATAATTTTGAACCCCAATTTGACCGTACGAGTTTTACCAATGAAGTATTGAGCTTTCAGCCTGAAGCCAATAAAAAAGACAGCCTATTTTGGCAAAAAATACGTCCCGTTCCTCTAACACTCGAAGAGCGCTCTGATTATGTGGTAAAAGATAGTCTGCAAGAAATACGCGATTCTAAACCGTATAAAGATTCTATTGATGGGGTGAATAATAAATTCAGCCTAGCAGATCCTTTGTTGGGATACACATACAATAACACTTATGAGCGTTGGCGTGTGGGATATAAAGGTCCGTTGCCAGAACTCCGTTTCAATACCGTACAGGGCTTTAACGCAAAAGCCGGCTTGTTTTACAACACGTGGACTGAAGATTACAAACAAGCTACCTATGCAAATCTAGATGCCAACTATGGTATAGATGATGATCGACTGCGTTTTACAGGAAGCCTGACCAAGCGCTTTAACAGAAGCTCAAACCGAACTATGGGACTTTTGGGTGGTACAAAAGTGCAACAATTTAACGCGCGAGAACCTATTTCAACCTTGATTAATAGCGTTGCAACCTTATTTTGGGAACGGAATTATATGAAAGTATACGAACTGGATTATGCCCGATTATTCTATAGTGAAGAGCTTTTTAATGGATTTAAATTCTATGCAAATGCTTCTTATGAAAAGCGTTCACCATTGTTCAACACAACAGATCAGGTTTGGATTAAAAATCGGATAGATTATACTTCAAACAATCCCTTAGCTCCTAATGATTCTAGCACACCGGCAATACAAACCCATCAACTGGGAAAATTAAATGCACGAGCTGTCATCAATTTTGATCAAAAATATATGAGTTATCCTGATGGAAAATTCAATATTGGTGAATCAAAATATCCTACACTTACTCTCAACATTGAGCAAACTTTTGCAGCCTCAATCAGTGATTTTAATTTTACGCAGTTTGCAGCACAACTTAAACAAGAGTTTGATATTTCAAATAAAGGAAGTTTTGGCTATAATTTGCGTGGCGGTACTTTCTTTAATTCAGACAACATCAGTTTTGTTGATTACCAGCATTTCTCAGGGAATCAAACCCGAATTAATCTAGAAGGCAAACATCTTAACGGATTTAATCTGCTTCCATATTATGATTTCAGTACAAACAGCAGCTATTTTGAGGGGCATTTAGAGCATAACTTTAAAGGATTCATCCTTGGCAAAATTCCCGGAATACGTGCTTTAAACGCAAATTTCATACTGGGAAGTCACAGCTTAATAACTCATGAAAACAAACCGTATTATGAGTTTTCTGCAGGTATAGGTAATCTTGGTTTTGGTAAATTGAAATTTTTAAGAATTGATTACGTTCGCTCGATTAACGGCCCCAATACGGATGGTGTATTTGTTTTTGGGCTTAGTTTTTAAAATCTTTCCAAGTACAAGCATAATGACACCACACTGAAACCACACTTTACCACAAAATCTGTGGGTGAATGTGGTTGGAGTGTGGACTGACTTTGGGGTTATCTATAAGTATTCCTATCTTATCAATAGTATATGTATAGCTATACGGGATTATGCAAATAGCTTAGAATAAGGTGCGTTTAGAAGTCCATTTAGGGGAGTGAAAAATGCAGCATTCTATTCTGTACAGAATTAACTACAAATCTTGCTTAAAAACGACAATTAGACTTGATCCCTAATTTCCTCCCCTATTTTTTCAGTGTACTTACACCTTCCTTTGGTTCAAGAATGACTTCTCGCACCGGAAGGTGTTTCAGCAAGCTGCTACGCGCCGGGCTTTTGTTTTTAACGGGTATAGGTGATCGTTTCTTTAGGGCTAGCTATTTGCCCTGTCTTATCTGAACCTTCAGGAAAAAGGGATCATTGTTGCTCTAAGATCTCAGGAATAAAGCGTTCCGATTTAAAACCTTGGATCAGCTTATAGAGCTGCCCAAATTCTACCTCCAAAGTGGAGATATTCTTCTTGAAGGCTTCATTGGACTGGCGAAGTTGCTCGTTTTCTCTTTGTAGCTCCTGAGAGGTCATCGGGTAGCTAAAATACTACCCTTGTTAAAAATATACCAGCATTTAACTGGCTTTTTATAGCGTTTTCTTCGGGTAATATTGGTGATGGCTACCCCGTCTATGAGCATCACCAGTTGGGTGTAATCTAATTGAAATCCTCCCACAAATTCATCGTAATCGGACAACTAAAAAGTACCACGCTCCAGGCGTTTATAATACAAAACAAAACCTCCAGACTGCCAATGCAGCAGCTTGACCTTATTGTGCGCTCCATTGATTAGATTTAGACCGCTAAATTAGAATCTACAAAGGGTTCTGAAAAGATGCACTTAGACGGATGGATACTTTCAAAATTTGTATTGTAATTAAAATTATTGATTGAAAAACCTAAAGAATTGCTTTCTACTATAAATCTTTCGGTTTCAGAGATTGTTTATAAACTTGATTTTAACAATCACAATCGTTTAATCACTTATTTCGCTCAAAACAAATAGTGCGTCTTTAGAATTTTAGAAAATTATTTCGTTAAAAGCTTTTAAAGGGAAGCTTTAGAAATCAGCTTAACAAATTCATCTTTAATTCCATCACAAATTACTACCGAATTATGTGTACAGTTCTTTAAAGAAATAGGATCAAAGCTACTTATTTTAATCTTTGAAGGTTTAAACTCTTTACACTGAAGATGTGTAAACATATTTAAAGCTGCTTTAGAAGTGGCATAGGCGGTCATACAGTAATTGGAATAACAAAAATTATCATCAGTCATTTTTGTAATATCACCTAAAGAACTGGTGATATTAATAATGCTGGGATCATCACTTACCTCAAGCACGGGTTTTAAAGACTGAATGATTCGAATCACCGCAAAAAGGTTGATCTCATAAAGCTCTTTTACCTCTTCAAGTTTCAACTGACTTATTTTTTGACCAAAACCGTTAGCAATCTCTGCATTATTAATAAGAAGATCCAACCTTCCGTAAGTCGAAGTTATTAGGCCTTTTAATTCAGAAACACTTTCTGAGGAAGTAAAATCAACCTTTACCAATTTAAAATCCTGCAAGGTATTCGCGTCTAGTGAGAGGGTATCGTAACTCTTCTTACTTGCCGCCAGAATTACATTATAATTATGGTTTACTAATATCTTAGCAAAAGTCTTTCCCAATCCATTTCCTGCCTCTGTGACTACCGCAACTCTCTTAACTTCCATAGCATGCTTAATAATGTGAAACTAATCTGATCAATTTTAAATATGATTTAGTTTATTAATTTTTACTGCAATAGGTGTACCCATTTTGCAATTTTTTAATCCATTTGTCGAAATTGATTAGGCGTTAACCCGCTCAATTTTTTAAAGAAACGTGTAAAGTGTGTTGGTTCTTGAAAATTCAATCGATAAGCAATCTCACCTATATCTAAACCTGAAAATTTCAACAAACTTTTACTTTCTACTAATAACCGATCCTGAATAATATCTTTTGCACTCTTACCGGTCAACTTTTTTACCGTAGTTGTTAGGTAGTTAGGAGTTATGTTTAACTCATCTGCATAATCCCCCACGTTTTTAGTATCTACATACATTTTATCAACCAGAATTTCAAATTTCTGAGTAATAACCTGTGCGCGTGTAAGGTGATTTTCGGTCGTCTTGTAACGCTCATAAACAGCCTTGCAAAAGTATAAAAAAGAGACCAGCATACCCTCTAACATCTTCTCTTGATATGGGTGCGGATTTTTAAATACTGAATGCATACGTTGCGCATCAAAAAGCAACGATTCATGCTCCTCTTTAGTAAGCATTAACAAACTGCGTTCAGACATTTTTAAGAACGGAAAATCCTCTACTACATTATCTACCACATTCATCAAAAACTCTTTTTTAAACATGATATTAAATCCGGCCATATTCTCGTCACGCACCCACGAAAAAACCTGACCGGGAACTACAAACCATAACGGATATTCTTCTGGAGAGATCCAGTCTGTATTTAAATTCAACTTGCTCTCTCCCACATAACTCAATATCCCTATCTGATAAAAACCTTGTCTGTAAGGCGGCATACATCGACGCGCAGAAGGCTCTAATCTACCCAATTCATACACATCAAAATTGGGTATATGACTTCTATGAGGGAAACCCATAGCTTCACTCAGTGCATTACTTGTCTCATAAACCGGTATTTCTGTCTGGGTCATCTTTTAAAAGTATGAAGTAATGACCAAAATCGGTTCTTTATAATTTTAAAAATAAATTCTATATGCAAAAATTTGTGTTTGAAAGGTTACCCTTTATTAAAATGCTACTGCGTATTCTAATTATAAATTCAGTTATCAAAAAACGACCTAACTTCTACTTAGTCTGAAGTCTTTTCAGTTACTTTCATCGTTTCAAACCTGTTGTCTAATTCTTCTTCAGAAATGATTTCCCAACCGCCACCTAAAGCCTTGTAAATCGCTATTAAAGAAGTTGCAGAGGCTATTTCACTAATCGCCAATAAATTTTCTGATTGAAGCAAGGTATTATCTGCACTTAGATAATCTATAAAACTATCCAGACCGGCATGGTATCTATCTTTAGCAAATTGTGCCGCCTGTGCACTTGCTGTTGAAGATCGCTCTAAAATGGCCCTTCTTTCTAATTCCTGAGCATAGTTTGCCAACCGTGTTTTAAGCTCTTCCAGACCTTCTAAAACTGCTTTTTCATACTGGTTAAGCGCTGCCAGTGTTAATGCATCATTTTGGCGTATTTGTTGCCGCACACGCCCAAGATTGAATGCAGCCCAACTGATGCTAGGCATAATACTCCAAGTGAAGGATTCTTTCTGACCGAAGTTTGCAAAATCTACTGCCGAAAATCCTATAGAGCCACCAAACTGTATTTTAGGATAAAGCTCTGCTACTGAAATATTATACTGAGCAATTTGCACCTGTAAAGCCGCTTCTGCCCTTCTGATATCTGGGCGTCGTCTTAATAACTCGTTTACATCTCCTATTCCTACTGAAACTGGTAGACTGGGTAAAGGTTGATCACTTACTAAAGCTGCATCTAAATTACCGGGAACTTCACCTATTAAAACACTCAAACTGTTTTTTAAAGCTTCAATACGGGCTTTAAGTGGTGGTATGGTTGCCCGCGTATTTTCAAGCTGCGCCAGTGCTCTGGAAACGTCAAGATTATTGCTGGTTCCTGCTTCAGATAACTGCAAGGTTAAATCATACGTACCCTGCTGTCCTTTTAAATTGCGATTTGCAATGTCTAGCAAATAGTGTGTTCCGCGAAGCTCCATATAATTAGTAGCTACTTCCGCAAAAATACTCACATAAGCGCCTTGCATATCGGCCAGAGCCATTTGACTATTGGCTACTGCTCCTTTAATTCGGTTGGAAACCCTTCCGAAGAGATCAGCTTCCCAAAAAGCATCAAAACTGGTATTAAACGTATTATAAGTAGGATTAGAACCCTGTACGAAAACATTTTCTCCCAGACGGGTACGGGTATAATCTCCATTAGCTGTCACCGTAGGTATTCTATCAAATTTAGTACCTTTTATAAATGCCCGCGATGCATAAAAGTTAGCAATCGCCGTGTTGATGTCCAGATTGTGTTTACGAGCTTTTTCAATAAGCGTATCTAAAACCGGATCATTGAAATTTGACCACCAGTCTTGTATCACTTCGGAGTTTGTTGTAGTTTCTGCTGCAAGTTCCTCTTTTAAAAAATCATCGGGAATGTTCACATTTTGATCAACTTCAAAATCTCGCTTTGTGATTCCACAAGAACTCAAGATTAAAGAGAAAAGGAATATTAAAAATTTATTTTTCATCTGTTTAGATTGTATTATTATAAGTTATTGCTCGTGCTGTTCTTTTGCTTTTTGGGTCGTCCATTTTCTTCCCAGATAATAAAATACAGGTGTTAGAAAAATACCGAATATCGTAACCCCAAGCATTCCGCTAAATACTGCGATACCTAATGAAACCCGAAGCTCTGCTCCTGCTCCGGTAGCAATAGCTAACGGAATTACACCCAGAATAAAAGCCATCGCTGTCATTAATATAGGGCGTAATCTCAACCGGGATGCTTCTATTACAGCGGTTTTTAAATCTTTACCCTGATCTTCTAACTGCTTGGCAAACTCCACGATAAGAATCGCATTTTTACTCGCAAGACCTACCAAAACAATCAGTCCTATCTGCACCATAATATTGTTATCAAGACCTGCAAGATCAATTCCTACAATTGCTGATAGCAACACCATAGGCACAATAAATATTACCGCAAGCGGAAGCACCAAACTTTCAAACTGAGCAGCTAAAAGCAGAAACACAAATACAACGGCTAGTAAAAAAGCAATACCTGCAGTATTACCGGTTTGTTTTTCCTGATACGCAAGCTCGGTCCACTCAAAAGATATTCCCTGCGGAAGCACTTCTGCCGCGAGTTCTTCCATCCTGTCTAAAGCTTCACCTGAGCTGTAACCGGGAGCTATATTCCCATTTAAGGAAGCTGCAGGAAACAGATTAAAACGGGGAATACGCGACGCACCCGAAATATCTTCCTGCTTTGTAAAGGTTCCCAGTGGTACCATTTCAGCGTCTGCATTGCGCACTTTTATTCGTGAAATATCATCTGGAGTTAAGCGATTAGGAGCATCTGCCTGTGCAGTCACCTGAAAGGTTCTTCCCAGATAATTAAACTCATTTACAAAAGCAGAACCCATATAAATCTCTAAAGACTGAAAAACATCACCTACATTGATTCCCAGCTTTTCAGCTTTTACGCGATCGATATCCAAGTACAACTGCGGAGTCTGATCATTAAAAAATGTAAAAACATTGGTTAAAATGGGATCAGCATTAGCTGCAGCAGCAAGTGCATACGTAGCTTTTACCAACTCATCTGTACCTAGGTTTGCTCTATCTTGAACCATCATTCTAAAACCACCGGCGTTACCAATACCTCGTACAGATGGCGGTGGTATTACCAGCACAATCGCATCGTCTATCTGACCTAAGTTGGCACTTATTGTTCCCAAGAGTTCTTCGTATTCCAGGCCTTTTTCTTCGCGAATTTCAAAATCTTCCAGAGGTAAAAATACCGCTGCAGTATTTGAAGAGTTGGTATTAGATGCTGCATCAAATCCTGTAAAGGCAATCGCATTTTCCACCCCATCAATATCCAAAGCTTTATCTATAACATCTTTTACAACGGCATCTGTTCTTGATAAAGACGCTCCGGGCGGTAACTGTACCAGTGTGATAAAATACTGCTGATCCATCGCAGGGATAAATCCTTTTGGCACTCTACCGAATTCAAAACCTGTGATGATTATTAGTCCGCCATAAACCACCAGCACCATAATTGAAGTACGTACCAATTTTTGTACGCGCTTGCCATAACTTGCCGAAATTTTATCTATAAATCGGTTAAAACCATTTCCTACGTAAGCGAAAGGCTTCAGTATTAAGGGTGTCTTTTTATTGGGATCTTTTACTTCGTGTTTCATTAACAAAGCCGCCATTGCCGGACTTAACGTCAACGAAACAAATACAGAAATAGCAGTCGCCACTGCAATGGTCATCCCAAATTGCTTGTAAAACTGCCCTGAAATTCCGTCTAAAAATGCAGTAGGAATAAACACTGCAATCAGTACCAAACCAATAGCAACCAGAGCACCTCCAACTTCATCCATTGTTTTGCGTGCCGCTTCTTTAGGAGCAAATCCTTGTGCCAGATACCGCTCCATATTCTCTACAACGACAATCGCATCATCTACCACGATACCAATGGCGAGAACCAAACCAAAAAGAGTCAGGTTATTTAACGAAAAGCCGATGGCCTGCATCACTGCGAAGGTTCCAATTAGAGAAACTGGTATTGCCAGAATCGGAATTATTGCAGCACGCCAAGATTGAAGAAATAAAAGAATAACGAGAACTACCAGAATGATCGCTTCAAAAATAGTGTGATACACCTCATCTACCGATTTCTGAATAAATTTAGTTGGATTATATGCAATCTTGTATTCTAAATCTTTCGGAAAACTTTTAGAAAGTTCTTCCATACGAGCTTCAATCTCTGCTGAAGTTTCTAAAGCATTTCCTCCCGGTTGTTGAAAAACAGGCATCGCAATCGCAGGATCTTTACCTAAATAACCAGTCGTCGCATAGTTCTGAGCACCTAATTCTACGCGCCCTACATCTTTTAGACGCACCAGTCTTCCTCCTTCATTTGATTTTAAGATTACATTTTCAAACTGCTCTGTCGTTACTAATTTCCCTTGTGTCTGAATATTGATTTCAAAAGCAGCTTGCTTTCCGGAAGGCAATGTATTTAGCGTTCCACTTGCTATCTGCACGTTTTGAGCACGCAATGAAGCCACAACCTCACCCGCTGTCATATCTAAGTTTGAAATTTTATCAGGATCCAACCAAATACGCATGGCGTATTCTGCTGCCCCAAAAATCTGAATATCACCAATACCCTTAATACGCGCCAATTCATCCTTTAATTGAAGTGCCGCATAATTCCCCATGTAGGTCTGATCATAGGTTTTATTAGGCGAATACATATTCACCACAAGGAGAATATCTGGAGATATCTTTTTGGTGGTGATCCCTAATCTACGGGATGCTTCAGGCAATCTGGGTTCTGCAATTGCAACCCGGTTTTGTACCTGAACCTGTGCCCGGTCTAAATCGGTTCCCAGTTCAAAAGCTACCTGTACGATTACCCTTCCATCAGCAGAAGATTGAGACGTCATGTACAACATGCCTTCTACTCCATTTATTTCCTTTTCTAAGGGTGCTGCCACCGTTTCAGAAAGGGTTCTGGCATTAGCGCCGGGATAGGTTGCTACCACTTCAACGGTAGGTGGCGCAACGTCGGGAAATTGGGAAATGGGTAAGGATACATAAGCAAGCGCACCTACGATGAGTATGAGAACACTCAAGACTCCGGCAAAGATGGGACGCTGTATAAAAATGTGACTAAATTTCATAATGGTATTTACAAATAGGATGTACAGTTCTAGCCTTCTCTTTTTCGGCTCTCGAAAATGGGAAGGATATATTCCGTTTTAAAATTTTAGAGTTTTCTAAATCAAGATTTCACGTGAGGTATGAAATAACTTTTAAGCATTGATAAAAGCAATTATTCTTCAGAACTAGCTTCTTCCGTAAAAGAACTTTCCACCGGAGCAATGGTCATTCCTGGTTGTATTTTCTGAATATTATTTACAATCAACTTATCGTCTTTAGTTAAACCATCTCTAATGATTCTCAAGCCGTTAGTATGCAATGGTCCTAGGGTAATATTTTTGACTTCAACAGTATTATCTTTTCCTAAAACATATACAAAACGAAGGGATTGATTGGTACCAATTACATCATCTGAAATCATTAATGCATCATGCTCAGCACTACCCATTAGTCTTGCTTTACCAAACATACCCGGTTCTAAGAGTTGATCTTTATTTTCTAAAATAGCTCTGCTTTCAATAGTTCCGGTACTGTTATCTATCTCATTATCTACAAAGTCTATTTTTGCCTCGTGCAAAAAGTCTGCTTCATCCTGCAATTTTATAAATACAGGCAGCGTATCAGTTCGCATAGAGCCTCTTTCCCCGCTTCGTGCTAAACGCACATAACGTAAATAATCAGATTCACTACCGGTGAAATAAAAGTATATGGGACTTGTTGCCACTATTGTTGTCAAAAGCGTAGCATTAGAAGTACCACCATCTATAAGATTACCTTCGTTAACCATATGTCTGCTCACTAATCCAGAAATAGGCGCAATAACTTTTGTAAATTGTAAATCTAATCTTGCCTTATCTACATGAGATTGAGACAATGCCACACTTGCCTGAGCAAAAGCTAAAGCTTGTTTTCTACGGTCATACTCTTCTATAGACAAAGCACCTGACTCCCGAAGAGATTCTACTCTGTTATAGTTATCCTGAGCTGTTTTTAAAGAAGCCTGTGCCTGATTGTATTCTGCTGTGGCTTGAGATAATGCGATTTTAAAAGGTCTGTCATCTAAAGTAAATAGTACTTCTCCTTTTTTAACGTGCTGACCGTCTGTAAAATTTACCCGGTCTAAAAAACCATTTACACGAGCCCGAACATCTACTCGGTCACTAGCTTCAAAACGACCGGTGTATTCATCCCATTCGGTTATGTTACCAAATACGGGAGTTGCTACTTCTACCGGCATTGCCTGATTTGCTGCAACAGCAGGTTCAGATTTTTCTTCTGTGCTTT
Source organism: Leeuwenhoekiella marinoflava DSM 3653 (assembly GCF_900129005.1). Classification (GTDB taxonomy): domain Bacteria; phylum Bacteroidota; class Bacteroidia; order Flavobacteriales; family Flavobacteriaceae; genus Leeuwenhoekiella; species Leeuwenhoekiella marinoflava. The sequence continues at coordinate 128,726 of NZ_FQUN01000006.1, read as the reverse complement.
CATTTGTAAACGAAAGAATTAAAAATAGTAGTAATAAAAGTCCTGCCACCGTAAGAATATTGACGGCTATTTTTTTTGTATTGAGATCGAATGTTTTCATTTTAATTTGAGTTTAAACAGGTTGTATATTGATTGGCAAATTTAGTAGGGGTGAAAGACGTAAGACTGATCAATATGTTTGTATAAATGACCAAAATCTATTTTTTTGATAAGAATACTCTAGTAATATTTTTGCCAGTTATCTAGAAAACCATTGAAAGTGGTCTGTCGTATTGTATTATAGAGTTGTTCTAAAACATACTGATCAAGCGCAGCTATGAAACTCAAGTTTCTGTTTTGAAAGTAGCGAGCAAAACCCGCTACAGAGTCAGATTTACGAGCAGCCTTTTTAAAGTGCTTTAAAAGATCTGTTTCTGTAATTTCAAAATTATTTAGGGTATAGTGTTTTTTACTAGATTTTGATTCTCTTAAAGCTTTACGGTATTTAAAGTCCTTATCAGTTATAATATCTGAGACGAACTGATTAATTGCTACGCTTCTAGAATCTAAATTTACCGTATCAAGATTAACAGTATTAGCAAATCTTTGATCTGTCTGCGCAGTACTGTTAATTATAAAAAGCAGCGAGTTTAAGAGAAATACGGTTGTTACTATAAGGTGTTTTTTTGTTTTCATCTCTTCAAGTTTAAGTGATACCTTTTTTTACAGTACAAAGGTATTTTCAACAACTACCGAGATGACAACCAAAAACATGGTTATAATGACCAAAATCTACTTTTTAATAACTTTTAGAATATTGAAGTAATTTACGTATATCGAATTCTAAACATTATAACAGACTTCTGAAATAGTAGTACTAATTGTAAATAATATAGATTCAGGTACTTATTGAGTATATTTACTCAACTTTAAAGTATCATTACAATAGCGGAAGAAGTTACTACAGTAGGACTTAGAGGAATACTTTAAATTATCCTATCCACTGAATATTAATCATTAACAACCTTAAGTCTTAATTTCCACTCAGGATAATCTTTCTTTAGAAGTCGTTCTGCATAATTGCGAATGTAACTATAACCAGTCCGACGTTCGTATTCAATATCTGCCAAATTATCTTTAATGATTCCGTCTCTTCCTACAAATATAGGTTGCTGCGTTTCTAGAGAATAAAAGCGTGCCCAAAGTGCTTCTGCTCCAGGTGCTTCAACCACAACCCGATCTCTTCGCATACCGGTATCTGTCTTAATATTAATCCACTTAACTTCCTTATCTTCAATAGAATGGGTTTTAAACCAATTTACACCAGCTTCAATAGCGGTTATCATTCGATCTGAAGGATTCTCAAATTGCATTAAAAAGTCGAGTATCTCTACACTTTCCCCACCACTTAAGGATGGTAATTCATAGGCTCTTGCCTTGGCAGGCTCCAGCGTCTTTTCATCATGTTGTGCACACCATACGGTAAGTTCACCATCAAGTTCAATTTGCAACTCTAAAATAATAGCAACACCCTTTTCTATCGCAACAGCTATTTTACTTTTAGTTTGCTCAGAGATATATGTGTATTCATCAGTATTATTAATATCATAAAGTAATTGCAAGACACCTATCATTGCATTATCATTAAATGTAATATGCGTGTAATACCCTTTTTTAAGTGGGTAAAATTGAGGCCAACCTCCATTTTCATATTGAGCTTCCAAAAGATATGCTACGCCATCTTTAAATGATTTGATATATACTTTGGAATAATTTTGATCAATCATTTTTTTCAAAAATCGCAACTGCTTTATCGTTGCTCCATTGTCAATCGTCGTTTCTTGCTTTGTTTTCAGCTTGGCTATTTCGCTTTTAGAAATAGGCTCTGCCATTTCAATATTCTTCGCCCAACCACCATTATCGTATTGAAAATGCAATACCTGACTGCCTATTTGCTTCGCTTCACCTGTTGAATACCAGCTTTTTTTCTGACGCAGTATATTGTGCCAGTCTACAGTATCAGATTGTGCTACTGCAGAGAATTGAATTGTACTCAATATTAAAATAATGATAAACCTTCCTTTCATAAAATTCTATTATTTAATTAAGAAGACTATTCTTCCCTAAGCTTAGTACGTGTAAATTTTGATGCTTCTTCTTCGCTTAAGAGCTGTGCCCAACTTACACGATTTTGTGATGCTCCAACTCCTGTAGAGTTATATTCTGCATAAAAAGTAGTTTGCTCTGCTTCTGGTTTAGACCAGTTGTGCCAACCTTCAGATTTAATATGTGCGCCCATATTGCAGTTTATAAAAACAGTTTGGGCATAATCGCGCCAAGGTCTGCCTAGGTAAACGCTATTTTTAGGTGCATCACCTGTAAGTTTGCAGTTTATAAAAACAAGTCCGTATGGCTCCCCTTCTTCTGTAGATGCTGCAGTAATATATTGCCCTCCTTCTTTTGAATAAATTTCACAATTTTCAAAAATAGCCTGAGACCAACCAAATATAAAATCAGTAGTTCCTTCTATATAACAATTTTTATAATACTGCTTAGCATCACGACCATGAACGTAAAGCGTATCTTGAAATCCTAAAAATTTACAATTTTCAAAATGAGCATTATTTCCATCAACTCTTACAGCTACTGCCTGACCTACCGGGCCAGATGAATTCTCAAAAGTTATATTATTCGCTGTGAAATTTGAACCAAAAACAAAAAAGGATGATGATCCTGTAGTTCCTTTTTCCTCTCCAAATGCGTTATGCTTACTAGCAAAATCATCATAAGTCAAGATAACATTCTCGCGCTCCTCTCCTATAAACGTTACATTTGTCTTTGAAGCTGGTAAAATGAGTTTTTCTTTATATGTTCCGTTTTTTATAAAAATACGTGTCTCAGCTTTTCTAAAATCAGGAATCGCCATAATAGCATCCTGAATCTTCACAAAATCTCCTGAAGCATCTGCAGCAACAACAAAATCATAATTCAAATCCTGAGCTTTTAATGAGGTCCCAAATGTGATGAGTAGAACCGAAACTATTTTGATAATAACTTTTGACATAATATTGATTTTATAAAAATATATTGAATCTAAATCTATCTTAATTCAAAGCTGATAGCATTAATATCTCTCCTTTTTTAGTAACTATATCGTAAACATAATATATACCTATATTCAATTGCGCTGCATTCTGATTTGAAACATTTAGCGGTTGTGTAATTGTGGCATTCTGAAAAAAAGGATTTGTATTTTCACCCGTAGCTTCGGTTAATGGTTCTCCGCTGCTGTTTACAAGTTTGGTATGAGTTCTTATGCGACAATTCCCTCCCAATTCTGATTGAATAATTACTGATTTAAACTGCTTGTTTTCCCAGTCAAGATCAAGTTCAAATCCGCCTCTGACTTTCAAACCCTTAATAGAACCACCTTCCCACGAAGCTGTAAGTTCGGTCAACAGGTGTATTGCTTCATCATACGACTGCAACAGCATTTCTGAAATACCGGCAGTACACCCCAAATTAGCATCTATTTCAAACGGAGGATGTGCATTTAATAAATTAGGATAGGTTCCGTCTTCTTCAGTACCGTCTTCAACCAAGTGCAACTGAGTTTTTATCAAATCAAATGCCCGATCCCCATTGAGCAAACGTGCCCAGAAATTAACTTTCCAACCCATCGACCAACCGATAGATTTATCACCTCTATAGTTCAGTGTTTGTTGCGCAGCACTAAACAACTCCGGATTTTTAAAAGGTGAGATTTGATTCGAAGGATGCAGTCCGTATAAATGAGAAACGTGACGGTGCTTATCTTTTGGATTGTGCCAATCTTTAATCCATTCCTGTAACTGACCGTATTGCCCAATTTGCATCGGTGGAAGTGGGGAATTTAGCAAACGGTATATTAAAACGAAAGCGGTTATCCCGTGTGTATTGAGCCACTTTGCAACTTGAAATCCGCCTAAATTGTAGGTGAGTTTTTGATAGCCACCTGGTGGAAGAATCAAAACAGCTGCTCCATTTTGCTCCTCTTCGGCAAGAAAAAAGGAATACATTCCGGGTTTTGAAATCTGTGTAACTCGCTGGCGTTCTTCAATATGTTTTAGTTCTAAACCCTTTGAATTTGGCATTTTACCTTCAGGCCAAAGTGATATGTATTCATGAGCATAGCTTTCAAAACAAACCAAAATTAGCAAAAGCAAAACGGTGAAAATAAATTGGGCTTTCATAAGGTTTTAATTTACTATGTCAGGAACCCATCCGTTCAAGATATTTTTTAACGTGTATTGATCAAGTTGCCAAGGTCCTAACTGATGCGACCAATCTACCCGTGTATCAGGGGAAGCTCCGGCTCCGGTGCTTTGATATTCCGCATAAAATGCTGTGCGCTCTTTATTCGGAAACATTTCATCTCCCGGCCATGCATGCCATCCTTCAGCTAGAATATGATCGCCCAATATAGAATTGATGAATACCGTTTGCGCATAAGGTCTCCAGGGTCTTCCCAAATAAACTTTAGTCACATCTGAAGCTGCGGTGAGCTTACAATTAAAAAACACATATCCAAAATCCTGATTTCTGGGTGTTGCAGCTGCAGTGATATAGGAATCATTAATACTGTGTATCATACAATCTTGAAAAACAACAGTCGCTTGACCAAAAATAAAATCTGTCGTCCCCTCTATATAGCAGTCCTTATAATACTGCCTTCCTCCCTCGGTTGCCGTATATAAAGTATCCTGACAACCTAAAATCTTGCAATTCTCCGCTATAAAACGATCGCCTTCTACGTGTAAAGCTACCGCCTGACCTTCATTACAAGAGCTGTTTTTTATAGTCAAATTTTTAAAATGAACATCTGTACCTTGAACTAAAATCGTGTGTGATGTAAAAGTTCCGTGAATGTCATTGGTGACTTCATCCCGTTTTCCAGTGTGATCGTTATTTGTGATAATTGTTTCGCCAGTATCTGACCCTGCTAACGTAATCTGGGTCAAATGGGAAGGAATTACCAGTTTTTCAGAATAAACCCCTTCCTTAATTTTTAGCAATACTTGACCCGGTCCAAAAACGCGTATATCGTTTATTGCTTCCTTAATGGTTTTAAAATCTCCAGTTCCGTCTTGAGAAACGGTTATTGTTCGGTAAGGTTCTACATACGTTTCTTTTAAGGTCTTATCCAAAAAGTCTAATGTATAGTTAAAAGTAGGACTGTACCAAGGGTGAACCAACCAAAAGGCGTGCGGCGTGTTGGGTAATGTGTGCACCTCATTGTAAATACCGTACTTATCAAGCAAGGCTACATAACTATCGCGACCTGCATGATAACGGGGCTGAGCACTATTTATAAAAAGCGTAGGAGGTGTTGTGCTATCTACATATTCTAAAGGCGAAGCTTCTCTCCAGACTTCAGAAATCTCGTCATAGGTGCCTCCAAACCAGGCATCCAGAATTGGGCCCTTTTCTACCTCTGGATGTACAAAAGAAGTAATACCGTCTATATTTACAATAGCCTGAATGGCAGTACTGTATTTTTCGTTCTTTTCATTATACACTTCAGAATCTGGCGTCACACCAACCTGCATAGCCAATTGGGCTCCGGCAGAACCGCCTAGTGATGCAATACGGTTTACATCTAAATTCAATAATTCCGCATTTTTACGCATCCAGCGTATTGCATCTTTAAGATCTAAAACACCAGCAGGATAAATGGCTTCCTCTCCCAGACGATAGCTGGGCGTAACGGCCACATAACCATTTGCAGCAAGTTCTTGTGCCATTACCCCTAGATTTTCTTTTTCTCCAGAAAACCATCCTCCACCGTGAATCAATATAACTCCCGGATGCTTAGCGTCATTTTCAACTTTTGGAAAAAAGGCATCTAGCTTTAAATCTGAAGTCTCTGTTTTCTTATAAATTACATCTTTAAGCTCATTTACAACAAGACTACTATCTAATTTTATAATTTCTAAAAAATCATAATGATTAGATAGATTCTTAAAATTAGTCTCAATAGTATAAGGTCTTATTTTAAACTTTCGCTCTTGAGAATTACCAGCGTAATGAACAACAAAGAAGAGTAAAACAAGTATTATCTTTAAGTTTTTCATTATTAGTCTGCGTTATTCTTCTGAGTGTCTATTGATTTGAGTCCGTCAAAAACAAGCTGAGCTACAGCTTTTGCGCCATCCGGCTGAAAATGTGTATTGTCTTCCTGACCATCAGGATAAGCCTCGTATTTTCCGGCAGGGAGATTCATAAAATAATGTTCACTCACAAAATCTTTTCCTTTAGTCGAAAAATAATCCATAGACATTTTGTTGAGATCAATTAAAGGCACACCCATTTCCTGAGCTATATCTTTAGGAGCCTGATCGTACTCGCCGTGAACGTTTTGCAAATGACCATCTTTCCAAGGATAATTACGGGCAACAGGAGTAAGAATTATGGGGTTTGCATTCTTATCTCTAGTCTGATTTACAAACAAGTGTAAAAATTCTTTGTATCCTTCAATATTCACATAACGCTCTATATGTCTTTCTGAAGCATCGTTGTGACCAAATTGCATAATAACAATGTCATCCTCCTTTAAATTTTCATAAACGTCTCTCCATCTACCTTCTTGAAAAAAGGTACGTGTACTACGGCCTCCGCGAGCTTTGTCTGCAACAATAATCGAATCACTTTTCACCAATCTTGAAATCTGATCTAAACTATCACTCACAAAAAATTGCTGAAAAACCTGTCCCCATCCCATTACCGGATACCGGGTTTCCATATAATCTTTATCAGGATCATAATCCCCACTGTAATCTGCCATTGTAGAGTCGCCTATCAGGTATATCGTAACCGGATTAGTTTGCTCTTCCGTTTCTGTTCTCTTTTCCTCTTCAGGTTTTGAATTGCAGGAAACCAATAGCAATATTCCAAAAGCAGTATATATTGACTTAATCATTGTTACTAGTTTTTGGTTATTCTAAAATAATCAACGTCTGCATACCCTCCGCGAGACGCATCGGGAGTACTAATACTAAAGAGACCTACTTTAGCTCCTATCCATTTTCCAACGCGCGCTTTGAAAGGTTTACCAAGCTTCTTATAGTTTTTACCAGTTTCGCTATAACTAAACTGACACATTGCACTAGGTGCAACAACATCTACTTTTAGAAAAACAGTATTTGACTTAAGTTCTAGTTCCTCTAGAATTTTTTCCGCTGCGCCTTGATCTGCATTAATAGCTTCAGTTTGTTGCAAATAAAAGGTATCATCTTTTTTAGTCAGCGTTAGTGTGAAGTAATCTCTTCCCATAACGATTAGCCCGGCTTTACGTTGTTCTTTTCCATCCTCTGGACTAAGTGTGATTTTTGTACTTGCAGTAAATTCAGGAGCGGGAAATTTCTGTAAAAGCAGGTTGGGAACATCCCAAAGGCTCTTAGCTTCTTTAGGCTGTGCTATACTGAACAATCGCAGATAATCATTACCGGGAAGTTTAGCAGACCATAAGACACTTGGGTTTGCATTCCACTGCCATTGAATACCCAAACTATCCTGATTAAATTCATCAGTTTCTTTTGGTGTTTCAATCGGATATGTCTTACCTACATTTGGTTTTTTATGTATCAATACCGGTTCTCCTATCCCGTTACCATCTGTATCTTTTCCCATCACCGGCCAATCGTTTTTCCAACTCATCGGTTGTAAATGCACTACTCTACCGTAGGCATCTAAATCTTGAAAATGAAAAAACCAGTCCTCGCCAGAATCGGTTTCTACCCAAGCCCCCTGATGCGGACCGTTAACCGAAGTAGAACCTTGTTCTAAAACTATTTTTTCTTCATAAGGTCCATAAATATTTTTTGAACGAAGTATTAACTGCCAACCGGTTGCCACGCCACCGGCAGGTGCAAAAATGTAATAGTAACCGTTACGCTTATAAAATTTAGAACCTTCAACCGTAGGATGATCTTCGTGACCGTCAAAAACATGACGCCCGTAGTCTAAAACACGGGTACCTTCAGCATTCATTTTATGAACTGTAAGAATACTTTTAACTCCAGCTCTACTTCCTGCCCAAGCGTGTACCAAATAAGCATCCCCATTATCGTCCCATAAAGGTGATGGATCTATGGCTCCTTTAGCTTCCATTACTAAAACCGGATCTTCCCAATGGCCAAAAGGATCAGTTGTTTTTACCATATAAATACCAAAATCAGGATCCCCCCAATAAATATACACCTCATCATTATGAACTCTAATTGAAGGCGCCCATACACCGTTACCATGTTGTGGGGTATTAAAATGTTCTACAGGAACTTGTTTAGGAAGTGCGTAATTGACTAATTCCCAATTCACAAGATCTTTAGAATGCAAAATGGGTAACCCAGGAGCTGCATTAAAACTCGACGAAGTCATAAAATAATCATCTCCTAGTTGGACTACATCTGGATCTGAATAATCTGAATATAGAATGGGATTTTTATAAGTTCCATTTCCTTGATCAGAAAGCCAAACATCAGAAACATAAGGTTTCTCCTGAGCAAATAGTGTTACTGTAACTAAAAATACGGTTAAGCTTAAGTAATTCATAGGTTTTATTTGTCTAATTCTAAACTTGTTAAAATAAACGCTCCTGTTCCTTTAGGATCATTTGAACGTTTTTGTTCATTGATATAATAATCAAATGAACCATCCCGATCTGCACTCAAACCAGCAACAGCACAGCATTGATTTAAGTTTATCACTCCATTTTCTTCAATTGAAATCAGGTTTTCTGTAATACCTCTAAATGCCTTTTTAGCAACGTCAAGGTATTTTTCTGGTAAATAACCATCATTTACTCCTTTAGCTAACGTGTATGCAAACATAGAAGAGCCGGTAGCTTCAAGATAATTACCTTCACGGTCTCCTTGATCTAAAACCTGATACCATAAACCAGTTTCTTCATCCTGAACATTCACAATCGCTTCGGCAAATTGATTGAGGTATTTTATGAGTCGATCTTTTCCTTCCTGATTTTCCGGTATATAATCTAAAACATCTACCAACGCCATCCCATACCAGCCCATTGCTCTAGACCAAAAGTTAGGAGAAACACCGGTTTCTTTATCTGCCCATATTTGCTCTTTACTTTCGTCCCAGCCGTGGTATAAAAGTCCGGTTTTAGAATCATAACTGTGTTTCTGAATCAAGTCAAACTGATTGATAATATCAGCATACGCTTTATTTGCCGTTTCACCTTCACTATACTTTTGAGTATAAGCTGCATAAAAAGGTTCTGCCATAAAAAGACCATCTAACCACATCTGATGCGGATATCTTTTTTTGTGCCAAAAGCCGCCTTCACTAGTTCGCGGTTGTGTATCAATCTGACTACGAAGTAATTCTATTGCATTTTTAAAACGTTCTTCACCTGTCTTTTCATAAACATATAAAAGTACATCTCCAGATTTCAACATATCTAAATTTTGCTTTTCTAAAGAATATGTTTTTATACTTCCGTCAGGGTTGATCATTGTATCGGGATACCCATAAATATAATCGTAGTATTTTTCCTTTCCGGTCTGATCATAAACACGTTTAGCTGCATTTAAAACCAAACCGTTAGGATAACTCCATTTAGGTTTATCATGAAAATCTAGCATCCAGGATTCTGGAAATCGGTTCATCTCTGACAAAAGCATACGTTCAGACCATTTCAAGTCACTACTAATTATATGATTTGAAGTGTTTACAGCCGTATCCTTTTCTCCTGCCTTTTTGACCTTTTCCTTACAAGAAAAAACGCTTAAAGACAATATTAATACAGTGATTAGTTTTAATGATTTCATAGGTGTTTTTTTAGAATTTATTATTGAGATGCGTGACCATATCCCTGAGTAATCAAGCCATTAGATTGTGATATAGTTTCAGAAGGTATCGGCATTATATAGCGTGGCGGTTCACCAGCAGAGAAAAAAGAATCAGGATAGCCTCTAAAAATATCAGAAGTATATTGACTTTCATTTTCAATCATATTAATTCCCCAAGGTGAGCGAACATATCCATCAGCCTCTAATTCTGCAGCTAGAGTTCCGTTAGGGTCTATATATTCATACAATCCACGTATAGCCAGATTAACCTCATCGCTAGGCAATGTGCTTATATAATCAGTCCATAAATCACTAGTTCCTCTCCATCCCGGTACAAGAACAGGGTATATAGGATCTGATGGCTGAAGATCGTTTGGTGTTTCCTTTGTAAGTAAATCTAAAGTGGGATCGATGTCTTTAATATCTACATATTTTGTCCAAATGTAATTTGAAATAGTAACGCCTGTCTCAGGAAAAGTGTAAAAGCCATCAGTTTTCAAACCATTTACCATAGCGATTTGTCTGTTTCGTAATGCAACAATACGCTCTGGCATAGTCCCATAAAGTATCATATCCCAGCGGGTTTTTCCTTCACCGGCTAATTCTAATTTTCGCTCAAATGCGATAGCATCTAATAAATCCTGACCCGATATTGCGTTTATATAATTAGTAACAAATTCTGTCTGATCTTCTTGGTTAAAAGCTCTGCTTCTTACTTGTTCAAGATATGCTTTAGCAGTTGCTTCATCTCCTATAGCAGCTGAAGCGTAGGCTAAATCTAACATAACATCAGCCATACGCAGTTGTTGCCAGTTACAACCTGATCTACGTTGCGCTGTAATATATGGATCGCTGAAACGAGCTTCATCCAATTTATTCATAGCAAGACCACCTTTCTCACGACTACCCGGCGAAAAATCTATCAATCTTTCTGATGCAGCCCCTGAATTTGCAGTAATACAAGCTGTAACATCACGTCTTTTATCTTCTGTAACAAAGTCACCATAATAGAAACTTGAATAAATACGGGCTTGGCCGTAATTTTTAGTGGGATATGCATTGGAACCACCTCCTCCTGAAGGTCTACCAAATGAATACGGAAAATCTGAATTAAAGCCACGTGTGTAGCCTGATTCATAAAGCGATTCTGGACTGACTTCTAAATCCATCAGGTATTGAAAATTGCGTTGAAATGGATTATTAAAATCTTCACCTCTATCATCATTTTCAATCAGATATGCAGACCCGGGATTATTAACTACCTTTAAATAATACTCTTTTGCTACGGCCATGTAATCTCGCCAATCTGATCTTCTAACGTATTTAGCCTGCCAAGTGCCATTATCTACACCTATTTGATCAAAACTTACACTTCCGTAGTCAAAATCTGTACGACGCAATTGATAACCAGCAGCATCAAAAGCCAACCTACCAATAATGGCATCAGCATAAGTTCCTGAAAACCGTTCTGCATTTACATTGCTTTCACCAAGACGATACATCAATGGAGTAGCTTCTTGAAGTGCAGCAATCTCACTGTCATATATAAAATCTCTAGAACTCAAACCGAGTGTATCTGTTTGCGCAGTTGTGCGTATCGCATAATTAAAATAAGGTACATCGCCAAAATAGCGAACAAGTAACTTATAACAAGTAGCACGTGCAGCTACTGCCTCCCCATAAACCTGTGTCCATGGACTAGGAGTCCCTTGTGTTATTGCATTCTGATATTCTTCTTTAGCTTCAATACTTTCAAGCATTATATTACAACGATTGATAATCTGATAACACTCAGTCCAGGTGTCTTTAGAGTTACCATAATCTATATTGATTTCTGAAGCAAAAAGTCCTTCTGGAATGTGACGCAATTGTGCACTGTAATTTTCCGGGTGTCTTTCAGAATCAGACCCCACAACTTCTAAATCATAATACAATTTTCTATCTAAAGAATACCAGAGATCATATATACCTGCCATGACTTTTTGAGCATCTTCAGGAGAAGCAAATACAAAATCTTCATCTACATTAGATGGGGCTGATACGTCTAGATAGTCATCTTCACACGAAGTGAATACCAGATTTGTAAAAATGAATATTACTAATAATTTTTTCATAATCAATGGATTAAAATTTTAAAATTCAAGATTGACTCCTAAGGTTATTGTTCTAGGACGTGGGTATGCCTGAAAATCAAATCCAGGAGTTGGGTAGTAAGTACTTCTTCCGGTTTCATCAACACTTACTTCAGGATCATAACCACTGTAATTTGTTAATGTAAATACGTTAAACATAGAACCGTAAAAACGAAGTCTGTTAATACCTAATTTTTCAGGTTTAGGAAGTGTATAACCTATTGTCAAGTTGTTAAGTCTCAAGAATGATCCATCCTCAATTGCAAAGGTTGACACCACTGCACTTTCTGGATAAGGTAAAAACGTATTTGCATTAGCATTTAATGCCTTTAAAGCAGAAGGTTCTACAACCTTAGTTAGTTGACCATTTACGATATCATATATCTTATAGTGCCCCGCTAACTCCTGAAATCTGTTTCTAAATAATCCAGCTTCTTTATTACCTAAATATGCAGCCTGATGTGTAACATTATACAGATCGTTTCCGTAGCTCCAGTTAAAGTTCAATGAAAAATCTATAGCCTTATAATTTCCACTAAAGTTGAAACCTCCTGTATGCACAGGATTAGTATCTCCTATTATACCTATATCAAGATCATCAATAACTCCATCACCGTTAGTATCTCTTACCTTTTGAACTCCAGGATAAGCTGCCTGATCACCCGGTTTATTAGTTGCAGTACCGTATACATTACCTAGAAGACCACTTGTATAATCTGCAACACCTTCCTTTAGAGTATATACCTGACTTGCCGGATCATAATTAAAATCATCCGTTGTATACCAACCATCATGAATGTACCCGCGAATAAGTCCCACAGGTTGTCCTACCTGAAAGATATAATCTTCTCTGGGGTTTTGAGCTACACTCCCCCAGTTAGAACCATAAAGACCGTCTATTCCCTCAGCTAATTCATCTATATTACCTCTGTTAATGTTGAAATTGATACCTGCCTGTAAATTGAAATTTTCTGAGGTTACGATATCTCCATTTAAAGAAATTTCAATACCCTTGTTACTCGTACTTCCTATATTTTCTTGAGTAAAAGAGAACCCGGTAAGTGGAGATACATCTCTAACAAGTAATAAATCTTTTACAGTGTTTTTATATACTTCAACTGTACCTGATAGTTTTCTATCAAATAAAGTAAAATCTAAACCAACATTTCTAGTAATTGTAGTTTCCCACTTTAAGTCTGGATTTGCAATAAGATCTGAAGCTGGTCTGTAAAGCGGCTGTATCACTTCGTTTATAGAATAAGAACCGGTAGCAGAGGCCCAACTTTGTTTCCAAAGTTCAGAGCTAATAGCATCACTACCTACCGCACCGTAAGCTAGACGTAATTTTAAATCATCTAACCATGAGGTTTCTTTTAAAAAATTCTCTTCTGAAAGTCTCCACGCAAAAGCCCCCGCAGGGAAATACCCCCATCTATTACTTGGTGCAAAGCGTGATGATCCATCTGCTCTAAACGTACCTGTAAATAAATATTTGTCATAAAGTGAATAATTGAATCTCCCAAAATAAGATTGCAGACGATTAGGAATACCTATTTGAGAGCCTATCTGAAAGTTTTCCTGATCATCTCTTCTCAAGAAGTCATTCATATTTGCCCAGGCACGAGTTGCGTCATAAGATGCCGGAAATTCATTACCACTCACATCTGTAAATTCAGAACCAGAATCAGAGATTTCCATACCAGCTAATATAGAAAGTACATGATCTTCTCCCAGACCCTGAACTTCATAATTTAATGTGTTTACCCAGCGTAAATTCCATCCCTCACCTGCTCTAATGCGAGCATCACCACTATATAGCACATTTCCTTGTGTATCTAAGTAGTTATTTACAATTGCACCATCCCAGTATTTTGCTCTTGACCAGTTTGCACTTAAACTCAAATTAGTCTTTGCAGTAAGACCATCTATAATTTCCCAATTTACCGCAGTATTTGCTACAAGTGAACGCGAACGTATATCGCTATCTGTATCATTGAGTAATGACACCGGATTGTAGAAATCTTGCAATACTGCATTATAATCTCCCAATTGTGTATTTACCGTAACATCAGACTCTCCTAAAATATCATCGCTACCTATAGGTCTAAACCAATATGCATTTGAATTACCTTGATTATTACCCTCTCTGGTTTCTACAAAACGAGTATTAATTGTAAAATCTATTCGGTCACTAATTTCTTGATCTAATTTAAACTGAACATTACTTCTTTTATAAAATGAACGCACTTTATTTCCTTCCTGATCTATATGGTTTAAAGCTAAAAGGTATTTAGTCTTTTCTGTCCCACTAGTAATATTGAAGTTATGATTATGAGTAAACGCAGAATTGAATAACTCTTTTGTAAAATCCTTACTATCTACACCACGATAATAGTCAATTCCTTCACTATTACTCCCTTCATATCTGCCTATTGCCCAAAGTTGTTCCCAGGCATCAGAGTATTGATTACCTATCGCATCAGCATAAGCCCAGTTGTAAGCGATATAATCATAACCATTCATTACAGGGATATACTCAGGAATGTAACTATATTGTGCAAAACCATCATAGGTTATGCGTGTCTTACCTACACTACCACTTTTTGTAGTAACGATAACAACACCATTTGCACCACGTGATCCATAAATTGCTGTAGAAGATGCATCTTTAAGAACGTCAATACTTTTAATCTGATTTCCAGGAATATTACTTATTGTGTTTACCGGAAAACCATCAACTATAAATAGCGGCTGGTTACTTTGAGAGATTGAGCCACCTCCTCTAATTCTAACCTTTACATCTGCACCAGGTCTACCATCCTGAGTAGTAATATTTACACCAGCAAGTTTACCCTGTAATGCTTGTGTAGCATCTGCTACAGGAACTTTAGCCACATCATCACCTGAAATGGAAGCAATTGCACCGGTTACATTTCTTCTAGATGATGTTCCATAACCTATTACTACTACCTCTTCCAAAGCTGCAACATCTGTAGCCAAAGTAATCCCTAAAGTTTCTTGATTTGCATTAACCGAAATCGATTTCGTTTTAAAGCCAACAGAAGATACAGTTAATGTTTGTTTAGTTGCAGGTAACTCCAGACTGAAGTTACCATCAAAGTCTGTAATAGCAGCATAATTTGTGTTCTCAATAAAAATGTTGACACCCGGTAGAGGCATCCCATCGTCTTCTGAATTTACTGATCCTGTAATTGTGCGCATGTCTTGTGACTGCATTATTAGAGGAATCAAAAATATTGCAATAGGAATTAGCATCCCTATACCATTTTTTAACCTTTCAAATAAAAAAGTAATTTTCATTGCATAAGTTTTAAGTTAGTTGTGTAATCGATTGTATTCTTTTAATAATAAATACCAAAATCAATTTTCTATTTATAAAATTTAAAGGGAATTAAGAATAAAGTTTCTAATAGTTGTATTGACTACAAGTTTAGGGAAAATATATCTAGTTTTAAAAATAATTGTTAAAATATTTAACTTTAATAAGTATATCAATCTAATATACAATCACATATATAGTGTTTTTAATTTAATTATGTAAACACAGAACAATGTGAAACCCCTTGATTCAAATAAGGTTAGTTGTAAATCAAGAGGTTTTTTAAAAAACTTTCTATTTAGTTTAAAAGTCCGCTCAATAATATTTTTCAAATATTTAATATCCGGGATTTTGAGTTAAACTGGGATTAGCTGTAATCTGTTCTTGAGGAATTGGATAAATACCTCTGTAAGCTTCAGTTTGAGTTGTTTTAAATGCCCACGTTTCATTGAAATAACTTTCAAAACGTATCATATCTCTTCTCCTATGCCCTTCCCAAATAAATTCTCGTGCACGTTCATCTTCTAAGATATCTAATGATAAATCTAAAATCTCACCTGCATTGCTTCGTTCTCTAACTTCATTAACAAGGTCTAATGCTATAGTAGAATTATTATCTATTCTGTATAAAGCCTCTGCTTTAGTCAATAATATATCTGCATATCTCGTTAACACATAATCATTATCTGCATCGTATCCGGAGAAACTAGCACCGATAGGTGTATACTTTAAAACCTTATAACCTTCATTATCTTCAGCACTTACTAGATCTTGCACAGCAATTAATACTAATTGCTCCCCATTATCCTTTAATAAAGGATCTCCATTTAAATAAGTTTGAGGTCCGTATTCTAACAAATCTTTTCGAGCATCATTATCAGCATATCTATCTAATGCCTCTTGATATGTACTATAACCATTAGCAGGAACAAATGGTAAATTATATTTCAACTGATCTAAAGCATTCTGCGCATATAAAATGAATTGATTATTACCCGCATTATTATTAGGATCATTTGTAAATGCACTTATAAGTTCCGAAGAACTACCTTGAATATTAGATGCAAAATTGTCAACAACCTGATTTGAAAGATTAAATGCTCCTGAATTTATAACTACCTCACACATATCAACAGCCTTTTGCCATTGAGGTGTACCTGTATATACTTCAGCATTGAGATACATCATCGCTAAAAGTGAGTAGATGGACTCTTTAGTAAATCTTGGATAGTAGTCAGAACGATTTACCTCATTAACAGAAGGCATATCGTCTAAAGCACTTAAAAGTTCACTCTCTATAAAGTTAAAAATTTCTGCTCGAGGCGTAGTTTTTGGTAATTCATTTGGATCTATACGTGCTACAGTAACTAATGGAACATTTCCCCAAAAGTCCATTGCATAAAAATAGCCATAAGCTCTAAGTGCTCGAGCCTCTGCTATAAGTGCACTTAGATTTTCGCTATTAGGAGATTCCTGCAAACTTTCTAAAACAGCATTTGAAGTACCTATTTCTTGAAAAATATTCTTCTAGGCACGACCTGTAGTAGCATTTGTTGCTTCTACTTGATGCTTAATAATATCGATGTTATTCTGGTCAAACCATCCCCCACTTGCACGACCCGGTACTATAAATTCATCAGTACCAAACTCTGCTATTCGCCAAGGGTCACCAATACTTTGCACGTAAGATAATTGCTGATATATTCCTACTACTGAGGCTAAGGCTTCCTCTTCAGTATTGTAAAAGTTATCTGGTGATAAACTACCAAATGTTTCTTCTTCTAAATCTGTACAACTCAGCATAAGTAATACAGAACTCATAAAAATTAGTATTTTATATTTATTTATTTTCATCTTGACTGTATATTAAAATGTTAGATTTAAACCTAATGTTACTGTAGTAGCTTTAGGATAAGCTAAATAATCGATACCTAATGGTGCAATACCTCCTCCTGAAACTTCAGAATTGACTTCTGGATCTAGCCCAGAATAACCTGTTATTACAAATAGATTTTGACCCGTTAGATATACTCTAGCATTCGAAAAGAATATATTTTCTGTATTAAAATTATAACCTAAGGATAAGTTATCTAATCTTAAAAAAGATGCATCCTCAATCCATCTTGAAGAATACTGTTTGGGTTGATCCCGGGTCACTCCGCTGTCAATAGCTTCTTGAAAAACGTTACGTCCCGGAAGGTTACTTAGATAAGCTAAGTTGTTAGCTGTAAGGTTGTAAACGTCATTACCTATCGAACCTCTTAAATTGAAAGATAGATCAAACGCCTTATAGGTAAAGTTGTTGCTAAAACCAAAAGTGAAGTCTGGTTGTGCAGATCCTATCTTTTTTTGTTCCGCATCAAACTGTTCCACACCATCTTCTATTCCTAAAAATTCTCTACCATAAAACGTTCCTACCTCAAAGCCTGGTCTAATTAATTGAGCAAAAGTCCCACTGGTTAATCCTTGCCCTCTTAAAGGTCCTACCTGAATATCATCTCCCTGATACTGCGCATTAGATAGACTGAGCACTTCGTTTTCATTTCGGCTAAAAATCAAATTAGTCCTCCATTGAAAATCATCTTTTTCAATCACATAAGCTCCAAGAGACAATTCAATTCCCCGATTACGCACACTACCCACATTAGCTAATTGCGTATTTACGGCTGTAGGGGTAGGAACCGGAATCCTTAATAAAAGATCTGTTGTCTTTTTATTATAATAATCTACAGTACCATAACCTCTACCTTTAAACAAAGTAAAATCTACACCTACATTAAACTGTGAGGTTTGTTCCCATTTTAAATTAGGGTTTGCATATTGCTGTGGTAAAACAACAGTTATGCGTTGTCCCCCTACAATATAGCCCATTGTGCTCGCACCTAAAGTAGTTATAGAGTTGAGGTTTCCTATCTCTTGATTACCAGTAACTCCATAACTTGTTCTCAACTTGAGATCTGTAATTGAATTTGATTTAAAAAAATCTTCATCTGAAATCCTCCATGCAATAGAACCCGATGGAAATACACCCCACTCGTTACCACTACCAAAGCGACTAGAACCGTCTCTACGCACAGTAGCTGTTAATAAATACTTACCTGCATAATCATAGTTTAGACGCGTATACATTGATATTAATGTATTGCTCTGCTTGTAAGAAGATACCGTTCTTATATTACTTGCAGCTTGTAAACCGTACCATTTAAATTCATCAGAAAGAAATCCATTAGCATCATTTCTTAATCCTTCATCTACAAAATATTGATAAGAATATCCTGCAAGAGCATTTATACTGTGTTCTCCAAATTTCTTTTCAAATTTTAAAGTAGTCTCTAGTAGTTTATTATAACTCTTCAATTTCTGGACATTGGCATAACCGCCAAGACCCTGACCTAATGGGTTTTCTTTACTTAAGTATGAGTTTCTGTCTATGGTCTGGTTTGTATATCCCAGATTAACATTCACACTCAGTGGATCAATAATCTTATAATCTGTTGTGAAATTTCCTAAAAAACGATTTGTTGTGCGCTCATCAATAACTTGCTTAGGATATGAAAGCGGATTCACTCTATATGGAAGTATGTGATTAAAATTTCCATTTTCATCATATACAGAATACGTAGGATTAAAAACATAAGCTTCATAGTTTATACTAGATCCTGCTTCACTTCCTACTGTATTAGAGACTGGGGCTGCATTAGAAACAGTCTGACCATAATTAACTCTTAAATCAAAAGATAATTTCTTATCCAGCATTTTTTGTCCCAGATTAATACGTGCTGTAGCACGATTTAACTTAGAGCCTATAACTACTCCTTCTTGATCACCGTAACCTAAAGAAGCTCTGTAGTTACTATTCTCTGAACCTCCGCTAAGAGACAAGTAATAATCTTGCACTTGTGCTGTACGGTAAACTTTATCTTGCCAGTTAGTTGAGGTACCTCCATCATCTAATGGGAGGCCTAAATCATTTATAACTGTTTTATACTCATCTGCAGAAAGTACTTCCAGCGTATTTGAAACTACAGATACTCCGTGAGAAATATCTAAAGAAACATTCATCTTCCCTGCTGTACCGTCTTTAGTAGTTATAACGATTACTCCATTAGCCCCTCTTGAACCATAAATAGCTGTAGCTGATGCATCTTTTAAAACACTAATAGATTCTATATCACTCGGGTTTAGAGTCATTAAAGGGTTTACAGGTTCCTGATCAAAAAAATCAGTTCCATTACCACTAATGTTTGCTTGGCTTGTTCCTGATGATGTTGAAATAGGTATGCCATCTATGACATATAATGGATCATTAGAACCTGTTAATGATGTACCTCCACGAATGAGTACCGTATTAGATCCACCAGGCTTACCACTGTTTTGAGCAATATTCACACCAGGCATCTTACCTTGTAAAAGTTGTTGCGGACTTTGCTGTACTCCTTTATTGAAGTTTTTAGCTGAAACAGAGGTCACCGCACCTGTAATATCTTTCTCTCTTTGTGTACCATAGCCTACGACAACGATTTCGTCCAAAGATGCCAAGTTTTCAGTTAAGGAAATATCAAGGGAATTCTGATCACCAAGAACTTTAGAAACCGTTTCCATTCCTACAAATGAGAACAACAGTGTATCTCCTGATTTTGCTTCAATGCTATATTTACCATCAAAATCTGTCATCGTACCGCTCGTAGTTCCCTTGATCAACACATTAACTCCGGTCATAGGGGTTCCGTTACTATCTGTGACTATACCAGTAACTATTTGTTGTATTTCTTCTAAAGGAATTTTGTTTTTATCTTTCTCTTTCACAAGAATAGTTTCATCTTCAGTCACCTCATAAGTCAAGTTACTGGATTGAAGACTCATTTTAAGCAATTCAGTAATTGCTATTTCACCTTTATAAAGTTGAACTTTTGGTGTATTTTTGAATAAGTGTCTGGGATAAATGAACCGGTAGTCAGTTTGTTGTTTTATAATTGAGAATACACCATCAACTGTTACCTCCTGATTTTTATCTATGTGTACTTTCTTTTGAGAAAACGATTTTTCTGAAGTAAATGCAAAAACTGTCGTGCAAAAAAAGATTATAAAAATTTTCATAATTAAAAGTAAGGATCGCTTGAGTACATAAGCTCCAGCCTTTTGTTTTTTTTTATTCATAATAAAGAATGAGTTAGTTAGACATACGTGTTTAATTAATTAGTAGAGGGACGAAGCCAGATACCGTCAAATGTCAAAGCTTCGTTCCCTTTTTAGTTTAGAATGATAGTTTTACCCTGTATTTCATAGCTGCTTAAAATCCCAAAGATTTTTATGCTTTCAAGTATTTGTTCTATACTTTGATTTTTACTTAAAACACCTACAAATTCTTCCTGTTTTACTTCTTCATTTTTAAATAAAATATCAATATCATACCATCGAGAAAGAACCTGCATAATTTCTTCTAAGTTTTTATCTTCAAAGCTGAAAATTCCGTCTTTCCAAGATATTTCATTGTAAACATCAACTGTTCTCTTCTTATATAAAGTTGTTTCCTTATTAAAAACTACTTGATCATTTGGCTTTAAATTATAATCCGCATTATCAGCCCTTAAGCGTATTTTTCCTTCAACTAGTGTTGTATAAGTTTCCTTCTCATCTTGATAGCTTTTCAGATTAAATTGTGTTCCTAAAACCTGAATTACTCTCCCTCCATTATTTACCTCAAATAAACTTCCGTTATGTAGTTTACTAGGTGACACTTCAAAATAAGCTTCACCATATAATAATTCGACTCGACGCGCTTCATTGTCATGAAAATTTTTAGGATATTTCAATTTAGAATCTGAATTCAGCCAAACCTTCGTACCGTCTGATAATTGCATAAAAAATTGTCCCCCTCTAGGAACAGTTAAATAATTATATGTAATAGCTTCTGAGCTTTCTTCTCTATCATAACTAAGTTGCTCTCCATTACTATTTATACCATTATTTTTATAGACACTTCCTTTTGTTAAAGCCACCTCAGTGCCATCATCTAAGGTTAAAATAGCTTTAGATTCACCAGGATGAAGTTCAACAACATTTTGTGGTTTACCAGATACTTTTAAATGTTTTTGAGTATAATTAAATACTAAACTCTCAATCGCAAAAATAATTAGTACTAAAGCAGCTGCATAACCTAAAAACGTACTTACCTTTTTTAAGTGATATATTTTACGTTCTTTTTTAATGTTTTTTCTATGCTTCTCATAGACTTTATCTTCATTAAACACTTGTAAATTATAATCGATTGCAAATTTCAATTTCACATAGGTTTGAAATTGTTTTTCGTTAGAATCGGATTCTAACCAATATTCTAATTTATCCATCTCTTCAGCAGTAGCTTCTCGAGAAATAAATTTCACTATTATATGTTCAATTTCCGGATTCATATTTTTGCCTATTACTTTTAATACGTTCTGTAATTTCTATACCCTACCTTTTTTTTAGATTTTTTTTATACATTAGCTAAAATAAACCTTGTTATTTTAAGAATTCATCATGTCGAAAACCTTTTCTAACAACTATATATTAATTGGTTCTTTAAGAGATGGAAATGATGATGCATTTAAATTTTTGATTAATACCTATAACCATAAGTTGAATGTTTACGCATTTAATTTAATTCACGACAAAGATTTAGCAGAAGATATTGTTCAAAATGTTTTTCTTAAAATTTGGAAAAAAAGAAATAATCTTAAAACAGAAGTTTCAATTAAAAATTTACTTTATAAATCTGTTTATAATGAATTTATAGATCAATATCGAAAGAATAAAAAAAAAACAGTATCTCTTGAAAAAAAATACCTTGAAGCACTTAGTTCAGTTATAGAACAAGAAAATGAGCAATCGCTTGAGCATCTTTTTAAAATGGTAAAAAAAGAAATAGAAAATTTACCTCCAAAATGTAAACAAACATTTCTTTTAAGTAAAAAAGAAGGACTCACAAATATGGAAATTGCAGATTACTTAAATGTCTCCCTAAAATCTGTTGAAAAACACATTACAAAAGCATTTGCTATACTTCGTGAAAAAGTTGGCGAAACAAATGCTCATATACTCTTTTTATTAGTTGATTCTAAACTTATCAAAAATCTATGATTTTAATAACTCTTCCACCTATTAAACATTATAAAGAATATAGATTTTATTTAACAATATATAAGTTCGCAATAGCTAAACGAATCTATTAAAGCAAGATCAATCACACACAATCACTAAACAAAAGACTTTATATAACTGAGCTTTTAATATATGATCACAGCAAAATTTGAATTTATAGTTAACTAAACAGGTTTAAAACTATTATTCTAATAATAAATAATTTAGAAATCATTTACTTCTCGCAGTTATCGTATTTTAAAAAATCCCTAAATACAGGGAGTAAAATAATCATAACTCCTTTTATCTTGCAAACCATTAGCAGATGCAGGTTTACAAAAGCACTGCCTAATAAAACTGAAAAGCAGCAAAACTTATTAGCACATGATATCTCAGGAGCAAGCCACTAAATACGTTTCTACATTTAAAAAACCAACATTAAAAGCGCAAGATTTTTTTCACTTTCAACATGAATATAAAGTATTGGGGCTTACCCTTGCCTGTCTCAATAAAATAGGTGACGAACGTTATACAACAAAAGATTATATAGTAGCACAAAAAGATGCTATTACATTTAACCCGTGGAAAACTGCCGAAGGTATGAAACTTGGGGTTTTCTTATTTGGTGCTATACAAGCTCCTTACCTTGGTGCAATGTGGGATCTTATGAACACACTCCCCTACCAATATGGTTATCTGCGTAGGGCTTTTCGCAGTAAGCCTTCCGAAGAAATACTAGAAAAGAAAATGATTTCTTTTACACGTTTTTTAAGCAATAGCCGCAAAGGTTATGGTTCGTTACCGTTAAAAGAGCAATTACAATATAGCACGTATTCAGACCACGTAAACAGCTACTTTTTTGCCTGTGTTTTACATCACAAACCTGAGCTTGTAGACGAGCCTATTAACGACATTATACAGGGTGAAGATGAAATTGGCGGTATAAGCCAAGATATTATAAAAGCATTATTGCTTACCCCAGAGCAAAAAAACTGGGAACTAGTAGGAAGCCTATTATTAGCTGCTCAGCGACAAGAAGGTTTAAGACAGTCTATTTTGGAGTCTCTAGATGAGACCAATATTGAAGCTTTAAAGTATATTATAAACCTCATACTAGAACATGATCTTACACGCTTTAGCAGTGTGGTGCGCGCTATAAATGTGTGGTTTGGTTTTAACTGGGAAGCTCCTAAAAAAGCGACTGTAAACCGTATACTTACCATCGCACGTGATTACATCCTCAACATCAAAAATGTCAATACATTAATACAAAGCAAAGATAATCTAGAGGTTTATATGGGGCTTTGGGTTGTAGGAATACTAGATGTAGACCGTGCCAATCAAGCCGCTTTAAATTTAGTTTACACAACTACAAATCGTGATAAAAAAATACTCGCATTGTATTTTGTTTCTAATACGGGTCGAACAAACGATACTATAGTACAGTATTTTAAACAAGAACTAGGCAAAGATCCTGCATTAGATTACTGGGTGCTTCAAAATTTGCCTGATTTTGATCTCGATAATCAAACTTTTGAAAAAGTTCAACAGGTCGCCGCAACAGTTACCGAAAAGGCTTCTAAGTACTCATCGTCTATTTTCTCATGGTTTAAATTTACTCCTAGCTGCGATGCCTTTTACAACTTTTTAATCTCCAATGCCAACGAAGAGCAATTAGCTTTTCTATCAAATAATATAGACGAGCTCCCTTCTGATTTTAGGGAGAATTATATACGTAAGGTATTCCCTAACAGCTATCGTTATTACTGGGGTAAAGAAAACAAACCAGAGCCTAAACCAGAATTTGATTATGACGCTAATTCTTGGAAAAGAAAATTAGTACATCAAGCGATAAAAAACCGAAATGAAACGGTAATGTACACCGGAATTCAGATGTTTTATGCGATGCCTTTGCACGAAAAAGACATTGAAGTTGCCGAAGAGCTGATGACCCGTAAAGGTAAAGCGCTGCGTTCGGCAATCATTAAATTATTGGTAAAACAACCTGAAGATCGTTTTAAAACCACGACTAAAAACTTAGTCACTTCGTCAAATATAGACCAGCGTTTAGCAGGTCTTGAACTACTAACCCTTGCTGATGCCGAAGATCAATACAGCGACTTTATAAACGAACAAATAAATCTTTATAAAGAACGCCCCAAGCATTCTAAAAATGAACAAGTTTTCTTAGACAAATTTACCATATCTGAAAACGCAACTACCTTTAGTAACGGTTTTGGTGCAGTAGATTATGACAACCTGAGTTCGATCTATATACCGCAGCCTCAATTTAAGAAAAAGACCAACTTTTTTGACAAACTGGGTATTGTAACCTCAAGTTCTAATGCTTATAAGTTTAACGATCTTATTGATGCTACTAAAATAGTAAAGACCGTAAATAAACTTATTCAGCTAATTTATGAAAACCGCCATCACGAATACCAGCGAGAAGGCTATCAGGGAGAGGTTCAAACCTACCTAGTCTCACAAGGTATTTATGAAATTAACAATCTCGATAAAGATGCAACAGCATTAGATGAATTAAAAAACCTACCCCTTGCCGATTTATGGATAAACTGGTACGAAGAAAGCAAACTAAACGACTATGAACTCTTTTTTGCCCTGCGCTACGTAGCAAACTCCAATTATATTTACGGAAGCTTCTCTGATCTCTATGATTTTTCCAAGCAATATGTACCGAATCTACAAGCTTTAAATATAGATCACAGTACATCTTATTATAGCAAAAACCAGTCGCCTACTACCGTTTTAAGAAACCTATATAAGGCATTTGTAGACCATGAAACCTTGCTTCAGTTTAAGCTAGATCTCTATGAAGATGTGGTTGCAACCTTTCCGGAGAAGTACAAAACAAAAGATTTCAGAAAAACGGTACATACACTTAACACCTACACTTGGGTTAATGTAATCAATACCTTTGTTTGGGTTAATTTATCAGATCATGATTTCAAGATGGCCAGTCCACAACAGCTTAAAAGACTTTGGGACATAAAATTATATTTAATGGCTCAATATATTGCTTATCCTAAGCCGGTAAGCAGTTGGCAAGAAGTGGCTATTCAGAAGATAAAAGGTTCAGACCTACCCTACCCAGATATTGCTGTAACCATTAAACTCTACAGAGAAGGTCTCATAAATCAAGACGATTTACTCCTACAGGCTTTATACGCCCCAGAGTTAATGAACATTATAGACGGAGGTTCCAATTACCGGGTTCGCAGGGGGGAGATACCTAAAAACCCGGTACCTCAAGAAATTTTTGCGCCTCTTAAAAAGAACCTACTTAAGTTAGAACTTGAGCGTGGTGATTTGCCTACAGAAGCTTCGACTTACATTATGCCCATTCAAAATGCAGCAGGAATACATTACCTCTTTGACGTATTACAACGTATGGGTAAAGAAACTTTTGAGCGCGGTTACAGCTATTATGGCGATAGTAAACGTGCAAATTTCAGTGCTATTCTTAAAATGAGTATTCCTAAAGAATCTGAAAGCTACTCAGATTTTGTAGTTCTTGCAGACGAAGCTAAAATACCAAAAAAGCGGCTCATAGAAGTAGCCTGTTATGCTACCCAGTGGGCAGAATTTATAGGCGAATATTTAGGTTTAGAAAAGTTGGTAGATGCTGTATGGTGGTTTCAGGCTCATGCATCAGATTATATGAGTAGTGAAAAGGAAACCATTATCTCCAGATATTCAGACATTCCAAAATCGGACTTCGCCATCGGCGCTATAGATATAGACTGGTTCAATAAAGTATACAGCAGTTTAGGAAAAGCCAATTGGAAACTTTTACACGCAGCCTCTAAATACATTTCTGATGGAAACGGTCACCGTCAGGTTAAATTGTATTCAAGCGTGATGCTAGGCGAAGTAAAAATTACCGAAACCTTAAAGAAGGTAAAAGAAAAGCGCGATAAAGATTATGTGCGGGCATTAGGTTTAATTCCTCTAAGCAAAACCGTACCCGAAAAAGATTTATTAAAGCGCTACAACCTATTGCAAGACTTTTTAAAAGAAAGTAAACAGTTTGGTGCCCAGCGTCAGGAAAGTGAAAAAGCAGCGGTAGAGATTGCACTAGATAACCTCTCGCGAAATGCAGGTTACCAAGATCGCGTGCGCTTTAGCTGGGCGATGGAAATTCAGGCTACACAAGCGATTATGGAAGATGCGTTATTAAATATCGAAGAAACCCAATTAGAACTTGTAATTGATGAACTGGGAAAAACCCATATAAAAGTCACCAAATCTGGTAAGCCCCTTAAATCTATTCCTGCTAAATACCGAAAAGACAAACAGGTGATCGCTTTAAAAGAAAATAAATCCTATTTATCTAAACAATACAGCAGAACCCGTTTATCGCTAGAAAATGCAATGGTTAATGAAGATGCATTTACTGCGCTTGAGATTGAAAATATTATGTTGCACCCCATTGTGAAAGCAATGCTGAGTAAACTCGTCTTGTTTTCGCCAGAAAAAGAAATCAGCGGATTTTATAAGGAGGGTAGCTTAACCGATGTTTCAGGAAAAACCCACCAATTAAAAAAAGAAGATGTTTTACAAATAGCCCATCCATCTCACCTGTATTCATCCGTAGAATGGGATTTATATCAAAAACACCTCTTTGCAGAGCGCATTACCCAACCTTTTAAACAAGTCTTTAGAGAGTTATATCTGGTAACAGCAGACGAGCGCGAAACCAGTTTTAGGTCACAACGCTATCAGGGACATCAAATTCAACCTCAAAAGACCGTTGCTTTACTGCGCAGTCGGGGATGGACGGTAAACCGTGATGAAGGTTTACAAAAAGTGTATCACAAACGTGGATTTATGGCTACGATGTATGCTATGGCAGATTGGTATTCCCCTTCAGATGTAGAAGCGCCAACTTTAGAAGAGGTTTGCTTTCATTCATTAAATGATTATCAGCCCATTCCGCTTAGTGAAATTCCGCCAGTAGTTTTTAGCGAGATTATGCGTGATATCGACTTGGTTGTTAGTGTTGCTCACGTGGGTGGCGTAGATCCTGAAGCCAGCCATAGCACCATACAAATGCGCGCAGCTCTGGCCAAAGAATCAGCTAGACTGTTTAAGCTTAAAAACGTTACGGTTAAAGAACGTCACATTCTTATTAAAGGAAAACTTGGCGAATACAGCATTCATTTAGGCAGCGCGCAGGTTAGCAAAAACGGACTTGCCTTATCTATTCTAGCTGTTCAAAGTCAGCACCGCGGCCGTATGTTTTTACCTTTTGTAGACGACGATCCTAAAACTGCAGAGCTTATTTCTAAAATGAAACTTCTTGCCGAAGACGATAAAATACAAGATCCAACCATTTTAGCGCAGATCAATAATCAATAGTAGCATTAGGGCGTTCCCCACTCTCGTGGGGCGCGCTTTCTGTTACAAGTCCGCGTGCTCACGCACTGTGGGCTTTTCACGACAATCGCTAACGCAAAAAATTATTCGTGTTATGGAAATTACCCTACACTTAAAAAGATTAGGCAAAAAGAAGGTGAAAAATTTCCCGTTTACCTTAGCAGAAACGCCAAAAAATTTAGAAGAATTACTTATTGGATGTGTGAAAAATCAGGTGGAAGCTTTTAATAAAAAGCGCTTAGAAGTTAATGTTATCGGTTTTTTGAGCCCGTCAGAAATTCAAGATCAAGCCGCAAGCGGAAAAGTAGATTTTGGAGATTTGGCCAATAAAGATTTAGCCAACGAGCAAGAAGCAATCGATAATGTGCTAATCGCATTTAAAGACGGTTTATTTCTGGTTTTTATAGATGATGAAGAAATTACCGATCTGCAAACCCCACTACAGCTTACTTCAGAAAGTGTCATTGCCTTTATTAGAATGACCTTTTTGGTGGGTTCGTATTGGTAAGCTTCAACTATTAAAAAAGCAAAGACAAAACTCCCCTATTCTATTCATAATAACTTAAAAAATCATTTTGAACTATTTAAACGACTCTATAAATGCTGCCGTTCAAGACTTAATAGTAGATGTATTTGAAAGTATAAGCGCTTCCAATTTACCCAAACTTCAACCTAGCGAATTACTGGCAACCCAGCCTATTTTCGAAAAAGTTTTTAAGCTGGTGAACGCAACCGGTTTTTATGAGCTAGACGATCATTTAGATTTAACAAAAGCTATTGCGATCGAAACCGAACACGAAACTCTAGAAGATGAATTAATGCATACTTGGGTAACGATGGTTACTAATTTAAATACCGCAACCTCTCAAGAAGAATTTAACACTCGATTTGCGCTAATTACTCCGGTTATTCTTAAAAAAATGAATGCTTATAAAGTAGCTAAAGACGCATAAATTCTTTCAACTTAAAAAAAATAAGAACCGTTAAACTTCCCAAAACCGATTATGGAATTCAAGCTAGATCATATAGAATCCTACTACAAGCATCTTCAAGAAAAAAGTAACTATCCACAGGATAGCCTTTATGAACTTTTTTTGATAGGCAAACTTTACAGAAATAAAGAAGTTTTACAAGAAATTTCAGAAATCTTAACCAAGCATGGTAGCAAAGCACAAATCAAAGCTTTTAAAACTCGCAATAAGCTCCCTGAAAAATTAGATGATACCAGAAAAATTATCAGCACTCTTGTACATTTTGCAGCTATAGATCCAGATTTTCCTATTGGCAAACTATACAATACATTGGGTTATACGCGATTTTTCTTAAGTGAAGAAAGCGTTGCTAAAAAGATAAGTAAACACCCTTCTATTATTTTACGACTTCAAGGCATAACGGGTTTGTTTATTACCAATGTATTTGCAAGTGGTATTCCAGAAGAATTTGGAACACTAAACGCTATAAATACCCTTGACATTAAAGGGCCGTATACAGCCTTACCTAATTCTTTCAGCAACTTTAAGGATTTAGAAATCATATCGCTTAAAACCCCATTTTTAAAGAAGTTTCCAGAATATTTCAGCCAATTAAAGCAACTTAAGGAGCTTACTATAGATCAGTCTAATGCAGAAGAATCAGTAGCCTTAGAGCTACCGCAAGATTTACAGCAACTTAGTAGTCTTGAAACTTTACAATTAGAAAGATTAACCGCCTCAAACATCGATCAGTTAAAACTTCCGAAGCATTTAAAGGTGTTGGAAATAGAAGAATTGGAAAATTTAACAAGCTTACCAGACCTTTCTTTCTTAAAAGAATTAGAAGAACTAGAAGTTTTCGATTGTCCCAATCTTACTGAAATACCACTCTATATTCCACAATTAAAATCATTAAAAAAAGTTGAATTTAAAAAACTACCAAAAGTTAAAGAGGTTAAAGATACTTGTGTATTTATGCCGAATATTAGCGTTGTTCGATTAGATTCTTCGATTAAAATTATAAATACCGGTACAGCTCTAGCGGTTACTAAAATGATTCTTTACCGAGCAGATTTCTTGGCTTATATTCTAGAACATCCTGAAAATTTTCCGAATTTAAAAGAATTGGAAATCTACAGAATTAATGAATTACCTCAACTTTCTTCGGGCTTAGAAAGTTTACCAGCGTTAGAAAAAATTGCTTGTTTTGGGATGAATGATTGTGATTCTTTATTTGCCAACTTAGGAGCATGCCTAAATTTATCTACTCTAAAAATATGGAATTCTGATATCAAAAAGTTACCAGAAAATTTAAAAAATGTAGCACTACTCGACTCTTTAGAAATTCAACGATGTCCAAATTTAGTCATTGAAAGTGATGAACTTCCTCAAAAAATTAATAACCTCTACATTCTAAATATTAAAGAGCTTATCCCGGGAGAAAAATTAATACAAACTGAAAAGGCTTTATTTCAATCCTTAAGCATTAGCTATATGGAAGGCTTTTTCAGTAAGATTGTAGCTAGTACCTTAGATATATTTTTACCTAAAGCCACACCAGATCCTACCACAGATTATTCAGCATATTTTCCTAAGCCTGAATACTTAAAAAAACTACAGGTTATTTGGTCAACAGCGGCTATAATAGATGTTTTGAAACATTGTCCTCAACTCGAAAAACTGTTTATAGAAAATCAAAACGAAAGCGAAGTTGCACTTAATGCCCATACGGCTACTCAGTTAAAAGGATTAAAATTAGAATATTATAAAGCAAACAATGTAGCGCAACTCCTTCAAGAGATGCCTAATTTACAAGCGCTCTCAATTGAAAACAACCGGGTTATACAAGATTTTCCTGCAGTACAGCTTCCTCATTTAGAAAAGCTTTCTCTATCGCGTACAGATGTATCTTCTTTAGAAGCTCTAGAGGCTCCCAAACTAAAAGATTTAGAGATGACTTTATGCTACTCTTTTGATAAGAAGGCTTACGCTCAGCTTGATCAATTTACAGACTTACAGCGGCTACATCTGATGGGGGTTGGCGACGATATTAAAACCATACCTGAAAGTTTAACCGACCTGGATCTTATTGATTTTAACCCGAATCATAAAATTGAGGAACTTCCAGATTACGTTAAAGCATTTTCTAATTTGGAAACCCTCTATTTAGACGGTATTCATTTTGTAGATTTCCCTAAATGGATTGCCGATCTGAAACATCTAAACTATTTAGGAATTAATAGTTGTACGTTTGAATATGACATTCCTGAATATTTTCAGAAACTAAAACTGAAAGAAGTGAAATACTTCATCTCTAAATTTAGTGGCAGTAACATATCGCCTAAAACTTATCAAAATTTAATCACACCCAATTATACAAAACTGAAATCAGAGTTCAGTCACAAAAAGCTTTCATTCCTTTTTAGTGCCGATTACTACTAAGGTGAAAAAAGAGTTGGCTGACTTGATATGCAAGATGCATAGCTGCTGGTCTAAGTTGTTCGTAGAAAAAGAGCTGGGAAATTATGCGCCTAGTATTTGCCAAGTAAAACTAGCTCCGGAAAAGATTAGCCTTAATATAACTAACAAAAGTTTTCAGTTTACAAATGCTGAATTTTCTTTTGATGTAAATATAGAAGAATCCCATAAAACCGGAATGAATTACATAACCACCATTCCGGTTTCCGGAAAAGGAACCTATACCTTTAGTGATAAAAATCAAGACTTGAGAATCTTAGATTTGGTGTTAAATACATTTAAATAATACACAATTTCACGGAATACCGGTAGAAAATTCTGCTTAGTAGCTTCCAACTTTGTAATCAAATTAAAATGATTAAATGATGGACTTTAAAGCAATGTTACAATTACCGGTTTTAGAGACGAATGAGGTTTTAGAAATACTTCAAGAAGTCGCAGACCATGAGCGTAAACAGGAGAAACCAAATATGCCAAAGGTTAGCTTTAGCAATACAGATGGTACTATTTCAGGTTATTTTATAAACTACGATGCCGATAAAAGAGTGGTTTTAATAGGAAATTGGTACGACAATGAGGCCGATTTGCAATATGTAAGTTTCCATAGCATTTCGTGTGTTATGTTACAAAACGTAAAAGATTACGTACACCTGCTATCTGACGGTAAAATTCCGTTCACTCCCGATCCTAAAGATATTCCTACGCAACTTCAGTTTAAAAAAGATATAAAAACTGCGGTTTTAGCTATTCAAGAAATTTTAGGTAAAGAAATCACTATTAAATTTGATGCTGGAGAAAATCCAAGCGATACTGAAAAATTCTACGCTAAAAAAGCCATTCTTTTAGTACAAGAAACAATAAGTACACTTGCCGAAAATAAGCTGGCAAAAGAAGCATTTGTAGAAGGTATTGATGCTATTGCTTTTAATTTTTCGGAAAAGAATACCGTAACGCTTAACGAGCGCTCATTTACGATTAGCTTCAATCTTCAGAAGGGTTGGAAAAGCGTTTTGAGTAAAATTCAACTTCAAAACGAAATCGAAAAAAACTTATAAAACTTTAAAATTTAAATATTATGGTACCAAATACTGTTATAGATCGTATCGAATTCATTTTAAACAAAGATGAAAACACACAAAATAAATATATCTTACAGAGTTTTGATTATAGCATTTCTACTGCATATGATATAAATAATGAATCTGATAAGAGAATAGATGTTTACGCTTCTGGTTGTAATAATAATGAGCCAGACGAACTGTTTTTAGAATGGATTGCCAACCACCCTAGCGATTGGTCTGGGATTGTAAAAATTTTCTTTAAAAACGAAGAAACTCCCAATATAACCCTCAACTTTAAAAAAGCTATTGCACAAAGCTATAACCAATCGTTTACCGAGAATAACGGTTATCAACAAAGCGGCTATTTTTCTGCAAATTTAATGGGAGTTGTAATTAATAAAGTGCAAATGAATTAGTCCTTCTAAGTTTAAACAAAATTATATATATGAGCCATTTTTATGGCTCATATTCATTTATAAGCACTTTTATAATCAACAGGATAAGAATGTAATTATTGATAAGATACAGCAAAAGGAACCGGTACAAAACATATGATAGAATTAGTAAAATAGGCAAATCTAAAAACGACTCATTCTTCGCCGTAATCCACAAAAAAAACGGAAAGCTTAATCAGCTTTCCGTTTTTTAATACGTTCCTAAAAGGAGGTGATTATAGATTATTTTCTAAAAATTCGCGAATAACCAAATCAGAAAAATAGCCACTGTGGTGACCACCCCAGCAAGCTGTAAGTGAGAAAACACCGTCTTCTATCTTTAATTCTTTTTTAGCCTCTGCTCCTTCGTTAGGTATGCAATAAACCTCTACAGAATTAATACTTTCTTGTATAGCTTCTTTACCCATATCATCTGCACAAACCTCTTTAAACGCATCGGTAAGACGTTGCAAACAAACGCTAGGTATAAACTTCATAAAATCAAGTTCAAATGTATCCCAGTTAATGTTTACATGTAATTCTTTACCTGTAACCTCATTGATCTCTTTTTGGTAATCACCTAAATACTGATCTTCTATGGCTTTTGCAGTTTTCTTTTCTTGTAGTCCCATACTAGTTTTTTTATTAAAATTGATACTTCAAAAGTATCCCCTGACACGAGACAAAAACTGACCTGTATTGATGAATGTTAAAACTCACGGAATTCAGTGAGGCTCTACGAACAGCTTTCTCCTAGATTAGCTTTTATAAATAACTACACTATGAAACGTATGAGCTACATCGCAATTCTCATTATACTTATAGCAATATTAATGCTTGGATGCGGCCGTTTATTTGGCGGCATGAGCAAAGACCGGGCAGCTGTTACATTAGAACAGTATCTTACAGAACGTTTTCAAAAAAAATTGAGTTTTGAAAATTTAAACCGCTTTTTTAATGAAGGAAATATGAATCCAAACATGTTTTCTGTTGAAATTTTTGATCAACAATATCCTAAAATACGTTTTGCTTTACATTTTGATGCTAAAAAAATGAAAGAAGAAGATCTTTTAGATCAGGGAGGATATCAGGAAAGATCTCTAAAAGAGATGTATACCGAAGCTAAAACAGATTACACAATAAAACAGAACATAACAGAACAACTAGAAAATAAAGGTATTCTTACAAATTTTGAATACTACTCTGTTAACCTAAATTTTACGACAACTCCTTCTTCCCTGTTTATAAAAAACACTATTTCTGAACTGCTAAATACTATGAATCAAAATCGCGATACCTTGTATTGTGGGGGCTATTTTAAATTCAACATCAAAACCCCGGTATTATCACACTCCCTATTACAAGGCGAAACCATTCCAGGAATAGAAGGCTGGGATTTTACGCATTTTACAATAAATACTAAAGCTGAAGCTTACACAAAGTTACAAAGCAAAATCAACCTTGATATTATTGCCTATTTAAAACAATCTCAAGCCAGCTATCGCTTACATCCTACTTCTAAAACTTATGTAAATGCTGATACATTTGACGAGGCGGTGTGGATTCAGTTTTTAAGTGATCAAAACGGTTCTAGGTCTAAAGAACCTGTAGCTTGGAAAGAACCTATTACTGCCGTGATGCTGGTATTTTTTGATTTAGAAACTCAAAAGATGCTGCGTACCGAATTGCATACGATAGTCGATTTAAAAACCTTTGAAGAGCGTTGGGAAAAAATTGAAGAGCTCTTGCCGTTTACAACTACTCTTTAAGATCATATTTGCTTTATGTGAACTCAAACAAAGCTCTTTTATCAAAAAAATTAATCATCAAACAAGCCAGACTCTATTGCATATTTCACAGCTCCTGTAGTGGTTTTTGAGCCTGTTTTTAAAAGAATGTTTTTGCGGTGTGTTTCTACCGTATTCACAGAAATAAAAAGCTTTTCTGAAATTTCTTTAGAAGTCAACTCCTCTCCTAAGAGTTGAAGCACTTCTTTTTCTCTTGGGGAAAGTTCGATGTTTTTATACTTTTTGCGTTCAAAAACACTTTCCATATAACGCTGTTTAATGAGTTCTGAAAAATACTGCTCCCCTTCTAGTACGGTGCGCACCGCTTTTTGCAATTCTTCTTTGCTGGTAAATTTTGGTACAAAACCATTTGCTCCTTTTTGAATTACTTTATGTACCGTTCGATGATTATCAAGCATACTCAGCATAATGATTTTTACATCGCTGTGCTTCTTTTTAATTTCAGTAAGCAGTTCTATCCCATCCATCTTAGGCATACTGATATCGCTAATTATTAAATCAATATCAAACTGATGCAGCAAGCGTATAACCTGTTTTCCTTCAGTGGCTAAATGCACTTCACCTATTTCTGGCATATCCTTTAAAATAGTATTAATGCCTTCTAAAAACATTAAATGGTCGTCTGCAATAATGATGTTTACCTTTTTCAAAATATCTAATTTAGGGGAATATCTATGGTTATCGAAGTTCCGCTTCCTGAACCGCTGTCTATATCTAAAACACCTTGCACTTTTTGCAGACGCTCGCTGATATTACGGAGTCCTATTCCTTGTTTTTTGGTTTTCTGGAAGCCTTTACCGTTATCGTTAATAACAATATTTAGATGATCTTCGTGCTTTGTAAGCTGTACTTCTGCCCGCGTAGCTTCGGCGTGTTTCAAGATATTGTTTATCAATTCCTGTACAATGCGATAAGCATCTGCTAAAAGCTCGTCAGACAAGGCATCCAGTTCTTCTTCGGGAAAGAAAAACGTCTGGATTTTCAATTCGGTTTTTTGAGTAACCTGATCTATAAAATCATTGAGGAAGCTGCTAAAACCTATTTTTGAAAAGGGCAGCGGATGCAGCTGATGCGAGAGTCCGCGTACATCAATACACGCATTGCTAATTGCTTCTAACAAACGTTTTGCCTGTGGCCTTTCTGAATTTCCTTCTATATAGTGTTCAAAAGCAATTTTTATACCTGCCAAATCACTTCCTATACCGTCGTGAATATCACGTGCCAATCTTGAGCGTTCTTCTTCC
This sequence comes from Leeuwenhoekiella marinoflava DSM 3653, assembly GCF_900129005.1. GTDB lineage: Bacteria > Bacteroidota > Bacteroidia > Flavobacteriales > Flavobacteriaceae > Leeuwenhoekiella > Leeuwenhoekiella marinoflava. The sequence continues at coordinate 92,909 of NZ_FQUN01000006.1, read as the reverse complement.
TGGCCTTCCTGATAGCGTTCTATAACAGACAGCTTATGATCTTTAATCATTTGATTAATGCGCTGTCTGGCATTTTCTTCCTGTTGTGTGCTTAATTCTTTCTGTACTCTTAATCGCTGTAAGTAAAAAAACCGCAACAAAATCATTGTGATTAAGACCAAAATAAAACCGGCAATAAAGGCATTTCTAACAAAGCGCTGCCTTTTTAAGGTGAGTGCTGTCTTTTGCAATTCGGCCTCACTGAGTTTCTGCTCTTTTTCAAGCAGTTTAATACGCGTTTCTTTTAATTGGGTTTCATAGCGCTCCTGAAGCTTGGCTACATACTTCTCTTTATCTAAGGAGTTTTGATCTGCAGTAACCATCACACCTTTATCATAAAAATTAAGTGCCTGCTTATAATCACCCAGATCCTCATAAAGCTGGGATAGATTTTTATAGATCTCAGAATTATAGCGAAGTAGGGATTGCTCTTCGCCTATTGCCAGTGCCTGCTGAAAATAAGCAATCGCTTCTTTGGGGTTTCCCAGTTTACTTGCACAAAGCCCCAGATCGTTTAATACTATGGCGATATCTGAGTTGAATTGAAGCTCTTGTAAAAGTTGTAAGGTTTTTTTAAGAGCAACAGTCGCTTCCTGATATTTCATTTCTTCCAAAAGCATTTGTGAAAGATTGATATTTATATAGGCAATAACTGCTTTATTTCCTTCACGCTTTCGGTATTTTAATACCGTCTCATAATGCTTACGGGCTTCATCAAACTTCGCTTGTTCTTTTAAAATATTTGCAAAATTGAACAAAGTAGTAAGTACCCCATCATCGTCTTTTAATTCCCGATACAAATTAGCAGCCCTATCTAAATTTTCTAAAGCTTTAGCATACTGCTTCTGAAGCACATAAAGGGTCGCTATATTTTGATAAGCATTAGCTTCTTGCTGTTTATCATCTTGAGATTTAGCATAGCTTAGACAGGTTATAAAACCATCCATCGCCTTTGGATAATCTCCCAAATTTTTATACCCTAAAGCCAATAGGTTATAACAAGCAGCAAGTCCATTTTCAAAATTGAGCTGTTTTAAAAGCGTTATGGTTTGTTTAGAATGGGATACCGTAGTCTGATAATCTCCAGATATATTCCCAAGATATCCTAATGAATAATGTGCTTGCGCCTGTTGTTTAATTAATTGCTTCTTCTTAGCAAGGCTAAGCCACTCTAAAGCAGCCTTTTTGGCCACCACAGGGTGCGTATTTAGATTTTGCTGGTAACTATTAGCCAGAGAATCTATTTTAGGAGTGGGAGCTTCTTGCGCAAAGAGAACTTCTGTTACTCCCAGACAAAAAAGAACGGTTAAAAAATGAAGTTTTAGAGTTCTTAGCATTAAGATACAGTTCGCATTTATGCGAAATAAGTAGTTATAAAGTGAGATTTAATGTTCTCTAAAGCACTAATTTCAAGTTCTTCAAGAGGTTCCTCTAAATGAGAAGCTGTTTGCAATAAGTTGTGTCGTAAAAAAAGTTCTTCTTTATAAAAGTCCTCAGTGATTTCCTGATGCTCTTTTAAATCAATTTCCCAAGGAGATTCTTTACTCAAAAACATGGCACTGTATCTTATATAATCCTTCAAATTTCCTGCTTCTTTGGCACTTCTTTTAAGAGCTCCCGCAAGGTAATTAATATCCTTAGGAAAGTCAAAGAAAGCGCGATAAGGATAGGAAGCTATTAAATTTATTTGCGCTGCTGTTGCTTCTTTATAACGATTAGCTTTTAATAGTAGATCTGGATACGGATAATCTACTTCCCAAGTTCGGTCTTCAGGGACTCGTGCTTTTAATTCATCATAAATGTTCAGGCTAAGTGTGTTATCAAAAGCTGCTCGTGCAGCTATAAAAGCGAGCTTATAATACACGCCTGCATCGGATGCATTTTGGGCAGCAAGTACCAGAGACTCTGCTGCTACAGTTTCGTTTCCTATAATCCAATAAACCAGACCATTGTTTCGGTAATCTATGAACGTTTGTGGGTTGGGAACCAAATCTCCCTCAGATGCCGCTCTTACGCCTTCAGGATTTTCTTTAAAATTATAAAAACACAACCACTGTAATACCGGGTAAAGCTCTGGATCTAATTTACCTTGCTCGTGGCAGTAACAGGCATAGTTATAGCTTTTTTCGTAATCTGCCATTTCAAAAAGCACTTCCATACTCAGATTCATCGAATTGCAGTAATCGCTGCTTCCTTCTTTATAAAATTGTACTTCGCGCTCGATATCTTGAAAAAACAGATCGTAATTTTTGTTGCGCTTATGCAATATGGCACGCCAATAATACATCCAGGCATGAAATGAATTCTGATTATAGCCCTCGATGCCTTCATTTAAAACTGCCAGAGCTTGCGCATCGTGCCCAAGTTTAGCTAAGGCAAAGCCTTTAAAGCAGATGCTTTTTGCATTAGGCCAGTGCCGTAAGTGAAACTGGTTTACGACTTGTAGAATACCTTCATTGTTTCGTACCCTATCATTTAAATCCATTAGGGTTTGCAAATAATCTGTTACTGAAAGACCGTTATTAAATGCCGCATGAAAAGCTTTTGCCGCTTCCTGATAATCGCCCTGATAGAAGAAAAATTTACCTTTTAATTCAATTAGTAACGGGTTTTTAGGATTAAGTGTCAAGCCTTGTTGCAGGCAATAAGCCATTTTCTTTAAGTCGTTTGAATAGAAATAACAGGATTTTCCTATCAGGTAATACTGGTGCTGCGCGCGTTGCCATCCTGCATTTACAAGCGCTGCCATATAGGATTTATAGGCTGAAAAATCGCTATAATTTTCTTCTGGAAACTCTGGAGTCTCTGGGTATACTAAAACCTCAGCAACCATATCGTAAATCATAAAAGCCTTTGCATAATCGGCCAGTAGAATACGCGTGCGGTCTTCCAGTTTCAGATGCTTCCACTCTGCCCTCCATTGATCGCGAACTTCTACCGAGCGGTTTTGCCATATAGCAAGTTGAATTTGGGTATGGTACTGCTCTGCCTGTGTTAAACGTGGGTCGAGATTCAATCCTTTTAAAACAGAAATATTATGAGTTGCCGAAGCTAAATTCAAGAGTTTGTTTACAGGAACTTCTTCTTCAGAAATGCACAAGTCGTCCAAATACTCCCGTTGAATTTCCGATAATAAAAAACGTACTTCGGTGCTTTCCGGATAGCATTCTAACACATAGCGAAGCACCTCGATAGCCTCGCCAAAGCGCCGTTCTTCATTCAATTTTAAAGCATAATGTAGGTGTAAGTTTTCGTTATACGAAAATGCCATCAAGGCTTTCTCATAAATCTCCTGAGGACATTGCTTATAATAACTGCATATACACTCGTAGTCAGAAGCTTCTACAACACCCTCGGCTTCTAAAGCTTCCAAGTAGGTGTTCATTGCAGACACATCTACCTCTTTAAAGAGCCCTAAGAAGCGCATATACAAGCGATAATACCTTATGTACACAGACGTATCGCTATTAGAAAATACATCAAAGTTCTCCTGAATAGCACTAATATGCTGCTCTAGTTCATGTACCTGTTGTACAACATAGGCTTGTTCTGCCTGTTCCAGATGTCTTACTACCTCTTCTTTTGTCAATTCCATACTTACCATTCTTTAAACCAGGTGGGGTTATCTATCTGCATACGCTGGTAGCATTCCCAAAGTGTTAATATCCCGGGGTACGAGCTCAAATCCTGTTCACCCACACCATTAATAAATTCGTCTCCAATACATACATTGCGGTGAAAAGCTCCCCAACTGCTAAAGGTTGTTTTAAGAAGCTGTTCTACTTCTTCTAAGCGCAAGGTGATTTCTTCCAGTTCTATATAACTGAGGATTCCGCCTAAACGCATCAAGAATACATAATGGGCAAGCTCATAGCCCTTTAGCTTCTGGTCTTTAAGGCTGAAGCGGTATTTCCACGCGAGCTTATAGTTGTGTTTAGTCATTACATTCTCTAGCGCGCTGTATTTTGATTCAAAAGTTGCTGTAGTATCCAAACGCAAAGAGGCCGCTAATTTTTCAAAAGAAGCCGAAGCCATCAGCCCTGATTCATACTGAAATAATCGGGTACGCAAATGCAAACCTGAGTGTATGCCATAATATTTCAACAAACGTTTTGCCATCTTAATGTGCCATTCGTTAATCAGGTTAAAACCAAACCAACTTTGAAGGTCTACCTCATTGGAATGTTTTTTTAAAAGCAAGGCCGAAAAGTTTAGCTGCTTTTGTATCTGGGGTATTATTTGTTCTGAAGTCATAGGTTATGCCTTTAAATCGGTAACGACTTGTAGTAAAGTCTCGGTTAAGTTTTCTGAATATGCACCAGATTCAGCCATCATTTGCAATCCCTGCCCGTAAGTCTGTGCCATCGCAGTACCTTTCAAAAATTGTACAAAGACGCTTCTAACAAGGTTTCCGTAAGCTTTATATGTGCCATCCGGACCAGCTTCTACATCTATGATAATTAGATATAAGGCTTGATAAAACTGCATCGCTAATGGCGTATTTTTCGCCAGCAGCGATTGAATGTCCGTTAGGTTCTTTTCTAAAAAAGTTCTGTAAACAACGCTGTCTATCCTGCTTTCTTTAAAGTTTTCAAGATCGGTAATCACCTGTTCAAGCACTACGTCACTCAGCTTAATTGCTAAAGTCACTAACGGTGTTACTCTGTTAGTATTCTGTGATTCCGCTACGTTTCTGGTATCTCCTTGCTCAAAATAATACCTATAAAACGGCATAATTACCGGTTCTAATTGCATTTGATGATACAGATTTATTTCGTGACCGGTTAGGTAACTGTGAAATGTTTCAACTGTATTTTTAAAAAGAATTCTGTGCTTTAAGTGCTGCAACAGGTCACTAAGATGCGTTGTGATTTCCGAAGCAATCTTTTCTAATCCCGGATATTTTTTTGAATTTTTAGTACTTCTTTTTAAAAACGTAAGCAGTCTAAAGAGCACCTCATTGGCTAGAATTTCCTGAGCTTTTACCTCATTAAAATACTGTGCCAGACGCTCTCCCTGGTTTTTTAATACCTCTGCAACCCATACCAGCTCTTTTCCTGAACTGTAGTAATAATCGTTTAAAGACAAATACCAACTTTGTATAAACTGAGGCTCTAAAGGCGTTTCCGTATTTACATAGTACGATTTTGCATATTGCTCACAGGTTTTTATAATACTGGGATGTAGATTTTTTAATGCTGAAATCTCATTCACACGCCCAACCTTAGGGGTGTCTTTGTATAAAACAATCAGGGTTTCCACAATGAGCTGTACGCCTGTTTCTCGAAGATAAGGCTTTGATTCCCGGGCAGAATGCGCCAGAGTAATGAGGTAATTGTACAGAGCTTCCTTGCTTTCATCACTTAATAATTCGTTTAATTGAAAACGTGCATCATAAAAGCAAAGTATTAAAAACTGATTTAAAGGGTCTGCTAATCCCGATGGCTGAAACGATGGTATCCAATTTTCGAGTTGGGTACGGGTTTCAAATAAGTCTCTAAGCACATAAACCCCGGTTACCGGGAAATCTTCGCCTTTATGACTCATTACAGGAAGCTGTTTTGCATCCCATCCAGTAAGTAAACAGGAAAAAACGTCATTAAAAAAAGTGATTTTCGATAGCGTACTGCTCGTTGCATCACTCATTACAAACCAAAGTAAAATAGATCGTACCGGGAGTTCTTTAGCGCTATTTACCTGAAACGCAATTTTTCCATAATCATTAAAAACAGGACGATTAAAATTGGTTCCTTTATCTGCTAATAACCAATCCTGTAATCTGTAAAAACCAGTCTCTGTTTGCTTTAAAGTAATATTTTCACCTTTAAGACTAAACAATATAACGTCACTTTCATCCCATTCTTTATCATTTAAAGCCGTGACTAATGGGTATTCCCCTTCTGCGGTGCGCAGGTTTATATAATCAAAGCTTTCATCTTCTACAAAAAGTACACGCTCTACAAGCATTTGATGTGCTGCGGTTACCCACTTTCTATTCTCAGCATAAAAATTAGCTAAGTTTTCACTTATCCAAGGTTTTAATACATCATAGATTCCAGGCTTTGCAACTTGACCTACAGGCAACACCTGATGCAGGCTTTCTACCAATAGCTCCCACTTACCTTTGTAAAAATGCGCTACAAATGTATCACTAATACGAAAAGGGTATTCTTGTAAAAGTCCTGTTTCATCTGCTACAAAATAGGTTCCGGCTAGTAGCTCATACTTCAAACAGTACTCCATAATAAAATGAGCGCTTAAATAATCTCGCATATCTAGAGCGCGGTGCATTAGAAATCGAGTTACAGGCGCTGAAGCATGAGATTTACGATGTACCAAAATACTTAAGACTTCAAAAACGCGAGTTCTCAATGCATCAGAAACAGTTGCCGACTGAAGAAAAGCTAATCCGAAATAAAGAAAATCCACTAATTTAGCAGCACTTTTAGCATCAGGATAAAAGCCTTTTGTAATTAACGGATGCCAAGAAGCAACAAACTCAAATCCCTCTTCTTCATTAGCATAAATGGAAGGATGGTAATATACCAGTTGTGCAACAGTTTCTGTGAAATCTGCTGCAAGCTGTTTATCTTGTACATTTGCTTTAGTTGCATTATAAGCTAATCCCTCTTGCACATGAAATAATTCTAGAACCTCTAGGAACGCTTGAGCTTCGGCAGCTTCTAAATGCGATATATCTAGTTTAGAAGCTAATAACGCTTTAAAGGTTACCAACATCTTACGCTCGGTATTTATATTATTTTCCAAACTGTTTAAGTCTTCTCTTAGTTAATATTAAGGCTGTGTACCACCCAAAAATCACTTGTACTGTCTTATTCTGTTGGAAGCCATTCCCAGTCTACAATCTCCTCCTCTTGAAGTAACTGCTTCAAAAAAGCATCTAAACTTTCGGCTTGTTGATAGCCTATTTCCTGATCTGCTCCAAATCGGATGATTTGTCCTGATGTTCCTTTTTCAGCAGGCGCTAAATCTAAGCCTATAAAACTGCCGTTACCTAAATCAAAAAACGGAATCCAATACGGGGTTGTATACATCAATAAAACCTTACCTTCATTCGTGCTATACGTATCTAGCAAATCTTCCTGTGTCCATTCTTCATAGATGTCATTCCATTGCTTCCATTCATTAAGCATCGCTTCTGCAGTCATAAAAGCTGTGTTTTTAACTCCATTATGCAAGGTGAAAAAGTCTTTCAGTACCTGCGGAAATGCAAAGCCGGCCTGTTTTTCAAATGCTTCATAAACAGCGTCGTTAGCGACTGGTACTGTTACCTCCAGATTTTTTGCCTCTACCAGTTTTCTAAAGGCTTCTGCAAGCATTTTCAAATCGCTTGGGACATTAAGATTGACAAAGGGTCTTATAAAATCGGCTTTCTCTTTTTTAAGTTTTTCTGCTATAAATTCATTAGGAATGAACTTATAAAGAAACGCTCCGGTATCTTTATAAATAAAGTCTTTCTCAAAATTAGATGCCGGCTGCGAACTGTATTGGTTTTTTCCAAACTGAAAAATTTGAGGATATGATTTCTCGGATTTTCTAGAATCGCTAGTTATCACTTTAATCCAGTCTTTAAAGCGTTCCTCTTGCTTTAATTCTACAGTCATTATTTCTTTTCCTTCTAAAAAAGCAATACCGTAATACTTAAAATGAAATATAAAATCTGGAGTCAGTAGTAACAACTTAATTACTGACTTATTAGCCTGGTTTTCAAAATCTTCTAAAACTGCGTCTCTAAAGGTGAAACTGTTTCTGAAATCATCAGGATCTTCTAAAGCCGGAAGCGTATTAATTTCAAATGACACAAAATCAAAATCATCCCACTTTTTATCTATAAATGCTTCATTATAAATTATAAAATCTTTCATATACGCTTTTTAAAATAGAATGCTAAGGTAACAGAGCATAGTCTGAAGCTTATCCCTGAATAGGGTGATTTTTAAAATAAAAGCGGGATTCTGGCCTCTAGAAAGAAATGCGACCTGATTAAGTCGCGTTGATTTCTTGAATGCTTTTTGAAGAGGGACCATAACTTCCGTAGACATTTTTAAACCTTACAGGCAACTGTTTTAGTAATTCAGGAACCGAAAAATCAGGAAGCTGATCGAGACAGGTAAGCATCAGGTTTTTAGTCACCTCAACATCTTGGTGATACACGGCATCACACTGTAAAGCATATTCTAGTAAGTGCTCAGCTAATGCTTGCGTTCTAAATTCTCCCTGAAACTCGTTAGTAACATTTGCTTCCTTTTCGTGATTTTGCAAATGTACAGCGGGTGTATCTGCCATAGGACCGTTTCCGTGGCGGGTTTGATAACAACGCGTCACATAATATATTTCAACATCGGTAGTGCCTAAATGCTCTTTAATAAGCTGCATGGCATTTTTAGAAGTAGTAGCACTCCACGTGGTATGCGGGGGAAACCCGTGACGGGTATCGAGCAATATTCCCTGACTGCCTTCAAAAATAAAATGCTCAAAAGATTGAGCAAATGTACTAAGAGTAGTAATACTGTAAAAAGACTGAATCTGCTGACAACTTTCTACAAAAAAAGCTTCGTCATAACCCCGCAATTCTTTCTCATAATAAGCGGTCACTTCCGGGTCTTGATGCAAGAGTTTATTTTTATAATAGTGATTAATACTGTTCAACCTTTGTTGCATAACCCAAGGAAATTGCAGGTCATTGGCAAAAAAACAAACCTCCTCTGCGTTGCGGGCAATGGTAGCGCCAAAACCCAACCCACACGAACCGTGTTGCTGTTGCTTTTCTACAGCACGATTATATGCAATATCATAAATAGTAGTAACCATCGCTAACGGATGCAAATACAAAACTGGGTTATACGCTGCTAAAAAGCGCCCTTCTTGCAAAATTGCAGGAGGAAATAACGTAGTATGTTCACTGTAATAGGTAGGAAGTCCTTGTAACGTACCCGAACCAAAATTACTAAAAGTGTGCGTCAAAGATTCAGTAGTGACGGTATGCCCTACCTGATGCCCACCGGAAAAACGTACCACCAGACTTTTATCTGGTTCTTGCGATGCCAGAAAATCGGTCGTTAATCCTTTTCCGGCATCGCCAAAACCTAAGTCAATTACAATACTGCATTTTGACATTATAGCATATTTTCTACGTCGATATCTGAATTAGATGACGTTTTATTTTCCGTAGATAAAGAAGCGGGTTTATGATTTTGAATCACTACTTCAGCTATGCGTTTAGCAACTTTTTTATAATCTGGTAATTCAATAAAATTTTCACCTAACAACGCTTTCCAATTTCCTTTTCTAGTTTCCATTTTAGACCAGTCGTTATGCTCTAAATGAATATGATAAACATTGTATTTTTCTTGAGCTTCTTTAATTATAGCTTCCGTACTTATGGTAGAAGCCTCGTTGGTACAGGTATATTTACGAATAATTTCTGCCGGAAGCTCTTTAAAAACAGGCTCATCACCAATTGTGAATAAAAAGCCTTTTTGCTTTCTTTTTTCCCAACAATCTATAGCCGTATGACGTGCTGCAAATAGATGTGCCAGATTATACCCTTCCTGATTGTTACCCCCACCGCCACCTTCAAGATAGACGCGAGTTAACCAACGGTCTAATAATTCGGCTGATGACTCAAATTGTCCTACCTGCAAGGGTGCGCTATCGTATACAAAATCGCCCAATCCCATAAATAAGACTTGTGGATGCTCTATGCCTGCTTCCATAAGCGAACCTATAAGGTCTGGCAACGCTTCTTTTACGATAAGTTCGGGTACAAAGCCCATACTTCCTGTGACATCAAGCCCTACTATAATTGAAACCGACTCCGGGTGCTCTTCTGAATCTCTGGATTCCCGTACCAGTGCTTTTGACGGATCCATCTCGGGGTCAATAGTTCTTGCTGTGAATATCTCTTCGCGGGATTTATTGCTATATCCTTTAGAATTTCTTAACTGTTCGTAAGCTTCGTTACTAAATCTTCCTCCTCCCATAATTATAATTCTTCTATTTTAAGACCAAATAAATACGCATAGCGCTTTTGGGCTAATTCTAATTTAATTTCTAAGTTTCTTATTTTAACTGACATTTCTAAGTCTTTAGCTACATAGTTTTTAGCATCAAAATCTGAAGCTAAAACCAGACTATTCGCATCTGTAGGACTCATATCTAACATATTCTCTTGTTCGCGTTTTAAGCGTTTTAGAGACAAGGCTAAATCTTCGGTTTCGCGTTTATATATTAATTGCGCATCTTCTGCAATTGCGTTAGCACGATCGTCTCGTATCTTTTCGTTATTGCGCTTTAATGAATCTAAAAACGCAGCATTTTTAGTGTTATCTTCCATTAGTATTGATTTTAGTACAAAGTTAATTGTAAAATCGACTCTCTATTATCCCTGAATAAGGTGAATTTTTAAAGAATGGATTTATTGAATTCAGAATAAGTTCTGCTTGTAAAATTCAAAATCCCTGAAAACTGGTACTATTCTCCAGAAGAAAGCACCCAACTTTGTAATCGATAAAAAACTGAAATCTTTATAGATTATGGAATTAGAATTTAGCGAAACCTTTCAGCAAGAATTACCAAGCACCTATCTCAAATTTCTTAAAAAAAACCCTAAGGGTACTGAAATAAAAATCAGCGGTCGTTATGATAAGCGTATTTGGAACATGATGAGCGAAGAAGACTTATTAAAACGCTGGACGATGAACGGTGTTGGAGAAGCTGCCAATTATGAATGTTTAAAGCTTTACACCCACGTACAAGGAGAAAACATAGAAGATCTTTATGCACATTCGGCACATTTTGGTCGGGTTAAATTAGACCGTGTAGCCAGAGGTTTTGTGATTGGTCACGAGAATGGAGACTACCTCTATATAGACCCAGAATGTAGTTTTTCGTTATGGGCATATTATCATGATGGTGGTGAAATTACGAAAATTTCAGGATCGTTTGATAAGTTCTTAAAAAGTAAAAAATCTTTATAAATTGATTGATTTTCAATACCTATGTTCAACTTTCAGTTAACTCCAGATTCGTTTACGATTAATACTATTCCGGTAGTATTTCCTATTTCAATAGAAGATTTACAAGCTATTATCGGCAACAATTTCAGCACCTTAAAAACAAAAAACAACACGCTTTTTACGTGGAATGATTTAGGGGTTGTCACCTTTAGTAAAGATGGCAAAAACATAGAAACCCTAAGTCTTGAATTGGAGCGAGAAACTTATGATTTTAGTCCGACTCATACTTTTGCTGGAACCTTTACTTTTAATGATGAAGACATTATAAGTTATTACCACAAGTACGAAGAAAAGCACATAAAACTATTTGAAGGAGATACCACTGGTGCTTTAGTTCTAAATAACATAAGCGCTTGGTTTGATGTGCGAGAAGATAAGGTAAAGGCTATTGAGCTTAGTATTTATAAGCCTTACAATCGTGCTGAAGGTATTCCAAAAGATAAATATGTAATTCCTGCAGTAGATGAAGAGGTGATTTCTTTTACCGATTTAGGGTTTAAACTTTCGGTGATTGAAGAGTTAATGTACACCCAAGGTTTACTAAGCCCAAAATTTGATGTACACGAATTTGCTAAATGGTATGCTGACCGAGAAATTAATTTGGATGAAGAAGGCTACGAACCTATTGAAGAAGTGACGCAATACTTAAAAGATTTTCCGGTTCCTAAACGTTTGGCGCAAAAACTTACAGAAATATACCAAGATGGCGGTAATGCTATTTATATGAATTTGATACCGTTCTCTGGAGGTGAAGAAGACTATTGGGACATCGAAAGTGTAGCCGATGCCAAGCACTTCCCCAACCTAAAAAAAGTAACCTTGTGTTACGCCAAAGATCATATCCTTGATGATTTTGAAGCATTAGGTATTGAAGCAGAATGGCTTTAACAAAGAAAACGTCACTTAAATATTTAATATAAAAATTATAGAGTAATACATATCAAGGAGGTTTTTAGCTGAAATAAAAGGAACAGAACCTGATTGGTTATGAAGATCATAAAGCATAATTTGAATCAATTAATAAGTTACTGATCGAAAATAGTTTAGAAGCTCACCAAGAGCCGGAAGGTGAGGATAAAGAATCTTTGATATTAGATGGTATTCTTTATGGTAACATTCATTATTTAAGACGTTTTTTCGCCTACAACTTGGTTCATGATGAGTGGACACCAGAAGTATTTGACTCAGAAGCCAATCCTGCTGATGACAGCATCCTTGAAAATGAATCTTCAAGTATGTATAGCCACCTGCTTACTCATTCAGATTGTGAAGAATTTTATATTCCGCAGGAATTTGATGATATTATTTTTGAGACCAAAGAAACCCCTGTAAAATAAAACATGATAGGTTCTTCTTATCGTCTTTTTAAATAATTGAAGGAGGTAGCTCTTAAATTAGGAATAGCATTAGATAATGATAATCAAATTACAAACAGAGCTGCGATCAAAGATGAACTATTTAATAAACATGATTTTGGGATAAAAATGATGTTTGGTTAAAACCATACGATGCAGTAAAAGACTTAACCGTGACTGGTCATAGGTCTTAAATACAACTTTAGCTTCATAAGCATGATATTACTAAAAAAATGCAAAATAATCCAATAAAAAAGACTGCCTTTTCAGGCAGCCTCCTTCTTGTGAAAATCAATACCAATTATAATTATGGAGGGCTTATTCAAATAAATACTTATAATAAGTTGATTTTTTCACTAAGTCTTAATTGCTATAATTAGCTATTCCTTCTTTCAACCAACTCAAATATGACTCTATATTAGGATCATAAGCAGTAGGCTTGTTTAGATTTTCTCCTTCGTTGTCAATTAATACATAATAAGGCTGTGCATTTGCTTTATAATGTTTAATCTGAAAATCACTCCACTTATTCCCTATTGTTTCGATCTTCTTTCCGGTAGTTTCTGAAATATATTGTTCACTTTCAGGGAGATCTTTTTTATCGTCAACGTATAGCGATATCAACACTAGATCATTCTGAAGAATTTCAAAGATTTTAGGTTCGGGCCATACACGTTCTTCCATTTTACGGCAATTAACACAAGCATACCCTGTAAAGTCAAGCATCACCGGTTTATTCTGCCTTTTAGCATAAGCCATTCCTTTCTCATAATCTTTAAACGTAATCAGGTCCAGAGGCCCCAGTTCTGCGTGATCAGGAAGTTTTATAGGTGCACCGGTTCCACCTTTAGTATTCCCTACACCATAAGGTGATTCACTATAGTTTGAGGGTGGCGGAAAACCACTAATCCATTGTAAAGGTGCTCCCCAAAGGCCGGGAATCAGATACACTACAAAAGCTAAAGTAAATAAACCCAGACTCAATCTACCAACTGAAATATGTGGCAACGGACTATCATGTGGTAAGGTTATCTTTCCAAATAAATACAAGGCTAAACCTCCAAAAACGGAAATCCAAATGGCTAGAAAGGTCTCGCGCTCTAATAAGTGTAACTGCAAAACTAAATCTGCATTACTCAAAAACTTAAAAGCTAAAGCCAGTTCTAAAAAGCCTAAAACAACTTTTACAGTATTGAGCCACCCTCCAGAACGAGGCAATGAATTTAACCAACCGGGAAATGCAGCAAATAAAGCAAATGGTAAAGCTATTGCTGAGGAAAAACCAAGCATACCTATAATAGGTGCAATTCCTCCTGTTGATGCTGCCTCTACAAGCAACGTCCCTACAATAGGCCCGGTACACGAAAACGAAACGATAGCAAGCGCAAGGGCCATAAAGAAAATACCTATAAAACCACCACGGTCAGCCTGAGAATCTATTTTGTTAGCCCAAGAATTGGGAAGCATAATCTCAAAAGCACCCAAAAATGAAAATGCAAAAACAATAAGCAAAGCAAAAAAGATCAGGTTGAACCAAACGTTAGTCGACAAAGCGTTAAGCGCATCTGCACCAAAAATCCCGGTTACAACGGAACCTAAAATCACATAAATAACGATAATAAACACCCCATATAGTATAGCATTCTTGATACCTGAAGCACGGCTTTTACTTTGCTTGGTAAAAAAGCTTACCGTCATTGGTATCATTGGGAATACACACGGTGTAAGTAAGGCTGCAAAACCACCCAAAAAACTCAGAATAAATATTGACCAAAGATTGCGGGAATCTGTAGTTTTTTCTTTCACTTCGTCATGACTATTGGCAGATTCTGGAATTATTTTTTCGACTACAATACTGCTGTCTTTATCCTTTGCTACTGTATCGTTGGAGTTATTTAACCCTGTTGCATCTTCGACTTCCTCCTGTTCTGTATTTTCAATACTATCTGTATCCAATTCATCCTGAGGACCTGAATTGCTCGTAGCAACTACCTCCTGTTTACTTTCTTCCTTAACTTTTTTTTCTATAACTGCCAATCCTGCTTCTATATTAAAAATAACATCCTTTGTCGCAGGAGGCAAACAGCTTTGATCATTACAAACCATAAAATCAATTGATGCTTTTATAGTGAAAGCATCTTTCGTTTTTCGCTCTATGACTTGTTTAAAAGTAGCTGCGTCTGAAAAATATTTAATACGCATTTCAAAAACAGGATCATCTACCGTATGCCCTTCCGGCTCAGAGACCGGTCCTTTTAAGGTGTATTTTTCTTTATTGCTAAAGCTGAAGCTTGTAGGTACCGGGCCTCCTGCTGGTACCTCTTGAGAATAAATATGCCATCCGGGCTCTATAATAGATTTAATAAGTAGTTCATAATGAGTATCATCAATTTTATTCACAGAAGATTGAAATGATACAGGGTCATATATTTGACCTTGAACTACCGATACTATTAGGAAAAATAGGCTTGTGATAAATACTTTCATCAATAAAATATTTTGAAATACAGAGAATAATTATACAATATGGAAAGGGGGGTATTAAAATTTAGGGATGCTATTGTTTCCCCTTTATCTTTTCCATATTTAATTCGGGTTACTCCTTATGATTATTATAGTTATTAATAATCCATTTGGAGATATCGTTTAAAACTTCAGGAGCAAATACCTCATCAAGAGTTTTTATTTCTTCTGAAGTACACGTAGTACAATGCTGATACATATGATTAAGGCCTGGATAAATCTTGAAAGAAAAATCAGAAGAGTTCGTTAAGTACTTTTTAAAGCCTGCAAGATTTTCTTCTGCAGGTACCAGAATATCTGATCCACCGTTAATTGCAAGGACAGGAATCTTTATATCAGGTAAAAAATCTTGAGGCTCGTAGTGTAGCATATACTGGTAAGCATCCGATTTTGCATTGCTATAAAACCTATAAACCAGATTTTGATCTCTTCCATCAGCTAATTGAACAGCCTTTAATAATTCCTGATTTTTACCGTGCATCCATGTTTTTACAGTTGTATTCAGTTCAGCTTCTAAACTATCTGGATTTTGATTAGTATAAACTGTTTTAAATAAGTTATTGAATAAATCCATTTGGTGTACAACAGTGGTATCGGGAATTTGATACGCTTTTAAAATAGCTGTATTTTGCAGATCAAGAATTTTTAAGCCGTTAACACCTACTCCAGAAAGACTTACCATAAATTTCAAGTCTTTATCTTTTGCAGAAGCTATAGAAGCAACAACTCCACCTTCGCTATGACCTATAATCCCCATATATTCAGCATCAATATATTTTTGATCTTTGAGGTGCGTTTTTGCATCTTCTAAGTCCATCACAAAATCTTCGATGGTTGCTTGTTGAAAATCACCTGTGGTACCTCCTATTCCACGATCATCCATTCTAAAAGACGCTATGCCTGATCTTGCCAGAGCATCGGCTAGTACAGTAAAAAACTGATGTCCAGAATAAGTATAATTACGATCCTGCTGCCCCGTACCATTTAATAAGAATGCTAATGGATAGTTTTTAGTTTCTTTAGGTATAACTAAAGTGCCTCCATAAGTTAGTTTTGTTTTCTCCCCCTTAAATTCGATTTCCTTAATTGAATAGGGTAAATCTCCTTTAGGATGTTGTGGAAACATTAGAGGTTGTAGACCAGTTACTCTTCTGAATTTTATGTTATACGTATTACCATAATCAGTAAAGCGAACACGTATAGAGTCGCCATACAATTCATTTAATTTTAAGATTTTCCCAAAGGTTTCATTTGTTAAGACTAAACTATCACCAACTATGTCTTGTGCAAGCGGCATTGAATCGTACATATTCTCAGGGCTACTCAAATGCAGAGAATCCTGCATAGTTGTATTTACTGTTTTTGACAATAAAAGCCTCTTAGAGTTGTACTGACCTTGCCAATACTCCTGAGCATTTACAAGATGTGTACAACTCAATAAAAGAACTGCTATAAAAAGGGATTTTAAAGAAATCATTATGATTTTGTTTCAGCTTTTAAAAACTCTATGATTATAGAAATTTCATCAGCCAGTTCGCTGGGACTGCCCATATAACCAGTAGACCTCCATCTTAAATTTCCCTTTTGATCAATAATCATTTTTTGAGGAATTCCAGAAAATTCAAATGCTTTTGCATATTTGGCATAGGTATCATCCAGTTTTCCTGTTTCTGAGTTTTCGGCATCGTAAAGAATTTCAAACGGGTAGCCTTTCTCTTTTATAAATGCAGCAGTCTGTGCCTTATAATCTTTTATGTATTCCTGGGTATCTAGAAAATAAAATTTCACGTTCGCATCTTCAGCATACTTATCAACTGCCATTTTCATACCGGGCATTGCTTTTTTACAAGGAGCACACCAGGTTGCCCACATATCAATAATCACAATTTTACCTTTTTGATCAGCAAGTTTTACAGAACCACCATAAGAACTTTCTAAATCAAAACCTTCAATAGGCTCATTCATCAACTCAGAAATTAATTCAGACCTATGTTTATCGAAGCTATCTGTAGATTTTAGACCAGTAACATAAGATTCAAAGTCTGTTTCCTTACCTCCTTTTTTGATAAAATCTTCTTTTAAAATAGAAAGCATCGCGGCTGATGTATTATTTAACTTTAGACATTCTAAAATAAAGTCAACAGCCTGCTGGTGGTTACCTTCACGCTTTAACTGCAGTGCGTAAAGCTCATTAAAATCGGTATCGTTATAAGCTAGAAAGGGCTTTACTTTCTCTAAATAATGTGCTTCTTTTTGATAACCCCCAACTTTTTCCAAAATCTTAGCATAAGTAAGATATTCGCGATAAGACTGCTTTAGGGCTCTTTCCTTCCATTGTTTTGGAGAATACATATGTACAAATTTATTTGGTACATTTTGCTCTCTACGCTCCATCTCAGGTATAATCCTACCCGCAAATAAATTTAAACTATCTAGTGACATACTCTCATTATTATTTGGTATAGAAACAAGATGCCAGCCATAATCTATTACTACAGAGAATGGAGCGGTTTTTAAATTATCAAATACAAAACCATAATCCTTCTTACTTACTATATAGGTATAGGCAACGGCTTTGTATAATTTATCATAATATAAATCTCCAATTACGGTGTTCACTTTACTAAATTTTTCCTGCGGAAATTTTTGCTGAAAGGCTTTAAATCCGTCAATTCGTTCATTTGCATCACTCGTCATATAAAGCTTCTTGATTTCTTTGTCACGCGCTAAAACACCTTTTGGGTATTTAAAAAGTAATACCGTTTCTACCGAATCAATGAAAGATTTATTATTTGTTTGATCTAATAGACCTAAAGAGCGTTGCACATCATACTGCTGTACCAAATCTAGTGGCAGGTCTAAGATATATCTAAGTTCTTCTTTAATGCGGGAAGTTTGATCAGCTTCAGTGGTTTTCATTTTAAGACTTAAGCCTTCAAAAAAAACATGCGCTCTACTTGATGGATTGTTTCTAATCTCATTATTAATCCACATCAATGATACTTTATCCTCTATAAATGAAATGGAATCCAATTTTTGTGGAAACTCCTGATTGAATGAAGGATTACGCATAAGCCCCCAACCTGAATAAGAACCCGGTGCTTCATTGATAATCCAACTGTAGGTTGGTAGACCTCCTAAATCTGTATCATCTTTACTATTAAATGTAAAGTTAATTAAAGCTGCTTTGGGATTTAGTTGAACTTTTGTTTCCCATTTGTTATCAGCAATTTTTGTAAGAGATACATCTTCTATAATCCATTTATAGTCTGCATACGTGTAAAAAATTCCAGTTAGGCTATCCTGATTTTTAAGTGGTGTCTCTGTTGAATTATAGGTTATTGTTATTTGGTCACCACCTTTGGGACGATTAGGGGTGACAGTAAAAGCTTTTAAATCTTCTTGGGCAAGACTAGGTTTACTAAAAGCAAATAATGCGACAATAAGCAGCATCACTTTAATAATACCAAATTTTAAATTATGAATCATATTTTTAAGGGTTTTGTTCTAAGTTAGGTGCATTTATAAATAAGTTTGATGCAAAAGGGAATTGATAACGATCTGAGCCAGGCTCTAGTGTTACAGTATAATCTAGATAACTGTGACTAAATGATTTTGCAAAACGATTATCTTTATTTAAGCGTTTTAAATCGAACCATCTAAATCCTCCTTTACCCATAAGTTCTCTTCTACGCTCTTCCAGAACTTTTACTAATGCATCTTCATTGTTTGTAGCAGTTAATGCCACATATTCTTCAGCTCTAAAGCGTGCTTGTCTTAATGTATTTACAGAGTTCATTGCTCCTGAAATATCTCCCATACGTGCCATACATTCAGCTTGTATTAACAGCATTTCTGGCACCGTTGGTCCTGCATTGCGAGCTTCGCCTGTTAATAGAGCTACACACAAAGACCGTCCTTCTGTAAATGCGCTATAAGACATATCACTATTAGAGCGTGTGTATAACTGATATCTCAGGTCGTTAAGATCAAATAAATTTAAAAGCTCATCACTTAATGATAATAACGTGGGTGAAAATCCATAAGAATTGGTACTGGTTTTAGACAAGATTAATTCTGGATTTTGTATTCGTCTGGGCCAGCTATAATCTGGTGTATTCTCGTAATCCTCTAAGTTAAGTAGTGTATTTTGCAATTCAAGTGCTGCATTAGCATTAATCAATGCTTCTTCATAATTATGCATATACAAATACGTACGAGCCAAAAGAGCATAAGCACTGGCCTGAGACGGAAAACCCACTTCGGTTCCTGTACGTGTAGCAGGTAAACCCGAAATTATAGCTGTATTAAGATCATTTATTATTTGATCATATACCTCTTGAACAGTAGCACGAGTTATATCTGCATCTACAGTTGGTTCTGTAAGCATAGGTATACCCAAGTCTGTAGTAGCTGTTGTTGCATCATATGCTTTTCCAAATATATTAACAAGACTAAAGAAAATGTATGCGCGATGAACTAAAGCCTCACCTTGTAAAGCTACCTTTTCTTCTTCTGTACCATTTTTACTATCTAATACTTCGGTAATTACAACATTAGCAGCATACAATCCAGAGTATATGGTGTTAATCTCATAATCAGGTTCTCCTGTGAAATAGATAGAATCTGCCAATTTGTAAGTCTCTTTATAAGGACGGTAATATGCTGAAGTACCATAATTATTTTCAAAATAATTTGCGTGATCATCACGAATAATTATATCATCTGAAGCAATATCTACAAGACTGTAAGATTTATCATAAATAGAGGTGTTATTGAGTAAAAACCTATAGTTTTCTGTTTCTTCAGGAAACAGCATCCCTTCAGTTTTTATATCTACATAATCGTCACAACTCGTTAAAGTTGTTATAATTAAGGACAATACGATATATATATAATTTCTTTTCATAGTTTCTAATTAAAAATTAATATTTAAACCTAATGAATACATTGCCGTAGGGGGTATTCGCAATTGATTTCCGCTTGTGTAGGGTAAAAAATCAGGATCTATATCATCACTATTTGCTTTCCAAATAAGACCCAAATTACGAGCAGTAAAAGACAAATTTGCTCCGTTTATAAAAGTATTTGCTAAAACTGAAGACAAGTCATAGCTTAAAGAAACCTCTCTTAATCTTAAGTGATCTCCAGAAATCACATTATCATTACCGTATAAGTATCGAGTATAAGAATATCCACTAAGACCTTGCACACCGGGTACATTCGTACCGGCTTCATCACCGGGCTCCCGCCATCTTTCTGCTACATCTTTATCTAAACTGTAACCTGAAAATGTACCATATCTAGTCACATAACTTGTAAAGCTTGGTTTAAATAATTTATAACCTAGTTTGTAAGTAGCTAATACGTATAATGAGATTTTTTTATAATTTAAAGTTGTATTAAAGCTTCCATAGTATTTAGGTGTTCTGGTACCTACATACACCATATCTTCAATATCTGTCAATGCTGTATTTGAATCAACTATCTCACCGTCACGATTAAAAACTTGAACAGAACCATTTTCATCCAAACCTGCAGATCTAAATGCAAATAAACTATTCAAACCATAGCCTTTAATAGGAGGAGTGCTTCCCGTTCCATTTAAATAACTTGAATAACTTTCATAGCGAGAATCAGTTACCTCATTCTTGTTATACGATAAAATAAGTGCCGTGTTTATCTTAAAATCCTTTAATCTTAACCAATCTCCATTTAAGTTTAAATCTATACCTCTACCTTTTAAAGTGGCAGTGTTTCTTGTCAATGTATTATTAGGTAAGCCATAAAATTCTGATACCGGAAAGTTCTGTATTAGATCTTTACTGTTCTTTTGATAATATTCTATACTACCATTTAAACGGTTATTTAGTATACTAAAATCAATACCGAAGTTCAGAACTCCAGTTTTTTCCCAACGGAGTGCCGGATTTGCTGCAGCTGAAACAAAAGCATAAGGCAGCTGTGATAAATTAAAATCAATATCTGCAATTGATATATTTGTAAACGGAAAAGTAGTTAAGCTTATATTTCCGTTAAAGCCATAAGTAGCTCTAAAGCTTAAATTATTTATAATCTCCACATCTTTTAGAAAAGACTCTTTACTTGAATTCCATTTAAAACCTGTAGACCACAATGGGGTACGTCTATAGCTTTTATCAACACCAAAATTGTTATAATCATCAAGACGAATACTTCCTGAAAAAACGTATTTATTATTATAGGTATAAGCCGCATTTCCATAATAAGATAAAAATCTTCTTCTTCTGTTTGTATTCGTATTGTTGTAAGTGAGCGTTGAATTATAACCATATACACTGGTATAATTTGTTGCAGGCAAATCTATAGAAGTTTGCGTTTTTTCATTATAACCAAACAACGTTCCTCCGCTTATTTGATTACGCGTTTCTCTAAACTCCATACCGGCAATTGCATCAATTGCATGTTTACCAAAAATAGCGTTATAATTCAGTTGTCCTCTGGTAGTCTGACTTCCTTCTATATACTTGTTTTTTTGGTAAATAGATCCAAGAGGAATTGCACGGCTCAATACATTTGTAGTTGGGTCTAAAAAAGTAGCCTGATTAATTAAATCTCTGGTGTAATATGTATCTTGATTGTAAATATTAGGGTTGTCTTTATAAGA
Organism: Leeuwenhoekiella marinoflava DSM 3653; assembly: GCF_900129005.1. Taxonomy (GTDB): domain Bacteria; phylum Bacteroidota; class Bacteroidia; order Flavobacteriales; family Flavobacteriaceae; genus Leeuwenhoekiella; species Leeuwenhoekiella marinoflava. The sequence goes on along the minus strand of NZ_FQUN01000006.1, from coordinate 71,307 downwards.
ACGTTCTATAAAGTAGGTCCCAGACGCACTTAATCCCTTAGTTATAGGTAGTACTACCTGTATATTTGCAGAATAGTTTTGTTCATGTATGGTTTTGTCTGAATTTTGCAACTCGTCGAGATAGTTATAACCCCAGGGTAAGTATCCAGCAGCTTCAAAACGAGTGATATCACCGCTATAAAATGCACGGTCGTAACCAACACCTTCCCCATTTTCATCTACAATCTCATTGTAGGGTAAAAAAGTAGTTAAAGATCCGGACAAAGGATTTAAACCTATTCCATTTTGATTAAAGTCAAAAAATGATCCTTTTAAACTTGTACTAACTTCTGCGTAATCAAAAAGTTTAAAATTTTGATTAGCAGTAAGCGTTAAACGCTTGCCATCATTGCCTTTAGTTTGTGTTTCTTCTTTTGCATAAGATGCAGAGGTAAAATAAGTGTAATCACCCTTACCACCACTTAGTGATAAATTATACGTTTTAGAAGATGAGGGTTGTAATAGATACTGAGTAATTTGATTATAATTATTTCTTTCCCGTAATATATTCAACTGATTTTCGCGCTCAGCTTCAGAGATATTACCACGCTCTTGCTCAAACATAATCTCCATTCCTCTACTTATAGGTGTAGAGTTGTACAAACTGGTTGCCAAAGCTGGGTCTGCAACAATACCACGATCAATTAATTCCTGCTCTAAGTCTAAGACCTGTGTAGAATTCATTAAAGGTAAACTGGATAATGAAGGTTTTGAGGAAAATGTATAATTCTGTGAGTAATTGATACGGGTTTTACCTTTACTACCGTGTTTTGTATCTATTACAATAACTCCATTTGCAGCACGTGCCCCATAAATTGACGCAGAAGCAGCATCTTTAAGAAATGTAATTTTTTCTACATCGTCACTATTTATAGCTTTTATATCTAATTCAGTAGGCGCGCCATCTATTACAATAAGAGGAGCGTCATTTCCCTGGTAAGTTGATTGCCCACGTATTCTGAAGTTATAACTCGTATTACCTTCAGTATCTCCAAGCTGATTACTATAAACAAAAGTATTATCAGATTCTAAAATATCTATTTGTAAACCTGCAACTCGACCTTCAAGCTGGTTCATAATATTATTTACAGGTACTTTCTGCAATTCTTCTCCATCAATTACAGAAAAAGATCCGGTTGCACGCTCTTTGGCTATTTTCTGATAACCGGTAGACATCATTATTGTTACCTCATCAAGATTATTTACATCAGGTTGAAGAACGATATCAATTACACTTTGGTTTCCAACAATACGCTCTTCTTGTTTAAAACCTAAAAAATTATATACTAGTGTATCGCTCGTATTAGCGGATAAACTATAATACCCGTTCTCATTAGTAGAAACACCTTTACGGGTGTTTTTAATCCATACGGTAGCCCCCATTATGGGAACTCCTGAATGATCTCTAATTTTTCCAGAAACCGATTGCTGCTCTTCTATAAATCCTGTTGTATTAGAAGGAATCGTATCAGTTTCAGGCTTTAAGATTATTTGCTTTTTTTTAATAATATAAGAGACTGGCAATTTTTCAAAAAGCTGCTCTAAAACTTCAAATATATCTGCACTATTTGCTTTTACAGAAATTTTCCAATCTTCTTTAAGTAAATCTTCTTGGTAAAAAAATTTATAATCACTATGAGACTTAATGTAGGCTATTGCTTTTTCGACAGTCTGATCTTTAAGATCAATATCAAATTTTTGTGCAGTGGTTTTAAGAGCAAATAGCTGCAAAGCACAAAACAAGGTTAAAATGACTGAAGCTTTCATTTTCAAATGCTTTATTTTCATAATTTTGAAGAACTTTTAATTGTTGTAGGAAATAATTAATTGATTGTTAGGGAATGTTGACGCATTCCCTTTTTTATTGTGGAGTTTTATAGCATAATGTTATTTTTTAATGGTTACTATTTTATTCTTATAAGAGTATTCAAAAAAGTCTACGGCGGTAAAAGCATCTAAAACATCTTCTACACTTTCTGTGTTCAGATCAAAATCTCCATTAAAATGAGTTTTATCTAGTTCTGGATTATGATTTATAATACGCACTCCATAACTGCGTTCTATTTTACGCATTATGTTATAAAAGGGTTCATCTATAAATAAAAGTCTATCCTCTACCCAAGCAATATCATTTGCAACAATCACATTAGATACCTCTAATGATTTTTGGTTTTTTAAAAGCGTTCCCGCCTCACCTGGTACAATTGTTTGGGATAAATTACCTGCTGTTAACCTTATAGATCCCTCGGCAAGCGTGGCAGTAATCTCATCATACTCTTCATATGCATTTACATTAAACTGTGTCCCCAAAACTTCTATATCCAAAGCATCTGCATTTACGACAAAGGGTCTACTTGCATCCTTAGCTACTTTAAAATAGGCCTCTCCTTTTAAATACACCTCACGTTTTCCGGATGATAAAAATTGATTAGGAAACCTTAGAGAACTATTTGAATTTAAATAAACAACGGAACTATCAGATAAAATCAACGAAATACGCTTTCCTTCAGGTACTTTTAAAAAATTGTAAGAGAAATTACCTTTCTTCTGTTTCTTTATATTAAAATTAATCTGCTCACGTTTTTGAATACCTAGCATATCTCCATTAGCATCAGAAATTACTTGACCTGTATTATCATCCACAACAACAGTATCTCCACTTCCTAAAGTCAACGTTATTTGGCCTGGATCATAACTGATTTCTTGATTAGTTGTAAATAATAAATAGCCCAAACCTGAAGTGATAAGAGCAATTACAAAAATTGCAGCATATTTACGTATAACACTTAAATATCTGTTATGATTTAGTTTGACAACTGGCTTAAACAAATTTTTAAATGCAACTGAATTCACATCTTCTCTAGCCCATACATCTGTAAAGTAGTCTTCTTTTATACGACTTTTGAAATAGGATTTATTTGAATCATTACTTTTAACCCAAGCTTCCAGCATAACTATCTCCTGATCAGTTATGCAGTCATTTTGATATTTTGATATTAAATTATCAATGTTTTTCATGTAGTTAACATATTATTCATCTCAAAGACGTAAAAAAAAGATAACATCCCTTAAAAAAAATTAATTTTTTTTTAACCTTTACCTCATTCTTAAACCCAGTATGACAAATTCTGAATTAATTGAGTTGCTTCAAAAAGGTGATGAACAGTCCTTTACGAAACTATTCGAAGTATTGTACCAACCCATGGTCGCTTACCTCTTGCAGTATGTAAATAAAGTAGCTGATGCTGAGGATATTGCTCAAAATACATTCATAAAGTTATGGGAAAAGAAAGATGATCTTAACTTAACAGTATCTCTTAAAAGCTATTTATACAGTATAGCTTACAATATGTTTATAGATAATTATCGCAAAGAAAAGAAGACACAAACATATCTTGATTCTTTAAAACAAGAAGCGTTACAGTCTATAATAGAAGAACCTGAAGAAAATTTTCAGAAAAAAATGAGATTGATTGAGCAAACGGTCAACAATCTTCCTAAACGCTGTCGCATTATATTTAATATGCACAAAAAACAGGGGTATTCACATAAGGAAATTGCGAAAGAACTAAATATTTCCACAAAAACCGTAGAATCACAAATAAGTATAGCTCTTAAACGAATACGCGAGGTTTTTAAAGACAAATCTGATTTATTTTTATTTGTGTTGTTTTATGCTTATAAAACTAGTTCTCAATGATAATACCTTATTGATCAAATTTTTATAAATTATCAACTCTTTTTTAAAAATTTTTAGAATTGAAGTCTTTTATTTTCCATATTTAGTGTCGACCAATTGAAAGATTTTAATCAATAGAAATAATGCATCATTAGTAACACATTCCGATTAAGCAAGCATTTAAAAAAAGCATTCTGCTAAGAAAACCTATTTTTGTTAGATGGATCATAGCTTAAAAAACTATATAGGATTGCTTTTTGGGCAAGTGTCATTGGAATACTTGCCTTTATTTTTGATTTCGGATACACTAAAACTACTTTAATCCAGCAACTTATAGATGGTTTCTATTTTATTGTCATCGCCTTAGGATTAGCATCCACTTTTGCTAGATATTTTGAAAATATAAACCTACTAAAACGTAAAGTGGCTGTATTTGATATTATTTCTGTAATATATACTCTTTATATATTTTACATGTATCTTTTTATCGGTGAAGCCTTTAAGACCGATTTGATTTTAGAGAATCCCCTATGGGTAATTCTGGCAGTAATTCTGTCATTTATCAGGGAACTTTCAGAACAAAAACTTGATTTAACTAGAACCTATTTTAACCCAGCCCAGATATTTATTTTAAGTTTCCTCACCATAATTTTTATTGGAGCACTTTTATTGATGCTACCAAAAGCAACACAAAATGGCATTTCGTTTATTGATGCACTGTTTACTTCAACAAGTGCAGTATGTGTTACCGGATTGATTGTTGTAGATACAGCTACTTATTTTACAACATTTGGACAATCTATCATACTATTTCTAATACAAATAGGCGGGTTGGGTATCTTAACATTTGCAAGTTATTTCAGTTACTTTTTTAAAGGTGGCAGCACATACGAAAATCAATTAACATTGGGTGAAATGACTAATTCTCAAAAAGTAGGAGATGTATTCAGTACATTAAAAAACATTATAATAATTACCGCAATTGTAGAATTGATCGCAGCTATGCTTATTTTCTTTACTTTAAATAAGACTTTAATTGAAAAACTCTCAGATAGAATTTTCTTTTCGATATTTCATGCTATTTCAGCATTTTGTAATGCCGGGTTCTCAACCCTGAGTAATAGTATCTATGAAAGTGGATTTCAGTTTAATTATACTATGCAACTTATAATTATAGTCACTTTTGTTTTAGGCGGTTTAGGCTTTCCTATTGTAGTGAATATCATCAAATTTTTAAAACATAAAACCGTTAATCTTTTTCTGTTTAGCTCTAATTCAAAAATCTATAAACCCTGGGTATTAAATATTAACAGCCGTATCACACTTGTAACAACTTTCACACTTACAGTTGTTGCCTTTGCAGCATTTTTCATATTAGAATATCACAATACACTTGCTCAACATTCATTATATGGTAAAGTAGTTACCGCTTTATTTGGTGCTGCAACTCCCAGAACAGCCGTATTTAATTCTATAGATATGAATGCATTGGCATTTCCAACCGTAATGGTAACTTTTTTGTTAATGTGGATTGGTGCATCGCCAGCTTCAACCGGAGGTGGGATAAAAACGAGTACTTTCGCTATAGCGACTCTCAATATTTTTAGTTTGGCAAAAGGAAAGCAGCGGATAGAAGTTTTCAGAAGAGAAATTGCTGATATTTCTGTAAAAAGAGCATTTGCAACTATAGCATTATCTTTAATTGTAATTGGCTCAGGGATTGCACTTATTACCATTTTTGATCCAAGAAAAAGTTTACTCAATATTGCCTTTGAAAGTTTTTCAGCTTATAGTACCGTTGGTTTAAGCTTAGGTATCACAAGTAGTTTAAGCTCTGCTAGCAAACTAATTGTTATTGCAATAATGTTTATAGGAAGGGTTAGTATGCTCTCTATTATAGTCGCACTATTCAAAAAAGTGAAGCATAAAAATTATCGCTATCCAAGCGAAGAAATTACAATAAATTAAATATATACGATGAAATATCTTATAGTAGGTCTGGGAAATTTTGGAGCTTCAGTAGCTGAAAAATTAACCTCACAAGGAAATGAAGTCATTGGCATTGATAACAAAATGAATAAAGTTGATTTATTTAAAGAAAAAATTTCACATACAATCTGTATGGATGCTACTGATGAGCTTGTAGTATCTGGCCTACCTTTAAAAGAAACGGATGTTGTCATTATTGCTATTGGTGAAGATCAAGGAACTAATGTTATGGTGACTGCATTATTTAAAAATCTAGGTGTAAAACGTTTAATTAGTAGAGCCGTTAATAGTTTACATGAAAAAGTTTTGCAAGCCATTGGTGTCGATGAGATCGTTCATCCGGAGGAAGAGTCAGCCGAACGATGGGCAAAAAAATTATGCTTTACAGGGGTTGTTGATTCCTTTGAGTTGAGTGATGATTATAGTATTGTGGAAGTTAATGTACCGAAAAGGTTTGATGGCAAAACAATTAAAGAGATTAAAATTAGGGAAACTTATGATTTATTAGTTTTAACCACTATCGCCAATACAGAAATGAAAAGTATAATTGGAAAAACTACAAAAGTAACTAATGTTAAGGGGGTTGCTAATCCCAATGACGAACTTAACAAAGATGACATTCTGGTTGTTTATGGGGCTAATGTAGCTATTAAAAAATTTTTAAAGGATTCTTAATTTGACTAAAATGTCAAATCATCTTTTGCAATTACTATAGAACTTGTTTGTTTAGAACAAGGTTTTAAAAAAAACTCTTCTTAATTCTTAGGATTGTTATTGCTTATTTTTAGAATATACCTGGATTGTCCTATTCCTTCCGCCTTGAGAACTTATTCTCTTTTGCATAATTGATACGAAACTTTAAGCCATTATTCAATATAGAGTAAAACCAAACGTTATTGTAGTTAACTAATAATGCTAGTTTTTTGGTACATTTTATTTTAATTCTTACTCAGGATTACCTGAAATACGGTGTTTTGAAAAAACAAATTGAGTATAACGTTCCATTCGTAATAAATTATACACAAGCATAAAATAAAAATAATACTAGATTTTAATAATGAAGAACTCATTTCTACTAACACTCTTAATATTATCTAGCATCGCGTCTTGTTCCGACTACCCTAAACTTGAAAATGGCTTATACGCTGAAATTAAGACCAACAAAGGGACAATGGTAGCTCAACTTTTCTACGATAAGGCTCCTGCAGCGGTATCTAATTTCGTATCTCTGGCTGAAGGCACCAATCCTTTAGTAGACTCTGTTTATAGTAACAAACCTTTTTATGACGGAGTATCCTTTCACAGAATCATTAAAGATTTTATGATTCAGGGTGGAGATCCAACCGGCACTGGAAGAGGTGGTCCCGGGTATACATTTCACGATGAATTCAATCCAGAACTAAAGCACGATACTATTGGAGTACTATCTATGATTAATTCTGGATATGCTACAAATGGGAGTCAATTTTTTATTACGGTTGCACCAACCCGCTATCTAAATGGGTATGATAGGAATAATAACTTAAAGAATTGTAAAAATCCTGAAATAGGATGCCATACCGTTTTCGGTCAATTGGTTTTAGGTTTTGATGTTCTACGATCAATAACCCAAGTTGAAATGATGGACACCCAAAGAGGAAAACCTAAAAATCAGGTAACTATACAATCACTCAAAATTATAAGAAAAGGCAAAAAAGCCAGAAACTTTGAAGCTCCTCAAGTATTTAAAAGGGAAATAGACAAAAAAGCAGAAGAACAGGCAATTGCTTCTCAGAAAAGGCAAAAGCTTAAAAAGCACTTTTCGAAGAACAACGTAAAAAAGCAAATCGTTTATCCAGCGGACTAAGAATCTTCATTTCTGAAAAAGGCAGTAATCATAAACTGAATCGCTCACAGCAAGTAAAAATTAACTATTCTTGGTATTTAGAAGATGGTATGCTCATTGATAGTAGCATTAAAACAATTGCCGAAAAATGGAATATTCAAACTAGACCCAAAGAAAAAATGTATGGCCCCTTTGAAATATCATACAGTCCCGAGGCTCGCATAATAGCTGGTTTTAAAGAAGGTGTTTTACAACTAAATTACGGTGACAAAGCCACATTGTTCATCCCATACTATATAGAATGTGGAGAACAAGGTTATCGAGTCATTCCACCGAGAACAAATCTAATATTTGAAGTCGAACTTCTGGATAACCGAAAATCAAAAAAATAATCCGCAAACAGCATTCTACGCTATTAATTAAAAAATTAATAAAATTTAGTATATGTTAAAATACCATACATGATATGTTATTTTTTTGTAAATAAAAGTTTATTGACGGTATATCCTAAGGCGTTCTGATTTTTTTTTTAAAACTTCCGAACGAACATTTAAATTAAAAATATGATGATTACGTTAAAGAATATTTCAAAACTTGCTCTTGCAGGAATACTAGCTTTTGGTAGCATAGCTACTTCCAATGCTCAACAAATTCCAAATACATCTGCAAATCAGGTTAAAACAGATATTTCTACTGATGAGCTAACAAAATTTGCTGGTGTTTTTGAAAAGGTTCAAGCTGAAAATCAGACAGCTCAACAGAAAATGATGGGTATAATTAAAGATGAGGGGCTCGAACTACAGCGTTTTAATGAAATCCAAGAGGCGAAAATGAATCCTCAAGCAAGTGTTGAAGCTTCAGATGAAGAACTTAAAAAACATGCTGCTGTAATTGGAGAATTAGAAAAAATGCAGCCGGAGTTAGAAGCTAAAATGGAAACTATCATTGAAGAAAACGGGTTAACACTTGATCGGTACAAAGCTGTAGCCATGGCGCTACAACAAGATAAATCTTTGCAACAGAAGTTTCAAGGGATTATGATGAAAAGACAAAAGAGCGGACAGCAAGGTTAATAGAACCAAGCTACAATTCATCCCTAAATATATACGATAAGGCGAGTTTTTAAACTTGCCTTTTTTTAGTTATTGTCTTATCATTAATACTCATTTTGAGACGCATCAACTTTAAGTTGAGTCCACTTTCTGAGATAAAATATATGTTGTTAGATTCATCTGCTTTACCATTTTTACAAGCGGCGTTATATTGACAACCGTTATCAACTGTTCCAATATTTACAAGTCTTTTCAAGGGGCTAAAAAATTGGATACCAGCGGTGTGTAAACTCGATATCCCATATAAAGTGAAGGTTGAAATTCGCCTCCCAAGAAGTAGTAGTCCTTCTACTTCTGTTGTTCTTATTAAAAAACTACAGAAAGCTATTAATTGAAAAATCCATTTTGAAAGCAATCAAGATGTAAGCTTCCCTTAAAAGAAAAACGGAAATACTTAAAACCATATCATGCCTTCTCGAGCCCAGTGCCTATTGAAATTGGGGAAATGCGGTTCATTCACTAGTCTTAAAATCAATACCCCAAAAAAAGCGATTGTATTCGCTTGATCTTACTGAAATGAAAATTTGTATAAAGAAGTAAATCTTTTATCTATACTTAGTCTAAATAAAACAAATGATCTATTTTTGCGTCTTAAAAAAATAATCAATGAAGACCTATACTTTTCTATACTTACTATTAGTGTTCAACCTTAGTCTATTATCAGCTCAATCTACTTCGATTAGAGGCAAAATAGTCGACTCCGATGGCATCCCGCTTTTTGGAGCAACTGTTATGTTATCTGAAAACACAGGTACGACTGCAGATTATGATGGTAACTATAGTTTTTCAAATGTTGCTTCAGGGGAATATATTCTAAAAGTAAGTTTTTTAGGCTTTGAGCCGCAGCAAAAGAAAGTATCTTTAAATGGACAAAAGGAATTACAATTTAATTTCACACTCAATCCCTCAAGTGAGCAGTTACAGGAAGTAGAAATAACAGGTAGAAGTGAAAAATCGTATAAGAATAACGTGACTTTTGCAGCTACCAAAACGGCTACAGCTATAAAAGATATCCCACAGGCAGTAAGCTATGTCACCAAAGAAGTTTTTGCAGATCAGCAGGCATACCGAGTTAATGATGTGATTAAAAACATTAGTGGCGTTAATATGTATTCGTATTATGATGACTTTACATTTAGAGGATTTCGCTCTGGTGCAACGTATATTAACGGGTTGCGCGTTGTAGGCTTATTTGGTCCAGAACCTCTTTTAGCAAATATTGAACGAGTAGAGGTCATTAAAGGTCCTGCTTCTGCTATGTTTGGAAATTCAATTCCTGGAGGTGTTATGAACAGGGTTACCAAAAAACCACTTGCACAAGATCGTAAAGCGATTAACTTTACCGTAGGTAGTTATAATACGCTGCGCACTACAGCAGACTTTACAGGACCTATCAATGAAAAGAAAACATTGCTTTACCGACTTAATCTAGCCTATGAAAATTCAGATTCCTTTAGAAATCTTCAAGAGAAAAAGTCCTATGTAATTGCTCCTTCTATTTCATTTTTACCAACTGAAAAAACTCGCATCAATTTTGACCTGGTCATTACAAATTTTGACGGTAAGTTAGATCGAGGACAACCTATTTTTGGAGCTACTTCTGGAAGCGACATTTATTCGACCCCAGTCTCATTTGCTATAGGTCAAACGAGTGATTTTCATAAAACAGATGTGGTCTACTCTACGCTTTCTTTAAACCATAAGTTTACAGATAATCTTTCTTTTAATGCTTCTTATATAAAATACGTAGCTCAAGAAGATTTAGAGGAACACCGAACATCCAATCAATTTGCACTGGATGCCAACGGCAATCCCATCCCTACTTTGATGGGAATGCAAGTCATATCTCGAAAAGGACAAACTATCGCTGACAACCTATCATCTTATTTCGTTTATAAAGCAAATACCGGAGCTTTAGCTCATAAAATAGTTGCCGGATTTGATTATAATGAACAAAAACAACCCATAGGAAACGCACAGTCTTTTGCCAGAGGTTATTTATTACAGGGTGGCGGTGCATCTTCAAGCGCTGCTGATTTTGCAAACTTTTTACGAGATGATGCTGGAAACCCGGTGCCTAATGTACCCCATTTTGATTTGCAAAACCCTACCTATAATGTAGCCCGGTTGAGTGATTATATATTTATCAACTCCCCCTCAGATCCTACTAAATATTATTCTTATGGAATCTATATTCAAGATCAGATTAAGTGGAATAAGTTTCAGCTTTTATTGGGAGGAAGACAGGAATACTATAATGACATATCCAATTTTGATCAGCCCGATGAACAAACCACCACTCAAAGCAAATTTCTTCCACGAGTAGGATTGGTATATAGTGCAAGCGAAGCTATAAATATCTACGGAACCTATACAGAAAGTTTTCAACCTCAAGGAGTAGCAGCTTTAAACAATCCACAAGCAGGTGGCCCCTTTGACCCTGTTAATGCTTATATGTTTGAAACCGGAGCCAAGGGGGAGTTTTTTAACAAACGCTTAGCAGCAAATCTAGCGGTATATTATATAGAAAATAACAATATTTTGGTGAATGCAAACGACACTACTAATCCAGATTTGTTAAGACAACGGGGGCAAGAACAATCTAAAGGAATTGAACTGGATGTTAATGGACGTATTCTACCCAATCTAAGTATTACAGCAAACTATGCCTATAACGAAGCTACGATAACAGAAAGCGATAATCCTGATGAGATAGGAACACGTAAAGAAAATGCTCCTTTACACCAAGGTGGTATTTTTGGGAAATACACCTTCAACGGAGAAAACTTAAAAGGCATTGGTCTTACACTGGGTAGTAATTTTGTTGGCAAGCGTAATACCTTAGAACCTACATTGCAACTCCCCTCTTATGTGGTTGCGGATGCTGGAGTTTCGTATAACGTAGATAAATTCAATATCCGTTTTTTAGTCAATAATGTTTTTGATAAAACCCATTGGGTAGGAGGCTATAGTTATACGCGTTTGTATCCTGGTACGCCACGGAATTATTTACTAAGTGTAGGCTACACGTTCTAAAATATGAAGTTAACTAAAAAACTCTTTTTTAATATCCATAGCTGGATTGGTATCCGCTTAAGTATCCTTTTTTTTATTGTCTGTTTTTCGGGAACACTTGCTACGCTTAGCCACGAGATGGACTGGCTGTTTAATCCTGAAATACGGGCTACCCCAAAAAAGGATTTAGCTTCCAGAAATTTGATTGTTTCAAATTTTGAAAAGCTATACCCAAATGCTAAAATTCAGTTATGGATGCGCCCCAATGAACCTTATTTATGTGATATTCTTTATAAAATAGAAAAGGAGAACCTAAGTTATGTATTTGCCAACCGATACACGGGTAAGATTCAAGGGGAATCTGCATTAACCATTCAGCGCTTTTTTAGAGACCTGCATTATTACTTATTTATTCCGTTTCAAATAGGAAACTTTGTCGTCTTGTTTTTTGGATGTATGTTGCTTGCATCATTGATTACAGCACTCTTCTTTTATAAAAAGTGGTGGCATAAACTTTTTGAATTGCAAACCGGAAAAGGAGCACTCGTTTTTTTTAGAAGTATGCATCGGCTAGTAGGTTTATGGTCTATTCCATTCTGCCTTTTATTTTCCATAACAGGAATCTGGTACTTTATAGAACGCGCCAATATTGCAGGGATTGGAGAACAGGTTAATCCCAAGCCCCCTCAACTCTCAGATACTGACGAAACCGAACTTCCTGTTAATCTTACCTATACAATAGATTATGATAAAGCTGTTCTGATGGCTCAGAAGGAAATTCCAGGATTGGTGGCCGGAAATATTTATGTTCCTCAAAAAGCTACCGATGTTTTAGGAGTTATAGGAAAAAGCAATGTCCCGCTAGTACGTCAACGTGCTAACCGGGTTCTTATAAATCCTAAGACAACTACTATCCTTTCTACTCAGAAAGCATCAGAAATCAGTACTGCTATGTGGATTAATGATAGTGTTGACCCGTTACATTTTGGGTATTGGGGAGGAATCCTAACAAAATGTATCTGGTTTATTTTTGGATGTGGAATATCTTCTTTAATTCTGAGCGGAATCTGGATCACCTATAAACGCAAGAGCATTAAAAGAAAAAAAAGCAATAAACCCATAATGGGAAATTGGAGATTTATAAATTGGGCTTTATATGGCATTCTTATGGGATACATGTACGTTTCGCTAATTAAAAAGTATCACGTATCTCTTCCAGCAATCATTTACATCAGTTTAGGATGGTTGACTTTTATTTTTTTAAGCTGGTATATTTTTGAACACAGACTCAAAAGGACTGTTCAAAAAGCTTGATTTAATTTTTGAAATCATCGCAAATTTTCGTCCTCCTCTGTTTCGCTTTCGATTAATTTCTTGAATGGTTCTACTGTTTAAATCTTTATTAAAAACGAATATAACTGATAATCAAAGTCATTGTCAATCTCATTGTAAATTGGCTTCTGCTATTTTTTAAATACATTCCTTTTATCAGATCATATTCTATGACACTTCCGATGTCGATAGTTAAAAGAAATAATTAAATTTAGAAATAACTTTTCTAATCTAGTAACTGTGAAAAACAACCTACTATTTCTTGTTTTTATACTCTTCCTGACTTCAGGTTGTAAAAAAGAACAAGAATTTGCCGTAATTCATTTTAAAGATATTGAACAATTTCCTTATAATATTATTGCTACGCGAATAACAGAAAATGCAATCGCAAAAACGGACACATTTAATCTAGAATCTCAAGAAAACGCCGTCATTTCGTTAGAAATTAAACGACCGCAATATGTTTATATTCAGAGAAATTCTGAAAATTCCCGATTATTTCTTACTCCAGGAACTGATTTGACTATCGGTCAAAAAAATGGGCGCGATGTATTTGAAGGAGATTTAAAAGGAGAAAACACCTATCTCGAGGAATTTTATAATACTGAAAATATTGAAGATTTGAGTTGGGATTATAACGCTTCCTTTGATACTTTTAAAAACCAGACCTCAGGTTTTTTCAATTTTATGAATAATTTGCTCGACACCTATGTGCCTGATAGCACCTCTTATTTTTACCGCCTGAATAAACTAGAAAACAGGGCTTTTGAAAATAGCGCAATCTTAGATTATGTACTTACACGCACTCCTTCTGCTAAAAAAGACAGCTTATTTGATGCATATATCGATAAAGACCTCTTCGATTTTAAAAAATTTGAGGCTTATTCTTCTGCCAATTATCTGAAATCATTTTACGAAAAAAAAGGATTTGAATATTTTGCCAGAAAAAAGTACGGAGAGCGCCTTGACAGTTTACGTAATGCAGAAGAACATTATGTTTTTACTTCAGATATTATTGCGGAATACATTCCTGCTCCTTTTAAATCGACCATACTGTACGACAATCTGAAGTATTATCCGGAAGAATTTGATTTTGTTCCAGACTCTTTAAAAGCTCAGCTCACAACTCCCCACAACATTGTTGAACGATATAAAGAACATCTGAATGAAAAGACCTACGAAGAATTAATAGCAAAAATAGAGCGCCATAAAGCTAATAAACTGCGGTATGCTAAAGAGACAGTAGTACCTGATTTTAGTTTGCAAAATGACCAAAAGCAAAGCATTAATTTCAAGGAGGTTTATAAGAACAAGCCTATTTTAATTGATGTCTGGGCTTCTTGGTGTGGTCCTTGTATACGTAGTTTTCCTAAAGTGCGTGAATTACAGGAACAGTATAAGACTGATTTAGAGGTTATTTCAATATCAATAGATAAAACATTTGATCTTTTCCAAAAAGGGCTTGACAAGCATCAGGTACCCGGGAGCAGTAAACTGTATGCTGAAGGAGGATTTTCAAGCACGTTTGCTACGCATTTTAATATTGTTGCGATTCCGAGGTATATTTTGATTTCTCAAAATGGGACCGTAATAGATGCAACTATATCTTTAAAGGATCTAAAAGCAAAACTAAATAGCAGTATGCCTTAATGATTTAAGATGCTTTTTAAGAGAACTCCAAATAAGTAATACAAAACCACAAAATAGCCTTTAGCATACGTTGCCAGGACTTTAAAGCGCCGTAAACTCAGTTGAAAAACTAGTCAACATCATCTGAAGCAGGTTCTTTTAAATTTCAGAAGATCGCCTCAGGTAATTTGGCTGATCAAGTTTGAGGATTCAGCTTATAGATTAAAAAGCAGCCTTTCCATTAAATCCGATACAGATTATACCGAACTGTTTTTGGAAAACAAAAAACATCTTTCTCAAGAATCATTACACCATTGAACAAATACATTACCTCAAATCGATTTATACGAGGTTACAAATCCTACATCATCAACTTTTCTAAAATTCCTAAACTAGCTGGGAATCAAATTTAATTATCAAACGAAACCCATATTCCTATTGGTAAGTTTATAAAGATGATCTGATGAAACTTATAATCTGATAAACACCATTTAACTGAACTTGATATTTAACAGGTTCGAAAAGTGAATTATTATGGATAACTGCACCCTCGCTACTACTTTTTGTGGAGTATCTTTGGTTGCTTAACATCGTCAAATTTAAATCGCAAATAAAAAAGCGTTTACCGCATTTTTTAGCAACCCAATTGTTTTCTTAGTAGCTTTAGCCTCTAAAACTGAATACTTGAAATTACGCACACCACTTGTACAGCTCCTTTTTGGTATCGTTTTGCTCAGCATCCCGTTTATCACTTCTCCAGATCTGCAATCTGGTCTGGCGCTTTTGAGCATCAAGCCGTTTCAGTATAATTTTTTTGGCTACTTTTTGCTTCTGGTTTTCTTTCATATAAACTACTATGTATTTATACCGAAGTACTACATCAAAAGAAAGTACTGGATGTTTGCGGGATTTCTGATGATCTCGTATGTTTTTATCACCTTTTTCCCCGATCTCTTTTTTGAGCTTCCCAAACCTAATAAACCGGGAGCTAGAATTTTGCCTTTAAACGGAATACGGCCTCCGCAGGGAATGAATCCGCCCCGTAATATGCGACCGTTACCTCCTAACGGAAATATACCCGAGCAAGCGTCACTTTTCAGTTTTAGAAAAAGCTACATCCTTCAATTTGCGATCGTTACGGGTTTATCGCTATTGATACGCCTCAACGAGCATCTCAAACAGGTACAAAAAGAAAAGTTGATCGCCGAGGTTTCCTACTTAAAAGCACAGATCAATCCGCATTTTCTATTCAATACGCTCAACAGTTTGTATGCGCTTGCCTTGCGCAAGTCTGACGAAGCTCCAGAGGCTATTCTTAAATTATCGGGGATGATGCGATATGTGGTGAGTGAGAGCAACAATACCCATGTTCCTCTAAAAAAAGAGTTAGACTATCTGCGCGATTATATTGCTCTTCAAAAACTACGCTTGTCAAAAGATGTGAAGCTTCAGGTCTCTATAGCAGGTTCTCCAAACAACTTGCAGATCGCTCCGCTTATTCTCATAACCTATATTGAAAATGCCTTTAAGTACGGCATCAATC
The DNA here is from genome assembly GCF_900129005.1 of Leeuwenhoekiella marinoflava DSM 3653. GTDB lineage: Bacteria > Bacteroidota > Bacteroidia > Flavobacteriales > Flavobacteriaceae > Leeuwenhoekiella > Leeuwenhoekiella marinoflava. The sequence goes on along the minus strand of NZ_FQUN01000006.1, from coordinate 55,144 downwards.
CCGATGAAGATTCAGAAATAAACATATCAATAGTTGCCAAGGATAAAGGTATTCAAATGAATGTGACCAATCGCATTGTTGTAGACAAAAAACTCATCCCTGCGATCTCTGAAGAAGGCCATAAAAATACCAGGCAGCGTCTGGATCATTTATACCCATCTAAATACACGTTGCAGCTAGATGATGATGGAGAAATCTATCGAGTAAATCTGTATATTGAACTGGTATGATCAAAGCCATTGCCATAGATGATGAACCGCTCGCTCTTCAGATCATTGAAGCTTTATGCGAGCGTATCTCCTATGTAAATCTGCGAAAAACCTTTACCAGTCAGGCCGAAGCCCAGCGCTATATCAATAAATTTGAAGTAGACCTGCTTTTTCTAGACATACAAATGCCGCGTCAAAATGGGATAGATCTATACAAATCGCTCAAACAAGAGACAAAAGTTATTTTTACTACGGCTTACAGTGAGTTTGCGGTAGAAGGTTTTAATGTTAGCGCAAGTGATTATATATTAAAACCAATTGCTTTTGAACGTTTTGAACAAGCGGTAGCAAAGGTCAAAAAAGAACTAGAGTTGGAGCAAAACAGCACCAAAGTTAATTCGCATCTCACCATACGAGCCGATTATAAACTGCATAACATTCCGCTAGATGAAATCATTATGATAGAAGCTATGGATGATTATGTAAAAATTATTCGCGCAAATAAAGCTACACTTGTTGCCCGCTCTACTATGAAAGGCATTCTAAATAAATTGCCAAAGCCGGCCTTTACCCGTATTCACAAATCATTTATTGTAAACAACTCCAAAGTAGAGGCAATACAGGCAGGGTTGGTTGAAATTGCCGGTAAGCAATTGCCTATAGGTAACACCTATAAAGAGCAGATTACAGCTAATTTCAGCTAGAATTCTCACTTTACCGCAAAGATTTTAAGCTTTACCGCATCTTTTTTTGAAGCACTACTCTATCTCATACATTTGATTCATAAAAATTTAGTAGTATGGATCGTAAGGAGTTTTTAAAAGGTATCGGGCTGATGGGAATCGCTGCTACCGGTGCAGGTATTTTTTCTTGTAGTACAGATAATGATGCTACAACTTCCACAAGTTCTGGAGATGCTTCGGTTACTCCAACCAGTTCTGACTGTGCAGTAACCAATTCTGAAACTGCAGGACCTTTTCCTACCAATGATCCCGAAGATCTGGAACGGGTAGACATTACAGGTGACCGTACCGGTGTTGCCCTCGCTATTAATTTAGTTATACGCGATGTAACGAATTCTTGTGCCGAACTTGAAAATGCCGTTGTTGATATCTGGCATTGTGATGCCTCGGGCAATTATTCAGAATATGGCGGTAGCGGAATGCAAAGCACCAATTACCAAAACTATCACTTTTTACGTGGAAGACAAATAAGCGATGCTGATGGACTTGTTAAATTTCAATCTATATTTCCGGGATGGTATACCGGGCGTTCTACACATATACATGTGCACATTTACAATACTACCGGTACGTCATTACTCGTAACTCAGATTGCCTTTCCTGAAGGTGAGGATAGCGCTGTAGTTGTTGTTAATGCTGCCTCAGATTATGGTTACACAAAAGGAATGTCTGACTATACCTATAATGCTAATGATAATGTATTTAGTGACGGTGTGGGAAACGAACTGGCTACCCTAAGCGGTTCTGTAAGCGACGGCTACACCCTAGACCACATTATAAATGTAAAAGCTTAACCTTAATTTTTGATTGATAGTACTTGTTAAGGGATGATTATCTACCTAAAACCTCAAAAGATCATCCCTTTTCAGGTTATCAATAAAAACAACCCCATTTATGCAACGTATCACTCAAGCTCCTGCTCAATTTTACAGAAGACAGGAAAAAGACAAAATAGGTCGCGAGATCAGAGCTATAGGCAATCCTAAAAAAGCTACCAACTTTGAACTATTTAGTGATTTATTTATTCTTCCAGGGGAGACCTTGAATAGGTGGATAACCTCTTCTTCTAATGTATTGATTATTCCCCTATTTGGAGCCGTAGAACTTTATGCTCCCGGTATAAATGAGTTTGCACACATCAATCAAGTTGCATCATTTTATATTAAAGCAGGAAGCAAACTGAGGTTTAAAAATGTATATCCAGAGCATACGGTACGCTTTCTTATTATTGCTATAAAAAGTACCAATGAGACCGCCAAAAGAACAGTAGACTACACTCTAAACACATTAAACACATTGAAGGAAGTCTATAAATATTCTGATAGTCAACTCTATTTAAATCTGGGTAATTTTGAAGTTAGAAAAGAACGTATTTATCAGTTCAACGACTCTTCAAACTCTGTTTTTGCATATGTGCTTCAAGGTGCTTTTGAGTTTGAAAACAGACTTCTGGAAACCGGCGAGGCACTTTGTTGTTGGGATACTGATCAAGTAGCATTAGAAGCCCTTACCGGCGATGCCTACTTACTTCTTCTAGAATTCTAGAACGGTTCAGCTAATGTTAAGCTGCTTCAATACCTCATCTTTATAGGTATCGCCAATAGGAATACGTATATCACCAATTAAAATTTTGCTTTTCTGCACCGCTCTAATAGCATTCACATTCACTACATAACTGCGGTGTACCCTTAAAAAACTAGCCGCAGGTAATTTATCTAGTAACTCTTTAAAACTGCTTAAAGTCAAAATAGCCCTATCAGATTGTTGTGTATAAATTTTAATGTAGTCTTTTAATCCCTGCATATATTTGATGTCTGCAATGTTTATTTTAACATTCTCATATTCAGACTTTACAAATATAAAATCGGGCATATTTCCTGTTACTGCTGTTTGTATAACGGGCTTTATTTCTACTGTTTTATGCGTTGCTGCTTCGTGCTTTTCTTTGGCCCTTGCTACTGCTTTTAAAAAGCGCGGAAAAGGCACTGGTTTTACTAAATAATCTGTTGCATTAAGGTCAAAACCTTCTAAAGCATATTGCGGATAGGCTGTTGTGAAAATAAACTGAGGCAGACGATCTAAAGATTTGACTAAGTCTATGCCCGAAAGATTGGGCATTTCAATATCTAAAAATACAAGATCAATGCTTTGTTCACTTATAATACGTATTGCTTCTAAGGGATTTGTGCAACGAGCAACCAGCTCAAAACCTTCTACTTTTTCCAAGTATGAAGAGAGCACATCAAGCGCCAGGGGCTCATCGTCTACAAGTATGCAACGCATTAATTGAGGTTTAGTTTCAAATGTACCATAAATTTAGAGTCTTCTTCATAAACCTCGAGATTATGCTTATCGGCATATAGCAGTTTGATGCGGTCGCGGCTATTTTTAAGTCCGATACCCGAATTGTGCTGATCTCTTTTGCGCGTTCCTATGAGGTTACCGCAGATAAACTCCAGTTCATTTTCTTTGACATTGATAACGATGCGCACTTCGGTATTGCCCTTATAATCTGTCCCGTATTTAAAAGAATTTTCAATGAATGAGATCAATAAAAGCGGGCGTATTTTTTGATGTGTAACTGCACCATGTATATTGAGGGTGATATTCTCATTATTAGCGATACGTAAACGCTGCAAACGCACATAATTTTGTATATAAACTAACTCATCAGAAAGCGCTACAAACTCATTATCTGCCTGATACAACATGTAACGCATCAATTCTGATAGCATAATAACCGCTTCTGAAGCTTCTTCAGATTTGTTATTGATCAGCGAATAAATACTATTAAGCGTATTGAATAAAAAATGGGGACTCAACTGATTCTTGAGATAATGCAGTTCGGTTCTGGTCTTAAAAGCCTCAATCTCTTTTTCTTCTACCAGACTGCGATTCCATTCTTCATAGACCTTTACAACAGTACCTATAATGATAAAGCTGAGCGAAATTAAAAGCGGAAAAAGATATTTTAGAATTTTAAATAGTGGTGGTTCCGGACCTAAAGGAAGTGGAAACTTTCTAAATCTTTCAGGACGAACGTGAACACCTATTTCTCGTGCAAATAGTACTAAAACCAAAGCTATTGAGATACAAAGCAAATAGGTTTTAGTCTTTTTATGAAGTAAAAATCGCGGAACTAAAAATGAATAATTAAGATAAAAAAGGAACAGATTGAGTATTAAAACCCAGCTAGAGACCATTGGAAAATGATCTATATTCCAATAAAACTCTACCGTAAAAAGGCTCAAAAAGACAAGCCAGATCCCTGCATGAAGTAGTATTTTTCTAGGCATACTCGTCTCCTGTAGTTACTCGTTATGGCAATTGAACTGAATACCCAAATCTTTTAATTCTTCTTGAGATAATGCAGGGTTGATTTTTCGATTAATTTTTTTTAAAACAAGTTCGCCTACTTTTTCTGCATCTTCTTCAGAACAAAAAGCGACCTCATATGAGATCGCAGGTATGTGCTCCTGTTTGATTAAAATCTGGCCGTGATCTATGATCGCATATCCATAACCCGCTTCAGTTTTAAAAACGTGTGCATACACATCAGCGCTGTCTTTTGTGATCCAGATCGCACAAAAAATAAGTGCTATACTTACCGCTATTGCCATATATAAAATGCCGGTTTTTAATTTCATAATCCACACTTTTAAAATCTTTTATAAAAAAACCCGAGGCGCTAAAACTTCTCTGTACATATAAAAAACGCCCCGGGGAAACAAAAAAACTCAATTATTAATCTTCATCATCATACTCCTCCTGCGGGAATAGCTCATATGCATCATCAAGGTATAAACTACCTGACCTTCCTAAAGCAACTATCCCACGGGTACTCGTACTAAAACTCACAGCATCCTGACGTGCTGTTGCTTCTAGTGCCGTGATATTTTCCCACTCATCAGTTAAGGGGTCATATTCCCAAGTACTTGCAATGGCACCACCACTATAGCCTGCTACGATATAGCCTAAACCGTTTATACTAAAGCTTACTGCATTAGATCTGGTGATAGCATAATCATCTTCTTCATCAAGATCTGTCAAACGGGTCCAAGTATCAGAACTGGTGTCAAAACTCCAAAAATCTGTCAAATACAACCCATTACTAACACCGGTTCCAAAATAAATAAGACTGTTAATTTCAAAGGCTGTTGCATCTCTACGCTTATCTCCGCCAAAACCTACCAGCTCTTCCCAGCTATCTGTGGCAGGATCATACTTCCAGAAATCTTTCTTATCATTATCCCCATCGTAACCGGTACCCATATAACCGTAACCAGAACCGCTAAAGGATGTTGTTGCTCTACGTACTCCTCCTCCAAAATCTGCTTTTTGCGTCCATACATTAGTGTCAGCATTGTAAGACCAGAAATCTGCTAACTCATCATCACCGTCATAACCGGTACCTAAATACCCTAATCCATTTAACTCAAATCCTTTTGCAGAACTTCTTGCAATACCGGGAAAATCTGCTTTTTGCACCCAATAATCATTCTCTATATCGTATTGCCAAAAGTCGGTCAGGTAATCGTCTCCATCATATCCGGTACCCATATATCCATAACTACCTATGGTAAATCCTGCAACATTACTGCGCGGTATCCCATCAAAAACAGAGCGTTCTTTCCAGTTTCCACGGTCTCCGTCATCATCACTACTACAGCTAATATTAGCTAGCGTTAGTACTCCGGCAAGCATTAATAAAATTCGATTGTTAGTCATTTGTTTCATGTTTATTATTTGAAAAATTGAATTTAATTCCGGTTGAAAAAACAGGTCCTGATCCCATATCAAGATCATACACCTTCTGGGTATCCTCATAAAACTGAAGATGGTTCTGAAAAAGATACCCGCCACACAATGAAAAAGACCAGTTATCATCTAAATGGTAGTCATAGGTAAGACTTAACTTTTGTTGGCGTATTGCTGCCTGATCTGCATAGTTTACCGTATTAAAGTCTATTGCTTGAGGCATGTAGAAATAATCTCCTTTAAAAGAATAGCCGGTAGACAACCTGCTATTTTCTGAAAGTTGATATGCAATACGAATCTCGGGGAAACCTAATTTTATATGAAATCGTTGCATGGAGAAGGCTAATTCTACCAAGGGTAATAGTTGAAGATCTCCAAGATGTGAGTCATACTGCGCTCCTAGCTGAAGCGCTACAGGAGATTTTTTATTTAGTGTATAGGTGAAATATGTATTTCCTGTTAAAACGAGTTCATTCAAATTAAGTCCTGATGCCCAGGAAGCTTCAGCATTTGCATCTAGCGACCAAGCATCAGTAAAAGCATAGTTAGCATTCAACCCTGCAAATACATTATCTATTTTTTCTACTGGCTCTGTATTAAAATTCATCGTATCCCAATACTCCATATCATAATTCCGCAAACCCACAGCTGGTTTAAGCGTAACAGCACCAAGCGATACTGGCAAACTTACTTCCACATTAAAGCTTTGCATACTTACACCTTTTGATGTTTCAGGCACTAGAGCATAATCAAGATTCACCTGAGCGGTGTGCTCCTGACCAAAACCTATTTTACCAACTGCTATGAGTAAAGTCACCATTATATACCTGTGCATTCCTGAATTCTAATTTTGACCAAAACTAGAGCGAGAAATCAACTCCAAAAAAAATAGTAGATGAGCACGGTAAACTCGTCTACTCACCCACATATTTCACCGATAAACTCGGACTGAGCTTGTTCATAGATTAAAAATCCAGATTCAATGTATATTTTAACCCGTTAGTCTATTGTATTTGAGCACCACTATTTAGGCTGTTAGGTTTGCCTGAAAATTCAACTACGTATGTTTAAAAACATGATGAAAATCTTTGCTCCCGTGTGCATATTACTACTACTCACCTCTTGCGCAGATGACGACTCCAGTTTTCCGGTAGGTGAAGATTGGATAGAAAGTGATACCCGTGTTCTGTATATAGACACGATGACGGTAAGCAGCAGCACATTCAAATTTGACTCTGTACAAGTCTCTTCAACAGATCGGTTACTTTTAGGTACTTACACCGACCCAATTTTTGGCAGAACCACCAGCAAAATTTTCACACAGTTATCTAACAGTACCTATACACTTGATGATGCTGCGGTTTTTGACTCAATAGCATTGATTCTTAACTATGACGATTATTTCTATAATGATACTACGGAGGTTCAAACCTTAAGAATCCATGAAGTTTTACAGGATATCAAAGTGACCGACGACGGTTATTTTTACAATACGACCTCTTTTGATTATAATGAGAACACCGTAGGTAAGGTTACCTATACGCCACGCCCCATTAGAGAAGACTCTTTACATTTACGGCTTGATGATGCATACGGAAGTTTACTATTCAATGAGATTCAGGATAATGAAATAAATAATGCAGATGAATTCTTAAGGTATCACCGGGGTCTGCTTCTAGAACCAGACGCAGCAAACACCACTATTTTAGGTTTTCTACCCACCAGCACCATTCGTATTTATTACTCACTTCCTAATGAAGTTGAAGACGAGGACGTTTACTCTTTTGATATGACCTTTAACAGCAGCTACACCTTTCACAACATAAGCAGTGATCGCAGCGGCACTTATTTTGAAACTCTTGCTGAGCAGGAAGATGAAATAGAATCTGATGCTTCTAACGGTATGAGTTATATACAATCTGGAGTTAGTCTTGCTACTCGTATAGACCTACCCAATCTTAACGGTTTAGACTATATAGAAGGTAACGGTACACTTCTAGCGGCAAACCTTGTAGTCTCGCTTAACACCGCAACAGAAACCACTTCGCTACCGGCTGGAGAAACCTTATCGTGCTATATAATAGATCAAAAAAATATAGTTCTGGGTACACTTTACGATTATGATGGTGCAGAAGCCACTGGTACAATCGCTGCTGAGTCTGATGAGTTTGCACAAAGAACCTACTCGATTCCCATACATTATTTTTTAGATGAAAAGAGCACAGACTCCAACGGTCATAATTGGTATCTGGCACTTTTAGACCCAGATAATAATCAATCTGTAAATCGATATGGCTTTTACGGAAATCAAGAGGCAGACGAAGACCTAAAACTTCAAATCATACTTATTTATGCGGTTTATGACAATGAATAAATTAGCAATTCTCATACTTTTATTCTTAGGAATAAGTAATCTTAAGGCACAGACCAATGCACTTTCTAACTCTCCCTATTCACTTTTTGGAGTAGGTATCCCTAATACCTTTAGCACGGGAAAGACCAATGCATTGGGCGGTGCCGGGATTGCTTTAAAATCAGACAACTCACTAAATAGCCTCAACCCGGCTTCTTTAGGAGCCATGCCTGTAAAGCACTTTTATTTTGATATAGGTTACAAAGCCCAACTCTTTAGCCTTAGCGAAGGAGCAGGGAGTTCTAACCAGAGTAACTCTACCTTCTCTAATGTGGCTTTAGCCTTTCCTGTAACACAACAATCTGCAGTGAGTCTGGTACTTGCTCCCTACAGCAATGTGGGTTATGACATTACAGGAATTGAGCAAAGCATAGAAGGTTCTACCTCATTTTATACTTCAGATGTGACCGGTAATGGCTCTTTAAACGAACTGGATCTGAACTATGGATATTCCTTTTTTAATAAATTGAGATTGGGGATTACGGGAACCTATTTATTCGGAAAGACCGAGCAGACTGAATACAATACGATTTTGGATTATTTTTTAGATATTCAGCGGGAAAACAGGTATACTGGTTTTCGTGTAGGAGCGGGTTTTCAATATGATATAACCGACAAAATTTCGATAGGTTCTAACGTAAAAATACCTACTTCTCTCGAAGCTACTCAGAATAGTATCGTGAGTCAGGATTATGATGATGACATTACTGAAGAGACTTCGGTAAAGAATTTTGAGCTACCTCTTGAAATGGGCTTTGGTACCGAATTTAAATTTGGGGAAAGCTATGCTGTTTATGCAGATTATACCCGAAAACTCTGGTCAAAAACAGAACAGGAAAGCAGTTTTAACGATTATAAAGATCAAGATAGTTTTAAAACCGGACTCACTTTTATTCCAAAACCGGGTGGTATCTATTACTGGCAAAATGTAGAATTTAGAGTTGGCGCTAATTATGATACGGGTTACTTAAACATTGCTGGTAACGATGTAAGCAGTTATTCGGTTAATGTGGGACTTGGGCTTCCTGTAAGTCGCAGCGGTTCTAAATTAAACCTGATGTATTCTTACGGCAAAAACGGGGAAACATCTAACGGTTTGATTCAGGAGAATATTCATTCGCTTTCGATCAACTTTAGCCTGGACGGAATCTGGTTTATGAAGCCTAAATACAACTAAGGTAATTCAACTTCAAGAATATGTTACCGTACCTCATTAGAAATAAAGAAACGTCCATCAAGTACTTAAGAGTCTACGACTCTATGAGTTTTGAACATTTCATAAGCAAACAATCTATTTAAGGTTAAACATTTATTTGCCCGAAATTCTTTAGTTCTAATCAGTCTGTTTTAAAGGGAAGCTTATAGCTGATATTTATTAAGTGAAACTCAATAAGCTTTTAATAATGTTTGAATCAGATTTCTTTACCTTAGATTATCTGCCAATATGGTCTGGCGCATTTTAATCAGTTCCGGTTCAAAACTTCTTTAACGATTCTGTTGGGTATTCATATCAAAAAAGCCCAAGGCACTTTTAAGTCTTTTCATTCCCTAACACTAACATTTACAACCCTTGATTCGCTCAACTTAGTGTCCAATCTAATGTAATAATTCCACAAATCTCTTTCCGCTATTTGTATCATATCTTCAGACTTTTGTATAACTAACAGGATAATTTAACTCCTCACCTTTGTATCATCATTTAACAACATAAAAATTAAATAATGAGCAAGACAACAGATACAAAACAACTATTCCAAACTTTTACTTTTAAAAACGGAATCGAAACCAAAAATAGGATTGCAATGGCCCCAATGACAACTTGGGCAAGCAATGATGATTATACAATTTCTGACGATGAACTAAAACATTATGAGACTCGAAGTGGAAACGTTGGTTTGGTTATAACTGGCTGCACCAGAGTAATGCCAAATGGAATTGGTTTTAACAATGAATATGCTTCTTATGATGATTCATTTTTACCGAGCCTTAAAAAACTGGCTGCTGCTGCAAAAAAAGGTGGGGCACCTGCAATTCTTCAAATTTATCACGCTGGAAATAAAGCGGTTTTGGATCTTATTCCTGATGGTATTCCTGTTAGCGCAAGTCCCGTAGCATTAGCACCATCGGCATTTTATGCAGGAGGAACCGTATCACGTGAACTTACCCATGAGGAAATTTTGGAAATGATAAAGGCTTTTGGTGAAACGACTCACAGAGCTATACAGGCAGGTTTTGACGGAATCGAGTTGCATGGAGCTCACGGATTTCTATTGCAAAATTTCTTTTCACCGTATTACAATCAACGTACCGACTACTGGGGCGGATCTTCCGAAAAACGCATGAACTTTGCTGTGGAAGTGATCAAAGAAACTCAGGATGTAATTAAAAAATATGCAGACAGACCATTTTTGATAGGTTTTAGAATCTCACCAGAAGAGCCTGAAAGTTATAGCGTGAAAGATACCTTCCCATTAATCGATAAACTAATTGAAAGTGGGATTGATTACCTGCACGTTTCACTTGCTGATCTGCTTTCACAAAAGTCGATAAATGATGAAAATGGAGATGCTACTCTTTTAAAATCAATACTCGATCACGTCAATCAAAGAATTCCTGTTATTGCTGCTGGAGGTATCAAACAGTTTAATGATGCCATCGAGGCTCTAAAAATGGGCTTATCAATGGTGGCTGTTGGACACGGGCTTATTATCAATCCAAATTGGGTGGAGCTTGCATCTAATGAAGAACAAGCAGATGAAGTTTTAAGTATGTCTAAGGCTGATGAACTTGCTGTGCCTAAAAAACTACAGGAATTCATAAAGGTAGCAACGGGATTTTTTCAGGTGAAAGAATAAGCCACATAAAGAGCTTGAAAAAATCTTAATAAAAACATAAGTAACTGGAGCGTACTGGTGCACAAAACAAACAGTTACTAAACGAATAGACTAATCACTGTGAGATCTATATCTTATAAATCTAATGAACAGGGATCGCTATCATAAACAACATAATATCAATTTTAATATATTAAAATGGAAAATTCAATTTTAACTGGCAGTGACGAATATAGAAGAGTATTGTCGCTACAAAAAAAATACAGCTGGGAACTTAGAAAATCAACAGCCCTAGACAGGATTTCGACACTTGAACGTTTAAAAGTATCTCTCTTGAAACATAGGGAAGACCTCGCTCAGGCTTTAAATAAAGACCTTGGTCGCCCTGTGGCAACTGGTGGATATTTAGAGACCGATAGCGTCATCCATTTGATTGATTATACAATCACAAATCTTACAACCTGGATGGAATCAACCAAGGTTACAGAATTGGAAGGAGCCGAGTCTGCTTATATTCGTTACGAATCTAGAGGTGTTGTATTGCTTTTCGGTGCCTGGAATTTTCCAGTTACCCTTTTATTTGAACCATTAGTAACCATCATTTCGGCAGGTAACACCGCGATTGTTAAGACTAATGAAGTTTCTCCGACTGTAGCTTCTGTAGGAGCAAAAATTATCAAGGAGACTTTTGAGGAACGCGAGGTTGCCGTTTTTGAAGGTGATACATCTGTTTCAAATGCCTTACTTGAACTGCCAGTAGATCACATCTTCTTCACCGGAAGTCCTAGTGTGGGTCGTATTGTGATGGCTGCCGCTGCTAAACATCTGGCATCTGTTACGTTGGAACTTGGAGGTAAATCGCCAATGGTTCTGGATGAAAACTATAGTATTGAGGCTGCAATGCCGTCCTTCCTTTTCGGTAAATACTTAAACAACGGACAGGTTTGTATCAGTCCGGATTACGCGCTAGTGCCGAACAACCGCATTGATGAGTTCGTTGATACATTTAAAAACATGATTCAAAGGATGTTTTACGCAGATGGTAAGTTCCAGCCAGATAACAATGCGCACATAATCAATGAACGAGGTTTTGATAGATTGAAAGGTTATATTGACGACGCAGTTAAACGTGGGGCAACTATTGCTTTTGGTGGTTCTACCGACCGTGAAAAGCTGCTTATCGAACCTACTGTTTTATTGAATGTAGCTGTAGATTCAGCTGTATTAGAAAATGAGATTTTTGGTCCTATTTTACCGATTATTGGTTATGATGAGCCAGCCGATGCAATTGCCTTTATTCAGTCCAAAACGAAACCCCTTGCGATGTACATTTATTCAGATGATGAGATGTTTGTGAATGAGATCATTGATAACACATCTGCCGGAGGTACAAGTATAAATGGCTGGGGTACTCACTTTATGGAGCAAACGCTACCATTTGGCGGTGTAGGTGAAAGCGGTATGGGATCTTATCGTGGAATATTTGGTTTCCGTGAGCTGTCGCACTCACGAGCAGTAGCATTTGCAAAGGCATCTGTTTAACATAATTAATTTTGAGAAATAAAGTAGCAATCCTCATCGCATTCAAAAGGGGATTTGCTGCTCCTAAAGCTTAACTTCTGCATAAATAAGAATTGAAATGCTTCACATGCCTATTGAAAACCATAGAGGTGGTCTCTACCTAATGAAGAAAAAGCGGACGAAGTTTTAAGTATGTCTAAGGCTGATGAGCTTGCTGTACCTAAAAAACTACAGGAATTCATAAAGGTAGCAACGGGATTTTTTCAAGTGACGGACTAGCCTTGCTATTTTAAAATCAAAATAAATAAACTTTCTAAAATATATCCTGCTATTACATTCATTAACAGATAATTAATTATTGAAACATCAGGCTATATATTTAGAGAATTCGTTAAATTATTGAAGTCTAAATACCATTGATAATTTTTTGAATAAAAAATATTACTTATGAATCATTATAAAACAATAAGTGAACTCTGTAAATCAAATGGATTTCCACCACCAGAAAACCCGCTGTTGGGCATACTAACTTTTGAGGAGTCAGAAAAATGTACTTTTATAGAGCGCGAATTTACGATGGGGTTTTATACCATTGCCTTAACAAAATTAAAATCAGGGACATTTCAATATGGTAGAACCAAGTACGATCACGACAATGGGTCTTTGGCATTTCTAAAACCACACCAGAAAGTATTGATGAATAATGTAGAAACAAGTGAAAAAGGATTTCTACTCTATATTCACGAAGATTTTCTAATAAACCATAGCCTTCATTCAGAAATAAGTAACTATGGATATTTTGATTACGAAGTGAACGAAGCTTTGCATCTCTCTCCAAAAGAAGAAGATATTCTTTGGGATTTATTCAACAAGATACAAGTAGAATATTATAATAATCAAGACGAATACAGCAAAGATATTGTGCTTACGCATATAGATTCGTTCTTAAAATATGCCCAGCGATTTTACAAACGGCAATTCTTGAACAGATCTGTTCTATCGGGATCTATAATCACAAAATTTACGGATATACTAAAAAAACATTTTGAAAATGGAGGTCTACAAAAAAGCGGATTACCGTCTGTAAAATATATGGCCGAAAAACTGGCATTGTCACCAAAATACCTAAGCGATTTATTAAAGCAAGAAACAGGCAAAACAGCACTGGAACATATTCATATTGCATTAGTTATAGAAGCAAAAAATATTTTGATGGGAACCGACAAAACCATCGCCGAAACTGCCTATCAATTAGGTTTTGAAAACCCACCCTACTTCTCAAGACTTTTTAAAAAGGAGGTAGGCATTACACCTACAGCATATAGAGAACGATTCTTGAATTAAGAATGAACCTGCAAGAAAATAGAAAAAATAGCTTACAAAAAGGTTTCAATAGAACTGATATAATCAGCCAGTATTAATGTAAATTAATAAATTGGGTCTTACACTTCTTGACATAATCTCAAAATAAAAAAGCTGCAAGCCGTTCAGTCACGTCACATATAATTTTAGAAATGTCTATATCTTATAAAAATCCTTACTTTAATCCTACAATAGCTTTTATAAGCTTCTACCCTACTTGAACGATGTCTTAGCCTTGGGTGAAAAATGTATCACAATAAATAGTATGGTTCTTACACCGCGAATAAATAAAATAAATGAAATATACTATAAAATCTCTGTTTCTGTTCTTTTGCCTTGATGCCAAAGAACCAACCTGCCTATCGGCCAGGAAAATCAAGGCTGCAGATACTTTGGAAACTATCACGGCTTACTCGCTATATTCTAGAAAAGAGGCTAACACATCAAATTGATTTAAAAAAAAAAGTTTTAGCTGGTCGCTATTTTAATAAGTCTTACTACTTATACTCCAGAATATGGACGTTCCTTTCGCCTATGGTTTTAACCAAATCCCCCCTACCAAACTATAAATCAAACCTAAACAAACAGCTAATCTCTTTCCATGCGGCTTTAGAGTCGATAAAACTAAAAAACCGTCTCTTGCCAATCTATGAATAGTATAAAAGAAAAAACCGCTCTAAAGCGGTTTAGATAAGAAGGAAATTTTTAAAAATTATAGCCTTGTGAAACAGTTACTAATTTTAGTAGTACTATTCTAACAATCCCGATATGACTAGCATAAATAGCTATTTTCAGATTGTGTGTGGTGGCTTTTAACTACCTTACAAAAGACCTTAAATAAGCTAATCCAGTAGTCCATGTTAAGTTTCCATAACGCCAATTAGCCAACTGATGATGACGTGTTGAAAACATGGAGTACATATACTGACTTTGCTGCCATCTTGCATACAATTCCTTTTCTCCGGCGGGATTATCCGCTCTTTGTTTTTTAATGAAATCCGCAAAATCTTCCATACTCGATAGCTGCCTAAGACTGAATGCTTCGCCTGTTATTTCCTTCACAAGATTCCACAGCATATTAGGACTTATTTGAAAACTTGCAATCTGTAAGTCTCTAGGAGCCTTATCATCCAGTGCCACTTCGGCAGTAAATGCGGCTGTATCATCTACGCTCGTAAAGTCTAGTTTCCAGTCGGCTTTTTCTCCCCAGTAACCGATGCTTCGGTTCTCTAAGTTTAATACCGGAGTATTGTATTGGAGTATATCTGCAAAAGCACCGTTGAACACAGAAGATGCTTGTATAGAAGTACTATCTAGATAAGCTTTAAATACTCTTCTTAGATCAAAGTTCCGGTTCTCACCCGGTATTAAATCAGTATAATCTGTACAAAAATCGGAAGGAATAAACCTTGGAACATTTGCTTTAAGGGCAGCGTCTAACAACCTTTTTTGCAACTCTATAATAACATCGTCCAGGCCAGCCAAAGCTGAAACAACTATATCTTTTCCTTGGCATGCTTTGGCTAGTTCTTCGGTGCTGTTCATGTCTACCTTGATAACCAGCACTCCCATTTTTAAAAGAGCTTCTATTTTTATAGTATCGGTCGAAGGCCGAACGATAGCACTTACGGTAGCCTCTCTTTTTATCAGCTCCCGGCAAATTCTATTCCCTAAATTGCCAGTAGCGCCCGCTACTAAAATCGATTTTCTCATATTATAATCAGCTAATTTTTATTTTCAGTTAAGAAGTTTACTACCCCCTCAATGACCTGCTCTGGCTGTTCCTCATACATATAATGTCCGCTATTTAACATTCCAATTACATCCAGATTGTTCGCGACATAGGGCAAGCCCATCTTCATAAAGTTGTAACTTACATAGCTACCAATTCCTAATACGGGTATATTCAATTGCTTGTAGCTTTTAGAATCTTCAATATCTTGAATAAAGGTCTGGTACCATCCATTAGAAGCCCGTATATTTTCTGCATCATTATAAATGGAGGCATATAACTCTCTTTCGAAGGAACTCATCTTTGTAGCATCAATCATAACGTATTCAAAAAGATAGTCTAGTAGGACTTGATATCTACCTGCTAACAACTTTTCCGGTAAACCTTTCACTTGATTAAAAGCCATCCACCACGGGTAAGGCCTATTCGCATCCATCTTACTTTTGAAAGTGCCTTCAGACGGGATGAGGGGCATTTGAAACATCCCTTCACTCGGGTGGGCCCCATCGAGAACGATAAGTTTTTCTAGGGACTCAGGATAGTTAAAAGCGAAGCTCATAGCTACCATGCCGCCAATATCATGCCCCATCATGTTTACTTTGCTTAAACCCAGGTGCTTTACAAGGGCTAAAATATCGGTTGCCATGGTTTTCTTATCATAGCCTGCTTCGGGTTTCTCGGAGCTTCCCATTCCTCTAATGTCTACCACAAAAACCTGAAATGATTGGGCTAACTCAAGAGCAATGGGATGATAAGAGTACCAGGTTTGTGGCCATCCGGGTAGGCAGATCAAAGGCTCACCGGTTCCCCCCTCTACATAGTGTAGGTTTACCTCATTAACAGTCGCATATTTATTGACAAAGCCGGGCCATTTTTTAATGAGCTCCTCATCGGAATATTGATTCATACGTTCCATCATTAATAGTTTTAATTTTCACAAATTTAGATCGGAAGAGTATTGGAAAACCTACCAAATGGTAGGTAATGAATCACTTGATTTCTTTGCGGATTCTGCTAAGTGCATTAGGAGTAATGCCCAAGATGGAAGCTAACTGCTTAACGGGTATTTTTTTGACAAAATCAGAATTTTTGAGTAATTCCAGATAGATCTGTTTGGCAGATAAGGTTTGATAGTTCAGGTTTTGATCTATCTGTCTGATACACATATCTTCCCATATTTTTCTTCCGAACTCTTGCCATACCGGAAATTTCTTATAGAGCTGATCCATTTCAGCCTTGCTGATTACCAGAAGTACGGTATCTTCTATGGCCTCAATGTTGAAACGAGAAGGTACTTGAGCGTGTAAGCTTGAGATCTCGGTAAAAAAATCATTCTCAAAAAACACCCAGGAAGTATGTTGTTCATCAAACTCTCCATAATGAAGGCGCAGGCCTCCAGATTTTATAAAAAAATATTGATTGGCAATTTGTCCTTTTCTCAAAACAAGTGCCCCTTTCTTAACAGTTACATTCTTAAATTTTAAGAGAACTGTTGTGAGGTCGGCTTCGCTAATACGCACCCGGTATTTTATAAAATCTGAAAACTCTTTCATTTAAATTCTTTATTGCTAATCTTCATGATTTAAGAACTTGATTTTTACCGCTAACGACAGCATGTCTCAAAACTAACTGAAGTACATTCAATATCCAATAAAACCTAAATATGGAAAGATAAACGTTTGACAGAAGCTTAAGAATACTATTCTTCTAAACAGTTCGGTTTCAAGGCAAGCTAACACCTACTACAGAGCAGGACTCTCAAGTATTAAGCTTTTTAAGTTTTGATGCATTTGCTTATTGGTACGTGCCACTAAGCAAAGACTAGCAGCAGTTGGGGGGAATAACTACGCAAAAGGGCTCTTTTCTTTTCTGCATCCGACGACCGTAGGAAGAGGAATGTACTGTTCTAGAGAATCTAAAGCCTTAAAACGACATAGGAGAGCCTCTTGATCAAATCGACGAAAGAGATTCACGAGCTCCCTTAAAACTAATATGTCGCGAGTCAAGAAAATGAACAGAACATGATTTTGAATTTCAATCTTTATCATTCCTTCGCTTCCTTTTCCAAAGGAGGTACCCTACAATAAGAAGTATGGGGAGGATTACAAAGACAATTACATCAAAAGGGTCTTTAAAATCCACAGGAAGGTTATCATCGGGGTTTTGAGTTCCCGGTGGTAATTGGTTTAGTATAAAAAAGAGTTTTGTCAACATAATTGTAAGTTAATTTTTTTACGAACAACCTTGTACTAAAGAAAACACAAACTTAAAACGAGTAGCTCAGAAAAAACTAATCTCCTTTTTTGTGTTTATGTGGTTTTAGAGAAGGTGTATTTCCCGGAGTACTTTTATTATCTCGTTGTCGTCGGTCTGGTTTACCTGTTGAATCGGCAATACGCTTAGGTCCTGGTTTGATTCCCATGATGGTGCTATTTAAGTTATAAAATGTACCTGCTTAAAGCTTTATATAAAGTTACAAAGAGAAAACTTCACAAAAACCTACAATACAAACACTTACCAACACACATATCAATACGAGCATATTCTAAGAGCCCTTATGTTTACCTGATCTTTCAAGACTCAAAAGCCTGGTTTTCAATAAGGTCGTTACAAGTGTTTTGCAACTGGGTAATGCTTTGTTCTTTCCAAGTGTCAAAGGCTGAAGTACTATACCTAAAATCCGATGGAAACTATGTTTATCTATTATACCATAAAGTCCGTTTATGAGGTATGCGGCAAACTCAAGGAAATTATCAACATCCTAGAAACCAAGGGTCTGTTTCGTGTGCATCGGCGCTACGCTATAAACTCTGAAAAAGTAAAAGCCATAGATAATCAGGCTATTTATACCCTGACCCATGAAAAACTACCATTCTCCAAATCTTTTCAATATACTAATACGCTCCTTCTTCAGTTATCATCATCAATTTCATCAGTATTGGATACCATTGACCTCTTTTTAGATTGTTGTAAAGTGAAAGAAATAGTGTCTAATACTTGATATTCCAGTATACTAATTTTATCGATATTCTTAATCTGAAAGAAAAAGTTCTAATTACTATTCGTTCATTTTAAGTGCTGTATCAAAAATGCAATAACTAAGCTGACGGCAAGTCCGATATTTACCTTTCCGAAATCTTTGGCGATAATAATATAGGTGTATTTTATTTTCTTTTTATTCAGCAGATAGGTGATCGCCAATTCTCTTCCGGCTAAAATCCCTATAAATACCCATGTTGTACTCATAGGTATCGAATTGAGGTTTCCAAAGACAAACAGAAAGACACCATAGATTAAGTCGATAATAGTGGCTGACCGTATATTCTTAGTATTTGATTTTTGATTGACTATTTCCTGAATCTTCCCTCCCCGTTTTCTGAATATATAAGCCATAATGAGCAAAATACAGGTCAGGGAAATCACAAGTTGTACCAGGCTAAGTTTTCTGGGAAGGAAAACAAAAATATTCGCAAAATCCTGAATCAGCCATTGAGACCATAAAAAGCCAGTAGAAAACCATTGCGCCATAAGCCAAGAGTGCTTTCTTTTTTGTTTTTCCAGCTTGTCTAAAGAAAGTCTAGATTCTAATTTCCGAGAAATAATAACATAGACCACGATGGCAAATACAAATGCAATTGCATATCCATAGACCGATTTCAAAATCATTTTTTCTATTATCATCCCTGAAGAAAAAATACTTAAAATCATAAAAGTAGTGCTCACAGGAATTCCAAAGCGAGTAATAGCCAATAACGCAACTGGTGCTAAAAGATACCACCATTCTAATGTTTCAGGTAACGGGATATTGGTCAGTCTTCCATAAGAGACGTCTCCATCATTAACGTACCATCCGTAACATAAAGTTATTGATAAAATACTAATGGCAAAAAGCCAAAGCCACCACCATTTTACGCTAAAGTTTGAAGATATAAAAGTGCCTAAAGTTTGAATAACATCATTGGCAATTACGGAATATGCCGACAAAATAAATCCAAGGTAACCTATGACCAGTTCCATAATGGGGTTGAATAAGAATGTCGTAAATGTAGTAGGAAATCGATTTAAAATGAGAACTGATTAACAAAGAATTCTGAAATAAAATTGCTTAAATATGCTTAATGTATAGGCCAAATTTCAATTTTGTTGTCCATCTTTTTAATCACTCATAATAAATGATCTTACGTTCATTAATCACGTGTTGCAGCACCTCATCAGTTTTTGAAGAAAGGAATTTTTGCTCCAATTTCACCCAGTTACCACTATCATCATAGTCATAGGCCTTTATTTCTATGGTTTCTTCCAGAGGTTTTTTTACCGTATGTTCTTTCACATTGCCCTTGCTATCATAAACGTAAGATTCGTCTAAGCTTATGCTTCCATCAGACTCATAAACAACACGTTCAGTCATATTTGAAACGGAATCAAATTTTCTGATAACTTTGGATATCAAGTTTCCCTTAGTATCGACCGACCTATAAAATATTTCATTACCGTTCTTGTCATATTCTATATAGTTTTTGGCACTGCTACCTTTGGAATCATGAACGTTTTCCTGTATTAAATTTTGGTTGGAATCATAAGTAAGTTCATAGGTTATTTTACGAACTAGTTCGCCGTTATACTTTTTTCCGATTTTAGAAATCAGGCTTCCGTTAGCATCATATTCGAATGTGCTGATATACGATAGATCTTCATCTAAATAATACCCCTTCGAATAATCTTTGAGATGTCCTTTTTTAAATGTAGTAGAACTCTGGGGCATATAGCGTAAGTGAGTCTCTTTAATTATTCGGTTTTTTTCATCATATTCATACTCCCAAAGGTGTTCTAATCTTTCCTCTGGACTCACATATTTTTTAAACTTTAAAAGATTCCCATGGTCGTCATACTTCCAGGTCTTTTTATAACCGAAAGCATCTGAAGAAGGATATTTCACGTCAACCTCTACTAGTTTTGAATGTTCATAGATCTCTTTTTGAATATGATCCACTTCGTTAGTTTGTTTATATACCGTTATTGTTTGGTGGCCATCCTCATGAATTTCAAGTTTATTTTGAAGATATAGTCCTTCGTGTGGGAGGGTAGATTTCTTGGCTTGATGGGCCTCCCACTCCTCCATAGTTTCAAACGTAGGGGACATATAGGTGCTTTTGGCAATTTTATCGCCCTCACTGGAATAGCTATGAACTATCTTTTTTTCTAATCTATCTTGAAAATATTGTTTCATCTCTAAGATTTGTCCTTCCGAGTTATAGGTGCTCTGATGGGAGTATTCATCAGTATCAGAAAACAGTTGCTTTCCATACCTGTTAAAGCCATATTCCGATGTTCGTACTTTGGCCTCTTCCTCAGGATATTGAACAGTAGAAACCTCACGTATAGCCTTGACTGTTCCTTCTAATTTTAATTTTTTCCAATCAGTTCCTTCTTTATCAATGATGAGTTTGTTTTTTTTAGCTGTTGCACACCCGGTTATTAATGAAACTCCAATAATGAACAGGCCCATTTTAAAGATCATGACTATTTTTTTCATTTGTATATGTTCGGTGTTTTGAGGTAAGATTTCAGTTCTATTTTTTTTCTTAATTGGTTCTATGCCTTATGTCGTTTTATACATATACCAGGCCCCGGTAATTTTCTTTAGCATAATAACATTTTCAGGGTTCATAACGGGTAGGTCTTTTGTATCCTCAACATAGAGGTACCCCACAGCATTATCTACTATTCCCCCAATTAAAAAATTGATACAATTTTTAAAATTAGGACCGCCAGTTGAAACAGCAGAAATAAACAGTTTTTCATAGGATGGCTTTAAATTTTCAATCAGGTTTATTTTTCCTTGTGAAGCACTTTTTTCTTTCTGCACTTGTTCCAATGCCATACGCTTTAGCCTTTCAAACTCATCTTGGTTTGCTAGAAAATGCTTTGCTATGTTTTGATCTAACTCTAGTATAAGCCGCGCGTTGCCTAGTTGGAAGTTGTAATCTTCCATTGATGAAAACATAGCGTAGGAATCGGGATCGCCACGTCTTTTATGGTATTTTATTATACGCCTTACCTCTTTTTTAGATATATGTTCCAATGAGTTTCTTAGTTCCTGAATACTACCTGTATTGGCAAGTGCCCTAAAGGCTTTCACTTTCCAAATGGAATCTTTTTGAAAATATAAATAGGTATCTATTCCTTCTGCTAAAGAATCTAAAAGCGTCATCCTTACTACAGCCGAAGTTTTTTTCTGCTCCAGCAAGATGAACCTTGGGGTAACTCCTTTTTTGAAATCTAAACCCAAAGGACCGTTGTAGTCTTCTGTTAAATAGGCATCCATATTTGGCATATCTTCTTTATTGAAGATCCTTTCTGCCAAAACCAAGGGTTCCAATTCCTGACCAAGGACGGTGAAGAAGTTCCAAGTGAAAACACTAAAAATAATTATGCTTAGTTTCATATTACTGGGGTGGTTGGTTATTTTAAGATTTTATCATCAAACGATGTATTTTTGACCTCCTCTTTAATTCCTATTTATAATTTATTGAGGATCTTAGCTTTCGCTTCTTTAAATTCCTCTTCCTCCAATAAGCCTTCTTCATATAATTCTTTAAGTTCCTTTAGTTTGGCTTTAATTTCATCTTTATTCATTGAAACTGCCGATTGAATACTATTGTTCTCAACTGAAACAGCATTATTGGTCGGGTTGGGTTTTAATACGTCAGCACTATCTTTTTCACCTAAAATGAGGGCAGCAATTTCATTATAGCCTCGAATGCTGGCATAATCCAGGGGCTTTTGTTCCCTCACATTCGATAGATCGACATCGACAGCATTTTTTATCAATAAGGCAACGATATCTTTGTTTCCAACTGCGGCGGCGTAGTGCAAGGCAGTGTTTCCAGATTCATCCTGAATATTGACATCGGCACCCTTTTGAAGTAATAATTCTACCATATACAAATGCCCGTTCTTTGTGGCGATATGCAGTAAACTCTCGCCACCAGCGGTTCTGGACTGGCAGATATTAAACAAACTGTCTGATGATAGATCCTGAGCTGTTTCTATAAAATCGAGATAGCTTCCCATGGTTAATTCGCTTTGCGAAGGGGTTTGGAAATTAACATCCAAACCTTGTCTCAGGAACAGGCTGACCAATTGCTTTTGATTGTAGGCGCAGGCGTAATAAATAGGCGACAATCCGCTTGGAGTATGCTGAAAAATATTGGCCCCTTTTTCCAAAAATAACCTCACCAGCATAATGTTGTTATTGTAACATGCGTATTGCAAGGGCGTGACGGACTGTGCATCGGGTTCATCTACCGGAATACCATTTTCAAGCAGGGTTTTAATGACAGGCATATTACCAGAAGACAATGCCAACTGGATCAAATTACTACCATCTTTTGTTTTGATGCCCGTATCTGCGCCTTGTTCTATAAAGAAGTCTATCAATAGTTTTTTGCGATGAACAACGGCCAGCATTAGCGGGGTTTGACCAGTGTTATTGGTGCTTTCCAGTTGCAATCCGTTTTCCAGGAATAATTCGGCCAAGGGTTTTTGCCCATTTTTAGCCGCAAGATGTAATAGGGTGTTTCCTGCCTTATCAGTGATTTCTGTTTTGGCATGGTTTGCTATCAGCAATTTGATGACTAGTGTCTGGTTTTTTAGCGTTGCGAAATAAAGCGGCGTTTCACCTTGATGGTCTTCGTAGTTTACATCGGCACCTTTTTCAATTAAGCTGGCACAGATTTCTTTATAACCTTGATGAGCGGCATAATGCAAAGCCGTACGACCTTTATTGTCGGTATAGTTAAGGTCCGAAACTTCATTTTCCAATAACAGTTCGGCTATTTTTCGGTTGCCCTTTTCACAGGCGATTAAAAATGATTTACTCATTCTGGATTTTAGGTTTCTTTATTAATTAACTGTTATTTTGAGTTATTTTTCAACAATAAAATCACAACTTTCTCTTTTAAATTATCGTCAGAGGCGAGATCCAATGGTGTTTTATCCTGGGTGTTCCTTATAGTTGTATCGGCACCTTGTTGGAGTAACAACTTGGTCATTTTATACTGTTCTTTTACCCTTTTTTGATCAAAATTGAGTTCAATAGCGCACACTTTATGTAAGATGGTGTTGCCCTTGTTGTCTGTGAGGTTAATCTCGTGATCATTATGTTTCAAGAGTGTTTCAAACACGGCAAATCCTTTTTTTAAGGCGATCTCCAAAACAGTTGTTTCTTCGCCATACACATCGCGATTTATCTGATGGATATCGCCGCCCATTTCGAGTAATTTGTTGAGATATTCCAGTTCCTTTTCGCCCGGGCTGTAAAACCTATCGATATAGTTGAACAGCAAGGTTGACCCGTGGGAATTGGTTTCTTCTAAGGAAGGGTGGTCGTATTGACAAAGCAGGTCAAACACTTCATAGCAAACTTTATCGATCAACGCGATATGAAAAATGGAATTTCCGCTTTTGTCTTTAACCGATGTATCTGCACCATTTTCTAAAAGAAGTTGAACACTATCAAACTGATTATTTTCAACGGCAAGGAGCAGTGGTGTCTTACCTCCTTTATTTTTATGATCCACATCCAAGCCCTTGTCAATAAGCCACTGCATTACCGGAGCTTGTAATTTATTAAAAAGCAAGGTGTTGTCTGAAGTATCCATTTCTGTGATCTCACAACCAGCCTTCACTAGGATTTCAAGCGTTTTAACTGGTAATTTTTTATTTATTGCAAGCTTCAATAGTGATTCATTGCCAGTGCCTTCCTCTATATTTTCTATTTTTGAAATAAACCTCTCAAAGAAATCCAAGGCTGCCTCATTTGGCTGTTCCCGGGAAAGACTTTGAAAATTATATGGAGTCATCGCTTGGGAGTAAAACGGGGTTGCTGAGAAAACAGTATCAATAAAACTTCCACTGAGTTTGTCCAATTCAAACACATCTAAAATCACCGCTTCTGAGTTGGATAATTTTAAGATGAAATCGTATTTTTTCAGATGTAAAAAGGTGCTGATTATTTGATTTTGATCAAACAAAGCAAGTGCTTTAAAAGAACTTGCTTCGGCTAAAATAATAGCTTCTACCTGATCATAATCTTTAGCAAAAAAGGCTTGCTTTAACTGATGCATTTATATCGGTTTTTTGATATTCATTATTGATTTTGTCCATTAGTATTATCCAATAAAATAGAATACCAGGGAGAGTACCCCCAGGGCTAAAAGGATCAATCCGGCAGGAATCTGGTATTTTGTGAGTTTTAATCGCAGGGCCTGACCTTTTTCTTTTGCGGTTTCATTTTTTTCTAAAAGGTATTTAGAAATCAAGCCGTAACCCAATAAAAATCCAACGACAAATTCTACCACGGCAACAGCTAAGCCTATGATCCAGGCAAGGCTTAAACTTCCAATACCTAGAATTGAACTAATGGCACCCCAAACACCCCAAAAAGCAAGTATAACTCCAATCCAACCTTGGTATGGTGTCAGTTTGTCAATGAGTTCTTTGGCATTCGGTTTTTTAGCGACAATCACGCTAGCAGAGGCAATAAGTCCGCCTAAAATGGCAATAATACTTCCAATCATAATGTAGTTGTTTTAATAGTTTTATGTTGGAAACAAACCTATCGTCTAAATTGACGAATATGAAATTCAACTCATAAGCGTTGGTAGCTAATTGATAAGCGTATGATTGATTTAGTTTAAATCGTGAATAGAATCTTTAAATAATTTTCGTTTGCGATGCGAAATAGGAACTTCGGAGCCATTGCTGAGTAGTAAACTGCTCGTTTTTAAAATTTTAATGTGCGACCGTGCTACCAGATGGGATTGATGACAACGTACGAAGCCGTATTCCTGCAGGAGCTCTTCATAATATTTCAGGTTTTTGGAGACCATTATTTTTTGCTCCTTGGTGTAAAACACCGTGTAAGAACCATCTGCCTCAAGATGTAAAATATCTTTGATAGCAATCAAATAGCGGTTATCAGTTGTTTTAAGAACAATTTTCTGATCGTCTTTTTGTGTTGCTACCGGTGTAATGGTGGGTGATTCACGTTTATTCGCGCGCTCAATGGCTCCCTTTAGTTCGTCTGGGTCAATGGGTTTGAGCAAATAATCGATAGCGCTAAACTTGAAGGCTTTAATTGCATACGCATCATAAGCAGTTGTGAAAATAAGTCCAAATTGTTGCGATTCAAGTTGGTTGAGCAAATCAAAACCAGTGCCGTCTTCAAGCTGAATATCCAGGAAAAGCAAGTCTATTTCATTGTTGTTTAAGAACTTCACAGCTGATTTTACATTTGACAAAACAGCTTGAATCTGGAAATGCGGCGCGGTGAGTTGCAGCATTCTTTTTAAAGCTTCCTGGGCATTTTTCTCGTCTTCGACAATAACAACGTTCATAGATTTTATGATTTTAACGACAATGAAAATGCAACCCGTGTTCCTTTGTTTTTACCCAAGGATTGAATCTTAAAACTTGTAGCATCACTGGGATTGTGAATTTTTAGACGTTCTTTAATAATTTGTGTGGCGTGCAATTTGTTGTCCGAAGTTGGGGTATAGCCTTTCCCGTTATCTTCAATGGTGAAATGCAGGCATTTTTCATTTTCCTGGTTTACAGAAATCACAATCTTTCCGGGTTTGTCACTTTTCTTCAGTCCGTGTTCAATGGCATTTTCTACAAAGGGTTGCAATAACATGGGTGGAATGTTCAGGTTGCCCGGCGCCTCTTGCGTTTGCACCAAAATATCATACTCAAAGCTGTGGTTAAACCGAAATTTTTGGGTTTCCATATAATTTTGAAGGGCATCTAGATCTTCCTCCAAGCTGATCCATTCTTTCTGAACAAAATCAAAATTCTGACGAATTAATTTTGCAAATTTTGCAATGTAAGATGCCGCATCCAACGGGTTTTTATTCATTACCGTATTTTGAATAGCTGTAAGGGCATTAAAAATAAAATGCGGGTTCATTTGGGAGCGCAACACCTTATTTTCAAGCAAAGCGCGTTCTTTTTGCCGTACCAAATCTTTTTTCGATTGGCGTTGATAAAAATAGATTCCGAAGGCAAGCGCAAGTAAAAAGACAGAAAGCGCGATCCATTGGTAAGTCATGGTACGCTGCTGTTGCTCGCGCCATTTCAGTTCGTTTTCCAGCAATTGCTTGTGCGTGTCTATCAGTTGTAAATTTTCTTCTTTTTGACGCAGGGCAAGTTCGGCATCAATACGTTCAATAATAGATTGATAGCTTTTGGCAATGAGCGGATTGTTTTGTTCTAAACTGTTATTTAGAAGGGATTGATAGAGCGATTTTTGCATATCGAGCCTACCCGTTTTTTCTTCAAGCTCCAATGCCTTCAACAAAGTTTTTTCTTCGTCTTGAAGATCATTTTGTTGGTGTTGCAATCGTGCCAGCGATATCAGGGGATTGCTGTTGTTTATTTTCAAGGAATCGTTCAGCGAAATAGCTTTTGTGAAATAAGATGTCGCCTTTTCGGTGTTGTTTAATTGGTTGTACACAATGCCCAGGTTGTTGTACGATTTGGCTACCGAAGCCATATCCTTCAACTTACGATTTATAGCTAAAGATTTCTGATTATAGGAAATGCAACGCTGTAAATCGCCTTTGTTTCGATATAGAATCGCCAAATTGTTATAGTTAACAGAAAGCTCAGCCTGGTTGTTATGCTCTAAATGATAGGCTTTTGAAACTTGTAAATAGGAAATAGCTTTATCTAACTGCCCAAGTTTAAAATAGACGTAAGACATGTTGTCGTTGGCTTTTACAACCAGCTCTTTATTCTTTAATTCTTCGGCACGTTGCAAAGCCTTGTTCCCATATTGTATGGCTTCACTTTGTTTATTCAGCCTGGAAAAATTATTTGACAGTTGTATTTCAACATTCATTAACTGCTCGGCTTGTGTTTTGGGGTTAAAGCCATTTTTTGCCTTCTCTAAAAGCGTAATTGCTTTGTCTATATCGTTTAGGTTTTGGTATGCATAGCCACTTTCTTTGTGTAAATACGGGATTAAACTGTCTGCTGTTCTTTTAGAAAATAGTAATTTATCAATTTCTATGATGGCATTCTGGGGTTGGTTTTTTCTTAAGACGACAATGGAATCAAGGTTGATCTGAGCTTGCAATTGCAGGCTAAATAATAAGAGGAATATGTATAATGTTAATTTCATTTATGCATAGGTACCCATGTGATCTTACATGGTTTTAAATCAGGTGCATGATATCAATTCAACCCATAAAAATAACCTATTTAGGAAGTTTAGCAGAATTTAATTTTTTTCTAAACCGGAACATATTTTAGTTAAAAAAATATTGAAATAGCACTTGAAGCAAGCCCTTATATGCACGGTGCTTTGAGAGGCGCATTCCGTCACTTAAAGGCGAAGCCGTCTACTCGATTCGCGGTAGTATTTTTATTTTTCTGTTAATCAAACGATTGTCTATACTTCAAAGGTGACATTTCGGTTTTCTTTTTGAAAAGCCGGTTAAACGATTGTGATCGCTCAAAACCTAATTCATAGGCTATTTCGCTTACGGATAAGTTTGTTGTTAAAAGTTTTTCTTTTGCTTTTTCAATGAGTTTTTCGTGAATGTGTTGTTGGGCGTTTTGTCCTGTCAGCAAACGCAACATATCGCTTAAATAATTTGCGGAATAATTGAGTTGATTAGCTAAATATTCAACTGTTGGTAATCCTCTTTTAAGTGTTTCTGAAGTATTGAAATAGTCGCTTAAAAGATTTTCCATTTTTGAAAGCAAATCGTTATTTACGGTTTTACGGGTAATGAATTGGCGTTCGTAAAAACGATTGCAATAAGTCAACAGCAAATCAATTTGCGACAACATAATGTCTTGTGTGTGCTTGTCAATATGCTGATATTCCTTTTCTATTTTTTGGAAAACATCAACAATATTTTGCTCTTCCTGTTGCGAAAGGTGCAAGGCTTCATTTAGGGAATATGAAAAGAAACCGTAATTCCTGATTGTGCTTTGCAGTGGGTGCTTTTTCAAAAAATCAGCATGAAAAATCAATACATATCCTGTCCCAATTGTTTCGTTAAAAGCATTGGTCTTATCTACTTCAATAGACTGGACTTGTTTAGGTGCAGTAAAAGTCATTGTCCCCTTGTCAAAATCATAATATTGTTGCCCGTATTTTACTTTGGATTGGATATTATTCTTCAGAGAAATCGTATAAAAATCAGTAGAAAAATGTCGCCACAAATCAGAATTTACAGCGTGTATTTCTGAAACCAAAACCACACTTACCAACGGATGTAAAGGCGGTGGCATGGATAATAAACGATGAAATTCAGATAAAGAATTAATTGTCTGCATATCTATATAAAATTCCGAAGATGATTAAAGCAAAAATTTCTATAGTAAGCCAAAATACTTGTTTTGAAAAAAAACCGTCTAAAACAAACCCGAATAATCGGGCTATGATAATCCCCAAAGTTAGAAAAAACAATACTGCACACACCGCTAATTTCCAATCACTCCATTGAGTGTAAAATATGAACAAAATCCCCAACCCAATTAGAAATCCCCATTTAACCCGCACTTCAATCATCTGATATGGGTTTTCGGATAAAGGGATGTTGCTAATTAAGTTGGGCTTATAGGTCAGAACACAACCTGCGATAAGCAAAACTGTTCCGATTATTTTTAGAAAAACAGTCATTATTCCTGTAATAGATTTTCCTTAAAGAATGGGACTAACTTATCCAATGCTTCTGCTGTTGCTTCGGGTTTATCGTATAAATCATAATGACCCGCTCCATTTACAATATGGATTGTTTTGTTTTTGGAAGCGGCTTTTTGGTACAAGTCAAAACCATCTCTATATGAACCGAAAGCACCAACTTTGTCGCCAACAATAATCAATAAAGGTTGTGTCAGCAAAAATTCAGCAAGATGAAAAGCGTCAAATATTATTAAGTTCGGCATACTTGCAAAAAGCAATTTATTGTTTGAAGTAGGAAATTCGCCTCTTGGCGTTCTGTAATAATCAATAGCCTCCAACATATCCAATTCGTTTATGCCTGCTTGTTTTGCTTCTTCGCAAGAATTGGGTGTCCAATTGGTAATCATCGATTCTGCTCCGTTGGCTTCCGCAGTTCGTTGCGAAGAAACAGCTTCTAATGTTTCTAAAAAATTTGCTTCTCTAAATGCTCTGCCTATGTTCACTCCTGAAACCGTTGCCACTGCTCTTATTCGCCTTTCTTTCAATGCTGCATTTGCAGCGTAACCACCGCCTGCACAAATGCCTAATAAACCGATACGATTTTTATCTACAAAATTTAATGTAGTAAGATAATCTACGGCATAGCGTATGTCTTCTACACGATTGGTTGGGTCTTCCAAATATCTTGGCTCTCCACCGCTTTCGCCTTGAAAAGAAGCGTCATAAGCCAAAGCAATAAACCCTTTTTTGGCAAGTTTTCCTGCATACAAACCTGCGGTTTGTTCTTTTACGCTACCTCCCGGATGAACGCAAACAATAGCCGGATAATTTTGTGCTTCATCAAAATTGTCGGGCAAATGAAGGATGGCTGCTGTGTACCAATTTCTGTTTTTGAATGTTACTTTTCGCATTGTTTTGTTTCTTTTAAGTTTACCAATGCAAAATTCATCTCCCTTTAAAAGATAAATGTTTCAGAATCAAGGTTCGTTGTAACCAAATCAGGGATAAGTATCGGGATAATAGTAACGCTAACGTCTCTTTTAAATATTTAGGGCTATTCCATTGTACTTTATGAAAAATATGGTGGAAATATTCTTTTCCAAAACTAAATTTAGAGGCACAGGTCAATTTTAAAGAATGTAAAATAGTATTAAAATATAAAATGTTTTGTGCTTTTTTGAAAAAAGCGATACTAATAGAGTATAGCGAATAATTTATGCCACAGGAAAAAGAATTTGTAGAAATAATTCAGAAAAACGAAAGCATCCTTTACAAAATGATGAGGTTGTATGCCGATACTAAAGAAGATCAGAAAGATTTGTACCAAGAAATTGTCTATCAATTATGGAAGGGCTTCAACACATTTAGAAGTGATGCAAAAGTAAGTACTTGGATATATCGCATAGCACTAAATACAGCCCTGTTGCATTTAAAGAACAAAAAAAGAAAAGGACATAAAACATCGTTAGCTGGAATTGTACTCGTAGCTGAAAACTACGACCCAATTCTTGAAGAACGCATTAAAACCCTGTATACCAGCATCAAAACTCTCGGTGAGGTGGATAAAGGAATTATATTTCTCTTTTTAGAAGGAAAAAAGTATGAAGAAATAGCAGCTATAACTGGTATTTCAGCCAGTA
Organism: Leeuwenhoekiella marinoflava DSM 3653; assembly: GCF_900129005.1. GTDB lineage: Bacteria > Bacteroidota > Bacteroidia > Flavobacteriales > Flavobacteriaceae > Leeuwenhoekiella > Leeuwenhoekiella marinoflava. The sequence goes on along the minus strand of NZ_FQUN01000006.1, from coordinate 24,230 downwards.
ATGTAGGAACACGTATGGCAAGGATAAAAGAAAAATTGAACAAAAAGATAATCAAAAAATAATGTATGGAACTCGAAGAAATGCAAGCGACCTGGTCTCAAATGAGCGACCAATTGGAAAATCAAAAAAGACTTACCAATAAACTAATTATGGAAATGACTAAAGAACGTTATAAAAATAAAATAGGCATACTTTCTAAGTATGAAGGCATAGGCTCCGTCATCTGTTTCATAGTGGCCATTCTGCTCATTTCACGATTTTCAGAGTTGGATACTTGGTATTTGTTAGCTTCCGGTATTTTTACCATCCTTTATTTAATCATACTTCCAGTAGTTGTACTACTTTCTATTAGTGACATGAAAAGTATCGACTTAACCAATAGCACCTATAAAGATACCTTTATCGCTTATACTAAAAAGAAAAGGCAATTCCTTTTAATACAAAAAACGGGTATCTACCTCAATTTTATTCTTTTGGCAGTCAGTTTACCTGTTGTAGTCAAAGTATTTAAAGGAAAGGATATATTTATTACAAACATCGATTTGTTGTATTGGTATATTCCCATAATGGCGGTTTTTCTAATTCTATTTTCCATTTGGGGTTATGCCAAATACAAAAGGGTAACGGATTCCGCTTCTCACATTCTGGAAGAACTTGAAGATACATCTTCTTAAACACTAGTCACCGACTAGTTTTATTAAAAAAACAACATCATAATTATGCTGAAAAAATTTCAGTCAGGAAAGCCCTACACTAATTTTTAAAATCAAAACTATGAAAACAAGCATAATCACAATCTGTTTATTTTTTCTAACACTAATGATCCTTTCATAGAATATACAGGTGTTTGGAATGGTGCTATTGAAGTGGACAAAGACAAAAAATTCAATTTCATATTTAACATTCAAAAGATTGAAAAAACCTATCAAACCCCAATCGATATTCCCTCACAAAGAGTCAATGGAATAAAAGCAATAAAAACCTCGGTCAAAGTGTAGCCTTCCCCGTCTCAATTTTCAAAATTAATTTCATCTGACGGCGGTCTATCTCAAAACCACTTTTTTATTCTTTAAAAGTAGTTGAAGTAACAACGCTATCCAATAGGTTTTAAGCCTTGCTTACTTGGTTTTATATAGTTTGGTAAATCTAACGAAGCTTATAGCTATTTCAGATTGCTAGTGCTACTTGTTTATCCTCCTAAACATCCACATTTTATAGTACTGCTTTTTACTGATTTAAGAACGGTCTAAAACTAAAAACCGCTCTGAGCGGCTTATTTCAATCTCTATTTTTACAAACTATAAGCTTGTGCAAAGCTACCATTGTTAGCTGCTGGCTTTTTAATTCAGATTTAGTTTCATCATTATGTCAGTTTGTTCATCATTTCCGAGTTTGAAAACGTGTTTGTCAAACGCTTTAAATCCATTCTTCTCATAAAATCGGATTGCTCTTGGGTTTTCTTCCCAAACTCCCAACCAAACATATTCCACATTTTTTTCATTTGCTAATTCAATTGCTTTGTCATAAAGAATTTGTCCGACTTTTTTTCCGTGATACTCTTTTAACACATAAATCCGTTCAATTTCGAGTGCATTGTTATCTTTTATTTCGGTCTGTGATTCTCCTGCGTTTACTTTTAAATATCCGATTGTTTTTCCGTTAAGCTCGGCAAAGTAAAATTCAGCATTGTGGTCGGTCAATTCTGCTCTCAGTTTTTCTGTTGAAAATCCATCTTCCAAATAATCTTTCATATTTTCTTCACTATTTCCTGAAGAAAAAGTTTCGCTAAAAGTTAATTTTCCAATTTTTTGAAGCTCGATAATGTCAGCTGTCGTTATTTTTCTTACTGTTATTTGTTGCATCTTGATTATATTTCAGTGGTCTAAATTCCATTCATAGTTTAGCCAATCGTTGTTTTCTTTGGCTCCCAATTTATTGTAAAACCTTATTCCACCTTCGTTCCAAGGTGCAACAGTCCATTTTATTTGCTCACAATTATTTATAACCGCTTCTTCTTTGAGAGCCAGCATCAATTTTTCGCCAATTTTATGCCCTCTGTAAGTTGTGTCGACATAAAGTTCTTTTATGAATATGGCAGGTTTGTTTTGTGCTGTAAACGGCAAATAATAATAAACCAAAATTCCTGCTATTTTTTGATTGTCATCTGCAACCAAGCAAGAAAAGTCAGGTGGATTTTTTTTAAATCCGCGTTCTCTGACGATTTCGGGCGTAATAGCAAATGAGTCAATATATTTTTCAAAAATGGCTAACTCTTTCATCAGTTTCCAAATTCCGCCTGAATCAGATTCTATGGCTTTTCTTATGGTTATATTCATTTTTTGAAATGCTATTTAATTTGATGATACTGCTTTTAATCCAACGATTGAAGCGATTAATGTTGTGAGAAATAGTATTCGCAGAAATGTTGCAGGTTCTTTAAATATAAATATGCCTACGAGAACAGTACCAACTGCTCCAATTCCTGTCCAAATTGCATAAGCAGTGCCTATTGGTAATGTTTGAGTGGCTTTAATTAAAAGCCCCATACTAATTGTAAGTGTAACTAAAAAACCAGCATGCCATAGATACATTTCATTTCCCGATGTTTCTTTTGCTTTTCCCAAACAAAATGCAAAGGCAACTTCAAACAATCCTGCAATAACCAAAAGTATCCAATTCATTATTTTCTAAACTTTGGACAAAGGTCTTAATAAGGTTTGAAGAAAAATTTAACAAATGATAAAAAATAAAACTTATGTAATATTTGCTCGTATTCTACTTAAACTTACTTGTGTGATACCCAAATAGGAAGCGATGAGACCAAGTGAAACTCGTTGTATTAAAGTTGGATGTTTTTTTAAGAGTTCTATGTAGCGTTCTGTTGCTGTTCCGAGTTGATTTGATATAAATCTTTGTTCGGCTTTTATAAGTTCTTGTTCGGCAAATTTTCTGCCCCAATTTGCAATATCAATATCTATTGAGAATAAATTTTGAAGATTTGTAGCATTAATTTTATAGAGTTCACAGTCTTCCAATAATTCTATATTTTCATACCCTTTTTGGTTAAGAATATAGCTTTTTAGTGAAATGATGGTGTCGCCTTCTTCGCCAAAAGCAATCATAACTTCAATGTCATCGGTATTTGAAAAAGTACGTGCAATTCCCCTTTTTATAAAATAGATGTTTTTTTCAACCTTGTCCGAACGTATTATTAGTTGATTTTTTGGAAGACTTATTTCCTCAAAACTCTCAATCAATTTGAGTTTAGATGAAGCGTTAATTGGATGTATTTTGTCCAGAATATTGTCGATGTTCATTTTTAGGTGAGCAATTTTTTCAGCTTGTACATAACTTATTATATCTCCTCAAAATTTACAGGATATCAACCCTTTAGAATTGTGTTTATAAAAATAGAAATTTGTTTTAGAAGTAGTTTCAAGAATCACTTAATCCCTCAAAACTATATTTGTAGACTTCCCTTAAAATAAAACACTCTAAAACAAACTAATCCTCATAGCAGGCTGACCGACTAAGAACCGGTTCAGTCAAGTTTTGTTTCGGGTCAAAATTTTCAACAAATCCACTATTTTCTCCAAGTTCGAGAGCCTTAATCAGTTCTCTTTCCTTTTTTTCTTCATGTTCTAATAAACGTAATGCTAAACGAATAACTTCCCTGACCGAACCATACCTTCCAAAATTTACTTCTTCTCTGATAAAATCCTCAAAATGATTTCCGAGTGATATTGATGTATTTTTTCCATTTTGACTAAAATTTACTCAATCTTAGAAGTAGTTTACAGAGTCCCGTAAACCACAAAAAAATATAGCTATTTTGGATCGGGTCATCTGCTATTCAAAACTCATCTTAGTATATGAAATCTAAACCCGGATCAAATTTCTCCGAAATAACCATGCTATTTAAAACAGCTTATCGTATTGGAATTTTAGGAATTGCGTTTCTTGAAAATGGTAGCATTGCATCCACAACTAGTGTATGAGAACCGCTACCCTGCCGTTCCCATAGCTTTAGTATACCGTTACCCTGCTTTTGCTATGCTCTATCCCCGGGTGAAACGCGGGTGAACCTCGGGTGAACTACGGGTGAACCTTGGGTGAATGGAACTCTGGGAATGTTTAAAATGGAATCGTTGCAGCACATAGTACTCGCGGCAGGTAGTAGGGCAAGCTACTCGTTAAGATCAAACTTGTCGGTTAAAAAGAAGCTTTTCTCCTAGCCTGCTATTTGCCGGCTAAGCTAAAGGCCTCTTATCTTATGTGAGTAAATATATCTTATTTACAAGGCTTTGTCAAGAGGAAATAACCTGTCTTTAATAAACTGCTTTTAAAAGACCTTCTAAAATAGAGCAAAACCTAAATTTTGGAGCGGCAGCGAAATCAATTTTTGACAGCTATTGAGTTAAAGCTGAATTGGCATTATGCTACATATAAATACGCATTAGAAACTCCCGCCAACGGGGGCTTATTTAAGTTGGTCTTTTTAGATTTCATAGGCTTTTATAGCGGCTACAATTGCCAGGTACATTTTATTATTGATTTCTCCTTTTCCAAAATTTTGAAGATGGCCACCTGCTTTCTTCTTTGTAATACCTTGATTTTATCTGAAGGTAACGGTTAAAATTCTGCAAAAGATCTTCTTGATATAGGTCACTGGTTGAAATGCCTTTTTCAAGTTCTTGTCCAATATGCTTTGCTGCGTAGATTGCCGAACTTATAGAAAAACCAATACCCATAGAAGAAATAGGATCAAAAGATACAGCTGCGTCTCCAACGGATATAAAACGTTCTATGGCTTTAGAATCGCTTATCTGAGTTTGTGCGTTTCTTATCCACAATTTATCTGAAAAAGGTTGTCTGTTAGGTAGACAATTCTTTACCTGATTACTCTGTTGCAGTAATTGGGTCCACTGATTAAGTTGATGGATTTTGTTCTCGGAAATAATGTCGGCATCAGAGAAAAATGTGATCACCATTTGATCATCTGGTAGACAAGCAACATACCACCAACCTAATTCAACTGATTCTAAGATTTGTTGAAATTTCCTGGATTCTCCATTCAAATCTAAAAACATCCCTACGGCTATTAATGAATCATTTTTTCGCAAAATACCACCGACCTTACGGCAAACATTGGCTGATCTACCGGAAGCATCAACCAGATAATTTGCGTGAATCTCAAATTTACCTTCAGTAGGATGACTGAGTGATACGTTCCAACTTTTGTCAAGTAGCTGTTTGTAATCTAAACATTTTGTTCTTGGGTAAATGGTAGCCCCCCTTTCAGCTGCGGTTTCGATCAACTTAAAATCAAACTTTTCTCGATCCAACTGAAAAGTAGCCTCCTCTGTGGTGAATATAGAGTTGACTGAACGTACTTGATCACTTCCCCAATACGCTTTACTCGCATAAGCAGGTATAAAACTATCTTGTCTGAAATCGCTCTTACTTAACTTTAAATAGTCGATTAAATCAAATATGCTCGAAGAAACGTGTTCTCCTACTCGCGTTGTATTAAAATCAGACTGCTCAATTATAGTCACACTGTAATTAGAATTGTTTAATAAACTTAATGCGGCAGAGGCTCCACCGGGGCCTCCACCAACAATAAGCACATCTGTTTGTATCATAGAATCTGGCATTAACGTCTCATTCTAGTACCAGAGCGAGGAGAGCCTAATTCTTCTCTATTAACGGTAATTGGTTTAAAGGCACGTTCCTCAAGAAAAGCCACTAGTTTTTTAGCTCTCTTATTTTTACTCTTTATTTTTTTTAGATTTTGTTCGATATAAAATACGGGCATAGTTGTGCCATTATCATCTCCATTACCACTAACCTGACCAACACCATATTCTTGAAATGAGAATAGCTCGTTTGTTCGTTCAGTTTCTGCAAAATACGGGAACCCCTTATCCTGTGAATTTGTATTTCTAATAAAGGCCAATGCAGACCAGTGTTCTACCATTTGAACAAAACTGTTGATTCCTCGTGCGTAGTTCATTTGTTGACCTGCTGGTAAATTGGATTGCATCTGCCCTTCTAAAGTAGTTTCTCCAGTTAGTACATCCCATGGGCTTTGTGGTGGCCACCAATACGAATAATACGTTGGAGGTAAGGGTTCGTTGATAGGATCATTAATGTAGGTTTGGTTGTCTTGATAGGTCGTTTTAGATTCCTTCCAAGTATCTGTGGTATTGATCTCTTCTCTGGTGGTTCTTTGGTCTTTATTGAAAGCCGGATTCGTAAAGTTTACTGGCTGAACTGTACACTGAAAAAAATCTGCCTGCCAAGGACATGCCATTCTTTTAGTTAAATCTCCTGGTTCACAACCACCTCCTTCACATTCATCTCTTGAAGGGGTAAGACCTGAGTTGTAATAGCCACCAAGACCTCTTTGATCTGAAATACTATATGGAGCTGAATAAATCGCTGGGTTTTGAACACTCCAAGTAACCTCAATACCCGGGCACATCGGTAGCCCCACACAATTGCCTATACTTGCCTGATCCTCCTTACTGACAGGTAGCGGTTCGAATGAAGGATTGTTTTCAAAGTTTCCATTTGCCCATTGTTGAAACATAAAGTATTGCGTATCATTTAATGCCAAAAACTTAACAATCGTCTCGTTACTTACCGAGTTACTACCGGAGTTTAATGGCATCATAGGAAAAGAATCATCACCATTCATTTTAAACAACTCAGATTGAGGTTGGTCAGGCGAAGAATCAGATTTATCGTTGGGACGTCTGAAATAGGAGAAGTAGTTTTCCCTATTTTTTCTATTCTCTTCACTCGGATCTGATAAATCAATTAAGTTCGCAGTGAATGCCATCATGGGTTGTACATTAGCCACCCATTGGTAGCCCGCAAAACGTTTAATAATAGGTAAAATATCCCTTTGAAAATTTACCTTAAACGCTGTATTGAAAACTCCTCGATTGCACATACCAGGCATGAGATTAAAGTATCTAACGCCAACATCAAACATACTGTCGCTAAGCGTTGAAATGTTAACAATTTCTGGAGCAAAGTCTGGAGAACCTATAATGACCCAAGCTTGAAGTGTAATAGGTTCTGAACTATCTTTAAAAGTAATTGTACAGTACACGGGGCCATCTGCGGTATCATCATGCCAAGTGTCAGATCCTCCATAACTCGTTAGCGGTTCATTCCCTCCAGCATGCCCACAACCACCTAAAACAATAAGTCTACCTTCGTTGTCAGTTTTAAGGTCACCTAAAGTTGTAATCGGTGTTCCAGAGGAGACTTTTGATGGTGGAAATTGAGCAGGGTATCCTTTTGGAACTGAAGGTTGATCGAACGTAACGCTTTGATTTGGACCACAAACACTTCTTGGTCCTGGATCAATGATCAGTGTTTGTCTTTCGCGCTCTCCTTTTATAGAGGCATTTCTGAATGGCACATTTCGGTTTTTATAACTGTTTTCTTTACCATAGAGTAAATTACCTTCAAGCTCACTGTATTGATACCATGCTGCTTTTTTGTTGGCCAAATGAACCGTCCATTCTATTGAAGCAATGTTAGGTGAGTTTGAAGTTAGTTCTTCACCATCTGCGTTAAAAACTTTAAATAGTTGTCCTTGTTTTCGTACTTGACTTTGATCATCTTTAAAGTTTTTTATAGGTCCCAACTTGTTCCCAGAAGCATCAGCTTCATAGGGAAGGCCTCCTATTTCATCAGGTGAAAGGCAAAACTGTTTTTTGCTGTTTCCCAATCTTGCAACCCCTATAGAGGGACTAATTTTAAATTCCATGGTTTTTTAATATTTGAGGTTTATTTTTTGATTACTGCTTTTCTATTTTAAAATTAGAAAAATGATATTTTGAAAAAAGGGGGGAAACACCCTATTTCCATAGTAATAACACAATAAAAAACTAAATATGAGCTATTTATATTCAAAAAGAGGTTTTTTACTTGTTGAAATCAGGCCGGAATTCCTACCAGAGATAAATGGTTTCTACTATGGATTGAAATAGGAATCCAGTACCTTTTAGAGCGTAAATCAAAAATTGTCTTCGGTAATTAGATATCTATTTTTAAAAAAAGCAAGGCTAAACAAGGTACAGTTCCAGAATAGCTGCAGGAAGCTCCGCAGCATAGAAGCAATTGCGACGCAGAGCTGACAAAGCGGTTTTTGTCACAAGCGAACAATACTAAGCGAGGGGCTATTTTATTCTCTGTATCCAAAGACAAGGAGAGAAATGCACAGGTTTAAGCTAATCTTAAGCACTTACACAGAAAATAAACAGATCCTACAATAGAAACTAAAAAATACATCTAACGCTACAAGCTTAAAACAATAAAAGCATCTCCAAGCTCCTACTTATCAAAAGCACAATGATATCACACGGACCCCAAAATTTTACTATCAATTTTGTGGTTGAATATAGACTCATTCTTGACTAATCTCTAAGTATACATAGGGTATCTATAGCTTATATACGGGGTGAAGTACGGGTATTATAAGCTTTGCCCTAACGTCCCCTACTCAACCCCTAGGCAAAGCCCCTGATAGTGTATGAAATCAAAAGTTAAAAAATATCTGGAGTTCGATAATAATACTCCAAAAGGAGAGCAGGAATACTGAACATTTTTTTAAATCAAAAAACTTTAAAGCAAGTCTATAGATTGATTTTAATGCATCTCAGGTTGAGGGTTTAAAACGCTCTAAAGCTAGAAAACCGCTTAAAATACATACATTTTTTTAGTAATTAGAGACTTGTGCAATAGTTACGGGTGTTCGAAGCTTGTGTTTCTCATCATAAGAAACGAGTTTATGATTTATTGAAAAAAAGATTTTCTGAATTGAAGAGGCGATTGTTCTGTCTTTCTTTTAAATAACTTATTAAAAGATTGAGGATGTGCAAATCCTAAATTATAGGCTATTTCGCTTACTGATTCTTCTGTGGTTGTTAATTTCAATTTTGCAATTTCGATTACCTTTTCTTGAATAAGTTGCTGAGGAGTTTGTCCTGTGATTTCTTTTAAGAGCTTACTCAAATATTTAGATGTAATATGAAGCTGTTCTGCCAAAAATTGAACACTAGGCAGGCCATTTTTCAAAGAGACATCTGAGTTAAAATAATTCAATACTAAATTTTCAAACCGCTCTACAATTTTACGATTCGTAACTTTTCGGGCAGTGAATTGACGGTGATAAAAACGCTCAGAATATTGGAGCAAGGTTTCGATATGCGCAATAATAATGTTTTGACCGTATTGATCAATATCTGTTTGATATTCTTTCTTTATTCCATTCAAAATAGGTTGGAGTGTTACTTCTTCTTCTTCTGAGAGAAATAAAGCTTCATTTATGGCATAACCAAAGTAATGATAATTGGATATCGTTTTAGCCAAGGAAATATTCCAGATAAAATCAGGATGAATCAATAACATCCATCCTGATCTTTTATCATTAGGACTTGGGTCAGGCTGAATACTAAATACTTGTTTAGGTGCCACAAAAAACATAATACCCTTATCGCAATCATACGCCTGCTGACCATAAAACATTTTCCCCTGTAGGTCACGTTTTATCGCAACAAGGTAGAAATCGAGCATCCAGCTAGAATCTCGTTCTTTTTGAGAAATGTTTAAACCTGAATAATTAATAATACTTACCAAAGGATGTTTCGGAGCCTCTAGACCCGATAAAAAATGAAATTCTTCTATCGTTTTTACCTTGCAAATGTTTTGCATTTAAATACTATGCTTTTCTTAGGATAAGGAACAAATTTAAATATCTAATTTTTAGTATAAGTAAACTCAAAAATTACATCAATACAAATTAACTTACCAAGTAACTTCGCCTTGTTCTCCATAAAATTTTCCAGAAGTAAAATTATTTGATTGGGTTGCTATTTCAACAATTGGAGAGGCGCCTTCTTCTACAGTTTTTGTTCCTTGATGATCATTGAGATCGGTTGATGTATATCCTGGTGTTACGCTAAAAATCTTGAATGGAGTATCTTCTAATTCATTGGCAAGCATTACTGTAAAAGCATTTACTGCTGTTTTTGATGCTCCATAAGCACTCCAAATTTCTAAATTAGGATCTTTACCTGTTGAAGAATGAATTTCTAAAGATCCAACTTCACTAGAAATATTGATAATAATGGGCTGTTCTGCTTTCTCTAATAAAGGAAAAAATTGTTGAGTTACCTCAACAGTACCAAAGAAATTGGTGTTAAATATATTTCGTAAGGTTTCGATATTATTAATACAAAACTTTTGTGGTTGAGTACCGCTTATACCAGCATTATTAATTAATATATCTAAAGAATCGATTTTAGATGCTAGCTGTATTTTAGCCTGCTCAATTGATTTGCTGTCTGCTACATCAAGCTCAATCCAATCTATACTATTCACCCCTAACTTTTTAAGATTTTCTACTGCTTCTTGCCCTTTATATTTATGTCTACAACCTATATAAATCTCATAACCTAAGTTACCCAGTTGTTTAGCTGTTTCAAATCCAATCCCTTTATTACCTCCTGTTATTAATACTGTTTTCATCTTAATAAATTTTTATACCTGTTATCTGTCACAAATTTATCAAAGATTAAGTGCTGAAAAGTAGTTGAAAAACACAAGTTTGTAGCCTAATGTAAGTTATTATAGATTACTGCCAGTTCATTATATCAAAACAAACCTAGTTGATAATTAAAGCTTTTGTCGGGATATCAACCTTATTGCTGACATATTAGTATAAAGAGTAATTGATAATAGAAACAGTGTTAAAGAACCGCATCCCTAGCTCTCCCATAGCGCCGGTATACCGCTACCCTGCTTTTGCAATGCTTTACCCTCGGGTGAAAGTCTTATCGGAGCCCTGGAAGCCAAGATGAACAAGGATGATGAATAGTATTTTTCAAAAACCCATCAAATTCGTAGAACGAAAGTCAAACCCAGATAAGGGCTATCAACTAAAATGAATAAACCTCGATAGTCCCTTTCTATTTAAAACAACGTATTATGCCAGCAACACTGATTACCACAGAAGATCTCTATGAGTTCAAGTAGAATTGCTTGAAGATTAAAAAAAACTACTTCAGATCCAGGCTGAAGCCAAACCCAAGAAGTACCTCAAATCCTCTGATAAGAAAGCTGGGGATAGAAGAATCTAAAGGTCACTTTTAACCTGTAAAGATTTTTCTAGGAAGCCTACTTATAATATTTTTTCCGTAACCAAAACGAAACCCGAACCAACACAATCAAGGCCGGTACTTCAACTAACGGACCTATTACCCCGGCAAAAGCCTGTCCGGAATTCAGACCAAAAACAGCAATGGCTACTGCGATGGCCAACTCAAAATTATTCCCTGCTGCAGTAAAAGCGACAGAAGTAGTTTTATCATATTCAGCGCCCGTAGCTTTGGTGACAAAGAAGCCTATGATAAACATCAACGTGAAATAGATGAGCAAAGGCACAGCTATAATTAAGACATCCATTGGAATTTCAACAATCAATTCTCCCTTCAGGGAAAACATAACTACTATAGTAAATAACAGTGCAATTAAGGTTATTGGGGAAATTGAAGGGATAAAGGTATGGGTATACCAGCTTTCTCCTTTCCATTTTACCAAAATAAGACGACTTAGAATCCCCAAGGCAAATGGAATACCTAAATAAATAGCCACACTTTCAGCAATTGTTGCTATAGAGATGTCTACAATGGCTGCTTCAAAACCAAAATACGGTGGAAGAACGGTTATGAAAATCCACGCGTAAAAGCTATACGCAAATACCTGAAATATACTGTTTAAAGCAACCAGGCCGGCACCATACTCACTGCTTCCCTCTGCAAGGTCATTCCACACCAACACCATTGCAATACAACGCGCTAAACCAATTAAAATCAGACCCACCATATATTCCGGATAGTCCCGCAAAAAAGTAATAGCCAAGATAAACATCAAAGCAGGACCTATAATCCAGTTTAAAACCAAAGAAATGGACAGGATTTTAGTATTCTTAAATACTTTGGGCAGGAGGGCATAATTCACTTTAGCCAAAGGAGGATACATCATCAAGATTAGGCCTATCGCAATAGGTATATTGGTAGATCCGCTACTGAACGTATTGATGACATCGGGAAAAGTGGGAAAGAAATAGCCTATTCCCACTCCAATTGCCATTGCACAAAAAATCCATAGGGTTAAATTCTTATCTAAAAAACTGAGTTTCTTTTGCATCATCATTTAATGTATAAAATTTTGATATTCGTCTTGACTTAACAAGTTTGAGAGTTCATCAAGGTTTGTAATCTGGATTTTGATCATCCACCCTTCTTTGAAAGGTTTTTCATTAACCAGCTTTGGATGGGATACTAAGGTTTCATTAATCGCAACAACTTCTCCTGAAACCGGCATAAATAGATCACTCACGGTTTTAAGAGCCTCTACAGAACCAAAAACTTCGTCCTGCTCAAAAGTGTCACCCACAGCGGGTAAATCTACGTACACGATCTCTCCGAGCTCGCTTTGAGCAAACGCGGTAATACCTATGGTTCCGGTAGTATTTTCAAGAAGTATCCAGGTATGTGCTTTAGAGAAATAAAGGATGTCGGTGTGTTTCATTTTGTAGCGATTAATATCCGTTTCTTAAATTTTCGGCATAGGAGTTTGGTAACACACTATCTTCCACGGCCTTTGCCGCTTTTTCAATGTCATAGGTAAACTTTACAAATTCAACGGTAATGCTGTCTTTATTTAAAACAGAGCTGTTTTCATTAAAGTTTAAAATCACATAGCTACCCCGGTTATCGCTGTCTTTTGGCTTGCCTATGGAACCTAAATTAATCGCATGCTTAAACTGAGGGGTTCCGCTTTCAGTGACTTCAAAAATGCGATGGTATGGCTTGTGTGTATGTCCAAAGCAAAGCACATCGGCATCGGCATCGTTCAATATTCGAATCATGCTTTTCTCTGCACGATCTTCAAACAAATATTCATTAACCCGTCTTGGACTTCCGTGAACCAAAAGAAGATTTAGTTTATCATCATTCAATTGAAACTCTAATTTGATATGAGCCGGAAGAGCTCTCAAATAGGACCTGTTTTGAGCTGTAATGAGTTCGTTTGTTAATTGGATAGAAATTGCTCCATTTGCTTTTTCTTCATCTGTTTTATAAGCACAACCGCAATCGTCACTGCTTTTTCCAATTCCAAAATCATAATTCCCGGTAAGGGTGGGTATTTTACGCTTACGTATTTCCTCAACCACCTCGTTAGGCCAGATGTTGTATCCTACCAAATCCCCAAGGCAGTATAAGGCATCAACTTCTCGTTTTTCAACATCCGCAAAAAAAGCTTCTAAGGCCGGCAGGTTTGCGTGGATATCACTAAATAATGCAATTTTCATAGTTCTAGTTCTTTAGGTTCGTTATAGATTAACAACATCCACTTCCGGGAGCGCAGGAGGAGGTGACTTGAATTTTAGATAATTCGGGTTTTGACTTTTCAACGGGTATTCCACATTGATCTTTTGCCAGACAATCGGTATGCTTTGTGGTTAGTAAAAACTGGTATCCATCAAAGTCCAATCCAAATTTCTGTATGGTAGTGCCCTGATATTCAACTTCTATTTCTGAATCATCAAGTCCCAGAGTGTTTTCTGAAAGTTCAATGACAGCGAGTAGCTTTTCGGGATGCAACCGGTGATCGTAATCATTAGCGTTCCACAGTTGAAAGTTTATAACTTCTTCAGTGCGCAAGGTTCCTCCGCAGTCGATAAACTGCTTATTTACTTTACCCACTTCGGTAACATGAAAGTGTGCGGGTACCAGATCACCACTGGGCAGTTGAAATGCAACTTTAGAGAGTTTGTGCAAATGCTTTTTAATTTCTGATAATTTCATAAAAGAGTTATTATTTTGTTTGTAATAGATTATTCAAACGGGTTGACAGATAGAGCATTTCTCGGGCAATGGTTTCCGAATCGGAAAAAAACAGTTCTATCTGATTTGATTCAGCAGAGTCTGATGCCGCTTTTTTGACACTAATTATAAGTGTTTGATGAGTTGGTATACCGGGATCGTCTAGCAGTTTTGGATAGACAACCCAAAAACCAGAACCCTAATCGACTTTATAGGAATGAGTAATTTTCTGACTGTTTGGTTTCACCCTAAAACCGTAAGAATTCAAACTTAAAAGCGGTGACGGAGGTTGATTACCCGGTGTCATTCCGGCTGATTGAATATTAAGTAAATTTTGATAACCATAATAGATCATTCCGGTACGTAACCAAAGCATAGCGAGCTGACTTTGCTCAAGGTTGTCGGCATCTATAAAAAGTAAGTCAACTTGTTCCTGATTATTCAACTTCTTAATGATCAAGAATGCAATTTGATCTAAATAGGTCAAGCGATCTGGAGAAATTTGGGTAAAGGTATCGCCAACTTCAACTACAGCTTGTTGGATTGTATTAGTTAATCTTTGTGCATGGAGCAACTGCTGCAAAAAAAGTATAACCAGCAAGATTAATGTTCGGTTAATTAACTTCATACTAAGAGTATTACACACATCTATAAGTTTATCGCAATAAAACGATTAATAAGTTTAAATTTTTTAACAGCATTCTGTTTTTGAAGATAGATCCTGACCTAAAAATTCAGTCATAATTTCCCGCATTCTTCCCCAGTTTTCAACGTTTATACAGTAACAAACACTGGTACCTTCTACTGTCCCTTTAATCAATCCCAAATACTTCAATTCTTTTAAATGTTGGGAAATCGTAGGCTGTGCTAACCCGATTTCATTTACCAAATCTCCACATACACACGAATTTATTTTAAAAAGATGCTGCAGAATAGCGACGCGGGCAGGATGACCAAAGGCTTTGGCAAAAATTGAAACTTGATTTTGCTTGTCAGTAAATATTTCAGTCTTGGCTAAACCCATATCTCTTTCATTTGTTCATTGTAATATTACGATTAAATAATTGTATTTTAAATCATCTTTTCCTAAAAAAACAGAAACCGGATAAAATTAAAGTACGCCGTGTAATTAATTTTTAATTTTCTAACACAATACCAATAGATTAGAAGTCCGTAATAGCTAAACCCTAGCAGTTATATAATTTGATTGAATTGCTTTTGATAAAAAGACTGGTGATAAAAGAATCTAAAAATTAAAGGCTTAGTCTTTGTCCTCTAAAGGATTTTTTAAAAAGCCAATCTTACCATTCTCTGCAAGGACCACAATCGCAAAACCTTCATAAAAATTACGGGCATGACTAAACTGCAAATCAAAGCGCAGTTGGCCGTTTTTATCCATATATGTCCATAGATCATTTCCTTGAACATCAATCATACGAACAGCCAGCATACCTTCTTGAAAACGTGCAGCAGAAGTGTACAAACGATATCCCTGTGTGTTGGTAAACGGGATTTTGGCAATTATTTGACCTTCTTGGTTTAGGGTTACCAATAGGGCATCGCGATTATCTGGCCGTTTCCCGTCAATTTGTACCATTCCTATTCCATCAGAAAAAGCAAAGGGCTGATTGCTAAATTGAGCTTCCATTACTACGTGTCCATCTTTATCTAAAAGTCCCCATTGACCTGTTGAATTATCGTCTTGCATCTTATAAAATGAAGCTATACCATCTGAAAAATCTGATATACGTATTACATGTTTCGGAAAATTAAAAACCTCAGTTCCTAAGGTATCAATCACCAGATATTGATAACCTCGTTGAGTATTCAATGCGTTTTTCTGCGGTGTATTTTTTTGATTTCTTAAAACACCTGATTCTTTTTCAACTATAGCTCGACCATCAGCAAAGTCACGTGCTTCTTCATATATAAAGGGAATGCGTACGGCTCCATTTTTATCTAAATACCCATATTTCCCATTCTTTTCTTGAAGAACTAATCCATTATAAAATCTATGCTTTCTATTTTGAATCGGTTTAAAAACCACTTTCCCTTTTTTATCAATATAATGCCATTCTCCATTAATTTTGACCGGAGCCCGTTCACTCGCAAAATCTCCTGCATCTTCATACCTATAATCAACTCGTAAGTTCCCCTTTTTGTCAATAAAGCCATATACCAAATTACCTGTTACAGTATCTCGCTTTGCTACCCAGGCTCTACCATCATGAAAGTCTCCGGCATCATAAAATTCTGCAGTTATGGCTACAGCTCCATCTGTATTTATATAACCAAATGTGTTGTAATTCTTCCCATATCTAGCCAAGCCTTCTGAAAAATTGGAAAACGGACTCATCTCCCGCTGAGGAGCTATCAAATAGTGGGGAGTTTGGTACGCTACACTATCCTGAGCTCGAGTAGTTTGTAGTGTAGTAAACACTCCCATTAAAATAATAAGTACTCGACGTATTGTCTGCCCAAATGAAATTGTCGTTCTATCCATAGTTGCTGTTATTCCAGTTCTGATTTTAAAATATGACAACATTCCGGTATGTCTAAACATATCTAAACTGAAGTTTATACGGCAAAGTAAAAATACAATACGGAATAGAGGATGCTTTATACTCTTAAAAAAGAGTTCGCTTTTACACCGTCTTGATTCCTATATTCTTAAGCAGAAACAGCTTTTTTGAATAGGCTCTGAACACGCAACCTTAAGCTACTTTAATTCAAAACTCCTAATTTTGTTCATCAAATTTGCATCATGATCATAACCAGAGGTTGGGGTATTTTAGGACTTTTAATACCCATAGCAGGAATTCTTTTAGGAATAACCTTTTATGGAGTAGATGGCAATGCTACATTATCCATATTGGCATACAGCCTTATAGGATCTGGTAGTATTACTACACTTTTAGGTATCGTATTACAAAAGAAAAGCCTGAAAAAACACGACTTATATTTTCTCCCCCTTTCAATTTGGGGTTTTATATGGATTGTAGCTGGAGTAATCGTCTGGATATCCATTTAATTAAAGCTATTTTTTATAAATCCCAGTTCTACCAAAAACGGCTGGACAAACATCTCTTAAACTGAAAGTTATAAAATTAACACCTCTCCTCTTCATTCCTTCTAAAGTAGACAGGTGTTTAACCTTTAATGACACATAATTAGTAGCTCTAAGGTTTGAAAAAGATTTAAAGGTTATACTAGAGCTCTTTCTTTTCCAATATAATCTCTGGATTTTTACGGCATTTTCAGGTGTTCCCCACAAGGATTTTACGTTCAAGTACACCAGCGCTTTGTAGGTTATAAAAATTAAAGTCCAATTTGATTAATTATGTCTACCCCTTTAGAATTACAATATAATTTAAGATAATTTTAATTAATTTATAAATATACTTTAACCTTTGTGTTAGTTGTTTGGTTGGTTTTTACCTTAATTTTAAAGAATATACTAACCAAAAATCTTCTCATAATGGCTAAAAAAAATAAGAGTAAACCATCTTCTAAAAAGATTGATCAGCTTGCTGACAGCACCAAAGATTTTACAGATAAAAACCTTACGACTAATCAGGGTCTTAAAGTAAATGACACCAATAACTCCTTAAAGGCAGGCGAACGCGGCGCTACACTTCTTGAAGATTTTCTACTACGCGAGAAAATAACCAGTTTTGACCATGAGCGTATTCCAGAACGCATTGTTCACGCTCGGGGAAGTGGAGCTCACGGATATTTCGAGCTTTATGAAAGTATTGAAAAGTATACCAAAGCCGGACTCTTTACTGATACGCAACGCAAAACACCAGTTTTTGTTCGTTTTTCTACCGTTGCGGGTTCTAAAGGATCTCCAGATTTGGCTCGAGACGTTCGTGGTTTTGCTGTAAAGTTTTATACCGAAGAAGGCACCTGGGATCTGGTAGGAAACAATATGCCTATCTTTTTTATTCAAGACGCGATGAAATTTCCGGACTTAATCCACTCCGTAAAACCAGAACCGAATAACGAGATTCCGCAGGCAGCCTCTGCACATGATACCTTTTACGACTTTGTTTCCCGTGCTACCGAAACCCTCCACAACCACATATGGGTAATGAGCGACCGAGGGATTCCACGCAGTTATCGTATGATGGAAGGTTTTGGGATCCATACCTTTCGCTTTATCAATGCAGCAGGTAAATCCCATTTTGTGAAATTTCATTGGAAACCGGTATTGGGAGTGCATTCTGTCACTTGGGATGAAGCGGTAAAAATTAATGGTGCCGACTCAGATTTTCACCGCAGAGATTTATGGGATGCCATTGAAGCCGGTCAATTTCCGGAGTGGGAATTTGGAATTCAGATTGTACCTGAAGAAGATGAACATAAATACGATTTTGACCTGCTTGATCCTACTAAATTGATTCCTGAAGAATTGGTTCCTGTAGAAATCATCGGTAAAATGACTCTAAATAAAAACCCTGAAAATTTCTTTGCAGAAACAGAGCAGGTTGCTTTTTTACCGGGACATATCGTACCGGGAATTGATTTTACAAATGATCCGCTTTTACAAGGCCGTTTATTTTCCTACCGCGATACACAGTTGTCTCGTTTGGGTAGTCCTAATTTTCACCAAATCCCCATCAACAGACCTGTTGTTCCCAGTCATAACAACCAACGTGACGGACATATGCAGACTGAAATTCCAAAAGGACAAACAGCTTATTTTCCAAACTCGTTGAGTATGGGATGCCCCCACCTGGCTAAAATGGCCGAAGGTGGTTTTACACATCATGAGGAACGTATAGATGCGCATAAAATACGATCGCGTAGCGAAAGTTTTAGCGATCACTTTTCGCAACCCGCTTTATTCTACCGAAGTTTAGCCTCCTGGGAGCAAGAACACGTGGCTGATGCGTATACCTTTGAATTGGGTAAATGCAACCATCAGGCTATTCAAGAACGTATGCTTTGGATCATCAATCAAATTGATGAAAAGTTGGCCGGTAAAGTTGCAGACGGCCTCGGTCTAAAAATTCCTAAGGATATTGAGCAGCCTATCAATCAAGCTATAGGAGCTGACGCTGAGGTTAACAAGTTTCAGCCACAAGCTAAAAAGGAATACCTTAAGAAAGATGCGGCGCTGAGTCAGGCCAAAACAAAATTTGATAGTATCGCTACCCGGCAGATTGCCGTATTAGCTGCAGACGGTTTTGAGATGAAAGGCTTCAAGCCTTATAAAAAAGCTTTAGAAGAGGCCGGGGCGATAGTTAAAATCGTTGCTCCCCATGGAGGTAAAATCACCTGTGATCAAGGTATGGATCATTTGGTTGCTGCTGCAATTATGACTACTGAAAGTGTCTTGTTTGATGCCATTCTGATTCCCGGTGGAGAGCAATCCGTGCAGTCGCTTTTAAAAGTCGGTAAGTATGGGAAATTTATAAATGAAGCTTTTAAACACTGTAAAGCAATAGCTGTTTTAGGAGCCGGTGAAGATTTACTTAAAAACACATGGATTCAGGATTATAAAAAAGATAAAGCGGTATTTGCAGATGCCAAACCTCAAGAGTTTATTGACGCTATTGCACAGCATCGAAACTGGGAACGTATGGGGCAAGTGAGTTCCATTCCAGTATAAACAGAAGAATTTATAAATACAAAAAAAGCTGTCGATTGACAGCTTTTTTTAATACGTTTAGTTTTGAATTAACCATTAGGCTCCCACGATTTCTCCTCCATTCACATGAAGTATCTGCCCGGTTATATAACTGCTGTCTTCGGATGCCAAAAACACATAAGCAGGAGCCACTTCGCTGGGCTGACCTGCTCTTCCTAAAGGAACATCCTGACCAAAATCAGACACCTCATCAAAGGTGGCGGGGATTAAAGGTGTCCATATCGGTCCCGGAGCTACTCCATTAACGCGAATATTTTTAGGAGCCCACATTTTACTTAATGATCGGGTAAAGGTCGTTATAGCTCCTTTAGTACTGCTGTAATCCAGCAAGTGTGACGAACCCCTGTAGGCCGTAACCGATGTAGAATTAATCACACAATCCCCGGATTTAAACTGACTTTCCAAAGCTTTCGTAAAGAAAAAATAGGGATAAATATTAGTCTCAAACGTTATGGCCAGTTGATCATCCTCAATATCAGAAACACGGTCTTTAGGAAACTGCACTGCGGCATTATTCACTAAAATATGAATGTGTCCTAGTTCAGAACGCGTTTGGGCAACAGCCTCTTTACAAAAATCAGCATCGCGTACATCTCCTTCAATAAGGAGACAGATCTGCCCATGTTCTTCCACCATTTTCTTAGTATCCAACGCGTCTTCGGTTTCTGATTTATAAATGATCGCTACAGAAGCTCCTTCCAGTGCAAAATGTACCGCCACACTACGACCGATACCACTGTCACCGCCGGTGATTAAGGCTACCTTATTTTTTAATTTTTCAGAGCCCTTATATCCTGATCGTACTATTTCGGGCTGCGGGTTCATCGCTTTTTCGCTCCCCGGTAAATCTTGTTCCTGTTCTGGAATTTTTTTTGGTTTAGTCATCGTATTGGTTGTATATAGTCATTAGATAAATTAAGCTCCTCTTCTCTTAGGCTTATCATCGGTATCACCATATTGATTGGTGTGTTTATCTTTTAAAGGCCCTTTATCTATAGAATCTTTATGTTCTTTTTTATCATTTTTTGACTTCTTGTTCTTATCACTCATAATTATATAGTTAGCTTATTAATGTATCATTACATTTAAGATGCTTCGCACCTCAAGTAGCTTTGCTGATTGCAATCCCACGTACCCCATACAGCTTACTCGACATAACTCCTATTTAAATGATAGGTTTCCAGACCATTCACAAATTGGTTGATACGAGTCAATTGATCAAATAATGCCTTTTGTAATGCTTTGTTTTCTAATTGATTTAAATAATTTAAAAGAACCTCGAATTTCTGATTCTCGTATTTTTTGATGGAATGCCCTTTATAATTACTTATTGTATGGGTTTCCATTTTAAAGAATGTATCCCTGCTAGAATTGAGAAACTTAAATTTATTGCGTTTTAAAATTCCCTCAATTAAATTATTAGAAGCTCTCTTCATTTTAAAGAGCTTTTCAAAAAGGTATGATTCATAAAGATGAAGACTGCGCTTGTATCTATTGAAATAATCAGATTGATCAGTAGCAATTTGGTAAGCTATAATTTCAAGGAGTAAATTATCTCGGGCATTGATTCTAAAAGATTCCATAATTCAACATTTAAACTATAGTTTCAATCAACTCCTCTTGTTCCTCCGTATTGGGAACGAGATACAGTTTTTTGTAAGCACGTGTCTCCTGATCTATATAATCGATTTTAATTTTAAACGTGTTGGTCATGGCATCATTCAAAAATGCTCCAGTCTGTTCTTCAAATCCACCGTATTCGGTATGAGAAATTTTAGAGATTTTTGTCAAATCGACCGTTTTTAACCGATTACGCTCTTTCTTAGAGCAATTGTAACGCTTTAGAAGTTGTATTAAAGCATTTTCAAAGTGGATGTTTGGAGAAGTATTCATAATAGATATTATTTTTAATTGTACAATACAATCTATTAACAATTTAAAACTATATAACTATTAAAAATGCTAATTGAGATAATTTTAATAAAATAGTTTAAAACCTTGTTAATTATCAAAGCCTTAATCGGTTATAGCTAAAAGTGTACAGATGGACACAAGAATCTAAACTTGAGGTTTTATAATTGATCTGTATAATTTTTATCTCTGGATTCCTAAGACTCTCATACTGTAATGGGGCATGCACACACTTCATCGGTGCACCTCTTCAAACTGAGTTTGGGTCACTATCTTTTTGAAAAGTTTCTTTGATGACTAAAATTATTCATATATCAGCCAATAAATTCTCCTCATTTTCTCCAAATCTTGCGAGGAAATATCCATTCTGTGCCTCAAAACAACAGTTAAGAAAAAAGTTGATCTTTAACTATTTGATCTGAAATTCTATCTACATAATCCAAAGATCTTATTGAATGTGGTTATAACAAAAAACCTGGCTTTTCAGCCAGGTTTTTTGTTAGTACGCTATGTCTCTTAAAATCCAAGACCGTATTTTAGTTTAAATCCGAAAGATAGCGTTTTGAGAGTGTCTGTAGCTCCCATTGGCGTGGTTAAAATACTGTTTCCTGTAAAGTCGACTTCTGGAGCAGCAAGGTACTCGATTAATCGGTTATCTCTAGTATCATCAAATACATTGGTTAAACCATAATCGATATAGGCGCTTACATAGAACGAACTTACCTCTGAAACCATAAATTTAAGTCCGGTTTCAAAACTAAGCATGACATTGGTTTTTAAAGCTAAATCATCAGCCTCCCAGGTGTAATTTCCGAAGTCTCCAAATCCGGCAAACTTTGGAGCTTCCAACAAAGCATCATACTGCTCATAATATCCCGCTGTGGTTAACCGAGTGGCCTTTGCTTCGTAATCGCTGTCGGTAATTATTCCCAACTTAACACCTGCGGCAGCAAAAAAACGATTTTGACCATTACTCTCATATTGAGCCAACAGCGGGATTTGAATATATGTTGTGCGTTGTTCTTCCCGGTAATTCTCAAAACGATATTGAAATTCAAAACTCTCATTTTCTGAATCTTGCGTAATGTAAGCTCCTTCAATGCTTTTCAATTTCGCATTACCGCTATAGGTTTGTAAAGCAACACCAGTTCTCACACTCCACTGATGAGAAAGGTATTTGCCGTACTCCAAACCAAAACCTATTCCATCATCCAGGGCAGCTGTATAAGCTATATCATTATAACCTAAAACCGCAACCGGACCATTTACTGCCAGGGTTAATTCATTTGTTTTTTGTGCTTTTAGCGAGATAGCACTAAAGACTAAAAAGATTATTAAAATTTTTGGAATGCTGTTCATTAGTGTTTTTTTATTTTTCAAAAGTTTCATCTAATTCCGATTAATTAATAAACTATAAATTGAACGGTTTGTCTTTGTTTTGATGTCTCACAGACTAAAAGATAGACTCCTGCTTGAATACTTGAAGGCATCTGAATAGTTGATTTTGATACACTCGTGTAAAAGGTATCAATCAAAGTCCCGCTCAGACTTAGGATGGATATTTTCATATTCTTCAATTCCTCCTGATCAAAATCAGCAAAGAGTGTTGCTGAAGCTGTTGCTTCCACCGGGTTTGGAGCCAGATGTATCTTACCACTTGTCTGTAATTCAATATTAAAGGTACAGGTGCTTAACACATCGCCATCGGTGGTGGTAAGTTCAACACGATAGTTGGCTAGCGGATCTAATAAATCGGAAGATTCATCACCTTCTGAAAAATAGTGCCCGTTACCTATTACCCTTCCGTTTTTATACCAGGTAAAATCCGTAAAACGATAGCCTCCGTTGGTATCCGGATTGTTATTTACTAACAAGGTGTTATTGAATTTTTGTACAACAATCTCTTCAAAAACGAAGCGTTTATAAATTTCGATATCATAAGATCTGCTGCTCATACCATCTTGAGAGGTAATTAAAATCGTATAGCGATATACTCCCGGTCTTGAAACATCTACTGTAAAATTTAGAGGCATGCTACTAGTCGCATTGGCTTCCGTTTGATAAGATACTTCCAATTCGTCTACAGCAGTGTCACAATCTAACGTATAGACTGTTAAAGCATCCGGATCATTGAATTGAATATCCCCAATACTTAATGAAGTAATACGTGCATCACTACTATTTACTATCAATTCTTGTGTAACAGGAGTCGCTGGTAAATAGTTTTCATTACCATCCTGAGAAGCTGTGATTAGAATAGTACCAGATTGTACCAAACTCACAAAACCATCAACACTTACCATTGCAGCAGGAACATTGGAAGTGTAACTATACGTATAGCGTATTGGTAAACCTGAAGAAGCTTCGGCCTCCAGTTGGAAATCAGCATCAGATTCTAAACTCAATACTGGTAATGGATTGAAGTTTATAGATTGACTAGCCGGAGTAATATCCAAAGTTCCGTCAGTATAACCAATCGTATAATCCTCAGAAGTATAACCCGAAGCCGTGATGGCGTAGCTGCCTACTTCTTCTCCAACTTCACGAGTCAGGTTTAAGGTGCCTCCAAGAGCAGTCGCATCATCCCCGTTTACAAAACCGGAATAGCTTACGGTAAAAGCAGGATCAGCCGCGCCATAAACTTTGGTTTGATCTTCCGCAGTTACCATCAGAGTAGCCGGAGTGATCGTCAGATCAGCAGTCAATACTAGTGCATTGTAGTTCGATCCTGTGATGGTTGCCGTTACCTC
>NZ_FQUN01000007.1:57131-299427 GCF_900129005.1 Leeuwenhoekiella marinoflava DSM 3653 | reverse complement strand
CGCTAAAGTATTTTCTCGGGGACAACCAAAATGCCATTGAGATCCAGATATGGGTAAGTTTGATCGTTCAACTTTTGATGCTGGTGGTGCAACGTAAGGCAAAAAGAAACTGGGCTTATTCCAATATGATGTCCGTAATACGGTATCATTTGATGACCTATATTGACCTATTCAAATTCTTGAAGAACCCAGGGGCCAAATGGGAGGAAGTCACCACAAAGGACATTGGACAACTAAGCTTGTTTGCCTCTCCATAGGGAGGTTCTATTTTGAAATGACCCAGGTAACTCAACAAAAAAGGGCAGTCACAAAGGATTATTCCTTATTTTAGATTTTTACCGGACAACAATGATTTTGAAAAGATAACCTACATCTATAAGTATGCTCCAGAATTATTATTCGGTACTTTTTATTCTCTTCTTCTTTTCTCAAACTGTCGCACAAAAAATCACTAAAGAACCTATTCCTTCCTGGGTTTCTAGACAGAACCTGAATCAAAAAGCTGAATATCCAGATAAATCCAACGGATTTTACTATCTAGTTTTTAACAAAGAAGACAATCTTTCCCTGCAAACTACTTATACCCGTTACGCTTACAAAATACTCAACAGTCAAGGTGTTCAGGAAATGAGTGAAATTGATATTTCGTTTGATCCTGCTTATCAAAAAGCGGTAGTTCATGAACTAACAGTTTACCGGGATGGCAGACCTCTGGACCGATTAGAAATTTCAGACTTTAAAATCATTCAACGAGAGCAGGATCTTGAAAGACACCTTTATAACGGGCAGGTTTCAGCTATTAATTCGCTTTATGATATACGGGAAGGAGATGTAATTGATTATTCGTTTTCCATCATTGGTTACAATCCGGTTCACGAGGGTAAGTTTAGTAACCGGTTTAGCCTTCAATATTCAATTCCTATTGAATGGTATCGGTATGCAGTTACATTTCCGCAGGATCAAAACATCAATTTTAAATTATTTAATGATGCACCTGAGCCAAAAACTATAAAACAATCTGGCAACACAACATACTCTTGGGAGGCAAAATCAATTCCTGCAATGCTTTATGAGTCTAATGCGCCAGGATGGTACGATCCGTCGCCAATGGTAGAGCTTTCTCAATTTAAAAACTGGAATGAAGTTGCTACGCAATACAGCAAATATTATAAGGTTTCAAATTCTGAAAAAGAGTGGCTAACAAGCGAAATTGAACCGCTAACAAAAGGCTTATCTAAGGAAGAAGCAGCTACTAAATTAATAAACTTAGTACAGGATGAAATTAGATACCTGGGTTTTGAAGACGGTTTAAATTCGCACAAACCCAGCAGTCCCAAAACGGTATACGAACGCCGGTTTGGAGATTGTAAAGACAAATCTTTTTTACTTTCAGAATTATTAAAAACACAGGGGATCAATGCACAACCCATTTTAGTGAATTCGTATTATGGGAGCTCTATAAAAGATCGTTCTCCCTCCCCATTTGCATTTGATCATTGCATCGTGCAGGTTCAATTAGATACGAATAAAACCATTTTTATAGATCCTACAATCAGCGATCAGGGTGGTAAATTTCCAGATATTTATTACCCAAACTATGAATACGGACTTACTTTAAATACCAGAACAAAAAATTTAATAAAATTCTCAAAACCTAAGAAACCAGAAATTGATTCAAAAGAAACTTTTGAGATTTTTGAGATTGGCGGAGCTGCCTCGCTAAAAGTAGTCACCAAATATAAAGGAAGTGCTGCAGACAATCAACGTTCTGTTTTTGCATCGAGCACCATTGAAAATATGAATCAAAGCTATACTGATTTTTACAGCTCGCTGTATCCTTCTATTAAAATGGAAGGTTCTATTGAAACAGTTGATGAGCGGGATACAAATGTTTTTATTGTAAAAGAGTCTTATTTAATCGATAGTTTATGGACTACACCTACCAATAACAAAAGCTATATAGTTGCAGAATTTAGACCTATGTCTTTAGAAACCTATCTATATCCTACGGCAAGCACAAATCGTACAATGCCTTTCTATATCGATTCTGAAGTCAAGTATAAGCACCACATCAAAGTGTTTTTTCCGGAAGCCTGGACAATTGAAAACGATCAAACTAAGATTGAAAATCCCAATTTTAAGTTCAGTCAATCTATAAATTATAAAAATGCCACGCTTGATATTATTAATGAATACGAGCACCTTACTGATTTTATAGAACCCGCAGATGTAAGCACTTATCTCGCAGATCATACAAAGGTTCAGGAGGGTATCACTTATCAACTATCCTATACTAAAAATGGAGGCGCTATGCTGAGTGAAAATGATTCTGAAAGTCACTTTCTAACTAATGGGATTATGTTTTTTTCAATTTTAGGAATTTCTATTTTATGCTGGCTGCTCTATTCTAAAATAGATCCTGTTGTAACCGTTAAACCAGATCACCATCAAAGTATTGGCGGCTGGCTTATTTTATTTGCCATTGGTATTACCTTAACGCCTATAATTCTTTTGGTTCAGTTTGCAAAAAATCCCGATTTTTATATAACCGATTATTCTTGGAAATTTCTTTTTTCTACAAATCTCAAATTAGCTGTCCTCGCCATTTTTGAAACTATCTTTAATGCCTCGTTTCTGATATTTTCAATATTTGTTATCATACTTTTTTATAAAAGACGCTCTTCTGCTCCCCGAATGATTGTCTTTATGTATGCTGTAGTTTGTGCTTTTCAGATTATCGACAATGCTATTATTTTACAGATAGCTCCAGAAGATTATACAGTTGCAGACAGACAGAATATTTATTTTGACATAACGAAGCTAACGCTCAGATCTGCTGTAGTAATCTGCTACTTTTTAATGGCAGACCGCGTGAAAAACACCTTCACTAAAACCTATAAAAAACAAGCCTGGGATACTGAATCCTATCCTGAAGAGCGAAAAATCATAGCAACTGACTCCCCTTCGGTTTAATTTTTTCGGTAAAAAACTGGAAAACTCATCACGAGTTTTCCTGTTTTCACATCTACGTAAGACTAATTAATTGGGACTATAAATTGTATTTAATAGAAGCCATCACAATACGCGGCATCACAAAATACTCCGTAGTAGTGCTAAAGGTTTCATTAAAACTATCATTGTTCAATGAATCTACGTTGAGTAAATTGCTCCCGTCTACTCTAAATTCCCATTTGCTATCTGGTTTTTGATAACGCAAAGTCGCTTCAATAAACGCGTATTCATTTTGTACGGTATTATCCTTATCATAGTAGTTGTAATAACTCCAATCTGCTGTGAAGGTAAAGCCGTTTAAGAATTTTACATCCATATTAGCAAAAGGTCTGTCGGTGTAAAAAATGCGGTCGCTGTTACCGTTTTGATAGTTGTTGATGCTTCGGTTATACCCCACTTCAAAGTTGGGTGCATTCTTAAAATTGGTTTCCACACTTCCCTGATAACTCTGGGTGAAATTCTGCGAGAGCGTGGGCTGTGCATTTACGATATTGTTCAATTCGCTATACGAAATATTAGCGCTCAAATTAGCCTTCCATTTTCTAAAGGTTTTTTGAAAACGTCCGTTAGCACTCAATACCTCATCTATAAAATTGCTATTAATAGGCGATGAAGCCTGATTGATCTGATCTATCGCTGTACTGCTCTTTATCGCGTCAATACGCTTTGTGTAACTCACGCCGCCATTCAGGTTTGTAAAATTGAACATATTGAAGTTGAAATAATTTAAACTCGCGGTATGAAAAATCGCATTTTCAATATCCCGATTTCCTCTAAACATTCGGTTATAATCATTAAAAACATAACCTTCAGCAAAATTGTTCACATCTGTATAATCTGCCGTCATCTGGTAGTTTAAGCGCAAACTTTCGCTTTGCTTAAACTGCGCGATCGCATACAAATCGGGTAACACCTTCCATTCTTCCTGACTGGTTTTTGTTCCCAATTGCTCTGAAGAAACATTATAATTATGCAGCGTCACTCCCGGAGTGAATGTAAAAATACCGGTCTTAAACTTGTAATGTGCTCCTAAAAACAAATCGCTAAAACGGTAAGCTACATCATTATTTAAGCTGGCATCGGTGAAATTATTCTGGCTGCCACTATCTAAGATTTGATATATAGACGAATTAAAATCCTGACGACTTTGTGTGGTTCCCAGCGTTAAATTGAGATTACTCTTATCATTGATCACGTAGTAATAATCAATCTTGCTGTCTATTTTATTAGTCTCAACCATTTTATCCTGATTGATATCAAAGTTGCTCTGATCTGTATCTAGCGGAAGAATTTGTGCAAACGGCTGCTGGGTTACTATCGCCTCGTAAAACGGATTTTCTTTTTGATATAAATGCTGCACATAACCCGCAAAAATATTCTTTTCGTTCAGGGTATAATACGCGTTCAAATTCTGATTTAGACTGAATGGATCATTATTTTTATTTTCAGTTATCGGGTTGTTAGTAACTCCGCTTGCATCCGTAAAAACTGAAAGCGCATCTGTCATTTCAGACTGCTGCGATTTTTTCGCCAAAACATCATAATCCAGCTGCAGCTTCTCATTAGGCTTATAAACAGAACTGAATTTTGCCATAGCCAACTGATTACTCTGATTGCTATTTTGTGTATTGACCTCGGTTGCTTCTGTAGAAATATAATTACGCAAAGACCGTTGAATAAAGTCTGTTGAATTATCACTGAACAATAAAAACCCACTTAAATCCCACGCATCTGAAGCTTCATAACTGAAGTTAGCCGCACCAAAATTGGTTTTAATTTCGTTAGCCCTGTTGTTTTGAGAAACCAAAAATCCGAGTCCACTATCTGAAATATTAAACGAAGTTCCCCCTCTTGAATTGAAGTTTCTAAAACCTCCTGTAAAGTTGAAGTAATCCTGGAACGTAAATGGAACATCTCCCATATTATTAGTGTTTCCAATGATATTAATGCTTCCTTTAGGACTGTAGTAGAACAGTTTTGCACTGCCCAGATACCGGGTTTGCTCGCCATCACCTATACCGCCTTGCAACTCACCAAACCAAAAATTCTTCTTTCCTTCTTTTAACTTTAGATTGATGGCCACATTATCTTGATCATTACCCAAGCCGCGCATCTGATCGACCTCGTTGTAATTTTTTAAAACCTCAACTTTCTTCAATGCATTTGCCGGAATATTCTTTGTTGCCAGTTTAGAATCCCCGTCAAAAAAATCTTTCCCTTCAATCATCACTTTAGAAACCGTCTGCCCTTCTAACTGAATTTCTCCGTCATCATTCACTGTCACTCCCGGAAGTTTCTTAAGCACATCGCCCAGTTTTTGTTCGGTGCCGTTTGTAAAACTATCAGTGTTATATACAATAGTGTCACCTCTTACAACCACCGGCATTTCATAAATAATCTCTACATCATCAAGCTGATCTGCCGCCGGCATCATTACAAAATCTAGCGTGATATCTTCAGCACCTTTTTCGATCTTAATATCTTTTGTAGTAGGCGCAAGACCTAAAAAACTGGCTACTAAAGAATAAGCTGCACCAGAGGGCAAATTAAATTGGTATCGCCCCTGCGTGTTAGATATCGCATACGACTCCATTTCACCGGTATCTGTATGGGTTGCTATGATATTGGCAAGTTCTAAGGGCGTGCCTATACTGTCTTTTACTGTACCGCTTATTCGCACGTTTTGCGCTTTCGCTGTTAGGCTGACTAATAAAAATAGGGCTAGAAAATATTTCATATTTGGTTAAAGCTTGTTCGTTGTTCGTTGAAGAAATAAAGAGAAAATCAACCTCTACTGCCCCGGGCCTCTGCGTCTACCATTACCAAAACGCTTTGCCATTTCTTTAGTTTTTTCGGCTACAATCTCTTCATATTCTGCACGAGAGACTTTGTTACCTTTTTTAGGAGTTTCTATATCCAGACCTTCTTTTGGGTTAATCACGATCTTATTGCACAAAATCACGGTACGACCGGCACTCACTTCTAAGATTAGGCCGGGAAGTCCCCAGTATTCATCTGGCCCCTGACTCACGGGAATCTGTGGGGTATACCAGGCCGTGATCACTTCTTCTTTAGGCATGTCAACTGCTGTAGTATCTTCTTCTCTACCGCGACGCATTGCTTCAAAAGGATTTACATCTCTTTTACGAATTGCAATAGCTTTAAAAGCCGCATACTGACCAATCATTTTACTTTCTTTCTCTAGCTTCCAGTCTAATTTAGACAGCGTGTCTTTTACTAAAAAACTCTTTCCCATCAGATCATTTTCACGGGCATATACATCATCAGCGATGTTCTTGTAGATTCCGCCTTGCGAAAAACCACCTCCCATAAAACGCATTCCACCACCGGTTCCCGGAGTTTCTAGTTTTTCTTCTTCTTCGTAAATAGATTCGTCTTTAGTAAAAGAGAGGGTAAATGTTTTTTCGAGCCGACTTTTCATGCGCTCTGCAAACTGTTTTTTCATTTGCTCGCTCATTTCGCGACTGCCAAAATTCTCAAAATCAAATGAAGTTTTAGATTGATAGGTAGCAATACCTCCATCAAATTGTTGTGCCTGAAGCTCTGCAGTTGTTAGAACCAGCGCAAGAACCAGAAATAAAGATTGAATGTTCATAAGTCAAAAGGTTTATCGCTGTTTGACTTCTGTTTTTCATAAAGGTTTAACATTCAAATTGAAAATCACCCACCTGTTTTAATCGTAAAACTATTGCCGTCTCCACGGTTGCTGCTGTTGCGTTCGATCCATTCTTTCATTTTCTCTTCTTGAATGACCTTTATACTGGCTTCGTCTACTATTTTGCCTCCTTCCGGAGCTTCGATATCTATTTTCTCATCAGTGTTGATTACAATCTGACTGCACAAAATACTTTGTTTCCCATCTTGCACTTCAAGAATTAAACCCGGCAAACCCCAATTCATCGCAGGTCCATGACTTACCGGGATTTGAGGCGTATACCACACGGTTACCGTTTTAGAATACGTAGTGTCAACCGTTTTCATAGAGTCTGATTCAAAAGTTTGGTTGGTAACTTCTTCGCTACGGGTAGCTTTAAAACAGGTGTAATCTCCAATAGATTTAGTCTCCTTTTCCAATTTCCATTGTGGCATTTGTAAAGAATCCTGAACTAAAAATAGTTTACCCAAAACATCTTCCTGTCGCTCATAGCGTTTTTCGGAAGTATTTTTATACAAAATATCCTGACTCTGACTCACCTTGATCTGAAATCCTCCTGAAGAAGCTACATCTGGTGTTGCCAGCTTTTCATTCTCTTTATAAAGCGATTCATTACGAGTGAAGCTGAGTGTATAGGTTTTTTCAAATTGCTTTTTGAGTTGTTCTGTAAGCTGTTTCTGCATCGCATCGGTCATATTTTTACCTTCCATTTTTAGGTCTACCTGACGTCTGCTTTTGTAGGTTGCCACACCTTGAAAGTCCTGGGCGATTAATGCTCCCGTAAAAACGAGAAGAAATACAAGAATAGATAGCATTTTGATTTTCATAACGGTTTGATTTGTGATTGATTCTGAAACAAAGATGCACAAGCCTTTAAAACAAAAGCGTTAACCAGTGTTAACGTGTGTTAACCGGAGAATCTGTTCTGGAAATTTGAATTTACATTTGAAGTATGAAAAACAGAAGTTATCTTGTCTTAATCTACTTTATCAGCGTTGTAATACTCGTTACACTCTCCATTCAGTTTTATTGGAACATAAAAAATTATGAAACAGAACGCTTCAGACTTATTGATGAATTACAAGCCAGTCTGGATAATGCTGTAGACAACTACTATACTATTTTAGCTCAAAAAAATACAATTGACTTTTTTTCAGATCAAATTTCCACACCTAAAAATGCACTTTCCGTACAAATAGACAGTCTTATAAAAAAAATTGATATCAGTAGTCAAGAATTTAAAGGAATAGACAGTATAAACCCACAAAACATAAAAGGCATAAAAGTTTTAAGAGGAAAAGCCATAGACAGCTTTGTTGAACTAAAAGATTCATTTGATGAATTCAACAAAAAGAGCACTTTAGATACCTTACTCAAAACAGCAAGACATTTACAGATTAAGGATAGCGTTAGTAAAAATCCGTGGTCTGTTTTTACGTCAAAAGTTGTCATTTCGATTACCGAAGACACGCTTCAACTTGAAAAAATGGATAGTCTTCTCGATGCTGAATTACAAAGAAGAGATATCAATATTGCTAAATCTTTAGAGTTTATAAATTCTAAAGGTTTAAAACAAATAGTAAATCAAGATATAAAAAATCGGTCTGGACAGCGCACCTATTCTACAAGTAGTTTTTTGCCTAAAGACAGTTCGCTAAATTTATATTTTACAAACATTAAAGCCACTCTTTTTAAAAGAATTATAGGCGGTATTATCCTCTCGACAATTTTAATAAGTGCCGTCATCGTCTGCCTTCTATTTCTACTTAAAATCATCAATCGACAAAAACAACTTGCCGAAGTTAAAAACGACCTTATCAGCAACATCACCCACGAGTTTAAAACACCTATTGCGACTATCAGCGTTGCGCTGGAAGGAATCAAAAATTTTAATACCGAAAATGATCCCGTTAAAACCGGCAACTATGTGAATACCTCAACCGCCCAACTGGATAAACTCACGATTATGGTTGAAAAATTACTGGAAACCGCAACCCTAGATAGTAACGAGCTTTCTCTAAACAAAGAAGAGATTAATCTGAATGAAATTTTAAAGAATTTGGTTCAAAAACATCAAACGCTGGCACCTCAAAAAAGTATCAAGTTTACTAGTTTTAGGGAAAACAACTGGATTATGGGAGATGCTTTTCATCTGGATAACGCCTTTAATAATTTGCTCGACAATGCGGTAAAATATGGCGGCGATGCAATTGAAGTTTCTTTAAATTCAGCTAATGAAAGCTACACGATCAGCTTTACAGACTCTGACAACACCTTAAACAAGACCGAAATCAAACAGATTTTTGAAAAGTTTTATCGAGTACCCAAAGGCAATACACACGACGTAAAAGGCTTTGGTATCGGCTTGTATTACACCAAAAAGATCATTGAAAAACACGGTGGAAGCATCAGCGTTTCTGTAGCAAATCAAACCACTTTTAAAATACAACTCCCCAATGCCTGAAAAAACATACATACTTTTAGCCGAAGATGAAGCTGCTCTGGGACAGATTGTAAAAGAAAGTCTAGAAACCCGAGATTTTATAGTTGATCTGGTTGATGACGGAGAAAGAGCTTTAAGATTATTTCAAGAAAAAAATTACGAAGCTCTGGTACTTGATGTAATGATGCCGAAAAAAGATGGTTTTACCCTTGTTAAAGAAATCCGTCAAGAAGATGATAGCATCCCTATTATTTTTCTCACGGCAAAGTCCCAAACCAATGATGTTGTTGAAGGCTTTAGCATAGGTGGCAACGACTATCTCAAAAAGCCCTTTAGTATGGAAGAGCTTATCGTCCGCATTCACAATCTAGTGCAGCGCAAACAGCTGCAGAAAAGTTCAGATATTATTACAGTTGGAGGTTATCTGTTTAACTTCCCTAAACAAACTTTGCAGTTTGAAGATGACGAACTCGTTTTGCTTACTCACCGGGAAGCGCATTTATTATTTCATCTTATAAAAAACAAAAATCAGGTTTTAGACCGCAGCCTAATCCTCAACAAACTTTGGAATTCTGATGATTTTTTTGCTGCACGAAGCATGGATGTGTTTATTTCTAAACTGCGTAAAAAACTGGCAAAAGATGAAAGCATACAAATCATTAATGTGAGAGGCTACGGCTATAAACTGACCTATTGAATTCCAAAGCTTGCCTTGCTTGTTGATTTTTAAAATTTCTATATCTCCATTAAAATCTTAAAAAAATTCCGTTTTATCCATCCTTTCTTTAATGATAGTATTAATGTTTTCATCTCAAAACTACGTAAAAAACTCGCAAAAGGTGAAAGTATACAAATCATTAATGTAAGAGGTTCAGGATATAAATTGACACGTTAAGATTATCTATTTAGTCGAACCGCAAAACTTCTTTTTCGTATTTTTCCATTATGCGGTTTCTTCTTTTTTTAATGCTTTTAGTTTCACCAGTGATAAACGCTCAGGATACAACTGCCGTAACCACAACTCCATTAGATACCATTAGCCATCTCAAAGCTGATCAATTTATTGGGGTGGATTCTTACGGAAATTTCTATTACCTAAAAGATCGCGCACTTTATAAAAAGAGCAAGGAGAAAACTATTCAGTTTAGCGATTTAAGATTGGGACAAATAAGTTCTGTAGATCTTTTAAACCCGTTACGCATCACGGTTTTTTATGCTGAAACCAATACTGTGCTTATTCTTGACAATACCTTAAATGAAATTACACGAATCAACTTTAACGAATCTCAATCCTTTAGAAATGTAAGCCACGCCCGCACAGCAAGCGACAGCCGACTTTGGATCTTCAACACCGATTTACAACATCTGGAGCTTTTTGATTATCAAAACAATAAAGTAGACAGTAATTTTACACCACAGCCTGAAATCGCTCTTGCGATGGCGAGCGACTTTAATACCTGCTGGGTTTTAACCGAAGCCTATTTATACCACTACAATCAATATGGGAGTTTGCTTAGCAAGCAAAAAAACGAAGCTATTTCTAACCTCTTTTTATTTGATGAGAAGTTGTTCAGTATGCAGGCCGATAAGCTTTTTATACAGCTTGACAAACATCCCAAATGGCAATTGCTAAAAAACCTTCCGCAAGACAGCAATCAATTTTATTTGAAAGCAGGAAACCTGTATCTTTACCGTCTTGATTCAATCTCAATCTACAAACTAAACCTACCTAAATCTTAATCCCATGCACGTAGCTATTGCAGGCAACATTGGCGCCGGAAAAACCACTCTCACCACTCTTCTTGCAAAACATTACAACTGGCAGCCGCAGTTTGAAGATGTGGTAGACAACCCCTATCTGGATGATTTTTACAACGAGATGGAACGCTGGTCTTTTAACCTGCAGGTATATTTCTTAAACAGTCGTTTTAGACAATTGCTCGAGATTCAGGAAAGCGGGAAAGAAGTCATTCAAGATCGTACAATCTATGAAGATGCACATATTTTTGCGCCTAACCTTCATGCCATGGGTTTGTTGACTAACCGGGATTTTAATAATTACAGTTCGCTTTTTGAATTGATGGAACGTGTTGTACAGGGCCCTGATTTACTCATTTACTTACGCAGCAGCATTCCAAACTTGGTAGCTCAGATTCACAAACGTGGAAGAGAATACGAAAATTCAATCTCTATAGATTATCTAAGTAGATTGAATGAACGCTATGAAGCCTGGATTCACGATTATAACAAAGGAAACTTATTAATCATTGATGTAGACAACATTAATTTTGTAGATAACCCTGAAGATTTAGGTGATATCATTAATAAAATAGATGCTGAGATAAACGGACTATTTTAAACTGAATCTCAAATACTTTTCAGGAAAATTTCACTCAACTTCGCTAAGGCGGTGTTAAAGCAAGCTGCGTTCCTGCCAAACTTCTCTTAAACCTGAGGCTCTCACTACGCAAACGTTTGCCACAGATAGTTCTTTCTGCTAATTTGGTTACTCAAATATTGCAGAATGAAGAGCATATTAAACGAAACCATAGATCTTTTAGCCGATTTAGAACCCGGAAAACGCACGATGAGCGATTTGCCTTATAGCGGTTTTCTCGTGCTTGAGCATGATGTCCCTGCATTACTTATTTACCGTAAAAAACCTAATGATAAAGCTACGCTCCGTCTCGCCAGAACAGGAGCTTCGTATCTCATTATAGGTGACTCTCATTTCGAATATTTCAGAGATTTTATCAAAAAACTTACAGCTAAAATGGCTGAGCGATTTGGCTCGTTTATTTTAGTTGAATTGTATCGCGGTGAACCAAACAGCACAAGCTTTATCATTAAAGGCCCGACTAATAAACTACCGGCTTCCTTAGAAACTCTTTCTGAAGAACTTTCGGCAATAGACAGCAGAAGGTACAAAGTAAAATTGGATGCTAAAATAAGTCACACTAAAGACAGACAGAAACCCGGTGATGAGTCGTTGATAGACCTTGACGAGGTCAAAAGCGCTGGAGGAACATTGTTAGGGCTAGAGCTTCCACCAGTGTATGGCAACAAATCTGGGAAGGTGTATCCGCTTTATTTTAGAATGTTTAGAGACAGATTCGCTAAAGCGATTCAGAAAACAATCTATGAGTTTATTAGAGTACAAACCACATCAAATATTCATAGTTATCACACACTGGGACGCAGACGTATTCACAAAGAAGTTTTAAAAATAGACCGCCAGATTACCGAGATTCAATCGCGCTATGAATTTTTATGGTTAGTTGCTCCGGTAAATATTCAGGCGCTGCGTAAAAAGTTTTTTGAAACCAAATTTGAAGAAATTGACTCGTATCATTATCGCTTGCTTCCGGTAGATCCCGATTTGCTCAAACGCGAATTGTACAACTTAAGAATTGATGAGATTGATGATCCTTCGCTATCCCATTTATACAATGAAAAGCGCGAAGAGTTAGACAAAGAGCTTACGATGCTTAAAGAACGAGGTTCTAAAAATTTCTTTTATAGCAGTATTCGCCTATATCAAGGTGTGCCACGCAATGTTTTAGCCGAAGCAAAACTCATTCTAGAAACCATTCCTGAAAATCACGAGGAAATTATAGAAAAAACAATTGATGCACATCAGTTTCAAAAAATGGCGCAAGCTGAATTTGATTTCTTTAAGGAACAAGCTCCGCATTATGAAGGTACGGTTCACATAAGAAATGATGTCAATATCATTATGGTTTCTAATGGCGAATTGTATTTACCGGAAGATTATAAAATGACCACCGATGAAGCTCAGGCCTTAATTCAGCACGAGATAGGCACACACGCACTCACCCATTTTAACGGAAGTCAGCAGACCTTGAGTCAGCTTTCTGCCGGCTTTGCTGATTATGACGCTACGCAAGAAGGTATTGCTGTACTTTCTGAATTTTTAGGAGGTGGCCTTACCGGGAACCGGCTCCGCATTTTAGCCGGGCGTGTCGTTGCAGGAGAAGATTTGATGAATGGCGCAGACTTCAAATCGGTTTTTCATCATTTATATACTGATTATGGTTTTACAAAACAACGTGCATTTAATATCACCTCCAGAATGTTTCAGGGAGGTGGTTTTTTAAAAGATATTATCTACCTAAAAGGTCTCGTAGAACTTCGGGATTACTTAGGCAAAGGCGGAGATTTAAAGCCGCTACTGGCTGGGAAATTCGCATTGAAACACGTTGATATTATTAATGATTTAACGCAACGAGAATTGCTTAATCCGCCAAAAATTATCCCTCGTTATTTTAAAAACGAAGATTTTTCAACCAAACTAAATGCCTTTAAAGAAGGTATCACACTATCTAAAATGATCTAAAATGAAAATATGTTTTGTTATAAGTGATGTAGCGACCGAGCCGGTAGGCACATCTGTAGTTTTAATGCGAAAGGCCCATCAACGCGGCCACGATGTTTATGTGATGAATGTGGGCGGCTTTAATTTTTATCAGGGAGCTCCCATCAAGCTTACTTCTAAATTGATTCCGAAGGATTTAAAATATAAAACATCACAAGAATTCTGGGAACAGGTTCAGGATGAAGAATTAGAGTGGAAACTCCAAGATTCCTCTAAAATTGATGTGGTTTTCTTACGAAATAATCCCACCGAAGAAACCGATTCCAGACATTGGGCGGAGCACTCCGGCATCTCGTTTGGACGTATGCTGCAAGAACAAGGTGTGATTGTGCTTAACGATGCTGATGCGATGTCTAACGCATTTATAGACAAGCTTTATTTTGAAGAATTACCATCTTCCATTAAACCCAAAAGTTTAATCACGCGAGATAAAGATGAACTCCTAAAATTTTGGAAAAAATGCGGTAAAAAGATTGTCTTAAAACCCCTTGAAGGTTCTGGCGGACAAAACGTATATCTTATTGATGAAGAGAAGAAAAACTTCAACCAAATCATCACCAGCCTAACCGAATTGGGTTATGTGATTGCTCAAGAATTTCTACCGGAAGTTAGCAAAGGAGACGTGCGCATCATTTTGGTAAACGGTCGTATTCTTGAGGAAAACGGGGAGCTGGCAGTCATTCGCCGTGTAAATAGTGATAAAGCAGAGTTTAGAAGTAACCTTTCGCTAGGAGCAAAAGCAAAACCCGCAAAACTCACCAAAGCGATGGAACACATCGTAGAAGTAACCGCACCAAAACTCATCAAAGATGGTTTTTTCTTTGTAGGTCTTGATGTTGTTGATGATAAACTTATTGAAATTAATGTACTGAGTCCGGGTGGCTTGGATTACTGCGAAGCAATAGGATTACCGGAGTTTACAGATCCTGTTATTGAAGCTATTGAGCGTAAGGTGGAATACAAAAAGTATTATGGGCACAGCTTTTCTAATAAAGAGTTGGCTTCTATGCATTAAAAAGTCTAGTTATGAACACATCAAAAACCACATATCAACGCGTGTTGGGAGAATATACCACACACAAAACCGGCCCCTTATTATTTATAAGTGCCGGGATTCACGGAAATGAGCCTAGCGGTTTACAAGCTTTAGAAAAAGTACTCGCTGTTTTAGCCGAAAACAAGCCCGAAATACGCGGCAGACTTGTTGCGGTTTCCGGAAATCGCGAGGCATTAGAAAACAACGTAAGATTTATAGATGAAGATCTAAATCGTATCTGGACGAAAGAAAACATTAAGAATAAAGTCACAGATACGCACGAGAAGCAAGAGATGTTTTGCATCATTGAGGTACTCAAAAAATATCCGGAGAGTCAGTACGAGAAGCGTTATTTTTTAGATTGCCATACCACTTCATCTGCAAGTAAGCCTTATATATCTGTGCAAGATGTTAATGATAACGACAACTGGGCGCATCAATTTCCTCCCTATATCATTAGAGGATTTTCTGATATAGTTTACGGGTGTATTGATCATTATCTAAGTCGCATAGGTGTAACCGGTTTTGTTTTTGAAGGTGGTCAGCACGAAAGTCCTGATGCTATTAAACATCATGAAGGGATGATCTGGCTAGCCTTATCTAAGGCTTGTAATCTAGATCTAAACGAATTAAAAACATATCCTGAAGCAGCCGCTTATATGGAGGATATGAAAGACGATCAAAAAACTTTTGAGATAGAACACCGTCACGAAATCAAAGACGGAGATACTTTTAAAATGGAACCCGGTTATGAGAATTTTCAGTCTATTAAAAAAGGAGAATTCTTAGCGGTTCATAATGGTGAGAAAATCAAAAGTATTTGGGATGCATATATATTTATGCCACTTTATCAAGCGCAAGGAAACGACGGCTTTTTTGTAGTTCGGGAGGTAGAATGAATGAATCATAGACAAGCCTAAGAATATTTCAATCTTGATTACCGAATTACTATTACTGTATTAAACCCAGTTCACGAGCGTGATCTTCTGCCATCGCGCTCTCTTTGACTAATAGTGCCGGAGTAATCTCAAAACGTTCTAATAGTCCGCGTACGCGAAAAACTCGTTTCTCGTGATTAACACTACGCAAGTAAATAGCTTTTATTTGCTCAGGAAACTCCTCTGCTATTTCAATATAAATATCTGCATCATGCTCGCCGCTATCCCCAATGAGCACAAACTGCATATCAAGATATGTACTTAAGATATTACGTATTTCTTGCTGCTTATGTGGCTTTTCAGGTTTTTGGGTACGATCAAAAGGCGTTCTAAAATCACGTAATAATATCGCTCCTTTTGGAAAATTATTATTTTTGATAAATGCCTGAAGGTAATGGTATAAATTCCACGGACTATTACTTACATAGAACATTGGGTTTGAAGCTTCACCTGACTTACCTAAATGCAATTTATTGTAAAAAGAAGCAGCACCTTTAAAAGGTGTTCTGTTACCTACATCTTTAAAGAGCGTATTAAAGATTACCCGCCATTTTAATAGTGAGGTAACCCCTGTTCTTAGAATGGTATCATCTATATCGCTAATAACTCCGTATTCTGCTTTTTTTGAAGGAATAAGCATTTGCCCAGAAAAACGGTTATCATTCTGAATAAGACGTTTTTGATTCTCATCATCATAGCCCAACTCAAGTTGTAACCAACCTTGATCATTGGTTAATTTGCGTAAGCCTTCTACAGCTTGGTCTACCTTAAAATAGCCATCTGAGTCTGTTTCTGTGTAAAAAACACGGTCATCCGGTAACCGAATTTTTAATTTTGCATTAGGCAATTCATCACTACGGAATTGCTTATAAGCATTTTTAAAAGCATTTGCGACTCCTGTTTTATCAAAATTAACGCCTTCATCTTCTAAAGCCCTACCCAATAAATACAAATGATTATCTGTACCATAGGTCTGATAGCCATGTATTTGCAAGGGGTCTTG
Source organism: Leeuwenhoekiella marinoflava DSM 3653 (assembly GCF_900129005.1). Lineage (GTDB taxonomy): Bacteria > Bacteroidota > Bacteroidia > Flavobacteriales > Flavobacteriaceae > Leeuwenhoekiella > Leeuwenhoekiella marinoflava. The sequence goes on along the minus strand of NZ_FQUN01000007.1, from coordinate 282,923 downwards.
TGGGTGAAATCGCAATTTCTGTAAAACATCTTTCAGCATATCTTAAATTAGAAAATCCCGATTGAGAAATCGGGATTTTTATGGTAAAGTTGTCTTAAGAATACGTTATTATTTTTGCTGAATTTCTACCTCTTTCACTAGTATTTTCCCGCCATCAGTGTTTGATTTACTTTTATAAGTTTGTAGTTTTTCATCAACTTTAGATTTTGTACCTGTCAATCTTTTTCAGTAACCTGAACCTTCCCATCTACGGTTTTTGTTTCTGTAATTAAGGCACTCATAAGCTCACCAGATTCCTTTTCAATTTTCACCTCAACTTGCATCTCTTGCGAATCTGCTGCCATTCCTTCGGAATGCTCTCCTAAAATCGGAGCGATGACCAATCCTACTAAACACGTAAGTTTTATAAGAATATTCATTGAAGGTCCTGAGGTATCTTTAAACGGATCACCCACTGTATCTCCAGTAACTGCCGCCTTATGCGCATCACTTCCTTTATATTCCATTTTCCCCTCAATTTCTACTCCGGCTTCAAAAGATTTTTTAGCATTATCCCAAGCTCCTCCTGCATTGTTCTGAAAGATCGCCCACATCACACCAGACACACAAACTCCAGCCATATAGCCCCCTAAAGGTTCGGCTCCAAAAATTAAGCCCATTAGAACTGGTGTTATTATGGTAATTAATCCGGGAAGAATCATTTCGCGTAATGCAGCCTTTGTTGAAATTTCAACACATTTTCCATATTCCGGTTTTCCGGTTCCTTCTAGAATACCCGGAATTTCTCTAAACTGACGGCGCACTTCCTGCACCATTTGCATTGCAGCTTTACCCACAGACTGCATAGCCAATGCCGAAAATACAACCGGAATCATTCCACCTACAAAAAGCGCTGCAAGCACATCGGCTTTAAAGATATTAATCCCATCAATACCTGTAAAGGTCACATAAGCGGCGAAAAGCGCCAGAGCTGTTAAGGCCGCTGAAGCAATCGCAAAACCTTTACCAACGGCTGCAGTGGTATTTCCCACAGAATCTAAAATATCAGTGCGTTCCCGCACGTGATCGTCAAGTTCACTCATCTCTGCAACACCACCAGCATTGTCTGCAATAGGACCAAAAGCATCAATGGCCAGCTGCATTGCTGTAGTTGCCATCATCGCCGAAGCTGCAAGAGCCACACCGTAAAAACCTGCCAGTTCATACGAACCGTATATTGCTGCTGCAAACAATAAAACAGAAAGAAACGTTGATTTCATCCCCACCGCAAGACCGGCAATAATATTAGTTGCGGCACCCGTTGAAGAGTTTTTTACAATATCTAAAACAGGGCCTTTACCTAAGCTCGTATAATGCGCTGTAACTACCGAAATCAATGCACCAACAGCGAGACCAATACACGCAGACCAAAATACATTCATAGAAGGAATATCTTTATAGCCTTCACCAAAAAACTGCATAGACATCACCTCAGGTAACATCCAGTCAATCAAGAAATAACTTGCGATTAAAGTCAGGATAATTGCAACCCAATTCCCCATATCTAGTGCACGTTGCACTTGGGATTCTTTAGCATCATTATTTTTAATACTCACCAAAAAGGTTCCTATAATAGATGCTAAAATCCCAACACCGGCAATCACTATAGGAAGCAAAATAGGCCCCATATTGTTAAAGACATCAGTAAACTGACTTCCCTGAGACATATCTTGAATGAGGTAATTACCCAAAACCATTGCCGCTAAAACCGTTGCCACATAACTACCAAAAAGATCTGCTCCCATCCCGGCAACATCCCCTACGTTATCACCCACATTATCTGCAATAGTTGCCGGATTACGCGGATCATCTTCCGGAATCCCGGCTTCTACTTTACCTACAAGGTCAGCACCTACATCTGCAGCCTTTGTATAAATACCTCCTCCTACACGAGCAAAAAGTGCAATAGATTCTGCTCCCAGAGAGAAGCCTGCGAGCGTTTCTAAAATCACAGTCATCTCGCTATAAAAATTTCCACCTTCCGTTAGAAAACTTCCCATCAGGAAAAGAAAAATCAAGCTCAATCCTAGAACAGCGAGACCAGCAACACCCAATCCCATTACTGTACCACCACCAAAACTTACTTTTAAAGCCTGCGGCAAACTCGTTTTTGCAGCTTCGGCAGTACGTGCATTAGCATCTGTAGCGATACGCATACCTATATTTCCTGCGAGTGCTGAAAAGAATGCACCAATTATAAAAGCAGGTACAATTAACCAACTTGTCGTAGCTACAACGTTTGAGATGATAAATAAAAGAATAGATGCTATGACGACAAAAATAAGCAACAGCCTATATTCTGCTGCTAAAAAAGCAAGAGCTCCTTCTTTGATACTTTTAGAAATATCCTGCATTTTATCGTTTCCTGCTGCTTGCTTTTTTACCCAGACCATCTTGAAGAACATAAATAGTAAGCCTAATACAGCCAATGCAATTGGCACATAAATAATATTTGATTTCATAAAAAGAGAATTAATTAAGTAGTACTAATGTAATGAAATTGAGATTAATATGATTTCCTTCTCAAATTACAGAAAATAATTCATAAAAAAGACCGCTGTTTAGCAGTCTTTAATTTTATAAGAATGTATTGAAAACTTAATCGATACTTACTTCTTCTTTTGGTATGTCGCTATCTGTATAACGATCTATGCATTGCTTGATGATTTCTTTAGCTTCTACTACATCACCAAAACCCCCAACATCAACTTTTTTCTTTTCAAGATCTTTATAAACCTGGAAGAAATGCCCAATCTCTTTAATTAAATGCGGATTCAAATCACTTAAATCTTCTAGTCGGCTCGCATTAGGGTCGCTTACCGGAACACAAATAATTTTTTCGTCAGGCCCTTTTTCATCAGTCATATGAAAAACTCCAATAGGTTTAACTTCCATCACACAACCTGGAAAAGTAGGTTCTGTAACCAAAACTAAAACATCAAGAGGATCACCGTCTAATGCTAAAGTTTCTGGAATGAAACCATAGTCTGCTGGATACATCATAGAAGAGAAAATCATACGATCGTATCGTATTTTTTTTAACTTAAAATCATATTCATATTTATTACGGCTTCCTTTTGGTATTTCGATCAGAACATCAAAAGTTGAAATACTATCTGCTGTCATATTTATTTTGGCTTTAATTTTCGATTGTTTATTAACCTAAATAGGGTGGCAAAAATAGTCTAAAAGTCAAGCTACTACAAGAAAAACCCTGAAAAGAAAACAACTAGCTTACTTTATAACGTTTTCGCTTATGCAACTTAAAAATATTCAGAAAACTGACTTCTAGCACTTTAGAATGAGAACTCTAAGGCTCCGGTAATACCAAATTTACGTGCATCTGGAGTATCTAAGTAATTTCCTCTAAAATTAAAGTCGATACGAAGCACTTTTAAAATATTACCAATACCCACACTATACTCATAATACGGTTTGTTATTAGGTGCGATATAATCAATATTCGTAGCATTTATGAGTTGGTTTTCATCTGAGATTGAACCCCAGGCTCCTCTAAAACCAATAATTTCTCGCAGGTTTAATTTTTTCAAAAATGGTATACGACCAAAAATACGACCACCGAAATTATGCTCTAAATGTAAAGTCGCATATGTGTCTGTTATGAACTCATAATAATTTAATTGCGGAAACGTACCGTAAATAGAAAACAAGTTCTGGTTACCGGGAACAACGCTCAAAAGCCCTAAAGGCACTTCACCAAAGGTTTTACCGGCTTCTATGGTAGAACTGAAAGTACCCAAACCTCCCATACGCCAAGGTTGGCGGTAAGACATTTGTAACTTTTCATAATCAAAATCACTGTCTAAAAGTCCCTCTACACCTTTGGTATAGCCAAAATAAATCGTCGGAAACCATTCATTAGTTACCGTGCGTTCTACCCCATAACCAGAAGTACGTTTGCCCGGCTCATAGATCGCACTCAATACAAACTCGGCCTGCTTAACTTCAGACTTGATTTCGCTTTGCGTAAAATCTGTATAATAATCTAAATTAAATGTTGGCGAAGCAGACTTGAGTGTACGATATGACATATCAGAACGCACTACAAGATTCTTTAAAAATTCAGCTTCTATGGCAAAATTGGCTAACTTAATACTGGTAAGCTGGTCATTATTCCCAACAGTAACTAAAGAAGAAGAGGCCAGATTACGCCCCAGTACATCTGTAGAAGTAGTTAAACTCGCTGCAATTTGCTCTACATCCTGACGGTAACCTCCAGAGAGTATTAGACGAGCTTTGTGGTCTAATAAAACCTTACCAGAAAGACCGAATTTAAATTTCTTATCCTTAAAACCATAGGCACCAAAACCTTCTATACGCCAAGGATCATTTTGATCAAAATAGGTACGTGCACCACCCCGAATTCGCAAGCCTTCTACATCATTAAAACCGAATGCAGAAAATACCGGTCCTATATCAAGATTGGCATCGTCCCACTCATAATACCCACTCACCAGAACCGAACCTACATCATAAAACCGCTGAAATTTCGGCACTTTTTTAAGTGAATCAAGCATTATATAAACACCTTTTTCATCTTTGCTCAAAGGCTCTAAACGTTTATCTTCCCAGAACGCATCAGGCTTTGTATAAACGTCTTCTTCATAACGTGTAACGCGCTCGTCATAAAAACTTTCATCTAAAGGTTTATCAAACTTATAATTATCGTATAAGGTCGTACGTTTACCGTAAACACCACGACTCCCTTCTTTTTTTCGTAAAGAGAAATCTGAAAGAAAATAATCACGGGTAATTAGGAACAAAGAGTCATTAAGCACATCAAATTCTTGCTCGATGTAAATCTCCTTAACCCAATTTATATTGGCACTTTTATTAACCTGAAGGTTGATATCTTTAATTGCCCAAGTCGTATCGTTAACCCAAAAATCTCCTTTAAACGTCAATTCATTAGAGCGTCTTGGATAGTAAATGATATTATAACACCATTTATTTTCTATATAAGCACTGTCTGACAAGACATAATTATACGTATCAATCCCTGTTGTAGACAACGGACTCACAAAACTTTTATCGAAAAATTTCAGGTAGTTATCATAGACGTTAAAATCATTATACAATTCCTGAATAAACGCAATCAAAGTTTGATTTGTACTGAAACCACTGTTGCGGTTTCCTTCTAGTTCTTCTTTTTCCTTACCTAAAATATTATCGCCAAAGACCTGACTGCTGCGTTCATTTATAAATATAGGCAAGTAAGTTTTACCGGTGATTCGGGAAGTATCCATCTGATCAAAGATGAATTCCATTTTATTGAAAATCTTACTATTTATTAAAGCACTGTCTATTGTATTCAGGTCAAATTCTACCTTCTCATACTTATCGTATTGATACTGATCTACCAGACTCAACCCATTAGAACGCTTGTTTGCCCATATTTTTCTCAAAATATCAATCGCAGGATTATTTTTTTTAGGTTGTTTACCAGTATATATGACAACTTCATTTAAGCTTTCGGTCTCTTCTTGTAACGTGATTTCCAGATTGTAATTGACTTTCTGCGGAAGACTAACTTCTTTAGCCTGAAAGCCCACAAAAGTCACTTTAAGACCATCATAAGTATTATCTGACTGTAAATAGAACCTTCCATCCTCATTAGTAATCGTTCCTTCTGTAGAACCTGCAAAAACCACATTTGCAAAAGGCACAGGATTACCGCTTTCATCAAACACCAACCCTCCTGCTTTAGTTTGAGCCTGAGTCAAAAGGGGTAAAAGAAAAAGTAAAAAAGGTACAAAAAGTTGCTTCATATAATAGTTGAGCTGATGAATGTATTGAACTCAGATTAACCTGAAATAGTATTGCTATCTAAGACTTTTTAACCTGCCAAGTTCTGTTGGTCGCAAAAAGAAACTTTTATTAACAAAAAAAGCTTCATTAACCATAGGTTAATGAAGCTTCAAAGATAGTAGTATCTGATTATCTGTAAAGTACTTTTTTAACAGCTTTAACAACGTCATTGCTATTAGGTATCCACTCTTTCAAAAGAACTGGTGAATATGGTGCTGGCGTATCTGCCGTGTTTATTTTTACAATAGGTGCATCTAAAAAGTCAAATGCTTTTTCCTGAACCTGATACGTTATTTCTGTAGAAACGTTTCCAAAAGGCCAAGCTTCTTCAAGAATAATCAAACGGTTTGTTTTCTTAACAGACGCTATCACAGCATCAATATCAAGTGGTCTTACAGTACGTAAATCTATAATCTCACAAGAAATACCGTCTTTTTCTAATTCGTCAGCAGCTGTGTAAGCTTCTTTTATAATCTTACCAAAAGAAACAATAGTTACATCTGTACCTTCGCGCTTAATATCTGCTACTCCAATAGGAATAAGATATTCACCTTCTGGCACTTCACCTTTATCACCATACATCTGCTCACTTTCCATAAAAATAACCGGATCATCATCACGTATAGCAGACTTTAATAAACCTTTCGCATCAGCAGGATTAGAAGGTACAATTACCTTAAGACCCGGTGTATTAGCAAACCAGCTCTCAAAAGCCTGAGAGTGTGTTGCACCTAACTGACCAGCAGAAGCTGTAGGGCCCCTGAATACGATAGGACAGTTAAACTGCCCCCCAGACATCTGACGTATTTTTGCCGCGTTGTTTATAATTTGATCAATTCCCACAAGTGAGAAGTTGAAAGTCATATATTCTACAATAGGGCGGTTACCATTCATCGCGCTACCAATTGCGATACCGGCAAACCCAAGTTCTGAGATCGGAGTGTCTATAACACGGTCTGCACCAAACTCATCTAACATACCTTTAGATGCTTTGTATGCACCGTTATATTCTGCTACCTCTTCACCCATAAGATAAATGGCCTCATCCCGGCGCATTTCTTCACTCATGGCCTCACAAATGGCTTCCCTAAATTGTATTGTTTTCATAAATAAAAATGGATGTAAGAATACTATTAATCAAAATCTATATTTTGCGAACTTATGCTACGCAATCTCTCAAAAAAACCTTAAAAATCAAGCTATTTTTTTTGATTTTTGTATCCCGCATAGTGAGTAAAATCACCAATTTTGCAGGGACAGCAAAAATAGGAATTAAATCTTCCCAAAAGAATCGGTTTTAACTAAATTTTGTTATGCACGCATAGCAAATTTCCAAATTTAATGCTTATTTTCGTAACGAAAACGAAATAGCTACACGTAAAAATTTATATATGAAAATATTAGTATGCATCAGTCACGTACCTGATACGACTTCAAAAATCAATTTTACAGATAATGACACCAAGTTTGATACTAACGGTGTTCAGTTTGTAATTAATCCTAATGATGAGTTTGGCCTTACCCGCGCAATGTGGTTTAAGGAAAAACAAGGCGCAACTGTAGATATTATTAATGTAGGTGGTCCAGAAACTGAACCTACTTTGCGCAAAGCCTTAGCTATAGGTGCAGATTCTGCAATACGAATCAATACCGAAGCTTTAGACGGTTTTCAAGTTGCAAAAGAATTGAGCGCTGTTGCTAAGGAAGGAAACTACGACCTTATTATTGCCGGCCGTGAATCTATTGATTATAATGGAGGTATGGTACCGGGAATGCTTGCTAATTTGATAGGTGCTAGTTTTGTAAATACCTGCATTAGTCTTGAAGTTGAAGGAGAAACGGCAACGGCTATCCGCGAAATAGATGGAGGTAAAGAAACTGTTACCGCTAAACTTCCTTTAGTAATAGGTGGTCAAAAAGGTTTGGTTGAAGAAAGCGATCTGAGAATTCCTAATATGAGAGGTATTATGATGGCGCGTAAAAAGCCATTAGACGTAAAAGAACCTCAAGGTGCAGATACTGAAACTAAAGCTGTTTCTTTTGAAAAACCAGCACCTAAAGGTGAAGTGAAATTGGTTTCACCAGACAACTTAGATGAGTTAATAGACTTACTACATAACGAGGCTAAAGTTATTTAATAAGTAGCATCAAATTTTTATTTATGAATCCTATTTCTGTTTAGACAGAAATTAAAAATATAAAATATGTCAGTTTTAGTATTTACAGAATCAGAAGAAGGAAAGTTTAAAAAGACGGCTTATGAAGTGGTAAGCTACGCTCGTGGCATTGCAGATATGATGAACACCACTGTAACAGCTCTTACAATTAATGCTGACGAAACGTCTTCGTTAGGCACTTATGGTGCAGATAAAGTCGTTCATTTAAAGAATGACAAACTTGCTAAGTTTACTGCCAATGCATATGCCAGCGCACTAACTCAAGCTGCTCAAAAAGAAGGATCAAAAGTAATTGTATTGAGCAGTAGTGCCAATGCAAAATACCTTGCTCCTATCTTAGCTGTAGATCTTAATGCAGGTTATGCATCTAATGTTGTTGCCCTTCCTGAAAGCGAATCTCCGTTTACCGTTAAGCGCACTGCGTTTACCAATAAGGCATTCAATCACACCGAAATCAAAACCGATGTAAAAATCATTGGACTTTCTAAAAATAGTTTTGGCCTTAAAGAAGCTCAGAAAGAGGCTTCTGAAGAAAGTTTTGAACCAAGCCTAGATGACGTTCATTTCAATATTGATGTTCAGTCAGTTGATAAAGTAAAAGATAAAGTCACCATCGCAGATGCAGAAATCGTAGTTAGTGGTGGTCGCGGACTCAAAGGTCCTGAAAATTGGGGTATGATTGAAGAGATGGCAGATATTTTAGGCGCAGCAACAGCCTGTTCAAAACCAGTCTCTGACATGGGATGGAGACCACATAGCGAACACGTAGGGCAAACCGGAAAACCGGTTGCTTCTAACTTATATATCGCAATAGGTATTTCTGGAGCGATACAACACCTTGCAGGAATCAACGCTTCAAAAACAAAAGTTGTTATCAATACAGATCCGGAAGCTCCGTTTTTTAAAGCCGCAGATTACGGTATTATAGGCGATGCTTTTGAGGTTGTACCTAAGTTAAATGAAAAATTAAAAGAGTTTAAAGCAAGTAACTCTTAAATTTAGTATTTTCGACCGCTCAAAGGGCTGTTTAAATTTGGATATTTGTCCTCTTTTAAACAGCCTTTTTATATTTTTACAGCTTATGAGTTTAGTGCGTTTGAATATTAAGGGTATATCGTACAGCCAGACACAGAATGGTGCATACGCTTTAATACTAAGTGAAGTAGAAGGGGATCGCAAATTACCTATTGTTATAGGTGCTTTTGAAGCGCAATCTATTGCCATTGCTCTTGAGAAAGAAATAAAACCTCCTCGCCCACTTACCCACGACCTTTTTAAGAATTTTGCCGATCGTTTTGACATTCTTATCAAACAGGTTATTATACATAAATTAGTAGATGGTGTTTTCTACAGCAGCATTATCTGCGAAAGAGATAATATCGAAGAAATCATAGATGCACGAACTAGCGATGCTATTTCATTGGCATTGCGATTTGATGCTCCCATCTTTACTTATAAAAACATACTTGACAAAGCCGGTATTTACCTAAAAGGCTCTGATCAAGATAAAATGACTGAAGACGAAGAGGAAGATGATATTCTTGTAGACCAACTTATAGTTGAAGAGGAAGAACAAAATTCTGGATCTACAGATTATAAAAAACTATCACTTAGCGAACTCAATTCTCTTTTAGAACAAGCTGTTGCTGCTGAAGATTATGAAGCAGCAGCAAAAATTCGTGATGAAATTTCTAAACGCAATTAATATAGATGCGAAAACTACTCCTTTTCCTATTCATTTCTACAATCACCACAGTTTCCTCATTTGCTCAAAGCGTTCAGGAAGTATTACCCGTTAATGAAGCAAAAAAACTCATCCCTAACGCAGGTTTTTCTTTTGACAGTTTATGGAGGGGTATATTGGGAATGACCTGTTTGTTACTTATTGCTTATTTATTCAGCAATAACAGAAAAGCAATAAACTGGAAAACAATAGGAGTTGGTCTTGGCGCTCAGCTATTATTAGCTATTGGGGTATTAAAAGTTTCTTTTGTTCAAAAAGCTTTTGAATTTGTAGGAAAAATATTTGTCAAGATTCTAGATTTTACTGCAGCAGGTAGCGAATTTCTTCTCGGCGGAATGATGGATACCGAAAGTTACGGCTTCATATTCATATTCCAAGTATTACCTACGATAATATTTTTCTCTGCATTAACTTCAGTCTTATTCTATTTAGGAGTAGTTCAGATTGTTGTAAAAGGTATGGCTTGGGTACTTACAAAACTACTAGGTATTTCTGGTGCAGAAAGCTTATCTGTAGCCGGTAATATATTTTTAGGCCAAACCGAAGCTCCATTGATGATTAAAGCATATCTGGAGCGTATGACGCGCTCAGAAATTTTATTAGTTATGATTGGAGGTATGGCCACTGTAGCAGGCGGAGTTCTTGCGGCTTACATAGGCTTTTTAGGTGGCGATGATGCTGATTTAAGATTAGAATTTGCAAGACATTTACTTGCTGCTTCAGTAATGGCAGCTCCTGGTGCCATAGTGATTTCTAAACTCTTGTATCCTCAACAGGAAAAAATAGATCCTCGAGTTGAGGTTTCAGCAGATAAAATAGGCTCTAACATATTAGATGCTATTGCCACAGGTACAACAGAAGGGCTAAAGCTTGCTGCAAACGTAGGTGCCATGCTTTTAGTTTTTGTCGCCTTTATAGCAATGATAAATTATGGCTTCGGAAAGATAGGAGAAGTAACCTCTCTAAATGATTTTCTAGCTGCAAATACACCATACAGCAGTTTCTCTCTAGAATCTCTTTTAGGAACCATCTTTGCCCCACTAATGTGGCTTATAGGCGTCGCTTATGAAGACGTCATGCTTATGGGACAACTACTAGGTATTAAGCTAGCTGCAAGTGAATTTGTTGGGTACATTCAATTAGCAGAATTAAAAAATCCTGTAAATGCGCTGAGCTTTACTTATGAGAAATCGGTAATTATGGCTACCTATCTATTGTGCGGTTTTGCCAATTTCGCTTCTATAGGTATACAAATAGGCGGTATTGGATCTTTAGCTCCAGGACAACGAAAAACGCTTTCAGAATTTGGCCTTAAAGCTGTTTTAGGAGGTACATTAGCTTCCTTACTCTCTGCAACTATAGCGGGTATGATTATAGGTTAAACTCTTAATCAAAAGTTCTAGCCCACTCTTCAGCTGCTTTATAGTTTGTAAAATATGCGAAGGAGCCTTTAAATAAGCTTTGTTCTTTTATAAGTTCCTCACGACGACTCACTCCTTCTTCAGAAACGACAGCCAAACCTCTCATTTTAGAAAGATTCAAATTTTTCATCAAATCTGCGTTAAAGCTTGTTTTGAGATTACGTTCTGATATTAGAACATATTTTTCTGACCCATAAAAACCTTCAATATTCTCGAATAACTTCTTAGAATATTCAATTTTAACCTCGTCAAGATCTTCATTAAATTTCACGTGAATGAAACCTTTGTAGTACTTAACTTCTCCGAAAGGGTAAGCGATAGTTTTTAAGACCATTTAACTAAATTAAGATTTTTTTAAGAAAGCGAAAATAATCATTATTATTAGTTAATAAGTATCTCGTTAAAAAAAAAATCGCAATCAAATTAAAATAAGTAATTCCTTACTTTTGAATTCTATTCTTTATAAGCCTATTATCATGAAGCAATATCACGACCTTGTAAAACATATTTTAGAAGAAGGAGTACAAAAAGGAGACCGAACAGGTACAGGAACATTAAGTGTATTTGGTCATCAAATGCGCTTTGATTTAAGCAAGGGTTTCCCTATGGTCACCACAAAAAAATTGCATTTAAAATCTATCATCTATGAGCTTTTATGGTTTTTAAAAGGTGATACGAATATTGACTACCTAAAAGAAAACGGCGTACGTATCTGGAATCAGTGGGCTGATGAGAATGGTGATTTAGGGCCGGTATACGGGCATCAATGGCGCAACTGGAATAGCGAAGAAATCGATCAGATTAAAGAGCTTGTTGAAACTCTAAAAAACAACCCTAACAGCAGAAGAATGCTAGTAAGCGCCTGGAATCCTAGCGTTATGCCAGACACTTCAAAATCTTTTGCTGAAAATGTAGCTAACGGAAAAGCTGCACTACCTCCTTGCCATGCATTCTTTCAGTTTTATGTGGCTCCCGGTAATCCTAACGCGGAAGACAAAAGACCTAAACTCTCTTGCCAGCTGTACCAACGTAGTGCAGATGTATTTTTAGGCGTTCCTTTTAACATTGCGTCTTATGCGTTATTTACAATGATGATGGCGCAAGTTTGTAATTATGCACCAGGAGATTTTATACATACTTTTGGCGATGCACATATCTACAACAATCATACAGAGCAATTAAATTTGCAATTAAGCCGAGAAATACGCACCTTACCGACAATTAAGCTTAATCCTGAAGTAAAAGACATTTTCAGTTTTACGTTTGACGATTTCAAATTAGAAAACTACGATCCACACCCACATATTAAAGGTGCTGTCGCTGTTTAAACCCAAATCTTCAACATCATGAGATCAATTATTTTTGTCGCAGCTTTTCTTTTAGCTGGCATCACGTATGCACAAGAAGGTATCACAGTATCTGGCAATGCAATTTCAATTACAGAAATTCCTCCGGTTTGGCCGGGTTGTGAAGGTTCACTAGCAGAGAAAAAAGCTTGTTTTAAAAAGCAACTTGTACAACACGTTGTTTCTAACTTCAAATTTCCAGAGGGATATAAAAGAGGCAGTGTTAAAGAAAAAGTGGTGGTTGATTTTGCAATCAACGAAGAAGGGAAGCCACAAATTCTTGGCGTAAAAGGGGGTACCAAAGTTCTTCAAGAAGAAGCAATACGCAACATTTTAGCTATCCCTAGAATGACTCCAGGGCAAGCAGGCGGAAAACCAAGAGCGATAAAGTACTCGATGCCATTCACCTTTTAACTAGGGCTTAACGTTATCTGAAAAAGACTCAAAGCATTAAATGTTTAACTTTGAAAATAACTCAAAGTTATATTTATTGCTATGATTGTTAGCACATCTGCTCTCTTAGACTTTTTTTTAAAAACCAGAACACATACTGAAACGATCTGCAAACCTTTGCAAATAGAAGATTATGTGGTACAGCCTATAGCTGACGTCTCACCTCCTAAATGGCATTTAGGACATACAACTTGGTTTTTTGAAGACTTTATACTCAAAAAATACAAATCTGACTACAAAGAATTTAACAAGCAATTTGCTTTTGTATTTAATAGTTATTATGAAAGTATGGGTGCTCGCGTAGTACGCACAGACCGCGGAAATCTATCAAGACCTACAGTTGGAGAAGTTTATGCGTATCGCAAATATGTAACATCTGCTTTAGCAAAGTTGCTTCAGGAAAATGATAGTTTAACAGAACTCAAAGAGCTGATAGAAATAGGCATACATCACGAAAAACAACATCAGGAACTTCTACTTACAGATATCAAATATATCTTAGGAAATAATCCATTACAGCCTTTATATTCAGAGAATTTTAATGAATACCAGCCCATTTCTAATACTCCCAAATGGCTCCCTGTAAAAGAGGGGGTTTATAAAATAGGTCACAACGATTCTGGATTTTGTTACGATAATGAACTGGGAAGACATAACGTTTTTCTTTCGGAATATCAGATTTCAAGTGAACTCGTAACCAATGCGGAGTACCTTAAATTTATTGAGGATGATGGTTATAATCAGGTTTTGCTTTGGCACAGTGAAGGTTGGGACTGGATAGAAGAAAACAATATTTTTGCACCACAATACTGGCAAAACCAAGATGGCGAGTGGTATTGTTATCAACTTAACGGAGTTCAAAAACTTGATTTGCAAGCACCAGTAACACACATTTCGTATTATGAAGCTTTCGCCTTTGCGCAATGGAAAGGTTTAAGACTACCTACTGAATTTGAATGGGAAATTGCTCAAAGTAAATTTGATTGGGGGCAGCGCTGGGAATGGACAGAAAGTGCCTACCTACCCTACCCTAACTATACTAAAGCTCCGGGTGCACTGGGAGAATATAACGGTAAGTTTATGGTGAGTCAAAAAACACTTAGAGGCGGCTCTGTAGCAACTTCAGATAATCATACGAGAGCCACTTATCGTAATTTTTTCCATCCTCAACTAAGATGGCAATTCACCGGTTTACGCCTAGCAAGGTAATTCGCATTTATGAAAACAGAACAGCAAACACAATTTAAGACAGCCTTTGAGCAGGAAGTTTATGAAGGCTTAACCACTTTTCCTAAAAAGGTTTCTTCAAAATGGTTTTACGACAAAAAGGGGGATAAACTTTTTCAACAAATAATGGAACTTCCAGAGTATTACCTTACTGGATGTGAATATGAAATAATCGATACCCATAAACAGGAAATCACAAAATTATTTCAGGAACAAGCAGGTTTTGACTTGATTGAGCTGGGTGCCGGCGATGGAAAGAAAACTAAAATTTTACTCGAAAAATTTGCTTCTGAAGGAATAAACTTTACTTATAAGCCTATTGATATCAGTCAGAATATGCTCGATGAGCTCAAAAATGCTATCAACCACAAATGGCCTCAAATAGATATAAAACCTGAGCAAGGAAGTTATTTTGACGTTTTAAAAGATTTAGGAAATCGTGATACAGACCGTAAAATGGTCATCATGGTTTTAGGTTCTAATATTGGAAACCTTACCCATCCACAAGCTGTAGATTTTTTAGTAAATATCAGAAAAACGATGCGAAGCGGTGACCTTCTATTTATGGGACTTGATCAGAAAAAAAATCCAGAATTAGTTCTGAGTGCTTACAACGACAGTCAAGGAATTACAGAGGCATTCAATAAAAATTTACTTCATCGTATTAATGAAGAATTAGAAAGTGACTTTGATACAAATCAATTTAAACACTGGCCCGTTTACGACCCTGAAACAGGAACCGCAAAAAGCTTTTTAGTTAGCACACAAGATCAAAAAGTAACTATTAAAAAACTCAATCTTGAAATCAACTTTACCGCGTGGGAAAGTATTCATACTGAGATTTCCCAGAAATATGATGACAATATTGTGGAATGGCTTTCTAAAGAAGCCGGGCTAGAGATTTTAGCTCAATACAGTGACAAACATAATCGCTTTACAGATTATGTTTTTAAAGTGAGGTAACAAAAAAGGGCAAATTTTAAAACTTGCCCTTTTATATTTTATAGACTTAAGACACTATTTTCTGCACCTGCAAAGTCATTCCATTTAAAGCTGTCAGCTTCCGGCTCATTCATCCATTTACCATCAACTGAATATTTAAACTCATAAGAAGAATCAACAGGAATATTTAGAGCTCCTTTGAATGACCCATTCTTTAATTTTTTCAATTCTGCTTTTTCCCAGTCATTAAAATCTCCTGCAACAGCAATAGAATTAGCTTCAGTATCAAGTACAGTGAACGTAACTTTACACTCTGGTTTTGATTTTAAAAATTGTTTCGTGATAGGCATAACAAATTCTTTTTAAGTTCTTTACAAATTTATGATTGTTAATTGACAAAAGTCAAAAAAACACCTGTATTGAACTTATTTTTTAGACAAAACCATTTATTGAAAGATTTAAAAACAGATAGTGAAATACGAAAACGTTATCTCATTCTTATTATTTATTATTTTAACACTAGCTATTCACCATACAATGCTAAATTAACTTCAAAAGCCTCCCTAAATCATCTTCAGTATTAAAATAATGGAGACTTACCCGTATTCCATTTCCGCGCTGTGAACAGATTACATCGTTCTCCTTTAATTTATCAAAAAGCTTTTGGTCTCCTTTTATATTGAAGATTGAAGAATGCTGTTTTCGATTTACAACAATTTCATCCAGTAAATTACGCTCAGCAAATGCATTTAGCGCTTTTTCTTTAAGAAGTTCGACCTGTGCTGTGATTGCGCTATACCCTATCTTATTTACAAGTTGTATCGCAACTTGCAAACTTCCTGAGTTTAGAGTGTCTAAATGTCCCGGCTCAAACTTACCAATCAATGTATCACCCGCTTCTTTATACTTTCCACGAATAGAGGCAAACCCTATCGCTTTAGGCTTTAAGCGATCTTTAACCTCATCTTTAAATAAAAAAAAACCATTACCATAACCTGCATTAAGCCATTTATAGGTACTTGCTCCTAGAACATCTATCCCGCTGTTTTCAAAATCAAACGGAGCAACACCACAATATTGAGTTCCATCTGCGCAAATCAAAAGATCAGGATATTCTTGTTTCAGTGTTTTTAAAAACTCAAAATCTAGCTGGACACCGCTGATGTATTGCACCAGACTCACACACAACACTTTAGGCTTTTCCTTTTCAACAGCCTTTAAAATATTCTCCTCTAAGTTCACATCTATCTTCGCATAACTAATGTCAAAATCCCGGGCTTCAACAGGCCAATTTATAGATGGATAATCTTCTTCAAGGAGTAACACTTTAGATTTAGTTGGCAAAGCTTCTAAAAATACATTAAAGCCAGTAGAAAAACTTGTTACAAGCGCAATGTTCTGTGCCTTGCAATTAAAAAACCTCCCAACATCTTCTCTTACTTTTGTTATGAATTTATCCTGATTGTCTTTCATTAGACTTCCCATCACTAGGTAATCTAGATCATGATTTTGTCTAAAATCTAATAAGGTTTCTGAAAGTAATCCCGTCCCTGCGGTATTAAGATGTGTGTAATTTGCCGTGACCGGAAATTCCTTTTTTAAGTTTTTCATAAGGTAATAGCGTGATTAAAACTTGTAAATTTGATTCTCACACAATTTACTTTTTCTTATGTTCTCAAAAAAGCAAGAAACCACAAAAATAGATCGCGATCAGCGAGAACTCATCGAGTATGCACAATACCGGGTTAAGCAAAAAAAGAATCTATTTAGACATTTTGTAGTGTTTCTTGCTGGTGCAGTTTTGTTGATTGTTTTGAATAAATTTTTAGACTTCGGAGCAGACTTTAGACCCGGTCAAGTTGATTGGTTTGTATGGGCAATTTTAATCTGGTTTTTCTTATTTCTAATTCATTTTCTCAATGTCTTTTTATTAGGCAGTTTTATGAATAAAAAATGGGAACACGAGCAAATTGATAAACTCGTTAGCAAACAAAAAGCTAAAATCGTAAAACTACAGGAGCAAATTGATAGGGAGCATCCGCTTCCAGAACAACAGAAAACGTTTATTTCAAGACCAGACAAGCCATTAAATTCTTAATCATGAAAATTATTTTAATAGCTGCCGCCGCAGAAAATAATGCGCTGGGTAAAGATAACAATCTGGTTTGGCATCTACCTGATGATTTTAAGCGTTTTAAAAAACTCACTTCGCATCACCCTATAATTATGGGGCGTAAAACATTTGAAACCTTCCCAAAACCGCTTCCTAATCGTAAACATATTGTAATTACCCGTAAGCAAGATTATAAGGCTCCTGATGAAATTGTTGTAGTAAACAGCCTTGAAGATGCCATTGAGGCCGGCAAAAAAGAAGACGATAAACTATATGTCATAGGCGGTGGAGAGATTTACAAACTTGCACTAGACCAAGCTACACATATAGAACTTACGCGTGTTCACGAAACTTTTGAAGCCGACGCTTTCTTTCCGGAAATTGATGAAAATAGATGGGAATTAATCAACACTGAAGAGCATCAAAAAGATGAACGTCATGCTTATGCGTTTACCTATTTAACCTATGTTAAACGAGACCTTTAAAAAATATTTATCCGAAATACTTGACGCTCAGATAAAGGAAGTCAGTCCGCTTTATGGCGGAGATATTAATGACGTTTATAAGGTTGAAACTTTCTCTCAAGACTTAATTATAAAAGTAAATAGTGCCCGTAAATTTCCAAATATGTTTGAGTTAGAAGCGCTCGGGCTTCAGTATATTGCAGATTCAAATAGTTTTGCAACTCCAAAGGTTATTAAGACCGGCTATTTTAAAGATCAAAGTTTTATACTGCTTGAGTATTTACAATCCGGTAATGAAACTACTAATTTTTCAAAAAAATTCGGACACCAATTAGCCGCGATGCATAAAAACACTGATGCCTTTGGTTTTGAAAAAGACAACTACATTGGCAGCTTACCACAGTACAATGCTACCGAAAATAATGCTCTTGACTTCTACATCAATCAGCGTTTAGAACCTCAGTTTAAAATGGCGACTGAACGTGGCTATAGATTCTCAAACCTTGAAGGTTTTTATACTGAAATTTCAAAATTAATCCCTAAAGAGCCGGCGGCCTTAATTCACGGCGACCTGTGGTCTGGTAATTATATGCTGGGCAAAAATGGTGAACCTATACTAATTGACCCTGCGACTTGCTATGCTCCACGTGAGATGGACATCGCTTTGATGTATCTCTTTGGAGGGTTTGAATCAGAAATATTTGATCATTACAATGAGATTTTTCCACTTCAACAGGGATGGAAAGAACGCATCAGACTCTGGCAGCTGTATTATATTTTAGCTCACGTAAATCTTTTTGGCGGAAACTATTACGCTTCCGCGAAAGCGATACTCCAGGAGTATAGTTGATAATTAACACACTTTAATTGTTTCCGCTTAAATTTTGGCGAAGTCTTGATAATTAAGTGGTTGCTTTCGGTTTAACTTTAAATAAAAACTAAAGCTATGAGTACCGAAAACCTTTTCAACAAAGAAGCCCGTAAAAAACTTGAAGATCTTGCTACTTCGATAGATTTTGCAATGCTTGCGACCGATTTAAAGAACACACCTATTGATGCAATTCCTATGTCAACTAAAAAAGTTGATGAAGCCGGAAACATTTGGTTTCTAAGTGGCGCAGATAGTGATCACAATGCAAACATTCAGAAAGATCCTGAAGCTCAATTATTTTACGCAAAACCATCTGATATGGAATTTTTAAGCGTTTATGGTCTAGCTACAATCACAAAAGAAAGAGCAATACTTGAAGATTTATACGGTAAAAGTGATGACGCTTGGTTTGATGGTATTAACGATGCTAATCTTACTGCGATAAAGTTTGTACCGAAAACAGCCCAATATTGGGATGCCAAGTCTAACAAATTTGTAAGCCTTCTAAAAATGGCATACTCGGCAGTAACGGGAGAAGAAACCGATCTAGGCGAAACCGGCTCTTTAAAAGTATAAATAGATTAATCAGAAAGATTAGTTATCACTCACAATATCTGTAGTAATTAAGATTAACATACGTTTACGTTTAGAAGGATATCCCATAATACTATCTACTGAGCGTACAAAATGAATGGCTTTTGCCTGTTCTAAAATGCTGCTTTTAAATTCCTGAAGCACTTGCGGCTCTAGCACTTGACCATCTACAATATAAATGTATTGGTGAGAATCTTTTTGTTCTAAAAAAAAATTCGACTTGCATTTTAGACTCTTTTATAGATGCTCTTTTATTTTCATTTACCCAGTGATTTTCAGGCATAGGGTTGATAGTAATGTTATTTATAGCATTGTATTGAGCGTATAATCCTGTTGCAGAAAGAATACAGAATAATAAAGCGATTGCTTTTTGAAGATCATTCTTGCTCATCATTTAAATCGTTTTATAAATCACTTAAAATTAGAAACTTTACAAGAATAAAACCTCACTTGGTATTTATAATTTCTAAATCCATTTGTGTATGTGTATTTTTGCAACACTTTTTAGAAAAATCTATTTATGAAAGCATATATCTTTCCCGGACAGGGAGCTCAATTTACCGGAATGGGTAAAGACGTTTACGAAGCATCAGAAACAGCTCGTGAATTATTTAAAAAAGCAAATGAAATTTTAGGCTTTGACATTACAAAAATTATGTTTGAAGGCACCGCCGAAGAACTCAAGGAAACTAAAGTAACTCAACCTGCTATCTTTTTACATTCAGTTGCTTTATTCAAAGCCTTAGGTGAAGAAGCAGTACCGCAAATGGTTGCCGGTCACTCTTTAGGTGAAATATCGGCTCTTGTAGCTAATGGCGTTTTAAGTTTTGAAGACAGCTTAAGATTGGTTTCTCAGCGTGCTCAGGCAATGCAAAAAGCTTGCGATACAACCCCTTCTACAATGGCTGCTATTTTAGGCCTTGAAGACGAACTTGTTGAAGCTGTTTGTGCTGACGTTGATGGTGTTGTAGTTGCTGCAAACTATAATTGCCCCGGGCAACTCATAATATCTGGAACTGTTGAAGCTGTAAATGAGGCTTGTGAAAGACTTAAGGAACGCGGCGCAAAACGTGCACTTGTATTACCCGTAGGTGGTGCTTTTCACTCTCCACTTATGGAACCAGCCCGTGAAGAACTTGCTGCAGCTATAGAAATGACCACTTTTAGCGAACCTAAATGTCCTATCTATCAAAATGTAAGTACTACTGCGGTTACAGATCCTGCTGAAATTAAAAAAAACTTATTGTTTCAATTAACAGCTCCTGTAAAATGGACACAAAGTGTTCAAAATATGATAGCTGATGGCGCTACCGAATTTATTGAAGTAGGCCCCGGTAAAGTTTTACAAGGTCTCGTAAAAAAAATAGACAGACAAGCACAGACCAGTAGTGCTTCTATCTAAAAAGTTAGAAAGTTTTACACATAAAAAAAGCCTCGAATTACTTCGGGGCTTTTCTATTATATCTCAAAAGAGAATATTACATGTCGTCGTTTCCTTCAACTTCATCTTCTACTTCCTGAGCACCTTCTTCGATAGCATCACCAGTGTCTTCAGCAGCTTCCTCTACAGCGTCTCCTGCGTCATCCATAGCATCACCCATATCATCAGCAGCGCTTTCCATAGCGTCTTCAGTTTTGTCTTCAGTAGTTTCGCGACAAGCAGAAACAGATACCATTAGTAATAGTGCAAATGCACTGAACATAAATTTTTTCATAATTGATGTAATTTTAATTAGCGTTAATCGATGCCAAATGTATATAAATTAACATCGCTTATTCTTAAATTTTATTAAATTTTTTATCGATTTACATTTTTGCTAAAAATATCGCAATCTTTACAACGATTTGATTAACAGAGACTGACCGTTTTTTTAATTTTTCAAAAAAAATCATTTTACCAATAAAAACAAAAAGCATCTTAAAATTTCTTTTAAAATGCTTTTCTCAATATTTAAGTGACACTATTATGCGTCATCATCCATTACATCATCGTTACCTTGTATTTCATCGTTGAGTTCATCTGCACCTTCTTGTATTGCATCACCAGCTTCTTCTGCTGCATTCTCAATATCCTCTCCCATCGCTTCAACTGCTTCTTCTGTTTTTTCTTGAGTGGTTTCTCTACATGAGTAAACTGATACCGTTATAGCGATCATAAATACATTTAAAAGAATTCTTTTCATAATCTGATTTTTTTGGGTTAATGAATTAAAAATAACCAAATCTTTTTAAAGTGGATTTTTTTCATTTAAATACTTCCAGTAGCGTTTAGGAACGTGTCGCAAATGCAGCTTTTTATTGATTCTACTCTTAATACCGGTACTGATAAAATAGTCTTGCCACATTTTATCATAATGCATTTCTTCATCGTGAAGCGCTTCTTTTAAGACAGCATCATCAAAATCAAGTTCTATAAGTTCAACGGTATTTAAATCATAAAAAATACCATAGTTACGCTTTCGATCATAGATCACAAACTGCTGATCTGCATATCTGTTTTTAAAATGTCTTGCTATTAGCGGAAGTACATTAAAATCAGGCTCTATGATAGCTACATATACATCATCTTTAGTTCGTTTAAAACGTACAAATGCTTTCATTCTATGTTTTTCCCGGCCAATCTGTTTAGTTAGTTGAGCCAATTTTAAAACCGAAGGTTGCCCGTAATCTTTATCATTTCTAGTTTTTAATACATATCGAATAGCATCTAGAATGTAAACTTCTTTATCTGGGAGTTCACTTAAAAACGAGCGATAAACCGAAGTCCTAAATTGCTGAAACTCTTTTAATCCTTCCCAAACCCGGGATGCCTTGCTTTCATCTGTGAAAACTTCATTCACTTTTGAGAAAAAATTTGCTTCAAAAAAACGTTCTTCAACTATTAGTACTGAAGACAACCGCTCTTCATAAACCGTAAAAACCGCAGTAAGCAGTCCTTCAAAAGTGCTGTCGTATTTAAGCGTATGAGTTTTCATCAGTTAAACAGTCTTAACTGATTGCTATACATTTTCTGATATTTGCTTTGAGAACTCTGCAAAATCATACTCTTGATATGAGCAGGCTCTAGATCTTTGCGCTCCCAGTCTTTAGAATCGCAAACCATAAAATACTTAGCCCGATTCATCGCAATACCGATAGCTTTCAAATTTTCCCAATTCAATTTTCTATACTTCCTAGCGTTTAAAATCTTATTTACTGAAAGCATTCCCAATCCTGGAATTCTTACGAGCATTCGCTTTTCTGCTTTGTTCACATCAACCGGAAACAAATGCATATTACGAAGCGCCCAGCTCAATTTAGGATCAATATCTACATCCAAATTGGGATGCTGATTATTCAAAATCTCACGCACATCAAAGCCATAAAAACGCAGCAACCAGTCTGTTTGATAGAGTCTGTTTTCCCGTAGCATAGGCACTTCGGTTCCTAATGCAGGTAAGCGCTCATCTTGTAAAACCGGCACATAGCCCGAATAATACACCCGCTTCATTTTATACGTGCTGTAGTAATGCACAGCAGAATACATAATATCCTTATCGCTTTCTCCCGTTGCACCTACAATCATCTGGGTACTCTGCCCTGCCGGCGCATAAACCGGCGTGCTTTTTATGAGTTTTTTATCTGCTTGATATTGTATGATTTCATTCTTAACCTTTTCCATTGGTTTGATAAAATCTTTATGATCTTTTTCCGGCGCAAGTAATTTAAGACCAGAAACTGTGGGAATCTCAATATTTATAGAAAGTCGATCTGCATACAAACCAGCTTCCCGCATCAACTCATCACTACAACCGGGAATTGATTTTAAATGAATATACCCGTTGAAATTCTCTTCTAACCGAAGCTTTTTGGCTACTTCTATTAAACGTTCCATCGTGTAATCTGGACTTGAAAAGATTCCGCTACTCAGAAATAAACCTTCAATATAATTGCGTCGGTAAAAATTTATGGTGAGGTCTACTACCTCTTGAATTTTAAAACCCGCGCGTTTGATGTCGTTACTTTTTCGGCTTACACAATAGGCACAATCAAAAATACAGTGATTGGTTAGCAAAATCTTCAATAAAGAAATACACCGTCCATCTTCCGTATAGCTGTGACAGATACCCATACCTGAGCTGTCACCAAGACCCTTTGTGGTGTTCTTGCGATTACTCCCACTACTGGAGCACGACACGTCATACTTAGCCGCATCAGCAAGGATGTTTAATTTTTCTCTAATTCTTTCAAAATTCATAGCTTGGAATTTTTACGAATTTAAAGCATTTTTCCGTCCCAACAGATTTTTTATTATATTTAAATCGGATTTATTCCAAATTAAAGTATATTTACCATATGGGAATCAATGATGTAACAGGCGACGTACGCCGATTTAAGCAAATACGCGAAGAACAAAATTTAACGCAAACCGAGTTTGCTCAAGCTTTAGGAATTAAAAATTCTACAGCAGATATTGAACGCGGAAGAACCAAACTTTCTGGTCAAGTAGTCACCGAACTTTTAAGGCTTTACAATGTAAATCCGTTATGGCTGTTTGGCTACAGCAATCAGAAATTACTGCATGCAGGGAAAGGTGATGTGAGCCCTAAAGTGGTTACTGTTGACGTTGATGATAATGAAAATCTTGTTATGGTCAATCAAAAAGCTGCCGCAGGATACCCACACAATGTTCAAGATGTTGAATGGTATCAACAACTTCCTGCTTTTGATCTACCCTTACCACAATATCGAAACGCTACATACCGTGGTTTTCAAATCGAAGGAGACAGCATGCTACCTAATTTTATGCCAGAAGACTGGGTCTTAGGTAAAGCAATTTTAAATATGGACGAAGCCACAACAAACCGGGTTTATGTAGTTGTAATGCCAGATGCAGTTGTGATTAAAAAATTACAAAAGCTTCCAGATCCTTCTAAAGTTGTATTAATCTCTTTGAATCAGGAATATTTACCTTTTGAAGTTCAAGTTAGTGATATTCAAGAATTGTGGCAAGTGAATAGCAAACTTACTTTTCACCTAGATTCACCTTCAGAAAGCAATTTATTACGTGAACTACAACAAGGCATGGAAGAATTAAAAAATCAAATGCGCAGTTTTAAATAAGTAGCACTACAGGATTTCTAAATTAAAAAACCACCTCTCAATGAGGCGGTTTTTGTTTTACTGCAGTTACTTAAAATTAGTGATCTACTTTGATTTTAGTATCACCATCTGCATCTTCTTTAATCTTGACTTCTTTATCGTCAGATTCCATTTTCATTTTATAGTTGCCGTCATCGTCTGTTTTTGTGTCGATTTCGGCTCCTTCTTCTTTCATTTCTTCTACAAGCTTTTCTTTCTCACTCTTCTCACGACAAGAAGTTACAGAAAGTGTTACCATTAATAGAAGGCTTGCTAATATGCTTACTTTTTTCATAATTATTGTATTAGTTATCATCACCAATCCTGTCAATCTCTTTATTGACTTCGTTATCTACTTTTTTTGCTGTACGCTCTAAGATACCTTCGCGTTCATCCTTTACTTGCTCTTCTTTTACGATTACCGTTTCCTTTTCTTCGGTTTCTCTACACGAGTAAGTATTGAAAGCTAAAAGCCCTAAAACAAAAATTCCGATTACTTTTTTCATAATTCCATGATTTGGTTGAAGGCAAATCTATACAGAATAACGACTGCTTTTAATTTTGAATTGGTAAATGATTGCTAAAAATTCTAAATAATGCGTTAAAACGAAACTATTTAATGCTGTTAAAATCACCTATTACTAACTTTATCCTAAAAATATGAGTTTTTACAAACTGTATGATTTTCTACGCGAGCTTCAGCAAAACAATTCTAAAGAATGGATGGACGAAAATCGAAACAGATATTACGAAGTCAGAGATTTCTACATAGACTGGCTGAATAAAATGGATATAAAACTCGCAGAGATTGATCCAAATTATACGCATACGTCTGGTAAAAAAGCCATAAATCGCATTAATAACAACTTGTTATATCATCCCAACAAGCCTATTTATAAAGACCATTTTGGTGCAGGTCTTGATCAGGAAACAAAACAAGGAGATTTTTACATACATCTAGGTACCTCAGAAAGTTTTATTGCTGCCGGTTTTTACAAACCAAAATCTTCTTTACTAAAAAGCATTAGACAAGCTATAGATTATAATGGTGAAGAACTACTTGAAATTTTAAACAAGCCCAGTTTTAAAAAGATGTTTGGCTGGTTAATAGACGATGGAGACAGCCTTAAGACAGCTCCAAAGGGATTTCCTCAAGACCATAAATATATTGAATTACTGCGTAACAAAAGTTTTGCCGTACAAACAGATTTGACTCAAAAATTAGTCACTAGTGACGCCTTTGAAAATCACGTGATTGAAGTCTACAAAGAGATACTTCCGTTTAGAAACTACCTCAATCAGGCAGTAAGTGTTTGATTTTTAAATAACTCATAATTGAGTGTGTTGCTCCGGTATTCCCAGAAACGAACTGACCGGCAATTATACCTGTCTGATCTCTAAACTTTTTATCTGAAATTAATTTACCTAAAACCACTGAAGTCTCTGCAGGGTTTTTTACAGTAAATAATGCTGCAATTCTATTCATTTGACCGGCTTCCGGGAATTTATCAATATGAGTTCCGGTTAAAATAGGAATACCAAAAGTTGCCGGCTCTAAAACATTATGTAAACCAGTTGCTCCTGCCGCACCACCCACATAAGCGATATCTGCATAAGCGTAAATTTTAGTCAAAAACCCAATTGCATCAATGATTAAAACTTCTGCTTCTTGCAGGTTTTTAATTTTTAGTTCAGAATGTAAAACCACATTCTTAGTAAGCTTACTGCGGAAAGCTTCAATCTTTTCTGAGTTGATTTTATGTGGCGCGAGAATAATCTTAACTTCTGCTACATTATTTATAAAATCTAATAAAAGTGTTTCATCTTCGGGCCAGGTACTCCCACAAACGAGCAGCAGCTTATCCTGTTTAAATTCAGCTATAAAATCAAGTGTATTATTATATTCAAGTTGCCTGCTCACGCGGTCAAAACGCGTATCTCCACTAACTTCGGCATTTGTAAAACCTAGCTTTTTGAGATTTTTTAAAGAAGATTCATTTTGCAGAAAGAAATAATCAAAAGCTCTTAAAGACTTTTTCATCCAACTTCCATAGAACTTAAAAAATGGCTGACTTTCTCTAAAAACACCCGAAATCAACAAAGTTGAAATATTATTGCGTTTCAGTTTATCTAAATAATTCGGCCAGAATTCATACTTAACAAAAAGCACTAATTCTGGACTAGTAATACTTATAAAAGCATCTGCGTTTGCCTCTGTATCTAACGGTAAATAGGTCACAAGATCTGCTAAAGGTGTGTTTTTTCTAATCGTATAGCCTGAAGGCGAAAAGAAAGTAAGCAGTATTTTATGGCTAGGGTACTGTATTCTCAATTCTTCTAAAACAGGAACAGCCTGCTCATACTCACCCAGTGAAGCTGCATGAATCCAAATCACACGGTCAGAACCCTCAATCTTGCTTTCTAAATAGTTAAAGACAGTCTGGCGAACACCCCTGAATTCTTTCAGTTTAGAACTGAACAACCCCAATACCGGAAGTAACGCATTGAAAAGTGAAATAAAAAAAGAATAAATATGTCGCATAACCTCGCAAAAGTAGCCTTTTCCATAAAAAAAGACATTGGTTGAAGTGGCTAGATTTCGTACTTTCGTCTTACCAGAAAATGACCGGATTTTTGATATAAAATCACTTTTCAACTTTTTATTTTTTCAATTTTCGGCATAAAAAATACCTATGAGAAAAATACAAATGGTTGACCTTAAAGGTCAATACGAACCTATAAAAGAGCAAGTAAACCGCTCTATTCAAGAAGTAATTGATAACACTGCATTCATCAACGGCCCTGAAGTTCACGGTTTTCAAAAAGAACTTGAAGAGTATTTAGGTGTAAAACACGTGATTCCTTGTGCTAACGGCACAGATGCTTTACAAATCGCAATGATGGGGCTGGGACTAAAACCCGGCGATGAAGTAATAACCGCAGATTTTACATTTGCTGCTACTGTAGAGGTTATTGCTTTATTGCAACTCACGCCTGTGTTAGTTGATGTGAATCCACACAGTTTCAACATTGATGTAGAAGCGATAAAACGAGCTATTACACCAAAAACTAAAGCTATCGTTCCTGTGCATCTTTTTGGTCAGGTTGCCGAAATGGACGCAATTATGGAAATTGCTGAAGAGCATAATCTCTTTGTTATTGAAGATAATGCTCAAGGAATTGGTGCTGATTATACACGTAAAGATGGTAGTAAAGTAAAAACTGGTGCTATTAGTCACGTGGGAAGCACTTCTTTTTTTCCTTCAAAAAACTTAGGTTGTTATGGTGATGGCGGTGCTATTTTTACTAACAACGACGACTTAGCACACACCATACGAGGTATCGTAAACCATGGTATGTATGAGCGCTATCATCATGATGTGGTAGGTGTAAACTCTAGATTAGATTCTATACAAGCTGCAGTTTTGCGAGCAAAGCTTCCTAAGCTAGACGATTATAATGCGAGACGCCGGGCATCTGCCCATAAATATTCAGAAAAATTAAAAAACCATCCTAAGATCACAACTCCTATGATTTGTGATGTTTGTGATTGTCACGTTTTTCATCAGTATACTTTACGTTTAAAAGGTGTTGATCGTGATGCGTTGGTAAAGCATCTTAATGCTAATGAGATTCCTTGTGGTGTTTACTATCCTATTCCGTTGCATAAGCAAAAAGCCTATGCAGATGAGCGCTATAACGAGAAAGACTTTCCTGTTACTAATCAATTAGTACAAGAAGTGATCTCATTGCCGATGCATACTGAGCTTGATGATGATCAAATTGAGTATATTACATGTAAAATCCTAGAATTTATTGACTAAAAACTAACCACTATGCGCAACATTCTTCTACTAGCTGTTTGTATTTTCAGTTTAAATGCTTTTTCTCAAAAAACCTATTTACAAGTAGATAAATTGGTAGATACAAAAAACGGCAAGATCCTCGAAGAAAAAACGATAGTGGTTATAGCCGATTCTATTCAGGAAATTTAGATGTATATCAAAGTGGAACTGGTCAAATAATTGACCTAAAATTGAAAACGGTATTACCAGGTTTCATTGATATGTACGTGCATATAGCAAGTGAGACCGGCCCTTATAAATACCTAGAAAAATTTACACTGAATGAAGCAGACATTGCTTATAAAACTCAGGAAATTGCACTGCGCACTGATGAGCAAAGAAACTGTAGATTTAATGATTGAGGATGAGACCCTATTGCGTCCCCAATTTAAGCGCAGGTAAATATGTTGCTAAAAAAGCTAAAACAGAAGGCTACTATTCTGCAGTGATTGTTCCTAAAGCTTTAGAAATAGGACCTCAGCTACAAAAAACTTTTGCTACGGCTTATAAAAAGTTGGTCAGGTTATTAAAGAAAGCTTTTAAAACCAAGTTGTTTTTGATTGCACAGTATCTCTCTCACCGTTGAATGGCTCACCATCATAAACTCCCAAATAGAAAAAACCGAGACAAACCTCCCCATCTTCCAGTTTAAGATCAGCATGCATTTCTTTAATATAACCCGGACTACTCCAGTATCCTCCAAGACCTAGTTCTCCAGCCATTAACCACAAGTTTTGAACAGCCATTGCTGTCGCAGCTACTTCTTCCCATTCCGGGATACTTTCTTTAACATCGCGCTGCATACAAATAGCAATAACAGCTCCACTTGTTTCAATCTTCTGAATGCTCTTTTTCAATTTAAAATCAGAAAATTTATCAGCAGGAGTATCTTTTGTGTAAGCTTTTGTCACAAAATCAGCAAGAATTGCTAATGCATCGTCTTTAAAAACTTTAAACCTCCAGGGTTGTGTTTTTCGGTGCGTAGGAGCCCAGTTTGCAGCCTCAAGCAACTCTTCGATTTGCGCTTTTGTAACTGCTTTTTCAGAAAATTGATTCGGAAAAATGGACCTTCTATTTAAAATTGCCTCTTTCAGCATATAATTTGTGTTTTATCAAATTTAATGAGTTTCAGATAAAGCTATTCATAAAATCCCTACTGATTATTATATCCTCTTGTCAAATATTCGAGTAAAAACTGTAAAAAATGAACCAACTCTCTGAAAAACAGGGAAAATCCCCCTCAATTATTAACACCTATACAGACAATAAATAATTTTCAGCTCATTATTTAATTATATTTGTGCTCCCCTAAATCCTAATTTCAAACACATCGTTATTGTTATGCAACAAGTCAATAAAGGCATCCTTTTATTCAAGCTATTGTTTATTGTATGCGTCACTTTTTCATTCGCTCAAGAAAAAGAATTAAGTAAAGCAGATAAAAAATTTGAAAGCTATGCATTTATAGATGCTCAAAAGATCTATTTACGCTTAGCAAAAGAGGGCTATGAGTCGGCTGAGCTTTTTCAAAAACTAGGGGACTCGTATTACTTTAACGGAAAATACGAAGACAGCGCAAAGTGGTTTAAAAAACTCGTTGAAAAATATCCGGAAACAGTAACACCAGAATATCTTTTTAGATATGCTCAATCTTTAAAAGGAATTAAACAATATAATGAGTCTGATAAGATTATGGCTGAATTCAGAAAGCTTAAAGGAGGTGACTCTAGAGCAGAGCTTTTTGCCGAAGAGCCAGACTATCTTGAAGAAATAAGTTACTCTGATAGTGAGTATGAAGTAGAAAATCTAAGAAAAACCAACTCCAGATTATCAGATTTTGGACCTATGCTCTATGAGAATAAACTTATTTTCTCATCTTCTCGGGACACCGGGACTACAAAAAGATACATTCACACTTGGAATAACGAACCCTTTTTAGATTTTTATCAAGCTCCCATTGATGCTGAAACAGGTGAATTAGGAGCTGTTGAAAAATTTGGAGGTAATCTTAACTCACGCTACCATGAATCATCTCCTACATTCACGACAGATGGAAACACCATGTATTTTACGCGTAATAACTTTAGTCAAGGTGTAAAGCGTACAGATAAAAATGGGACTATACGTCTTAAAATATTTAAGTCTGTAAAAAAAGGAGACTCTTGGGGAACACCTGTTGAATTACCATTCAATGCTGATGACTACTCTGTCTCGCATCCTGCGTTAAGTCCAGATAATAAAAAATTATATTTTGCATCAGACATGCCCGGTACAAATGGCTTTTCCGACATCTGGGTTGTTGATATTTTAGGTGATAATGAATACAGTACACCTGAAAACTTAGGACCAATTGTCAATACAGAAGGAAGAGAAAATTTCCCCTATATGAGTAAAA
Organism: Leeuwenhoekiella marinoflava DSM 3653; assembly: GCF_900129005.1. GTDB lineage: Bacteria > Bacteroidota > Bacteroidia > Flavobacteriales > Flavobacteriaceae > Leeuwenhoekiella > Leeuwenhoekiella marinoflava. Next base: position 252,342 of record NZ_FQUN01000007.1, on the reverse strand, counting down.
AAGGGAATCTCTACTTTTCATCTGATGGGCGACCAGGCTTGGGTGGTCTTGATATCTATGTCGTGACAACCAAAAAGAATGGTGACATAGCTTACGTCATCAATTTAGGAGAGCCCATTAACAGTCCACAAGATGATTTTGCCTTTATTGTAGATGAATATACAAACACCGGTTACTTTTCAACTAATCGTTATTTTGGGATGGGAAGTGATGATATTTTCAGATTCACAAGAATACCTAAAGAAATACCGGTTTGCGAATCATTAATTACCGGTACTGTTAGAGATAAAGAAACTAACCTTCCTATTCCTACTGCTACAGTAAGTATATTGGATCTTGAAGGAAATTTACTGCAAAAAACAGAAGTAAATGAAAATGGGGAATATACATTAAATCCTATATGTGATGAAGAGATCTTAATTCGTGCAGATGAACCTGAATATTATTCTGCTGAAGAATTAGTTACTGCGCCTTCTAACGGAGACTCAATGGTTGTTGACTTATACCTCGAGCCAAGAATTACAAAAATTAATGAAGGAGACGATCTGGCAAAATTACTTGATTTAAAGCCAATTTACTTTGATTTTGACCGCTTCAACATCAGACCCGATGCCGCTGAAGAACTTACTAAAGTACTTGCAGTAATGGAATCTAACCCAACGCTTGTTGTTGAAATTAGATCGCATACAGACAGCCGAGGTAATGACGCATACAACCTTAGCCTTTCTGACAAAAGAGCACGTTCTACAGCAGATTGGATTGTAAGCAGAGGCATTGAACCTAGCCGTATTTCCGGTAAAGGATTTGGAGAAACGCAACTTATAAATGATTGTGGTAATGGCTCTGATTGTTCCGAAGAGCAACACCAATTAAACAGGAGATCTGAGTTTATAGTAATTAGTTTTTAAATACATTGTTATACATAAACAAGGAGCACTCGTGAGTGCTCCTTGTTTATGTATAACATTCCCAAAATCAATCAATTGTTAGTTTTCGTAGTATCAGTTGCTGTTTTTTTCTTCCCAAACAAACCACCTAAAACGTCTTTAACAGCTTTTGCGGTATTGTTTTGGGTTGAAGTTTGAGTCGAGTCTTTTGCTGTATTTACCGCTGAAGTATCTGCAGGCTTATTTCCTTTAAGAATCCCTCCTAAAACATCTTTGATTTTATCTTCTCCCTGCTGCTTGAACTTATCTTTTTGAGTAGCAACTAGCTGCTGTGTTAAACTACTTACAGCCTGCTGCGTATTTAAAGATACCTGCGGATTCGTAAAATTACCGGTTAATTTAACTGGTAGATCAACAGTATATTTTTCCAAATCTGTATTGCTCAAACCTGCTAAAGTGCTTCCCACTTTTGAACCTAGATATGTTCCGGGCACTTTAAGATTAAGCGTATAGTTCATCGTATTTTCTAAACTGTGCGTACCGCTTACCCCTACATTAATTCCTTTTATGTTGAAATCAAATGGCTTTACAGTAACTAAACCTTGATCAAAATTAAGTTGTGTCTTTAGATTACTAAAATCTAACTTATCTAAATTAATAAAGTCGAGTTTAGAATCTAACGTGCTTAGCAATTTCATCTTTTCAGAGTCTACCTCTACGGTTAACAACTGTGCTAAGGCCTTACCCGCTAAAGATGAAAGCACAGGAGTTAAATCATCAGATAAATTACCGTTTAGTTGAATATTGGTGTTTAAAGCTCCCTGTAAGGCTTTAGCAATTGGAGCAAACTGCTGAAGCATCTCAAGACCTTCAAAAGATTGACCGATGTCAACACTTTTCAAATCCAGATCCATCTTGAATGTTGGCGTTGCTGTTTTTGTACTCACAGTTCCGTTAAGGCCAATTGCTCCCCCAAAAATATTAGACTTAATATTATTAAGACTAGCAGTCTCATCCTTCACACTTAGATTACCACTCACATTGGTAAGCGTGATGTTATCATAAATAACTTTTCCGGCAGTAAAATCTATAGCTGCATCTAAAAAAGAAGGTATTTTAATTGCTGACTCTCCTGTTGGTTGCCCAGCTGTTTTTTCAGTATTTGCAGCTGTTTCTTGCGGTGTAGTTTCAACAACACTAAAATCTGCCAGATCAATCACTTTTGAGTTTACGGTAAACCTTCCTTTTAAATCTTCTTTAGAAAGCACAAAAGGAATCAGATTCTCAATACTTCCTTTTGCTGAAATATCAGTCTGACCGGTTTTAGCGTCTAGGTTATTCAACGTAATTGTTCCCGGATTAAACGTAATATTAGTTTGTGCCATCGTCAACGGATTTGGAAGTTCTGGCGAAACATATCTGAAATCTTTTAAACTTGCAGTACCCGAACTTTTTATATTTTGATACTGCTCTTTCTCAACACTGTTCATATCAAAATTAGCCGTCATATCAACAATAAGCATTCCATTTAAATCCTGATCTAACTCAAGTGGGTAAGCCTGCTCTAGATTAGCTAAATTGAGTTTACCTTTTAAAGCGAGGTCAACTAATGGATTTGTAGTCAAACGGTCTATTCTACCTTTTGCATTAAACACATCCTGATCAATTCTAAAATTTAGATTTCCTAAACGCAAATAAGTATCATCCAGATCACCTGTTTCATTCACAATACTTGCGTCAATTATAATATCTTGAACAGATTTTGGCAAGTCTGGATATTTAAAAGAAGCATTATTAGACAGAATTTCAATATTCATCATTGGGATATGCGCTTCGTCAACCACTCCATTTATCCTACCATTTACACTGAAATCCCCTGTTGTTGTAACGCCTTCTAGGTTTTTAGCATAAACTTCAGGAATCACTCCTAAGAAGTTTTTAAAATCACTAGATGGTGTTTTAAAAGATAAGTCCAGTTCATTATTATTTTCATTTACCTGAACAAATCCTGAGAAAACCAATGGTAATTGATTAATCAATGCTTCGTTTTCTTTAAACGTATAACGCTGTTCAGCAAGGTTCATTTCAATTACCGCATCTAGCGAAATCTTATTTTGCTTCAAATAATTGACTCCGTCAAAATCAAACGAAGCCAATGCTTCGGTAGTGGTGTTCAGATTCGAAATATCAGCAGAAAAGTCACCGTCTCCCTCATGGTTCACTTCAGACAAACGCATAAAAGTCTGTGTGCTTTCGTCTAAATAATTAATGCGAGAGTTCGAAATCTCGTAATGCTGCACATCAAATTGAAATCCACCAGAACTATCAGCAAGTGTATCTGCAGAAGCAGTAGTTTCTTTTGCAATATCATAATTAGCATTGCCCAAACTATCAACCTTAATATTTATAAACGCTTCTTCCAGACTAATCGCATCTACTGCAATAGGCTCGCCAGAAGAGGTTTTAAAAAGTTGCATAATCCCCATATCTAGCTGTAATTCACTTCCGCTGGCAAGCGTATCTCCCTCAAAAGGGGCTTTATTGATTAGACTAAAATTTTTAACCTTCACGCTTGCATCCGGAAAACTGCTAAAAAGGGTAAGATCAAAATTTTCCCAAGCAACCGTAGCATTCAGATTTTCATTTATAGAACGCTTCAGCAAATCTTCTAACTGTCCTTTAAACAAGAAAGGCGCGGCAATAAGACCGATCACCAGTACCAAGAGTACAATTCCTATTATTTTAAATATCTTTTTCATAGTATTTTAAATTTTTTCTTCCTGTTGGAAGGCATTAAGTTCTGCTCCTATCTCTTCACCCCGAGCCAGTTTAAAGCGTTTTCTAAATAAATAAACGCCCAGATACAAAAACGGCGTATCGCAAACCGCAACTAAAATTTTAAACAAAAACCCGCTTAAAAGCAGTGTTCCAAATAAATTCCATTCTATTTTATTGAAAGAGCACAACAACAAAAGTACTGTTGCAGTATCTACAAACTGACTGAAAAACGTAGAAAAATTATTACGAATCCATAGATGTCTACCTTTAGTTAACTTTTTCCAAAAATGAAACAACTGTATATCTATATATTGTGCAAATAAATAAGCCATCATCGAAGCCAAAACCGCAACTACTGTAGCTCCAAATACTTTATCAAATAAAACATCATCTACCGGCGACCAGTCTGTTGCCGGAACAACCGCTGAAGTATAAACGATTAATAATGAAAAAATACTGGCAAAAATACCAGCAGTTACAATTTGATTGGCTTTCTTTTTACCATAGATTTCACTGATCAAATCAGTTATCAAAAAGGTAATCGGATAGGGTAAAATACCCACCGAAATTTCAAAACGATACAAACCGAAAAAATCCCAATAAAAAAACTTCTGAAAAATGAGGTTGGAGACAACGAGAGAGCAAATAAAAAGTGCTCCCAAAATAAAATAAATTCGATAGGCTGCCAGTGCATCTCTCTGGCTCATTGTGGCTTGCGTCAAACTGCGGTACTTATTGGGTTCTTCTCATCAAAATTAGAAGAATGTACGGGGCTTTTACTTAAATTGCTCTTAAAATATTTAACAAAATACGCTCATTAAACCACTAAAAAACATACTCTTATCTTTAGGAAGTAATCAAGGTGATTCTTTTGAAAACTTGCAAAATGCGATTGATGCAATTTTTGAAGAACTAGGAACGGTAAAACAGATTTCTCCGGTTTACAAAACAAAATCTTGGGGCTTTGAAGGTGCAGATTTTTTAAACTGTGCAGTTTCTGCAGATACGCGCTTAGACTATCAAACCCTACTCACTACGTGTTTAAGTATCGAAAAAAAACTAGGCAGAGCTCGCTCTAATAAAGAAGGGTATAGCGATCGTCCTATTGATATAGACATTTTATTTTTTGGTGCCGATATTATAAATGAATCAAATCTAACTATTCCGCATCCTCATTTACAAGATCGAAATTTCGTAATATATCCATTAAATGATATCGCTTCGTCATTTGAGCATCCTATTCTTAAAAAGAGTATTTCAGTTCTTCAAGCTGAAAGCCCAGACAAAAGTATTCCTCATAAAATTCAACGCTGCCTTAGAAATCCACAGCAAGAACTGAATTTAAACAACTACAATTATATTGCTATAGAAGGAAATATTGGCGCCGGAAAGACTACACTAGCCACAATGATTAGTGAGGACTTTAATGCTAAACTTATTCTGGAGCGATTTAAAGACAACCCGTTTCTACCGAAATTCTACGAAGATCAGTCTCGATATGCATTCCCGTTAGAGATGTCGTTTTTAGCCGATCGTTATCAGCAGTTATTGGATGATATTGGTCAGTTTGATTTATTTAAAGATTTTATGATTGCAGATTATGACAGTCAAAAGTCATTGATTTTTGCAAAAGTAACCTTGAGCGAAGATGAGTACAGCCTCTATAAAAAGCTGCACAGTATTATGTATCGCGAAATTGCAAAGCCTGATCTTTATATCTATTTGTATCAGAACACAGAACGCCTTTTAGAAAACATAAAGAAACGTGGCAGAGCATACGAGCAAGATATTTCAGAAAGTTATCTGATAGATATCAATCAAGGATATTTAAATATGATAAAAAATAGAAGACAAGAAAACATAAAAATACTTGATATTTCTGAAATAGACTTTGTAGATAATAGAGTTGATTATTTGAAGTTACTGAAGCAGGTAATCACTTAACGTACAGAAAGCTCAACATTACGGTCATTATTGCCAGACCTATTACGATTCCTATAGCTAGACCAAACTTACACCCGTCTTTAGAACCGCGCTCATAAGAAGCGTAGTCAAAATCATCTAGTTTCATCTTGTTGGGTTTTGTTACTTTATACTTGTAAAACGTGAATTTTCACAATTAAATTGCTAACACCTCAACAATTACGAAAACTTTAATACAGATTTATGATTTTAAATAATTTTTAAGCAACAAATAATACCTGTTAATTATTTTTAATAATTTTTGAGTAAAAATCCCACAATACGATCCCCGCACTTACTGCTATATTAAATGAATGTTTAGAGCCTATTTGCGGTATTTCTAATACACAATCTGATGCATCGATCACTTTCTGCTTGACTCCTTTTACTTCATTACCAAAAATAATAGCCAGCTTTTCATCAGCTTGAATTTTAAAGTCATTCAACATGATTGCATCTTCCGCTTGTTCTACAGCTGCAACCTTAAATCCTTTTTGCTTGAGATCTTCAACCGCTTCCAAAGTAGACTCAAAATAACGCCAAGTAACAGTATCGGTAGCTCCTAATGCTGTTTTAGTAATATCTTTATGAGGAGGCTGTGCGCAGATTCCACATAAATAAACTGCTTCAATAAGAAATGCATCTGCACTTCTAAAAACTGAACCTATATTATTGAGGCTTCGTATATTATCTAAAACGACAATAATCGGGGTTTTCTTAGCTTCCTTAAATTCTTCAACCGTTTTGCGGTCAAGCTCACTGTTTTTCAACTTTCTATTCATACCGCAAAAATACAAATTCAGCAGCCTACAAAACGAACAAAAATTCACTTCCAATCCTTATACTATTGTTGAAAAATATAAATAACTCCTTAGCACATTTCGGTAATTACAGCATAGATTTTTTAAATTTATCCCCACTAGTTTTAACACCTATTTAATCTCGTATCCCTCTAAAAGTTATGGCAAAAAAACCGAAGCAAAAAAGTGTAACACCTTTGATGAAACAGTATAACGGTATTAAAAATAAATACCCAGATGCGCTGTTATTATTTAGAGTGGGAGACTTTTACGAGACTTTTGGCGAAGACGCTGTCAAAGCCGCAGGAATCTTAGGGATTATCTTAACCAACAGAAACAACGGTGGCGAGCGCACAGAACTCGCCGGTTTTCCACACCATTCACTAAACACGTATTTACCTAAACTGGTAAAAGCAGGATGTCGCGTTGCGATTTGTGATCAACTGGAAGATCCTAAACAAACCAAAAGTATTGTGAAACGCGGTGTAACTGAACTGGTTACTCCGGGAGTTGCATTAAATGACGAAGTGCTTCAATCGAAGAGCAACAATTTTTTAGGCGCTATTCATTTCGGAAAACGGCTCATCGGCCTTTCTTTTCTGGACGTTTCTACAGGCGAATTTTTAACCAGTCAGGGAGATGCAGCTTATATTGACAAACTATTGCAGAATTTCAGTCCGAGTGAACTTTTAGTTAGCAAAAAGAACAAGGGCGACTTTAAGGAAAATTTTGGGACAGACTTTCATATTTTTTATCAGGAAGATTGGGTTTTTAAAACCGATTTCGCTCACGAAAGTCTCAATAAACATTTCAACACAAAATCTCTTAAAGGGTTTGGTATTGAGCATTTAGAGGAAGGAATTATCGCTGCCGGAGCGGCGCTGCATTATCTAAGTGAAACCCAGCATCATAAATTACAGCACATTTCAAGCATAGGTCGTATTGCCGAAGATGCTTACGTCTGGATGGATCGTTTTACAATACGCAATCTGGAGTTGTATCAGGGCACATCTGCAAAAGCGATAACCCTGCTTGATGTAATAGACAAAACTATTTCTCCAATGGGTGGTAGACTGCTTAAACGCTGGCTGGCATTACCATTAAAGACACTTCAAGCCATCACTGAACGTCACGAGATTGTAGAATATATTCTTAAAAATCCTGACTTCTATGACAAGCTTTCTTTAGACATAAAAAAAATAGGTGATGTAGAGCGCCTTATATCTAAAGTGGCCACCGGTAAGGTTTCGCCCCGAGAAATCATTCTTCTAAAAAATTCATTAGAAGCGATGGTGCCCATCAAAATTTTAGGCGAGCAGGCAGAAAATCTGGCTTTGCAAATTCTTTCTGAAAAACTGAATAATCTGGAGCATTTGCGATCTAAAATAAAAGAGACCGTCGATGAAGATGCTCCGGTTAATATTTTAAAAGGAAGCACTATTGCTCCTAATTTCCATGAAGAGTTAGACGAACTCAGAAATCTGGCTACTTCAGGGAAGGCGTATTTAGACAAAATGCTCGAACGTGAGACTGAACGCACAGGTATCACTTCCCTTAAAATAGCTTCTAATAATGTTTTTGGATATTATATTGAAGTTCGCAATACGCATAAAGATAAAGTTCCTCCAGAATGGATCCGCAAACAAACGCTAGTCAATGCAGAACGTTATATCACTGAAGAATTAAAAGAATACGAAGCAAAAATTCTAGGTGCAGAAGAGCGTATTCTCACTATAGAACAACAATTGTTCAATCAGTTGGTGAGTTGGATAACTCAGTTTATTGAGCCGGTTCAAATCAACGCCAATATCATCGCACAATTAGATTGTTTACGCAGCTATGCTTGTCTCGCCAAAGAAAATAATTACAACAGACCAGAACTTGATGATTCGTACGAACTTGAAATAACTGAAGGTCGCCACCCCGTAATCGAAAAACAGCTCCCAATTAGCGAACCTTATATCGCTAACGATACGTTTTTAGATCGCGACACACAACAAATGATCATGATCACCGGACCTAACATGTCAGGTAAATCTGCAATTTTAAGACAAACCGCCTTAATCGTATTACTTGCACAGATGGGAAGTTTTGTTCCTGCTAAAGCTGCACGCATTGGTCTTGTAGATCGAATTTTTACCCGTGTGGGAGCAAGCGACAACATCTCGATGGGTGAATCTACTTTTATGGTAGAAATGAATGAAACCGCAAGCATCCTTAACAATATTTCAGACAGAAGCCTAGTACTTCTTGATGAAATAGGTCGCGGAACCAGCACCTACGACGGAATTTCAATCGCCTGGGCAATAAGCGAATACTTACATGAACACCCCTCACGTCCTAAAACTCTTTTTGCGACTCATTATCACGAGTTGAATGATATGGGCGAAACATTCAACCGGATTAAAAACTTCAATGTTTCGGTAAAAGAATTAAAAGACAATGTTTTATTTCTTCGGAAATTAATCCCTGGAGGCAGCGCGCATAGTTTTGGAATACACGTCGCAAAAATGGCAGGAATGCCCCAGCAAGTTCTACATAGAGCTAATAAAATGCTCGCTCAATTAGAAAAATCAAACAGAAAAGAAGAACATAAAAATTCTTTAGACGCCGCTCAAGATGATGAAATGCAATTGAGTTTTTTCAACCTAGACGACCCCCTCTTAGAGGAAATCAAAGACGAAATCCTTCATACTGATATAGATACACTCACTCCCGTAGAAGCCTTAATGAAGCTTAACGAAATAAAAAGAATGCTTGTACGCAGTAAGAAAAATCAGGTTTCTTAATTGTTTTAATTTTTTTAAAGAAATTGCTTTGCAGATTGAAGAAATCTTGTAAATTTGCATCCGCATTAGACAAGACGTTCTAATACAAATCGCGAAAGTAGCTCAGGGGTAGAGCATCACCTTGCCAAGGTGAGGGTCGCGGGTTCAAATCCCGTCTTTCGCTCTAAGAATTACTCCATTTAAAATGGCGTTTTTAATTGAAAGCCCAAGCTCGGGTGGTGGAATTGGTAGACACGTTGGACTTAAAATCCAATGAACATTAGTTCGTACGGGTTCAAGTCCCGTCCCGAGTACAGAGAGAAAGCCCCGGTAAACACTGGGGCTTTTCTTGTTTTAAGCTCTTTTTAATCACTATGAAAATTGAGATAAAAGAGTCAACCGTACCTGTTACCGTACCTGTTTCAATCCAAATTGAGATGAGCAAAAAGAAGTACACTACACCTAAATTGTACATTCCAAAAGCAAAAGGAAAACCTTCTATCGCTTCTGGGAAAACCTGGTATGTGTACTGCTATTACCGGAGCTCAGAAGATGATAAATTGAAGAAGGTTATCTTGCCTGGTAAAGGTTTGAATCGATTTAAAACTGTAAGAGAACGTAAAGCTGCTGGAAAAGCCCTTATTGAGGCATATACGATCGCTCTTACGCGTGGATGGAATCCACTTACTAAGAATGTGCCGAAACAAAAAACGAATCGGGATATGCTCTTAAAACAAGCGATGGACTATGCGCTTGAAATTAAATCCCAAATCAAAAAACCTTCTACAATGGTGGGTTATGAGTTTCACGTTAACCGGTTCTTGGACTGGGCGAAAACAAACGGATACCTCGGTTTTAAAGTTGAACATTTTAATGTGGATCACTTTTATGAGTTCCTGGACTATCTTCGATTTGAGTACACCAATCCAACCACAGGAGATGGTTTGTCCGGAACTTCAGTAAACAATCACAAAAGAAGTCTCTCCAGTTTATTTACTACGCTAAAAAATGAGCGCAAGATTTCTGTTAACTACATAAAGGATATTCCCAATTTCGACACGGATCCAATAAACAATAAAGCGTTTACTCAGGAGGAACTGATCCGTATTAAGAACTACTTTAATCAACACGATCCATATATGAATGCATTCCTGGCATTTATTATTTATCCATTGCTTCGGCCGCGGGAGATCTGTAGGCTAAAAGTGAAAGATCTTGATATGGAACGCCTGATATTTTCTGTAGAAACTAAAACCCGGAAACTGAGTACGCGTCGAATCATCAAAAAAGTTCAACCTTTTATTGAACTACTTAATATCGATGGTGCTCCGGGAGATTATGAACTCTTCAGCAATCTGGAAAAACCTCGAGACTGGAGCTCTGCTAAACTCCCTACGAGAACAAAGCACTTTAGTGATCGGTTTGGGAAAATGAAAAAGGCTTTAGGTTTTGGCCGCGAATATGGTCCTTACAGCTGCCGGCATACTGCTATCGTGAATCTATACAATAATATGGCTCTGGAGGGAATGAGCGAACAGGAAATCATTTTAAAAATTATGCCTTATTCTGATCATCAGAGTATCGCCGGAGTAAAAAATTATCTCCGAAAACACTTAACCATATTACCTGCAGATCACTCGGAACTTTACACGCTGGATTTTTAAACGAGCTTGTCAACCTCCAGTGTGATTTCTACTTCTTCTTTGCTGAGGATCTTTTTTGATACCCGTTCCGGAATGAATCTCGAGTTGTAAGCTTGTATTTCTGAATACGCGGTTACCTGGCGTGAAACTTCAGGCGTGCATTTGAACGTCCACTCCACGGTTCTGGTCTTGAATCGGAAATCTAACCAATTTTTATAATACTTATCATAACTGTTTAACAAGCCTAAAAGACGGGGATTTTCAGCTGCATTCTTGCCATCAATCAAACCCGAGTATAAGCCTAGCTGCAGCTTGTTTTTGTCATCACTGATCATTTGAGCAGTTGAAATACCTTTTAAACTGTTGTTGGGCATTGGTGCCAAATCAATCACAATCTCAGTCGTATCTGCAGACTTTACGTAACCTTCAGTATTAGATCCTAAACGATCAACATAAACTGGAGGATGATCAAATAAATCATTGTCTATATCCTGAAACTTCAACAGATACGACCGGTCCCCGTTATTTTTGATTCGGGGTTCCCGAACTTCAAAAGCTTTTAAATTTACTTTAGGTCTGGAGACGAGCTCCTTTTCTATTTTGTTTACAAAAGCCTGATCTCCCACAATGCGCAAATCATAATTTCGATAGTTTCGGATTGCATTAAACAGATCTCCAAAGGTCATATCTGGAACACATCGGTTTAATTTTACTTCTGAAGGAGTCAGTAAGGTAGGTTGCGCTTCGTTCTCTTCGTTGTATTCTGTAATTTTTGTAATGGATAGATCAAAAATTAACGCATCCGGAATTTTTTCTCCATCTAAAATCGCGTGTGCTAATTGATAGGATTCAAAATCAATCACACCGGTTTCACCAAAAAAAACTTCTACCGTTTCATTAATACTGAAGTATTCTTCATTGTAACTTCTGTTAAAATTTACACCTCTAAAAATTTCCTCCTCATTAAAATATAAGTAAGCAGCAGATTGAGATCTATCTGTACGCACTACAACATTACCAGATATCACATATCTTCCCGGTTCTGTGATGCTTTGTTGATTTGCGTACCGTGCTTTTTCAATTCTACGTACGTTGTCAAAAGTGTCAACTTCAAGAATTTCATAATACTCATCTGCGTTTTTAGTTATATTTTCTGCATCTTCGTTAATGCTTGTGTAATAATCTGAAAGGCAGGTAATGAATGCTTTTTGAAGTTCAGGATCCTGGAGAATGTCACCCGCGAGCTCGTAGCCTGCATCTGCAAAACCTTGCTGCAACACGTATAGCAAATAAGGCATTGGCTGCATCACATTGCGGTTGATCTGCAAATCATTCTCTGTATCGTATTCGTTCTGCAGAAATGCAGAACCTACCCGATTATTTATGAAACCTTCAAAATACGCCCACTGATCCGTATCGGTATCATATTTTCCCTCCGGAGGAATGACCTGCGGAAAACAAAAATTTACGGTTGGCCACGAAAGATCTGCATAGCTTTCTGCCAAATCATAAATGCTTGGCGAAGGTGTAAAACTTTCTAAAGGAAGATCTGCAAGTTTTTTATTCCAATTAGGCAGCTCTTCAAAACCGTAGCTGATAGACGGACTTAAACGCCGGCCGATAGTGATGTCAATTAATAGCTGTGCATCATGTCGTTTTCCTTCAACCAAAAAAATAACATCATAAACACTTTCGGTTGAAGCACGCTCGATCTTTGTAATGTGCTGCAGCGCTGCATCTAATTCGTCTGTGCTTTCAAAATCAAAAGGATAGGTGTATTTCGTAAAAAAACGATCGTTAAACCAGGAATTCTCCTCGATTAATGTCAAACCTTTATCCTCCAGATCTAACTTAAATAAGGGATGTATGACTCTTAAGATCATGCGCTTTGTTTATAATAAATTCTACGTCGTAAGCATACAGGCCGTTGGCGCTGTCTTCATTCGTCATTTTTTTAGATTGTGGTACCAGATTGATGGTTCGCAAATCTTCAGTAATTAACCAGGCTAATTTGCTCATGATAATCTCGTCAATGATCACCTGATTTGATTTTGGGATCCAACCGGTGTTGATCACTAGACTCATTTCTTTTCGCGTGTCAACACGCTGCAGTTCTTCGACCAAATTGCCCAGGCGTTTGAAGTCTTTCATTTCATATTCAGATTCAAAACGCCAGTCACCGGTAAACTCAAAGAGTTCCTGTGTCTGATACTCATTATACCAGGCAATATGATTGCTTAAATGCTGGTCCGGGAAAACAATAAACTCTTCTTTTATTTTTTCGGTACCAGACTGAAGCTCGAGACGAATACGATCCCCCGGATCATATTCTGAAAAGCGTAGCATCTGACCATAAAGGTACCCGGAACCACTTGTGATTACTTCAGAACTAATTTGCTGATTGTTGCGAAAAAGAACCAAATCACTCAATAAATTCTGATTGTAAAAATTAACCAAGGCAACACTCTTAAGTGTGACTCGCTGCACAATTTTTTCAGCTTTTAGAATAGCAGCTGCAGTAATTTCTTGAGCCGGTTTTCGGCCGTCTAAAAAAGCTTTGTTTTTGATTATTTCTGAAGTGCCGGCTACCTCATACGTAAGATCACAAAACACCGGTGGATTGTAGATCATCAACCGTGTATCTTCAGTATTCTGTAATTTAGATAAAAGCCCGTATCTATTGATGTTGTCAGGTTTTGAAAATAAACGTTTCACAACATCTCCGATGTGAAATTCTGCGCTGTTTTGGAAAAAAGCCAGTGCATAGTCATTTAAAAAGGCTTGATTAATCCCGGTATTTGGATTGTAAATCACAGCCTCCAAAAGTAGACTTGCAAAGGCATCATCATCTGCGCTATAAAAAGTACTGAGCGCTTCCTGATCCCGACACCAAATCACCGCACCGTCAAGGTTGAAGTCTGCAGTTTCTGTCACGCGATGCGTTACAAATATGCGTGCAGTATCTACTGCAGTTTCAATTATTATTTCACCGGTGTAGGTTCCCAGGGCGAAATTTGCAGACGGTACCGGCTTTACTAAAATACCGGTAATTCCGTAGCGGTACTCCATCCAGTTGGGAACCGTCACCGTAAAATCTGAAGGTGTGTTGATGGTTATTTCCTGCTCTGCAGCTTCAAAAATATTACGCACTGCAGCAAAGCTTAAGTTAAGCGGATCTACTTCGATGGTTCCGGTAGTAAGCTGATGAATCAAAACTTCAAATAGCTTGCTTCTGGAGGTGTTACTCGTGGTTAAATAATATTGCAGCGTTCTACCTTCCCAATTTAGATTGGTTCGATCTAAAGCTATGGTAATGGCCTGAGAACCGCTGCCAGTATATTCTGTAATGCTTTCAGAATACTCTGTATTTGCAACCAAATTAACTCCAGAAAGCTGCAGCACCTTATTTGCACGAATTACAAACGAAGATCCCGTATACAACTGAATGGATAAGTCATCAGGATCTACTCCGTTTTGCAAATAGCTCATCGAAGCTTTATCAGGAACAAAGACGAGCTCGTCCTGACTAATCACATTTGCAAATAGATTAAATACAATTTCTTCGAGTAAATATTCCTGGCCATCAATAAGGCCGTAAGCTTCTAATCGGAAGCCACTGCGATACGAGGTAGCAGATAAAATACCGATGCCGGCAAATGATATTGCAAAAGAAACCTCTAGATTTTCAGAGGTTAATGCATAACCCTCGGCGTCACTTACCAGTTCTCCAGTAATTGCGATCGCATCATCTAGAGCAGTCGTAAACGTGCGGGGCTTGAACTTGATCAAAAAAGAATCATACTTCAGATCAATATCAGCTGCTATAAAATCTTTGATTTTCAAGTCAAAATTATACGCAGCCGGCACTGCAGATCCTTCAACATAAACAAGCGTGTAACTCCCATTATTGCTGAATTTCCACGGAGAAAAAAAATTCTCGAGAGTTTCTGGTATATTATAGCCCGTATCTGGATTATAGGGTATTTGATTTGGCATAGTTAATTGCTGTTATTCAAGACCGCCACCGCCGCCTTCTGGATTAAAATCTTCACATGGCACCCCGTTTACATCAATACCCGGAACCACGGTATCTGAATAAATGACTTCAAACCGATAGCCACTCATTTTAAACAAAATTCTTGTCTTGTACGCTTCCAGATCTGTCACGCCCAATTTGCTTACAAATTGATTGAGAACGATTCTAACATTAGTAAGATGTGAGGTCTTAAATGTTATTGCACCCACATCACCAAGCGGGTCCAAACCCTGGTAGATGCGCGATGCATCCCCGGAAAAAGCAAAGGCGGAGAGGATAGGACCATTCTCCTGATCAATGAGCGTGCAAATGCGATTGCACGCGATGTTCAATTTTACATCCTCAAAAACACTGTTGGCGGTAAAGCCTGTTATTACATCAGTTCCTATAGCCATTAATATCTATTTTTGTTACGAAGACGGTCGTAGTCTTCAATATCTTCTTTTATTTTACGCGCATTCTCATAGTCGCGCTTGAGGTAAGCAACCAGACCATCACGTTCCAGTCTATCCATCATATCCATAAAGCGGTTCATAACAGATGAAAACATCATTGTGTCAACTCCCGAAGAAGATTGAGCGCTGTCCTCAAAACTAGGTTTAGCCGTGCTGTTCTGATAATACCCGTCTGCATAACCTTTTACACGACCGAGTTCCCGGTATAACGAATCTTTGAAACTGTCACTAAAATTGGAATAATCCTGCCCGTTTATGATCATCTCGGGTCTGGTCTTGCCCTCTTCACCTGCCATAAAAACTGTGGGGAAATCAACTAAGCCGCTACGGCTCTCACCACCGTAACGCGCTTTAAATGGCTTCCCGTCTTGCTCCCTGGTGACATTGTACAAACCATCCTGATAACCTTTTACGGGTAGTGGAGTTGCTAAAACGGTAGCAGCTTGAAGCGCTCCTAAAGCTGTTACAAAACCTGCTAATATACCTGCAGAAATTCCAAAGTCAAATTTTGGTACTTGAGCCCAAATCGCCACTACTGCCTGAGCTGTATTCATCGCAATATTTGCTAGAGCCACTGTACGATCTCGTTTTGCCTGTTTATACGCTAACTCCGCTTTCTTTTTTTCGAGTTCTGCCTCACTGGCCGCTACTGCAGCATCGTATTGTTTCTGACTGATCAAACGGGCATCTAACTTTTGTTTTAATGTGCGTTCCTCTTCGCTTTGCTTCTTTTCAAATTGTTGTAAGGACTTTTGCTCCTTAGCAGCCATTAAATTTGAATATTCCTGATAAACGTTTAGCGCTGCGCCGGTAGCCGCTTTGATCAACTCAAATTTATGGCCGGCTTGATCAAGGTTATTTAATGTCTCAACCCATTGGCTGGCCGTCATCCCGAAAATGTCAACATTTGCGGTTGCATCTCCAAGTGTATATTCGCCAGAATCTTTTCCCTCAACATTGTCCTTTGCCGCTTTAAGTTCGCGTAATTTCAGAACAAGCTGATCCATCAAAGCCTGCATTTTTGCAGTCTCCTCCGGGGTAAGCAGGGATAAATCAAAACCTTCAAACTGGCCGTTTTCGGTAATAAATTTTAATGCGTTTATTACTTCCTTTACGTGTGCTTCCTCCGCCTCCAGATCTTCCTGACGGTGTTTTTCTTTTAACTTTTCGCGAGCGTTTAAATTATCGCCAATAGCGTTGAGTTCTTCCTGATGACGAACCTCACGCACTGCAGCCTCTTTTTTATAGGCTTCTTCCATCAAATCGATATCATCCTGATATCCACGTTCTATGATAGCGCCTTTGTCGAATTGAAATTTCTCTTCCTGTAGTTTTAATTGACGGCGAATACTGCCATTAATAGCAATTTGTTCTTCAGACAAATTGCCCTCAGTTACTAATTGAGCTTTTAGCTCTTCTGTTTTTTGCCTATGGTTCTCCTCAAGAAGTTCCATTTCCCGCTGAAAATCATCTTCTATCAAACTGATCTTCGTTTCGTTTTCCTGACCCTTTAATTTTAAAAGGTCATCTGCGAGCCGTTTGGCTTCACGTTCCTGTTCCTTCCGCCGCGCTTTTGCATCTTTTGCTGCCTGCTTCGCTGCCTCTTCAGCTGCTTTTGCTTTATCGAGATTGCCGGGATCAAAACCTGGAGCATTAGGATCTTCAGGAGTTTCAAAGTTGAGCAGATCTGTATATTCAACAGGATTTGGATTCTGATTAGGTCCTACCGGATTATTATAAGCTTCCCAAGCCTTTGCAGCTGCCTCAGCTTCCCGTCGTAGAACATCTATACGTTCTTCTCGTATAGAATTACCCCTTCTTATCTTTTCTTCTTCAGGATCTAAGCCTTGTGTCATTTGCCCCAAACGAATCACGATCTCATCCCAAGTACTCAAGAAACTTTCTGCGTTTGCATTTTCAGCTTCTAGTAACTCCTGAGTTTTGTTTTTAATTTTATCGGTTAGATATTGCGTTTCGGCTTGTCTTTTTAACCCATCTACATAATTGTCTAGCGCAATTTTACCCCGCTTAAGAGCAGCTGTACTTAAATCTAAATTCTTATTGTAATTAGGAACGATTTTGTTGAGTTCTTTCATTGCAGAAACGCGTAATTCTTCTGCTAAAGCTTCATCTTCTGCTACACGACGCAGCGCATCTATTTTTGCACGTAAAGAACCGGCCTCTTCAGAACCTTTGTTCATAGCACGGTTTAAAACCTCTGTACTACTCGTTAAATGGTCGGTTTCATCCCTGAAGGCATAATAAGCAACTGCAGCAGCTGTGACTAAAGAAATCACTAGGCCCCACGGTGTGGTTCTCATCGTTGTGGCTAATGCTCGCAAGGCCAGCCGTGCCGCATTTATATTACCGGTTAACAGCGCAGTAACACCTGTGTAAACTATTGTAGCTGCTATACTGGCTTCGGTGGCGATTAATTTAGCTTTCTGAGCGAGATTATAAAGAATGGTGCCTTGAGTGGCGCGACCTTCCCAAAGCGTTACCAGTTTAAGCCAGGCGGTATTGGTTATCAATGCTGCAGTAACTACAGCAATGATCTTTGCAAGGAACACTAGTTGTTCTCTCCAACGTCTACCGGAACCGGTAACATCTTCGGTAGCACCCAGAAGTAGTGCTAACCAATTTACCAAGGTAGAAAGGCCGTTTACTAAAGTTTCTGAAAGAAATACTCCGTTAAGAACCTTTTTCAATTTGTCTAAAGTTGCCGCAAAGTTGTTGTTTTTGATGTTATACTCGTCAATCAATGAGGTCCCCTCAGCCATAGCCTGATTGGAAAGCTCCAATCTCTCACGAAATAACTCGGTATTGTTAGACATTGCCCCCAGAACCTTATTCGCTCCGTCTGCATTCACCTTAAGATAATCTAGCGTTTGTGCAGTTTCTGTAGCATTCATCCCTTTCATTCCTTTAGCGAATTGAATCATAAATTCTAAAGGATTGGTGTTGATCAGTTTGGTCACTTCTTCTGCAGAAATGCCCATCACGATGCCAAACTTCTCTGTTTCGGTAGATGCTTGCTTTAAAAATATGTTATAGGCACGTGCGGCAATCTCCGCCTCTATGCCCGACTCTTCGAATGCTGCACCTAATGCCAGAGCTTCAGCAACGGTAGGTTTGAGCGCTTCAGGAAGCGAACCTACACGGGTAGCAAAATTGGCGATGTTGATCTCTGTAGCCACACCATCTGCACCCAATTCATTGATTGCAGATCCTATGGCGTTATACGCTTCATCTACACCGAGATCTTTGGTTTCTTTAAACAGCAATTTCAGTTTACCCAATTTACTTGCGGTTTCCTCAACACCACCCGGAAAAGAGTCTCCAAGGGCAACAACAGCCTTATTCATTACCTCTACAAAAGCGCCAATCTCTTCTTTGGCGATACCAATACGCCCTCCCTCCTCTGCAATTTTTAACAGGTTAATACGGTTGGTTCTGGTCTGGAGCAGTCCAAAAGATTTGGCGAGATCTTCAACTTCGGTTTTGGCTAATCCGGTAGTTTTTTGAACATCAGAAATGGCATCAGCCATTTTACCATTGAAGTCAATAAACTGCTGAATTTTGAAAACAACACCAGTAAGGACCGCAATAAAAGAAACCGCTAATGCGGAATATTTATTGAACCCATCGGCCAAAGATGAAAGTCCGGATTTTGCGCCCCTGGCTTTACCTCTCAAGACAGATAAGCGCTGATTGACTTCTGCAATTTGCTTTTCATAATCTAAATAAGCTTTGGTACCGGGAGTAGAATTGCTCCAGGCAACCCGCAGGGCTTTCAATTTACGTGTAAGCTGAGTAATAGAAAGATTCGTTACTCCAATCTCCTGCTCCAGCTTATTCATCCGAGTGTAATTCTTCTGAAGCTCTGTAGTATTATGAGCTATTTCAGCAGAAAGTTCTTTATAGCGCGCTGTATTTTGTTTGCCCTGGCGCTCGAGCTTACGCTGCTCGGTGCGGTTTTTTTGATTGGCAGTAAGAAGTTTCCGGTTTGCCTTCTCAAGATCTAGCAATTCTTTCTGAGCCTCATTACCATTGATAATGATGCTGAAGCGCATTTCTTCGTCAACTATACGTTTTGCCATTAGACTTTCAATTGAAAGTGTAATGGTAGCAAGAGTGCTTTATTTAATCTGTGACAGGCGCGAAGGTGTCGTCTAGCAAGGCAGTAGCATAGCGATCGTCATCAACAAGGGTAAGCTGATTATTCTGAAGAGACCACAGGGAACCGGCTTCTACAAATTCACCTTCCGGTGTTGTAAGATCTTCTGAGTTGCGGTAGTGATTTTCCATATTTGGTATACCCGCCTTCGGGTTGTCCAATAAATCCTAATAGCATAGGAGGTACCACCGGATTGATTACCGATGAACCTAGGAAGGCGGGATTTGGTTACCAAATCAAGCCTATGCTATTATTTTTAAATTTATTGGACGTGGTAAATGTAGGGAAAAAAGGGGATTACAGTACTTGACCGTCTTGCTTTTTCATCTCAGCCTTCACCTGCTCGGTAAAGCCAAATGAAATGCCCCTTACAATATTATTAGCGTGCCCGTACATAATCTTATTGTGTACCGGGTAGTTACGCTTTTTGATTTTACCGGCACGAGTCTCCAGGGTTTTCATATCTACAAAACGATGCTTAGGCAAATGCTTTTCTTCAAGCGTGGTGCCCTTAACCTCAAAGCTTCGGTTATTTTTCCAATCGCTGTTGTTGAATCTGGAAAAGATTTTGTCTTGCTCTGCAGTGATCTCTTTTGCTTCTTCCTGCAGTACCTTTGCTATGAAACGCTTTTCTAAACCATCTTCAGAAACCGCACGTTTTTCAAATATGTTCATAGCTTCAATTTTCCTGCGTGAAATAGAATGTAGAGTGCGCTACGCAACGTAAGGTCTGATCGTCTGAGATAATCAACTTCCTTTTGCTCTAGCCCTAGCAATCTAAAGCTGCTTCTGGTATTCAGAATTTCTAAAGCTGCAGCTATAAGCTCTGCCTCCTGAGCATTCTTTTCTTCGTCTGAGATTAATTGTTGTTTGAGATTTTTTGCCATATTATAAAAATACGTGTTTTTCTCGTGATATTCTAAAAATCTGACTTCATTTGAAATAAAATCATCCAACCGTTACAGCTGCTGAAGTATTTCACCGGCTCAATACTTATAGAGCTGATCTCAAGAAAACTCATCAAACCGCAATTGCCTTGGTGTGCCTCATAATCTGTAACCATAATATCGCGAACTTCTTTTGCTACAGCTTGCGTACGTGTGAAAAGGTCTAACCATTTAGCATGATCACTAGTTACAGAGTAATCTGTTTTCTCCAGAACCATAAAGCCCATCATATCCCGATCCTGATGCATATCGTCACGACCTACCACTCGAAGTTCAGGAATGCCGGCGTACAACATAATCTTATCTACTGCAGTTGAGCGCTGACTTAAATCCTTACTAATATCATCATTATCAACCAAAACCCTATGAAAGTTAATAGCATCAATGCGATTGCGCAGCGACTCGATATAGGTCTCCAGTTCTGGTATTAATATCATTTTTTAGCTTGTTTTTCGCGCGCCTCATTATCGAGATCCCGCTTTTTAATATCATACATTCTTAAGATGATGGTCCAAAACGGCGCCTGCTCTACCTCGTTTAGATTTCCAAAGGCTGAAGTTTCGGCCAACATAAAAGCGGTACTTTTCATCCCGATTCCCGGAATACGGGATTTGAATTTATCTTTTGGCTCGATGTATAGAATAGAAAGGTCCAGCTCGCGCCCTTCCCAATACACTGTAGCTGTTGCCAAATACTCCTGAAAGCTGGCAAAGAATAAATAAAAACCAAAGATCTTACCCCAATAGATCTTCCGGGCTATTTTGGTGCGGCGCTCCACTCCTTTTTTGTCATAACCACTTACAAGCTTTGTTTTTCTGCCTTGGTAAAAGATCGCCCATAGATTGCATAACAGCTGCTGTGATGGTTCTCGATTGTAGGTGGCAAAAATATTAAGTGCATCAACGTATTGACCAAAGGTGATATCCTCCATATGATCACCGGGACCGTAAAATGTCTGGAACTTATGACGAACTTCCGGAATTGGATTGTGTACATATTCCTGGCGTATGACAATGGGATTTGATTCTTTCTCCCGTGGTTGAAAAAAAGAATCTAAGTACGTGCTGATCTGGTAAATATTTCCGGGCTTTCGAGTCTCTAGATCCTCATCTTTATTTTCTTCAGTGCGCTTCAAATTCAGCAAACGATACACTGCTAAATAGCGAAGCTCTTCATAGCTTATTGAACCATTCAGGTACCTGAAGAACAAATCTGCCATTTCAGCAAATTGCCTGGGATCACAATACGCGAGATGCTGCGGCATATCCCATTTGATACCGCGCTCCGGTATTTCTATTAAATGATATCCTTCTGCTACTTCCATCGTAAATCATACGTTAGTCGCTGATTGCAAGCGCGCATTTGCTTTCCGAATTTCAACTGAATATCATTGAATACTTTCAAATTACTCACACCCTTTCGAGGAATGAATTCGCTAAGGCTGCCAATTCTATACGCTTTCATCATATAAGCATCTACGTCTGCACGAAGTTGCTTACGCTCTGCTGAAATATCAACGTACGCATCACTTAATTTACGATTGATACGATCTAGCTTTGATGGGAAGATCCTCCGGAACTGCAGCTGCAGAAAAATAAATAGTTGTTTCATTATATAGTGATTAGGTAGTTACAAAATTGTCGTCGTCATTGAAGAGACGAAAGCCATCTTCTTCTTCATCCTGATACGGATCTGGTACCGGAGGATATAATGCAGTTACCAGACTTTCGATTTCTGAAAGGGCCGCCATTGCGTCCTGCTTGAATAAGCTGCTGGCGTGTTGTGATTGAAGACCTTCAGGAACCTTTGAAGCTCGGGTAGTCTCTCGTTCACTGGTGTAGCGCTGCAAAATACCTTCTGGCAAGAGATTTACCGCGAGCCTAGGCATCGCCCAATGCAGCGACCAATACACGCAGAATTCTTTTACCAGATCATAGATTTGAAAATAAATTTTCTTTTGCTCTGCAGTCGGAGTTTCTCCAAATGAAATTGGTAACAGAACCGGGAGCTCTTCACCTGCAGCAGGACCTTCTAAATGTGCTTTTTCTATCTCATTATAGAGATTTACTCCCAATACTGGTTTGAGATGTCTTTTTTGAGCCTGGCGAAAGCCGGGACCTAACTTCACAAGAATTAATCTCGAGTGAATTGAAAAATACTCTTCAAAGTCTGCAGTTGTACTTACAAAGTATTTTTTGACCTCCTTATATTCCAGAGTTTCTTTGAATGCTGAATCATCAAAAAGATATTCGAGCAGTTGATCAACTGCACGGTAATACTTGCGCTCGTTCGCTTCGTTATTCGCGTCTATCATCCATTGAAAAGGTCGAGCCTCATTATCATCGGTTCGCATCATACGCCCTTGATTCGTATGCTGCAGATCCTTAGACGGTGCAAGAAGCCTATAGGTATTCATTGCAACCGGATAACGCATCAAATGCAGCTGCTCATTTTCTTCAGCTGTGCGGTTTTCTTTTTCAAAAAGAGTTATCCAGCGATCGTAAGTCGCTTGGCCAATTAGCGTGATGATTTCACGCGTCGCACTGGTAAGATCACTCTTAACCGAAGTGAAATTTATATCTGCATCGACAAAGCCCAGGATCTCGCGAAATTCCTGACTAAAAGTTTCTGAAGTGAATAGTAGTTTCATATTAAGCTAGGTTTTTATGTCGATCCTTTTGGGTTTTATCTTCCTCACGCTTTCCGGCTTCGTGATAGAAGCCCATTTTTATATCCTTCTTAGGGAAATTTGCCCGAAGTGCATAGTTTATAGGCTTCATTACGGTCATTTCGGGAATATCAACACCGGTTAACAAATAGTTCTGAAGTGCGTACAGCTGCTCAGAACCGCTATCGCTTTTACCGGCTTCGCTTACGTTTGCCAGGGCACTGTGAATTGAGATATTAGCAGACAGCGCGTAGTTAGCGTGCTTGCTGATGCTGAGCTGTGATTCAATGAAGTCCTTGACTTTTTGATCAAGTACATTAATTTCCCAACCTTGTTCAATTAATGTGGTTCCTTCTGAATTCAGCACTTTTTCAGTATGAAAGAATTTACCGGTGTTTTCATCACTGGCCAAAGTCGAAGATATTCTCCGGAGAAAGTCTCGCTTATAGTCTTCGAGCATTTTCTCTTTGTAGATCTTTCCTTCATCCTGGCACTTGCGCTCTAGTGATTCTTTCTTACGATCCCAATATTCAGCTGGAGACTGAATGTGATACTTGATATTCATACTGTTTTTGCTGAGTGCTTTCAGTATAAGGGGTATTGCTGTGGATCTTCTTAACCACTCTAGAGAACCGTATAGCTTTGGTATCGCGTAGTATTCAGAACAAAATGTATAGAGACTCGAGTAAAAAACTGAAGTCTTAGCAGCAAATGGATTCTTGAAGTTAAATAAGGGGTAGACTTCATAGTCCAGGGCACTGATGCTATTAAGTCCAAAATCTGTAATTACGGCGTGGGTAGGCTTAGGCCTGTGTTTTGTGATTGTTGATTGTGCAGAAGCTGTACGGCACTCGTGAGGCATAAGATGCTCGAGCTCTGCTATGAACTTACGACCCAGACGTGCACCACGTGCAAGCTTATACTTACTAAAGCTACCTTCTATATGATTGAAATCAGTAAGGTTGCGCAGCAGGTAATCCTTATAATCCCAATCGTTAAGCCAGCTCTGTATATCCTTATCGTATAGCCATTTCTTAACCGGTACATTGTCCTCAATCTCTTCTGTGTAGAGCATAGGACCACGCCCCCAATCGAGCTGTGTCTTCTTAGCTAACAGTCCAGGTGCAGCGTTATTCTCATACACCGCCTTTTGTATGACTGAGGGCAGGTCATTGTTATTCCCATAGGGGTGAATGTTCCACCCACCAATGTGATTAACTGATTGTGCCCAGTCTAAATCATTTTTGCGCTCTCGTTGCTCGTCAAAGTCCCGGGGGTTATCCGTCACTTCAAATGTGAAGCTGACATCATCTGCACATACGATCGCATTACGTTGATGAAACTCTATTGATTCCCGCATAGTAGCATTTCGTTGTATTTCATTAATAATGGGAGATAGAAGAAGCCGGGCTTGCCGGTGTCTGCATCTGTGAAAGCTATAAGAGATTGACTCTTGATTCCCTTAGAGCGGCTGTAACCTGTACGCAACAGGGCACGCTGCACCTTCTTTAATCCATCACTGGTTGCGTCTGTCTCGTTGCACGAGATGTATTCAAAGGAGAATGGAATGTTAGCCTTGGTTGACTCTCGCATCCTGTCTAGTGCCTTGTAGGCTTTGAGTAGTGACATCTGTTAAGCTTTGATACAATAGTAGTAATATCGAACGCCTGCGGCTGTGACAACTGGTTGAGGCTAGCAAAAACAAGGGCTGAGAGAGGGCGCGCGCCTGCCCTGCCGTCATATATCTGCAAAAATGCACCCCTGCACGTGCAATACAGGAAACTAGCGGGGCGTGTCGAAAAGAGTATCAAATATTTTCTAAAAAAATATTTTGGGTTTAAAGGCTCAAAAACAGTCTTTTAGGCTTAGAGCTTTTTAAAATGCGAACTGAACACGGTCAAAATTTTAGCAAACATTAAAAAACGAAGAAAAAAGACAAAGCACCTTAAAATACATCATAAAAACACGTGATTTTCTCGTGTTTTATTCGTATATTTAAGTATAATTAATAACAAAAATTATATTTTATGAGTACTACAAAAACAGCCGACAAGGCACAGACAGCAAAGGTTAACAGTAAAAACAACCTTAAAAAAGTGGAGAATCCAAAACCACAGGAAACCAAAAGCACGGAAACAATTAACCAACTGATAAACCCGACCGCAGAGGGCAGAATTAAGCGCATGGAAAATTTTAAAATTCTATCAAAGAAGTACAATTTTTTACAAAACAAGGCGGAAGAGTTACACCGCTTCGAGATTAGCCAGGACGGAACCAAAGAAAAGTTAACGCTCTCTAATGCTAGCGGATTTCAAATTGAGGTATCTAATACGCAAGTCGTTGAAAAAGTTGTCGAGTTACTTAAAGCCGAGTTAAGCACTTTTCTAGCGCACAGCGAAAAGGAAATCCTAAACTACACGATTTAAAATGAAGTTAAACAAAAACCCTCGCAGCTTTGGACGGGTGCGAGGGTTTTAAAAATGTAAATATCATGAGTACTACCACACAAAATCTACAAGGCGAAGTTAATAAATTTCAGACTTCAAGCATTGTAAAAAATATACTTCACGAAAAGGGATTTTCTTTTCTTTTCAATTGGGCAGATTACGAGTTCTACAAAAACCAATGCAAGAACGCATTTAATAAGGCGTACAGCATAGCCGAGAAATTTCTAGAGCAAGCAGAGCAGGACAGCGATTTTAACCAATACCCTTTTTAATATGACCTTAGAATCACTTTACAACATTGCAAAAATTAAGGTTTCATATATACCAAACGCCCTAAAAGCAGAACGGCACAAGGTGACAGGATCTCACGCAGCCTTTGAGGTTTTAAAAGTTGCCTTTAATGAAGAAATGCACCTTTTCGAGAGTTTCAAAGTATTGCTTCTTAATAATTCTAATGATGTATTAGGCATTTATACTGCATCTAATGGCGGTATGACAGGCACTTTAGTTGATGTGCGGTTAATATTATCGCGCGCACTGGTAGCGAACGCAACCGCCATGATTTTGGCGCACAACCACCCGAGCGGAACACTAAAACCAAGCCAAGCAGACAAAGACATAACCGCCAAAATTAAAAAAGCGGCTGAATATCTTGACATCAAAGTGCTTGACCATTTAATCGTTACGGCAGAAGGTTTTCACAGCTTCGCCGATAACGGACAAATTTAAAACCTATCGTAAAAGAATACCCAATGGAGCGATTTTTATAAAAAAATCGCCCTTCGGGCGATGTGCAGTCTCCCCTCCATAAGTCAATGGCTATTGACTTATTTCCAAAACAAAAATAAAATGATGAAAAATAGACACCTACCCACGCAAATGCGTGAGTTTAATAATGCGTTTACAGGACTTGTAAGACGCTACGAACCCTCAAGAGTATTCGATGACCTATTAAGTATTATTGTGTGCTGTATGGCGCGAAAAACGCAGGAAGAATGGTATTTTGAAGTAATAAACCGCTACGAAAAGAAAGAATTAGACAGCTTCGTAAAGATGTTAGGCCATTTGATGATCATTTATGATAATTGCATAACAACAGGCAGCTGGTACGATCCGCTTGGTACTTTTTATGAGGAGCTAGCAAGCAACTCAAAAAAGAGCGGATTTGGACAGTTTTTCACACCGCCGGCACTCTGTGACCTGATGGCTCAATTGACACTGGAGAAGGATCAGTGGGGCAAAGAAATAAACGAACCTTGCAGCGGTAGCGGGCGGGCTATTCTAGCAGCGAACCAACACGCGCCCGGAAATTATTACATTGCCCAGGACATTGACCCCGTGTGCGCAAAAATGACGGCTATTAATATGTGCTTTCACCACATACGAGGCGAAGTACATTGTATGGATGTTATTGCAATGAGTAAACCCCGCTTTAGCCTATCTATCAACTACGACTGGCATAAGCACAAAACACCGCTTATCCTTAAAATTGAAAACCCGTCTTAGTGACGGGTTTTATCTTTTGGTTCCTCTGAATTTTCCCAGGAACCAAAAATTAATTTTTTTCGGTACTCTTGATCTTTTAGTTTTCTAAATAAATCAAAAGTGCTTTCTACCGAACCGCCTGAAGAATCGATGCCATACAATACTCCATCGTGAATAGAAAAACCATTCCCCAGATCCTGATCCGGTACCGGTGAATTTCCCCTTAATTCTTTTTCAGGATCTGATTGCTCAGGCATAGCGATCTTAGAACCATTGGCCATTGTTAGATATTTTTTAATCATGGCTTTAATTTACTTAATGCTAATGAAAGTTTTCTTACCTCTTTTGCTGCCTCTGCACCAGCGCAAGCCATACAAGGTTTTAATAAAACAGGCTTTCTTACAGAATGAATGTCAATGTTATTCTCACTCATCCTTAAAATATTTAGTA
Source organism: Leeuwenhoekiella marinoflava DSM 3653 (assembly GCF_900129005.1). Lineage (GTDB taxonomy): Bacteria > Bacteroidota > Bacteroidia > Flavobacteriales > Flavobacteriaceae > Leeuwenhoekiella > Leeuwenhoekiella marinoflava. The sequence continues at coordinate 224,839 of NZ_FQUN01000007.1, read as the reverse complement.
GGGGTTATCCACACGTGAGGCACTTCGCTTTCTTTGACTTCCTGCCACTCACAGAATGCAAATGGCCTACCCTCATAACACATCATAGAGATACGCTGATTATGCTTGAGCTCTTCTACTTTTTCAAAGTCTTCCCGCTCAGGATCACGATCTAGCATTAATTTTAAAACGTGATACAACGCCTGCTTTTTTGCACCATCTAAAATGGATTCAAAAACATCATCTGGCCAACCTTTGCTATTCTGAAGAAATTTGTTCAGATTTTCAATTAGAGCTTTGTATGAAGGATTATTCTTGTCCACAAATACTCGAGGTGGAGCATACCAATTTGGATTTGCCGTAGGCAGATTAATAGGTTCCTCAGTCCAGGCATCAGGGAACTTAACTCCAAACTTATAATCTGGGTAAATTTTTACTTCTGGCTTTTTACTCATTTTCAAAATATTTTACATCCGGATTAAAAACCGCTTTAAACTCAAAGCCTTCGCCCATATCAAAAGAGATCATTCCCAGCGTCTGACCTTTATAAACTAGCAGATACTTCATTGGGAAATCTACGTGATGTAACCGCTGCACTTCTTTATACGAGATCTCCTTATCTCCTGAAACTTGTTCCAATACCTGAAATTCCAGTTTACGCTGCTGACCTTCAATGATCATATGCGTAACACTTATGGGTTCTTGTTTTTTACAATATTCTAGCCAGGACTCTTGTACTTTATTAAGATCGATTTTTGTTAGTTTAATAGGATAAGGATCAGGTTCCGGAAATTTTCTGGGTTTACCCAATACTTCAGCATTGGATCGCATTGGGATGACAAAATCTTTAACCTTACTCTTCCAGCCCATCAATCAAATCTTTATAAAATTCGTAAAATCGCTTTTCCTGAGCAATACGCTCATTATTGTATTCGTGAATTTCTTCCTGAGGGGTGTTTTTCCATCCCTGAAAATTCAACTGAAAAAAATTGTCGAAGAACATTGTAGTGGCATCGGAGTAAACTTGATATCCTTCAGAAAAATTAGTATACTCCGGTCGCTTTCCGATTATTCGATCAACTTCAGACCTATATTGGTTCTTAGCCTGTTCCCGCGTCATCCTACCACCTTTAAATTGGACGGGATAAGAAACTCCGTCTCCTTGATGAACTTTAAGGTAATATTCACGCATATCCTGTGAGGGAATCTGTTCCCTCCCATTAGGGCCTTGAGTTAAGGCACGATTACTAATAAACAGCTTAAAATCGTCCTGCAGTACTTCCGGGATCTGATCCATGTAAACGGATCCAGACTCCAGTGCAAGTTCTTTAAGTCGCCCAAAAAGTTCAGACACAGTTAGGTTCGTTTTTTTCATAATTCACGGAATTTCAATTATATAAAAGTAGGTAATGATTAAAATACATTCAACATATTAAAAGTATATTTACTGAAAACCAAAACAATTATGAGTAGAAAATTTTGGATTCTGATAGGTGTATCAATAATAGTTATTGTTCTAATTCTAACCTTTAATTGGTGGTATTTAAATGATATACCACTGGAATCTAGAGGTGTTTATGGAGATATGTATGGCTTCTCAAACACTCTCTTCTCAGGTTTAGCCTTTGTAGGAGTAATTGCTGCAATACTAATACAAAGTGAAGAGTTGAAATTACAGCGAAATGAGCTTAAAGCAACTCGAGCTGAATTTGAACAACAGAATGCTACATTAAAAAAGCAGTCATTTGAAAATACACTTTTTAATCTGATTGACAATTCTCACAAAACCCTAGAACGTATTACAATCTTGGAATCCAAATTAAATGCTAGATCCTATATTTCAGATATTACGGCTGATATGCTGAATAAGTTTAATAGCCTAAATCAAGGCTACAATTCACCTATGTCTACTAATGAAGAAAAAAGGTCTATTTCTGAATTCCATCGAATCCATCGAAACACTTTCGAAAAATTCAAAAAATCATCTATTTCACTTTCACCTTGGATAAAAAATATTAGCTCTGTGGTTGAATTAATTCAACAAGCAGAAATTCTTCATAATGAGCGGTTAATGTATGAAAGAATCTTTTGGAACCAATTTTCAGATAATGAAATAAAACTCCTTGTGGCCTATTTAAATTTTAATGTTTTATATAAATCAAAAAGTAAGGATGTTCTCGAAAAATCTATTCTTAATGATTTAAGTATAGATATACTTAGAGGAAATCAAATTATTTATTTCAACCAACAATCACAGGATCATTAAATGTCTGCGTCGAGCTCCTGTTGGCGATCTTGACATAGCTTTTGCGATACATCAAGTATTTAAAGGCGTCGCTCATATTGGTAGAGTACATCGGGAGTTTTGAAAGCGGCAACTTTTCTGAAGTTTTATCTTTCTGCAGGATATTGGCACCGGTGGCCGTGCGCTTCATTTTGATCTTCGCCAGGCGTATGCTGCTGATGAGCTGCATACATTGAAACTTATCGATCTTGAGCTTTGGCATACGCGTCCAGTGCTCCCCCATAAAGCCTTTCATAAAACGAAACTCCTGATCGTGGGTAATATTTGCCTGATTTCGTGACATTAGATTCACACGCCAGCCGGTACTCACGCCGTCGTATTTCTCTATATGGTCCTTAATTTCCCCAGCCCAATCACGTCCTTGTTTCTGGTACTGGTTCCCACTACGGTCGTAATAAAGATCCAAAACTTTATACTGATGGTCCTCAAAAAAGTCGATGAACTTTTTAGCCAGCTCCTTACTACTCTCCGGAGCCAGGGTAAACATATTCTTCAGTAGGTAATAATAGTTCCCTCTAGGCTGGCCAATTACCAGGCTACACATATCTCCAAAGTCAAGCCCGGCATCTAATGCCTTTTTCCGATCGAGGTATTTTAGCGATAAACAGGATTCTTTCTTTTCATCAAGAATACCAAACTTATCGTAATAATCATTAAGACCATCATCATACAAATGATGCTCTCCAAAGTTTCCATAGAATTTCTCCCCTTTTTTAACATCCGGTTTCAGAGATAGAATACTGCTTTTAAAGGCTTCGATACCGTCACTCTCGAGAACGTCTTTAAAATAACCTACCTGAAGAATGTCTGCGTTCGCAAAGCTGCTCACCATATAGAAAAAAGAAAGATCCTTACGAGCTCTCGCCCATCGCTCTACCCATCGCTCAAGATTCTTTTTATGTAGATTGGCTTTTTTATAATCGCCTTTATTAAAGGCTTCATAGTATTCTTTGCGGATATCACTCACCACACAACCACAACGTAGGGCGAGTATGATCTGATCTTTATCCATCAGATCTGCACGCTCTAAGATCCAGTCAAACTCGCCTTCTACCACGTTAGGCATATCTGTTGTAAACGTGGTACCGCGATAATAGGTAGATCCTGATACCTCGGGAAACCCACGCCTTGCCGGCATTAGTTTCTTAAGCTTATCCGGATTGAAAAACTTTACTTCATCCCCAAATACGTGCTGAAAACTATCACCGGCAAGGTTGGCGATACGGTCCAAACTACCTAATTTGAAGATACAGCCGTTAAACAGACTAATCGTATGCTTGTATTGTACAACCGGCTTGTAGGGCTTTTTAAAATGCTCTGGTGGGCGCTTGTCAGTCACGTAGTGTACATCTTCGATCCATCCTTTTCGCTCCCGCCAACCTTCTATGATACCAGGAACGATCTTATCAAGCGCGTTAAAGTAGGTATCACTCACCATTGCAAATTGCGCACGAGGCATATCGTACGATACATCCTGTGTACGCTCTGCCTGTATATCAGTAGATTTTGCAGTACCACGGCCACCTATAAAAAAAAGGTTTTTAGGGGATATTAAATCAATAGACTGTTTTACCCAACTACCGTAACGGCCTTCTACATTGTCATTAAGTGGAACGTGGGTCTTCACCGACATCTATAAATAATTTGGGGTTATCAATCAAAGCTTCCCGCTTGGCCATCAAACGTTCTTTTTCGGTAAGTGCCGGCAGTTCATCTATAAACTTGGCCAGGTCATACCTGTTAATTGTGGGTAGTCCCAAAAATTCAGGACTCAAAGAATACATTTTAAACGGTTTGCTGAGTAATTCCTCAGGAAAAGGAACAGGATCCGGTTCATCCAATCGCAGTACTTTGGCCAGAGAAAGCAAACTCTTATTACTACGCTCCATATCCTGGACCGTCATTGCCATCGTACGCATTACACTTATATTTTTGTACATAGACTCTGCTATAATACCACGCCATGCATCTCTGGAGAGTTGCTTGTCTGCGTGAAAATATTCCATCGCAGTATCGTGATACTTCGCTGCCATATAATGGCTGAGACCGTCAAATTTGGTAAGGTGTTTTATGATGGCATCCCGGGAACCGTACTGATCAAAGCGTACGTGCATACCCCGTACTTTTTCCATCATTTCTACAAACTCCACAATCTCCGGAGGGGCTTTGCTAAAATCCCCGTGATCGCGAAACTCAATGATGTGCTCCAGTTCTATATCCTCAATGCGCATAGCTTTCTTATTTCAGAAATAAAATGCGGTCCTTGGCCGCTTGAAAATCTTTCTCTTTTCGTTTGTTATCAAAAATCTGTACTGCAGTAATGTTTCCACCTTCTGCGTTATCGCGTAAGCTTTGCGTAATGGTGTTTTCACTCTCCAGGCGACCGACTAAAAAACGTTTCCGGATCTCGCTATGCTCCCGGTCATATTCCGCTTGAAATTCCTCTGGATCCTGCAACAGAATAACCGCAATTTCACTTAGGGTAAAATTGTTAGCTGCACAATGGGTTATTTTCTCGTAATCTTCTTCGTATAGATTCATAACTTATCAATAAGATCAGATAGCAGTAACGCACCGAACAGAATCACCCAAAACAGTAACCAAAAGAGATTATCACCGATATCAATTTTATTTTTACTCATAACTTTTAACTTCTTACTGATTCACCGGCACCAGTTTTCCGGCTACCGTCTTATACCTAATTTCGGTTTGCGCGAAAAGCTCTTTTCTAAATTCAAAGAGTCCGCGGCTTTCTGCGAAAGTGTATTGCTCATACTTCGCGTTTTCGCTCCAGTTCCCGGAGCCTTCTACTACAAAATGATGTGCTGCAGTTCTGGCCAAAGCGACTTTGGCGTGGATCCAGCCAAACAACACTTCTACATTTCCCCTGGTACTTTGCATGGCTAACAAGTTGTCAATGGTCTGGGGGTTCCGCTTGATCATACTATCGCTGATTAAAAGCGTCACCCGGGCGATCATTCCGCTGTCGTGCATTTCCATTAAAGCCTCAATAACACGCCGGCTAATGCTATACGTGGTCGCATACAAATGCTCAATGTGAAAGGGCTTCGCAATGAAAGGGATGAACGTAAACGCATTAAATGAGGCTGCACTTTGCAAGAAGATGAACTCATCTTTTGTGGGCAGCCGGCACAGATCCTGCTCGAGACTCTCGAGCTTTTTAAAATGCGTTGCCAGGTACTTAGATCGATAAGGCAAGGAGGCTTTCACCTGGGCTACTTCCTCCTTGCGCTTATTTAAATCAAAAAGACTACCCATTAATTGCCGATTGGTAACGGTCTTCTGCAGGCAGCTCCATACGCTCCTCTACAAGAGCGAGCTCTTTTTCCCAGGTTCTGATTTTGATTACTGCAGCTGCTCGAGCTTCAGCTTCCATACCTTCAAGTTTTTTACTCTCACGGCCTATGTAATTCTTCAGATTCCCACGGCGTGTTGCCAGATACGTAGCTTTGTAGTCGTTTACTTTTTTATCAAGCATACGCTCCTCAAAAATGGGATGCTTTCCCAAAACTTCTTTGTGCTCCTGGTAGTAGTCCAGCTCTTCGGTCCCCTCTAGGTTCAATTCAAAATTTTCAACCGCCTTAATTGCCAGGTTAAAAATTTCTTCTTTAGACATTGGTTCCTCAACTGGTGGAGTATCATCTCCTGAAGGAATTATTTTTTTAAATAATTCTTCCCGAGCTGCAAGCATCTGGAAGTATGCCCGGCCATTTATCCCTACAAGGGTGTAGAACTCTTCCGGAGTCTCCTCCTCATTCAAGAACGGATAGCGCTCACGGAGTTTGATATCCTTTTTTACTTCATCCGGAGCCAACTCAAAAACATTCTCCAGCGTTACGCTATCGCCTGTTTTTTTCACGTTTTCAGCTTCTTTTGTTTCGTTTTTGGAATCTTCTGTACCACTTTGAGCAACTTGTTGGTCAGCAGCTTGCTGCGATTCTTTAGAGTCCTGGTCAGTTCCCCCTTGGGGGGCGGAGGGGGATCTCAAATCTGCATTACTAATCCCGTAAACCTGCTTAATATCGTATTCTAAACTTTTTAAGTTTGTAGCCGAAAAGCCTGCACGGTTGTAATATCGGTGCTGCTGTGGGGCTTTCATACCGCCAAGAAGTGGCAATAATTCGTTAAATCTCAAACCACGCTTCGTCTCTTTCTGAAGCAGCTTGATTGCATCTTTTTTTGTTGTCATAATACCGGTGTTATTTGAATTCTACAGCAAATAACAAATTGCACTTGCAAAAGGTTGTGACAAACAAAAACCACGCTCCATTACAGAGCGTGGTTTTCTAACTAACCAACCAAAAAAAAGAAATTATCTTCTGGCCACCTCTCTAAAAAAGAGTGTGGTACCATCGTCAAATACTTGTAAGTCTAAAGTTGCATCTGCAAGGGCGGTCCAGTCTACTCCTTGCACCAGCTGTACGGTACCGGCAGTTGCTACACCGTTGCTTAACGTAGCCGGACTTGCACCGCCGCCACCTACTAAGGTCACGATATCACCGTGCTCTTTGTCTGTGGATGCCACATCAATAGCATCTGCAGCTGCAGATGATGGTAATTGATAAATTTCGCCGTTAGCATCAGTGATATCAAGATCAAAGTCTGCAGCTACGTAAGGAGCTTCTAAGGTGATCGCCCCTTCATACGTTGCAGGCACATCGCTTGTTTTCTGAATACTTTCAAATGTAAACGTGAAGCCTGTTTTTTCGTTATCTGCGATAAATGAACCCTTCATTTTTAAAGGTGCACAAGGCGTCCCATACACTTCCTTACCGGTAGCATTATTACAACCGCTCCAAATCGCAAGGAAACCACGGCCTAAGTTGTTTTGAAAAAACTCTTTAGCCTCCAGTTGATTTCCTGGGTGCATCCCTTCTACTTTATGCGTAAAGCTCTCGCTGTCTTCAGGACCATCACTTTCGTAAGAAGGTACCTGAGTACTTGGCGTTAAATAGAGCTCAATCATTTTAGCACCGCTTTTTAAAACGATATTTCCAACCATCAACACCCCTTTGCTATTTCTAGCAGGAAGCGTTAAAATATCTTGAGTATCTACTAAAAAAATATCGGGCTTTTTAGCAGTAACAGCACCAGCATTTTGTTTAACCGGCTTTCGTAATGAAAATTTTAATCCACTCATTGTGTAAAATTTTTAAAAGGCAGCCTGCAGGAGCAGACCGCCTATAAGATTATGCTTCAATATTTCGCTTAACCTCGGTGAATACTCCGTTAATGCGCACGAGCGTGATGTAGTCTGCTGCTACGGCAAGCGCTGCATCAGATTTAACGCTTACTGCGCTCTCACCTTCTGCAGGTGCAGCGATATTGCTCACCGTTAAGGTTGCATTAGCTGTCGCGTTACCTTTGATGGTAATTTCCTGACCATCAACACCACCTTCAATAGCTGCTAAGGTTTGATTACTATCACCTGTGTAGTTAAACTCATTAGACTCCTGAGCGTTGATGCTATCACCGTCAAAGTTTACCGGAACTACTTCTGGAATGATTTCAGGCTCTGTAGTTCTGGAAACTTCAGTAAGGGTCAGGTCACTATTCACATACAGTGTAAGTGTACCACCAGACTGCAGGTTAAAGTTTCCGGTTAAGGTCATATTACCCGCACTGGTTACATTCTTAACAGCTGCCAGTGCAGTATTCCCTTTGATCTTAACAATCTGTCCTGCATACGTATTCTTGATATCTGTAATATCTGTAGCCCAGGCAGAATCTACTTTTACATTGCTGTAGGGGATTGTAAGTTCACCGGTTGTATCGTCAAATACCGGTACGGTCCAGTTGTCTGGGAACATAGGTAGACCATTATCCCAAACTGTTTGTACTTTGAAGGCGTCTGGATCACCGGCTTTGACCTTTGTCCCAATATGAAGGAATCGTGCTCCCCATTTGTAATCGGCATACACAAAGATGTCACGCTTCAGTGTATCCATTCTGTAAATGGATTTTTCCTTAGGAAGGTTCTCCATCAACTCCACATTGTCATCAAAAGTTATAAACATATACAATGGGTTAGGCTGGTCGTAAATTGGCTCAAAACGAATATTTGGATAGTTCAAAATTGTTTTTTCGCCATCCTTGGTCCAATCAGTTTCCATACCGTGTACAGCTCGTTTTCGCAGAGCATACCATCTGATGGTGTCAGGGTGTGTGTTGATTACAATACCACTTTGATTACGTACTTCTTCAGGTAGGTTTGATTCGATCAAAGCCTTTACGTGATCCAAAATGTTTTGAGGATTTGGAATACCAATGTTTGCACGTTTGTATTTCTTCTCATAATGGAAAGCCCTAAACAAGTGTACAAGCAATCCGTCTCCACGGTTTATAGCATCACCCGCCTTAGTTTCTTTACCTTTTGCAGGTGCAGAATAAATACCGGCAATGGCTACTTTACGGTCCTCAACACGGGCCTTTTTATCCAGTTCAACAATCAAGAATTCTACAAATGACATTTTGTAGGGTGAAGAACCGGGCTTGCTCCAGGCATTTAACCAAGAAGTTTCGTATTCCTGAAGATCAATTCCTTGCCATTCGATGTCAATATGTACCGGGAATACTTTACCTTCTTCAGGCTGAATCAATTGCTTGTTCTTTGGTAACCAACCGGCTTTACGAGACTGGGTGATCTCTGCAGTCACAATGTTACCGTCTGCCACACGATCTGAAACATTAGATCGTAATTTAAAATACGCGGGGAGCTTAAGCATATCGCGGTGTAGCGACTTAATACGATCATTAACCTCTGTGTAATGATTGTACATGTCAGACTTTAGCTTTTCAAAAGCGGCACTACCGCCATCTGCAGCCCAGTCTGTTGGTTTATCAATTAAACCTGCAGCCCTCTGGTTCCAGGGGCGATCTGTGTAAGCATCAATCTCGCGATTGCGACCTAAAAAGTGTGTTGCTGAGTGTTCCAAGTTATCCTCTCGTTTTATAGTCCCCTTCGCTACCGGGTTATCGGGCTCGGGTTCCTTCATTAATTTTTGAATGAGCTCGTCTTGGTTTGTAACCAATTTATTTACTGCAGAAATCATATCCTTAAGTGAAGGATCTGCACTACCATCTTTAGCTATTTTCTTAGCCTCGTCTTCAGTAAGCTCATGCTCATCTAATAACTTTTGAAGTTCCGCACGTGCTGCAGCATCTTCAGCATTTTCACCACCTTCTTTTTCTTGATCTTTCACGATATCATCGGCGAATTTGTCTAACGCAGCGATCACACGCTTTGCATCCTTTTCGCCAAGACGTTTGTTTAAATCTTCTACCTGCTCTGCAGAGAAAGAAGTTTTTCCTTCAGCAATAGGAATCTTTGAGATTGCCAGCAGTGCCAGGACTTTCATTACAATTTGTTTCATACTTCAATTATTATTTGGGTTTAAAAATTATACTCCTGCAGCTTGCAGATCTGCAAGCAGTGTGGCTTTCTGAAACGCATCGTCCATAGTTCCGATGGCGTCTATCATATTCACACGCAGCGCATCTTCGGCCGAAAAGGTTCGACCGGTCAATACGCCTTCTTCTTCAATTAGATTGGGGTGTGCGGCTTTTACCGCAGCTTGAAATTTTTGTGCTATAGGCTTCAGCTGGTCGCGAAGCATTTGCATCCCGGCTTCTTCGTCTTCCTTGAGCTTTCTCCAGATCTCGTTCTTGTGGGTACTCTCATCCGGATAGACTTCTTTTTCAAAAATGCCCATGTCTTCCCAGTACTTGCGCACATCTAACCAGGAGGAAACGACACCAACGCTTCCAAAACGTGCGCTTATGGTATTACCTGCTATCTGGTAATCTGCGATTGCATCGGGGATCCAGCGATGAAGACTTAAGGAGTTGTCCATTATCGCCACAACCGGCTTGAGCTTCCTGAGCGCAAAATCGATGAAAGGAGAAATAGCAGATACACTACCGCCGGGACCGTCAATAACTACGATGATGGCCTTAATGTTCTTGATGTTATTGGCCCAATCCAATTGGTAAACCAACTCATCTGCTCCCCAGGCATACCAACTGCCGTAGCGAATCATAGGTCCTACCATATGAATCACAGCAACACTGCCCTCCGGTATTTCGTCAATACTGTTTGGCCGTATCGGCTTCATCTCGTCGTTATAAACTGACAACATTTTTGCTTCACGCTCTGCTGCAGCTTCTTTTAATGTCATACCTGTTTGCGGTGCCTGGTACGACTTGTCCCAAAAATGCCGGTACGAGAATAAGTTGTGAGCGCTCATCAGCCACTCACCACGTACCAACTCATCTAGTAATGTGTTTTTCATAGCCCGAAGATGGTCACAAACAAAAAAAACCGTTGTGACACGGTTTTTGGGAGTTAGCAGAAACGCTAATTTTGCAGTATGTTCAAGTATCGATTTGTAAATACAGACGAAAAGGCTATAACCGAAGTCCTTAAGACTATTGGGAAAGTGCGCTTTGATTTTGCTATCGAAAGCAGGGGAATGGCTAAGCCGGTAAAACTTGCAAATTTTAAATTGATTTGGCAGTTCAGGACCTGCTCGCTAGCTTACAAATACCCGGGAGATTTTCGCTATTCAAAAATTATGGAGATTAGAGAATACGAAATGCCGGAGAAGGGATGGATCTGGGAGAAGTATCGGGATTGATTATTTCCAAAACTTCCAGCCCCGAAAATAAATAAGAGCTCCAAGAACTACTGGAACCAAAAGAAACCAAAACGGCCAGCGTGTAGCTTCGCTATTACTTGTCCGGCCGCTGTCTAGTGTTTGTCCACTTTCTGTCGAAGAAGTTTCTAACTCTTCACTGCTGTTATCAGTCTCTTTTTTTGCAACCGAATCATTTCTCGTTTCTTTTTTCTGTTCCTGGCTTTTTCCGGAGGATGCTTTTACATTCTTTCCTGTGAAATTAAAACCACCTTTTCCATCTGGAGAGAGATTTGCATAACCTTCCTGATCAGGATCTATCAATTCAAACTGAATATTTTCATTGATTGCAGACCAGTCGGTTTCTGTTTTGCTTACTGCAGTGCAATCTTTGGCCTTATCGTTCTCAATTTTTGCACTGGAGCTTTCGCTCTTGTCAAACTCGGTCGTATTCCGGTAACGCTCAGTCGCTTTCTTTTTGCTACTGCAGCTTTCGGTGGCGCAAACAACAGCTGTTAGCAATAGTGCTAATACACAAAGTCTAAGTAAGAGTAGGGCTGCTTTTTTCATTAGAATTGCTTTCTATACATATTATCAATCCGCGCTTGGATGAGCTCACGCCGATCTGGATCTACTTCGCGCTTTTTCATCGCGTAGAGCTCTGTGCTTTTTTTGATACTTTGCACCTGACTTACAAAATCGGGATCCTGCTCGCTTAACTTTTCATGAAGGGTTTGGTTTGTGTTCATCAGGCTATGTTTTTAAGTTGATCTTTTCGCACGCGGGCGATTACTTTTTGTTTGATTTCCCAGATTTGTATCTGCTTATTCTTGTCTACATCAAAGCCGGGATTCCACTTTGCGATGCGCTCCGGTGATAGTCGTGCGGTTTGTAACACCCAACCGTCGTGGCGGCCGATTGCCCTGGGAAAAAACACGGCCAGATATACATCTGCAAGCTTTTGCATTCTGCGGGTGTAGGGTTTCAAATAGCGATACACATAGTCCAACTGCTCCAGAGCATTCATCTTGCGCAATTGCGCAGTGGTAATACTCAAATCTGCAGCTGCAGCTGTACCAAATTGAATCAAACCCGTATATCCTAAAGAATTGGTTATTGCAGGATCAAAGGTTCCGGCAGTCTCGAGCTCCATCACCACCATCAACCAATGCGGATTGATATACAGGCACCGGCTGATCTCTATAACCTTATCTACAAATGCCTGAGGATCGCATTTAAGAACGTCTGCTTTTAATTTATACCCGAAGGTGATTTCTGCTACTTTCATGCTACTTGGTGGTTTTAAGTTTTTCATTCTCCCGCTGGAGCTTCATGACCATCATATTAAGCTCATTATTCTTGGTCATCAACTTTGATATTTCGATATGCAATTTTGAGTTGTCCTTCTGGAGCGCTGTAAGTGCTATGCGCTGATCGCGGTTTTCTTGCTTCATTGCATCTATTTCACTGATCAATCGATCTATTTGTTTGTTGCTTTGGCCTGTCCAGGTGTCATAAGCTGCTTGCATATTCTGAAGCGCACTGGCCTGCTGGTCCTGCTCGCTGATCTTCTTAGATTTTCGCCCACCAAAAAAGGAGACGACCCCGGTGATTAGGGTTCCAAGTACTGCAGCTATAGCCTCCCAATTTTGTGATAGGAAATTCATAATTAAACGGATAATGCATTATTCAGAGCGTTCAATGCATCCTTAAAATCTTCTTCATTTTGCGGAGTCCATTCGCCACTTCCCCAAGCAAAAGCACGCATTGAAATATTTGGAATGTTGCTGTCAAATGAATTCAAAATATCAATTTTTGAAGCAGCCGGAGCATTGCCTGTAAAAGGCGTTACTGATTTTGAACCAATCTCAACACCCCCATCATACAACTTGACTGAAGTTGTTTGTCTTACTACAGATAGTAGCCCAGTCTTAGTAGTGTCATACCCCACATCTGCGCGAACAAGACCCTCTGTGTCTGAAGTGTATAATCCAATAACACCTAAAGTTCTTCCGCTTTGGTTTCTTATTAATTCAACAAGAAAATCATTTCCAATTGCAACTCTAATCAATCGTTGAGCCGGTGAAGCTTCAGTATCGGGAGTCGTATTGTAGGCGTGAAAATGCATTGTATCAACTGGAAGCGGAATAGTACTTCCACTATTACTCACATACTTCCCTTCAGATGATGAAGATGTATAACCTAAAGCTTTCGTATGATCGGTGGCTTCGTCATTTTCGTATACAAAATCAGTGTTAGCAGGGTTCAGAAAATCAATTGCATCACTGCTCGCTTTTCCTGTTTGCAAAAAGATCTTAGACAATCTATTGATTAAGCCTTTTGACCTCAATGCAGCTTCAAAAGTTTCTAACGCTGCAATTGTATCAGCATCAGTTATTCCACCACGACTGATGTATTGCTTGTTTAGAAAAATATTACCAAGCCCTTGATCACTTGCATTTGCTATTGTTGTTCCTATTGCTATTCCCATTGTTTTACAGATATTGATTAAGTGAAATTTTGAATGAAGGGCACCAATTGTGGAGCGGATATTCTCCAAGATTTGGGTCTTTGAACTTTACGACATCTCCTTGATTGTCTCTCAGGTTTCCACGGCTACCTGTAGTAGGTCCCGGATTGTCACCAGTGGAACCTACACGAAGTGCATAACGTAGTTCTAAGGCAGTTGCAGCCAATGGAGCAAGGTCTACACCTGAAACGACTACTATTGTATCATCATTGACAATATCAATGGATGCAATTGAAGTTAGAGAAGTACTACCATCTGAAGTCAGACGAAAACCATAAGCCCCGGGATTGTTGACTGTTACTTCATCGAAAAGGAATTTGAATCGTGAGTCCGGGCGATTCAATTTGAATCTGATGATTCTGCCTTGAATACTTACATCGTACGGGTATATTCCTTTCCAGTTGTATTTTTCAAATGCCACCCGAGCCATAACATACCCCATTTTCGCCCCTAGCTTCAAGTAACTTTCAGATACCATATGAATAGGATCCTCGGGGTTGTGAGGCAAATGATATTCGACGTCTGCAAGATGAAAACCGTTGTTTTCCTCAGCTGCTAACTCATAAGCTGCAAGTACAGGTCCAGCATTGTGCTTTCGTGGTATATCTGTTTGCTGAATGATCCAATCTAAGTCTGGGTGATCTTTGATTATTGTCTTCAGATCGACATTGAGATCATCTCGCAAGGTTTTCAACTTCAAAACGTAGTCGGTAACGGTGAAATCAGCATCAGATTGGCCATGAATCCAAATTACCGGCAATACACTGATAGACTTTCCGGCAGCTTGAGCAAGATCGTAAGCCTTCTGAATGCCCTCTATAAGATTTGTGTAGTGAGAGGTACCCTTGTCGAGAGCATCAATAGATATACCTGATTGTCCGGGAGCAAAAGTAATAAAGTCAAGCTCCCCTAATTCTTGCCCTGAATCTTGAATACGCTTCAACGCAGAACTAGCAACTCCATAGCAAGGCGTTTCGGTATCAAAATTGGGATTGATCCCCTCAATATGCGCCACTCTGCTACCGTAACCAAACACATCGTCGGCATATTCATTAGTAACAACACCGCCAGCAAAGGTGTACAATCTGTCAAGTACGGCTTTAGAAATCGAAGTGTCTGAGGCACCTCGGGTGAAAGACTGACCGTAGACAATTATAATTTTCCATTGGTCAGTAAGGTAAATTTGGAATTTGACTCCATTACTTTCGCCCTCACCAACAAGCATCTTACCCTCTTCATCAAAGGCTTGGTATATCCATCCGGTAGTCTTGTCGTAAATACAAAGCGGAAACTTATCGGTACTTTGAATGTCAAGATCTTGTTTTACCGCATCCGGTGCCTCTGATAACTTTTGATCAGCGTACAATTGTGCCGCTATCTTTTCATCGTAAAGTTGCCCCTCAGTTGTTACATTAGCTCCATTCTCAATAGGTCCCGTCTGTGAAATATCTTCTTCCGTCAAACTGCGCTCCTTCAACACCTGCGTAGTATTATCACTCGCTCGACGGTAATAATCTGCTTTTGAAGCTGCAGCATCTGTGTATTTAAACAATACATCCTCTGCCGGTGGATTGTTGGTAAAAAAGGTGTTGGCAGCTGTTTCGTTTGCAAAAAGGATAAAGCCGTTTGCAGCTGATACGATATCCTCTTTTGATGCCTTAGTTTTAAATAGCTCTTCGGTGGCGCGGCGCATCTTGTCGAGCTCTTCAGCTGAATAGTAGAATTTAGATTCTGTACCGGTTAGATCTTTCACGCGCTGCGGGTGATCTTGTTTGTCTTCTATACCTAGGGTTCCGTCTTGTTGAAATTCGCTCATTGGGGCTCAATTACTTTAATAATAAGCCTAAAAGTATATGTAGCACGCAGCTTACGCTGTGACAGGTGTTTAACCTGCTGGGAAAAGATTGTCTGTTTTTTCTAACCAACGGTAGAACCGGCGGCGTACAGCTGCTACATCATAGCCGTGCTCAAAGAGGTCATACTTCACGCAAAACTGCTGTATTCCCTTACTTAGGCCTTGATCGCCATCCTTCTGATGCCAACCGAGCAGAAAAAACATCATACTGGAGATTAAAGAATCTTCGAGTTCGGCATTTATGAATTCGATTGCCTCCTGGTCAAAATGCAAAAATGAATTTTCACCGCTTTCAAATTTGTAGAATTGCCCAAAATATTGGCGACCGCGCGGAAATTCTTCCAGGCTAAAAAAAATACTGTAAGTTGTGTCACACCCCTTTTTTGATGGCTTTTTTTTGGCTAAAAACCGAATCATCTTACCAAAAGGCGTACGCATATCTATGATGAAGCTCTTTACGCGCTTGTTATTGATGCGTGCCGTCTCGCCTTTAAAATGCTGATACAGAAAGGGTATTAAGTGGGGTTTTATCGTGACCGGTACCAGCGTGCGCGCCATTAATTTTTACAATAGGGATAAAGGGATTAATGCCGGCAAAAGTTTTCCGGAAACGTCGTTGAATCTCCCTGCAGGGAAAATGCTTTGGGCTTCAAATGTGATTTGCGTAGTACGGGTGTTATTTTCTGAAGTGATGGTTGGTCTCGTATTTTGCTCCAGATCATTGCGACCGATGATCATAAACTCATTATTGGTGAGTTTTAGAATCATATACTTAGCGCGCTTGATTTCTGTAATACGCGCGGCCATTTCTTTATCGCCATTGGGAAACTGAAACTGCAGCTGTTGTGCAAAGCTGTCTCCGGATCTGGAGGGTGTGCTTTTTTGAGAAAAGCGTATTGCACTCAAACTCGCATATACATCCTGATAGGCTTCCTCCAGCAGAATAGTGTCTGTAAATCCTTTAGATCCTACTGCAGCATACGACTTATCCCCTTTTGAGTAGTAGAGGCCACAAATAAAAGGGGTTTGGGTAGCTTTAGCAGCGAGATTTATAGACATAGTTACGATTTGGGATTCGTAAATATATCTTAAAATCCAATGAAAAAAAAGTGGTTAGTATACATTTTAAATGAGGTATGTAATATTTAAAAGAACCAAACACTATTATATTTTTTAGATATTTAATCAACATTTTTTAAAGTTATAAACGTTGGTTATTCTCTTCTTATTAATACACGTAAACACCTAATAATCAATGAATCAATTATTTGTGCTAAGATTAAAAAATAATTTCAAATTAATTTTCTATAAACTTTTTGGATTTTCAAAAAGCATTAAATATTGACTATCAATCAGTTGAGCACTACATAGTGACAACTTTTGACCATTTAAAAATAGCAATGTTGATAACAATGTTGAATAAGTTAGTAGCACCACTCATTAAGCAACTTTTAAACAAACTAACTTTACATAAGTACTGCGAATCATAGGTGCTATGCAGTTCAGCTCTTTGAGAATCTGGAGTATAAAACAAAAAAAAACCGAGATTGTCGGATCTCGGTCTTGTTTAGTGCCTCACAAATTCCTTACAAAAATGGAAGCGGTATACTTGCTTTTGATTTTTCTAATAATTAAGGAGTCTAATAAAAAGGCTCCAGAAGATTAGAAACCAAACCCGTCGTAAGGCGGGTTTTCTATTTTTTTGTTACACAATTGTTACAAGTGTGGTACAAATGTAACACAAAAGTATTTGTACATGTCTAATTTGGATAAATTAGATATCAAATAAAAATCGCTTAAAATTGTTTATAACTCATCTTCTAAAATTAAAAGTCCTGCGTTTTACGATCGATGCAGCTTCAATCGCATATTTCTGTTCCTCATTAAAATCACCTGACCTGCAGAGGTAATTGACAATATTCATTACAGTGCAAAACTCAATAAGGTTTTTGCAGTGTAGCAAAGCCTGGCATATTTCCTTCACCGTATACATACCTATTTCTTTTCTTTATTAAAATAAACCAGGTAGTAATACATCTGGCGTTCTTCATCCCAACCTTTTTCAACGAACTTTTCAAAGCTTTCAGCATTGACAAAATCCATTTTAATGGCCACGTTTGTATCTAACTCAATCAGGCTCTTAAAATTGCGTACCGCAGGTTTAATCGCCTCGTTTACAATAGCGAAGCTGCTCAAATCTTCTATACCATACTTGGGGCCCTGCTCCACTTTATAATGATCAAACTCGGCCTGCATTCCCGGATCCTCCAGAACCTCGGTAAGAAACTCGTCCTGGTCATAGGTGTCGTGGGTGCCAAAATGATGGATGGCCTTATTCATAAACAGCAGCTCGTCGCGCTTATCCCCTGCAGGTCTGATCACCTCTTTAGCAAAATCCTGAAAGAACTTCAGGTATTTTTTGGTATACAGGTTGTCATTGAGGATCACATCTACACCTAGTACCTTTTCGGTCCAGTACTTTGTGTCGTACCGGTTTGTATCTATATTCAATATGCGGTAGCCTTCGTCCCCGTCCAGGTCTATAATGATGGCGCCTTTGTCTAGCTTGCTGAGACTGATCCCCTGCTGCAGCAGCATCTCCATCTGGCTTTCCTTTTTTTTAAACTGAAGAAAGTCGTGCTTCAGCTCTGATTTGAAAATTCCGATCGCATTGTACTTTGTGTTATCCAGGATCACACTACTAAGCCTGGCGATATACACTTCGCCCGGCTTCACGTGTGGATGATTACTCTGATCATACATATGCTTGCAGACCTTCAACGCCAACTGACTTAGAGGCACTTGCGCGTCAAAACATTTTTTTATACCTGGGTAC
This sequence comes from Leeuwenhoekiella marinoflava DSM 3653, assembly GCF_900129005.1. Taxonomy (GTDB): domain Bacteria; phylum Bacteroidota; class Bacteroidia; order Flavobacteriales; family Flavobacteriaceae; genus Leeuwenhoekiella; species Leeuwenhoekiella marinoflava. The sequence continues at coordinate 206,680 of NZ_FQUN01000007.1, read as the reverse complement.
AAGTCGTGATACTCCAGATCTACTTCGTGTACAAATTGAAACAGGGTTTCTTCTTTCTCCCGAAATAGCTTAAAAAAGAATTCTTTTACGAGGGGCGTGATCTCATCGCTTAGATACGTAGGATGATCATTCCAGAAAATGCCTTCCCCTCTGCACTTATTGCCTACCTGATGGATGTAGAGCTCCTCGATCTGAGTATTGTATAGATTGATTGCCATTAGTTTCAATTTTTGGTTAGTGAATTTGATTGAATTTCGATTTGCATTTCATTAAGCTCCCTTTTCAATCTCTCAATTTTTTGATTTGCTTTGATATAAAGTTCATTCTCAGATATTGGAAAAAGCTCATTCCATTCATCTTTGGCCATTTTCAGCTTTTTACTGTACTGAGTTATTTTAGCCTTTTTAGCTCTGATGCGAGCTTTTAATATTGTATTCTTTGATCTTGTTGCTGGTTCTGGTCCCCAGGCAGTGCGGATGTAATATCTGGGATATTTTATCTGTAGTAATGCTGCTCTGTATTTAAAATACCATTTCCAGCGGCTAAACTGCTCTAATGTGTAATCCCCCCAATAGAATCTTTCAACAAGCTTATGGCTGAATTGTGAAGTGTAAACTTTTATACTCCAGAAATAAGAATTGACTATCATTTTATAATTTTAGCGTTACGGTTGCGCTACCGTTACCGGTAACAGTTGATTAACGCGCTCTAATAAGCGATAAGCCCGGGCACGTTCTAAAGAGTGTTCTACTTTGCCGTTATAATGCATCAATGCATTTTGCAAAATGAATGCACTGTGTACCTCCAGATTTAGCAGACTCGTTGCCGGAACCCGGCGTACTTTTAGTCTACCGGCCAAAGTATAGGCAAGCTCCAAAGCAATGGACTTATAAATAAGTATTGCCGGTCCCGGTTCTGCCTGAGCAAAGAAATCTAAGTATTGATCGTACAATACACAGGCTTCATTGAGCGTGCTGAGATCATCTGGCTTTAGCTTATTGAGCACGATTTTGTTCATAATCTGACGATTTTAAAAGGTTGGCTACGGTCACCATTGCGGTAGAACTGCAGCTGCTGTATCTTACCCGCATATTTAGAATTCATCTGGACGCGTTCTACCATCTTAGCTGCTATGCGCTCCTCATCGTAGCGATTGAATTTGAGATAGCTATACCACACCGGATTGAATAATTTATCTGAAGAAGGTGATTTAAATTTCAGTTCGTCGTTGCCGTTCTTCAGCATCAGCATCATTCGTACTTTACTGCAGTTCTTGCAGGTAGACGAATTGGCCAAGCCGCACCGGCATCGTTTTATAGGTTTCATTTCGGTCATAAAATTTCGTAGGATATGTATATAAAGACTTCGTGAGGCGCTTTGAAATAAATCATCTGATAGCCTTCGTCCTCAGATTTGGTTTGAATAAACATTATACCACGCCTGGATAGCTCTGAAATCACAAGAGAAACTTTATCCGTTTTAACTTCAAGGTTCTGAAGTTCGAAGACGCCTCTCTCATTTTCAATCTCTGGTTTTACACGAGCCAGATGTTTTACAGAAAAATAACCTGAATATAACTCGAGAAAAACAACCTCATTCCCTAATTGTTTTTTACTATCTGCGGAACAAGTAAATATTCTACCATAGTTTTTTGGATTATTAGCCTCTATGCAACTGTGCATTACAACCTGGTCTCCCTTTTTAAATTTTGGTTCGTTCATAATTTTAGCGTTACGTTATTCTTCTTTTTGACTCAAAAGCTTCACTACTCGCTTTTGATATTTAGGTTGCTGAATGAGCATATCAAGCTCTATCAGTTCCTGATCACTGCAGGCTTCCAGAAATCGCTCTGGAGTTACCTCTAGCGTGAATACTTTTTGAATTTTTGGCATACTATATTTTTCGATCTGATTTTCTCATTAGAAGCGGAAAATAGATTTGACCCTCTTCTTCAAACGGCTTTCCAATTAAAGCGCGTAATGATCCCATACTGTCATCATAATTAAGAAGTGGACGGATTTTCTTAGCCAAATAACTAGATGAGAAATGAGCTGATTTCTTATCAGAATGCAATTTGATATGCAATGCTTCTGTAGCATCTGAAAAACTAAAATACCAGGACTCCGGGGATTCTTCATCCTGAAAAAATTCAACCTTTTTATCGATGAGATTGTGTTCTTCACAAGCTTTGGAGCTGAAATGAAATGATCCTTTTTTTGCAATGTTAATGCAGCTCACACCCTGGCGAGTGCTTTTTACGTTTTCTACTTTTTTGAGTTTCATGATTAAAATATTTAGCGTTACGTATTAATTTTCAAATTGTTGATCCCACTCCCGTTGAATGAGGTCGTTTATTTTCTCATTTACTTTGCGGTCCAGATTATGCTGGGCAAAATCATATACATCCTGCAGATCCAGCTTGCCTCGTAGCCAAAGCCGTATTTTCTCTTGAGCTTTTTTGACATCGGTTTTATGGCGAAGAGATTTATTCGCGTTGATCTTTCGGCGCTTGTAGGTATCTACACGCTCATCTTCCAGACGGAAATTTCTATAGGCAAACTCAAAACTGTTATGCTCACTTTGCGTACGTGCCGGATCAAAGTAGAGACTGGGGAAATGCGGGTACCACTCCGGATGATTTTTTGCATAAGCTTTTACCTCCTTCAGGACCTCGAGGCATTTACCCCAACGTTCAAAAATGTTAGGCTTGTTGAGACGATGCCCGTTAAAAGACTTGAATTTATCGGCAATCCACAGCTTGTAGGCATTCATCCAGCTGCCCGGATGCACTTCGTCGAGTTTTTCAAAAATCGAACTCGAGAATTTAAACAGATCCTGAATGGCCAGCTCTACAAAATCATCGGGATGCATCGCGCCGTAATAGGCTTCCTGCTGAAATACTTTTGGCTCCAGATGCCTGTATTTTATGTACTTCCCAGATGACAGGGCTTTGACAAAATAGGCGGGATCTATCAGCGAATTGGTAAGGACCGCACTCTGCGGATTCTTATCGACCGGTTTTTCATTTTCAACAACTGCTGTTGAATCGCCCCCTGATTTTCTTGAAAATTCAACAACTGCTGTTGAATTTTCTGCGGGCGGGTGCAAAAATTTTTTTTCAGGCGCAGCGCCTGGTGAATTTTTTTTCACTGTGGCCGCGCCACTTTTTTTGCCGGTATCAAAATTTTTCGCATCCTGCTTTATGGGTGACCTTGTAGAGCCTTGCGCAGCAAACTGCGTGGTTTCTGCGGTAGCAGAAACACCACTATAGCCTTCCGCAGGAATAATAGTGGTTTGCGCGCTAGCGGAAACTCCTTTATCCCTTATCTTATTCTTATTAACTACATGACCTCTACTAGATACATTATTATGCGGAACTTTCTTTGTTTGACTCTCCGTAAGCTGCTGATTTTCAGAAACGGTCTTTTTTTGTATTCCGTTGTCTGTAATGCTTAGAATTTGGGGGTTTATACGCACTTTAACGGCTCTGTGATCGCCTCTAAATTCGTAATGACTAAGCACCCCCGCTTCTTCTAAACGTTCGCGATGATGCCTTACAGTCTCAACTGAGACAGGTAGTACTTTGTACCCATCACGCTCGAGCTCTACAATCTTATTAGGATAAATCTCGGCTTTAGGTATTTCGGCCAGGTGTGCAATGCCCAGCTGCTTGCGTAAGCTTTGCCGTTTGAAAAGCTGCATGTTAAACTGGTGGAGGATCGCGATAAAAAACTTCTCGCTATCCTTTTTAACCGGCTGCTTTACATTCTTCTGACGCAGCTGTGGACCATTCTCTTTATTGTATTTCGCAACTGCAGTATTATAAGCTTCAGGATCCAGATGCGAATGCTCTTCTTTCCAGATCGCTTCTTTTACGCGTTGCTCTGTGGTTACTGTTGCCTGCTTCCGGTACCGGATCACCTCTTTGTTGAACTTCCGCACTTTTGCATTCTCCAGAGCAACCTTATGATTGTAATCCTTTACAAAGCGATTGTAGTTCCTGATGGTAACGGCAAAATCATTCTCTTTTCCTTTACTGGTGAGAATGGGATAAACAAATCTATTTGCTTCCGGTTCTGCCCCGATAGCTATCGGGGCCGGTGACTTCGACTCCTGAGGCTGCGCAAGATGCTTAAGCCCCATCCGGTTATTAATCAGATGTCCTAATGCTGTGGGTTGCGATTGTGCTTTACTCATAACTATCCTTTTATTATTTCTTCTGAATTTTCATACAAAGGCTTGCCGGTGAAGGGACAGAAGTTTGCATATATATTTAGCTCCTTATAGGACTTTGTAAATACCTCTTTGCCATTTTTTCCGCGTTTACTTCGGTATTTAATAGGAATCATTAAATGCCTACCATCTTTACTGCCGAGCCAAAAAACACCGGCATTAAATCCTGCTTCAGGATCACCAGTGCGTTCCCGGCATAATTTCTCAGCATCTTCTATTGCTTTCCAATTCTCAGGAATCTTGTTACCCTTTTCCATTACTTCTTCAGTTTAAATGCTTTCCCGTGTACGTTATCGTACCAGGTTATTTTCTTTTCGCGGCAGAGCTCGCGTATCGCTTCCTTTAGATCCTCTATAGGAACCTGAGTTTTAGTGGCCAGGTCGTTGAATAAAATACCGGTATGACCGCCGCTCTTTTCGTGCGCCTTGGTTATTTCAGTCAATGCGAAATACTTGTCTGTTTCTTTAGCTACCGGCATCACTCTCTTTTTTAATTCCAACCTCACAAGCGCTGCACAGATCTTCTTTAACCCAATGACAGGCTTCTCCATTTTTTTCTATGCACTTACTGCAGTCTTCATCTGTGCAGCCACAGGCTTTGCACTTAAAGCTCGAGGTCAAACGGGATCGAAAAGCTTCTACAATGTTGAAGTGATCCTCGTCAAAAAATATAGCCATCTTGTATGTATGCCTGAGGTTCACATTTTCAATCCGGGTACCAGGATAACAACCGAAGTTTTTGAAATAGTCTGCTGCAGTCATATCGAACACCTTGGGGAACGGATCCCCTAGATATTCCTGAAGCACATCTTTAACTGTTAGTGTTTCCATGTCAGTTTTGTTCTACGCTTGGGAAATCTTGTTTGTTCTCGAGACGATCTGCAGTCTCGCGCAACATCTTGATCATATCTGCCCGCTCAGAATCGCTTATATAATTCGCGATGCCGGGCTTGTTGTGCTGATAGGTGAGAATAGTAATTCCCCATCCTTCCGGAAGAACAGATTTGCACGCACTAATAAGTGTGCGCATCAGATCACCGGTTAATATTTCTTTAGATTTTCCCATAATTCTAGTCAATACATTCCCTGTCCGGCGCTCTGCCAGCTTCGTTCAGTTTGGGCAGTTCTTACCCTGTGCGGCAAAACCGCATTTTCTAAAATACAGACATTCAGTCCGTTATGTTTAGGCAATAAAAGCCCGGGGCACCTTGTGCCTATTTTTTTTTTGCAACGCGATCAGGGCTCGAACCTGAAACCTTCGGTTTTGGAGACCGACGCTCTACCAATTGAGCTATCACGCTATGCGGCGGGGCACATCCCCCGCCATTTTTGCCGGTCGCTATTCCCCGGCAGTCAGCCTAATCTTGTATAGGCACCTGTCGTGATCAAGGCAGGACTCGAACCTGCATTAGCATCGTCGCCGCGTTTTACCGGGCGCTGTCCTCGGATCGTGATTAATTCCTCCGCTAATCCATTTAATCTATGGTGCGTCTACCAGTTCCGCCACTTGATCATTAAAAAAACCCGCTCTCAGTACTTCCAACTAAGAAATCTCAAATCCATTCTATTTAACCTTGAGCGGGTTTAAAGCAATCTGCTTTAGGGTCTCTTAATTTGCCATAACAGCATTTACATTATTTTCAAACTGGATGCGGATCCCTGCACCTGATCTGTCAAGCTCCAGTTCGCAGTTCCACGCATCAGCTGTTCCCATCAACGCGTTTAGTTTAGTGCCGTCTAGCGTTTCTTCAGTATTAACCTTGGCACTATGAAGGATTCCGGTTTCATCGATTATAGGCTTGATTTTACATTCATCACCAAGTATCTCTTTAATCTGCTCGTTAAATCTTCGGGTTTGTAATTCTTTCATAATAAAGTGGTGTTAACCTCCGTGCATAATCTCGCTTACCAACTGCTCCCGGTTATCGGGGTGAAAAATCGCAGGCATCGAGTCGTACACTGAGGGTTTCTTTTTGGTTACTTTTTTAGGTTTGTGTGAATCCAGCTTACTCACTATTTGCAGAAAGGCCTGTTGCTCCTCTAGGGGAAGGGCTTTAAATAGCGGCAGAACTGTATGTGCGGTAAGCTGGCTCACTGGGGTTACTATCTAAGGGTGAAACGCAAATCTTTAAACCAGGAAAAAAGCTTCCGCTTTTCTGGCGTTACGGTTAAAAAATGTCTTGATGTGATTTTGCCCGGGCGAATGAAATGGATCTGATGGCCGGATAAATCGTATTTTCGATTGGTTTCTTTGAGCTCAAGAAAGTAATTTTCAAATCGCGTATCTTCTCGATCTGAAAAGGTTGCAGTAATATACCTGTCGCTTACCTCCAGTGCATTTTCAAATGCCGGACACTCCAGTAGGAACGTCATAAGGCTTTGATCATCTATAGGCTGCTCCGTATTCATATCGCGCGGCCTATTAATATGCGTTCTTCAAAAACTTTTACCATAAGTCCGATTTTTGTAGAAACTCCTGATTTTCCAAATAATTCTTTTTTATGCTTATTAAGCGTCTGCCTCTTAATGCCCAGTTCTATAGCTACGATCTCATCTTTATCCTCCTGAGAAAAAGAATCGATCATCCGGATCTCCCGGTTCTTTAATGGGATCCCGTTTATCGTGATCTCCTTAGAATCAAACTGCAGCGAAATACACTCCCGCTCGTGCCGGTAATTCTCTGCCGGCTGCAGCTTGCCATTTTTAATATCCGGCTGATTGTCTAAATCACCGTAACAATAGTACGTATAGAGCATTACTTGCCTTGTGACATCTAACTTTACGTGGCGGCCGTTGCGGTCTGTTATACGCTCCAGAAGCCTGCGGGCAGAAGCATCACACATATACGCATTCAATAGCATCATATAATGCCGGGGTGAAAGGTCTTCAAATGCGTGATCCTGCCCATTTTGCAGCCATCTTACTTCTTTAGTTTCGGGAATCCCGTAAAATTCAATGTCTTCACTTCCCGGTACCAAACCTGCAATTAGGTGTTGCGCGGGTGCTTGTAATAATGTACTTTTGTCATTCATGATATTTAATTTAAGCGTTACGTATTATGATCAAGCTCGGCCTCCACGCCGGGCTTTATTTTTTGGTACTATTTGCATAGCGTCATTTGGTTGACCGCTACGAGTAGCAGAAGACCAAAGCAAAACAGCAGCAGAATCACTTCTACACATCTCAATCTGCATTCTGCCGCCAACTGTTTTGCTATTTTTTGATCCAGGTTAGACATCTGCGAGAAATTTTTGCTTAGCATTCTTCTTCGCATCGATTTTTTGTTTGTAGTCAATAGCAGCTTCCAGAATGCCATTTTCGACAACATCGTGTCTGTCTCTTCCGTTAAAAATTCTTGAAATAAAAGTTTGGCTGTAAGGTTCCTCCTCCCGGTTGTGGATTTTCTTCTCTATAAAGTACTCGCGGATCTTAACAATATGCTTGTGACCGAAGACTTTTTTGAGCTTTTTACGTTCTTCATCTGTTATCATACAAAGCTTCTATTGCTCGCACACACATAGTTCTTTATATTTGTGCGGGGTTTTGTTTCTATTTACACTACAAACATAACTACTATTTTACGTAACCACAAACTATTTTACGTAATTATTTTAATTATGGCCAAAACTATCGAGCGTATTGATCAATTTAGACAGCATAAAGGCATAAGCCTAAACGCTTTTGATGCCAGTATAGGAAGGCCTTCAGGATACACCGGTAAGCAGATTAGAAGTAGCGGATCTGTTGGCTCTGATATTCTAGAGACTATTTTACGTACTTATGAGGAAATAAATCCTGGATGGTTGATTTCTGGAGAAGGTGAAATGCTGAAAAATGAATCTGATTTAGTTAAAGAAGAACAGGAACCCTATCCCAAACCAGAAATAAATCAGAGCACTGCTTTGATTAGAAAAGATATACAACAATTAAGTGAAGGGCTTGCTCAACCATTAGAACGTTTAAGTGATGGTGTCTTAAAGCTATTAATAGATCAGCAAAAAATACTTCGAGTTACTGAAGGCCTTAATATCAATCGGCTCAATAAAATAGGTGATAAGCTTGATCAACTTTTAAAAGAGCTATAGTATGAGGAAAATCTTTATAATTCTATTTTTTATAGCACTTTCCGGAACAGCACAAACTATAAAGCTCAATCCTGACACTAATATCTACGAAGTAGTTGTCATTGATTCTTTGACAAAACCGGTTCCTGATAGGATCTTAGAATTTAAAAAACAAATGGATCTGCTGAGTTATGCAGATATATCAAGTACAGACTCCAGTGTCTCTGGAGAGTCTTACTTCACTAAAAAAATAATGGGTAGTGCAATGGAAGTGCACTTTAATGCCATTGTACAATTCAAAGAAAATAAATATCGAATAACCCTAAACAAATTCTATGTAAATGACGTGCGTTATGGTCAGTACACCTTTGAAGATATGAAAAGTGGAAACCGTAAACGCTGGATAAAACTCGTAGACGAAAAAGCCCCTGAAATTATAGATCAATTAAAATTTGTAGACAACTGGTAAAACTAAATATATGGGGCAAGAAGATCAATCGTATCGTATTTATACAGCCAAAATGGAGGCTGATAAAGCTTTGAATTCTTTAAAAGGAATCTTACAAGGCATCAATATTGACAAAAAAGTAAATACTGCGGAATTACAAGAGTTAGATAAATGGTGTGAGAAACATCAAAATTTAATTAGAAAAGAACCATTTAAAGATTTTATGCACACTATTCGTATGGCTATACGTGGTGATGAAAATCCGGAAGAAGCAGTTCAAGATATGTTTTGGCTTTGTCAAAAATACGAGGATGACAACGTTTACTTTGATGCCCTTACCGCAGATCTACAAACCCTTCAAGGGGTTTGCCACGGCATACTCGCAGATGGTGAAATAAATACAAAAGAGATTAAACAGCTCGAGATTTGGCTTGATAACAATCAGCATCTTAGTAATTACTATCCCTATGATGAACTTAGAACCGTTTTACTGAAAATTCTTAAGGATGGCCTTGTTGATGATGAAGAACAAATATTACTGAAAGCATATTTCAAAGAATTCGTAAAGCTTAATAATACAGACCTAACGAAAAAAATTAACGAAGAAACTGAGAGTGTTTTAGTTAAAGGGCTTTGTGCTTACGACCCCGATATAAATTTTGATGGCACTCATTTCACATTGTCTGGTAACTTTAAAAGAGGAACCAAAAAAGAGGTCTCAAATCGTATTGAATCTCTAGGAGGTAAAATTGAAAAAAACGTAGTTCTTAAAACAAATTACTTGATTATAGGCGCAGATGCAAATGATTGTTGGGCTTTTGCTTGCTATGGTCGAAAAGTAGAAAAAGCTTTAAATCTTAGAAAAAAAGGTCAAGAACTTACAATTATTAATGAGTTGGATTTCTGGGACATTGCAGACGATTTAAATTAACCCTTCCAGTTGCGTTCAAAATCGGCTTCAATTTGCTTTTGTTCTTCTGGTGTGTAAGAATCTTTCACTTTTAAATACTCGAGAAATAAACGCAAGCTATCGCCCTGCTCTGACTGTGAGCTCATTAAGTTGGTTAGGTAATCAGGGGGCGGGTAGTTACAATATACTAGTAGAAAAATTATTAAAAAAAGATGTTTTTTCAACACCTGTAACCGTACCTGTTTTGAAGTAAAAAGGAATAAATAAAAATGAAAATTAACTTAAAAGCAAGGGCTTAAGGTATTTGGAGAATGGATTTTCAAACTTAAAATCCAATGAACATTAGTTCGTACGGGTTCAAGTCCCGTCCCGAGTACTTAAACCCTTATAATCCTAGTGATTGTAAGGGTTTTTTAGTTAAAAACCTAAAACTTTTTAAACCTTAAAATGATTTTGCCGTTTTACTTCTGTATCTTTGCAAATGCTTTTTTTAATGTACTCTACTAATTAATAGTTTCGCTAAAAATACACCCCCTACAAAAGATGTAAAATTTATGTTCACCTTGACTATAAGGGCATACATTTTGCATTATTATTAAAAATGATTTTTAAATTGATTGTTTTAGACATTCAAGAGAATCTTTATGATATTTAACTTTGTAGTAATTGCCCCTGTGCCTTGATTTCAATACATGATTTTATCTAAATTTTTTAAAAACACAAACAACCTAGACAAAGACTTAGAACGTAACTTACTTTTTTCTCCTAACTATTTAATTAGGGAACAAAAATCTGGAGAAAACAGACAATTCGTTTTAGGCGGTCATTCCATAATCACCATTGAGCAAATTAATGGTAGCCACAAAGGCTTATACTTTGACCGAACAAGAACTTCTAAGTCCAACAAACTAGATCTCGATCCTAAAAAACAGTTACACTTAGGCTTTCAAACACTTGACGACACCAACTATTTGATATTAGGAACTCGTCAAAAACTTACGGAAGTAAAAGCTGGTGATACATTAAATATCACTTTTAAAAATGAGCAGAAGGTTACTCTTACTCTCGAAGCCGGATCAAAATTATCTGTAAAAAATAAGAATTACTCTTGTAATTTACGCACAAAACTATCCAAAGAAGAGCTTCAACTTTTCAAAACCAGACTAATTCAGTCCTATAAATTTATTTCTAAATCGATAGATTCTGATTTAAATGAAGATTTTGATAAAGAGTTTAGTCGCAAGTTTAGAGAAGTAGCACAATCTTATGTTTTTTGTTTAGATAGTTATTATTAAAATTACGAAGTCGTATCAACACTTAATTACCAAAAAGGACTTCTTCAAGAGGTCCTTTTTGGTTTTTAATGAGTAAATTCTGCCTTAAAATTTTTAAAATGCTAAAACGATTTTCCCTAATCTTAGCAGCCTCACTCAGTTTATATGGCTGCAAAACTCAAAAAAACACATTATCTCAAAACTCTGAAAAAAGCAGCTTAAAAAAATCAAAGTTTAAATCTTATCATGAAATCATAACTGATGATGCAGAAAGGGACCCTGGTCTTTTTACAACACACCGTATAAACGATAAATTATATTTTGAAATTCCCGATTCGCTCTTAGGAAAAGATATGCTACTAGTAAGCCGTATCGCCAAAGTACCTGCCGGCTATGGTGGAGGCTATGTAAACGCAGGATCAAAAGTCAACGAACAAGTAGTCCGTTGGGTGAGACGCAGTGATAAAATTGATGTTAAAGTAATCAGTTTTGAAAATCAAAGCGATGAAGAAAGCCCTATTCACAAGTCTGTAGAAGCTAACAACTTCCATCCTATTCTTTTCAGCGCAGAAATCAAGACCTTTAGCAAAGATTCTACAGCGGCTGTGATAGATGCCACTGATTTATTCACTCAGGATATTGCAGCTATAAATGCGGTATCTCCTCGTTTAAGAAAAGAGTACAAGGTTAAAAGACTTGACGGAAGCAGAAGCTATATAGAATCTGCTGACGCGTACCCACAAAACGTAGAGATCAAGCATGTAATGACCTACGATGCCGAAGAACCACCAGAAAGAGACCAGGCCAGCACGCTTACTTTTCTTATGAATCAGTCAATGGTTTTATTACCTGAAGACAAGATGCAACCCCGCATAGCAGATCCACGTGTTGGTTGGTTTACTATTAAAAAATACGATTATGATTCTGAAGCTTTAAAATCTGATGATTATCGAATACTTCGCCGTTGGAGATTAGAGCCTAAAGACATGGAAGCGTATAAACGCGGCGAACTCGTAGAACCTGTTAAACCAATTATTTATTATTTAGACCCTGCAACTCCTCTAAAATGGCGCCCATACTTTAAACAAGGTATTGAAGATTGGAATAAAGCCTTTGAAGGTGCCGGTTTTAAAAATGCAATTATCGCTAAAGACCCACCAACTAAAGAAGAGGACCCTGAATTTAGTCCAGAAGATGTAAGATACTCTGTAATCAGATATGTTGCCAGCACTACCCGTAATGCTGTTGGCCCTTCAGTTTCTGATCCGCGAACGGGTGAGATTTTAGAGTCTGATGTGATTTGGTATCACAACCACCTGCGTTCTTACCGAAACCGATTTATGATTGAAGCCGGAGCACAAAACCCTGCTGCCCGCACACTAGAAACTCCTGAAGAAGAAATCGGCGAAATGATGCGTATGGTTATTGCTCACGAAGTGGGCCACGCGATAGGCTTACCACACAATATGAAAGCCAGTTCGGCTTATCCTACAGACTCGCTACGTGTAGCTTCTTTTACTCAGAAATATGGCCTTACCCCTTCTATTATGGATTATGCTCGCGTTAACTACGTAGCTCAGCCAGAAGACAAAGGTGTTCGCTACATTCGTATGATGGGACCATATGACATGTATGCAGTAAACTGGGGCTACCGCTACTTACCGGAAGCTAACAACTCAGAAGCTGAGAAGAAAACCTTAGATAAATGGATCTTAGAAAAAGCCGGAAACCCCTGGTATGAGTTTGGGAGCTCTAGAGGTATAGACCCGCATTCTCAAACCGAAAGCTTAGGTGACGACAATATCAAAGCAAGCACATACGGATTAGCTAACCTTAAAAGGGTTGTTCCTAATTTGATTGACTGGACCACAAAAGAGGGTTATGACTATGATGATTTGCAAGAAGTTTATCGCGAACTCAATTATTTATGGAGAGGTTATGTAAATCACGTAATCACTAATGTTGGTGGAGTTTATGAAACCATCAAAACAGCAGATCAAGACGGTACTGTTTACGAACCGGTTCCTGCGGAAATTCAGAAGGAAGCAGTTGACTTTTTAAATGAAAATGCATTCAACACCCCAGAATGGCTCTTAAACACCGAGATTTTAAATCGTATTGAAGCTAGCGGAGCTATTAATCAGATTAGAAGCATTCAGACTTATGCACTCAATCGCCTGTTAGATGACTCACGCATCAGCAGAATGATTGAAAATGTCCAAACTAATGGCGCTGAGGCTTATTCCCCGGTAGCGCTAATAAACGATTTAAGAACCGGTATTTTTAGTGAATTATACCGTAGTCAGAAAACCGATGCGTATCGCAGAAACCTGCAACGCACCTATGTTGATATCGCAACAAAATATCTCAAGAATCTGGAAGCAGGAGAAAATCAAAATGTTTTGATTTCTGATATTTTACCGCTTATGCGTGGTGAATTGAGCCGCCTGCGCCGGGATATCAATGCACGCAAAAATAATACTTCAGACACATTAACGCGTTATCACTATTCAGATTTAATTGCTCGTATTGACATTGCTTTTAAAACCGAATAAATAATCTCAAAAGCATTTTAAACTCAATTATCGAGTGAAAAATATTCTTTGATTAACGCTTCTTCTTAACAGAAGGAGCGTTATTATTTTAACAGAAAAATTCTTAATCCAGCTGTTAATTTCACCTAAAACAGGTTAAAGCCTGTTAATTACAACTACCGAAAACATATCTGCAATAACTTGAAGGTAGTTTCAATACTAATTGAGACTCCAAAAAAATTACAACTATGAGTTATTCAGAAAAAATGGGCGAAAAGCTCAACGATTTATTAAAGAAAAATTATGATGCAGAAGCAGGTTATAAAAATGCTGCTGAAAAAGTAGCCAATACTTCTCTTAAAAATTACTTGCAAAGTCGTGCACAAGATCGTTATGATTTTGGTCACGAATTAAAAACGGAATTAAAAACATTCGGTCAGGATCCTGAAAAAGGAACGAGTCTTGCCGGCGATGCACATCGGTTGTGGATGGATTTAAAAACGACGCTTTCTTCAGATAAGGACGAGGCAGTTTTAGAAGAGACCATTAGAGGAGAAAATGCTGCTTTAGAAGAGTATGAAGACATTTTAAATGACAGCACTCTACCGGCCTCAACAAAAGCCATTATTAGCAAACAGCGCAACAGTCTTAAAAGCGCCTTGGAAGATGCTAAAGAATTAGAAGTATTAGCCTAAACTTGGATTTTTTATTTAATTCAAAAGGCACTGTTAAAGTAAGTCTAGCAACGTTAAACACTCTTAATTAATTTGTTATCAGACACTTTAACCCTTATATTAATAATGGACGTTAACGAAACATCCGTCTTACTAACCAAAAATTGTTTCGATAATTAAAAAGAAGATAGAAGATGACGTATAGTGAAAAGATTTCGAACAAGTTAAATGAATTATTAACCAAAAATTACGATGCTGAAGCCGGTTATAAACTCGCTTCTGAAAACGTAAAAAATAATAAGCTGAAAGAATATTTTAATCGCAGAGCCAAAGAACGTTATGATTTTGGACATCAGATTAAAAATGAAATCAAAGTATATGGCGAGACTCCAGACAAAGGAACAAGCCTTGCAGGAGATGCTCACAGGCTTTGGATGAATGTAAAATCAACAGTATTTAATGATAATGAAGAAGCGATTTTAGAAGAAACCATTCGTGGAGAGAAAAATGCCATCGAAGAATACAACAACATTCTCAAAGAGCCTAACATCCCGCCAACGACTGAGTCTATTCTAATAGTTCAACGGGATAACATTAAAAGTGCTTTAGAAGAAGTAAAAGCATTTGAAATTATGGCATAAAAACCATAATTATTTGAATTAGCCGACACCATTGCGTGTCAGAAAAGCAATCCTAAATTTTTAGGATTGCTTTTTTTATGGACTTGACCTTCGTTAATAACTCTCCAAAACTTAACTTTTTAAAGCCTGTCTTTTTCTTTAATTTTAAACTTTTCCCTTTTTCTAAATCCTAGAAAAGCAACCTAAAGAGAATCAGCGATGTACCTAATATTTGATACTGAAACTACCGGCTTACCCAAGAACTGGAACGCTCCCATTACCGATTCTGACAACTGGCCCAGAGCGATACAAATCGCGTGGCAGTTGCATGACGATATGGGGAACTGCATTGAGCATCAGGATTATTTAATTCGTCCTGACGGATTTGACATTCCGTTTGATGCCGAGCGTATTCATGGTATTTCAACAGAATTGGCACAACGCGACGGTTTGCCTTTGGGGGAAGTTTTAGGGAAATTCAAAGCCGCTTTGGATAAAACCAAATTTGTGGTGGGTCAAAACGTAGGTTTTGACGTCAACATTATGGGCGCAGAATTCCATCGCTTAGATGTTACAAACCCACTTCAGGAACTTCCGGTTTTAGATACCTGTACCGAAACCACTGCACAGCTTTGTCAAATTCCTGGAGGACGTGGTGGTAAATTTAAATTACCCACACTTACTGAGCTGCATCAGTATTTGTTCGGCAAACCTTTTGGCGAAGCCCACAATGCAACTGCCGATGTAGAAGCCACTACCCGTTGCTTTTTTGAATTGGTGCGCCGCCGCATGTTTACGCAGGAAGAATTAGATGTACCTGCAGGCTATTTTGAAGATTTTCAAGAAGTCAATCCACAGCCTATCGAGTTCATCGGTTTAAAGCACATTAACCTTAAAGCAGCTTCAGACGAAATACGCAAAACCCTGCAAAAAGCAGATCAGGCTGATATTTCTAAGGAGGAAATTAAAGAGAATAAAGAGCAACTTGCCAAGGTTGATTTTGTGCATTTACACAACCACTCGCAATTCTCCATTCTTCAGTCTACCTCAAGTGTTCACGATCTGGTTGCCGCAGCAAAAAAACACAAAATGCCTGCTGTTGCGATTAGCGATATGGGAAATATGATGGGAGCTTTCCACTTTGTAAAAGCATTAACCGCGCACAACAAAGCAGCTCTTGCTAAAAATGCAGCACTTGAGGAATCCGGCGAAGAACCTACAGAAACGGTAATAAAACCTATTGTAGGCATCGAACTCAACGTCTGCCAGGATCACACCAATAAAAGTCAAAAAGACAACGGCTATCAGATTGTGTTCATCGCCAAAAACAAAAAAGGCTATCACAATCTGGCAAAAATGGCATCGCTCGCCTACACAGACGGTTTTTATTATGTGCCGCGTATAGACCGTAAAATTGTAGAGCGCTATAAAGAAGACCTCATCGTTCTTACCGGTAACTTATATGGTGAAGTGCCCAGCAAAGTGCTTAACGTGGGTGAAAAACAAGCCGAAGAAGCTTTACTGTGGTGGAAAGAAACTTTTGTCGAAGATCTGTATATTGAGATCATGCGCCACGGGCAGGAAGATGAAGACCGCGTAAATCAGACCTTGGTTGAATTTTCTAAAGCACACGATGTGAAGTTGGTTGCGACTAACAACACCTTTTACATTGATAAAGAAGATGCGACGGCTCACGATATATTGCTTTGTGTAAAAGATGGTGAAAAAGTAGCTACGCCAAAAGGTCGCGGACGTGGATATCGTTTTGGTCTGGATAACGAAGAATATTACTTCAAGTCTGCGGAAGAAATGAAAGCGCTGTTTACAGATCTGCCGGAAGCAATAAGCAATGTGACCGAAGTTGTAGATAAAATTGAAGCTTTTGTTTTAGCCCGGGACGTACTCTTACCCGCGTTTACTATTCCTGAAGAATTTCAGTTTGAAGAAGATAAATTGGATGGCGGAAAACGCGGTGAAAATAAATTCTTAAAACACATCACCTTTGAAGGAGCAAAAAAACGTTACCCTGAAATCACACCAGATATTGAAGAACGCCTCAACTTTGAGCTAAGCGTTATTGAAAACACAGGATATCCCGGATATTTCCTTATTGTGGAAGATTTTATTCGCGAAGCTCGTAATATGGACGTATCGGTTGGTCCCGGTCGGGGTTCAGCTGCCGGTAGTGCGGTGGCCTACTGTCTGGGGATTACTAATATTGATCCGATTAAGTACGATTTGCTTTTTGAGCGTTTCCTGAATCCGGATCGTGTGAGTATGCCCGATATTGATATCGATTTTGATGATGAAGGCCGAAGCCGGGTGATGGACTATGTAATCAATAAATACGGGGCTAATCAAGTGGCACAGATCATCACCTATGGTACGATGGCTGCAAAATCTTCGATACGCGATACAGCGCGAGTTTTAGACCTTCCGTTAGGAGATGCCGATCGTATCGCGAAGCTGATCCCTAATATGTCTAAACTCGCCAAGATCTTTGGGCAGAGCGAAGCTGAACTGAAGAAGAAATTCCGTTCTGATGATCTGGTTAAAGTAAACGAATTGCTCAACCTTGCGGAAGGCGATGATTTGGAAGGTCAAACGCTGCGTCGCGCACGTCAGCTAGAAGGTTCGGTGCGTAACACCGGGATTCACGCCTGCGGGGTAATCATCACACCGGATGACATTACCAATTTCGTTCCTGTTTCCACAGCAAAAGATTCAGATCTGTATGTCACGCAGTTTGACAACTCGGTTGTTGAAGAAGCCGGACTATTAAAGATGGACTTCTTGGGTCTGAAGACCCTTACGCTGATTAAAGACACCGTAAAACTGGTTAAGCATAAACACGGTATTGATCTCGATCCGGACAGTTTTCCGCTAGATGATCAAAAAACCTATGAGTTATTCCAGCGTGGAGATACGGTAGGGATTTTTCAGTATGAATCACCCGGAATGCAAAAACATATGCAGGCCTTAAAGCCTACCGTTTTTGAAGATCTTATTGCGATGAACGCCCTGTACCGCCCGGGACCTATGGAATACATCCCGAGTTTTATCGCACGGAAACACGGGGATGAAGAAATTCAGTATGACCTTCCTGCGATGGAAGAATATCTGGAAGAAACCTACGGAATTACCGTTTATCAGGAGCAGGTAATGCTCCTGTCGCAGAGTTTAGCCGGCTTTAGTAAAGGTGATGCCGATGTCTTGCGGAAAGCGATGGGTAAAAAAATCTTTGCCCTGCTGGAAAAACTAAAACCGCAGTTTCTTGACGGTGGTGAGAAAAACGGTCACGACCGAAAAATCCTTGAAAAAATCTGGAAAGACTGGGAAGCTTTTGCCGCCTATGCCTTTAACAAATCGCACTCTACCTGTTATGCATGGATTGCTTATCAGACCGCGTATTGTAAAGCCCACTACCCTGCCGAATATATGGCGGCGGTACTGTCTAACAATATGAACGACATCAAGCAGGTGACCTTCTTTATGGAAGAATGTAAGCGTATGGGACTTGAAGTATTGGGTCCTGATGTCAATGAATCGTTTAGAAAGTTTACCGTAAACGATCAGGGCGCTGTGCGTTTTGGCATGGGTGCTGTAAAAGGTGTTGGTGCAAACGCCGTTAAAACCATTGTAGAAAACCGGAAAGACGGCCAATATCGATCGGTTTTTGACCTTGCAAAGCGTATCGATTTACGAGCAGCTAATAAAAAAGCTTTTGAAAGCCTGGCGCTTGCCGGCGGGTTTGACAGTTTTCCTACCTCGCATCGCGCACAGTATTTTAAAGATGAAGGCGACGGGATTACCTTCTTAGAAAAGGCGGTAAAATACGGAGCGAAATTCCAGGAAAATGAGAATTCTGCTCAGGTAAGTTTGTTTGGCGAAGCCAGTGAAGTACAGATTCCCGAGCCGGTTGTTCCGCCTTGTGAAGAATGGGGAACGATGGAAAAACTGCGTCGTGAAAAAGAAGTGGTAGGTATTTATATAAGTGGTCATCCGCTGGATGATTTTCAGTTGGAAATGGATAATTTCTGTAACGGAAAAATCAAAGATTTCAACAATTTGGATCAGCATCTTAATCGCGAACTTACCATTGGCGGTGTGATTTCTGACGTGCAACATCGGGTTTCTAAAAATGGGAAAGGCTGGGCTGCGTTTACTGTTGAAGATTTTGAAGAGTCTTTTGAATTCAGGATGTTTGGTGAAGAGTACCTCAAATTCAGGCACTTTTTAATTCCAAATTCGTTTATACATATGCGGGCTTTTGTACGGGAAGGCTGGACGAATCGGGATACCGGTAAAAAAGGCGATCCGCGGATACAGTTCAATAATTTTATGCAGCTGCAGGATGTAATGGAAACCTTTAGTAAAAAGCTCACCATCAATCTGGATCTAAAAGAAGTGCAAAGCAACCGTATAGAAGAACTACGCGAAACTTTATTCAATCACCGTGGCGATCACAACCTGCATTTTTATGTGTTTGAGTCTGAACAAAAAATCGCCCTTCAGATGCCAAGCCGCAAGAAAAAGGTGAAAATTAGTAGTGCGTTGTTACATGAACTGAAAGCGCAACGGTTTAGTTTTAAATTGAACTAGATGGCTTTAAAATAACTAAGTTAATTATTCCGGCGTTCCCCTAATGGTCGGGCCTGCCCCTTGTGGTCACGCCCAAAAACGTTTTTAAAAAAATGTGCTAAAATCAATTAAACTGATAAAAACATAGTCAAATCTAATTCGCTCCTTGTAAGCTTTGGAAGAATAATTGACTAATTTTGCATTAATAACCTAAATAACAGAATAAAAATGGCACTAGAAATAACAGACGCAAACTTTGAAGAAGCGGTATTACAATCAGAAAAACCGGTCTTAGTAGACTTTTGGGCTGCTTGGTGTGGACCTTGTAGAATGGTAGGTCCTGTAATTGAGGAAATCAGCAAAGAGTATGAAGGGAAAGCCGTAATAGGTAAACTGGATGTAGATGCGAATCAAGAGTTTGCTGCAAAATATGGTGTGCGTAATATACCTACTGTTTTGATGTTTAAAGGCGGTGAAGTTGTAGGGCGCCAGGTAGGTGTTGCTCCTAAAAATGTATACACAGAAGCGATAGACGGTTTGTTATAGTCTATAGTAACGTTTCTTAAAAATAAAAAAGGTTTGGCTTAGCGTCAGACCTTTTTTATTTAAAAGCTTTTGCCGGGCCTGCAAGGCTTTGTTTATTTATAAGCATTTCACAAGTTTATTGTTTATACTTGTTAGGGAGATTTAAAAAATTGTACCGAAATTTACGAGATAGTCAAAACGCCAAGTTTTGACACATCGCAACATAAAAAAAAGAAAATTTTATTCGAATTATACTCTTTTCAGGTTGTGTTTCCTGAAACTTGAATACCGATTAAAACTATTTAAAATTAAATTATGGAAACTAAAAAAGGAAAACCACAAGATAGTATAGATGCAAAATTGCTTGAAGAACGCAAAGTATTCTTATGGGGGCAGGTAGATGACAAGAGTGCTAAACACGTTGTAGACCGTTTGTTATATCTAGATGCCTTGAGCAATGACGAAATTCAATTTTACATCAACAGCCCGGGGGGGTATGTAACTTCAGGCTTCTCAATTTACGATACGATAAAATCTATAAAAAGTCCAGTTTCTACCATTTGTACTGGTCTTGCTGCTAGTATGGGAAGTATTTTACTTTCGGTAGGTGAAAAAGGACGTCGTTTCATTCAGCCTCACGCACGCGTGATGATTCACCAGCCTAGTGGCGGTGCTCGCGGACAAGCAAGTGATATTGAAATCACCGCTCAGGAAATCTTGAAAACAAAAGAATTGAGTGCCAAAATTCTTGCTGAAAATTGCGGTCAGGATTACGATAAAGTGATGAAAGACTTTAACCGGGATCACTGGATGGGTGCAGACGAGTCTGTCGCTTATGGTATTGTTGACGGAATCATTTAATAAAGTTAGCAGTCTCAGTTTACAGGTGATATTTTTTTTACCGCATCCGTAAACTGAGACTAAATACTGCCCTGCTGAACATATGGATTTACAAGCGCATCTGAATACAATAACCGGTTTTAATAATCTGGAGCTCCTCGCAGGTCAGATTGTTGAAGGCTTTATTAGCGGGATGCATAAAAGTCCGTTTCACGGGTTTTCTGCAGAATTTGCAGAACACAAGGTTTATAATGCAGGTGAAAGCACCAAACACATAGATTGGAAACTCTACGCCCGCACAGACAAACTGTATACGAAGCGTTATGAGGAAGAAACCAACCTGCGGTGTCACCTCATTATAGATAATAGCAGTAGTATGCATTATCCCGCTTTAAAAAGCAGCGATTTAAATAAACCCAATAAGATTGCGTTTTCGGTTTTAGCCTCGGCAGCTATCATGCAGCTGATGAAAAAACAACGCGATGCCGTAGGCTTGAGTGTTTATGCTGAAAAGTTTGAATTTTATGCTCCTGAAAAAGGCGGCGAGCGGCATCATCATATGCTCCTTAACCAACTCAATCAGGTTTTAATCAAACCCAATAAAGATCGAAAAACAGATGTGTATACAAATCTGCATTTTATAGCTGAAAAGTTGAAGCGCAGATCTCTGGTGTTTTTGTTTAGCGATTTGTTTCAGAATGAGATTCAACAGGAAAAAACCTTTGAAGCCTTGCAGCATTTAAAGTATAACAAACACGAGGTTGTATTATTTCACACCTTCGATAGTGCTACGGAATTAAATTTTGATTTTGACAGCACGCCTAAGCGTTTTGAAGATATAGAAACCGGAAAAAGTATAGACGTTTTTTCTGAAAATCTAAAAGACGCTTATTATGAATCTGTAAACAAGTACTTTAACGCGTTAAAATTGCGCTGTGCGCAGTATAATATTAATTATGTAAGCGCAGATATACAGCGAGGTTTCGCTCCTATTCTGAGTACTTTTTTAGTTGAACGCAGGCAGTTTTTATAGCATTTAAAAAAACTTTAAAAAATTGTTTGCACACTTAAAAAATGGATGTATATTTGCACCCGCAAGAAAGGAAATAATCAACACTTCTAATCTTGAAAGTTCTTAAAATATTGGTCTGGTAGTTCAGTTGGTTAGAATACATGCCTGTCACGCATGGGGTCGCGGGTTCGAGTCCCGTCCAGACCGCTAGGAATTGGTCTAAATTCCTGTAAAAGCCTGTAAATCATATGATTTACAGGCTTTTTTATTTTCTATAATATCGTTTAAATTCAAATAATTGCAGAAAAAAGGTGCGCGATTCGGTGAGTCATTTTTTTCTTCAAAAAGACTCACCGCGCAACCTCATAAAGTGTTAAAATAAAGGCTATTACACGATTTCTTTAACACAATTTAAATATGCAGTTTGTACCTTGATTGCCTAATCAAAAGACAATCAGTTATGACTACTTCAATCTCCATCCTTTTCTATCCAAAAACTTCAGCTAGAAAATCCCTCAAAAATCCCACGATTTACGCCAGAATTACGGTTAATTCTAAACGCAGTGAATTTTCAACGCATCACAAGGCCTCCAACAAATGGGATCCTAAGCTAGGTAAAATGACCGGGTATAGCGCAGAGGCCCGTATGATCAATAGACACTTAGATGATATTCGAACAAAGGTCTATGAAATTTTTGATAGACTCTCAAGAGAGGGAAAACCTATTTCTGCTCAAATTATAAGAGATATTTATCAAGGAAAAGATGATGAGCAACGCTGCCTTCTTGAATTATTTCAAGAACATAATGACCGCATTGAAAGCCTTGTTGGCAAAGGATATTCCCAGGGCACATTGCAACGCTATAAGGCTGCTAGAACCCATTTAGAAAACTATTTATTATTTCTGAAAAGAGCTGGTGATATTCCATTAAGAGAAATTGATTACCAATTCATATCAGGCTTCGAGCATTATTTAAAATCCGAAAAAAATTGCGCACACAATACAGCGACAAAATACATCGTCAACTTTAAAAAAATTATGCGTATAGCCTTAGCAAATCAATATATAGAAAAAGACCCTTTCTTTCATTGGAAATCCAATTGGAAAACAAAGGAACGGGAGTTTTTAACTAGTGATGAATTAAATAAACTCGCTCATAAAGAATTTTCAATTCCACGTCTAGAACAGGTACGCGATATTTTTCTCTTTTGTTGCTTTACCGGCCTTGCGTATGCCGATGTAAATAAGCTAAATCCAAATGATATCATTCCAGGAATTAATGGTCAACAATGGATAAAAACAAAAAGGCAAAAGACTAAGACTTTAAGTAGCATTCCGCTACTACCAACAGCGTTCGAAATTTTAGAAAAGTACAAACATCACTCTTGCAGAACGGAGCAGGAAAAATTACTTCCCGTACTTACCAATCAAAAGTCAAATGCGTATTTAAAAGAAATAGCAGATGTTTGCGGAATCTATAAAAGTCTAACTACGCACTTAGCGCGGCATACATTTGCTACAACAGTAACCTTATCACGTGGAGTGCCAATGGAAACAGTGAGTAAAATGCTGGGGCATACATCCCTAAAAACCACCCAGATTTACGCCAAAGTTTTGGATTCTAAAATAAGTTCAGACATGGAACTATTAAAACAGCAAGGAACATTAATCAATCCTAAAGCCGAAAAAGTCAACTAAGTTGGCTCTAATAAGTTTGATCCGATTAAATGGTATTTGTAAACCATAGAAGATGTACCAAAATGCACTAAGTACTGCATTGAGAAGTGACCTACTACTGCACCAACAAGCGCACTAAGTAGTGAATCGTTATATAAAACATGTATAAACATTATAAAACATATATAAACATGCCATGGCAATCTAAATATAACTTTTTTATTTTCAGCACCCTAACAATTTTAAATAAAAGTCTCTCTTCAGAAATAACGATGTTTTAAAGCCTCAGAATTGACAATCTAAGACGCGTTAACAACTTGCTTATGAAAAGAAAAAAAGTTTCTCAAATCAGCCTTAAAATTCCGTTTGTAAATGGATATTCCAATAAGGGTTGAATTGATGGCACCTATCAAGTTTTTTCTTTTATTTCGACTATTTCGTTTATTTCGTTTAATTTTGTGTCAGATCAATTAACTAGAACAATGGAAGAATTAAAAAATATAAAGAGACCCTCTAAGGAGGAACAATCTACAGCATTTGAATCGTATAATGCGCTAGAGGCAGTATTGAAAGATATTAAGGATAAATCTCCTGAAATTGAAATTGAAGAAACTAGAGAAAAAATTAGAGTTCCCCTAAAAGCCCTGAAATTGTTGGCTAAAATCCTAAAAGCTATGGGTGATGGAAAACCAATTTCTATAGTTCCAATAGCT
This sequence comes from Leeuwenhoekiella marinoflava DSM 3653, assembly GCF_900129005.1. Classification (GTDB taxonomy): domain Bacteria; phylum Bacteroidota; class Bacteroidia; order Flavobacteriales; family Flavobacteriaceae; genus Leeuwenhoekiella; species Leeuwenhoekiella marinoflava. The sequence goes on along the minus strand of NZ_FQUN01000007.1, from coordinate 182,575 downwards.
GCAGAAATGACGACTCAGGCTGCAGCAGAATTTTTAGGCTGTTCCAGACCTCATTTAGTAAAATTATTACAGGAGGGTAAAATTCCATTTACAAAAATTGGTAAACATCGAAGGGTAAAGTTTGAGGATGTTGCTACTTATAAGGATCAAATGAAGAGAGAGCAGGAAGCTTTAATTATTCAAATGATGAAGTCAGACGAAGAATCCGGACTATATGATTCATAGTGTTCGCTTTATTTGTGTGCTAGACACCAATGTAATTTATCCGCTACTAGTTAGAGATGTAATGTTCTGGTTTGCTTTTTATGAATTATTTACTCCCAAATGGAGTCAGCATATTTTTGACGAATGGGATAGTGTAATGGAAAGGAAAGGTATACCAAAAGAGGAAAGACTAAAACGAATCCATGTTGCTAACAGGGCATTCCCTGATGCTATGGTTAATAACTATGAGCAACTTATAAAAAGTTTAGAATTACCTGATGAAAAAGATCGACACGTTTTAGCTGCCGCTATTAAAACAAATGCGAATATTATTGTGACTGAAAATTTAAAAGATTTTCCTAAAGAGTATTTGGCTTCATTTGGATTAAGCGCTAAATCTAGTGATGATTTCTTAACTGATATAATTGATTTAAATCCCGAAAAAGCAGTGGAAGCTTTCAGGAAGCTTGTTATGAATAGGACAAATCCGGATTTAGATGAATTTGAAATTTTAGATAGGCTAAGAGATCTCGGTTTAAAGGATACAGCAAATTATTTGCACGCTTGTCTTTAATAATTGTAGCTAACGGCAGTTCATCTCATACTGTTTAAAATTAAGAATTATTACACTTCAAAACAGTTCGGTTTAAAGGGATGCTTACATAAAGAAGTAATGTTTATAAACTCTTTTCTTGCTTTCATGTTAATTTCCGCTCAACAAACTTTGGTTGCTCCTCTTCCTTGTAGTTAAAAAGCCGATCCAATAGCACTTTGGTCGGTTTGGTTTGTTGGGTTTCAATTCTTCGTAATATAGCTTCTACCCCATCCATCCGTTTATTGATTAATCTTTCCAATCGCTGTTTAGAATCATCAAAGGGCTCAAACGGACTGATGGAGTTCTGCTCAAAAAAGTCTAAAAGAGCCTCTAAGGTTTCAGTATAATTGGCATCATTTGCTATGGCATACTTTTTAAAGCGCTCCACTGTTTCGGTGTGAAAATTTATTCGGGAAAATCGTTTACTCATCACTAGGTTTTTAAAGATTAGGATAATCAATCGCCCTGTTTATAAGGGTTTTGAAGCGTTTCACGGAAAATTACTACAAAGCAGTTGTTTTCAATACTTTATAAAATAAAATAACTTACTTAAAAACAGTTGTTTACAAATATAAATAAGCTGTATAACCTCGCGCAGCGGGTTATCCTCTTGCTTCTCATTTTTATCCGCTTCGCTACTCAAAATGATAACTTTTACACCCTAAGTTATCAATTAAAATCCGCATTAATTTTGATATCAAATGCTTTCAAATTTTATGGAAGATAAAAACCATTTACTTGGTATATCTGGAGCGTTTTTCTTGAAGTTTGATAGAAAATAGTTGCTCCATATTATTTAGATTTCAATATCCATTCAAACGAAAAATAGTTGCTTCTAAGCATCCATTTACTTTCCATAGCGCCATCGCGTTTCCTTTTCGATTACCTCGATTTAAAATTTAGTATTGAGGAAAGCTTTTATAAAAAGAGCGACAGCGGAGCCTGATTATGCAAAGCGGCTCAAACTAAATTTTAGTTCTTTCAAGAAAAGGAAAGGTGCGTTTGAAAAAGTGTGTTGGTAGTTTTTTGAGTTTGACTCAGCCTCTTTTTGAGCAATCATTTTATAGTTCACTTGAATCAAGCGAACGTAATCCCTTTTTCCGGGATTGGGTTCAAGATTTTTGAATGAACCGCTTTTACCGTAATGAAGCTATTTTGCGGAATGGAGGGAAATGGGGTGAAGAATTATGGATCTAAAATTCTATTCTATAGAACCAATAAAGTCAAGTTTCTTAATTCTGTTTTTTGCCCATTGGATTACTTGCTCTTTATCACTATCAACTAATCGATTATTTTCAAGCACCAGTATAAATTCCTTCAGATTTTCAACACGTTTCCATTGATCCGCTAATTGTAAAAGCTTTTCAAATTTTTGATCATCTTCAATCCTTTTCCGTTTTAAAGCTTCAGCCCTTTCTGATTCAATTTTATTTCTTCGGTGTTTTACATTACGATAAATAGATTCTGCACGTTCGTTCTTGGCTAAATATTCAAGCCTGGCAATGATTTCAGAAATTTTATTCTCTAGAGTTAGAGTCTTTTGATCTTGCCATTCTTTACCGCTCCATCTATCAATTTTTAAAGCAAGCTTTCCTGTAGGTATATAATCAGATCCCCATCCATCACTTCTAGGAACCCGTTTATTAACCTCACGAAGACTAAACGGATAGGACACCCCGCAAATATAAATTTCATATTGGTAGTTCCGGATTTCGAAATGGTGTCCTCGCAATCTTAAATTTTTAATCAAGCAGTCTACAAATCGCAGCGCACGAGACTCTTGTTCTTTAGAGGTGTTAATAGAAATTGTAGGATTGTCATAACTGCTTAAGTATTGACCTCTCTTACGTGCCTTTTCTCGCTGTTCTTTTATTCTTAGATAGTCTTCGACCAACCTATCAGGTTTACTGAGTCTTTGAGACACATTTAAATCTAGACTTTGGTCCTCTTCTATTTCTTTTTTTAAGTGTTTTTCTAAAGCCTTTCCTCTTAAATTGACCCAAGAAATAGAGTCATTTTCTTCATTAATAGCTCCCCAAATAATACGTTCATCATCAGAGTTAGGCAATTCTGGTTGAGCTGCTTGTTTGCCAAATTTTAATTTCAACCAATAATTAGATGGAGGTCGAGGTATATCGTGTTTTTTACAAAGCGCTACTATTGTATGGTAGTCAATCTCCAGCTCCTCTGTTATCTTAGTTAAGGGCTTAGACCAAACTAATTCATAAAACTTCTTACGAGTATATTGATCCATTCTACGTTTGTTCAACAATTCGAAGTTTTAAAATAAAGAATGAATGAGCCTGAATATCATTCGATTCAAGTTTAATAAACTATTTCAAGAATCTTACAAAAAACTGTTTACTCTTCTATTTTCAATAGGCAATTATTCATCCAAATTTTCAGGGTATAAGATTAAAGTCGCTTGATTCTTTGTAGTCAAATATTCTTTTAGTTTTTTACTAGCCTTAATAGTAGTCAATGAATCCAACTGTTTTTTATATTGTTTCAACCTATTTAAATCAAGATCATAATCATAACTATTTTTAATATAACTAAGCCAAAAATTATTATTCCTAAGGTTTAGTTCATGTTGCCTTAGTTCTTGTGCCTTAAATTTATTTAGGTCTTCTAAACTCACACCCGATTTGATAATTTTTCCTATTTCCTCTTTTGCTGCTGCAATTAAGCTTTCTGCTCTTGAGGAAGCACAGCTAAAAGAAATCGAAAGAGAATAATAAGGTTTAGGAATTCTACTAAGGCTTAATCCTATAGAAGGGCTATAAACTCCAGCCTCTTTCTCTCTTAGCCTTTTTAAAATTTTATCCTCTAAAATTATCTTAGTGGCTTGAAGGGCCTTGGTATTCAAATCTGAATACTTAAATAAATCATGATAGATTAAAACTACAGTTGCCTTATCCTCCAATCCTTTGTATAGCTTTTTCTCAACCTCACCTTGTAAAGCAGCAATCCCTACATCCTTGTATGATTCTTTAATTCCTGAATCAGGAAGAGCTCCTAAATACTTTTGAATTAACGGTGTTATTTTTTCAATATCAAAATTACCTACAAAAACAAAGGTAAAGTCTCCCGCATCATCAAATCGGTCCTTGAAAAAGGATAAAGCTTGTTGAGGGTCCGCTTCATCTAATTCTTTTGCAGTTAACGGTTTAACCCAAGAACTCTCCCCTTGCATTACTTTTGTCACTGTATCTTGAAATACCGCGATGGGGTTTATTGTTTTCGCCTTAAGTGAAACTTCATAGTTCTGCTTGAAGGTTGCAAATACCGTAGTATCAAATTTAGGCTGTGTCAAATAAAGATAAGTGAGTTCCAATGTTTGTTCAATGTCCTCTTGATTGGAAGCACCGCTTATACCTTCGGAATATGTACTGATAAATGGTCGGATACTTATTGTTTTACCAGCAAGCATCTTTTGAACCTGGGTGGCATTGAACTTAGATATTCCTGAAGCAGGAATAATATTATCTGCAATTTTTGCTGCAGGAAGATATTCAGAATTGGCTAAAGAGGTTCCTCCTGCGCTAAAACCAGTAAAAAGTATCTGATCATTTTTAAAATCTGTGGGTTTTAAGATAACTTTTAACCCATTTTCTAAGATAATTTCCTTTGCACCTATAACATCTAACGTTTTTTCAGATCTGATAGAACTTTGAGGAAGCTTCTGTTCTAATAATGCCCCTTCAATTACATCATCTGTGTAAGCGTTTAACTCTTCAAACTCTCCATTAACCCATTCTTTTAGAGTTTCTTCATCAGGTAAAATATTTGCATCTGATGATGAAGCTTGTAAAAAAATAATCTGATTTTTGTCAGAGACCCATTCCTTTATAATCGAATTTAAATCCTCAACCGATATTTCATTTAATTTTTCATTGTAGAAAGAATGTGTATAGTCAATACTTAAAATTGGTTCATCCTTTAGAAAATGATTCAAATAGGTGTTTACATAAGATTCAGAAGGAATTTTATCCTTTTCTGCGAAGGTATTGTTAATGGAGGTTAAAAAATTTTCACGCACCCGTTGCCATTCTGTAACATTGAATCCATATCGTTCTGCTCGCTCCAACTCTTGCATTACCGCTTTCACTGCTTTCTTTGTAGTAGATGCATCCTTAGCAACCACTTGTATATTAAATGCATCTAGCCCCCCAATTCCTCCTTGATAACCTCCATATTTCATACTAGCATTGAGAAATGGAGCATTCCCCTTTTGTATAATTTCGCGTATTCGTGCTCCTAACATAGCATTTACAGCACTCCTTTTTATCGCCTGTAAAAAATCAGCCTCTGTTTTTAATGGTTTTGAACGATGTTTATATACTACTGAGACAACATTATAGGAAAACTCTGGATCAGTTACTATTTTAACCTTTGAATTCTGATTATTTGGAATAGTATAATCCTTAGGGTAATTCCTTAAGTTTTTAGAACGTATTTCTCCAAAGTACTTTTTAATATAAGATTCAGCCTGATCTGTTTCTATATCACCAACCACTACTACAGCCTGAAGGTAAGGCTGATACCAAGTGTTATAAAAATCCCTTAATTGACTCGTTTTAAAATTTTTGATATTTTCTGTTTTTCCAATAGGAATACGTTCTAGAAATCGTGAATCTTCTAAAAGAACCGGTAATAGCTGTTTACTTAAACGTTCATTTACATTCTTCCCACGTTGGCGCTCCTCTTCTATAATAATTCCGCGCTCACTTTCTATATCTTCCTCATTTAATAACATTTTGTTTGACCAATCCGAAAGAATCTTAAATCCGGACTCTAATAATATATTATCATCAGTTGGTAAGGGTAATTTATAAACCGTTTGATCAAAACCGGTATGTGCATTGAGATCTGCTCCAAAACGGACACCTGCACTTTGTAAATAATCAATAAGCTCATTTTTAGGAAAATGTTCTGTACCATTAAAGGCCATATGCTCAGTAAAATGTGCTAGCCCTGATTGTTCATCGGTCTCCTGAAGAGATCCAGCTTTTAAGACAAGGTATAAATAAGCTCTATTATTTGGCTCATCATTTTCTTTAATGTAGTATGTTAGACCATTATCAAGACTATCTATTAGAACCTCCTGATCCAACGGCAAAGTTTTCTCATTATTAGTTTCTTGAGCCTCTAAAACATTCGGCAAACTCAAGATAAGAAATAAGGCCTTAAGGATAATATTTTTCATTTTTTTAATTTCTTTTACGCTTAATTAATAACAGAAGTGCAATCACAACAATAAATCCTGGAAAAAGTCCCATATAAACACCCTTTATCCATAATATTCCTGTACGATTTACTTTAATAGATTTATCTATAGCACTTGGCCTTGAACTTGAGAAAGGATATTTATCATCGTTAAGCCATTTAAATAGGCCCATTGTAAAAATAGAGTTACGTGTATTCAAATTATTACGCGCCATCTCTGCGTTACTCATAAAGTCAGCATCGGAGAGAATCACTATTTTCTGATTATTGCCATTTTGCTTTCGTGTTAAGGCTATCGCTAATGGCAACTCTACTTTCGAGTTTCTTTCTGGATTAAATGTTACTTGTTCCTTTTCTAAATCAAAATCTTCTGTTTCATTCCATACCCTATTGGGATTACTTTTAAGTAGTGTTTTTATTTGATAACCCGCAGTAGAATCTTTTATGATCAATCCCGAAGCAGTTGGCATACTCACAATAAAATTGTCTCGAAATCGGATTCCGATATCACTGACTTCTTTTGTGTACTGCGCCTGAATTAAATCTACTTCATAATCCTCACTTTCTTCTAAAAGAACACCAGGCTTAACTCCTAAACCTAAAGTATCTAATATAGAATTTAAATAAGGTGAATTTGGTTCGATAGCCAAGAGCATATTTCTCCCTGATGCAATATAGTTTTGTAGTATATCTAATTCTTTCTCATTATATGCAGCTCTTGGATCTGCAACAACTAGAGCTTCAATATCTTCTGGAATTGCAGCTACAGATTCAAGATCAATCGTCTTAGGCTTGAACCCTTGATTCACCATAGAACCCCTAATATTTGTCCCATTTGTGAAAATTTTATAGTCAGCGCTTTCAACACTTGTAATATCCCTCTCTCCATTGGATTCTGCAAAACCTATAACAGAAGGCCCATATAAAAGCCTCTTAATCGCAACTGAAATCTCTTTTTCATTTGGATACACTAATAAATCATCAAACATCCTTAATGGTGTCGTTTTTCCTTTATAAGAGATAAATCTTACGAGTCTATTTTGTTCTGGAAGCAAATCAATTTTTGATCTAATTTGCTTAGGGTTTAGAACTTCATCGAAATTGAATTTATGAGCAGAAGCTGCTGTTTTAGCTTTCTGCAAAAGAGTCTTTGTTGTATCCGTCTTGTATGGAAGCGTATCATAATAAGAAATATAGGGCATTTCCATCTCTGGAATGAATCTGCGGTATTGATCAAAATGATGTAAATCATTTATCCTGTTCAAAGGACTTCCTTGTTTAGCACTATAATGCACCAAATTGACATATGTTGTAATTGTTATAGGTTCTTCTAGTTCCTCAATAAGTTCAATAGAGCTTTCAGTTAATGTACGATCATCAAAGCGCGTTGAATCGAAGTAAAAAGTAAAAACAGGTCGTGAAGATACATATCCCACAATAGTAACAACTAGAATAAGCAAACCATACCTGCTCCATTTTGCAAAACCTTTTTTAAGATTTCTCTCATCCTTAAGTTTTAAAATAGTAAAGCTTATGAACATTAGAATTACCAAAATAAAATAGATAATATCCTTACTAATAATAAGACCATTTACCATATTCTCAGACCTACCAGAAATAGCAAACCAATAAGTTAGATCCCTAACAAAATCATACTGCTGACCAACACCTCCAATAAAATTGAGAACCGCCAGCACGGCCAAAGTACTTACGGCAGCGACTACCTGATAATTCGTAAGACTTGACATAAATAATCCAATTGCGGAATATGCACAGATTAATAGGAATACCCCTAAGATACCTCCCAGAACAAAAACTATATCCAAACCAGTTATCGAATAGTAAGCCGTTATAATAAATGTTGCAAGAACCAAACAAAGTAGAAAGGCATATCCAACCATAGAAAGATATTTACCCAAAGCTATCTGCACTACTGTTACGGGTGAAGAATATAGTAATTTTATAGAACCACTACTAGTTTCTCTACTCATCAGCCCCATAGTCAAAATAGGGATGTAAAGATAAAGAGTGCCTTGTATTTTTGCCAAAACACCATCTTCTCCAGCAAATAGAGCCTTGGTCATTACTGGTAAAGCCCTACCTAATTGTTGTCGTGTTTCCTGATCATAAAGCATTTCCGCATATATGACTCCAGATTGAATAATAAATAATATTAATACTAACCACGCGATAGGAGAATAAAACATAATGCTTAACTCTAATCGGGCTATTTTCAAAATCTTTTTCATGAGTTCCTTTTCAAGTAATATCTAAGTTCTTATGCCTTTCCTGAAAGTTGAGCAAATACTCCATCTAGATCTGTTTTTTCTAAATATATCTCTTTTAGATCCCAACCTTTTTCAACACTTTTATGAATGAGGGTCTGAGTGATATGATCTGCATTCGAGAATCGTAAACGGATTTTATTGGAGTTAATAATTTCAACTTTTTCAATATGTGGTACATTTAGCAACTCTTCTTTACTAGGTAAGACCTCCCCCTCCATAATAAGAGAGTTTGGCGCTATATAATTATTAAAGGCATACATAGAATCTGAAAAAACGATCGTTCCTTGTTCAATCATCACAATATGATCACAAGTTGCTTGAACTTCAGATAAAATATGGGTAGATAAAATTACAGCGCGATCTTCAGCAATTTCTTTAATCAATTTTCTAACCTCCTGTATTTGATTGGGATCAAGACCATTAGTAGGCTCGTCGAGAACTACCAATTTAGGGTTATGAATAATTGCTTGAGCAAGTCCTACCCGTTGTTGATATCCCCCCGATAAATTTCGGAGCACTCGTTTACTAAAATGACTTATTCCACATTTAGCTTTAGCTCGCTCTAATGCATCTGGTATCTCGACCTTAGGTATAGACCTCAGATGCGCACAATGTGTAAGATATTCATCTACAGTTAGTTCTATGTGCAGTGGTGCTTTTTGAGGCAAAAAACCAATTAACTTTTTTGCCTCAACAGGCTTTGACCGCATATTAATACCGTCGATAAAGGCATTGCCTTCTGTTTGATTAATTACTCCACAGAGAATATTCATAGTAGTAGATTTACCGGCACCATTTGAACCTAAAAGACCAAGAATCCCTCTATTAAAAACTTCAAAATTTATATCACGAATTGCCCAGTCTCTACTGTACTTATGAGATAGGTTTTCAACCTTTGCTATTACCTTATTCATTTTTATTGTCTTTTTCTTTTAATTAATAATCCAATCCCCGAAATACCTAAAACTACAGGCAGGATAATCATAAAAAACAGTTGCAGAAATTGTATCCCCTTTTGATTAATTGTCACTGTATTGTCAATTGTTTCCTTTCTTGTCACATCAATAGGAAACCTATCGTTACTCAACCATCGAAAAAGCTGCTTTGTAAATGCACTATTTCTATTGGTAAGATTAAAACGACGTATTTCTCCATTACTCATAAAATCAGCATCTCCCGAAATTATAATTCGTTGGCTTTTTTTGTTTAATTGACGGCTCATTGCCACAGCAAGTTGAGGCTCTATTTTTTTATTCTCCTCATAACTGAGAGAGTCACTCTTAATATCTAATGGCAAGTTCTCTTGCCATACTTTTGAATATTTAGGTTTTAAAATAGATGTGATCTCAAAATTTGTATCTGACGGAATTTTAATTCCTGTGGTACCACTCAAGCTTATTACATCTTTTTCTTCCATATTAATTCCAAGTAACTTAGATTCTTGTGTTACTTCAGTCTGAACTAAATCCGGCTCAAATTTCTCTGACTCTTGCAGTAAAATGCCCTCGTCGAACTCAACTCCTAAATGCCTTAAGAATGGATCAAGCATTTGGTTTTTTCCTGGTTCTCCCGCGATCAAAGCATTTCCGCCACGATCCAAAAATTTTTTCACTTGAAGTATCTGATTTTCTGAGTAAGGTATTAAGGGATCAGCAATAACAAGAACATCTAGAGAATCCAATTCTTTGGAAGATTTATCCAAGTCTATTATATCCATATCGAAACCGTGATTTACTAATGCTGATCTATTTTGTAAAGCACTAGTTAACTCATAATAGGATTTATCCGCAGCCCTAGTAATATCGCGTTCTCCATTCCCATTTAAAAAACCTACTCGCACCGGATTTTCTAATAATCGTTTTATCGCGGCTGCCATTTCAGGTTCTTGTGGATAACCAATCTGATCGTAGAACATACGTAAACTTGTAGTTTTACCCTTATAGCCCACCTTCCTAACAAAGAAGTTGTTCTCATCTCTAAGATCTACTCTAGAGCGTATTTCTTGAGGGCTTAAAACTTTATTAAAATCATAACCGTAGGCAACTGCTGATTTTCTGGCCTCCTTTTCAAAAGAATCAATAGTTGCATCACGAGAAGTATAGGTGGAGTCGTAATAAGCAACATAGGAAATATCAATTTCAGGAATAAAACGAGTAAACTTACTAAACTGATTAAATTCAAATATTCTGTATTTAGGGGCCCCTATGTGTGCATATCCATTGAGTACATTAACATATGTAGTTAAAGTTATAGGCTCTTCTAATCGATTAATAAGTTGCAGAGTAGTATCTGTTAACGTTTTCCTTTTGAAACGGGTTGTATCATAGTACACATCTAAAAGGGGCAATGAACTAACATAACCAACAATTAAAACACCAACAATTAATACTGTATATGAGGAAAATTTAGTTGCTTGCGAAGTCTGTTTTCTACCTTTATCAAAACGCATAACGGTCAAGGATAAGAACAACCCGATAATAAGTAAAAAATAGATAAGGTCTTTAGAGCTAATTAACCCATTTATAAAGTTATCGGCTCTTCCTGCAATAGATATCCAGTAAGTAATATCTCTAACAAAATCTATACTCTGCCCTATTGTACCAACATAATTTAGTGCAGCTAATACAGCTAGTGTACTTATGGCAGCAACGACCTGATAAGAAGTAAGGCTTGACATAAACAGACCTATACTACTATAAGCACAAAGCAACAGATAAAGGCCAAATACACCCCCCAATAAGTATTGCACATCAAGATTATCAATGCTAAAAGCTGCGGCAATTATTATTAATAGTAGCACACCAACTAGAAGTAAGCCATAGAAAGCCATAGCCAAGAACTTTCCTAATATGATTTGCCTACTGGTCACAGGAGAAGAGAACAAGAGTTTGATTGATCCACTTTGGAGCTCCTTGCTAATTAACCCCATAGTCAAAAGTGGAATATATAAATAGAGTTTATTTTGAACTGAACTAAAGAACCCTTTATTTCCTCCAAAAATATCCTCTGATAATGACTTTAAATTAGACCCTAGCTGCTGGCTGGTCTCTCTAGCGTCTATTAAATCGACAAAAGTAAGTCCACATTGAAGAATAAATAAGATGAGTACTAACCAAGCAATTGGAGAGAAAAAGAGTATATTCAATTCAACTTTGGCTATTTTAAAAATCTTTTGCATAAGACAAAAAAAGCTTGTACTGCAGATATTTCTATCTACGGCATCATTAAAAAATAAAGGGTTCTCCTTATCCTTTGAAAAGAAAAGGAGAGTGCCCTAGCTAATACAAATTAAAACTGACTGGTTAAAGCTGTAACCTCATCAAATCCTTCCCATATTTGTATATTATCTACATCTACGTTTCCAACACCTGTATTTATAAGAGGCATGAGATAAACTCGTCCTTCGTTTTCATCATAAGTTGATGCTAAAAGAGCTCTATTATTTAATGGTAAATAATCTGATCCAAATGGATAATCTGCATCTTGATAAATTTGAAGGGTAGTAAATCGCTCACCCTCACCTAAGGTATAACGTTCCTGTATGGTAGCCGTCGCAGTGGAATAAAGAACAGCGTATAGCTTTGTATCTGTAGCATAATATAAAATTCTCTGATTATCCACAAACACGAATAACTCTGCATTTTGAATTTCTGGTGCTTCAGATAAATCATAGTATCCAATCGCTGAAGGTGGAATAACATCAGGATAAACACTTTCGCCACTATCGAATATATATAATCCTACATCTCCGTTGTTTTCGTCCTTTAAAAGATGTCTAAAATTCCCATCAGTTCCTACACTTGCTGCTAAATTGATTTTATCATCCACAGTTGATGGATTGAACGCACCATCATTTGAATTAGGCATGGCGTACATATTGCTGTCCCCAAATTGAGTTATTGAAGGCTGGTATACAAATTCATCCACTTCTTCATCATAAAACATTATGGTTACGGGCGGGGATTGCACTGTCTTTCCAGCAATTATACCAGGGACGGTATATTCAGAATCAAAGGCTACACCGAATTTTTGAGATGCCCCAAAATAAGTAGCGGTAAGGTTTCCATTATTAATGAAAAGACTCCCTTGATTTACCTGCCCTAAAGCTTGAGGACTGTAAACAGGTCTATCTACGTAAAATAATTCTCCATTTGTACCACCTAATGTAAAGTCGACCGTATTTATTTTGTAGATCGAATTATCGGTAATTCCTAATACAGCATCTTGACCATAAATTGAGTAGTATTTAAGCTGTTTAGTTACTCCGTTAATCGTCCCATCATTTAAGGAGCTATACACATTGTACTTTACATCTAAACCATCAAAATCTGATGTCACCTGTTCACTCATTATATGACTTAAGTCTGTTGACATACCATCGGAAGTTGTAGCCACTACAATACCTTGTCCAATATTATTTAATACCCTCAATGGCCAAGCCATAATATAGTCAATATCAGTTTGAGTATCAGTAACAGTCAATATCAATTCATGGTTTCTAATTGCGTCTGTAGGTCTATAAGCTATTGGGGCATCCAAATTCTTATCATTACTCAATATGTCAAAAATAGTATCTGTAGGTGCGATATTTATTTTCCACTCAAAGGCCAGGTTTTCTTCATTTCCAGCATAGACCACATTGGGCTCAACAACTAGATTATCAAATTGAAATACTGTGAGTTCACTATTCCCTGTGGTATCGATAACTACACCATCTATTGTATTAATATCGAAACCACTGTTGTCTTCAAAACAAGACTGTGCTACTATCATAAGTAATAGCGCATAGGTTATTCTTAAAATTATTCTCATTGCTTTATTTGTTAAATAAGTTATATCGAAAATTCAATGCTTAATATACCGGAACGATTTCCTCCCCTGCATTTGGCCCATCATCATGAACTAAAGGTTCTCCAGGATGCTCCGCATTATAAGCTCTAATATAATCCCCATAAGCCCTACCTAAAGCCTGAGCACCGGTCGGACCAACCTCTCTATAGTCTGCTAATGAAAAAGTGGTCATTCCTGTTACTTCAATGAAAATGCGGTAAGCACGACTGCTGGGATATGCTGTAAAAAAATATCTAAAATAAGTCCACGCTGGAATGACTATTTTATTAGTCCAAATTAATTTAGTCTGATTGCTTTCTTCAGCACCAGCAACAAAATCATCAGAGGAAACTATCAAAAGTTTAATAGCTACAGAGCTTTCATCAAGTGCAGGACTTTTCCTTACTTCAACCTTCAGATTTCCACTAAAGCTGCCAGAAGGAATGATTCCTTCAACAATTTCATATTGACTTTCTGAAGCTGTAGTTTCAGGATCGTTAAGAACCTCTACGTTAAAAAACCGGTCATAAGAAGTTGAATCCCCTGTAACAAAAACTGGAATTTCTACGATATGCTCATCCGCTGGTTCCTGTATAAAAGAATATTGAGTAGAATCGTTTATAAAATTTATAGCAGGTGCAGTCGAGAAACCAGTCAACTCATCCTTTTCACATGAGCTAAGTACTATTATAAATACCAAGCTAAATATTAATTTAAAGATTTTCATAATGTTAAAAGTTTATGGAGTACTAATTTCTATTTCCAAATTCTACTTCATTGTCTGGATATGGTAATACATATTCTTGATCATCAATAGTAATGGTATTGTCAAATACTCCAGGTATTTCTGCAATACCATTTCTTTTTAAATAATAAAACCACTGACCTTCACCTAAAAATTCTTTGTGGTATTCTTTATATACTTCTAAAAGAACATCCTCTTGAGAAGCATCACTTGGAATTTGTTCAATTATGCCTCTACTACTTCTAACCGTGTTAAGAAGTTCTACAGCTTGATCAAGCATATTGCTCTTAGCATAAGCCTCGGCAGCTATATAATACATCTCTGGAAGCTTAATAAGCGGTATTTGATTATAATTTTCTGCACGCATATTATTTTGGAATAACTTTAAATTCACAACTCCCCTTGCTTGAGTTTGCATCAAGGTATTAAAGCGTACATCTGGAACACCCACATTTACATTTTCTGTTTCAAATGTTTCATTTACATAATTGGATGTATAATACAAAGCATCATAATTAGCATTGTCTCCTTCTGCTCTAAGCAAAGGGTTTATATCATCTATAAGACCTTCGACATCTATCATAAACAACACCTCTTGATACAATATGCGATCTGTAGAAACCGGATGAGAATCTGAATCGATAAGCATCGCAAAAGAATCATCAATAATCTCTTGCGCTACGGTTCCAGCCGCTTCTTGATCACCCTGCCATTGCAACACTCTTGCTAATAAAGCTTTTACAGCAAAATAATTCATACGTTGCTCACGGAAATTGTAAAATCCATCTCGGTTAACCTCAGCATAATAATTATCTGACTGTTCTGAAAAAACAGGATCTTCCTCTAATAAGGATAGTGATTCCTGCAAGTCAGCTTCCATCATCTCAAAAGTTTCACTAAAGCTTAACTGAGGTTTAATTTCTTTATCAAAGGTGGTTACATAGGGTATGGCATATTCTTGAAATAGCTCTGGTCGATTTTCTAGATTACCTGCATTAAATAGGCGCATCATATCAAAATGAAGAAATACCCGAAGACCTAATAGTTCTCCTCTTATCAGTCTATAATTAATATCTCCGAGTACCGACCTGTTTTTTTCAGTCATTTCCAATGCTAAATTTACATTTGCAATTGTATTATATGCCCCACTCCAAGAAGCCTCAATTTGACCAGCCGACCTTAGTGTCTCATACTGAAATTGCTGTATCCCAGCATATTGAGCCTGAACAGGTAAGGCTGCATATTGTTGACTCAGCAAGTCAACCATATTCCAAGATAAATCTTTTCCATAAAGCTCTTCAGCAGTTAAACCTATATAAGAGCCTATTAATGCATCCTTAAATCCATCGATAGTTTCAAACTGCTCTTCTGCAGTAAGTTGGTTGCTAGATTGCTCATCTAACCAGTCATTCTCACACCCGGCCCCTAAAACCAGAACTAAGCACATCAGAAATTTTATATATATTTTGTTCATAGTAATTAATTTTAGAAAGTAGCAGTTAGACTAAATGACATTGTTCTTGAAAAAGGATACAAGGTTCCACGCTCTATTTCAATGGTTGAAAACTTCACAACGTTATTCATATTGAACCCTAATCGTAAACGCTCTAGGCCAAGAGCTTTATTAATAGATTTACCGAAGTCATAATATGCACTTATTGCTGCGATATCTAATTCATTACGATCCTGTACAAAACGTGAAGTAGGCTTAGTTAAGCTTCTATCAAAGGTATATCCATTAGTAGCGTAATTGAAAACACGTATACCTCTAAAATAACTTTGCTGACCTTGATACTGCCATCTTCCAGTAAGCACACGTTCATCAACGTTGTAATTCATATCAACATTTTCAACCTTATCTACAAGAGTTTGATTGTACAGCTGACCGCCACCTAGATATCGTGCTGTAACACTTAGGCCAAACCGCTCATATTCTCCAGAAATACCAACTACTCCACGATACTTAGGATTATTATCTCCTACGACAACCATTTGGGTCGCATCCCATTCATAAGTTGTACTACCGTCTTTGTTGATGAAAATTTCACGACCACTGGCAGGGTCAATACCCGCAGATTGCACGGCCCAGATTGCATTCATAGACATCCCATCTTCATATCTTAGAACAGGAGTATTATTTTCCTCATCTGCAGCAAGTTCCTCTTGAGACTCATTAAAGCTTCGCATTGCATTAGATAGTTCAACAATTTTATTCGTGTTTGTAGCAATTCCAAAATTCACATTTAAAAAGTTGGTGCCGTTTGACCAAATGAGATAGGTAGCATTAGCATCTATACCACTGTTTTTTACCTTACCCAAATTTTCTTTAACACTATCAAACCCGTTAGAATAAGGTAAAGACACATCTGTTATTAAATTTTCTGTATAATTTTCATAATAATCAAAACGTAAACTCAATCCTCCTATCTTAGTATCTAGTCCAATATTGTAATCAAATTTGCTTTCCCACTGAAGATTAGGGTTACCTAGGTTAAGTATATACGATCCTGGAAAATCTTGATAAAAAGCGTCCTGATAATAAGCATAGGTTACAATAGACTGATTGGTATTAAAATTCTGATTTCCCGTTGAACCTAAAGAACCCCTAACTTTCAATTGCTCGAATACACTTTTTCTAAAAACACTCTCATTGTGTAAATTCCAGCCGAGCCCTAAACTCCAAAAGGTAGACCATCTTTTGTCTGCTCCAAATTGAGAGGAAGCACTTGATCTTAGAGTAAGGTCACTTAAAAACCTATTGTCATACACATAGGATCCTACTGCCAGAAAACCCAGCTCTCTTGAAATCCCACTTATTCCTATAGGTCTTGAGTCGAGTGCGTAAGCTCTTGCAAAGGTTATGTTGTTAAGTCTACTGCTAGGAAAACCTTCTGCAAGATGTTGTAGTTCTTCATATTTACGCTCATTTATATCAAAAGAGGCATTCCCAAATACAAAATGTTTCCCAAAATTTCTAGAGTATTGAAGATTTAGATTTCCCGTTAGAAATGTGCTTTTACCATTATTTACTTGATAAGACCCCTTGCGCTCATCATCTACATAATTATCAAATTGTGTATGTTGCCCAGGGTAAAACTCGTCTGCGTCATTTCGTTTTACATCAACACCTATTCTAGCAATTGTTTTCAAAGAAGGAATCAGCTGCCACTCCAAATAAAAGTTGTTTATAAAATTGAAATAACTAGATTCATTTTTTACTCCAATTGTGGAATTATAAAGTGGATTGGTATAGTTATTATCGGCATCAAAAAACTCAGCATAATACGGTATAGTCCCATCTATATTTTTAGCCCTCCAGTACGGATTCATAATTGCATACTCATTGAAAGTACCATAAGGAGATTCTGCTGCTGAATTCGAAATAACCGTTGTAATATTTCTAAACTTTAAATTATCAATGGAATACATAGTAGTAATTCCACCACCTATATTTTCACGATAAGAATCCTTCATTACACCTGCTTTTTTTTGATAATTAAGATTTGCAAAAACTCTTAAATTTTGCCCTCCTAATTCAACACCTAATGAATGTCTTTGCCCTATTGCATTTCTCAACGGAAGAGCCATCCAATCGGTGTTCAGCCCCTCCTTTGCAAGTTTTAGGCGGCTATTATATAATTGTTGTAACTCAATGTAATCTTCAACATTACGGGCCTCATAAAAACCATTTAACTGCTCTGCTTCCAGTTTTTGCAAAGAATTTGTTAGATTGTAACTAGAAAGATCTGGTAACTCTACATCCAACATAGCGTTATATGTAATGCGTGTCTCTGAATTTTTCAGTTGATCAGTTTCGATGACTACGACGCCATTTGCCGCTCTTGAACCATAGAGCGACTTAGAGGCCGCATCCTTTAAAATTGTAAGACTTTTAATTCGATTAAAATCCAGATCGAAAACACGTTCTACAGTAACTTCAAAACCATTGAGAATAAACAAAGGTTGATTGGGACTTTTTAAATAATTCCCTTTAAATCCATCAACCCCTTCACCCGGAAAAGTAGAAGTTCCACGAATCTGCATATCAGGTAATGCGTTAGGATTTGATCCTAATTCAAAATTATCCAGAATTGCAATTGACGGATCTATATTTTGAATAGTCTGAAAGATATTTTGATTCCCAACTCGGCTTAACTCTTCCTTAGTAAAAGTTACTGCTGAACCTGTGAAACTCTCTGCTTTTCTCTCAAAAATTCCATTAATAATAACTTCTGAAAGCTCTGAAGTACTCTGCTTCATTTGAACATTGATAGTCGATTGTTGGCCTACAATCCTTGACGTAGTAGTATAACCAAGATAACTGAATACTAAGGTATCCTGCGGAGAAACATTAATGGTATATTTTCCATCTAGATCACTTAATGTACCGTCATTAGTATTCTTCTTTACTATATAAACACCCGGAAATGGATTCCCCAAATCATTTGTTATAGTACCACTAACCGGTTTTTGAACTTCTTTATTATCAGAATAACTTATTGAAATCTTTGGCTTGTTATCTTGCTTTAAAATTATCTGCTTACCGTTTAAAGTAAAGCTAGTCTGAAGAGTGGCTAAAACATCAGTCAAAAGAGTTTCAATATCTTGATTCTTAGCATCTACATCAATCTTTTTTGTTAGGTCTATGTCTTGGACTTTATATACGAAGCGATAATCTGTAGACAATTCAATTTGATCAAATAGCTGCCCTATTGTAATATCACTTAACTTTAAAGTTATCAAGTTTTTAGGGTTTTTCTCGCTGGCTTGAAATAGGGATGTGGTAGTCAAGAAATAGAGAAGAAGTATTTTCATAGAAAAACTTTTAGGGTAAGACAATACTTTTCTTCTTGTTCTAGTAAGAAGTTTTTTCATACATTTAAATAATTAGATAATGGATTAGTTTTATGAGCTGATCGATTTAATTCAACCGGAAAGTGCTGGAACCATTTTCCGGTTACTTTTTTTTCATAAGTATTTAGTTTTTAATTATAATTTTATTTCCACTTATTTGGTAGTCAATTTTGTGAATCTCATTGAAGTATTCAAAAACTTCGTCAATATTAGAATCCCCAAAATTTGCATTGAAAATTTCCTTTCCTAATTCAGCATCATCATTAACAATAGAAACATTATAATGCCTTTCTAATCGTGTTAGAAGTTCATCAAACTCAATATTTCTAAATATTAACTTATCATTCATCCAAGAGGTATAAATTTCAGGGATGACTTGATGAATTTCGCTTTTATTTACTTTGGCATTATGAATAGCCATTTCACCTGGATTTAGGATGGCACTAGGTTCTTTCGACTGAAAGTCGATTTGAACCAAACCTTCTACAAGAACAACATTAGTCTTAGATTCATTTTGAAATGCTGAAACATTAAACTGGGTTCCTAAAACTTGTACATCAAGATTTTTTGTTTCTACAATAAATGGATGTTCTTTATTCTTTGTGACTTCAAAATAAGCTTCTCCTATTAGTTCAACTTTACGAGCTCCTTTGAAAGAAAAATGATTTGGAAACCGAAGCTGAGATCCTGCATTTAAAACGACTTTAGTACTATCAGACAAAATCATTCTTGCTTTTTTACCGTATGGAACTTTTAACGTTGAGAATTCTATATTCTTAACTAAGTTGCTTATTTGAGGAAGAATAATGGTATTATTACTTATCCTAGCGACCATCTTACCTGATACAGATATACTATCTTCCTGACTATCAGTAAGTGTTATTTCGAATTGTGAATTTCCTGTTTCTAATAGGACTTCCTCATTAACGATTAGAGCGTCCAAACTTGGCCGTTCAATATTATTCAAAGAATTCTTCACCAAAATGAAAGATATAAGACCAACAAATACAGCTGCAACAGCTGAAATCAAAGCAACCCTATTTCGACGTTTTATAACAGCATATTTCCTCTTATCACCAAGCCGGATTACTTCTTGATATATTTTCTCCGCTCTTCCCTTATCTAAATTGTAAGTGTCTCCCAAAGAATCTAAAATATGCACTACATCAATATCAGTTTCATCAATTTCATTTTGTTGAAATAACGTTGTTAACCGCGCTATTTCAACTGATGTGCATTTATTTAATGCGTACTTTTTTAGTAGATCCCTTATTTCTTGTTTGCTATCTGACATAAATTTTAATGGCTAGTCATATATAATACAACTGAGAATTACCTAAGTACTATTCCTTTTATTAAAAATTTTCACATATACACTCAATTTTTAGCAAAACAATAACAACAAAGCCCCGATTTACGGGGCTTTGTTAACACTTTATTAATTGAAATTTTTGTTTCTAAATTTGAAATAATACTAAAAGTAAAACTCCTATAGGTAGATCAGAATTCATATGAAGATATGTTCTTATATTCTCTAAAGCCTTACTCATTTGATTCTTTACTGTGCTTATGGATAAATTTAGTTCTCGACTGATATCTTCATAGCTCATACCCTCTTTACGAGACATCTCAAATATCAGTTTACGTTTAGGAGGTAAGCTATCTATAGCTTTTATACGTAATCTATTATAATCTTCAGTTATGAGGTTGTTTTCAGTAGTATTTGCACTTGACTCAATCTTTAGCTCTAGTGAACTCTTCAATTTATTTTCATATGCCTTTTTCTTTAGCGCATTAAATGCTGCATTTCTAACACAAGTAAATAAATACGACTTAAATGATTTTTTATGGTCAAGATTGCCTCTATTCAACCAGCATTGTAAAAACACATCTTGAAGTATTTCTTCAGCATTTGCCGATGATTTTAATAGACTAAGAGAGAATCTATAAACATCATTATAATACTTATTATAGAGAAATTTGAATGCACGTTCATCCCCCTTAGCTAATTTTTGGACCATTAGCACATCTTCATTTTTATGGAGGTTAAATTGCAAGATTAAAAATATATTATAAATAATTCATCAAATAATAAATATCATTAAATAATATTTATCCAATAGAGTCAAATGTAATATTATTTTTAAAATAACAAAATTTGTATAAAAAATTTTGCTTTATAAAAAGCCAATTCAATTGTAAAATTGAGATGTAATATTTTATATTAAAGTCAACATTAGAAATTCTATTTGTGTTAAAAATGTTAAACTTTCAAATTAGGTGTACGATTCGGTGAGTCATCAAAAATTGGCTATTTCAAACCCCTTACAACACTGGTGCTCACAGATTAGTTCGAGTCCCGTCCAGACCGCAAAAGCCTATTCCTAGTCCATGATAACGTATAAAGTAAGATTAGTATCTAGAATGAAATTCACGCAAAACCGAATGAAAAGTGGGCAGGAATGCTCGGTTTGTTTTTAAAGTTTGCAATGACGTTAAATCAGGAGTATAAGTCTATTTTAAAGGGACTTCATATTGCTAATTCACAAAAGGCCTAAAACTAGAAAACCGCTCATCCCGAGCTATCGGGACGGTTTAAATAAATGAGATTTTATAAGAATTAGGGGCTTGTGCAACGGTTATCGGTGTTACCAAACGTATTTTTTAATTTATTTGTTTCATTATTTTGCACCTTAATTCAATCCAACTTTTAATTTCTTTTTGAGGAAATACAACTCCTCCATTATAACCTTCTCCTTTTATTCCAATCCTACATTTTTCAGGAATATTTTTTCCGAATTCTTTTTCCGCAACTTGAAATAAGTCAACTCGATAGTCGCTTAGCAAATGAAATGCTGCAGATAAAACCATTCAACGAGGATCTTCATTTTCATCCGCTAACTATTTGATCAGAGCGTGTTCTTCAAAAAGTGACCTTTAAGGCTTCACTCTGCTCGACATGCGAAACACTTTGATTACTGATCCCCAGCTCTTGAGTAAGAGTTTCTTATTTCATCCCGAGCAGCTCACGGGTGCGGGCGATCTTTCTCCCGATATGTGTTTTCTTTTCGATTGCCGGTATTTAAAATTTAGAATTGAGGATAGCTTTTATAAAAAGAGTGACTTGAGAGCCTGACTATGCAAACTGCTTATTTTTTATAAAATATTTATAGAATCTAAAGTAACTTCGTAGAAACAGGAATTTGATGCCTTTAACAATCTATAAAAGATCGAATCCGTATTTGATAAGCGGCTTACTCATTGTCGCAGCAACGCTTATTTCTCAAGTATCAATTCACCATATTGGATATCAGGGAGTAGCTTTGATTTATTTGCTTGTAGTTTCGATAAGTGCCATGCTTTTTGATATTTGGCCGGTTTTAATTACAGCTTTAAGCAGTGCCGTATTGCTTAATTTCTGTTTTATTACACCACTTTACACCTTTAAAATAGTAAGTACCGAAGATGTACTGATGTTTTTTATGTACTTGATTTTGGCTTTGGTCAATGCCGTACTGACCTATAAAATCAGAGATTACAACAGTAAGAAAAGGGACGAAGAAGAAAAGACCAAGACCATAAACCTGTATAACATTCTCTTAAATTCACTTTCTCATGAGTTACGAACTCCTATTGCAACCATAATCGGTTCTATAGATACCATACAGGATCAAAAAGCCAAACTTTCTGAAACGCATAAACAGGAATTGTATGATGAGATTTCAATTGCAGGTTCGCGGTTAAACAGGCAGGTAGAAAACCTGTTGAATATGAGTCGACTCGAAGCTGGGATCTTAAAGCCCTCTTTTGACTGGTTTGATGTCAATGAGCTAATTTTTAATGTGCTGAAACAAAACCAGGAACACGTCGCAAATCATCAATTAGTCTTTACGCCGCAGAAAAATCTGGATCTGGTCTGGACAGATGGTGGGTTTCTGGAAACCATTCTTCAAAATCTTGTTTACAATGCGTTGCAACATACTCCGAAGCAAACCACCATATTAATCGAAGCACGTCTTAAAGATCAATCTTTAAAAATTAGTGTTTCCGACAATGGGAATGGTTTTCCTAAAGCGAGTATTCCTGTTGCTTTTGATAAATTTTACAAGCTCAATAATCAGGCTACCGGTAGTACGGGATTAGGTCTTTCAATTGCTAAAGGGTTTACCGAGGCTTTGGCGGGAACCATATCCTTAGAAAATAAGAAAACAGGTGGCGCTCTTTTCAATGTATGTATTCCATCTAAAACGCTTGCTTTAAAAGATTTTGAACATGAATAAAGCCGAGATTCTCATTATTGATGATGAGCCCCAAATACAGAAATTGCTTCAGATCAATCTGGAAAGCAATGACTATAAAGTAGTGCAGGCGCGTACTGCTAAAGAAGGGATTTTAATGGCGGCTAATCATCCTCCAGATCTCATTATTCTAGATATAGGGCTACCCGATAAGAGCGGGCACCAGGTTTTAAGCGAACTCCGGCACTGGTACGCCAAGCCTGTAATCATTCTTTCTGTATTGGATAATGAAAAAGACATCGTATCTGCTTTAGATACCGGTGCTACAGATTATTTGACCAAACCTTTTAGAACAGGCGAACTCCTCGCCCGCATTAGAGCTGCAATACGCAGAAGCCAGACCGCAGTTAACGCATCTGTAGTTACTGCAAACGAACTGGAAATTGATCTGGTAGCGCGTATTGTAAAACGCAATAACGAGATCGTAAAACTCACGGCTACCGAATATAACTTACTGGCTCTTTTTGCTAAAAATGAAAGTAAGGTACTTACCCATCAATACATCTTAAAAGAAGTTTGGGGCTATGGCTACCAGACCGAAACGCAATACCTAAGAGTATTTGTAGGGTCACTTCGGAAGAAAATAGAAGAAAACCCAAACAATCCCCAACACCTCATTACCGAGAGTGGCGTAGGCTACCGTTTTCAATAGTCTTTATAAAATCTTTATACCGGTTGCCAGTTCTTTGATTTTATACATATTCTTTTCGCCTCAACTTTGTATTGTCTAAGAAGCTAAGGTTTTAAGGGAGTTGAAGACTGTATAGATGTTCATTACAGTTTACTCCTCAAACCCGACTTCTTAATTAAGGGTAGAACACACAGTTTCAACCCTTTTTTAAAAATTCAGTAGGATGGAACAATCAAAGGCAAAGCTGCTTGTCGCTATTTTATTTCAAATGCGAAAGGTGAGCAATCTAACCAACTCCACACTCACCATTCAAGGAGTTGATTCAGAATTGAACAGGTTGATGGGAGAAGTCCTTTCAAGCGAGGAAGAACTTGATTTTTCGGGTAAACTTGTTCCCCTTCAAAAGTATGTGACGACTACCCGGCAAAACCTGAAGGTTTTTGAAGAACTGAACACCCTACTTCTTCAACTTCAAATGCTTCTACAACAATTTGGCACTAACCTGAATCCACATGTATAAGACAATTATCAAACAAATCTCGAGCCTTCTGATTATTCTTGGAGGTGTTATGCTTGTCCCATGTCTGGTAGCTATCCTTTACAAAGAATGGTACTCCTTATTAGGGTTTGCCACTTCGGGAATTTTAACTTCCGGTCTGGGGTATATTATTTATAAATTCCTGAATGACGCTCAAGAACCCAAATACCAGCAATCTCTTATTATTGCGGCATTTGGTTGGCTTAGTATTATCATTATGGGAGCTTTGCCTTATTATGTAATTGCAAACATCACCCCCCTTGAAATTATGCGGGAATTTATACCTGCAGGTGCTTCGTATACCGAATCGAGTATTCTCAATTTTAAAAACATCCTGCATTGTATTTTTGAAAGTACCAGTGCATTTACCACTACAGGCTTAACGATGGCTTATCATGAACCTTCGGTAGGTAAAGCGATTCTTTTTTACCGCTGTTTTTCACAATGGGTGGGTGGCGCCGGTTTTATTGTAATGGCTTTAGCTGTTTTTAAACACATTCCCGGACAATCTGCTATTTTACTCTATGGCTCTGAAGCCAGCGGAACCAAGTTGAAAACAAACGTGATCGAGACAGCACGGTCTATATGGAAGGTCTATTTCATAATCACGCTTATTATGTTTTTTTACATCGCCATCGGCACCTACTTTATTTTGCCTGAATATCCTTTAGCTGAAAATATTTTTGATGCCATCAACCATGCAATGGCCGGGCAATCTACAGGAGGTTTTAGCACGCTTGATGATAGTATAGCGGGTTACCATTCTGAAAAAATGGAAATGCTCTTTTTACTTCCGATGTTGCTGGGCGGACTTTCTATTCCCTTTTTATACCGATTTATTATTCTGAAAAAATTCAGTGAAGTCTGGAACGATATTCAAACACGTGCGGTACTTATAGCTTCAGTAGCAGGCGGTATTGTATTGTCGTTGTTACTGATGCAGTCTGGTACTGTTCTAGAACCTTTTAGAGAAGGTGTTTTTCAATTCATTAGCGCACTTTCTACAACCGGCTGGCAAACTTCAGCAATAGGCGACTGGAGTGATCTTTCCATACTCTTTATTGTTGCTGCAGCAATGATCGTAGGAGGTTCTGCCGGAGGAACTGTGGGCGGAATTAAAATCATAAGGGCTTTGTTATTACAGAAAGGCCTGCGCTGGCACATCAATAAGATCTTTCTCTCTGAAAATACCATTAAGAGCGTCAAGTTCAATAATCGCTATATGATGCCTGCAGAAATGAATCAAGAGTTAGCCCGGGCCGGGATTTTCACTTTAATCTATTTATTATTTGTTTTTAGCTCGACCATGCTTACGGTGTATTACATGAGTAGCGATTTTACACTGGCAGATGCACTCTTTGAAGCAGCATCTGCACAGGGAACGGTAGGTCTTTCTTCCGGGATATCAGACCCTTCTATGTCGCCGGTTTTAGAAACGGTTTACATCCTGCAAATGTGGTCTGGCAGAATCGAAATCATACCTGTGCTTGTGCTGGTTCGCATACTTTTTTTCGGAACCAAAGCACGCAAACTATAATCTTAATCTTAAAAAAATACTGTTATGCATATTATCATAGTAGGTTCTGGCAGAACCGGGAAACACATTATCGAAGCCGCCCTAAATGACCGTCAGGATGTGTATGTGATTGAAAAGGATAAAGAAGCCGCCAACTGGGTTGCAACGAATTTTGACTGTGTGGTCATTCACGGGGATGCGACACGATGCGAAATCTTAAAGGAGGCAAAGGCCGAAAAAGCCGATGCCATTATTGTAACGACTCACGATGATGCTGTAAATGCATTGGTTATACTTCTTGCAAAAGATTTGGGAATTAAACGCTTAGTGAGTTCTGTTAACAATGATGATCTTTTGCCGGTTTTTGAACAGCTTGGTATTGACACCGTTGAGAGTCCGCACCGTTTAAACGGAAGGTATTTGTACAGAGCGGTACAAGGTCCTAATGTTAAAGAGTTTCTGGATTTAGGAGATGGTTTTGAACTCTTGGAAATTATTGTTGAGCATCAATCCTCTATCGCTAATAAATTAATCAAAGACCTGAATAAGGAGAAAATCTTACCGACAGATACGCTGATCAACCTTATCAAAAGAAACAATCAAATTATTATTCCAGAGGGAGAAACCCGTATTTTTGTTAATGACATTGTGGTGGTTTTATCGCGCAAAAATCAGGTTTCTGCTATATCAAAGGTGTTTGGGGCAGCCAGCCTTTTAAATTAAACCAATTTCATCATCCAATTAATTAATCAGATATTTAGCTCTAAACTAATTGGAAAAATTTTCAATAAAAAAACAAATGCTAAAGTTTCAAATCGGGTGTACAATTCGGTAGTCATTAAAAATAAGGGGTTTGAAACCCTGAAAAAACGGGCACTTCCAGATCTGTTCGAGTCCCTTCAAAGATCGCAAAAGCCTCCCAATTTCTTGAGAGGCTTTTTTGTTTTTAAAAATTCTATTTAAATGATTTAGGCTTTCTTTTTCTACTCTACAAAACAAGCAACCGCTTAAAAAATGTTTTAATACAAACAGTTAAGCTAATTTCGCATTAGTGTAAACCACTTTCGACAATCTCAAAACGTATTTACTGATGTATTGTTTAAATTCGAAGCAAGGCTTCACAGTATTTATTTATCGAGTAAAAATCTATAGCATTTTACAGCACAATGAAGATTTTAGTAATTGAAGACGATCCTTCTTTAAATAAGAATATTTCTGAAGCCTTACGGGCAGAATCTTATACCGTTGTTGAGGCTTTTGACGGCTTGCTTGCCGAGCGTTTTCTTAAAAAAGAAAGCTTTGACTGTGTCGTTATGGACATTAATCTTCCCGGTAAATCAGGCTATGAGTTGTGTCGTAATTTTAGAACCTACAACACACATACCCCAGTAATCATACTTACTGCATTTAGCGAGCTAGAAGACAAAATCACAGCCTACGACTATGGGGCAGATGATTATCTAACTAAACCTTTTTTTATGCGGGAGCTGCTTTTACGCATAAAGGCGATACTCAAAAGAAGTTCTTCTAAAGATTTAGAAACATCCACCTCACAAACACTTTCTACTGGTGACATTAGCTTAAATAAAACCACTAAAAAGGTTTACCGGCAAGATCAAGAAATTAACTTAACCCCTAGAGAGTTTCAAATTCTAGAATTACTACTGGAACAAAATGGTGATTTTGTATCTAAAGATGATTTAATCGCTAAAATTTGGGGCGGTGCTTTTAATTTCAATACTAACACCATCGAGGTTTACATTAGTATGCTACGCAATAAGGTTGACAAACCTTTTAATACCAATTCAATAAAAACTAAAGTTGGCTACGGCTATTATTTAGACTTCTAATTGAACCCCCGCTTCTACAAATGAAAATACGTAACAAAATACTTTTCTATTTTTCTTCAACGGTTAGTGTACTGCTGGGAGTTGCTTTGCTGAGTATTTTTATTTTATTTTCTGAATATAGAGAAGAAGAGTTTCAGCAGCGACAAAATACAAAAATCAAGCAAACGCTTATTTTTCTCAATAAATATAAGGCTTATGGAAAAGAACTGGCTGGCGTTATGGACGAACTCACCATCAATGATTTTTATGATGAAAAGATGCTGGTTTTTAATGCTGATAAAGAACTCATTTTTGCCAGTATAGACAATCTACCTATTGCTAACTATAAAGAAATTCTCAGCGAATTAGACACTTCCAATATCTGGATTGAAACTAAAGTTGACAACTATGACATTGTAGGAGTTTACCTTAAAATAGAAAACAGCGGCTACTATGCGATTAGTAAGGCTTATGATGAAGCAGGGCACTCAAAAATTTATTTTTTAGGAAACGTCTTAATCGGAATATTTATTTTTATAACAGTAATCGTTATTCTGATTTCTATTGTTCTCTCCAATCATATTTCAAAACCCCTTACATTACTTTCTGAACGTTTAAGCAAATTTGATTTAAATCACTTGGGAGGCAGCTTTCTAAAAACTGATAAATCTTCTTATGAATTAGAATTACTTACAGAACGATTTAATGCCTTACTTAAAAAAACTAACGAAGCTTTTTTGTTTCAGAAACACGTGGTAAATCATATTTCTCACGAACTTAAAACTCCTATTTCTATTTTGGTTTCAGAATTAGAAATTTTAAAAAGCAATAGAGATCTTGATCAGGTGCACCAACTTCTGGAGGGGCAAATACAAGCTGCTAAATCCTTGGGTGATACTATTAATATTTTACTGGAGATTGCTAAATATGAAGCTGGCCAAGAGATCACTTTACAGTGCTTACGCGTAGATGAATTACTATTTGACACCATTGCAGAACTCAACAGCTTATATCCTAATCACAGCTTTGGTATTAATTATTCAAGCTTAGTAACGGGTGAAGAAGATTTGCAGGTTATGGGTAATGAAATGCTATTGAAACAAGCTTTTCAAAACCTATTGACTAATTCTGTCTCTTATGGCATTACGAAGCAAACTTCAATAACCTTTGACACGATAGCTCAAACAAAAGAATTAGCTGTTTGCATATCTAATTCCGGAAAAACCATATCTAAATCTGAAGAAAAATATTTATTTGATTATTTCTTTAGAGGAGCGAACAGTCACGGTCAAACCGGGTTTGGCTTAGGTCTCGTGCTTACTAAAAAAATAATACTACTCCATAAGGGCAGCATTCAATATTCAAGCAAAAAAGATAAGCACAATAACTTCGAAATCAAGATCCCTTTAAGCTAAATTTTAGCTGCCTTAAGGTTATTTTAAGGTCATTCCCTTGAATTTTACAGCATTAAAAGTAAAATTCATGAATCTAAACAATTGTCGCTTTTTCCTGTTGTTGCTCCTCCCCTTTGCTTCTTTCTGTCAAGAGAACGGTAAACTAGTATTGAGCTTAGAAGAAGCTGAAACGATTTTTCTTCGGGAGAACTTACAGCTACTAGCAGAGCGTCTTGAGATCCCTAAGGCTGAAGCCGAAAAACTTCAAGCAAAAGTATGGCCTAATCCCAGTCTCGAAATAGATGAGGTCAACCTCTGGACCACAGCTTATCAAAAAAGAACCGGTGAACAATTACCGGGGTTATTTGGTAGCGATAGTTTTGGGAGATTCAGACAGATTTCTGCACAAATTTCACAATTGTTTGAAACGGCCGGAAAGCGTAGAAAACGTATGGAACTAGCAGATGTTTCCGCAGAAATGGCTCAATCCTATCTTGAAGATTTTTTATCAAGCCTTAAAACCGAATTTAGAAAAACGGTTTTTTCTTTTCATTTTCATGAGCGCTATTCAGATATGCTTGAACGTCAACTTACCTCTTTGGAGAATATTGTAAATGCTTACCAGCATCAATACGATGCAGGGAATGTAAACAAGGCAGAGCTCATTCGCCTTCAGGCATCACTATTTAGCATAAAAGATGATTTAATTGAAGAGCGCAAAACCATAAACAAACTCACTAAAGAGCTTGTTGTTTTATTAAACTTTCCTGATAACACTCCGCTTTCATTTAGAGATGTATATAGCACAGATTTTAAGTATCAATTGCCCTTTAACTATACCCTAGACTATTTACAAGAACAAGCAATTCTAAACAGACCAGATTTAATCTATAGCAAATTAGAGGTTAAGCATTCTCAAAAAGAACTAGCTCTAGAAAAAGCCAGGGCTGTACCAGACGTGGAGTTTTCTGTAGGCTATGATCGGGGTGGAAACATT
This sequence comes from Leeuwenhoekiella marinoflava DSM 3653, assembly GCF_900129005.1. Lineage (GTDB taxonomy): Bacteria > Bacteroidota > Bacteroidia > Flavobacteriales > Flavobacteriaceae > Leeuwenhoekiella > Leeuwenhoekiella marinoflava. The sequence continues at coordinate 152,627 of NZ_FQUN01000007.1, read as the reverse complement.
CTACAAGATTTTATAGGTGTAGGTGCTTCAATAGACCTTCCTTTTTTTGATCGTAATAAAGGAAATATCAAAAAAGCAGAACGAGCTGTTGAACAGCAAAACTTTTTAAACCAAAACAAACTGCTGGAAGTTAAAGAAGAAGTGCGACAGCATTATAAAAATGTTCTTGAAGCAGCTGGATTTTTTGAAACTATTAATGTCGAATATACACAAGATCTTGATACTGTAATGAATGCTTATACCGAATATTTTAAGCTTCAATCTATAAATATCATCACCTATATGGACTTTCTGGAATCGTATATAGATACTAAAAAAACCATTCTTGAAAATCAACAGGAATACTTAGATGACCTCGAAGATTTAAAATACAGTACCGGAATAGAAATTGAAAATCCTTAATGAGCATGAAAAACTTAATCACTATAAAACTAATAGGTATCTGCTTGCTTTCGGCAAGTATCCTTACTTCTTGTAAAGAAAAAGAAAAACCTGTAGTAGAATCAAAAATCTGTCTTTCTGAAAAAGAAGTAAAAGAGTTACGCCCCCTAAGCATCACAAATGATACGGTAGTAAATACACTACGCCTTAATGGTGTGGTTGCTTACAACCCTAATGCAGTTGTAAGTTATGTGAGTCTCGTAGGCGGAGTTATCACCAACACGTATTTTACACTGGGTGATAACGTTTCAAAAAATCAGGTTTTAGCTGAAATTCAGAGTACCGAACTTAATGGCATTGAAGCAGAGCTGAAACAGATTACTGCTAATCTTGAAGTGGCTAAGCGCCAACTGCAAGCGACTCAAGGCTTTTATGATGACGGTATTGCTTCAGAAAAAGAACTGATTGCAGCTAAAAGCGAAAAAGAGAGTCTGGAGTATGATATTGAAAAATTACGCACTAACCTGCGTTTATATAGTGCCAGTCAAGAAAAAGGAGTTTTTCAAATCAAAGCTCCCAGAAGTGGTTTTGTGGTAGACAATACAATCTCTGCAGGTATGCAGATAGGAGCAGAAGGAGATCCTTTATTTACCATATCAGATCTTGATGAAGTGTGGATCAATGTAAACATATACGCTTCAGATATAGCTGCGGTACGGGAGAACATGCCGGTTTCCATAAAAACCAGCAGCTACCCGGATAAAGTTTTTACAGGAAAAATAGATCGCATTTCTAATGTTTTAGAACCTGAAGTTAATGTGCTTAAAGGAAGAATCGTACTGGATAACAAAGATCTATTCCTAAAACCCGGCTTGCACGTGGAAGCTTTGGTTAAAAACAAGTCTAACCAGAAAGCCCCACATATCCCTGCAAAAGCTGTGATCTTTAATAACGATGCGTATTTCACAGTTCAGCTGACAGATCGCTGCTCTCCTACTGTTAAACCCGTTCAGATTTTATCTCAGGATGAAGACTCTTTTTACATAGCAGCAGGTCTTGATGAGGGGGATGTTATAGTTACAGAGAATGCACTGATGCTTTTTGAAAGTACATCAATAATCAATTAAACCGGAACAAAACCTACTATGGAAAAATTTACAAATGCTCTGGTTTCGTTCTCATTAAAAAATACGTTGATCGTATTTTTCTTAACAGGACTATTAGCCGTAGCCGGAGTTTATAGTTATATATACACCCCAATAGAAGCATTTCCTGACGTTACCAACACTAGAGCACGCATTATAACACAGTGGCCTGGCAGGAGCGCAGAAGAGGTAGAAAAATTTGTTACGCTACCCATTATGAAAAAAATGAACACCATTCCTAAAAAGTCTGATGTTCGTTCTATCTCATTATTTGGATTATCTGTTGTGACCATTATTTTTGAAGATGATGTAGAAGATTTTTATGCACAGCAATATGCTGCAAACCGTCTTCAGGGAATTGATTTACCAGAGGGAACTGACGCTGAAATTGATCCGCCTTATGGAGCAACCGGTGAGATTTTCAGATATGTTATAGATAGTAAACGCCCCATTAAAGAACTCGCAGCCATACAAGAATGGGTTATAGAGCGAGAACTTTTAGCAGTGCCTGGTATTTCTGACGTACAAAGTTTTGGAGGGAAAGAAAAAACCTATCAGATTCAAGTAAATCCTAATGCACTAGAGCAATACGACCTCACCCCGTTAGATTTATATGAAGCCATTACTAAAAGTAACATCAACGTAGGTGGTGATATGATTCAAAAAGGGAGTCAGGCCTATGTGGTACGCGGTGTTGGTTTACTTACCAGTATAGCAGACATAGAAAACACGTTAATCACCACCCACAACCAGACTCCGGTTTTGGTAAAAAATGTGGCTAAAGTTGCTATTAACGCAAAACCCAGATTAGGCCAAGTAAGTCTTGATGATGATGAAGACGTGGTTGAAGGGATTGTGGTTATGCTTCGTGGAGAAAATCCTGCTGAAGTTATTGACCGACTTAAAGATAAGATTCAAGAACTCAATACGCGTATTTTACCGGGTGATGTTAAGATCAAACCCTTTATTGATCGTACAGAACTGGTTAATTCTACCGTAAAAACCGTTAGTAAAAACTTAGTAGAAGGGATTGTTTTAGTCTCTCTTATTGTTTTAGTTTTTCTTTTTAACTGGCGTACCACTATTACCGTTGCCATTATAATTCCGCTTTCTTTTTTATTCAGTATTACTTTGCTTAAAATTCAAGGGATGCCGGCAAACTTAATTTCTATGGGAGCGCTGGATTTTGGTTTGCTCTTAGAAGGAACGCTGGTCATTGTAGAAGCCGTCTATGTCAAACTCGAACAAAAGTCTGCTGAACTCGGAATCAAACGTTACAATGAGACTTCAAAAACAGATATGATTAGAAAAAGTGTGAGTCATGTTGCACCGCACATTTTCTTTGCTCAGCTTATTTTAATCATTGCTCTCTTCCCTATTTTCTCTTTTCAGAAAGTAGAAGGTAAAATGTTTACACCATTAGCCTATACTTTAGGTTATGCACTTCTAGGATCACTCTTATTAAGTCTCACCTTAGTGCCGGCAATGTGTAAAGTATTGCTTAAAAACACATTTCGGTTAAGAATAACCCCGTGGTCAATTTCTTCCGTGGAAACCTATTTAAACTGTTTAATGCTGCGACAAGATACAAGCGTACAACTTTAGGAATCTTTCTAGCAATCTTTGTAATCTGTGTAGTAAAACTGTTGAATTACGGTACCGAATTTATTCCGCAATTAAACGAAGGTGCAGTTTACATCAGAGCAACCTTGCCCAATAGTGTGAGTCTTGAAGAATCTGTTAAAACCGGAAAAAAAATCAAAGCCCTGCTGCGTTCGTATGAAGAAGTAGAATTTGTACTGAATCAAACCGGGCGTCCTAATGATGGTACAGATCCTACTGGTTTTTTCAATAATGAATTCCACATTCAATTGAAAGCTCATGACGATTGGGAACGGAATTTATCAAAAGATGAACTCCTTGCAGAAATGAAAACGGATCTGGCGGAATTTAAAGGTATCACTTTTGGTTTCAGTCAGCCTATTCAGGATAACGTTGAAGAATATGTTGCAGGGGTAAAAAGCTCACTGGTTATCAAAATATTTGGTGACGACTTGTTTCTAATGGAAGATCAAGCCAATCAAGTAGCGAAAACCATCAGCAAAATTGAAGGAGTAACTGATGTTTTGGTCTATAAAAACATTGGACTTCCAGAATTGCGCATCAGCCTTCAGGAAAACAGAATGGCTCAATATGCCGTGAGTACCGAAGATGCTCAAGCCGTAATTGAGATGGCTATTGGAGGGAAAACTGCTTCGTATTTCTACGAAGACGAACGCAAATTTGATCTTCAAATTCGTTTTGAAGAAAAATACAGGGATAGTGAAGATGAGATAGGTAATATCCTTATTCCTACGCTGGATGGGCGTAAAATTCCATTAAAAAACATTGCAGATATTGAGTTTAAAACCGGTCCTGCATTTATTTATAGAGAAGGAAGCAGCCGTTATACAGGTATTGGTTTTAGTATTGATGGGCGTGATTTAGGAAACACCATAGCAGACGCTCAGAAAGCTGTTGATGAAAAAATTAATTTCCCGAAAAATACTAAAGTAGAGTGGGCAGGAGAATTTGAAAGTAAAGAACGCGCTACCAAGCAGCTCAGTTATATTGTACCTGCTGTATTACTGCTTATTGTTTTCTTATTGTATATGAATTTTGGTAATATCAAAGACACCATTGTTTGTATCTCTACGCTATCTTTTGCTTTTATTGGTGGGTTTATATCCTTATGGCTTACCGGAACCATCTTTGGAATTTCGGCAGGTATTGGCTTTATCATTCTCTTTGGCGTTTGTACCATAGATGGTATTATCCTCGTGGCAGTTATGAAAGAAAACTTCGAACATATGCCGCTTAAAAAAGCTATTTCTGAAGGTGTTTATAGTAGAATTAGACCTGTTATTATGATTGCGCTAATGGGATCTTTAGGCCTTTTACCGGCTGCTCTTTCAAACGGTATGGGTTCTGAAGTACAAAAACCTCTGGCTATTATGATTGTAGGTGGTTTATTAATCTGTATGCTATTGTCGTTTACAGTGCTCCCGCAAATATTCTATATGTTCTATAAAAAAGAAGATTCAAAAAACAGGGAAGAAGAATGAGAATAAAGTTTGATAAGTTGGTCTTGGCAATTGCGATTGTAGTCACAATTGCCTACTTCTTCCCCCACTATGGAACAGGGTCAAGCGCTTCTGTTATTAAAAAGATTAGTACAATAGGTATTGCGCTAATCTTTTTTTTCTACGGTCTAAAATTGAGTCCGTCAAAACTAAAATCTGGTTTAAGTAATTGGAAGTTACATGTGTTGATTCAGTGTAGCACATTTGTGATATTTCCGGTTTTGGTATTGCTGCTAAGACCTCTGATCCAAAATTCAGAGCAAGAAATAATTTGGTTAGCGTTTTTCTTCTTGGCAGCTTTACCATCAACCGTAAGCACGTCTGTTGTGATGGTTTCCTTGGCAAAAGGGAATCTACCGGCCGCAATATTCAACTCCAGTATTTCAGGAATAATAGGCATTCTAATAACTCCGCTTTGGATAGGCCTTTTTGTAGAAGACACTCAAGTAACTTTTGACTTTTCTGAAATTTACATCAGCCTTGTTTTACAGGTTTTATTTCCGGTATTTTTAGGAGCTTCTCTTCAACGCTTTTTAGAAAAATTTATAGAGAAACACAGTAAGAAACTTACCATGTTTGACAAGTCTATAATCCTATTGATTATCTATAAAAGTTTTGCAGAATCATTCTCCGAAAATCTTTTTAGCACTATATCCATAATAGATATCGTTGCTATTTTAGCAGGAGTTTTATTGCTGTTTGGGTTCATCTTCTTGTTCGTTAATTTCATTTCTAAAAAACTTGGCTTTTCTATAGAAGATCGTATAGCTGCACAATTTTGCGGAACCAAAAAGTCACTGGTTCACGGTACCGTTTTTTCTAAAATACTCTTTGGCAATATGGCTGCTATAGGCATCATTCTACTCCCTTTAATGCTGTTTCATATTTCTCAAATTGTTATCATAAGTATTATTGCTTCGAGGTATAAGGATAGAGATGAGTTAATAATCACCAATTAATAAGCATCTTAAAAGTCAGTTTTATCAAATTGAATTTAAAGCTACTTAAACAGTACAGTATGCAATCTTATTCTAAGTCTTTCAGCCCATCAAGGCCGTAAGACGCTTATAAAAGTGCTTTTCTTCCCTAATACACACCCGAGCTCATCATATTTCTAACATCAAGTAAGTATCTATCATAAACTCCAAGTAAACCGACACAAAAATCTAAAATAAAACAACTTATTAAATTTTTTAAATCTTGTGCATGACGATTAATTTCGTGTTCCACTTTTTAAGAGGCAATAAAAAAACAATTTTAATTTCTAAAGCATCAATTAAAATCAAAACATTAATTACCAAACACTTAAACACAAGAATTAGCTTTTATAATTCGTATTATATAAAAAATTATTATTTCTAAAACAGGGTTGCTTGGTAAATTTATTTTTATCACATTTGTAAATGTAAAAAACACATTTATTTTTTTATGCTTTCCGAAATCGATATAGTTTTTTGTAATTATTCAAAAAACTATATCTAAAACTTTTAGGTTTTATTTGAAAATAAATTACAGTTCTAATGTATCTACTAAACAAATGTTTAATGAGTAAATTTTAAAATTAATCTATGACAAAAGCTATTTCTCCACGCAATAAACTTCACTGTTCGCTATTACTTTTTGTATTATTAATAAGCTCTATTACTTATGCTCAAACCAGAGTTCTAGAAGGAAACATACAAGATCCAGACAGCCTACCGTTACCAGGTGCAAACGTTATCGTAAAAGGGACTTCAAACGGTACTACTACTGATTTTGATGGTAATTTTACTCTTAACATACCCGACGACGAGAACGTTACAGTCATTGTTACTTTCATCGGGTATAAATCAAAAGAAATCAATGTTAATGGGAAGAGTCGTATTGACGTCACCCTAGAATCTGATCTAGAAGCTTTAAGCCAAGTGGTGGTGGTAGGTTATGGTACGAAAGAAAAAAAGGACGTAACTGGCGCAATTAGTACGATTCAAACCGATGACATCACGCGAACCACCTCAACAACAACTGCCGGAGCACTTGCAGGTAAAATACAAGGGGTTTCAGTAAGAGCTCAGGACGCAAGACCTGGTAGAGGCGCATCCCTTGAAATACGTAATATGGGAAATCCTCTCTATGTTATTGATGGCATACCTTATGGGGGAGACACGGGCAGAGACTGGGTACAGTCTACAGGGAACTCAGGTAACGATATGTTTAACTCCATAAACCCGGAAGATATAGAAAGTATCACCATCTTAAAAGATGCCTCTGCTGCGGTTTACGGAATGCGTGCTGCTAATGGAGTAGTACTGGTAACAACGAAAAAAGGAAAAAATAATGACACACCCAAAGTAAGTATTAACAGCTACTATGGATGGCAGAATTTAACCCGTTTTCCTGAGTTAGCAAATGCAGCTCAATTTACTCGTGGACTAGTTGAAGCAGCACAAAATCAAGGAAGTGACCCGAACCTAATCTATACTCCTGAAGAGCTTGAGAAGTGGCAGCAAGGCGTTGAACCGGGTTATCAGAGCTATGATTACTACGATTTTCTAATACGCGACAACGTGCCACAATATCATCTCAATGCGAGTGTTAGTGGAGGAACCGAAAACACTAACTATTATCTTTCCTTAGCTAATACCAATCAAAAGGCACTACTTAATGATTTTTCATACGACCGTACTAATATTCAGGCCAATCTGGAATCTAAAATTGGTAAACGATTAAAAGTGGGTACCCAGATAAGCGGGAGATTAGAAAAAACTAAAGATGTTGGACTTCCAGGTGGAGACGGTTATTTTTCTGCGATATTAGGGGTTTTCAGCAATTTACCCACCACTCCTCCCTACGCAAATAACAATCCTGAATATCCCAACCATATACGTGATTTCTCCAGAAACCCGGCACTTTTTAATCGTGAAACGTTGGGTTATAAAGATAACTATGCACGTAACCTTAACATGAATGTTTTTGCAGAATATGAATTTAGTTTTGGGCTAAAAGCACGAGGAACATACTCCTATAATTACAGCAACAACAAATTTGACGGATTTCAATATACATATGATGTATTTACCTATGATGAAAGCAATGACACCTACAACCGTACTGGTGGGGCTGATGGAGGGTGGCGCTATCAAACAGAAAGAGAAGACATCAGTACTTTTACTCAATTCAAACTGGATTATGCAAAAGACTTTGGAGACCACTCGATCACTGTGATGGGGGCTTTTGAACGGACAGATTTTGAACAAGATTACCTACAACTAGGTACTAATCCCTCTAATAACTACCTGCCTCTTTTAGAATTTGACAACCTCAATTCATTTAATGACAGCTGGAACTATCAAGCCCGTGCAGGGTTTATCGGTAAGATTAATTATAGCTATAAAGACAAGTATCTGATAGAACTATTGGGAAGGTATGATGCCTCATACCTCTATCCGCCAGGAGAACGTTGGGGCTTCTTTCCGGGTATTTCCGCAGGTTGGCGTATTTCTGATGAAAACTTCTTTAAACCGTTACGCAACATAGTAAGTGACCTAAAAATACGGGCATCAACTGGTCAAACTGGACAAGAACAAGGTGTAGGGATGTTTGACTACTTAGGGGGGTATAATTGGGCTAATGGAAATGCTGTGTTAAATGGAAACTTTGTCAATGGAATACGACCTCGAGGTTTACCTATTAGAAATCTTTCTTGGGTGAAAAACACAAGTACCAACGTTGGTATAGATTTAAGCATGTTTAAAAATAAACTAAGTGTTACTGCGGATGTCTTCCAGATACGAAGAACAGGAGTTCCTGCTCCTCGTTATGACGTATTGCTACCTAGCGAGGTGGGATATTCTTTACCAAATGAAAATCTTAACGAAAACGGTTATAATGGCGCAGAGGGTATTATCACTTACCGAGATAATATTGGGGAATTTAATTATAGAGTTAGTGGTAATATGACCTACTCTCGTTATAAAAGTATTTCTACATACAAACCCCGCTTTGGTAATTCTTGGAGTGAATATCGTAACTCTATAGAAGACAGATGGGGTGGCATTAATTGGGGCTATCAAGTAGTAGGCCGTTTTGAGTCGGAAGAACAAATTAGAAACTATGAAGTTGATATCGACGGGCAAAATAATCAAAATCTGCTGCCAGGGGATTTTATTTATAAAGATGTGAATGAGGATGGGATTATCAATTGGATGGATGAACGTCCTATAGGTTACCCTACAAATTGGTCTCCAATGATTTCCTACGGGGCAACTTTTGGGATGGATTATAAAAACATTGACCTAACTATTGACTTAGCAGGTGCATCTATGCAATCATGGTCTCAGAATTATGAACTCCGAAACCCATTTCACGCCGGCGGAAATTCTGCCGCTTATTTACTAGAAGACCGCTGGCATCGTGCTGACCCCTACAACCCTGACAGCGAATGGATTCCCGGTAGGTATCCGGCCATTCGTAATGGTACAGTAGGCCCTAATGCACGTAACAGTGATTTTTGGTTAACGAATGTATGGTTTCTGAGGGTTAGAAATATTGAACTAGGATATACGTTCCCAAAGCAGCTTATTTCTAAACTACATGTTGATCGCTTTCGGGTATATGCCACTGCATCTAACCTGATTTCATTTGATAACGTTAAAAAATTTGGTATTGATCCTGAAATTTCGGCAAGTGCTGCCGTAGTTTACCCACAACAACAAACCATTGTGGTCGGATTAAACCTTTCACTATAATATTTAAAGAGCTTATTATGAAATATACGCTACTATTACTTATACTTTGCGCTTCGTTTGCTACCGTGAGTTGCAACAATGAAGACTGGCTTGAACGGGATCCCAAAAACATCATTACCGATGAGCAATTGTGGAACGACCCTCAGTTAATAACATCTTTATTAGCTAACTATTATGATCGACTTCCTACTTTCCACGGTGTTTTCAATACGGGAGGTATGACTGAAATCGATGATGCGATGTGGTCGGGACACTTTGACCAAAATTGGCGTAATGATTTTCAATACGGATATGATTACGGGAGGTATTGGGATTATACGTTTATCAGAGACATCAATTTAGCTCTTGATAACATAGAAACCTTTAGTACTGAGATTGGAGACGAGCAAAAAAATCTGTTTACATCAGAATTGCGATTCATTAGGGCCTTTGTTTATTTTGAGCTTGTTAAGCGAATGGGTGGAGTTCCTCTCGTCACAGAACAACTCATTTATGACTTCGGAGGAGATCCTGAATACCTACAAATTCCTAGAAGCAAGGAACACGAAGTCTATGATTTTATATACTCTGAACTAGAAACTATTAAATCTGATTTACAAGCTAATAATGGTAGTCAGACTCGAGCCAATGAGTTTACCGCACTGGCTTTAGAAAGTCGGGCGATGTTGTATGCTGCGTCTATAGCTAAATACAACAACCTGATGGATACGCCTATAAACCTACCAGGTGGTGAAGTAGGTATCCCTGCTGAAATGGCAAAGGATTATTATGAAAAATCTCTACAAGCTTCGCAAAGTATCTTACAAGACGGCGGCTATGCGCTTTATGATGAGAATCCTGATAAGCAGGCAAACTTCTATGAAATGATGATGAATAAAGGAAATGCTGAAGTCATATTTGCAAAGGATTATGTCAACAGCCTTAAAACACATGGATTTACGTTTGAAAACATCCCACGTAGCCTTACTGAAGATAATGAATACCCTAGTAACCTCACCCCTTCTTTAAATTTGGTAGAGAGTTTTGATTATCTTGATGGCGGTGAAGGAAGCCTAAATATTACTGATGCTTCAGGGGATCCTATTGTCTATGAAGATATAAACGGTATTTTTGCGAACAAAGATGCTCGTTTATACGGAACTGTGATCTACCCGGGTACAACTTTTAAAAGTGCACCTGTTAAGATGCAGGCCGGGGTTGCTGTGTGGAATGACTCTGATTACGAATTGCTCGCTTCTCAAGATCTAGGATCTAATTACAGCGACGAGGGCTTGTGGACGGGAGCAGATGGTCCACAGGATAACACTCAATTTGTTTCAAACACGGGTTTTTATGCACGTAAGTTTTTAAGTGATGCACCAGGAGCCAGTCTTAGAGGAGTTGCTTCAGAAAACTGGTGGCCCTGGTTTAGACTAGGTGAAATTTATCTAAATGCTGCCGAAGCAGCTTTTGAACTAAATCAGGAGGGTGTAGCAACTACCTATATAAATACACTTAGAGAACGTGCTGGATTCCCTGAAAATAGTATTACAGATTTAAATATTGAAGACATCCGTAAGGAACGTCGCGTAGAATTAGCTTTTGAAGATCACCGTTATTTTGATTTGAAACGCTGGAGAATTGCTCACGAGGTCTGGGATGGGGACATCAATAATGAAGATGCAGCAGTTTTTGCATTATTTCCTTATCGTATTGTACGCCCAGGACATCCGGATAATAATAAATATATCTTCAATAAGTTCACACCTACCCGATTTAGACGTGCCCGTTTTTTTAGATTGGGTAACTATTATGCCTCTATCGATCAAGGGGTATTAAACAACAATCCTAAATTAGTACGAAATCCATTTCATTAGAAAAAATGATTTTAAATAATACAGTTGATTTTTACACTTAAAAACGCATACAATTATGAAGAAAAAATGGCTTTATTTACTTACACTCACCTTTGCTGCAAGTCTAGTGAGTTGTGAATTAGATAATATTGATGCACCAAGTGCAAGACTTGAAGGAAATGTAGTCTATGAAGGTGAAAACCTTAATGTACGTTCAAATAGTGCTCAATTAGAGTTATGGCAGGACGGTTATGCTTTGAATGAATTCATTCCCGTTTTTATCGCTCAAGATGGCTCTTACTCAGCATCCCTGTTTAATGGTGAGTATAAGCTTGTGCGTAAAGGTGGTGATCCCTGGTTGCCACAACTTAATGACACAATAATCGTTCAAGTAAACGGAAATACCCTCTTAGATGTACCGGTAACACCTTACTTCACAATCAAAAATGAAGCGTATAGTATTTCTGGAAACACCATAAGCGCAACATTCGACGTTAATCAAATTGTAGATTCAAGCGTTTTACAGGAAGTAGTTATTGTATTAGGTGAGTCAGTACTTGTAGATGAAAACATACAGGATGCTATTGCCCGTTATAGTGCTGATACTATTAACATTGACTCATCAACATCCTTAAGCATTGAGATCCCTGAAAATATGAGAGATCTAGAATATCTATTTATTCGTACAGCTTTAAAGTCAAACTCAAGCAACGAGTATATTTATACTAATTCTTACCGTTTAGAACTATAAATCAGAAGTCATCTAGTATTAAAGATGCTCCGTACAAATACTTAACAATTGTACGGAACATCTTTTTTAAGTTTTGACAGCTAAAATTATTATCCCCTAACAATGACACTACCTTCCGGTAATTAGAATAAATAATACAGGCCTCTCAGGTCTTTAGTTAATCAAAAAACTATACTAAAAACAAAAGCTCCTAAAAGCTGATCTTCTATTCTTTCAAGTCATTTTAAACAATCCCTTTTCGTGTAAGTTTTACTATTAGATGTGTAGAATTTTTTACATCAAACTGTATAAAAATCTTGCTCACTCGCTTATCTAAAGAGCTCTTACTATTAGGCTTTAAATCAGGTTTTATTTAACATTTTCTAATTTCACGCTTACTGAATCCGTCTGCTAAATCTTTGATTATGATTAAATCCAATTCTTCAAGATCAATTACAGTATTAGTTGCGCTTAAATCTTTCTGAGGAGAAACAAAACTTTTATTTTCAAATACGGTAGTTACTGCTTCTATTAAGTCATTTAAACTGCGGCGTCCCTTACTTACATAACCATTAATCTGATATTCTAAAAATAGCGCTTGCACTTTAAAAGGGCGATCTTCTACAGAATTTACGATGATTTTTAAATTTGAGGCTGCTCGTGCTACTTTCATCAAATCTGATCAAAGAAAAACACCCATTCAATTTACGCCTCCCTTATAATATTCCAGAACCTTATTACGCAAAACGTATTCATACTTTACAGTAGTAAGATTGATACGCGCATTGTCTAACTTATTCTTACTGATAAGGTATTCTACGCTAGTAGAAACACCAAGATTGAAGCGCGTCTCATTAATACGGAAAGAATCTTCAAAAGCGGCTTCCTGTTCTGTGAGTTTTGTTAAACGTATATAAGCGGCTTCTGTATCGTTATATGCTTGCTGTATATTTTGTTTTAGGGAAAGTTTAGTCTGCTCGAGATTTAGTTTAGCCTGATCCTTTTCTATCTTTTGTAACTGAACCGCATTTTTTGCCTGAAATCCATTAAATAAAGGAATGCTTACCGATACTCCTGCAGTAGAATTGAGGTTGTTATTAAACTGATCTGTATAAGAAATCGTAGATGCATCAAACAAATTTTCTTCGGTAAACACTGAATACTCAGTCCCCGAAACCGTAACAAAATCACCGGTTTGTTTTAGCTGCGTTCCGGCATCGTCAAACACTCTGGCGGCACTTGAATAGTTGGTTCCTAAATTAGCAAACACACGTATCTCTGGGCTGTACTGTGAGCGGGCAACAACTACTCCTTTAGTAGCAGCCTCCAAACGTAACTCTTTTGCTCTTACTGAAGCTAGATTTAAAAGAGCCTCTTCATAGATTGCTGCTGCGGTATCTTCTCGCTCTTGAAAATCTAGCAACAGCGTTAATTCATCAGCATTAATATTCACATTGGCATTCAACAAGGTTTCTAATGATGTGACCGCATTTTTAAGGTTGTTATGCGCCTCAGCCACCGATGCTTCGTCAGTTGCAACTTGCCCCTGTAAATCCCGGTATGCAGCAGGGTCTCCGGTTTCTTCTTCCTGCATTTTAGCTAAACGTTGCAGTTGTTCCTGAGAAGTGAGCACTCGGGATTGTGCCAATTTTAATAATTCTCTGGAATTTAAAACCTGTAAAAAAGCGAGTGTAACATCTAAAATCAGGTTTTGCTGCGCTTCCTTATGCTCCATTACAGCCGCAGCTTTATTCAGACTGCTTTGTTTGAGTGTGTTCAGCAATCTAAAACCGTTAAATACCGTTGCGCTTAGACTAAGACCTGCATTAGAATAGGTAAGTTGCTCATTGACATAAGCGTTCGTAAACGGATCAATACTCCGCCCGTTACTCAGACCTAGATTATAATCTGCATTAAGCCCCGGCAGTAACGCATTGCGACTTTGTTTGTATCTGATTGCTTCGGTTTCTGCGTTTAAATCTGCAGTTTTTAGGTCCAGGTTATTTGCTAAAGCAAGTGCTATAGATTGCTCTAAGTTTAAAGATTTGCTCTGTTCTTGCGCGTTCAATTTTAAAAAGGAAACACCCAACAGAACTACTAAAAATAGTCTGTAAAACATAGTTTTTTGATTGATGATGATTGAAGCATTGCAGCACAAGCCGCAATGCATTTTACTTTTTAGGTGGAAAAAGCTGATTAGGCTTTTACTTTACTTCCATCTAAGAGATTGATAATTCGGTTCCCATATTCCGCATTAGACTCAGAATGTGTGGCTTGAATTATGGTTACCCCTTCCTGATTCAATTCTTTAAAAAGCCGCATAATTTCTTCGCCTTGTTTAGAATTGAGATTTCCGGTAGGCTCATCAGCAAGAATGAGTTTAGGCTTGGCTATTAAAGCACGGGCGATACCCACAAGCTGCTGTTGTCCGCCACTCAACTGCGCCGGAAACAGGTCTTTTTTTCCTACAATATTGAAACGATCCAGCATATCTGCAACCAGGGCTTTTCGCTCTGCGGACTTGATATTCTTATACAATAAGGGGGTTTCGATGTTTTCATAAACCGTTAATTCATCAATAAGATGATAAGCCTGAAACACAAAACCGATGTATTCTTTATACAATTTAGATCGATGCTTTTCTTTAAGCGTATGTACAGATTCATCCAGAAAATCATATTCGCCTTCCTGAAACTCGTCAAGCATCCCGATGACATTGAGCAGTGTAGATTTTCCGGATCCCGAAGGTCCCATAATGGAAATAAATTCGCCTTCTTTAACCTGAAGACTGATATCATTCAGCAGAAAAACACGTTTCCCTCCTTGTTTGACCCATTTGTAAATATGATTGAGTTGTAGTAGCATGATTTGTGTTATTTGTATTGAAATTATTATTTATACTAGAATAGGTGTTCTTCTCCCTTTGAAACCGGGCTATTCTGTTCTAAGTGATTTTACAGGGTTTTGCATTGCTGCTTTGATGGTTCGTAAGCTAATGGTTACCAAAGCGATTATTAAAGCAGCCAGACCGGCAGCGATAAACACCCCTAGCGTAAGGTTTATGTGGTTTGCATAATTCTGAAGCCAGTTATAGGCTAACCACCAACCTAGCGGTGCTGCAATAACAAAACTGATTCCTACAAGTTTTAAAAAGTCTTTAGAAAGCATCACCGTTATGTTGAGTACGCTTGCTCCTATCACTTTACGCACACCTATTTCTTTTTGACGCTGCGCTACGATGAGCAAGGAGATCGCAAACAGACCAATACAGCTGAGTATGATTGCCAAGATAGAACCACTGGTAATCATCGTTGCCATTTTCTTTTCGGACTTAAAAGTTCGGTCTATATTTTCATCTAAAAACGAACCTAAAAAATTAGCGTTAGGTTCTATTTCTTTCCACGTATTTTCAAGGAGAGCCAATGCGTTTGCAGCTTTATTGGGAGCTACTTTGATATACGCATAATGCATATTCCAATTAGGCTTTAAGAAAACCGTTAGTGGTGCTACAGCCGTATTCAATTTTTGAAAATTATAATCTTTAAGCACACCTACTACCTGATAAGCAAGGCTATCATCTAAGATGAATCTGGTCTCTAAAGGATTCTCCTCATGTAATTGCGCTGCCATTTTCTCATTGATTAGCACGGCTAAACTATCTGAAGCATAACCCCTTTTAAAAGAGCGACCGGCAACCAGTTCCATATCTAAGGTTTCCGGGTAATCGTAGTCTACCATAAGAATATGAGTTTCTACAACACGACCTTGATGCTCAAATCCCATCTGGCTGGTCATACTACTTCCATCTCTTCCCAGGCCCAGAATATTATTGGCTGCCGTTACATTTAAAATTTCAGAACGGTTTTGAAGTTTATTTCTCAAAAGCTGTATAACCTGAGCGTCTGACCTTTTTCCGTTAAGCGGAAGTGAAATAACCTGTTCTTTATTAAAGCCCAGATTTTTATTCCGCATAAAATCTATTTGTTGCCAAAGCACAAAAGTTCCACTAATTAATAAAATAGCAATCCCGAACTGCACCACCATCAACACATCGCGCACGCTATTTTTTCGAGTAAGATTAAGTTTGCCTTTTAAAGATTGTAACGTTCCTAACTTAGAAAGCAACAAGGCCGGGTAACCTCCTGCTATAAAGGTGATCAACATAAATCCTAGTACAAAGCCCGTAATAATTTTAAATGTGAATATCGCTTCAAAACTCGCTCGTGTTGAAAACAAGGTTTTAAAGGGTTCCGCTAATAGAAATGCCAGTAAACCTCCCAGTAGTGCTGCTCCTAGAAATATCAAAACACTTTCACCCCAAAACTGAAAAAACAATTGACCTGTCCCTGCTCCTAAAGTTTTACGCATCCCTATCTCGCGCAAACGCTGGCTGCTTTTTGCGATGCTCATATTGATGAAATTCACACAGGCTATAAACAAAATTAGAAAACCAACTCCCAGAATCAAATACGGCATCGTCTTTTCTACCCGGGCTATACCGCTATCAAAATTGGCATAAGAAACATCTTTAAAAGGAAGCAGGCGTATCTGTTTAAAATTTCCATTAGTATCAGGTTGTGCGCCGTCGCGCTTAGCAGCAGCCATCTCATCTTTATAATGAAGCTGGGTAAAAGGTTCTGTCCCTTTTTCAAACTGAGCAGCAGTAACACCTTGCTCTAATTGCACATAAACCTCGTGATTCTCTTTACTCCAATCGTCTTTAATCTCTGCATATGAAAAAGGAGCCTGATTGCTAAAATCTAAAGCCAAATCAAATTTCATACTACTCTGATCTGGGAAATCTTCAATAATTGCCGAAACCGTAAACAGTTGTTCTACCCCTTCCGTAATGACACTAATTGTTTTTCCTAATGCGTCTTCAGTTCCAAAAATTCGATTGGCAGCATATTCAGTAATGCTTACGGTACTCTTGTCTACTGTTGGTTGTTGCTCTTTTCCCTTAATTACAGGAAAACTGAACATCGAGAAGAAATCAGGATCAATATACGCTGCACTCATTCGCAATTCCTTATTTCCAGAAATCACCAGAACCCCCTTATTGTTATAGCGGGTAATTTTTGCTACTCCCGGAACCTCATCTCGCAATGCCGGTGCAAAAGGCACCGATTTAGGTTCGCTGGCCTCAATACCTTCAGGTGCTTGCTCTGTTGAATACACCTGGTACAATGAGGCTTTATTTTTGTGAAAGCCATCGTACGAAAGCTCAAAAAAGGCATACATCCCTAAAAGCACAGCAACAGCAAAAGCGGTACTCAGACCCAAAAGGTTTAGCAGCGTAAAGGTTTTATCCTTCCACAGATTCCGAAAAGCGATTTTGATATAATTTCTAAGCATAACTGATTGATTTTTTATTGATGAATTAGTCGGTTCGGAGGGATTTTACGGGATTTTTAAGAGCTGTTCTAAGTGTTTTAAAACTCATAATAACTATCGCCAAAAGCACCATAGCAAACCCGCTTAATGCAAAAACCCACCAACTCATATCTGTTTTATAAGCATAATCCTGAAGCCAATCATGCAATCCCCACCACGCTAGTGGTGCTGCAATTACATATGCTATAATTACCAGTTTTAAAAAGTCTGTACACAACAACAAATTGAGCTGTACCAATGATGCCCCCAGTACCTTACGAATACCTATTTCTTTGGTACGACGTTCTGTAGTGTGAATAACAAGCCCCAGCAGACCAAGGCAACTTATGATCACCGAAAGACCTGTTGCCCAGTTAAGCAGGCTTGCTATGCGCTGTTCTTGCTCGTAAAAATCAGCAATCGTCTCATCTATAAAAGTCATCTTAAACGTTTCTCCCGGATATACATCTTTATACACTTGCTCAACTTGAGCAAGTATTTGACTCCAGCTTTCAGGAGAATCTCCCAATAGCACGTGTATATTTCTAAAGTTTGTACGGCGCTCTCTACTCGTATCTCCGGTTAACATTAAGGGAATAACTTCCGTTTTAAGAGAGCGCTGGTTGAAGTCTTTCATGACTCCTACAATCAATTGTTTATTGGTGTTTAACTCGATATATTCACCTACAATGTCTTCCGGGTTTTTAAAGCCAAAAGCACGCATTCCGGTTTCGTTAATCACATATTCTTCGATGGTGTCATTTAGCGCTTTTCTCCCTGCCAGAATATCAATATTGTAGACATCCAAATAATCTGTATCTGCATTGAGGATTTGTAGTTCATGTATTATTTCTTCGTTTTCCTGTTTGTAGATTCCCATTCGGGTAGCCATATTGTGAGAAGCTGGAGGCATTCCTCCTAAACTAACGTTAGAAATATTAGGTAACTTTTTGATTTCGTTTTTTAAAACCAATCTTTTATTTACAGAAGGGTCTTCCCAAGGAGTTTGCAGGTATGCAACAGCGTCTGTTCTAAAACCCAAATCGCTGTGCATCATAAAGTGTATTTGCTTACTCACAAGCAAGGTAGCAATCACAAAAACCTGAGCAATTACAAATTGTGACACGGTTAATACTTTACGTAAAGAACTTTTATTTTCAGAGCGTATAAATTCGCCTTTAAGAGCGCGGAATGGCTTAAATCGAGACAACACAAGCCCCGGATAAAAACCTGATAAAAAAGTAATGGTAATGATAAGTCCGATCACCAAACCGATAAACCATGGACTTGCCATAAGCATTGCATCAACACCTTCTGGCATAAAATCATCAAAAATCTTTAAGGCGAAAATAGATAAGAAAACAGAACATACAGCTGCAATTAGTGTAAGCAAGCAGGTTTCTCCAAGAAATTGAATAACCAACTGTTTTTTTGAACTCCCCAGTGTTTTACGAATGCCTATTTCTTTTGCCCGCTGCGTGGCTTGAGCCGTATTGAGATTGATGAAATTAATACTTCCCAGAAGGAGTAAGAAGATTGCTATAAAAATAAGGCTGATCAATACATTCTTATTGGCTTCCTGCCGACTATAATCGTAAATACCATATTCCTGATCAAAGTGCAAATCAGCAAGTGGCTGCAAATTAAATGTGCGCTTATTATTGTATTTTACCATTTCAGGATCAACGTGCTGCTCGCTTAAAGCCAATAACTGACTTTTAATTTGCGTTGTTGTACTATGCCCTGATATCTTCACATACAGTTGCGAAGCATTGTTTGTCATGCTCCAGCTATCACTTAGAATTTGATCTTTACTATCGGTCTGTTTTGCGGTTTCTAAAGAGACAAACTCATCAAAGTGAAGATCTGTACGTTTGTCAAAATCTTCAACGATACCAGAAACCACAGCCTGAATCTCAGCATTATACTCAAGCGTCTGCCCAATAACAGCTGTAAAAGAAGTATTAGGAAAGTATTCTAAAGCGCGCTTACGGGTAAGCACTACTTTATTAGGCCCTTGTAGTGCGGTTTCTTTAGAACCGGCAATCCAGTCGTATTGAAAAATATCAAAATAGCTTGCCTCGGTAAGTATGATTTTTTCAGGATCCGGGAAAATGTGTTCACTTGAGGCGGCTTTAGATTCACTAACCCACCAATTAAAAAAATAGGCAGATTGCTCAATTCCGGTTAATTCTTCCCGTGCTGCAAGACGCATAGGTGGTGTTACTCCACCATTTTTTAAATTACCCTGAGGCGTTTCAAAATCTGTCACAACTCGATAAATGCGATCGCCATCTTCATGAAAGGTGTCAAACGTAAACTCATAATATACCATCAACCCAATAACAAAAGAAGCACTCAAACCAATTGCGAGACTAATGATATTAATCGCTGAAAAAAGCTTGCTATTCCAAATATTCCGCCAGGCGATTTTGATATAGTTCTTAAACATAACTGATTGATTTTTGATTGATAAATTAGTCGGTTCGGAGGGATTTTACGGGGTTGGCTATTGCGGTTTTGATGGCTTGCGTACTTACCGTTAAAACTGCCAATAGTAAGGCTCCCAGCCCTGCTCCTAAAAACACCCACCAGTGTATTACTGTTTTATAGCTAAAATCCTGAAGCCATTCGTGCATAAAATACCAAGCAATTGGTGACGCAATTAGAAAAGCGAGCAGCACCAGTTTCATAAAATCAAGTGAGAGTAATGCAGTAAGCTGAACGACAGAAGCCCCTAGTACTTTTCTAATTCCTATTTCTTTGATGCGTTGCTGTGCACTAAAGGTTGCCAGTGCAAAAAGTCCCATCCCGGCGATGATCATCGCAAGAATAATAAACAGGGTGAATACCTGAGAAAGTCGCTCTTCTGAACGAAACATCGCATCAAAAGCATCATCCAGAAACTGATATTCAAACGGAGAAGCTGTATCGTATTTAGAATAAATAGATTCAATATTGGTTACCAGTATTTGCACATCGGTATCCGGTTGAAATCGCACATACAAACAGCCACCACTTTTACCTAAAATATCTGTAGTGCCAGTTGTTTTTGACTTTACAAATAGTGCTAAAGCATTAATGGGAGCATCTAAAGTCTCAAAATGAAAATCCTTGACTACCCCAACAATTTCTCGTGAACTATTTCCAAAAGTGAGGCTTTCACCTATTGGGTTAGCTCCTAATTTAAATTTACTAATCGCTGCCTCATTGATAATCACTTGCTCCTTATTGGTAAAGAAATGTTCATCTTCTGGTTGGCTATCCCAGATGACACCAAGTGTTTCAAAAAAGTCTTTATCTACTGCAAGTATTGGCAGTCCCGTACCTTCGGGGATCTCTTCCGAAGAAGCAAAAAACATATTATAGCCTTTGTAAATAGGGTATTGTGTAACAGCTGTGTTTGTAACTACAGACAACTTTTCAATCTCATTTCTAAACGGAGTACTGTTTGTTCCCATAGTTTTCTGCAACGGCAGCATCAACAAATCAGACCTCTTTAAGCCGGTATCTACACCTCTCACATAGTTGAGTTGCTGATGGATAATCACACCGCTCACTAAAAGCACTATCGCAATAACAAACTGTACCGTAGTACATACTTTACGAAGCCTCGCGCCTCGCATTTTTGAAGCAAGACTACTTCTCAAATTCTCAATAGGATTAAACGCAGACATCACCAATGCCGGATAAAAACCAGTCGCCAAAATGGTAAAGAGGAGCAGACCAACAAGAATGCTTAAAAACGAACTATTGAGAAAAAATGAAGCATCGATCTGAATGTCTAAAATCCCAAAAAACCATGGTTTTAAAACAATACTCAATACTACCGAAACTAAAAATGCAAGTACTACATAAAGCATTGATTCTACATAAAATTGAAAAGCAACACTCTTTCTGGTCGCTCCATTAACTTTACGTACTCCAATTTCTTTAGAGCGCAACGTAGCTCTAGCTGTTGATAAACTCAGGTAATTGACCAATGCAAGTATCAAGATCAGTACGGCTATTAGGGGAAAAATACTAAGGTATTTGGGAGTCGAAGAACCTCGAACATTTAAGTGCCTATCAATTAATGCACTTAACCTATATACGTCCGTAGCAGATGGATTGCCCTGCACACTCAGGTCTTGCATCGTCTTTTCTACAGACTTTACAGCTTCAGCACTATTCAATTTCAAATACGTAGGAAAAGATCCTAGTCTAAAAACGTCTGAATCAAAATCAATTTGATGTTCAATCATAGTTGGCATACTGCTAATCGACGCTACAAAATCTGGATGAATACTGGAGTTGCTAGGCATATTCTCCATCACTCCCGTAACCGTAAACAAATACGTACTGTCTTTTTTTACAGATATAGTTTCCCCTATAGGGTTTTGAGTCCCGAAGTATTTCTTTGCCATATCTTCTGTAAGCACTAATGAATACGGCTTACTCAACACTGCACCTGTAGTGCCTTTCACAATCTTGAAAGAGAAAAAATCAAAAAAATTGGTATCCGCATAGCTGAAATTCTTCTCTGAAAACTGAGTGTTGGGCTGCTGGCTACTTTTAAGAATTATAGGTTTGTATTCTTCCTTTAATCGCAAACTGGAAGAAACAGCCGGACTCGCATTTTCAGTGAGTGCCGCTACTGTTGAATTCATCGAATTCATATAGATAGTATCCCCGGCCATATTTACCTGAGCCTCCACAGCGTAAATCCGTTCGGCATCTGTATGAAATTTATCATAACTACGCTCATGTGCTACATAAAACAGAATAAGCATACAAGCGGCAAGCCCAATAGCCAGACCGCTAATGGTTATAAAACCAGAAAGTTTATTCTTAAGTAGATTCCGCCAGGCGATTTTTATATAGTTCCTAAACATAGCTGATTGATTTTTGATTGATGAATTAGTCGGTTCGGAGGGATTTTACGGGGTTGGCTATTGCAACTTTGATAGCTTGGAAGCTTACGGTTAACAGCGCGATAGCCAGTGCCAAAGCACCTGCTGCTAAAAATGCCCAGATGGGTATGTCTATGCGATATGCAAAATCCTGAAGCCAGTTGTCCATCGCAAACCAAGCTACAGGCACCGAGAGGATTAGCGCCAACACAACCAACTTTAAAAAGTTTATTGCCAGCAACTTAACGATACTACTTATACTAGCTCCTAACACTTTTCGCACTCCGATCTCTTTGGTTCGTTGCTGCGCAGTAAATGCGATTAGACCAAATAATCCCAGACAGGCTACAAAAATGGCGAGTATCGTAAACACCGTAAACAAAGAGGCTAATCGCTGATCTTCCTGATAAGCATAAGCTAAATCTTCATCCAGAAAAGAATATTCAAAGGGTGTATTTTCTGAATAACTTTTCCATAAATCTTGCACCTGATTGATTAGCCTCTCGGTATGTTCACCAGAAATTTTAAGACTTATAAACGATGTACGGGTATCATAACTCTGTGATTCTTCAGCAAAAAGCGCAAACGGCTGAATGGGCGTATGCAGGGATTCCAGATTAAAATCTTTTAAAACTCCTACTACCGTATAATACTCCATATTCCCACCGGGATAGCGTATTTGCTTCCCTATAGGATTTTTCCAACCTATTTGAGCTGCGGCAGTCTCATTGAGTATCACCGACAAGGAATCCTTAAAGCGTTTGTCAAATCCTCTTCCGACCTTGACTTCAAGACCTAGCGTTTCTATAAATGCATCATCTACTAGATACGAACTCAATGAAATATCGGTTGTAATATTAGGTTCATCTGCTGTAGGTTTTGGAGTATAAAAATCTCCAAATTCGCCACGGGTTAACATTCCGCTAGAACTGCTCGCTTCGTCAACACCTGCTAAAGCAATGAGTTCTTTCTTAAAACTTAAAGCACTACTGCCTAAACTTTCAGCATTATTAATCACCAGAACACGATCTTTCCCGAAGCCTAAATCTTTTTGCTGCGTATACTGCAACTGACTAAACACAACCAGCGTACAAATAATCAAGGTAATCGCTATAAAAAATTGGAATACAACCAATCCGTTACGTATAAAACTAGACTTGGTGGTTTTTGCAGCTTTCCCTTTTAAAGCACGAATAGGGTTGAAAGAAGTAAGGAAAAAAGCAGGATATATCCCGGCTAAAAGTATAGTGAAAACTATTATCCCAACTATTAGTAAAATCAGATTTCCATCAAAAAATGCCTGAATATGCAGGTCTTTCCCCGTCAATCCATTGAATACGGGTAAAATCAAGAGGATCATGATAAAAGCCAGTATTGTTGCAAAAAACGTATAACAGAGTACTTCGGTCATAAACTGCTTGATGAGTTGTTTACGCTGAGAACCCAAAACTTTACGAATTCCTATTTCCTTACTGCGCTTTACAGATTGAACGGTAGAAAGATTCATAAAATTCACACAGGCCAAAATGACAATAAACAAAGCAATAATCCCCAAAATATAAAGGCTCTTTACGTCGTGCTGTTCGGTTATCGAAGAAGTAATTCCTTGAGAATACAAATGAATATCTGATAAGGGTTGCAAGTACAACTTCCAATAATTTCCTTTTTCTAAAAATTCTTCAAATGGCTGGCCAATGCGCTCAAATGCGGGTGCAGCTTGCACCTTGAGCATTTCTGGAAATCTCGATTGCAGACGAGTCAGACTTGCAGGATGTGTACTTGCTTGTGGTGTAAGTTTTACATAGGTAGCCATATTGAGCCACACCCAACTCCAATTGAAATACGTAACATCATTAAAATTAGCTACCGGCATCAAGGCATCAAATTTCACCGAAGCCGGATATTGCGTTAAATCTTCAAAAACACCAGTAACCTGCAAGGATTTTTTACCATCTCCGTACGCCAATGTTTTCCCTAAAGGATTTATATCACCAAAATACTTTTGAGCGATTTGCGGCGTAATTACAATACTATTGGGCTCCTGCAAACAAGTTGTAGGATCTCCTTTTTGCAGCGGATAACTTAAGACTTCTAAGAAATTGGGGTCAACCGCAAGAATTTCAGATTCATTAAACACCTTGGGATTCGCAGCGTCTTCGTAAGCTAATTTGGTATTATCGGGTTGATAGATTCGCGTTGCGCTTTCAATCTCTGGAAATTGGTCAACTAATGCATCCCCGGCAGGTGGTGGCGTGTATCCCGCATAAAATGAGTTATCACCCATTTTACCTTTCATATTCACCCGATAGATTCGCTCGGCTTGATCAAACTGTGTATCATAACTCAATTCGTTTTGTATATACAGCGCAATGAGCATCACCGATACCAAGCCAATGGCCAGTCCCAAAATATTGAGAACACTATTGGTCTTATATCTTAAGATGTTCCGCCAGGCGATTTTGATATAATTTCTAAGCATAATTTCTATTTTAAGTTGCCTACTTCTCTCCTTCCGGGAGAAATACCCAAAAAAGGGTAAAGCGGGTTATTCTGTTCGCAATGATTTTACTGGGTTTGCGATTGCGGCTTTAATGGCCTGAAAGCTTACCGTTAACCCGGCAATGGCCACTGCTGCAATTCCCGAAAACAGATAGAGCTCGTAAGGCATGGTAATTTTGTAGGCGAAATCCTGAAGCCAAATACTTGTTGCGTACCAGGCGAGGGGAGCAGCAAGTAAAAGAGCAATTAAAACAAGTTTTAGAAAATGCAAAGAAAGTAAAGCAGTAAGCTGAGGGATTGATGCGCCCAGAACCTTACGTATGCCTATTTCTTTTTTCCGCTGAGCAGCAGCAAATACGGCAAGTCCAAAAAGACCAAGACAGGAAACCAGTATTGTAAGTGACGACAAAATATTTAAAATTGTGGTTGTGCGCTGTTCGGTTTTATAAAGTTCGTTGTATTCATCGTCCAGAAAATGATATTCAAAAGAGCGGTTGGGATAAAAACTCTTCCAGATGGTATTAATTGCGGTTAAAGATTCTGAAGTATTTCCCGCTGTTTTAATAAGTAATTTATCAAACAAATCGTATTCGGTAAAAAGAACCACCGGGGTAATGGCCTCATGAAGCGATGCAAAATTAAAATCTTTGAGCACTCCTTTTATTGTGCCATGCCTTCCGTTAAGGTTGACCTTTTGACCTATTGCTTCCTTAGCTTTAAGTCCTAATTGTGCGACTGCTTTTTCGTTTAGCATAAACGCATAGGTTCTCTCATTATCTACTAATTGAACCTGTTTTTTATCGGTTTCATTAAAATTTTGACCTTCGAGCAGCGTTAGATCAAGGGTTTTTATAAAATCTTTATCTACAGGGGCAGCCGTGACAGACATAGCGTTACCATTCATTTTTCCATCTACTTGCAGGCTATAGCCACCTCGTATATCTACGGGTGAGGAAGCTGAAGCCGTAACATTTTCAATATGTTGTCCCCGCATTAATTCTGCTTTAAGGGCTTCAATTTTTTCTGCTTTAATATTGCTCACATCAAGTATGACAACCTGAGATCTGTCAAAACCCGTGTCTGTTTCCCTTATGTATTGAAGCTGTTCCCGTGCTACAAGCGTCGCTATTATAAAAGCGATTGAAATCGTAAACTGAAATATGATCAAGAATTTTCTCAACGAAGCACTACCGCCCAGTGACGCGCCTCTTTTTTGTAGTGCATCAACAGGTTTGAATTTTGATAGGACCAATGCTGGCCAACTGCCAGATAGAAGTGTGGTTGCCAAAAAGAGTATGGTAATCGTAAGGCTGAAATAGGTAAAATTCCAACTGGAAACACCAATATTTAAGCCCGTTACCGCGTTAAATACCGGAATTAACAAGTAAGCCAGCGCTACGGCACTAGTTATCGCGATAAAACATACAATAGCGGCTTCCGTAATAAATTGAAATATCAGGCTTTGACGTTTTGCACCAAACACTTTGCGAACGCCAATTTCCCGGAGTCGATCAGAAGATTTGGCAGTCATCAAATTGGTAAAATTAACACAGGAAATTATGAGCAATAGCAATGCAATAGCGCCCAGAATGTACAGATAGGTCTTTATATTACCCGATGCGGTATCTGTAAGATGCAGCTCAGAAAGCGGGACAAAATCCAACCAGGTTTCATAGCCCTGTTCAAAATCTGAACGAAACTCTTCTTTGATGTATGCATTGTATTGTTCCTGGACAGCTGCGAGTTTATCTGGCGATTTTAGCAGTAAAAAAGATTGATCATTTGCCGAATTCCAGCGTTCATTTGTTGCCCTTGCACTAGAGCTATACGAGCCCACAATATCAAATTGTAGCGTAGAATAAAGTGGATGATCTTCTATAACCCCGGTTATGTTATAGGGCTGTTCATTTACCAAAATCGTATTTCCCACAACCTCGCTTTTACCGAAGTATTTTTGTGCGGTAGTCTGAGTAATAACCATATCAAACGGATTATCTAGAGCATTATCCGCGTTACCTGCAATAAAATGGAAACTGAAGATGTCAAAGAGTGCTTCATCTGCCAGAACCATATTTTTTTCGGTAAAATTTTTCGTACCTACTTGCAGTTCTCTATTATAGCTATAGATCCTAACAGCATTTTCTACTTCAGAAAACATACGTTTTGCAACAGGTACAACAGCAGTAGGGGTGAGGTTTGTATGCGTTGCCTCTTTATCTGAAGGAGATTTATAATTGTAGTTTACATAGACAATGCGATCTGCCTTTTCATTAAAACGGTCATAACGCAGTTCATTGAGAATATAAGTGCCTAGAAGCATAAAGCAGGCTACCCCCAGAATAAGACCAAAAAGGCTCACCGTAGTGGTTATTTTATTCTTCAAAAGGCTTCGCCATGCGATTTTTATATAATTTCTAAGCATAATTTCTATTTTAAGTTGCCTACTTCCCTCCTTCCGGGAGAAATCCCCAAAGGGTAAAGCGGGTTATTCTGTTCGCAATGATTTTACAGGTTTAGCTAATGCTGCTTTAATGGCTTGAAAGCTTATGGTTACAAAAGCGATTACCATAGCTGCAAGACCGGCAAGACCAAACACCCACCAGTGTATGGGTGTGCGGTAATTAAAATCCTGCAGCCACTGACTCATAATCCAGTAAGCAAAAGGTGATGCCAGTATAAAAGCTATACCCACAAGCTTCAAAAAATCTTTAGAAAGTAGGCGTGTTACACCGGCAACACTCGCGCCTAAAACCTTGCGCACACCTATCTCTTTAGTACGTTGTTCTGCCATAAATGCAGCAAGCCCAAATAGACCCAAGCAGGCAATAAAAATGGCTAGTACCGAAAAAAGTGTAGCTGTGCGTGCCGTTTTCTCTTCTGAAGCATAGAGCTGCGCTACGTGCTTATCAACAAAGGTGTAGTCAAAAGCTGTATTGGGCAAATTCTCATTAAAGGTCTGTTCTAAATCATTGACTAATTGCTGCAGATTTTGAGAAGTATATCGCACAAGCAGCGTTCGGATACTTTCAGGAGCAACGTTGGATTTGTAATACATATATCCGCCACTATCTTCCTTCAGGGAATTGAAATTGAAATTGGCAACAACTCCGGTGATGATTGCGCGGCTTCCTAACTCGGTATTTATGATTTTACCAACAGCATCTTCAGGGGTTTTATAATTGAGATAACTCAGTATTTTTTCATTGATCAACGTGTATATTATGGAGTCTCCCTTAGCAAGGCTTTGGGGTAATTCACTACCAGCGAGTAAATTCAATTTGAGCGTTTGAATAACATTCCCCTCTGTACGGCAACTGGCAATAGGCATTCCTGTATTATCGGTGCTTATTCTGCGAACAGAACGTCCACTTTCATCGGCACCTGGTAAAGACTGCACAGCGGCAATGCGTTCAACGTAAGCCTTTCGATTTAATGCATTTTCTAAACTCTCAACTTGCTGACTATTTTCTGCTGATTTTACTGAAACAGCAACTACGCCACTAGGATCATAGCCCAAATTCTTATTCTTTATAAAATTCATTTGCTGAATAATTATGGTAACAGCGATTATAAGAACTATAGAAGCTGCAAACTGAAAAACCACCAAACCTTTTCGTACAAATTCTGAAGCAGTATGTTTTTTCTTGGACTTATTTACCAACGATAATGGAGCTATATTGGTCATTGAAATTGCCGGATAACTACCGGCAAATAATGTAACTACGAGCCAAATTAAACCTAAACCTATCAGAATTGGGGTGGCCAGTAGATCCTGGTAGCCTAATGCATTACCTGTAAAACTTTTGAATACAGGTAATATGAAAAACGAAAGCGCAAAAGCCAGTACTACTGAAATTAAAACAAGAATTCCTGTTTCAACATAAAAAAGAGAAAGCATGTGCTTTCTGCTGGCTCCTAAAACCTTGTTTACACCAATACTTTTTCTTCGCTTGCGTGAATTTGCAGTGGCTAAATTCATATAATTGATACAGGCGATTACTAAAACCAGAAGCGATAAGAACAATAAACTTTTAATCGTACTTATGCTACCTAGTTTTGTTGAGTAGCCTTCTCGTATATCCGCTGAATACAAATGTATTTTGGTTAAGGGTTGCAGATTGAATTGCGTAAAATACTTTCCTTCTTTGTGGACGTATTTATCAATTAGTTGTGTTGCTTGAGTTTCTATCTGCGCAACCTTAGCATTGGGTTCTAGTTGCACATAGGTTTCATAACTCGCATTGCTCCAATACACGTTAGTTCCCATCCAAGAATCCATAATATTATAGACCATATCACAATCTATCACACTGCTTTTAGGCAAGTCTGTATACACACCAGACACCTGAAGCGTATCCCGGTTGTTTACGGTAATAAATTCTCCAAGTGCAGATTTATCACCAAAAAATCGCTCTTTTGCAGATTGGGAAAGCACGATAGCGTGAGGATTTGCAAATGCATTTTTAGCATTACCTGCTATGAAATTAAAATCAAACATTTCAAATGCGGTTGAATCTGCTAGATAAAGTCCGTTTTCTGTAAAGTTTTTGTCTCCTATTTTCAAAGATGCAGTAACCCCAAAATCGTCTTTGATGAGACGTGTCATTTTTTTCACCTGTGGAATATCCTGAACCATTGCCGGTCCTACCGCATTGGGTAACTCCGCCCAGGTTTCAAAATTGTATTCTTCAGAGGTTTCCATATTTACCCGGTAAATATCTTCCGAATGCGTGTACATTTTATCAAAGCTCAGCTCGGTATTCACAAACGAAAAGAGCATGATACAAACACATAAACCAACAACCAGCCCTACAATGTTTAACACGGTAAACAGTCTGTTTGCTTTTATATTCCGCCAGGCGATTTTGATGTAGTTCTTTAACATTATCTATTGCTATTATTAGTGTTATTCCTATTAATTCTCCCTTTGGGGGTTAGGGGGCTCATTCGGTTCTCAATGATTTAACAGGGTTAGCGATTGCGGCTTTAATAGCTTGAAAGCTCACCGTCAACAAAGCGATTCCTATAGCTGCAATACCTGCAACTGCAAATACCCACACATTAATTGAAATGCGGTACGCAAATCCCTGTAACCAGTTGTGCATCATAAACCAGGCAACCGGTACTGCAATGACTATGGCAATCAGAACCAGCACTATAAAATCTTTAGACAGCAGGCGCACAATACCGGCAACGCTAGATCCTAAAACTTTGCGCACGCCTATTTCCTTGCGACGCTGCTCCGCAGTAAACGCTGAAAGTCCAAAGAGACCTAAACACGAAATAAGTATTGCCAGCAATGCAAAAATTTGAGAAAGACTCCCTACTAATTGTTCGCTTTTAAAACGAGCATTAAAATCGTCATCTACAAAACGGTATTTAAAGGGATAACCAGGGTTGTAGGTTTTTAAAGTAGTTTCAATAGTGTTTAGAATTTCAGTCGCAGCGTATTTAGGATTTGTTTTTATATACATGTATTGTGCTTCGGGCGGATAATTGAAAAACATCACAGGATCACTGGTGCCATACATATCGCCATACAAATAATCATTTGTCACACCTATAATGGTATAAACATCCCCGTAGCGGTCTATAGTTTTACCAATTGGACTTTCTGTTCCCATCAATTTTGCAAAAGATTCGGTAATAAGTGCATTTGCACTATCATTTGAAACTACCGAACTAAACCCACGGCCTTCAACCAACTCAATACCTGCAGCGGTTAAGTACTCATCATTAATATAGCGGTAAGACACTAAAACATCCTCTGTATTGTCACCTCCCTGCCATTTTAAGCCCGAGCCATTATTCCCCGCAGAAAGAATATTTGAATTCGATAAACCCACGCTGGTAATCATTCCTGAGTTTTTTAAACTTTCGGTTATTGAATTCCTATTTTTAATCACATTTCCATTTACCGGTATTTGTATAAGATTTTCCTTATTCATTCCTAGATCTCGGTTTTTTACGTGCTGTACCTGTTGGTAAACCAGTAGCGTACTAATGATGAAAATAATTGAAATCACAAACTGAGTAATTACAAGACCTTTCCGAATAAAACCGGCTCCTTTGGCTTGTATGCGATTGCCTTTAAGAACGTCTATAGGCTTAAACGAAGAGAGGTAAAATGCAGGGTAAAGTCCAGCAAGAATTCCGCAGATGAGTGTAATTGCCAGCAATGAAAGGAGATGAGACGGAATTGTGATTCCCAAAGAAAGTTGTTTATCTATTAACGCATTAAATGCCGGCAGGATAAGAATCAACACCAAAACGCTAAGAACTGCAGCCAGTAGCGCGGTTAATAAAGCTTCGGTAATAAATTGAAAAATCAATTGTTTTTTATCAGAACCTAATGTTTTACGAACACCAACCTCATTTGCTCGTTTTTCGCTTCGTGCGGTTGACAAATTCATAAAGTTGATACAGGCGATAAGCACAATTATGAGTGCTATAAAACTGAATAACTGCACATATTCGATACGGCCACCTACGACCTTACCATTTTTGAAGTCAGATCGTAAATGCCAGTTTTTAGCCGAATGTAAAATAGCCTGAGTGTCTTCATCGCCAGTTTTTGCAGGCAAAACGCCTTTCACCTTCTCATTAACCGAATTAAAATCTGCACCTGCTGAAAGCTTTACAAATGTTTCGGTAAAGTTGCTACCGTATTCTTGAGTCCACGGCTTGTCATATGTAAAATTCTCAAAGGGAACCAGCCAGTTAAAACTGTAGGTCGTATTTTCCGGTAGGTCTTCAACAACACCCGTTATTTTAAAATTATCCTTTTGATCAATCAAGATGGTTTTCCCTAAAAGGTTGGTAGGGTCTTCAAAAAGAATTTTAGCCACTTTTTGTGTAATTACAATTCCTTCTTTTACTCTAAAAGCTTCAGAAGCTTTGCCTTCAATAAATTTTAAATTCAATATTTCAAAAATATCTGCATCTGCAAAAGAACCGCTGCTGGAAACCGAAGAAGAATTAAGGCTGAATAAAAAGTCAGTGCTACGCAATCGTGCCGCTTGGGTTATTTCTGGAATTTCAGCTTTTAAAGCTGCTGCAAGGGGCCCCGGTGTCGCTTGAAAAAAGGTGCGCCATTGCCCATCATATTTTTGATTTGTAGGCACACTATAAACCAGTTCTTGGTCTGCAACAACTGTATCAAAACTCATTTCATCTTCAACCCAAAGCAGAATTAAGCTGGCACAAGTGATTCCTATCGCGAGACCAAATATATTGAGTGTACTGTACCCCTTTTTCTTCCATAAATTTCTTAAGGCGATTTTGATATAATTTTTGAGCATAGCTGATTATTTTTTAATTGATGAATTATTCTGTTCTGAGTGATTTTACCGGGTTTGCGATTGCAGCTTTTATGGCCTGAAAACTTACGGTAAGCATCGCAACACCTATAGCTAGCATTCCTGCAACAGCAAATATCCACCAAGGTATTTCTATTCTATAAGCAAAATCTTGTAACCATTTATGCATACTGAACCAGGCTATGGGTACTGCTATTAAAAAGGCAATTCCTACCAGTTTTATAAATTCTTTAGAAAGTAAATTGACAATCCCCAAGATACTAGCTCCTACAATTTTGCGGATGCCAATCTCACGGCGGCGTTGTTTCGTACTATAAGAAGCCAGACCTAAAAGACCCATACAAGAAATAAAAATAGCCAGGACTGCAAAATTTAAAAAGAGGTTACTAAAACGCTGTTCTGCACGATACTGACGATCAAAAAACTCATCTAAAAAATAGTAGTCAAAATGGGTGTCTGGTAAAAACTGCTTCCACGATTCTTCTACAAAAGCTAGCGTTTCTGGCAAATCTGCTGCAGCAACTTTTAAGGTCAATAATTTGGTTTGCTTGGTGTCAAATACAAAACTCAAGGGCTGTATTTCTTTTTGCAGAGATTCTGAATGAAAATCTGCAACGACTCCTACAATCTGGCCCTCTCTACCCCATTGGTCAAAAGATGCTCCAATAGCGGCATCTGGGTTTGAGTAGCCTAATAAATCAACTACCTTTTCATTTATAATTAATGCCTGAGTACTGTCACTGGCTAAATCTCTTGAAAAATTTCTACCGGCGATAAGCTTTATATCTAACTGGTCAAGGTATTTATCGTCTATGATATAACGGTCTACAGTAAGGGTCTGATCCTGCCCTTGACTGTTTTGCATAATAGAGAGTGCAGAGCTCTTGTTACCTCCTCCTCCGGGAACTGTTGAGCCTTTTCCTACTGAAATAATATTGGGATTTTTCTTTAAATAATCAGCCAGTAGTTGTTGTTTGGGATGATTATCTATATCTAAAATCAGTAAACGATCTTTAGCAAAACCCAAATCCTGACTCTGCATAAAATGCATTTGATTGTAAATAATCAAGGTGCCAATTATCAATATGATAGAAACCGTAAACTGACTCACCACAAGTGCTTTTCTTAAGAACGTTCCACTACGGGTAGTAGAAAATTTACCTTTAAGAACACTTACCGGTCTAAACGAAGAAAGAACAAGTGCAGGATAAGTTCCCGCCGCTAAACCAATCGCCAATGCAATCGCAAAAAACAGCCCTACATAACTCCAATTAGCAAACACTCCGCTGGCTACTTCCTGACCGGCAAGGGTATTAAAATAAGGTAATGCCAGAGTAGCAATTGCTATACCCAGAATATAAGCCAGTATAGTAACGATAAGAGACTCGCCTACAAACTGCAACATCAACTGATTTTTTTGTGCACCTACAACTTTACGGATGCCTACTTCCTTAGCGCGTTCTACAGATCTTGCTGTGGTTAGATTAATGAAGTTGATACTTGCAATGAGCAATATGAATAATGCTACAACACCAAAAATGTAAATGTTGTTGATGTTAGCGCTTCCGCTTCCTATACGTGTAGAATATAAATAGACATCTGTAATGAGCTCTAAATCTTGTTTTATAAATAGGTTGGCAGCTTTCATCTTCTCACCATCTTCTTCCTCGAGGAAAGTATTGATTTTAGAAACGAGATTTTTTGTGTTCACATTTTCTGATAAAAGCACATAACCTCTGGGCTCATAGTTTCCCCAAGACTCGTCAAGAGTAGGATCTATGACCTTGGTGTATGTTGACAGCGAGAGTAAATAATCTGCTTGAATCTGTGTGTTTTTAGGAAGGTCTTGCATGATGCCAGTGATTTGAGCCGTATACTTGCCATTCATAATCTTAAGGCTTTTGCCCATAGGGTTTTCTGAACCAAAGTATTTTTGAGCTCCTGTCTGGCTCAACACCAAACTTAAGGGTGCCCGCAGGGCCTCATCAGGATCTCCCTCTAAAAGCTTTAAATCAAAAATCTTAAAAAAAGTAGAGTCCGCAGCCAGAGAGCGCTTTTCTACAAAATTCTCCGTCCCTTTTTGAATACTCAAGTTCATATCTACAATGCGGGTTGAAGACTGTATTTCAGGAAATCGCGGAGTGATTTTCCCAAGAACGCTCCAGTCTACCACGGGTATTTGATACGAATCTGAGGGTGTTTTTAAATCGCTTACCAACATGTGGATACGATCTTTCTTGGGGAACATCGTATCGTAGCTGAGTTCAAAACCTACATATAAAAGAATTAAAAAAGCGGCAGCCATTCCTACCGCAAGGCCACTTATGTTTAAAGCTGAAAACCCGCGGTGCCTCCACAAATTCCGAAAAGCGATTTTGAAATAGTTTTTAAACATAGTTGTCAAGTTAAAGGGAGTGATGAAGTCCCGGTTTTGATTGATTGTTTCGGCAGCTGCCCTATTGATGAATGAATCCCCGTTCAAAGAGGCTTTAAACTTCTAGCGTATTGCTTTTGTATTCAGTCAATACATTTTCGGTTACTTTTTGTCCGTCTAGCATTCTGATGATGCGGTGGCTATACTTGGCATCGTGCTCACTATGCGTTACCATGATGATTGTGGTTCCGGCTTCGTTGAGTTCAGTAAGTAAATCCATCACCTCATTACCGTTGCTGCTGTCCAGGTTACCTGTAGGTTCATCAGCCAGAATGAGTTTAGGGTTGTTGACAACAGCACGGGCAACTGCAACACGCTGCTGCTGCCCACCCGATAATTGCTGCGGAAAATGCTTGCGACGGTGCATGATTTGCATTTTTTCTAAAACTTCATCTACGCGGGCTTTACGCTCTGCAGGTTTTACCCCGGTGTAAATCAACGGAAGCTCTACGTTTTCAAAAACGGTGAGTTCGTCAATAAGGTTAAAGCTCTGAAACACAAAACCGATATTATGCTTGCGCAGATCGGCACGCTTTCGCTCGTTAAAACCGGCTACTTCAATACCGTTAAAGATAAAGCTGCCACCATCTGGATCATCAAGTAGACCCAGTATATTGAGTAAGGTTGATTTCCCACAACCTGAAGGTCCCATAACGGCCACAAATTCGCCTTTCTGCACCTGAAAAGACAGTTTATTGAGTGCTATCGTACGCACTTCTTCAGTAGCGTAGTATTTTTCTAAGTCCGTGATTTTTATCATTAGGATACGATTAGTGTTAATAATTCTAGTAGTAGTGAAACCATTTTATTTCTTATTTAATCTTGTAAAACCAATTCTTGTACTTCGCCATAATTATCATAGCTACTCGTGATTACGCGATCTCCGGGTTCCAGACCGCTAAGCACTTCATAATATTCGGTATTTTGACTCCCCAGAGAGATGTCTGCTTTATACGCTGTGCTGCCATCTTCGCTCACTTTAAAAATCCAGTTACCGCCGGTTTCCTGAAAGAATCCTCCTTTAGGAATAAGCAAAGCCTTTTTTTCCTGACTCAACGCTACACGGATCTGCAAGGTTTGACCACGGCGTATCCCTTCCGGAACTTCAGATTCGAACTCCATATCTACTTGAAATCTACCATTTGTCACTTGGGTGTAAACTTTCTTAATGACTAGGGTGTAGCTTTTTCCGTCAAAATCAAAGTTTCCGGTTTGTCCGGTATAAATCCGGGAAATGTAGTGTTCATCAACATCTACACGGACCTTATAACCGCTCAATACATCAATCTGCCCTAGGCGTTCCCCTTTATTTTTAGACTGACCTATTTCGGCATCTAAAGAAGTTAACTGTCCGTCAACCGGGGCTTTCACCACAAGATCAGCTACTTTTCTGCGCATCAATTCTAATGCGTTTTGTGTGCGCTCATACGAACTAGAGACTTGTCCTTTTTCCTGTTTTACCGCAATAGAATCCTGAGCCAGAATTTGCTTCGCCAACTGCATACGCTCTTTCTGATAATTAAAATCGTTCTCTGCTTTTATAAGGTCTTGACGCGCAATCGCATCTTTATCGTACAATTTTTTGTTGAGTTCATACAGGCGTTTTGCTTCGATCAAACCGTTCTCTACATCTGTATATTGATTGAGTTTGTTGATCGTATTTTGACGTGCTGCATTCTGTGAGATTTGCATTTGTGTCAATAAATTATACACTTGTGTTTCCTGATTTACAAGACTCAGCTCAAGATCGGTGTTAGACAATCGTAAAATGGGTTCGCCTTTTTTCATAATCGCACCGTCTTCAACAAACTTTTCTTCTACCCTACCGCCTTCTAATGCATCCAGGTAAATTGTGGTAATAGGCAGCACCACACCGTTTACCGGTATGTTTTCCTGAAAAACACCTTGAGTCGCCGTAGCGATACTGATGCGTTCTTTTTGTACATTGAGTTTAGAATTTCCGGTAGTTGATAAAATCACAAAAAGAAGGAGTGCAACAAGTGCAACTCCACCTACAATCATCAAGATTTTTGAGGTTGTAAAACGTTTCTTTTCTAAAGGGATGTCCATAAGTATTTTTGTTAGCACTTGATTAGATAGTAATATTGTGCCAAAAACATAAAATACTGACTACTAATTAATTAACATTATCAATCCTTTTAAAAGTGTTCGGTTTTGATACACTCCATGTACGCTGCTGATACAGTTTATTTACTTTAAAAATTAGTACATCAAAAGGTATTTTCTGAACTACCTAAAATTGTAATATTGTAAGTATGCAATTAAAGGAGGCTAAAATACTGGTCATTGATGACGATGAAGATGTGCTTACGGCACTGCGGCTTTTGCTGAAACCTAAGGTTGATCTGGTTATTGTTGAAAAGAATCCCAATGCGTTACAAGGTATTCTGAGTAAACAGGATTTTGATGTGGTTATTCTGGATATGAACTTCAACGGACTCGTAAATACGGGCAATGAAGGAATCTTTTGGCTGAATAAAATCAAACTCTGGAAACCGGCTACTGATGTGATTTTGATCACTGCCTACGGAGATATCGATTTGGCGATACGCTCTTTAAAAGAAGGCGCTTCTGACTTTTTAGTCAAACCCTGGAAGAACGAAAAGCTCCTTGAGTCTATCGCTGAAATTCTAACCAAAAAGAAGAAAGCTCGTAATTTTAAAATCAAGCTGAATTCTGCAACCGAAATCATTGGCGATAGCGAACCCATGCAGGAAGTTTTTGTAAAACTGAAAAAAGTAGCTCCTACCGATGCAAACATTTTGGTCTTGGGAGAAAACGGTACCGGAAAAGATCTTATCGCCCGTTCTATTCACGAGAATTCGCTGCGTAAAAACAAACCTTTTGTAAAAGTAGATGTGGGTGCACTCACTTCCACACTTTTTGAAAGTGAACTTTTTGGGTATAAAAAAGGTGCTTTTACCGATGCCCGGGAAGACCGTAAAGGTCGGTTTGAAGCGGCAAACGGCGGAACGCTTTTTTTAGATGAAATAGGTAATATTAGTCTGCGTCAACAAGCACGCTTGCTTACGGTTTTACAAAACCGGCAGGTAACACCTTTGGGCTCTAATGAAGCAGTTTCTGTAGATATACGGCTTATCTGTGCGACCAACCTCAGCCTTTCTGATCTTGCTGATGAAAACAAATTCCGTAAAGATTTAATGTATCGCATCAACACGGTAGATCTGATGATTCCGCCTTTGCGCGATCGCGGATCTGACCTGACTCTTCTTGCGCATCACTTTGTAAAATTATACACAGAAAAATACAACAAGGAAACTTTCAACCTTGACCCTGAATTTCTCAAGAAGCTGAAAACCCATCCTTTCCCGGGGAACGTACGGGAATTACAATATGCTTTAGAAAAAGCGGTAATTATGGCTGAAGGATCTGTTTTATATGCAGAAGATCTGGCTTTTTCTCCCATAGAACAACAAACCGAAAGTGATCTCAAACTGAAAACCACTAATCTGGATGCCGTTGAAAAAAACACCATCTTAAAAGTGATTGAGAAAAATAAAGGCAACATCTCTAAATCGGCTAAAGAACTGGGAATTACACGCACCGCTTTGTACCGCAGACTCAATAAATATGATTTATAAAAGCTACATCTTCGCATTACTCCTGCGGGTGTTGCTATTATTAGCCGCCTTGATTACACTTGCCCTGGGTATTGTAAAAATCAACACTTATTTGCTTATTGGAAGCGGCGTGTTTTCAATCATTACCTGCTATTATTTGTATCGCTTTTTAATCCGTAGGTTTGTGGAGGTGGACGACTTTTTTGAATCGGTTAAATACCGGGATTTCTCCCGCTGGTTTTCCGAAAAACATGGTCCACAAGACATTCGCGAATTACATAAAGGCTTCAACAACGTCAACAAAACCATCAAGGCCATCAACAACGAGCGGCAGGCGCAGTTTGTATATTTACAGAAAATTTTAGAAATGGTTGACGTGGGTATCATTGCCTACAATCTGGATACCGGCGCTGTACTCTGGACCAATGAATCATTGTTGAATACATTGGATTTACCAGCGTTTAAAAATATCAATTTCGTAGAAAAAAGAAGGCCGCAACTCTTTGAAGAATTGTTTGACACCTACCGTACTGAAGTTACTTCCGTAGCGATTTCCCTTCGGAATGAAAACCTCAAAGTATTGATCTCTGACACCGTTTTTCAGGTAGAAGAAGATGCTTTTAAATTGGTCGTACTTCAGAACATAGAAAACACCCTGAATCAAAACGAATCTGATGCTTGGAAGAAACTACTGAGCGTGATGACTCATGAGATTATGAATAGCATTGCACCGATTTCTTCCCTCGCTGAAACCTTACAAAATCACATCCAGAACAATCAACAAAATCCAGAACTACATCCACTGGAATTAGATGATTTAAATGCCGGAATTAGCAGTATTAAAAAACGTAGCGAAGGCTTGATGAAGTTTGCTAAAACCTATAGAAGTCTCAGCAAAGTCACCCACCTGAATCTGGAAACCGTTAAAGTAAATGAGCTTTTTAAAAGTATCGGTGATTTGATGCAAGCCTCATTGGCTGACAAACCGGTAGCGCTCCACTTTAAAACCGAAAACCCTGAGATGCAGTTTGAAATTGACAGCTATCTTATTGAACAGGTGCTAATCAATCTAATTCTGAATGCAATTGATGCAACACAAACAACGACAAATCCTACAATAGAAGTTACTGCTACTCAAAATACCAAAGGTCGTGTACAAATCAAAGTTACCGACAACGGCAGTGGTATCCCCGAAGAAATTATGGAAAGTATCTTTATACCGTTTTTTAGTACTAAGAAAACCGGAAGCGGTGTGGGGCTTAGTTTAAGCAAACAAATAATGACCCTGCATAAAGGAAAAATTCAGTTGAAAAGTAATCCTGAGACCGGTACGGTGTTTACGCTTCAATTTTAGCATTAAATATAATTAATCTACTCAGCTGCATCTTTGAGATAAACACTTTGAGTAAAAGCTCCATTTGCTGCAACATCCCAAACTTCTACTCGCACCCATTTTCTGTTTTTTAAAGAAAGGTCAAAAGAGAAGATTTGACTATCAAATTCTGTAGTAGAATCCATTTGAAAGGTGTCGCGATATATCTTCTTCCCATCTCCGGAAATAACTTCAATATAATTGAGTGGAAACGTCCACTGTAAATCTAAATCAATCGTTACCTTTCCTGATTTGTTCAAAATCAGAGTATCTCCAGATTTAACCTCATTTGCCGTAAATGATGGTATTAAAACCTCTCCCGTAGTAGAAAAGAATTTCCCCCCAGACATAGCTTCGGTAACTGAATGCCATCCATCTTCAAAACGGGGTATCTCATCAAGTTGCATATAGTTAATGTTCATATGCGCATACATCTCATTCTCCTGAGTAATTGTAAACAGATCTGACTCAGCAATAATATTTTTTTTCAAGCCCCAGTTATTCATATCATCTAATAAGTCAAGTACACGTGAACCTAATTTGGGTTTAGAAAGATCTGCCGGCATAGCTTTCCAGGCTCCTCCCAAAAAACGGTCTGACTTAAAAAAGTTTTCCTCTCGGTATACATCTGGATAACCTGTTGAACCTTTAATACGGGGGTGAGCTGTCCACGCCAAACCGTTTTCAAGTTCTAATAGCTTTTGCATCTCCTCTTTGTTTCCTATTCGATAAATTTTACCGTATTGAGAATTGTTTTCTAAAAACGGACTTTCAGCATCCCGCGACATAATCCAATAAACCGGTTTTGGAAAGAAAGCCATCCAGTGACCTCCTAAAAATTCGTTGGGTTCTTCACCCGGCAACAGCAGGAAATTATTATCAGACAACCTTTCACACTCTTTAAAAAGCGCATCTAATTCTTTTAAACGAGTGTCATCTGGTCCTTTTGGATGGGCTGTGTAATGAAACTCTCCCAAATGAACGATGTCTACTCCCAAATCTTTCAGAACTGTTACAAATTCTGGCTTTTCAGGAACAAGACTGTCTTTCATCACCACATTCATAATAAACTCATTATGAAAATGACTGGCAAGTGTCTGGTAACCTTCCAACTCTGCATAAGTATCTTTATGGGTATATTTTTTTACATCTTCAATTAAATCTTTTGCTGAAGTTGACCCCAAAAGACAAAAGAAATTTAAACGCTGTTGGGTATTAGGCGGAGCATTAAACCAAGGCACAAAGCGCTTGTCTCCTTCGGGATTTTGCCTGATGCCCATACCATATCCTTTTAGCATATTTCTATAGTCAAATCCGTGCCAGACAAAATCTAAATTAAAAGCCTCATCAAGCGGATAAAAGTATTGATGTGGAGCAGGAAATATGGCTAATGCTCCATAATCCTTTGTTCCTAAAATGCTTCGGTATTTTACCTTTTCGTTTTTTGCGAGCTTATTATCTTCTGGTTTAGTTACAATCTGACCTTCTGTATTACTAAAACTTACTTCTTTAAAAGACTCTTGCGTAGTAATACCGGCATCATAAAGAATTGCTGTGGCATCTTTCTCTGTTGAAACTACTGCTGCAATATTTATTAAAGGAGAATTATTGTAAATAGTTATTTCAATAAACCCTTCAAAATTTGGGGCTATAAGTTCACCTATTTTTACTACGGTTCGTTTACCCATTTTGGTGATTTCAATTTTACGCTTGTTTAGCTTTAAAACATCTGAAGTATTAGGGCGGTTAGGAACTTTATCAAAGAAAATCGTCCAACCTTTTTCCGGTTCTAAAGTACGTTCTCCTTGTGTGATGATAAACTCAGGGTTCGCTTCTCTAACGATTTCGTTATAAGATTCATTCTTTAATATCCCCAGTGTTTTAAATAATGAACCCGTTTGCTTTCTGTTAAGTACCAGACGACACTGCTCAGTTTTTGTACTTAACCAAGTAAGTTGAACCTCATCTTCTATAACATTAATTTTAGTAGTATTCTCCTCATTATTCAAGGGAAGAGATACAGGTACTTGAGCATATAAAAAGCTTGTAAACAAAAAAATATATAGCGATAGATGTCTCATATTTCATTTTAGTTAAAGTGAGTTAGCATATAACTTAGGGGAAGATAATCAAAAACAACTAAAACGTTTTATTTATTTACAAATATTGAAATATTCAAATCAAAAAACCCTCGAAAAATCGAGGGTTTTAAATACTAAATTTAAAATAGTATTTAAATTTA
The DNA here is from genome assembly GCF_900129005.1 of Leeuwenhoekiella marinoflava DSM 3653. Lineage (GTDB taxonomy): Bacteria > Bacteroidota > Bacteroidia > Flavobacteriales > Flavobacteriaceae > Leeuwenhoekiella > Leeuwenhoekiella marinoflava. The sequence goes on along the minus strand of NZ_FQUN01000007.1, from coordinate 110,954 downwards.
GAATGCACCTATAAAATGACTTCCTTCTACATTTACCAGTTGAGCTCCTTTAGTCACTTCGCCAGTTGCTGTATCAACGACATAAATATTTCCGTTTTGTCCTACAGGAGCTTGGGTTACATAAATTTCGTCTCCATCTACTGCAAAACCTTGATATTGAAATAATTCAAAATCAACATCATAAGGAATGCCTTCTATTTTAGCTGCAGTTTTAGCATTTAAATCGACTAAAGCAAAAAACGATTGTGGCCTTCCAGAAAGACCTTCCACAGAACCTGCATGACGATATGCTAAAACTGCTTTTCCGTTAGCTGCGGGTCTCCAAGCAAGTATATATGCATCTTCTACGCCTAAAGCATCATCTAAGTTAAAATCATATGAATCATCATATTTATTGTCTGCACCTATTTTTAAAATGTACGAACCTTCTGGATCATTCTGATTGGCTTGGTAAACACTTCCGTTATATTCAAAAGCATTTATACTTCGGTATCCATTCGTGTTACCGTGACCTACAGTAGAAGTAATCACTGTTGGATTTAGTAATGAAGGATAATCCAATACAATGGTTTTAGATCCTAAAATTTCATAGTCGCTGTCACCCTCTGTTGTTGCAGGATCGACTTTACTTAAGCGAGCTCCAATGTATAATTTGTCTCCGGCAGCGTTTAATGTAGGCATATCAATTCGTGATATATAATAACCCTCTGCTTCTTCCTCTTCTGTTAAGCGAACACTATGCTCCTGAAATTCTTTAATCAATGAGTTTTCTAAGTCTAAAGTAACAATACCCATTGTTGCTTCAGTACGTAAATAAATATCGTCTGTAGCATCATCTGGTGTACCATTATCACTCATTTCATTTTCGCTTGAAACAAATACTGCAGCTCCAGTTTTATCACCATCAAATAATTTAATCCATCGCGGAGCAGAACCTACGTAGGGTTCAATACTAACTGCAGAACCGGTTTGCGTGAAATTTTGACCACCTTCTACCGTATATTTAGTATAGTTACCTCCAGTATCACCGGCATAGCTGATATTAAAAATAGTACTCCCATCTTCAGAGGCCTGTAACCTTGCTGTTCGGTTAGAAGGCACTATAAATCCGTTATCAAATGGTTCTATAGATACTGTAGGGTCTTTTGCATCCTCGCTACTTAATGAATATATGAGAGTTCCGCCGTTACCATTTCCTGGTGTATCCTGCATTCTAGCAGCAGCAACAGTAATCCATCTAGACACCTCTGGATTAGGGTCTACCCCGTCTGTATTATCATCTGTACTACACGCAGTTAAAAGTCCCGTTGTTAGGGTTATCAGCGTAAAAGCTTTAAAGTTTAAAAAAATACGTTTCATTGCTTATTGTGTTAAACGATTAAAATTTATTGATTGAATAATTAAGTTTTAGATAGAAAGCGCGTCCCGGTTTTTGAACGGATAGATTATCATAAACCGGCTTGTCAAAAATATTTTTGACATCAAAACTCATCACAAAATTATTTCTGGGAAATGCATAACTCAGTCCTATATCTTGAACTAACTGCTCTGGAACTTTAAAGAAATCATCTCCTACCGTATTAGAGCCTTGTGGAACCAAAAATGAAAACTCATCTGTATAATACAGCGTATAGAAAATATTAAACTGTGATTTTTTCTGGATTAAATCTTTAAATGAATACCTCAAGTTTCCATTCATTGTAAGAAATGGTGTGTTAGGGACATTGACTTCTATCCCCCTGCTTTCAATTTTTAAATCGAATTTCGAAATATTAAAATTGACTCCAAAGTTGTTATCATAGGTATAGTTAAATTGCGCATCAAAGCCTTTTGAAGTACCACTACCTTGATTCACATATAGAATTAGTTCTTCATTTATGTTTAGTGAACTTTCAATAGGTAAGCCAATCCTGTCTTTTATATTTCTGGTAAATAAATTAGCTGATACTGTGAACTGATTTTTATTAAAATTGAATGTTCCTAACCTAAAACCAAGATTGTAATTTTTACTCTGCTCCGGGCTAATACTTGAATTGGCAACAACATTATCTCCATCGTTCCCAAACACTTCAGTTTCATTAGGTAACCGAATCGCTTTTTCTGCCGAACCTAATAAGGTTACATTGGGAACTAAAGCATACGAAAGCGCAAACCCATACCCATTATAGGTCTTATTGCTACTTATAATTTCATCAACAATTTGTTTGTTTCCAGCAACATCTGTTTCAATCGCAGGGTCAACATTTATGGTTTTTTGCTGATAATACTTTCCAAATAAGCTCGCTTGCAATTTGTTATCAAATGCATTAAATTCATAGGTTAATGCAAAGATATTTTTACGCAAATCCCGAGTACCTACAAATGTATTTTCTAAAACCGATCGCAACGCATCACTGTCTTGTCTATCAATACCGCTAAAAACATGATTAGCAAGCACTTTGTGGTTTTTATTAAAAGCATAAGATAGACCGGTACGTATAGATGCTACATTTCTATTTATTTTAGCAAGTGTAGGACCTCCTTCTTGTTGTGATCCCCAGATATATTTATATTCATTTCCTCTAAAATCTATGGCAGGCTCACCATTCCAGCTATATGCCTGTGCAAGGGTATCACTTAATTGACGGTTACGTCTCCCGTAATAACCGTTTACATTAACATCAAGACCTTTAATAAAAAGATCTTCTTTTTGATATATTAAATTAGCTAGTGTTGCATCAGATTCATAAAACCTCCCTTTATAAGGTCTAATGGTCATAAAAGCGCCATGCTGTACTTCTTTATAATCGTCAGAACCGGTGAAGCCCACAAAAAATTGGTCTGCCCATTTTACATCTGTATAACCTACTTGTACCATACCTCCTGTGGACCTATAAGCATCATTAAATCTTCTTGCAGTTATAGGCGTTTGTACTCCCCCTATACCTGTTATTAAAACACTTCTTCCTGAAACTTTATAATCATTATCAGAATAATTATGAAATCCAGAGGCTTTTACAGTAAAGCCAGATCTATCAAAGCGATATAACCCGTTTACACTAGCTTGTAATGTATTAAAAGAGCCATAAGAAACTGAAGCATTAAAATTTGTGTTTGTCGCTTGATTGAGTACTATGTTTATAGCACCTCCTAAAGCATCATCAGATAAATAACCGGGTACGACCCCTTTATACACTTCAATACGTTCTATCATTGAAGGGGGTATGCTGTTCAAATTGTAAGAAGATCCAAAAGTAGAAATAGGAATACCATCTATAAAAATACGTACTGCACTACCAGACAAACCGTTTAAAGAATACTCGACATTAGAGCCTAAGCCTCCATTTTGACGAATTTTCACACCTACACTAGTATTTAATAATTCGTTGGTTTGAATATTGCGCTGTGCAGCTTCATCGGTTTTTATTACATTGAGTGCAAAACCGTGCTTTTCCATTTTAGATTTAGCAGATTCTCCACGTAATGCCACTTCGCCCAACTCATAATCTTTGTCATTTTTGAGTTGAATGTCATGACGTAGATCAGCATTTTGTATCACTACCTGATCAAATTCTATATAATTGCCACTGGTAATTTCAAGATTGAATGTACCTGAAGGTAAATCCTTAAACTCATACTTACCCGACCCATTAACGGTTTTTGTACGGGAGAGACTCCCGCCGCTTAGTTTGATTTGAGTACCTAAAACGACATAGCCATTAGCATCTTTGACTACACCGCTTAAACTGTACTGTGCCACAGCAGCTAGGGGAAGTATTAAAAAAAGAACTAGTAATTTATGCTTCATTTCTAATTTTATTGAAGCAAATTTATATTTATTTAGATTAAGTACAAATAAAAACAAGAGTTTATAGAAAGGTTCGGCAATCCCTATAAATTCTAGTGTTAAAACCTTTTAGGTAGCTTATAATTGGAAAATTATTTTTAATCAAACTAAATAAACACGCTTTAAAACGTCAAATCTGTTGTATAAAAAAGCCTCTTTCTGTAATTTGAAAGAGGCTTTCATTTTGTAAAAAACAAGTGTATTATGGGTGAAGGGCTTTTAAAATTTTATCAAAGATCTCAGTATTCTCATAAGCACCTCTAAAGTTTTGCGCTTGTGGCCCATAAGCAAAAACCGGAACCATAATTCCGGTGTGATTGGTCGTTAAGAATTCGCCGTGCAATTCGCCAGTTTTCAGATCTCCGCTAATAATCCCAAAACCAGAAGTCTCATGATCTGCTGTAATTACAACTAGCGTGTTCTTGGTTTTATCTGCAAACTTCAAGACTTCGGCAATGGTTTGATCAAAATCAAGCATTTCCTGTACAATTCCGCTCGTGTTGTTAGCATGACCGTTGCTGTCTATCTGTGCAGCTTCAACCATCATGAAAAAGGGTTTTTTAGTGTTCTCTAAAATGTCAAGTGACTGTTTTACACTATTGGGCAAAACTGCTCCGCGTCCATCAGCAATTGAAGGTACTTTGCCTTCCCCTATATAAATCGCAGTTCTGCTTTCTAGTTTATTAAAGTCCGCTAACTCTTTTACGGTATACGAATCTGGGACAAGATTTGCTTTAGACTTTCCGCCGGCAATAAAGAAATCAATCTTGCTATCTTTTAAATCGGCCAATATACCTGCTGCATCGTCACGCTCCTTACGGTGCGCAAAAAATGAAGCTGGTGTCGCACCGTCAATCGCATCTGTGGTGATTAAGCCTATTGCGTAGCCATCAGCTCCCAATATTTCTGTGATATTCTTAAGGGGTTTATCGCTTGTATCAACACCTATAGCACGATTATGCGTTTTAAAACCCGTCGACATTGCGGTTGCTCCGGCTGCAGAATCGGTCACTAAATCATCTGAAGATGCTGTTTTAGAAAAACCAATATCCTTTAATTGCAAAACTGTAAGATCACCCCCATTGGCAACTTGTGCCGAAGTAATCTGAGCCAAACCGTTACCGTCACCAATCATCAGGATTACATTTACCGGCTTATCGTTGTATTCAAAATAATATTCAGGTTGATATACTTCAATTTTTTCAGGATTGATATACGTGTTTTGATCTAGGGTTTTAAGATAGTTTACCGCTTCTCCGGGATTATCCGTGTTTATGTAATCTATCCCAAGATTGGCAAAACGCGTCCAAGAAATCTTCGTATCCGGGCTGCCCCAAAATCGAAAAGGTTTATTCACTGCATGTGCTTTTGCAATTGCTTCTTCAACCTTCTCGAGTTCAGGAGCAACCATATTCCCAAAGCCATTCCATACCGAATAGTCTTTATAATTTACACTGATCAACGCAACTTTACTCAGATCAATCTGATTTAAATCATCCAGATTCTGATAGTCAAACTGAATAAAATCAGGATAGTTTTTAAAGTTTGCTACCGCAGGTCTGTTTCCTGAAATCACAAAAGAAATTTGCTTAGAATCCACCAGACTTTGATGCTTTTCAATCGCTTTTACGATAGCAACAAGTGTCGCTTCAGCATCAGATTTAATATCGATAAGCAACTGAATCTTTCTAACTTTACCTTCATCTGACAACTTTGCTAAAGGCTGCAGGTATAGGTTTTCTAAGGTGTTTTCTTGTTTAATTTCAGCTTCGCTATGCGTAACATAGAGTGCTTTGTTCTTTAAAAACACATCAGCTTCTATGCTGTTTGCTCCGTTAATATAGGCATCCCAAAACGGAAATTCCTGTTCGTAATCGTTGTGTGAGTGCACTTTGTAATCAGGAACGTGCTGCGCGAAGACTCCACCTAAAATTCCTAAAAACAATAGGACTATATACTTTTTCATCTCTAAATTATTTAGCGTTAATTGCTTTTAAAATCTTGTGGTAAATCGCACTGTTCTGGTAAATTCCTTTAAAATTCTCAGCCCCTTTACCGGCTGCAAAAACCGGAATCAACTCCCCACTATGCTGGTCTGTAATAAAATAGACCGCCACTTTATCAGGTACTTCTGTTTTTTCTCCGGTCTCTTCATCAACATCATAATATTTGCCTATGCTCGCACCGCCGGTCTCGTGGTCTGCAGTAATAACCAATAAGGTATTGGGATGTGTTTCTACATAATCTAAAACAGCACCTATCGTTTCATCAAAATCTGCCACTTCTTGTATCATCATCTCAGCATCTTTAGCGTGTCCACCCCAATCAATATACGAGCCTTCAACCATTAAAAAGAACGGTTTCTTATTGGCATCAAAATAAGACAAGGCCTTTAAACTAGCCTCTTTTAAAAAGTCTCCGCGTCCTTTTGTTTTAGAAGGAAGCCCTTCTTCTTCAATAATAAAGGCATTGCGCATATTGTGTTGCGCATTGCTTAGTGTTAAAGTATCCAGATTGTAATTTCGGTTTAAAAGCGTTTGAAATAAATCTTTTTTATCTGTACGCTGACTGAAAAATTTACGCCCGCCGCCCGCTAAAAAGTCAACATCTGCAGTGGCTAATTGTGCTGCGATATCTTCGTGCATATCACGATCTTCTACGTGTGCATAAAAAGCTGCCGGAGTTGCATGTGTTATTGAAGTCAACGAAATGAGTCCCGTCTGATAGCCTTCTTCCTTCAACTTTTCTAAAATAGTTTCCTGCGGAATACTATCTGCTGAAACACCAATCGCTCTCTTATATGTTTTTTGACCCGTAGCAAATGCTGTAGCTCCTGCTGCAGAATCGGTAATCAAGTGACTTGTTGAATACGATTTGTGAAAGCCTATTTCTTCAAAACGCTCAAAATTGGGTGTTTCGTCACCAAAATAAAAGGCACTTGAAACCTGTGGAACTCCCATCCCGTCACCTATCATCAGAATCACACTCAAAGGTTCTTCTGTATTGGCTTCGGTAAGGTTTTGTGTTGACGAGCAACTTTGTAGTAATGCCACCCCTAAAATACTCAGCGGTATTCTTAAATAATTTTTCATCTTAATTTTTATAAACAAGTAACGGCAAGAGCGCTCTCTTGCCGTTACTACACTTAACATACTTATACTTAATATCCTTGATTCTGCTCGAGATAACCCGGTGTATTCGTAGCACCGTCTATTGCAGCTTGTGGTATAGGAAACAATCTGTGATTCACATCTGCATCTGTTTTAGAAGTCCATGAATCTTCGTATTTACCAAAACGAATCTGGTCTGTACGACGAGACATTTCCCAATAAAACTCAAATCCGCGTTCGCGAAATAAAGTTTCCAGCGTTATAGAACTCCAGGCTTTTGGCGTTTGATCTGGTCTTGCTGTTCTAGAAGTTCGTACTGTGTTTACATCTGCCAAAGCTCCGGCATTATCACCAGATCTAAGTTTTGCTTCTGCACGCATCAAGTACACATCTGCAAGCCGCAACATGATAAGATCTACACTGCTGTAATTGTTACCATCATCTGAAGTTTTACTGAATTGCCATTTTGCAAAGCGATACCCACCCGCATAACTGTTAGTATTCTGAATACTGATGTCTAAAGTATGATCTACATAATAGGTGATATCCTGCAGATCAGAACCATTTTCTCTAGCTTCAGCAAGTGGATAAATTTTATAACCTGTTGCTCCAGAAGCATCAGTACCGGTCATAAAATTACCCGATCTAAAATTCTCTTTACGCGGCGCCCACATCGTACCGCGGATGATCCCGCGATCTATTTCAAAATCAGACCCTGCGATGAAGTAATGATCTTTATCTGTTTTTAATCCTAAAGTATCTTTAAAATAAGGTGTAAGCCCAGAGATATCTTCAAGTTCTGCAGGAACCTGTGCATTTTTCTGATAAAAACGCGCATCTGCTTCAGCAGGATCTACACTACCATAAGCATCAACCCAATTCTGATAAAAGTCTGGTGTTGCCGCAGGACCATCGGTACCATCCATACTTAGGTACATCTCACCCGGTCTTGGAAAAAGTGACCCGGACATAGACCAGTATGCCCAGCGGTTGTGATCGTTATTCAATACTCCGCGTAAATCTAATGCAAAGATCAACTCTGCATTATCATGATTCTCATCGTTGAATAGGTCAAAATATTCCGGTGAAAGAGCATAGCTTCCGTTATCAATAATCTTATTCGTATAGGTGATTACGTTTGCCATATCTTCATCAGTAAAAGATGGCGTTCCATAAGGGTCTCTATAAACTGCAGCGTTTAAATACAGCTTCGCTAAAAATCCATACACGGCATCCTGAGTCATGCGCCCCGGACCTTTATCTGTATTGATTGTATCTACAACATCTAGAAATTCTGTTTCGATATACGCTAACGCATCTTCTCCACGTAAAATTTCTGATATTCCTGAGGTAGTTTCTTTCTTAAAAGCAAGTCCCCAACTGTCTAAAAACAGCATATTCTCATAAGCACGTAAGGCACGCATTTCGGCTAAAGCCTGTACAGCTTCTGCATCACCTGCTTCAGCTAATGGCGTCAATACATCTATGGCTGCTACTGTTCTAAATAAAGCTGTAGTTAAATAACTCCAGCTTCCGGTAACCAAACTGTTGCTGGAAGAAAACAAATGTCTGTGTGCTGTAGTATACGTATCGTTATCTGCCCATTGGGTACCACCCAAACCGGTACGCGGCGGTAAAATCGCTTCGTCTGAAGCTATTTCCTGTAGTCCGAAATAGCGGGTATGTCTAAAGGTTTGCGGCAAAATACCGTATGCAGCAGAAATGGAACCCGAAACAGGTTCAACAAGACCGTCTGTACCGGTTAAAGATTCATCTAATATTTCTTCTTCTAAATCAGTACAATTCCAGAATAGTAAAGCGCTTAGCCCAACAACCAGAGTTAGAATTCTATGTTTCATTTTAATTATTTTTAAAAATTAGAAGGATACGTTTAAACCAAAAACAACGGTGCGTGCTTTAGGATACGTGAAGTAGTCAATACCGTATGATTTCGAGTCACTTGAACTCCCGGTATTCAATTCCGGATCAAAACCGGTATAATCTGTAATTACAAATAAGTTTTGCCCGGTAACAGATAAGCGCACATTGTCTAGCCATTTATCCATCCCGATTGCTTCAGGATTTAAACTATACGCTAGCGTAGCATTATTAAGACGTAAGAAAGCGCCGCTCTCTAAATAACGTGTAGAAACCGTGTTGGAGTTACTTGGATCTTCATTAGCAAACTCGATAGCTTGATCTGTGGTATTCAACGAATTTGAAATCTGCGTTTTGTTGAATAAATTCATACGTGTGTGGTTGTAGATTTTATTTCCACTTACACCATTAAAATTCAAGCCCAAATCAAAATTCTTATATTTGAACTTTAAGTAAAATGCATACAAAAGATCGGGTACTGCACTTCCTGCCGAAATACGATCGTTATCATCTATCTGGCCATCCCCATTAACATCTGTATACGTACTGAAACCATCTTCATCAATACCCGTAAATTCTCTAAGGAAGAAATTACCAATAGGCTGCTTATTCATATATCCGTTAATCGTAGCTCCGGTCTGACCTGCACCACTTGCAGTACCTGTAGTCACAATCGTAAAAGGTGAATCTGTGATTTCGTTTTTAATGTATGAAATATTCCCTCCTATATTGAATGAGAAGTCTCGCATACGATCACTTTGATAATCTAAAGCCAACTCGACCCCACTGTTTTTAATTTTCATATCCGGGATGTTTTGCCATTTAAAACCTACTTCATCAATAGGATCCTGAGTAGAGAAATACAATAGTACATCATTCGTTTCCTTTAAGAAGTAATCAACAGAACCGCTTAATTTATAGTCTAAAAAACCAAAGTCTAAACCGATATTGGTTTGTATAGTTTCTTCCCATTGTAGATCAGGATTTGCAGTACGCGCAAAAACCAATCCGTAGTTATAGTCGTCTCTGTTTACAACATCTTCGTTTAATGGATAGATATCATCATCTGCAAAGCTCTCGCCATAACTCAGACGCGTTTGTTTAGACGGGATTTCCTGATTACCAGATTTACCCCAACTTGCTCTCAATTTCAAATTATTGAAACCGGAATCTGCCATAAAATCTTCTTTAAAAATATTCCATCCCAAAGCTAAAGAAGGGAACGTTGCATAGCGGTTGTTTGCTCCAAATTTGGTTGAACCGTCAGAACGCAGTGTTGCCGTTACCAGATATTTATTAGCATAATCATAATTTACTCTTCCGAAGAAAGACTGTAACTCATTGCTCGTTGCATTTGAATACTGTGTATTGTCTTCTCCTCGTGCTTGACCCAACTGATATCTGGGTTCAATCCCGTTATCTGGAAAATCTGAAAAATAATAGCCTTTCTCGTGAATGAAAAATTTCTGATATGAATGCCCTGCTAAAATGGTTAGACCATGATCGCCAAAATCTTTTTGATAAGTCAAGGTGTTTTCTACAAGTGTATTCTTATTCGTTGTGAACACAGAGTTTATAGAACCTAAAAGAAGATCGGGATCTTCAGAATATGGGATATACTGCACATCTCTATCGGTTTTTGAATAATCTACACCCAGATTCAGTTTATAGGTAAGACCTTCAATAAACTCTAACGAAGGTGAGATATTGGCAATCATTCTATTGTTATTCGTATAATCACCATAAATATCCTGAATAATTAATGGGTTGACTCCGCTACCAAAAACAGTAGGTTCTCCGTTAGTATACGCTGGTGTTGTAGGATTTAAGCTTAACATATTGCTCACCATCGTATTGGTATTGGGTCTGGTATTTTCAGTACGGGTTGCAGTCAGGTTAAAATCTATCTTCAACCGGTCATCCAGTCCTTTTTGAGTGACATTGGCGCGAGCCGAATAACGCTTCAGTTCACTGTTATTTAAAATACCTTCTTGATCATCAACCCCAAGAGATGCAAAATAAGATGTTGTTGCAGTACCACCACTCATCGAAAAATTAATGTTATTAGTAATCGCAGTACGCGTCAATTCATCCTGCCAGTCTGTATTGGCACCATTATCACTTAAGCTTCCGCCTATTTGCTGCACAACGCTTCTAAATTCATCTGCCGAAAAAACATCCATTTTATTAGCAAGGCTTGAGATCGCGGTAGAAGCATTAAAGTTCATTTGTGTTCTTCCTTCTTTACCTCTTTTGGTTGTGATTACGACTACCCCATTTGCTGCACGTGAACCATAAATGGCTGCCGCTGAAGCATCTTTCAATACGTTGATAGATTGGATATCCTGAGTGTTTATAAAGTTTAACGGATTTGTAGGTACTCCGTTAGAAGAATTGTCTAAAACAAAACCATCTACTACATACAATGGCGATGTCCCAGAGCGTAAGGTTCCTACTCCGCGGATGATAATATCTTGACCGGCTCCCGGCTCCCCACTGGTGTTGGTCACATTCAAACCAGAAACTTTACCTTGCAGTAAGTTACCCGGGTTGTTAACCACACCCTTATTAAATTCCTCTGCAACTACCGAACTCACAGCCCCGGTAAGGTCAGATTTTTTCTGGGTTCCATAACCTACAACCAAAACCTCATCCAACTCAGAGGTGTTTGCCTCTAGTTGTATGGTATATTGAGATTGTGCCTCAATAGTAAGACGGGTACTTTTAAACCCTACGTATGAAATTTCCAATACATCACCGGTATCGGCTTCTATACTAAAATTACCGTCAAAATCTGTGGTAACGCCTTTTGAAGTGCCTGCTACCTGAACGGAAGCTCCGGGTAATAAGACACCTTCGTTATCGGTAACCGTTCCGGTAATCGTACGCTGAATTGCTGATGTTGAATCTTCTAAAGAGAACGATGTGTTAAATGCTTTAAAGTACCGCTCTGATTTCGCCTGTAAGTGTGTTGTTAAAAATACAATTGAAGCGAATACAATTATATTTTTATACTTAATAGTATTATTTTTAAAATTCATGTTTAAGTAATTGATTGGACAATGCTTAATAATTGAGTGCGCAGTTGTTGGTAGCAACTGCGTTTTTTATAGGGATTATTACATATAAATAGGGGTTTATAGATGTTCTTTCAAAGCGCTAAATAACCGAATTTAGAAGTAAAAGGTTTTACGCGAATATTATGACTGCGTTAACAGTTTTAACTTGAAAAGACCACAAGATATTCTAAGGGTATTAAGCTGCGTTTTTGAAGAAATCTTAACCTTATAACTGAAAAACTAATAAACTTTAAGAAACGAACCGTATTCATAAGGAATAATTGAGTGAACGAGTATCAAACGGACCTTTAAAGAAGTTCAATTAGAATTGACTATTTAACATCAAATGGTTTAGAATTAATATAGAGTTTACATTGCTACTTCTCTTTTGTAAGTGAGCTACTTTAGCTTTCAGGTATGTTGCTTCACCCAAAAAAACCTAACATAAATCTCATACAATCAACAAATTGTCGTTTCAATTAATATCTTTAATGTAAATTATTTTCTATGAAGCTCTATCGATGTATCTGTTTGATAAAATGTGTTATGCTCTTTTTTACCATAACATCATGTAATACTGAAACTAGCCAAACTACCTATACCACATCACCGGCTAATCAAGCAAATCATGTCAATATAGACACGCATTTAAAAATCAGTTTTGATTCAAAGCCCGTGATAGGAAATACAGGTTTGATTAAAGTTTACGAGCAAGGCACCGATTCTTTAGTTGATGTTCTAGATTTGAGTATTCCTTCGGGTCCCACAGAAGCTCGTAAAAATCCAGACGCTACCTATACTCAAGAACCGTATACGTATAAATCTTCAACGGCAACCAATGCCAATACCAAACCCGGAACTCCTTCCGGCACTGCAGATCCCACTTCTGATGCGTATCAACTTACTATTATAGGTGGTTTTACAGATGCCTTTCATTTTTATCCTATAATTGTTCACGATACCACAGCTATTATAACCTTGCATCATAATCTTCTGGAATATGGCAAAACCTATTATGTACAAATAGACAGTACTGTTTTAAGAGACGTTTCTTTCAAAGGCATCTACGATAAAAATCAATGGACTTTCAGGACTAAAAAGGAAAAGCCAGATTTATCAAAACAACAGCTTGTGATTGATCAGAATGGCACCGGTGATTTCAATACCCTTCAGGGTGCTTTAGATTATATTCCAGAGTTTTCTAAAGACACTACAACAATCACTATTCATAAAGGAGTTTATGAAGACCTTATATATTTCAGAAATAAATCAAATATTAAAATTGAAGGTACAGGGCAAGAAGAAACCGTCTTGCAATATGCCAATAACGAAGTCTTCAATCCGCATCCCTGGAATGTAAAAACCAATGAGTGGCCGGGTACCTTTCCTTCGAGAAGAGCAGCGTTTATGTTAGATAATTGCAGGAATATTCAACTCACAAATCTCAGCATCAAAACATTGCTTAAAGGTCAGGCGGAAGGTTTACTGATAAATGGCAAAAAAATTCTGGTTAAAGACGTTACCATTGTGGGTGATGGAGATGCCTTGCAAACTAATGGTACCGCTTATTTTGAACATGTAACTATAAACGGTGGTGGCGATATGATTCTGGGAAGAGGCGCTGCATTCTTTAAAGATTGCGATTTTACTTCTCCCGGTCCTTTTATGTGGGTTAGAAACACTAAAAATAATCACGGAAATATCTTTGTGAATTGCAGTTTTACAGGTATCCGGGAAGGTGGCAGCGAACTTGCCCGTGCTCCCGGGAACAAGGGAAACAGCTACCCGTATGCTGAAGCGGTTCTCATCAATTGTAAATTGAAAAACATTGTACCAAAAGGATGGGGACCTGTAGGTATAGAGACTGAAAGTCTTCACTACTGGGAGTATAACAGCACCCATATTGATACGGGAGATGCGGTTGATGTTTCAGACAGAGCTGCTTATTCAAAACAGTTGAATCCTCAAAAAGATCAAAAACGTATCAAAGACTATTCTGATCCTCAATTCATTCTACAAGACTGGTCTCCTGAGGCTTTTTAAAATAGAGCTGATTACTACACAAAAGAGATTTACACATCTCTTCGATCGATTTATAAATGTTTTATTTACATTTATAATATCACAACCGCAATAGGCTGTGTTTATATTGTTTAAAAACCATCAAGCCTTATGATTTCAACTTTTAAAACTACCCTTATCCTTTTAATAAGTAGCACAACTCTTTTTACGAGTTGCAATAGCACCAAAAAGAAAGAATCATCAGCTGATCAAACTGATGCGATGAGCGCCTATCTGATGACGTATTTTAAAGATGATGATCACAGCTTGCATATGGCGTTGAGTACAGATGGGTACACCTTTACAGATGTCAATGGTGGTAAACCGGTAGTTGCCGGTGATACGATTGCCAGTCAGAAAGGAATACGTGATCCACATATTACGCGCGGTCCAGACGGTGCCTTTTATGTTGCCATGACCGATTTACACATTTTTGCGAAACAAGAGGGCTATCGTGAAACGACCTGGGAACGCCCTCAAGAAGAATATGACTGGGGAAACAACCGCGGTTTCGTATTGATGAAATCTTACGATTTAATCAACTGGACACACAGCAACTTTTTACTGAATGAACACTTTCCGGAACTCGAAAATATAGGTTGTGCCTGGGCTCCCCAAACCATCTATGATGCCGAAGCAGACAAAATGATGATCTACTTTACCATGCGTCTGGGTCATGGCTTGACCAAAATGTATTATGCCTACACCGATGATGATTTTACTAAAATCACCACAAAACCAGAATTGATTTTTGAATACCCAGACCCTAAAATTCAAGTTCTGGATGCAGATATTACTCCGATGAAAGATGGCCGATATGCGATGACATATGTGGCTCAAGAATCTCCTATTGGAGTCAAAATGGCTATTTCTGATAAAATTAATACGGGTTATGAATATGATGAAGAATGGATAGACATGGAACCCGGTTCGTGTGAAGCGCCTAATGTTTGGAAACGCATTGGAGAAGACAAATGGGTCTTGATGTATGACATCTACAGCATAAACCCGCACAACTTTGGTTTTATAGAAACCACCGACTTTAAAACTTTTAAAGACTTGGGGCACTTTAATGAAGGTAAAATGAAAACTACCAACTTCACTTCTCCAAAACACGGAGCTGTTATTCAGCTCCGTAAAGCCGAAGCTCAAAAGCTAGCTGATCACTACGGAGCGAAGCTTCAATTTTTAAAATGATAGTGATGAGAAAAATTAGAACGTATATCCAACTTCTTTTTATACTGCTATCAACACTTTCTTTCAGCCAAAAACAACAAATGGACGGTTATCTGTTTGCTTATTTTGAAGGTAAAGGAGCGGGCGATAAACAAGAACAAATTCGGTTTGCGGTTAGTGATGATGCTATCAACTGGAAAGCGCTTTACAACAATAAGCCGGTTTTAAAATCTTCAGAGATTTCAAATACAGGAGGCGTACGTGACCCTCATATCTTACGCGGTGGTAAAAATGATGGGTATTTTATGGTAGCTACTGATATGTATACCCACAAAAATGGCTGGGACCATAATCCGGGGCTCGTATTATTGCATTCTAAGGATCTCATTGATTGGAAATCTACCCCTATAGATTTAGAAAAAACCTATCCTAAAAAATTCAAGGATGTCAAGTGGGTGTGGGCTTCACAAACCTTTTTCGACACAAAAACTCAAAAGTATCTGGTGTATTTTACCGTGCGTTATTATAACGACCTTAAACTTGATTTTTATGCAGCCTATGCCAATGAAGACTTTACCGCTTTTGAGTCGGTACCTGAGTTGTTATACCGCGCAAAAGACGGCGCCATAGATGGAGACATCATTTATAAAGACGGGCTTTATCACTTGTTTTACAAGGGAAATACTAAAGATGAAAACGGTAAAGAAATACAAAACGGCATCAAACAGGCGACAAGTAAAAAGCTTTTAGGTCCTTATCAAGAACGTTTTGAATATATTGATGCCTATGCAGATCAGAATACCACCGTTGAAGGAAGTTCGGTGTTTAAACTGAATGATCGTGATGAATATATTTTAATGTATGATCTCTATTCAAGCGGACGCTACGAGTTTCAGCGCAGTAAAGATTTGTATGAATTCACACAAGAAACCGAATCTTTTACCAAAGACTTTTCTCCCCGTCACGGAAGCGTCATCAGCATTACCAAAGAAGAAGCAAAACGTTTAAATACCAAGTGGGGAGGTGTCCCACAAAATCTTTTAACAGATGCTGACGGCACCTTTCAATTTAAAGCAACCGGAAATCCCATCATCAAGCACAAATACACTGCAGATCCAGCAGCCCTTGTTGAAAACGATACCTTATGGTTGTTTACCGGTCACGATTATGCCGGGGGTCAAAAAGGGTACAAAATGAAAGATTGGTTGGTTTTTTCTACCACTGATATGGAAAACTGGACGGAGCATCCCGTACCTTTAAAAATCACTGATTTTACCTGGGCGACCAGTGGTGATGCTTACGCAGGTCACGTTACCGAAAGAAATGGTAAATATTACTGGTACATCAGCACCAACTGGAACGGGATTGGTGTGGCGGTAGCCGATAAACCGCAAGGACCTTATAAAGATGCTCTGGGAAAACCCTTGTTAACCAACGAAGATTGCTTTGCTTCCTCACATTCCTGGACGTGTATTGATCCTGCAATTTTTATAGATAAGGATGACCAACCGTGGATTTTCTGGGGTAACGGCGTCTGCTATTACGCGAAGCTGAAAGACAATATGATCGAAATTGATGGCGAGATCAAGACGATAGATTTTGAAGGTCTTGACTTTACCGAAGCTCCGTGGGTTCACGAAAAAGACGACACCTTTTATCTAACCTACGCTACAGGCTTCCCAGAAAAAATCGCGTACGCAACCGCTAAAAATCTTGATGGCCCTTATGAATATGGAGGAATCTTAAATGAACTTGCAGGGAACAGCAACACCAATCATCAGAGTGTTGTTGAATTTAAAGACCAATGGTATTTTATTTATCATAACGGTGGGATTCAGCCAGACGGAAGCAGTTACAGCAGATCTGTTTGTATTGACAAATTAATTTACAATGAAGATGGAAGTTTAAAGCGTGTTCAAATGACTTCCGAAGGTGTAGCTCCTGTTGATGAATAGTTTTATTAAAACCCGTCTTTGAGTTGTTGTAAACCAGACCGATCCAGTATTTTGATCCGTTTGCCTTTAGTCTCTATTAAGCCTTGCTTTTTGAGCTTAGCCAGTGTGCGTATGCACAACTCCGTCGCGGTACCTACCACATCTGCGATATCTGCTCGTGAGAGTATGAGTGCCAGATAACCTTCTTCATCGGTACCAAATGTAGTATTCAGATAAAGCAGTATTTCAGCAAGACGCTGATTGACCGTTTTCTGAGCCATATTTACAATAAAGTCATCGGCGATTTTAAGTTCCTGAGCCATATGCTTTAAAATAGCTTGTGTAAATGCAGGGTTATCCTGAATACGCTCGATGATGTTATTTTTAGGAATAAAGCACACTTCCATATCGTTAAGCGCAACTGCACTCAGGTTTGTAGCTTCTTCAGAAATTACAGAACGTTGCCCCATTACTTCTCCTTTAGAAGCGATTTTCACAATCTGATCTTTACCGTTATCGCTTATTTTTGATAGTTTTGAAACTCCATTGCGCACACAGAAAACACCACCCAATTTCTCACCTTCCTGAAAAAGTGCTTCTCCCTTCTTTATCCTACGCGTAATCTTACTATCTGAGATCGCCTTAAGCTCTTCTTTCTTGAGGGCCTTAAGTGAATTCAATTCTCTGATAATACAGTTTTCACACCGAGATTCTTCGTGTTCTGCCATACTTCAAAATTAGCATAATTTTTTGGGCAACTGACAAAAGTCATCTTTTATCCAATTCCGCTTTCAGTCCTTTGTTTCAGGTATTTAAGCAAATTAGAGTAACGATGGACAAGTGTTATCATTGTGGTGACCCGTGTACAAGCGACACAATCTCACACAGAGGCAAGGTGTTTTGCTGCAACGGCTGCAAAACGGTTTATGATATTTTACAAGACAATGACCTGTCTTATTACTACGATCTGGATGTCAATCCCGGTATTTCTCCTAAGGCTTTTAAAGGGAAGTTTGATTTTTTAGACAACGCCGACATCTCTGAAAAACTGCTTGAATTTAATGAGCAGGACACTCAAATTGTCTCTTTTGTAATACCGGCTATTCATTGCAGTTCGTGTATTTGGGTTCTAGAAAACCTCAACAAACTCAATGCTGCAATTAAAAACACACAGGTTAATTTTCCTGAAAAAAGCATAAGAATCACCTATAATTCTTCGGCGATAACACTGAAGAAAGTCGTGAAATTACTCTGTATGCTGGGCTACGAACCCAGGATCTCACTTGAAGATTTTAATAAAAAGGAAAAGAAAACAGACCGTGCTTTGATTTATAAACTGGGAGTTGCCGGATTTGCTTTTGGCAATATTATGTTTCTTTCGTTTCCGGAGTATTTTGAGGTTGAAGAATTCTGGCTAGATCAATACAAAGAGGTATTCAGAGCACTTATGCTGGTCTTTTCTATTCCGGTGGTTGTGTATGCTGCTCAGGATTATTTCATCTCGGCATTTAAATCGTTACGCGCTAAGACGCTAACTATTGATGTGCCTATCGCACTGGGTATTCTGGTCTTGTTTTTCAGGTCTTGTGCTGAGGTTTTAACCGGAACCGGCACAGGCTTTTTTGACAGCTTGGCCGGACTCGTTTTTTTCTTATTGCTCGGTAAGTTTTTTCAGCAAAAGACCTATGCCTTTCTCTCTTTTGAGCGCGATTATAAATCCTACTTTCCTATTGCTGTGACCCGTCTGGATGCAGCCCGTGATTTTAGAAACCGCCATCTCGAAAAACAAATCCCCGTTTATCAGATCAAACCTCAGGATCGCATTTTAATTCGTAATGGTGAACTCATTCCTGTTGACGGCGTATTGCAGAAAGGAGAAGGACTTATCGATTACAGTTTTGTTACCGGAGAGGCAGAACCTGTTACTAAAAACGCTGGTGAAACGGTGTTTGCAGGCGGAAGACAACAAGGTGGGGTTATAGAATTATGCGTAACCAAGGCTGTAGAACAAAGTTACCTCACCCAGCTTTGGAGCAACGATATCTTTAAAAAGGAAAAGCAAAATGAGCTTCACGCCCTCACCACAAAAATCAGTAAGCATTTTACCCTTGGGGTGCTTGCGATTGCGCTGGTTGCTTCAGGATTCTGGTGGGTGGTAGACGCCTCAAAAATGCTCGATGTTTTTACCGCCGTGCTTATAGTAGCCTGCCCCTGTGCATTGGCACTTTCGGCACCTTTTACACTGGGAAATTTGTTACGCATCACCGGTAAAAACAAGTTTTATTTAAAAGATGCCGGAGTTCTGGAAGCACTTGCTGATGTAGATACCATCGTGTTTGATAAAACCGGGACACTAACAACGGCTTCAGAAAACGCAATTCGCTACGAGGGTGTTGATTTAAGTGATGAAGAAGAATCCCTATTAACCACTACGCTTCGAGCTTCTAACCATCCGTTGAGTAGAAACTTGTACAACCTGCTTCAGGATTATGACATACAGACCCTTGATGCGTTTGAAGAACAAATAGGCAAAGGTATTTCTGGTGTCTACAACCACAATACTGTGAGAATAGGTTCTTACGATTATGTGGGCGAAAAGACCCTAAACCGGTCTTTTGAAAATGGAAAACGTACTGCAGTTCACATCAGTACTAACGATACCTACAAAGGCTGTTATGTTTTTTATAACCGCTTTCGCGAAAACCTTCCGCAGGTCTTTAAAGCGCTACACAAACACGCGAACCTCATCATTCTATCGGGTGATAATGACGGTGAACGCGAGACCTTATCCGAAATGCTTCCGCAGCAAACGTCGATGCATTTTA
Source organism: Leeuwenhoekiella marinoflava DSM 3653 (assembly GCF_900129005.1). Taxonomy (GTDB): domain Bacteria; phylum Bacteroidota; class Bacteroidia; order Flavobacteriales; family Flavobacteriaceae; genus Leeuwenhoekiella; species Leeuwenhoekiella marinoflava. The sequence goes on along the minus strand of NZ_FQUN01000007.1, from coordinate 91,085 downwards.
ACCAAAAACCGGACGATAAATTACAATTTGTCAAAGAATTACAAGAACACGGCAAAAAAGTATTAATGATTGGTGACGGTCTCAATGACAGCGGGGCTTTGGCACAAAGCAATGTAGGCATTGCTATTTCTGAAAATATCAATGTGTTCTCCCCGGCTTGCGACGGAATCCTAGATGCTTCTCGTTTTCAGAGTTTACCGGCTTTTTTAAAACTGGCTAAACAGGGAAAACTGATCATTAAATGGAGTTTTGTATTCTCCCTACTCTATAACATCGCCGGTCTCATTCTTGCCGTAAGCGGGAATTTAAAACCGATTTACGCGGCGATTTTAATGCCGTTGAGTTCTATAAGCATCGTTGTGTTCACCACACTTTGCTCCTACTACTGCGGTACGAAAATCAAGGCTGAGAAAAATAGCAAACAAAATTCTAAAAGCTGATTTATGTCATCTTTTAAGCAAACACACACCGGTAATTTTACGGTATAAATCAGGTAGGTATGAGTATCATTTATATGCTTCTCGCGATAAGCGTGGTTGTGGCAGTAATCTTTTTTGTGGCCTTTATTTTCTCGGTAAAAAAAGGGCAGTATGATGACACCTATACTCCATCTGTGCGCATGCTTTTTGAAGACGAACTGGTAAAAACCAAAACGGCTTCTACAGACAAAACAAATACTAACAACTCGAATCGCAAATTGAAGTAAATATGCAAACAGAACAGTTTTATTACGATAATAAGATCGTAAAAAAGTTTATCAATGCCACCATCTTCTGGGGGCTTATTGGGATGAGCGTGGGACTTTTGCTCGCGTTTATGTTCTTATTTCCCAACCTAACAGACGGGATCCCTTGGTTGAGTTTTGGACGTTTGCGTCCGCTGCATACCAATGCGGTGATCTTTGCTTTTGTAGGTAACGCCATTTTTGCAGGAGTTTACTACTCTTCACAGCGTTTACTCAAAGCCCGTATGTGGAAAGACTGGCTGAGCAACTTCAACTTCTGGGGTTGGCAGGCTATTATTGTAGCCGCAGCTATTACCCTTCCGTTAGGCTACACGACTTCTAAAGAATATGCCGAACTCGAGTGGCCTATAGATATTATGATTGCTTTGGTTTGGGTCGCTTTTGGGGCTAATCTCATCGGTACCATCTTTAAAAGAAGACAGCGTCACCTGTATGTTGCCATCTGGTTCTACTTAGGGACTTTTGTTACTGTTGCTGTTTTGCATATTGTAAACAGTATCGAGCTCCCGGTAAGTGCTTTAAAAAGTTATTCGTTCTACGCAGGAGTACAAGATGCTCTGGTACAGTGGTGGTACGGGCATAATGCAGTAGCTTTTTTCCTGACTACTCCGTTTTTAGGATTGATGTATTACTTCGTTCCTAAAGCCGCTAACCGACCTGTGTATTCGTATCGCTTATCTATCGTACACTTCTGGTCACTAATCTTCATCTACATCTGGGCAGGACCACACCACTTGTTGTATTCAGCATTGCCAGACTGGGCACAGAACCTTGGGGTTGCATTTTCAATTATGTTGCTCGCGCCATCCTGGGGTGGGATGATTAACGGACTCCTAACCCTACGTGGTGCCTGGGACAAAGTACGTACTGATCCTGTTTTAAAATTTATGGTTGTTGCAATTACCGGTTATGGGATGGCAACGTTTGAAGGGCCTATGCTTTCGCTAAAAAATGTAAATGCTATCGCACACTTTAGCGACTGGGTTATTGCACACGTACACGTAGGCGCGTTAGCTTGGAATGGTTTCTTAACCTTTGGTATGATCTACTGGCTGGTACCGCGCTTGTTTAAAACCAAACTCTGGTCAATCAAATTAGCCAATGCACACTTCTGGATAGGAACACTGGGTATTATTATGTACACCTTGCCTATGTATGTTGCCGGTTTTGTGCAGGCTTCTATGTGGAAACAATTCAACCCGGACGGAACCCTTACTTACGGAAACTTCTTAGAAACCTTAACCGAAATCATCCCGATGTACTGGATGCGTGCAATAGGGGGTAGCTTATACATTGCAGGAGCTTTTGTCATGCTTTATAATCTTGTTAGAACCATACGAAGCGGAAGCAAAGTAACAGACGAACTCGCGGAAGCTGCGCCCTTACAACGCGTGACCCAAAAACGTACCGCTAAAGAAGGCTACCACACCTGGTTAGAACGCCGCCCGGTAAAACTTACCATTTTTGCGACCATCGCAATCTTAATTGGGGGTATGGTGCAAATTATTCCGTCGCTGATTGTTGACGATTATGTACCGGTGATTTCAACCGTAAAACCCTACACTCCGTTAGAATTAGAAGGTAGAGATCTGTACATCAGAGAAGGTTGTGTCTCGTGTCACTCGCAGATGATCAGACCCTTCCGTAGTGAAGTGGAGCGTTATGGTGAATATTCAAAATCGGGTGAATATGTATACGATCATCCCTTCTTATGGGGTAGCAAACGTACGGGACCAGACTTGCTTCGTATAGGTGGAAAGTACTCAGACAACTGGCACCTCAACCATATGTATGATCCGCAGAGCACTTCATCAGGTTCTATAATGCCTTCGTACAGTTGGTTGATTCGTAGCCAACTCGACAAGTCTAAAACCGAAGACAAGATGAAAGTTATGCAACAACTGGGAGTTCCGTACACCGTAGAAGATATAGAACGTGCTCAGCAATGGATGACTGAACAAGGCACTCAAATTGAACAAAACCTGTACACCGATCCTGATTTTGCAAAGACCTACGAGTCTGATAAAAAATATGCTGCAGACAACGGAGAAGATTTTATAGAAATGCGCAACCGGGAGATCGTCGCGCTTATCGCTTACTTACAGAGACTGGGTACAGATATCAAGATTAAAACAGGAGATCAAGTCCCCCATTTAAAAGCCAAATAGTCATGTTGAAATTTGTAAAACAAAACCTCGAAAATATAGATGGGGTAAGCATCTACCCCATCGTATCCCTACTCATTTTCTTCCTCTTTTTTATAGGCTTGTTCTTATGGGTACTTACCGCTAAAAAAGAACACATCAAAGAGGTGAGTAACATTCCGCTAGAAGATCAATTAAAATCAGACCAGCCATGAGAAGTACCGCATCACTGATAAGAATCCTTGGCTTTGCAGGCTTTGCCTATCTCTTTCTAAATTATGTAGGCACTCCAGAAGATGAGCCTTCGGTATTTACCACACAAAACGGGTTGTGGGCTATTTACGGAGTCTTAATCTTTATGTATATCGCTTTTGAGATTTGTATTGAAAGTTTACGAGCTATATTGTTTAAAACTTTAAAGCCGGAAGCTCAGGAAACCTATGAGGTACAGGTTGCTGCAAAAAAAGAGCAGCGCATTGCCTGGTTTAAAAATACCTATGCTAAACTCTGGAAGGTAAAACCTATAGCAGAGGAAGAAGAGATCATATTAGATCACAACTATGACGGCATTCAGGAATTAGACAACAATTTACCGCCGTGGTGGGTTTACGGGTTTTATGCAAGCATTCTATTTGCATTAATCTATCTCGTTCGCTTTGAAGTTTTGGGTGGTGACAACCAGATTGACGAATACGAGCAAGCTGTTGCCCAGGCTCAAATTGAGCTTGCAGCATACAAGAAAACCGCAAAGGATCTGGTGGATGAAAACACGGTAGAATTGCTTACTGATGCTGCTGACATTAAAGCCGGTGAAATGCTCTTTAGCGGTAATTGTGTGGCATGTCACAAAGCTGTTGGTGCCGGTGGGATTGGTCCCAATCTTACTGATGATTACTGGATTTTAGGAGGAGGGATCAAAAATGTATTCCATACCATTTCTGAAGGAGGACGCGCCGGCAAAGGGATGATCGCCTGGAAAACCGACTTAAAACCCAGTGAGATTGCACAGGTAGCAAGCTATGTATTGAGCTTGCACGGCACCAATCCTGCTGATGCTAAAGAACCTCAGGGCGATCTGTGGATTGATGAGCATGCTCCGGTTGAAGGGGTTCAGGTCACTCAAGATTCGACACAAGTAGAAGTGCTTTTAGAAAATGAGCCGGTTACCGGCGCTATCATTCAGCAAAAAGATTAAACAATGGCTTCTCAAGATCAGGAACGTTTTAGAGACCGTATAGGCACGATTAGCGATGAGGGAAAACGCTCATGGGTCTATCCTAAAAAACCGGTGGGCAAACTCTATGAGTACCGCAAACTGGTAAGCTATGCGCTCCTGATCTTTTTATTCAGCGCTCCGTTTATACATATTAACGGCAATCAATTTTTGATGTTTAATATACTCGAGCGCCGCTTTAACATTTTTGGCTTTCCGTTCTGGCCACAAGACTTTCACCTGTTTGTCATAATCATGATTATCGGGGTGGTGTTTGTGCTTTTGTTTACAGTAGCCTTCGGTAGGATATTCTGCGGGTGGATTTGTCCACAAACCATTTTTATGGAACTGGTTTTCCGCAGAATAGAATACTGGATTGAAGGAGACCGCGGCAAGCAAATGCGTCTGGATAAAATGTCATGGAATGGGGAGAAGCTAAAGAAACGCATCAGCAAATGGTTTCTCTTTTTTGTGATTTCGTTTCTCATCGCAAATGTTTTTCTGGCCTATCTGATCGGTAGCAAACGCCTGATTCAGTATGTGACTGAAGGTCCTGCTTCACACTCGGGAACGCTGATTTCACTCTTGATTTTCACTGCTGTATTCTACTTTATATTCGCTTGGTTTCGAGAGCAGGTCTGCGTCATTGTATGTCCGTACGGAAGGTTACAAGGTGTGTTACTGGATACTAAATCTATCGTGGTGGCCTATGATCACAAACGTGGAGAAGGAGAATCCGGCAGAGCTAAATTTAAAAAGACTGAAGATCGAGCTGCAACGGGCAAAGGAGATTGTATTGATTGTTCGCAATGTGTACAGGTTTGCCCTACGGGAATAGACATTCGCAACGGCACACAGTTAGAGTGTGTGAATTGCACCGCCTGCATTGATGCCTGTAACCAGATGATGGAAGCGGTAAATCTGCCTAAAGATCTCATTCGCTATGCGAGTGAAGAGCATATTGAAAAGAAGGCGAAGTTTACATTCAATGCCCGTTTAAAAGGCTACACCGCTGTACTGCTGATTTTGACTGGTGTGCTTATAGGTATGCTGTTTTTACGTAACGATGTGGAGGCGACTATCCTTCGCTTACCGGGACAACTCTATGAGCATAAGGGCGAAGACGTCATAAGTAATGTATATACCTATAAACTCATCAACAAAACAACCCGGGATATTGAGAACCTGCACTTTGAACTGATTTCCCATTCGGGAAGCATCCGTGTGGTTTCACAAGGGGAGCTTGAAGTACCTGAGCAAGGCCTTGCAAAAGGAACGCTCTTTATTGAGATCAATACCCACGACCTAAACGACGAAAAAGAAAAACTAAAAATCGGTGTATTTAGTGAAGACCAACTTATTGAAACCACAAGTACGGTTTTCCTAGGTCCCCGAAGTTATAAATAAGTAAATCATGAGCACAAAATCAAACCACAACTGCTGTCTGGGATGCAAAAACGGAAAACCTGGAAAGAACCAAAATTGTAAAGTACGCTTGCTTAAAGAAGAGCGAGAACGTAAAGCATTGAGCCAGGAAGAACTGGCTAATAAATATGCGTAGCCACGTGCTACAACAAATTAAAATACGCATACTGAAGTGTCTTAATGGCTTTTGCAGGCAGTGCAAGTAAACTCCTTGAGGCGAGCTTGTCTGCCAACAAAGGCAGGCTCGTAAGGCATTAAAAGGAAACAGCTTTTGACTTCGAGGCAAGCCTCGAAGCACCTGCCGTAAACAGGTTTAAATCTCGATTATCGAGTAAACTATAGCATTATGAGAATTAATTGGGGAACCGGTCTGGTGATAGGTATGGCTTTGTTTATAAGCTTCATCATGTTTTTTATCATCACCATGAGCACCGACAAAAAATACAGTTACGATCTGGTGGCTGAAGATTATTATAAAAAAGAGCTGCAATTGCAAGAAGATATTGATGCTGCTACGAATGAAGCAGAACTAAAAACACCGGTAATCGGCACTAAAACCAAAGCCGGTTATGTCTTGCAATTTCCTGAAACTTTCAACCCTAAAAACATTACCGGAAAAGTGTTCCTATACAGACCGTCTGGCAAGCAACTTGATTTTGACATTCCTATAGAACTGTCAACTTCTAATTTGCTCATACCTGACAATCGCTTGCTCGACGGTCGCTGGAACATTACCGTTAACTGGGAATATGAAGGTAAAAAATACCACTTTCAAAAAGCCATAATCTATTAGTTATGATACTCACGGCATTACTTTTTGGACTTTTGGGTAGCTTCCACTGCGTGGGAATGTGTGGCCCTATCGCCTTTTTAATGCCCGTAGATCGTTCTAATGCTGTAAAACGCGTGCTACAAATACTAAGCTATCACAGTGGAAGGCTGCTAACCTACGCTACTCTAGGATTTATCTTGGGTAGTGTAGGCAAGCGTCTGCAGCTTTTTGGCTTACAACAACAACTTTCTATTGCAGTGGGTGTATTGATGATACTGGCAATTGCATTACCCGCTAAAACCTTTGGGAAATACAACTTCTCTAAACCCATTTACAAACTAGTGGGGCAATTAAAGACTGCCTTAGGATACCAACTCAAAAGCAAAAAACCAGGTACTTTTTTCACCTTAGGTCTACTCAATGGGATGTTACCCTGCGGTCTCGTTTATATGGCTGTTTTTGGAGCCTTGGCAACCGGCAGTTCACTAGAAGGTGGATTGTATATGCTATTCTTTGGACTAGGAACCCTACCGCTGATGACCACCGCGATCTATCTGGGTAATTTTTTAAAAGGTAAAACCAAACAGTATTTTCTTAAAGCCATCCCCGTTCTAGTAGTCCTTATGGGATGCTTATTTATTTTACGCGGTTTGGGTCTGGGAATTCCTTTTGTATCACCATCTAATCAGGTAGCTGTGGCGCAGGTGGATGCACAGCATAGTTGTCATTAGGGGATGATTTCTTAATTTAGGGTCATCGTGAATATCCTAACGTCGATTTGAATATTCATTACTTCTATTTATGTTCTGTTCATTTTCTTTGCTTCTCCAAAGAAAACGAACCAAAAGAAAAGAGCCTTTTTCTTAGTTCTGATCTTAGAAACGGCCTACAAGAAGGTATCGTGAAATTTGAAGTGAGCGCAACGTAGCAGGCGGTTCTGTTTGAGGGCGCGATAGCGGCCGAGTTAAGCGCATGCAGTGAAGCAAACGAAAAATTTAGATACCGTCTTGTGAGCCTTGATTTTTTGGTTCTTTGGCATCAAGGCAAAAGAACAGGAAGATGAATAGAAGTCATAGTTTCTATAGGATGTTCCTTACTTTTCTTTGCTCGTCCAAAGAAAAGTAACAAAAGAAAAGACACCTTTTGGATAGGTATTTTTCGCCTTAGGGGCGAAAACCGCAAGAGCATCCCTAAATTTCTTCCAAGGCTTCAGAAATTTTTAACGGCAACTTCTTGCTATACTGAAGAAAAAGAAGGCTAAAGAATTTCTTAGTTCTGATCTTAGAAACGGCCTACAAGAAGGTATCGAAAAATTTGAAGTGAGCGCAACGTAGCAGGCGGTTCTGTTTGAGGGCGCGATAGCGGCCGAGTTAAGCGCATGCAGTGCAGTGAACGAAAAATTTAGATACCGTCTTGTGAGCCTTGATCTTTTGGTTCTTTGGCATCAAGGCAAAAGAACAGGAAGATGAATAGAAGTCATAGTTTCTATAGGATGTTCCTTACTTTTCTTTACTCGCGTCATTCTTATTTTCACGGGAGCTCGTGAATCTCCTAACGTCGATTTTGATAATTTTCACTTCTATTCATGTTCTGTTCATTTTCTTTGCTTCTCCAAAGAAAACGAACCAAAAGAAAAGAGCCCCTCGCTTAGGAATTTTTCGCTTAAGGCGAAAACCACCTTGTCAGCTCCGCGTCGCTATCGCTCCTGTCCTTCGGAGCTTCCTGCGGTTATTCTGAACCGAGGGAATTAATAATTCGTTTAACCCTTCGGGTATTAATATCATTTAAATGCTTATTAATACTTGAAAAACGGCCTACAAGAAGGTTTCGTCAAATTTGAAGTGAGCGTAGCGTAGCAGGCGGTTCTGTTTGAGGGCGGTGTGCCGCCTGAGTTAAGCGCATGCAGTGCAGTGAACGAAAAATTTAGATACCGTCTTGTGAGCCTTGATTTTTTGGTTCTTTGGCATCAAGGCAAAAGAACATGAACATGAATAGAAGTTATAGGTTCTATATCATGTTTTGTTCATTTTCTTTACTCGCGTCATTCTTATTTTCTCGGGAGCTCGTGAATCTCCGTCGGTTTGCTCAAGAGACTCCTACGTCGTTTTAAGACTAAAGGTTCTTTTGGAAGAGTGCATTCCTCTCCCTGCGGTCGTCGGATGCAGAAAAGAAAAGACACCCTCGCTTCGAAATTTTTCGCTCGATAATCGAGATTAATTTTTTTAAGCTGGTCTTGAATGCTAGGTTTAGTCTTGTAGCGAGTATGGAACTCCCTTCAAAAGCCGTTTTACGGTCGAAAACCGTCTTGTACGTTCCGCGTCGCTATCGCTCCTGTTCTTCGGAACGTCCTGCGCCTATTCTGAACCAAGGGATTGTGATTCGTTTAACCCTTTGGGTATGAATATAGCAGAACTTCCATTTGGGTTAAAATCAAACTCCCTTTTCCTTGGGAGAGGGGGTGGGGATGAGGATAATTTTAACGGGATACCCTTGCTATACTTACCAAAAGGAAACTAAACACTTCGGGTATGAATACTTTCTTTTTCCTAAAATCTCTTATGCAATACATTTTTAAAACGGCCTACAAGAAGGTATCGTCAAATTTGAAGTGAGCGGAACGTCGCAGGCGGTTCTGTTTGAGGCCGGTGTGCCGGCCGAGTTAAGCGCATGCAGTGTAGTGAACGAAAAATCACTTAAGCGCGTCACTTAAATGGTCATTGAAAAAAGTTTAGTTTCAGGCTTTTTACGTTGCAAACGCAAATCAAAAGGTAAACAGATATTGCGCACGAAAGCTCTTCCTTTTTCGGTTATGCGAAGTGCTTTGCTTTCAAAAACCAGCAATCCGTCTGCTTCCAGTTCTTTCAGTTTGATGAGCACTTCCGGTAGTTCATTAAAATACTGTTCGGGTTCGCTCCAGCTGGTCTTAAAATGACACATCAAATTCAGGATATGTTGACGGATTTTCAAATCTTCTTCATTCAGAATATGTCCTCTAAAAATGGGAAGAATATTATTTTCTAACAGGTGATAATATTCATTGAGTCCTTTTACATTCTGTGCAAAACTGTACCAGCTGTCGCTGATTGCAGAAACACCCAGCCCTAACATCACCTGAGTTTTAGAAGCATTATACCCCATAAAATTACGGTGAATGCGCTCTTCTTGTTGGGCATGGTATAAAGCATCAGTAGGCAGTGCAAAATGATCCATCCCGATTTCTACATACCCCGCTTCAGCAAGCAATTGTTTCCCTATCTCATACTGCTCGCGCTTTTCTTCCGCAGAAGGCAAATTGGCTTCATCATAACCGCGCTGCCCGTTGCCTTTAATCCACGGCACGTGTGCATAGCTGTAAAATGCAATACGATCCGGAAACAACTGTATGGTTTTTTCGATGGTGTTTTTTACGTGTTCCAGCGTTTGAAAAGGGAGTCCGTATATAATATCATGCCCCACAGAAGTATATCCCGCTTGCCGCGCCTGATCTGTTGCACGCTGCACGTGTGCAAAAGGTTGGATGCGGTTGATGGCTTTTTGTACGGTTTCATTATAATCCTGTACCCCATAACAAACCCGCTTAAAGCCAAACGAAGCCAGCGTTTCTAGATGATTTACGGTGGTATTATTAGGATGTCCTTCAAAACTCATTTCACAATTGGTAGCTTTATCTGCCAACTTAAAAATACCGCTGATGAGCGTGCCCAGATTTACTTCTGAAAAAAAAGTAGGAGTACCTCCTCCCAAATGTATTTGTTGTATCACCGGGCGTTCTCCTAGAAAATCCCGGTACAAGGTGAATTCTTTCAGTAAGGCTTTAATATACGGGTCTTCGAGACTGTGGTTTTTAGTGATTCTTTTAGTACAACCGCAAAAGGTGCACATCGATTCACAAAAGGGTAAGTGTATATACAGACTAATCCCTTCTTTTTTATTACTCGCTAAAAAGCTTTTTTTAAGGGTCTCTTTCCAGTCTTTAAGACTGAAGCTCTCGATATCCCAATACGGTACTGTAGGGTAACTCGTATATCGAGGACCGGGAACATTGTATTTAGTTATTAAAGGAATACTACTCATAACTTAAAAATCAAAATAGCTTCCGGAGATCTGTTTTCAGATTTCCGGAAGCCTGGTTAAAAAAATAAGTAAACTACCTCGGGGCAAGCCTGTCTGGTCTGACAAAGGCAGGCCCACGAGGCATTCGTTAGAAACAAATTTTCAATTTCGCGCCATCCCGATATCGGGACGGGGTATTAAAGCCTTTGGAGGTGCCAATAAACTGATTCTTAAAAAGCTTATTTGCGCTCACCCATTTTAAAGAATCAATCCTCCCATGATTATCAATACATTCACTAGAGTACTTGTCACTAATAGTTTGAAGATCAGCTCTGGTTTTTGAACCGTAAGAATCGAAGCATTATGTAAGCTGCAAAAAACAACGCTAAGCATCACAAAAAACATTTGTGTTAAATGATGCCCGTGCATCAATGTAGTCATGACTGCTACCGAGCCTAAGCATGTGCTTAGAATGATTCCTATTGCAGAATACCCGATGATGTTATGGGTGAAATCGTTTTGAAGTTTTGAAAAAGTTGTCATACCTTAAAGATTTAATAGTTATCCAATTACCCGGTAAAAGTACCAGACGGTTTCAGCCTATTTTATGACTTTTGTCAGTTCGCCACTATTTCTTCAACTAATTTCATCTCAAAGCACATCAAATCGTCTCATTGTGCGCTTAAATTAGACAAACCAAGCATTTTGAAACAATCTATCGAAAGAATGAGCTAAGCCAACTTATGCAATCCGCTACATTTTCTGAATTTCGTCACTATAACGTTTTAGACTACTAACAGGTTCTAATACCTATTTATGAAAAAACACATTTCTCAGACTATCGCTATCCTGCTTTTCTTATTCTCGTGGAGCAATCAGGCACAGAGTTTTCAGAATCCTTTATTAGATTCAGGAGCAGATCCCTTTAGCGTATATGTAGATGGGTATTACTACTATACGCACACCATGGGCAATCGCGTGGTGCTGTGGAAAACCAAAAACCTGGCAAACCTGCGTGATGCATCATCTCAAACCATCTGGACGCCACCAAAAAATACGATGTATAGCAACGAAATTTGGGCTCCTGAAATTCATTATATTAATAACAAATGGTATGTATATTTTGCTGCAGATAACGGCACCAATGAGAACCACCGCATGTATGTGTTAGCAAACACCTCTAACGATCCGTTAAATGATAAATGGGAATTTAAAGGCAAAGTCGCAGCACCTTCAGACAACTGGGCAATCGACGGTAATGTGTATACCTATAACAACCAACTCTATATGATCTGGTCGGGTTGGGAGGGTGATACCAATGGGCAGCAGGATATTTTTATTGCAAAAATGAGCGATCCCTTTACAATTTCAGGTAAACGGGTTAAAATCAGTTCACCCACTTATGAATGGGAGCTAAACGGAGATTTGGGCACTGCCGGTAACCCTGCACATGTAAGTGTGAATGAAGGGCCACAATTTTTGGAACATAACGACAAACTCTTTATTGTGTTTTCGGCGAGTGGCTGTTGGACCGATCAGTATGCCTTAGGTCTAATGAGTCTTACGGGAAATGATCCTATGAATGCCGAAGCATGGACCAAAAAAGAAGAACCTATATTTCAACAATCCCCGGAAAACAGCGTATATGCACCCGGTCACAACTCATTTTTTAAATCACCAGACGGAACAGAAGACTGGATTTTATACCATGCCAACTCCAATCCCGGGGAAGGTTGCGGTAACAAACGATCCCCGCGTATGCAACGTTTATACTGGCAGGAAGACGGCACTCCTTTTATAGGTACGCCTTTGCCTACTTCTGTGATACAACCCATCCCTTCTGAATAATTTAAAAGGACACGAACTCCATCTATTATGAAAAAAACACTCTTAATTTTTGCGCTCGCTCTCGGCTTTTCTGGCCTTAGCCAGAGCGGGGCAAATTTAGACACCAACAAGTGGTCTAAAGAAAAAGCAAAAGCCTGGTATGCCAAGCACGACTGGATTACCGGGGCTAACTTTATACCCAGCACAGCTATCAACCAACTGGAGATGTGGCAAAAAGACACGTACGATCCGGAGACTATAGATCGTGAGCTGGGCTATGCAGCAACTATTGGGTTCAATACGATGCGGGTGTATTTACACAGTCTGGCGTATAAGGCCGATACAGAAGGGTTTAAAGATCGGGTGGATGATTACCTGAGCATCGCCGATAAGCACGACATTCAAACCATATTTGTAATTTTTGATGACGTATGGGATGCCAATCCTAAGATCGGGAAACAACGCGAACCTAAAACAGGAACGCACAACAGCGGGTGGATGCAAGATCCCGGATATCCGGCATCTAATGAGATGGCGAACTCGCCTGAACTTAAAGCCTATGTGCAAGACATTATCAAAACCTTTAAAGATGATGAGCGCGTCTTGTTCTGGGATTTGTATAACGAACCCGGAAATAACGATAAGAATACTGAGAGTCTTCCGTTACTAACCAACGTTTTTAAATGGGCTCGCGAGGTCAACCCGAGTCAGCCGCTTTCTGTAGGCTTATGGAGCTGGGGCTATAAAGAACTCAATACGTTTCAGGCACAACACTCTGATATCATTACTTATCATGATTATGAGAATGCAGCCATGCATCGCCGCGTGATTGAACTCCTTAAAACTCACGACCGCCCGATGATTTGCACTGAATATATGGCGCGTACAAACGACAGTCGGTTTTCAAACACATTACCTATGCTTGCTGAAAACAAGATTGGAGCGATAAACTGGGGACTTGTAAACGGAAAGACCAATACCATTTATGCGTGGAATACACCTATAGATTCTGGTGAGGAGCCCGTAGAATGGTTTCACGATGTATTTAGAAAAGACGGTACACCCTACCGTCAGGATGAAGTAGACCTCATTAAAAAGTTAAATGATGCGAATTAACCTAACCGCTAATTTGTGCATCCGCTTATGCCTATGCCTTGTTTTAGGCATAAGCTTTTTTTCTTGCAAAGAAACTACTGCACAACAAAACGAACAGCAAACAACAGCGCAACCTCAGCAGGAAATGCCCCTCAATCCGCAAGCTTTTAAAAGCAATATAACCGGTAAAAAGACTGCGCTCTACTGGATCAAAAACGATAATATTGAAGTAGCCTTTACTAATTATGGAGGGCGCATTGTAGGACTTTGGGTTCCTGATAAAGACGGAAACATGACCGATGTGGTCGTGGGTATGGGCAGCGTACAGGAATTTGCAGATGCTACCGAACCGTATTTTGGTGCTACCATAGGCCGCGTGGGAAACCGCATTGCTAACGGAAAATTTAGACTAGACGGTAAAGAGTATCAAGTTCCTATCAATAACGGAGATAATGCCTTGCACGGTGGAGATCAGGGATTTCAATACAAAGTTTGGGATGCCCATCAACCCGACGCGCATACGCTTATGCTTACCTATCACTCTCCGGATATGGAAATGGGTTTCCCCGGTAATGTAGCTGTAAAAGTGACCTATAGCGTTACGACAGATCGCGAACTCAAAATGGAATACGAGGCTACAACCGATCAAAAAACGCTGGTAAACCTCACCAATCATGCCTTTTTTAACTTGAATGGAGAAGGTAACGGAAGCATTCTCAATCACAAGCTCGTGATTTATGCAAATCAATACACACCTGTTGATGCCGGTTTAATCCCAAGTGGAAAATTGGATTCCGTGGCAGGTACTCCGTTTGATTTTACGTCACCGCATACTATTGGCGAACGTATAGAAACACCTAATGAGCAACTGACTTTTGGTAAAGGTTATGACCACAATTATGTGTTGAATCAAAGCGATTCTGATCAACTGCATAAAGCAGCAGTGATCACTGGTGATAAAAGTAAAATCACGATGGAAGTCCTCACTGAAGAACCCGGTCTGCAATTTTACAGCGGAAATTTTATGCAAGGTCAAAATACCTTTAAATCGGGTGCTCAAGATGAGTTTAGAACGGCATTTGCTCTGGAAACCCAGCATTTTCCCGATGCGCCTAACCAACCTGATTTTCCTAGTATCGTTTTAGAACCTACTGAAAAATACGAGACAACTTCGATTTATAAATTCGTAGTAGAAAAATAAACACAGCACTGTGTGACGATAATTATTCGTGTGTGTTGAGGTAGATAAGTACTTTTTGAAATTTAAATCCTTCACTAAATTTTGAAATACACCAGAGACAGCTTATCTACAATCAAGAACCCTTTCAGCAATGGAAGGGTTTTTTGTTACTTATGTTACCTTTAAAGCGCTACAAAGTCGCTACTTTTGCGCTATGCATACCCGTCAAAAACGCTTACTCAAATACGGAATCCTCTTCGCTGTTCTGGTGGTGGTTTATTCCACAGGCTTACACAAACCTATTATTGCAACCCTGCAACGCGGCATTCTTAAAACAGGGATTATGAACCCTAAACTTAAGGAAGTACCCGATACCGAAGGAAAAACGCGGGTAAAAGGTGCCAACAGTACTGCCGTTGAACCGGGCGATCCCGCTGATCTGGATGTGCAGTTTTTTGACGAAGAAGGCCAACTGGTTTCTTTGGATGCGATGCCGCATAAGCCGTATTTCATCAACTTCTGGGCAACCTGGTGTCCGCCTTGTATTGCCGAAATGCCGGGTATTGCCAACCTGTATGCCGATAAAAAGGAGGAGGTGAACTTTGTACTGGTTTCTTTTGATACCGATTTTGAAAAGGCTAAGGCGTTTAAAGCCAAAAAAGGCTTTGACTTTCCCATTTACCGCATTGCCTACGACCTGCCCGAGATGTATAACACGGGTAGCCTACCCACTACTGTTGTGATCAATGCCGAAGGAAAACTCGCCCTCACCCATCTGGGTATGGCAGATTATGATACCAAGGAGTTTAGGGCGTATTTAGAGGAGTTGCAGTAGGGTGTTTGATGTTTTGGTGTGATCTACGTTGATCTTCTAAAATCGATTTGAGTAGGGCTTACTTCTAATCATGTTTGTTCATTTTCTTTACTCGTAACTTTTCAAAAGTTAATTTAATCAATGCTTTACCTTGAGCAGTGCATTCCTCTCCCTGCGGTCGTCGGATGCAGAAAAGAAACGACGCCCTCGCTTCGGAATTTTTCGCTTAGGGCGAAAACCACCTTGTCAGCTCCGCGTCGCTATCGCTCCTGTCCTTCGGAGCTGCCTGCGGCTATTCTGAACCGAGGGAAGGCAATCGTTAAACCCTTCCGGGTATGAATATCATTTAAATGCTTATTAATACTTGAAAAACGGCCTACAAGAAGGTATCGTCAAATTTGAAGTGAGCGTAGCGTAGCAGGCGGTTCTGTTTGAGGCCAGAGGCCGAGTTAAGCGCATGCAGTGAAGCAAACGAAAAATTTAGATACCGTCTTGTGAGCCTTGATTTTTTGGTTCTTTGGCATCAAGGCAAAAGAACAGGAAGATGAATAGAAGTTATATCTTCTAGTTATGTGTTGATTAATCTCCTAACGGAGATTTGAGAAAGACTTACTTCTAATCATGTTCTGTTCATTTTCTTTGCTTCTCCAAAGAAAACGAACCAAAAGAAACGACGCCCTCGCTAAGGAATTTTTCGCTTAGGGCGAAAACCACCTTGTCAGCTCCGCGTCGCTATCGCTCCTGTCCTTCGGAGCTTCCTGCGCCTATTCTGAACCGAGGGAAGGCAATCGTTAAACCCTTCAGATGCAGAAAAGAAAAAAGCCTCTTTATGTACTTTACCAATAGTTTATCAAAAAGTAGAAAAAATTAGCATGGTCTTAAGAAAGTTTAGCTGCAACTTTGCGTCTATAAAACCAACGCAAGAGGAATTGCGTGTATATGTAAAAGTGCCATGAAAAACAGAATCATATTTTCAGCATTATTAGCTGCCAGCATAGCTTTGAGCTTGTTCTTTACCAGCTGTGATAATGCTCCTAAACATACAGATAGCGCGGCGGTTTCAACCACCCCTGAACTGGCGTTGCATACAGACGGCACTGCATCAGAAGGGGTACTTACCGAGCCTGCGCAAAATGAGGCTACAGCTACCCAAAATCAGGATAAGGCTACGGCTTATTTTGCCAGCGGGTGTTTCTGGTGTGTAGAAGCGGTTTATGAAAGTGTAAAAGGGGTTGAGGAATCGGTTTCCGGTTATTCCGGAGGGCATACTAAAAACCCGACTTACGAAGACAGCAACACCGGCAAAACCGGTCACGCCGAAGCGGTAAAAGTTATTTACGATCCTGAAGTCATCAGCTTCAGCCAGTTGGTTGACGTGTACTTTGGTTCACAAAACCCCACACAAGCTAATGGTCAGGGACCCGATCACGGATCGCAATACCGTTCGATCCTCTTTTATCAGAATGATGCCGAAAAGCAGATCATTGAGCAAAAGAAAGCCGCTTTAGCTGAAGAGCTGGGGGAACCGGTTGCTGCCGAAGTAAAACCTTTTGAAAAATTCTGGGAAGCAGAAGGCTATCACCAGAACTACGAAGCACAACACCCCGAAAACCCATACATCCAAAAGGTTTCGATACCGAGACTCAACCGATTTAAAGAAAAGTTCCCCGAACTTTTAAAAGCGAACAGCCACTAGGGCTGAACTATGAAGAAGAAAAAAACCTTTCAGCAATGAAAGGTTTTTTTTTAGTCTGGGACCAACAAAAAAAGGACTGTTTGGGCGCTGAGGTTCGATAAAAGACGCAAGGTACCGTATAAGAATCAGTCTTTATGTAGTAGCTTTGCACCCCCTAATTGTCAATACCCTCCCCTATGCATTTACGCGACGCTTCGCCCCAGCGCAAAAAAATAGCAACCATCCTTACCTTTTTGTCTATTCCCCTGTCCGGGTTTATGACCGATATTTACCTGCCCTCGTTTCCGTCGATGGCACGTAACCTCAGCGTTTCCGAACAAAGCATACAGCTTACGCTCACCTGCTTTTTTCTCAGTTACGGCTTCTCCCAACTCTTTGTGGGTCCGGTAGCAGACAGCGTAGGACGGCGTAAACCCATGCTGATCTCTTTGGTGGTCTTACTCCTCAGCAGTCTGGCGGTGACCTTTACTTCAGAAGTTTTGGTAATCAGTTTGCTGCGTATCGTACAAGGTATCGCTACCGCTTTTATCGTTGTGGCTAAACGCGCCTATTTTGTAGATCTCTATGACGATAAAGAACGCAAGCATTACCTGAGTTTCTTTACCATCGTCTGGTCGTGCGGACCCATCATCGCGCCTTTTTTGGGCGGATTCTTAGAAGAAAGTCTGGGCTGGCAGTCTAACTTTTACTTTCTGGCGATCTATGCAGCCGTCTTGCTCGTAGGTGAATTCATTTTTAGCGGAGAAACCATTCGCAACTACAAGAAATTCAACTTGAAGAAAACCTCCTTGCTGTATCTGGCGATGCTGAAAAACCCCGGTTTTATTTTAGGCATTCTTATTTTGGGCTGCGCCTACTCCGTGGTCATGGTGTTCAATATCGCCGGACCCTTTGTGGTAGAACAGCATTTTGAATACAGTCCGGTTGTGATTGGGTATTGCACCTTGATTTTGGGCTTTGCGTGGATGATAGGCGGCATTTTGAGCAAACGCTTTACTCCTATGAATTTCAACAAAAAGATCGGGCGGGTGTCGCTGATTCAGTTGGTCATCATTGCCAGCTTTATCACACTGGCTTTCAATCTGGACAATCTGGTGGTACTCGTTGCTTTTGCCTTTCTCATTCACATCTGCTCGGGCTTTTTGTTTACCAACTATTTTACGCAAAATATGATCTTCTTTCCGGGCAACGCCGGCATTGCAGGCGGACTGATGGGCGGTTTGCTGTACATCATCACCTCGATGGGCAGTTATGTCATCTCTGCCTCGGGAGACATTAGCAATACTTTTGATATGGCGTTACGCTACCTGATGATCGCCATCCCTCTGGGTATTGTGGTCTTCTTTTCGCTACGTTATTTTAGAAAAAGTGACCTCCGGAAACGCGAAAGTGCGTTGAAAGTACAAGGGTAGAAGTACGAAATATAAAGTTGTGCGTTGAAAGAAACATCATGCTGAACATGTTTCAGCATCGCATCCTGCTTATATGGAAGGGCTTGTGAGACCCTGAGCTAGATTCAGAGTGACGCTTGTCCCAACGAATTATCAAGTATTGTCACTTCGAATTTTCGTAGTGCGAACGAAGGAATATTTATATCGAGAAGGCTTTCTAATAAAAAGGCTTTCTTAGTGCTTTTTTCCAATACCAGATCTCCTACCGAGATCGTCAGGTTATCGTCTGCTTCCTCGATCCTGCCCATTAACGCATACAGATGATCGTAATGATACGAAAGTTTAAAGTCGAACGAGAAATCCATACGACCTACTGACTGTTTTACATTGCGTTCCCATTTTCCAGAAATCTGCTGCTGCTTCCCCGAAAGGTCTTTAATAACCACTTCTGCTACAGCGTCGTTTACCAGTTTTACCGATTCGATATCCGGATGCTTATGCGCTGTCGTTTTAACGTTCCACGTGCCTAACAAGTCTGCAGTAGCATAGTCTTGTGCAGCATCGTTACTGGTTTCTATTTTGCAAGAATGCAGTACAAGTGCCAGCAAGCCTACGCAAAGAAGCGTTTTAAAAAAAGAAGAGTCCATTAGTGATTTTTTGATTGATGTAAATGAAAGTATCGCACACAAAAACAAAAAGCCCCCGTCCTTGCGGAGGAGGGGTGGCACAGGCTATGCTCAATTCAAGATTCAAAGGCTCAAATTCAAAGTTTAAAATTCAAAAGTGAAGACTACAGCCTAAAGTCAACGTCATGCTGTCCCCAAACTATCGGGTGTTTCAGCATCTCATTAACCTACTCGTGAAACGCTACTTGTGCGACCCTGAGACCAGCTCAGGGTGACGGGTGCAAACAACCCTAGTCAAGCGCCTCCAATACCTCCTGAGCCACCAGGCGTACCTCAGGGTCGGTTTGTGCAATACGCCCCAACGCCTGCTGATCGTCTAACTGGTCTAGCTCTTTTGTAGTCATAATTCTGTATGAATGAAATTAATAAATAATTCAATTCAGACAGAGTTTAGTTTACAGCCTCAAATAGTATAATTTAATAGCACTTGACGGCACATCAAGTTGCATGAAATCAATTTCTAAGCCTCTTCTTCTTTAACTTAAATCTAATTCTTTCTAGTTTTTTGATATCATCACTGTCTATACCCAATGCTGTGTTTAAGATCTTTAAATCATTCTGACTTAGAATATCTTCAATGCTTCCTTTATTTTTGAATACCGTCGTATAATCCTCAAAATCTGAACTACTAATTTCTATATAAGGAATTGGAAGTTTTTTAAATTCGCTAGGTACTAATTCTAAAACTCCTCCTCCGTAGTACCTCCCCTCTATTTCCGATAATAATAAAGTGAATGTGTTGTAAAAAGAATAGATAAAGCTATCTAAATTATAATTCTCTTTTATTTTCACAGCATAGGCAGAGTCTGTTACTAAAGCGTTTGTATTATTCTTTAATAACTTGGGATATAAGTGACTTCTCTTGAAGAAAAAAGCTTCAGGGATGTCGGAAACATTGGGTATAACATACCATTTATTTCTAAGCTTACACTTATATCTTCGATGAATATCTTGTTTCTCTCCAATATCAATATAATCTTGCAAATTTTCCGTAAGGATGTCAGTGTTATTTATCTTCAATAATTTAGTTGGATATTCTTTAAGCTCTAATGCCTCAAGATCAGAGTTATTAAAAACAACGCTTCCATTAACAAATTTACCTTTTTGAATAATAGGCCTAGTAAATTCTGAGAGGTTATAGAAATTTACATTTTTGTTGTTGAGGATAAAAAAATTGTTAGCTGCAGTTACTATTCCTGGCTTAGAATCTGTATAAAAATTAACCGTTTTAAGTTTTCTCTTTATATTATCAATAAAATTCAACTCGTCATCACTTAAAAAATGATGTGTCCATTTTACTTTTGATGAAACTAATAATTGGTTATTTCTTAAAATGAAGTCCTCTTTTTCTAATGATTCTTTTGAGGTAATATTGACAAAATATTCACCTTTGCTCTTTGATTTTTTGTAAGCGAAAAGCACGATAGTATCTTGTCCTTTACATTCAAACATCAAATCATTGAAAGTAAATATTTCAATTCTTTCAAATTGAGCTTTTAAATACTCTCTAATCTCTTCTGCAAATTTAACTTGCAATAATTCTGATGGTAAGACAAATGCCAAAACTCCATTTTTAGCCAACAGTGTATTTGCTTTCACTAGAAATGTTGTCCAAATATTTTTAACTGACGCTTCTGTTAAATTTTCGTCAGAATGTATTTCTTTACTTAATTCAATTTGTTTTGAAGTAAGTATGTTCTTTTTGACATAAGGTGGGTTTCCAACTACAGCTGAATATTGTTTAATAGTTGCAAATTCTAAAAAGTCCGTTTTTTCAAATGAGGCTGTTCTTCTGCTCCACCGATCTTTCGCTTTTTTTAATTCAACGTTATTAATATCTAATGCAGTTAAATTGATATTTATGCTTCTTTCTTTTTCTAGTTCTGAAATAAATGCTCCATCACCAACACTTGGTTCCAATATTGATATACGAGTTCTATTTCCAAAATGAGATAAGACTCTTTTAGAAATAAAGCTTGCCAAATATTCTGGCGTGTAATATGAACCTGTACTTTTTTTATTCATTATAATATTCCATCAATTCTTGATGATAAATAAAATACTCTAGAGAATAATCCCCTAATTTTTCTTTTACTATTTCATATGTTCCATCTCCAATTTGATAGTTTTCTAACTCAACTATTAATGCATTTATGATTTTCCTTAGTTCATTTAAATTCCACAAAACAATTATTGAGCGCTCTCTTTCATCAAATCTAAACGCTTTAGTCGCCATCCACTTGCCCAAATCTGTTTTCCACATTATACTACCTTTGGATGTTCTATACAAATGATTTTCGTAATCAGGTGAACAAGCATCAACAAAGCCTTGGTTGTTAATATTTGGAATAGTTTCATCTTTTGATGGCCACTTACTTCCCTTTTTATTGTTACAGAATTTACAAGAATATGTGAGGTTGTCATATTGACAATAGTCAATATTTCCATTCTTTTCAAATAGACTTTTTGGTATAAAATGGTCTACTTCAAAATAAGTATGTCTAAAGCCATCAAAAGAATCACAATAGCCACAGCAATTATTGAAATCTTCTTGCAAGTCGGGTTTATGCTCACTCCAATTTTTATCAGTTGGTTGCCTAGTGGTAACTGTTCTTCTTATTGGTAATGTTTCTCTTACTGTCATAAACCAATTATTTTTTTCTTTTATCTATTAAAGATTGAAGAAATTCTTCGGCCTCTTTTTTAGTCTTAGATAAGTCATCCAACTTTTTCTCTGTTAGTAAATGTTTAGGTATTTCATTTCTTTCGGTTTTATCTAAGGCTATTAATTCATCTTGCTTAGTAATTAGTAAATCTTTTTCTGTAGCGGTTAAACCTTCTTTTTCTCCTTTTTCTAATAGTTCAGATACAATAGCTTTCTTTTTATTAACGTGATTTCTGTATTGCTCAATACTCTTAATTAATGTTGTAATGAAGTGCTGTACTTTCTTTTCATCTTCACCATCTTCACTAAAAATATCATCTTTGTCAAAAATAATTTTCCAGTCTTCTACGTGAGGCTCTGCCTGCTCAACTTTATTAGTAAAGATTATATGAGGGAATAAAGGTTTTTTGTCATAAAATTCACTTTCCACAGCTTCTCCATTAAAAGTAACTTGATTAGTTTCATTTAACTTATAATCAATCATTAATAAGTCAATATCAGATTCATAAACTTGATACATTAGCTCATCTAAAGTCATTCCTTTATGAAATTCATAACCTACAACTTCTATGTCATAATTTCTAAATCGTCTCTGGTATTTTTTTACCTGTTTAACATCCTCATCAATGTATCCGATTTTATATTTAGCTTCCATAAGTTTTATTTTCTAAGAGGAAATGATATCATAACCGAAAAACCTTTTTCCGGTTCTAGAATATCTATTGTTCCATTGTTATCATCAATTACAGATTTCACAAGATACATTCCTAAGCCTGTACCTATTTCTTTTCCTTTTCTATCTCTTTTTGAAGTTTTAAAAGGCAAGAATATTTCTTCCTTGTCTATAAAAACTTCATCTAATCCAACACCATTATCTGAATATAATATTTCAATAGAATCATCTTTAACATTAGCTGAAATATTAATAGTTCTTTCCTGAACCTCAATCAGATTATTAAATGAATCAATTGAATTGTTTATCAGATTGGTGAATATAGTTGAGATATCCATTTCAAAAGCTCTAAAGTCATATGCTTTATCTTTCGTTTCATCAACGATGTTTAATGAAATATCTTTCTTCTTAAAAATTCTACTCCAAGATTTCTCTAACGTTTTAAAAAATCCAGAAAATTCAAACTTCCCTCTTGTCCTTTTGTCTTTTTTAATTGCTGTTAAAGCATAGTCCACCCAATGAATAATCTTATCAGAATTTTCATCTAACAATTCGATAATATCAATACCGTCTTTATACTCGATAGACTCTTTCTTTTCTTTTGGTACAATAGACTTAAATATTCCTTCAAGTTCTTTAACCTCTATTGCATTATCCTTAATTTCCTTTAATTCGTGAGCAAAAGACGACACTACTAAGCCTAAGCTTGCCAGTGATCTTACTTGAACTATTTCTTGATTTTCTTGTTCTGCCTTTTCGTCTTCAATAGCTTTAAATGTGTCTTTGAAAGCTTCTTCGTAGGTCTTTTTTTCTTCCTCTTCTTTTTTTTCCTCAAATAAGTCTGCTTTTACCTTCTTACCGTAAATTGACTCTTCGACTTTTTTCCTTTGTTCTATTATTTTGTCAGCAAGTGCTTCTGCTCGTTTTTGAATTTCACTTTCCTTTTTTTCTTTTGCTTTTTTCTTTTGTTCTAAATAAATAGGATTTAACATTTTAGTCCTATCATACTCGAATTCGTGAATTACTTCCACTATAATTTTTTTAAAGGTGTCAAAAGCATCATTTTCTTGTAATGCACCTCTATCAGATTTGTCAATTAAGAGTGGATTGTTTTTTCTTGAAATAGTAATTATACCCGCAGTTTGTTCAGGTCTTACTCTCCAATCTCCAATTCTTTGGCCTGCACCAGCAGGACTTTGAGCTACTCTCGCCCCTAATTTAAGCCAGTCATTAGTTGGGTCTCCATATGGTCTTACCCTGAAAGAGTCTCTATAAATTTTTACTCCTCCAAAGCGCTCTAAAGTTGATTTTCTCTCTCGGGCTACCACTGTCTTAAAAGGATATCCTTCTTTAATGGAGTTTGAGAATTTTAGGTAATAAAAGGTTAAATCAAAACTACCTACATCTTTAAGTAATTTTTTATTTGCGTCATTTAATTTCCAATTTAATACTTTATCAATAGACTTGGAATACGTAAAGTTTTTATTTTCCAATGTTTGTAAGTCGTATGGATAGTTTTTGTTTTTATAAACGTTTGGATATTTCTTTTTTAACGACTTAATGTCAATTTCATTTCTAGTTATCTCGAAATCTACATTCAGATTTTCGGCATCATAGCTAGCTTTTAGTTTGTAGTCAAAATCGTTAAAAAACGCAGTTTCAACTTTACCGAACTCTTTGGGTTGTTGAAAATGTTTAAAGAAAACTTCAAAAGGAATATTAAGTTCTTTTGGTGGAATTAGAGCTTCTAAACTTTTGAAGACAGAAGATGTTTCTTCATTAAACCAATCATCTTTTAAGTTTGCTATTTTAATAATTGTACCTCTATCAAAGTTCAAATCCTTTACAACTTTTTCTATAAGTACATTATTATTAGTAAGACTTTTAATTTTACCCTTCAAATCAATTTTAACAGACTCTAATTCTGCTTCAATTTGTGAAATAGCCTTGTCCGCATTATCAAATTGATTCCAGTCCATTTTCCAAAAAGAGCCAATACCATCTTTTGCATTTTTGGAAAGAGTCCACATTTCAGTTTCAAATCCAAGTCTGTCTAATGCAAAACGACCAATTCCTTTTGCACCAGTTTTAGTTCTTTTGTCGTCAGATATATAATCTTTCTCTTTATTGCCTGTTCCAATTTGCATCCAGTGGTCTTTAATAACTTCTTCAGTCATTCCTTCACCATTGTCAATAATATAAAGGATGCTTTTTTCTCTTACTGGAATTTCAATTTCTTTTTCATCACTATCTTTTACCTTTTTTGTTGGAATGTCAAAAAGTACTAGGCAATTTTTTGCATCAGCATCATAAGAGTTTTTGACTAATTCAATAATAGCTCCTTCTGGGTTAGAGAAATTTTCTCTACCTAGTAATTTCCCTGCTCTGGCTGAAACCTTGAAAGCTATTTTAGTCATATACTTGAATTGTAATATTATATTAAAACAAATATAGATTAATTGAATTTCTACTACTTCAATTAGTTACACGTATTCCATTAAATCTATCGCGATAACATTAATTGATTTGCATCCTCCCCAAATAGGTACTGTAAGCATAATCGCTTTCGGCAGCGGTGCTAAAGGTGGCATAGGCTATTAAAGGTAGTGTGCTTAAGGCTTCGGGGAGTTCGAGGGTGTGCGTTGCTGCCGCTCGGGTGGTGCAGGCTTTGTAGAATACAAAGTCTTCAGTATCGGGAGCATACAGCAAGACGCTGAGCAAATCGCTCGCTTCGGCAAAAGGCTGTTGGGTGGTTTCCTGCCAGTGCAGCACCACCTGCTGCGCATCGCGCGACTGCGAAACCGGCACATACGCCCGTACCCGCCCCGTACTGATCAATACCTTCTCATAGTCGATACGCCAGGTGTCCTGCTCTTTTTGGATCACCTGCTCCATATAATAACTGCGCACCGCATCCCGTGCATTGTCCTTCCCAAGGAAGTCGGTATAACATTCCTTAAAAATGGGATAGAGCAACCCGGTAACGTGTTTCATGAGTGCGAACTTGTTCCGGTTTTGTTGTTGTTTAGGACTTGCGGGAGCTTTGCTGGGTATGGGTTTGCTGCGTACAATGCCTTTACCGTCATTTCCTTTTACAAACACCACCGGCCCCACCGCTCCGCTTATCATGCCGTTTTGATCTTCAATAAACTGCCCCATAGTTTTTGATATTTAACTGGTTATCAACACTCTAAAGTACTTTTTATTCTTTCAACCTCCTAATATTCAAGGGGTTTTCTTCGACCTTTGCACATAGTTTGTCCATTGTTTCTCCATTTATCCTGCATAAATACTGGGGTTTAATGGTAATACAATGGAGGATCTATGGTTGATCTATGGTTAAAGGGCGAAGGAATTAAGAGGTATTCTCTTTCTTTTTTAGAGAGTTTATTCTGGAACTGGTGTTTTTTTTGAGTTTTAGTAAAGAGATTAATGGTTTTTACTTTTATTGATGTTCTGTTTTTTGTATCAAGACAAAAGAACAGGAGGATGAATAGAAGTTAGATCTTCTAATGATGTGTTGTTTGATCTCTTAACGGAGATTTGAGTAGTACTTACTCCTAATCATGTTCTGTTCATTTTTTCCATCGATGAAAAAACGAACCAAAAAAATCTAGGCTTATTTTTACATCTTTGAAAACTACGCAAACGCCTTTGCCTACGGATAGCAAACCGCTGCGCTAGGCTATCCTCCACTGCCCACCGCTGCGGCTTTTGCTTGTTTTACTACAGATCTAAAAAGTAGGCCGTTTTACCATTCTATTGAAAATTGTCATATCCAAAGGTTTAAACAAAATCGAAATTCCCTCTGTTCAGAATAGCTTCAGAAATTTTTAACGGGATGCTGTCGTTATACGGACCAAAAGGAAACCAAACCCTTCGGGTATGAATATCATTTAAATGCTTATTAATACTTGAATAACGACCTACAAGAAGGTATCGTAGGGCAGCGCGTTAAAGAATAGTCCAGTGGACTATTCTAGTGATGAACCAGCTTGCCGCGTTGGGCTTTTTTACTCAAAAACTATGCAGTGCAGCAAACGAAAAATTTAGATACCGTCTTGTGAGACTTGATTTTTTGGTTCATTTTTTCATCAATGAAATCGCAGAATCACGAAGTCCGTTGAAAATCAATAGATTCTAAGCTAAAAAAAAAAAATGAACAGCGTTTATAAAGTAACTGTATTATTAATGTTAATACAGATTGGTACTACAGATACTCAGAAACCTTTAAAAGCAAACCGATTAGTTTTTATCAAAAAGCGCAATCGTATAATCAAGCAAACGGCTATCTCCGGGTTCTCCGTGACCGGGAACCACGTGTTGCACATCGGGATAAGCAGCTTTTACAAGACGCACAGTGTCTGACCAGGCATTTAGGTTGGCATCTCCCAGATAGCCTTTAGTAGCCTCCATTTCTTTAATCAAACAACCTCCAAAAAGAATATGCTCACTGGGGAAATAGCCCACCACATCATCGGTCGTATGGCCTTCTCCAAAGAATTGAGCTGTGGTCTGTTGCGTACCCACGTCTAAAGTAAGTCGGTCTTCAAAAGCCTGTTGCGGTACGGTATAGCCGTGTTCACGGGCTAAAGCCAGGGTTCTGCTGTGCGCATACGACGGAATTCCGTGCTTGTGAAATTCCTGCAATCCGCCCAGACAGTCCGCATGAAAATGGGTAGGAATCACGGCCTTAACCCTGGCTTGTAACCCATCTGCTATCCAGGCAATGAGTTCGCGCGAACCCGTATCATCAGTTGGCGTATCGTAAACAACCGCCTCGTTACCGTCGCGAACTATAAGTCCGTTACATGCCACCTTGCCAAAATCCTGAGTTTGTAAAAACGAGACATGCTGAAAGGCATTATCGGAAAGTCGGGTGATGATGAGGCGTTCCGATTGATAAACCACTTCAGGCTTTGAAGTATTCGGCTGTTGAAAACCAAACAGGAATACCAGACAAAACAGGATAGCCCATTTTATAGATGTAGGCATAGTGTGAAAATTTAAGAATAGAAAAGGGTATTGCTGCTGCTTTTTGCAACACCGCAAAGATATCTTTTTTGACCGTGTACGGGTTAGCGATTGCTGATTTTGCACTATTCTTTTTAAATAATGCCAAGACAAAAACGATTGCTAAAAACCGAGCAGTTCGCGTATGCGGACGATCTTTCTTCTGATAGGGTTGGGATTGATTGCTGTGTTCCTAGGTTAAAGATACAGTTTCTTTTTAATGGCTTCTTTTGGTAAACTACAATACGGTATCCGGTAGTTTACGAGGCTGCCGGTCTTAGTAGTACTGCTTCAATATAAAAATTTTGTCAGGTAAAGTCCGAGCTTGTTTCTCCTGCAAAAGTATTAAAGCAAACGGCTCTGGTAGCTTCCAAAGATCGTATTCCTATAAAAGTATACTTAGGGTAGGCTTAATCCTGACGTGGCTATGCTCTTACCAGGCCTTATCCCCGGGTGAAACACGGGTAAACCTCGGGTGAACCCCGGATGAACCTTGAGTGAACCTTGAGTGAATGGTATTCTAAAAATGTTTTGAAAGGGTGTTTTGAATCTGAGCCTGCTCGCCGGGGCTCAGTTGTAAAGCTTATCTTAAAGACACAGTTGTGGAGGAACTAAGCTGTTTTGTGGTGTAAATATACTTTATTGGTAAACCCTTGTCAAGCAGTATTTTAAAAAAGTATCAACACCTGGATCAGCGTTATAAACGCTACGGCAGGTCATGCTGAACGGGTTTCAGCATCGCATTAGGTTTTCCAATCTTTTGTTAGCCTTAAACTTACCTGCGATGCGCTTGCTCTAAAGGGGGAATTCCGAAAGCCTTTCTGTGGAGTCCACCCCCTTAGTTTGTTTTTACCGATCCTGCGCAGACATCGCCCTCTTCTATGCCTTGCAACCAGATTTTTAATTTATCAACCCGTTCTTGGGTCAGGCTTTTTAAGTAGGTTGCTCTGCACATCGGTTGAACACTCCCATAGTGATGATCCGCATAAGCCGGGTATTTCATGTCGAGTTCGGCATCTCGAAACTGAATCCAGAGTCGTTGGGTCTTCCGTAAGTTTTTAATAAACAGGGGATCTTGCTTATACTCTTTTAAAATCTGCTGGTAGACTTTATTGAGTTCGGCATCTACCTCCTGAAAAGACGCAGAAGCTGTCTTATTCATTTCAGCCTGCGTTTGTGCAAAACCGCTTAGCGTAAAAGCGAATACGAGTAGGGTTAGTGCATTTTTTATCATACTGGTTTAATTTTTAAAGACGCAAAAGATCGGTCAATCCCGGCTATTTTTTGAAGTAAACCGGAGACTCTTATCATGCGAACGATAGCTATTTAATTGATAGCTTTAAGTTACTAATTTGTATACACGTTTTTTAACGCGTTCCCTAATCTTTTGTTGCTTTTGTCAAGGGAAAGAAGAGGAGTTATATTTTCTAATAAAGTTTTGATTGATCTCCTAACGGAGATTTGAGTAATTCCGACTTCTATTGATGTTCTGTTCTTTTTTGCATCGCCCAAAAAAGAATCAAAAAAGTCTAGGCTTAAGAAACGATCTCTAAATTTATCGTTCGGCTTCTAAATTTTCTGAACTCCCCTGCGGGTCAAACAGCAGAAAATTTCACGAAACCTCACATCAAATTTTACGAGATCTTTTCTATATGCCGATTTAAAGCTTTTAGTAAGATCAAAAACAAGTACACTTTCGGAACTTCCTATACCTATTCTGAACCGAGGGAAGGGCATTCATTTAACCCTTCGGGTATGAATATGTATGTTTTTATTCTTGTAGCTATCGTCTATCATCTCAATTCTGATACAATGCCAGTACCGGCCTATCAGGAGGTTCCGGTTAAGGCATTTCCTCATACCACGCCAGTACCTCTTGCGTTAGCGTTGCGGTGCGTTTAGGTTGTTCAGCAGCACGATTTGTGGTTTCAGCAGGATCATCGATCAGGTTATACAACTGCGGGCGGCTGCCGTCATAATCACAAAGCAGTTTCCAGTTCCCCACGCGCACGGCCAGATCCGGTAGGTTTTTAAAGCCGTAATAATTTTTTCGATCCGGAGGCCTGCTGTAAAAAATAGGAGCTTGCCGGGATCGATTGGCTTCTCCTATGAGGGTTTCTATTAAGTTTTCACCGTCATAATTGGCGTTTTCAGGTGCTTCTGCTCCCGTAAATGCTAGCAAGGAAGGCGTTAGGTCTATTGCAGAAAACACCGATGCGGCATTGCGGGTTCCCTGTGCTTCTTTTTTGATGAAGCCAGGTCCCCAAACGACAAGCGACGAACGAATACCGCCTTCGAACAAATGGGTTTTATAGCCTTTTAAATGTGCCGCGCTTCCGGCACCCAATTCAGGACCGTTGTCTGAGCAGATCAGGATCAGCGTATTATCGAGTAACTTCTCGTCTGCCTCAATATACTCAAAGAGTTTACCCAATTGCTTATCCATCGCTTCCAACACCGCAAGGTAGAGTCCGCGTTTACCTTGCTCTTTAGCTACTCCATATGCTTCAAATGGAGGCCAGTACGGACTGTGCACATCGTCTGGCCAGACATTTACATAGAAGGGTTTATCTGCTTTACTTTTCTCTCCTATAAACTGTATCGCTGCATCTACAAAGCCGGTGGTGATCTCCGAGCGTTGCATCCAGGTAACCGGAGATCCCAGATTAACAGCATCTTCCCAAATGCGGCCTACTTTCCCGGTCTCGTCTTTGGTAAGCGGAAGCAGTTTGGCTCCCATCCCTTCAAAATTGGTTAGCGATTCATCAAAACCGTAATCGGTAATTGGCGGTGCTTCCTTTACATCGCGTTGTC
The DNA here is from genome assembly GCF_900129005.1 of Leeuwenhoekiella marinoflava DSM 3653. GTDB lineage: Bacteria > Bacteroidota > Bacteroidia > Flavobacteriales > Flavobacteriaceae > Leeuwenhoekiella > Leeuwenhoekiella marinoflava. The sequence continues at coordinate 60,879 of NZ_FQUN01000007.1, read as the reverse complement.
CGCCCATATGCCACTTACCAAAATGACCGGTAGTGTACCCGGCATCCTTCAGGCTGCGTGCAAGCATCGGTGCTTCCGGGTTTAGCCAGTTGGCCATACCCCGTTGTTCATTTACGCGTCTGTTATCTAAATACGAATCGATATTCCACCGTTGCGGATACGTGCCGGTGCTAATGGCTACCCGAGATGGAGAACAAATGGGCGAATTTACATAGAACTGCTCAAAACTGATTCCTTCAGAAGCGAGCCGATCGATATTGGGAGTGGCTGCATCGGTATTGCCAAAGGACGAAAAATCCCCCCAACCCATATCGTCTATAAATACTAAAATAATGTTGGGTTTTGTAACCGGTTCGGGTTGAGAAAACGAACTAAAGAGACCCAGGCCCGTAAGTACGGACAACAGTAAACGTTTCATAAAAGCGTATTTTAAAAATCGCGGTTGGTCTCTCGCGGCTTAAAAATAGGATTCTTTTTTTAGAATCAGGGCGTGTTCCCCAGCAAGATCTGAAACTGAGCTTTACCTGTTGACATCAACCACTCCACAGCATCTGTTATTTTAAATATGCGGTTTTGCGTTCTTGTAATGGGTTTGCCAGGTCTCCGGTGTATAACCTAGGTCATTTAAAAACATGTGTAACGTATGAAAATGGATGTACCTCTCAGAAAACAGTGCGTTTATGCTATCTTTAAACAAATTAGTTTACCATGTTTAAAATTTCCTTAGTTGCAGTACTCGCTCTGCTGTTGAGTTCGTGCGCTTCGCAAAACCAACTCGTAAAACCGGGTAGGGAACCGCAATTGCTGGCCGATAGCTTCAGCTTTACCGAAGGGCCGGCTGCAGATGCAGAAGGCCATGTGTATTTTACAGACCAGCCCAACGACCGCATCTACAAATGGGATGCACAAGAGGGTACACTTTCGGTATTTATGGAATCCGCAGGACGTGCCAACGGACTCTACTTTGACCATGACGGCAATCTTCTGGCGGCAGCAGACAACAAATCTGAACTCTGGAAAATCACTACCGATAAAACCGTACAGGTTTTGCTGACCGACTTTGAAGGAAAGCGTTTTAACGGACCTAACGATATCTGGATTGCCCCTGACGAAACCATTTATTTTACAGACCCGTATTACCAGCGGGACTACTGGCAACGTAGCGAAAAAGACATCGATGCTGAGCGGGTTTATGCCTTAAGCACCAATGGCACAGTGCGTATCGCCGCTACCGATTTTGTAAAACCTAACGGCATCATCGGCACCCCGGACGGAAAAACCCTCTACGTAGCCGACATTGGTGCTGATAAAACCTATGCTTTTGACATTGCTAAAAACGGGGATCTGACCAACAAAAGGCTGTTTGTCAAACAAGGTTCAGACGGGATGACGGTGGATAGTCGCGGCAATGTGTACCTCACGGGTAAAGGCGTGACCATCTACGACCCAAAGGGTCTTGAATTGCAGCATATTCCCATTGACAAAGACTGGACAGCGAATGTAACTTTTGGCGGTAAAGACCGCAAAACGCTTTTTATCACCGCCCAGCAGGCAGTTTACCTGCTGGAGATGAATGTAGTCGGCCCAAGGCGTTGAATCAAACCTTAGAGCTAGCGCAAGTCTACGAGGTATGATTGACAACTCATTTCCGATTTTGAAGCCAGCCTCGGAGAACTAAACCCTCAATGAGGGTGCCGGATTACACTTTAGGCAATTCCCAACCGTTGTTGTAGCGGGCGCTTACGAGGGCATCAGCTTCCGGGTCCTGAAACGAACCGCTTGCAGCATCCCAATAGATTTTTTTTCCGGTTTTGTAGGCGATATTACCCATATGCGCGGTAATGGCGGCTACGCTGCCGGTTTCTACTCCACAGGCCAGTGCGCTTTTATCGTTGTTACGTATGGCGTCTACAAAGTTTTTAGCGTGATTTTCCAGAGCGTTTCCTTCGGGTCTGCTCAGGTCAACACGGTCTATTTTGGTTTTCCACTCCCCGTCTACACGATGTCCTTCAGGAATGACTTCCCAGCCCCCGCGGTTGACCACCAGCGTGCCGTTATTTCCGATAAAGGCAATACCTTCGGTACGGCCATAAGGTCCGCCGTCAATCCCGGTGGCGTGTTCCCACAACAGGTTATAATTATCAAACTCATACACGGTCTGAAGCGTGTCGGGTGTTTCAGAAGCATCATCAGGATAAGCCAGTTTTCCTCCGGAGGCTAAAATAGATTTTGGCGCTTTGGCTCCCATCGCAAACAAAGCAATGTCGAGTTCGTGCACACCCCAATCGGTCATCAATCCGCCTGCATAATCCCAAAACCAGCGAAAGTTGAAGTGGAATCGGTTCTCATTAAACGGACGTTCCGGCGCAGGTCCCAGCCACATCGCATAATCCACTCCGAGAGGCGGAGTCGTATTGGGTTTTTCAGGCACGGGATTCATCCAGCCCTGATACGCCCAACATTTTACCAGTCGTATTTGTCCCAATTTACCCGATTGCACGTATTTTATCGCCTCATCATACTGCTGCCCGCTGCGCTGCCACTGCCCTACCTGCACCAGTTTGTCTGACGCATTGGCGGCTTTAAGCATGACGTTACACTCTTCAATACTGTTAGCCAACGGTTTTTCGACATATACATGCTTGCCGGCTTGTAGTGCATCAACCATATTGAGGCAGTGCCAGTGATCTGGTGTACCGATGATCACAACATCGATATCTTTATTTTCCAAAAGTTTGCGGTAATCGGTATACAACTTAGGAACTTTTCCTGTCATTTTTTGGAGTTCGCCCGCACGACGGTCGAGTACCCGCTGATCTACATCTGCAAGCGCAACACAACTTACATTAGGCAGCTTTAAATGGGCCTGCATATTAGACCATCCCATCCCGTTACAGCCAATTACGGCAAAGTTCAATCGGTCGTTTGCCCCAAAAATAGAAATGGGATTGGCCAAAAGCGATCCTGAAAGGCTTAAGCCTGCAGTGGCTAAAGTAGTTTGTTGTAAAAATTTGCGTCTGGGAAGGTTACTCATATCTGTAAGATTTAAAATTAACGGTTACAATATAGTCATTTTTACTACAACGTTTTTCATGAAATGATCAAGTAACCCGATTTAGCTTACCGCTTCTATGTGATTTTGATTTTTCCTGAACATTAAATCACCCAAAAAAAACAAAGAACTGTTTTGATTTCTGTTATATGCTGAAAGTTGAATTTGTTTTAGTAACTCTTGTAGAGCTCGTGAACCTCGTGCCCTCGGTTTGTCTTCTCCAAAGAAAACGAACCAAAAGAAAAGAGCCTTTTTAATCTGATTTTTTTATTTTTTTTAATTGGACAGATTGAATGTCCCTACAGTAATTTTAGTCTTTTAACGTCATTGTATTTAGGCACATTTCTTAGGTATACTGAAGAAAAAGAAGGCTAAAGAATTATATTCTTAGTTCTGATCTTAGAAACGGCCTACAAGAAGGTATCGTGAAATTTGAAGTGAGCGGAACGTCGCAGGCGGTTCTGTTTGAGGGCGCGATAGCGGCCGAGTTAAGCGCATGCAGTGAAGCAAACGAAAAATTTAGATACCGTCTTGTGAGCCTTGATCTTTTGGTTCTTTGGCATCAAGGCAAAAGAACATGAATAGAAGTTATAGTTTCTATATCATGTTCTGTTCATTTTTTCCATCGATGAAAAAACGAACCAAAAAAATCTAGGCCTTATTTTTACATCTTTGAAAACTACGCAAACGCCTTTG
>NZ_FQUN01000007.1:0-56816 GCF_900129005.1 Leeuwenhoekiella marinoflava DSM 3653 | reverse complement strand
CATGTTCTGTTCATTTTTTCCATCGATGAAAAAACGAACCAAAAAAATCTAGGCTTATTTTTACATCTTTGAAAACTACGCAAACGCCTTTGCCTGCGGATAGCAAACCGCTGCGCTTGTGCATTCCTCTCGTTGCACTCGTCGGATGCAAGCTCCACTGCCACCGCTGCGGCTTTTGCTTGTTTTACTACAGATCTAAAAAGTAGGCCGTTTTACCATTATATTGAAAATTCTCGTACCCAAAGGTTCAAATGAAATCGAAATTCCCTCGTTTCAAAATAGCTTCAGGAATTTTTAACGGGATGCTGTCGTTATACTGACCAAAAGGGAACCGAACCCTTTGGGTATGAATATCATTTAAATGCTTATTAATACTTGAATAACGACCTACAAGAAGGTATCGTAGGGCAAGCGCGTTAAAGAATAGTCCTGTGGACTATTCTAGCGAATGAGCCAGCTTGCCGCGTGGGGCTTTTTTAATCAAAAACTATGCAGTGGAGCAAACGAAAAATTTAGATACCGTCTTGTGAGCCTTGATTTTTTTGGTTTCCAGCCGCATCAACTCGCTCAAAGACATGCTTTGCCGTATCAAGGCAAAAAAACAGGAACACAAATAGAAACGATACTTTTTATATCACGTTCTGTTCTTTCATCCCAAAGTCAGTAAACTACTTCAGGGCAAGCCTGTCTACCGACAAAGGCAGGCCCGCAAGGCATTCGTTAAAAACAAACCTAAGGTAGCTATCAGGACGGGGTATTAAAGTCTTTGGCGGTGCCAATAACAACCTCATTTTATGATTTAGAGCTATCCTGCTTGCAAGAAGCCTATTTAGTCTCTGACGACAACTCACTCCCTCACCAAACTAACCTCATCAATCTGAGCACTTGCTCCGCCGGCACCTTTAGCAGTAAAACCTAGGGTGACGCTTCCGCCTTTTATGTTGATTTCTGGAATCTGAATAGACCTCCAGGTAGCAGAAGGCTCCGCAAAAGAATGGTCTACTGTGGTTGCTCCGCTTTTGGCAAACAAGGTAAGCTCTTCAAAACCTTCGGTATTTTTCACTTTTGCAGTAAGGGTATAAATTCCGTCCGGTAAAGAGACATAGGGTGTTGAGCTAACTTCCTGCGTAATGTGACGCTCAAAGGCAGTTTTATCACTGATATTCAAACTCTTTTCACCCACTACCTCCTTACGGTCTGCTGTAGTATTGAAATAATTCAATACCGGCGAATCAGGATCTGTAGTGGAGATGGTATTTCCTTTTAGGATTTCGGTATGCCAACCCAATAATTGTTCCTGCACGGGTTTGTTGTTGCTGGGAATGTAACGGCGGTCAGCTTCAAAACTGCCATTCATCACATAATTATTGGTCTCGGCAACGCTCCATTTTCCGGTAGCTTCATCCAGATTCCAGGCGCTTAAGCTATTAAAATAAGGCGTATCGCCATCAAAAGATAGAGGTACCCACTGGTTGTACCCGAGTCCGTTGCCGGCAAACTCTGCCCAGCGGTCTCCACAAAACAACACGGTTTCTTGTTCACTTCCCGGAATGGTATAGAAAAAACCGGTTTGCGATACATGCGCATAATCCTGCTCGCTACCCGGCATAATCTGCATATCATTTACCGGTTTATACGGACCGTAAATAGAATCAGAAACGAGATAATATGCAAACGAACCGTCCCAACCGTAAATGTTAGAGGCAGCCATATAATACTTGTCTTGATACTTGAACATACAGTTTCCCTCGCGGCTGGCCCCTTTAAAGATTTGAACACAATCCAGCAGATCAACCTTACCATCTCGCATCCCTATTTCTGAAAGGTAGATTTTATTACGACCGCGCCCGTAGGAATAGACGAGGTAGCTTTTCCCCGTGTCCGGGTCCGTAAATACCGTTTGATCTCCGGTATTGGGTGTCCCAATACGTTCTGTCATATCAATACGTCTATGGACTTTAAAATCCCCCACCGGTGAGTTTGCTAAGGCAATCATGACATTATTGCCGTGCTGAATAAGCAGCGCATACTGCTTAGTCTCCTCCAGATAAGCGACTCCCATACGCCCCAACCAGGTAGGGCGCTCTTCATAATTCACAGCTTCTTTGGTGAGGACGTGCTTTTCAAATTTCCAGTTGACCAAATCGGTGGAAGTATAACAGGTTACGCCCTCAAAATGATTGCGTTCATACGTGACCGAAGGATCATCCCTATAGTTTTCGGCTTCTTTGTAATGCACCCCGTACCAGTAATATTTTAGCTTTCCGCTTTGCGGATCTTTAAACTGAAAGATACCCCCACCCTGTGAATAGATGGGTTGACCATTGACGGTATTCCAAAAAGAGTCGTTTGTAATTGTGGTGCTTTGAGCATACGCGGACTGCATCAAGCTAAAAAGAAAAATAAGAACCCAGAATGTGGAAAGCTTACAGCGGAAGTATAAATGCTTTTTCATAAGATTGATTATTGCTACAAATTAGGAGATTAGGACAATATGCTTATCCTGCTCTACCCTGCTTTAAGCGTCAGGTTTTGCAGTTCGGCCCATTCGGTCCACGAACCGTCATACACCCGTTTGCTCGATTTACCGGCACGTATTGCAGCTAGCATCACAATACACGCGGTCAAACCCGAACCACAACTGAACACCAAATTCTCGGTATCTGTGGTTTGTTTAAAAAGTTCCTGAAGTACTTCTTTGCTTTTGAATTTTCCATCAACCAAAACCGTTTCATAGGGGATATTGATCGAATTGGGAATACTGCCACTTTTGAGGTGTTTACGAGGTTCGGGAGTGGTTCCGTTAAATCGACCTGCAGAACGGGCATCGACTACCGTAAAGCTTTTGTCTAATGTGTTTGCAAGCACCTCCTCATAAGTCGCTAGCAATTCCGGATTGTACTTTGCTTTAAAATCACCCACTTCCCAATGCTTAATGTGTTCAGAAGCTACTGCAAAACCTTGTTGTTTCCATTCGGGTAAACCTCCATCAAGCACGGCGCTGTTTTGGTGTCCCATACACTGAAAAAGCCACCACACCCGTGGACTCGAATACACACCCATTGCATCAAAAATCACAAGCATAGAATCGGCATCAATACCCAGTTTCCGGACTTCTTCTTCAAATACTGCAGGGACAGGTAACGTATTGGGAAATGCACTTGAAGCATCTGAAAACACCTGCTTCAGGTCAAAATACCGTGCATTGGGTATGGTTTCCGATGAACCAGCTGCGGATTTACCGGTTGCGGTTTGTGCGAGACTGGCGTCTAAAATGATCAGATTTTCATCATCTAAATGTGCGTGAAGCCACGCTGCGGAAACGATCTCTTTTACCTCCATTTCAAACAGATTTTATTGCGCTCTGCTGTAGCTTAAAAAATTACCCCGAGGCAAAAACAGCAGCTTCAAGCTATCTTCGTTAAGAATATCTATCGCATAGGTAAGCGTCTCGTCCCCTTGGGTTAAAATCAGATAGTACGTATCTGGATTTGAAGCTTGGTCGTTGGGTAGTTGGTTTGCAATTGTAATGGTATAGGTATCTGTCCCGGTATCCACGCCTTCATATCCCATAAACAATTGGTCATCGGTTATTTTTAAGTAAGAAGCACTGTCTTCATCGCTATTCCATGTGCCTTGTAATACCGCAAGTTTTGCATCTTCTTCTGATTCAAAAACCGGTTCTTCTAAAACAGCAGGAGTGGTATTTACCTCTTGCTCTTCTGTATCAGCATTTGCTGCTTTTTCCCTGGAGGGCTTACAGGAAATGATTAAAAGCATCAGTAAAAGTAGGTGTCTCATAGATTGATTGTTAAAAGTTGGTATTAATTTGTTTTTTGCAAAATCCACTCAGTTACCTCTTTCAAGACCAAAGGCGAAAAGGTTTGTTCGATTTGACCGTATTCCCCGGGATTTCCGGTTTCGCTTTCCTGAAACAGGTGATTGAGATTGGGAAATTCTTTAACCGTAACATCAGTATTGCCCCCGGCTTCTAGTGCTTGTTGAATAGCCGGAAGGTTTTGTTGAGGTGCTACCTGTAGATCTTTTGCGCCGTTGAGGGCTAAAACGGGGCAGGTAACCTGCTTTAAACTAGTAACCGGATCGTATTTGATAAAATATTCCATCCACGGGTTTACAATCTGATCAACTTGTTTGTTTACATAGGCCTCTGTGGTCATCCCCTGCGGAATTTGTGCAGCTTCTCCCTCTTTTTTAACGACTTCTAGAGCGTATGCTTTTATATCTTGTCGAAGTTGAGTTGTACTTGAAGACTTCACCACCAGATCAAACAATTTTGAATTAACCGCTTGAGAGTTTGCTATTTCTTCCTCTGAAACACCCGATGCTTGTGCAATTAATTTTTGCTGAAGCAACAGCAATTTATCACCACGCACTCCGGTTCCTGCGAGCAGTACAATAAAAGCAACATCTCTTGAATCTGCCGCAACCATAGGCGCTATGATTCCACCTTCACTATGCCCTATTAAACCTATTTGTTCCGTGTTGATTTCGCTACGGGTTCTTAAATAGGTCATTGCTGCTTCCACATCTGTAGCAAAATCAGCAGAAGTTGCTGTCGCAAAATTTCCTTTAGACTCACCCACTCCCCGATCGTCATAGCGTAATACGGCAATTCCATGGCGGGTCAGGTAATCGGCAATTACCAGAAAAGGCTTGTGCCCCATCAATTCTTCATCCCGATTTTGAGGTCCGCTGCCACTGATTAATATAACCGCCGGGAAATTCCCATCACCCTCAGGTAAGGTGAGCGTTCCTGCCAGATCAATGGCTGCTTTTTCATTATGAAAAGTTACATTTTCTCTAGTATACGGAAACGGCGCTTTAGGCTCTTGCGGACGCTTAAGCGGTTCTTTTTTTAATGCTTCCCGCCCCAAATCAAGTGGAAAACTGTTTCCCATTTGTGTAAACGTTCCGGTGATGTGTTCGTCAGCCAAAACGCCTTTATATGTTGCTCCTAAATTTTTAAGCTCCAGTTTTAAGGTATCGCTAATAAAGTGCGTTGTCGTAACCGGAATCCCAAAAGCTTTTTGATCAGGACTATCCATTGTACCCTTATAACCGGTATCGCTTTCTTTAAAATGAAAAACCAAGGGCAACTCTATGCCCTGGACTTTTAAAGCGCCAAACCAATCACCTGTGATATCCTGAGCAGACAGCATACACGAACTGATACCGATGAATACAACGAGTAGTTTTTTCATGGGGTCGTTTTTATTATTTTATTTGTTTAACTCTGGTTGTTAGCTTAAAGCTAGTATATGTAATAAGGATCGCTACTGTTCCAAATACCCAAAATGCCAGCATAATACCTAAAGCAGGCATTCCGCAATTTATTCCATCCGGTCTTGGCTCTGGAAAAAACAATTGAGGAAAGACATAGAAATGACCTATTAAAAATAATACTGTAATGATAAATCCCGGTATTTTAGTATGACTTTTTGCATTAAAAAAATACAGTGCATATTGCAAGATGGAAACTCCAAAAATGAAAAGTAAAATCATAGGACTATTTTAGCTATCAGTATCAAATTCTGAGCCTTACTCAACCCCACATCTGATTAAAAGCATTTACACGACGGCGTTCTTCTTGATGAAGAATACCATAAACCAATCCCGGCATCACCAGAAGACTGCAGGCGCAATAAGCTAAATAGTGGTTTCGTATGTTTTCTAAGACAAAATATCCCAAGTATAAACTACCCAAAGTTCCCACACAAAAAATAATACCTGCTATCCATTGCGGAGTTTTAGAATATTTTGCTTTTAATTCATTTACATCAAGTTGTTGTTCTCTACCACAACTCTTACAGGTACAGCTTATCAATTTGCCTTTAAGCATAACTAATTCTATACGGGTTTCTGCTTTGGTTTTATACCAAAGTTCTGCTTTACAATGTTTACAGGACGCATAGACTTTCATATTCTTTTATAAATAAGTCGCATTCACTCAAATATACACAGCGTAGCATTACTAGCTTTAAAAGATGTGATAATAAGCGAAAACCTTATTTTTACCACACTTAATACAAGCTATGCAAACACCTCCAGAATTGCGTCACGTAAACGTCACCCGCTATATCACACCCTTGCGGGAAGGCGGTTCGTTACCCGCTGTTGCCGATGCGGACGACGGCTTTAAATATGTTGTGAAATTTAAAGGCGCCGGTCACGGACCTAAAGCATTAATAGCCGAATTGTTGGGTTGTGAGATCGGTCGGATTCTGGGATTTAGAGTGCCTGAAGTGGTGTATGCGCATCTGGATGAGGCCTTTGGTCGTACCGAAGGCGATGAGGAAATTCAGGATCTGTTGAAGTTTTCTCAAGGGCTGAATATTGGCTTGCATTTTTTATCGGGTGCTATCAATTTTGATCCGGTGGTGACTACGGTTGAAGCGCAACTGGCTTCTGAAATCGTTTGGTTTGATGCGTTTATGACCAATATTGACCGCACCTTTCGCAATACCAATATGCTGATGTGGCACCGGGAGTTGTGGCTTATTGATCACGGGGCAACCTTATATTTTCACCACAGTTTTACCAACTGGGAGAAAAGTGCTGCAACCCCTTTTGCGATGATTAAAGATCACGTATTGCTTCCGCAGGCTTCTGAATTGACCGCAGCAAACACCAAACTGAAAGCACTACTCACCGATGAAGTTTTACAAAGCATTGTAAACCTCATCCCTAACGAATGGCTGGACTGGGAAGGCTATGACGAACGTGTAGACGAACTGCGAGAAGTCTATTTTCAGTTTTTAAAAACCCGACTGACCTATTCTGATTTATTCACCAAAACCGCTCAAGATGCACGACAAACACTTGTATGAATACGCGGTAATCCGCATTGTGCCTCAGGTAGAGCGCGAGGAGTTTTTTAATGTAGGTGTGGTGGTCTATTGCAAACGCCCGCGTTTTATTGGGATGCAGTATCAACTAGACCCTAAAAAGTTGGCCGCTTTTTGTCCGGAGTTGGATGTGCAACAGGTACAAAAAAACCTAGACGCCTTTAAAGCGATTTGTGCGGGTGACAAACACGGCGGACCCATAGCAAAACTGGAAGCTGCAGAACGTTTTAGATGGTTAACCGCTACCCGAAGTTCGGTGATACAAACTTCAAAGACCCATCCGGGTTTTAGCGAGGATCTGGAAATGACTTTAGAAAAGTTGTTTGAGGATTTGGTGCTTTGAGGATTCACGATTTAAAATACCTATAGGAAACTGATGACTTTATTACTAAGTACTCTTTTTTCTTCAGTATAGCGACAGCGAGATTAATAAAAGAGACTCCCAACTACTAGCCGTGTTTCTATTCTTTTGCCTTGATGCCAAAGAACCAAAAAATCAAGGCTTATTTTTAGATCCTTGAAAACTACACAAATCCCTTATCCTGCGGATGGCAAACCGCTGCGCCTGTGCATTCCTCTCGTCACACTCGTCGGATGCAAGCTCCACTGCCCAGCGCTGCGGCTTTTGCTTGTTTTACTACAGATCTAAAAAGTAGGCCGTTTTGAAAATCAGAACTAAGAATAGTATTCTTTAGGCTTCTTTTGCCTCAGTATAGCAATAAGTACCCGTTAAAAATTTTCGAAGCCTTGGAGAAAATTTAGGGAACTTGTTGTGGTTTTACCTGATAAGGTAAAAATACCTAAGAAAAAGCGTCGTTTCTTTTGGTTCGTTTTCTTTAGACGAGGCAAATCGACGTTAGGAGATTCACGAGCTCCCGTGAAATAGAAATCACGCGAGTAAAGAAAATGAACAAACATGATTTAGAAGTTCAAATTACAAAAATTGACTTTAGGAGATTTGCATTGTTCACCTTTCGACTGCATTCAGTATGGGTTATGACCTAAAAAAAGAATTTCTATTGAAACAAAAGCGGTACAAACTCACTTAAATACACGCGCCAGTTCCTCCAAATGTGTCCGCCATCAGACTCTGTATATTCATAAGGCATCCCTATTTTATCTAATAATTCGCGGTATTCAGTATTGGCTTCGTATAGAAAATCGCTTTCCCCAATAGCGATCCAGTAGAGCTTATAGCCGTTATCTTTCTGAGCTTTTAGCGTTTCTTCAAAATCAGCATACACGCCTTTATCGCTTTTATCTTCTCGAGGCATGATCGCCGCAGAAAAGAGTCCGACATAGTCAAAGGTATCGGGATAAAAACGCGAGATGTGCATACTGTGATACCCACCCATGGAGAGTCCGGCAATGGCGCGATTTTCTTTATTAGCTTTTACGCGATAATTTGTCTCTACAAAATCAACAATATCCATAAACTGGGCTTCGTATTTCCCGTTCATCGTTTCCGGTGTCATAAACTGCGGGGTGTAATATCCGTCACTTCCGGCTCCCGGTGCAGCATCCTGACCTACATTTCCATTAGGCATTACTACGAGCATCGGCGCTGCTTTTTCTTCAGCAATTAAATTATCAAGAATCTGAGCCGCACGCCCCAAAGATAACCAAGCTTCTTCGTCTCCACCCGCTCCGTGCAGCAAGTATAATACAGGATATTCTTTATCAGATTGCTCATAACCCGGTGGGGTATATATGGAAAGCTTTCGGTCAAAACCCAAATCTTGAGCATCATACCAGCGGCTGGCTACCGTACCATGCGGCACATCCTGTACCCGGTATAAATCAGCTTGCTCGCCGGGAACAATAAAAATATTGGTCACCGAAACCACATCCCGTATCAAAAACGGATTGGCAGGATCTGTAGTTTTAAATCCGTCAACGATAAACGCATAAGTGTACAATTCGGGGTTTAATGCTTTTGTCGTAAACGACCAGATTCCGTCTTCATTTTTTATAAGATTTACTTTCCCCGGACCGTCAACTTTGCCCATTGGGGTTTCTACTTTAATCGTTGGCAGAAAATCTCCGGTTACCTGAACGCTGTCGGCTTGGGGCGCTGCCAGACGAAAAGTGACGGTTTTATCGGCATGGACTTGAGGCGAACTTACTTTGCCTCCGCTGAACAAAGCCTCTTGTGCCTGTGTGAGGCTTGTGATGCACAGAAGAGCAAAGACTATATAGTTTTTCATAAACGTTTAAAATGGATTATCTCTCAAATTTAGCCATTCAAAAGTATTCCTCATTGCCTTTTCTTTCAAAACAATGTTAAGAGTACTCCTTTATAGGGATTGTTTTAGGAGCGGAGTTGTTATATTCATAAATCTCTTAGCCTCGTTTGAATAATCATACTTATCATTAATGCTCCTAAATTTTTAACGAAGCCTTCTTGCTATACTGAAGAAAAAGAAATCAAACCCTTCGAATATAAGTACTATTTTTTAAGAACTATAGTCACCTTAATGGTAGGGGGAGGTCACACACGCAAAGCACCTCCCTTCTCTATTGGAAGAAAGGTTGGGAATGAGGGATAGTACATGATAATACTAAAGGATATAATTTCTCCCGATGGTCGAAATAACGTGTTATATAAAATGTCTAATAGAATAGCAGCAATGGCCTATCATAAGGTTCTCGTAAAATTTACAGGGAGCGAAACGTCGCAGGCGGTTCTGTTTGAGGGCGATGGGCCGCCCGAGTTAAGCGCATGCAGTGCAGCGAGCATAATTTAAAGAAGCTTATGTAAGTCTAGATTTTCCTGCTCGGCTGTATAGACGGGTTGGTTCGTTTTTTCATCGATGGAAATCACAGATTCACGAAGTCCCGTAAAATAACTGACTCCTGAGTAAAAAATGAACTGAAAGCTTGATATCCTACACTAAGCAATCTTAAGCGAAGTCATAGAAAGCGAACCACCTACAGGTTCGTCGTTAAACAGCTGTACCTCATCATGATCATCTTGTAATGCCAAAGCATAGAGCAAGGGCAGGTAGTGCTCGGGTGTTGGGATCGAAAGATCAAAAGCGGTGCCTTGTTTTTTAAAGTCAATTAAGGTCTGATGGTCGTGGGTTAAAATCGCAGTGTTCATTTTTTCACGAGCTTCAAGTGCCCAATCGTATGCAAACGGAGCATTCAATTTATCCCAGGCCACACGACGCAGGTTATGGATCATATTACCGCTCCCCACAATCAGTACGCCTTTGTTGCGTAAGGCTGCCAGTTCTTTTGCCAAATCATAATGGTATTGTGCCGGTTTTGTATAATCAATACTCATTTGCACCACAGGCACATTGGCCTCAGGATACATATGCCTGATCACACTCCATGAACCGTGATCCAACCCCCATTTATCGTCCAGATGAACAGCTGTACCGGTTACTAATTTTTGGGTTTCTAAAGCCAGTTCCGGACTACCCGGTGCGGGATATTGCACATCAAACAACGCCTGCGGGAAGCCGCCAAAATCGTGTATGGTTTGTGGATGATTCATCGCGGTAATACAAGTTCCGCTGGTTTCCCAGTGTGCCGAAATACAGAGAATCGCCTGAGGGGTTACCAACTCTTGTCCCAGTCTCCTGAATTCGTTTACAAATTCATTCTCCTCTATCGCATTCATAGGACTCCCGTGCCCTAAGAACAAGACCGGCATTTTGTTTGTGTTGGGAAGGTTTTTATTCCACTTTTCAAGATCTTTTAATTGCATACCTCAGCTTGTGAATTGGATTAGAATACCCATTTTTAGACGCAGTGAAAGCTAAAACCTGTCTAGATAAAGCAGAACTATATCACTTACAGGTAAACTTGAAGATATTTACTAACTTATCTCCCTAAAAATGAAAATCATGCGCTACGTTCTAGTTACTTTTTTGTTGTTAATAACACTGATCACAACAGCACAAACAACACCTGCTGATAAAACCTATTCTTTTGAAGCCTGTGTCACCAGCTTTGACTCGGCAAAAGTAGACAGCACTAAAGTGGGCTACCAGTTCTGGTTTGCCGATAAGAATTTTACAGATGGAAGAACGATCAAGATGAGTGTCGTAGAACCCGGCAAGTCTACGCACGCTCCACACCAACATCCACAAGACGAGTTCTTTTTTGTTTTAGAAGGAACAGCTCAATTTTATCTGGATGGTAAGACTGTAGAAGTTGGCCCGTATACCAGTCTGTATTGTCCTTCAAACAGTATGCACGGTATTAGTAATGCAGGAGACACTCCGTTGAAATATCTGGTTATGCAAAAGTATGAACAGTAAAACTTCAGAAGAACTTAGTATATTCAATCTTAATTATCAACTAAAAAAGGCTGCTTGCAGAACACAAACAGCCTTTTAGATATGCTACTCTTTAAGAAGGAACTAAAATCTATACGTGATCTTTCCTCTCAGGTAAAAAGGTGTCCCCGGGGTAAAATGAATTTCTTCAACCGGCGCCGGTTCGTTGAACAAGCGGGTTTCGGTAGCGAACTGCGTTTCGTTCCATGCGGTGTCAAACAGGTTCTCTACAATCACACCTAGCGTCCAATTCTTTAAGGTATAATTCACATTAAAATCAGTTACCAAATAACCTTCCGCAGTAATTGAATTGTCTTCATTAGCCGCACGGTCTCCCAACCATCTGTAGCTCAACGAACCTGAAAATCCCTTTAAATTCTCTACACTCAAACCACCTGCTGAAGTAAACTTAGGCGCTAGTGGAATATAATCTTCTCCGTCAGCTTCTTCGGTACTTCTGGCATGCGTAAAATTGGCATCTCCGTACAGATATAACCAGTTTAGCAACTGATACCGCGCGCCCACTTCAACACCCATTCTTTTGGTCTTTCCGCTAGGTTCTACAATACCGGCATCACCCACATATACAAATTCCTGATCCAGGAAAAGCGTCCATACCGTTGCATTTAAAGCCAGACGATCTATGGGTTTTACAATAGTTCCCAAATCTACACTATAGGCTGCCGGTAAAATTTCTTCTCCCCCGTTTGCCACCACCACACGCGTATCATTAGAATGAAAACCTATACCGGTTTTCAACGAAAGCTGCCAGTTTTGTGCAGGTGAAAAAATCGTATTGAATTTAGGACTGAAAGCCACTTTAGACTCGCTCTTATTATCGTAAGCCTCCGTAAGCTTGTTGTAATAATCAAACTTGAAGTAATCTAAGCGTACAGCCGGATTGAAGATAAACTTCCCGGTCTTGAATTCAGTATTCAAAAAAGCAAATGCATTGAGTTCGTCTACATCTCCAAGCGCAATACGCTCTAATGTCGTCTGGCGGTTGAGCGTGTGCGACAAGCTCATATCATCTACATTGTCGTATCTAAAACCTACTCCCGCCTGATAATCTAAGCTGCTTGATCCCAATGTTACATGCTTACGCTCATACACACTCTGCAAACCTGCAATAAAACGATCTTCTTGCTGCTTGATCTGATCTCCGTTAACCGGATCGTCTAAGAAAAACGTAAAGTTAGAATACAGTTCAAAATCGTACTTAGACACAAAAGCATTGGTTTTTAAAACCCCATGATTCTCCAGATTCTTCAAGTGATTCAAGTTGATATTCGTACGGCTGGTTTGTCCGCCTTCTGTATCATCTATAGCACCAAATCTACCAATCAATCCTTGATCAACGGCACGCTGTGGAATCTGCCCCGAAGCATCCCACTTGCTCTGAAAATGCGAAGCGGTCCATGTGATCTTATCTTTATTGGGATTGGTATAGGTATATTTTCCTAAAACATTGAAGCGGTTGAAGTTTTGTGGACTGTCAAACGGTCCATCGGTCAGGTACATTTCTGAAGCCAGATAAGCCGTGTGATTTTGCGCATCAACCAAATTGAATAATCCCGTTAAACGCGAGGTATTAAACTGTCCCGCTTCCACCGAAATACTGCTTGCATCCAGATGTTCTTTCAAGCGTAAGTCTACATAACCTGCGGTATTAAAGTTCCCCTTATCTGCATAATAAGCCCCTTTTCCGAAGTCAATATTCTCTATCGTTTCCGGAATTACAAAATGTAGATCAGCATAGCCTTGCCCATGCGCGTGCGATACCATATTCACCGGCATCCCATCAACACTGATGGCAACATCCGTACCGTGATCTACGTCAAAGCCGCGCAAAAAGATTTGTTCTGCTTTACCTCCACCAGCGTGTTGCCCGATAAATAAGCCCGGTACTTTACGCAAGATCTCTTGTGATGATTTAACCGGATTCAGTTTAAGATCTACCGCAACCACCGTACTCAAGGTATTTACTTCAGCAGTAAGTACTACCTGATCTAGTGAGGTGCTTGCTTCTTCTAATTCTACGGTTAAGGTTTTTGCAAGTAAGGCTTGATCAACTACCAAATAATGGGTTTTGAAGCCTAAACGGGAAATCACCAGTGAATCTTGAAGCCGTGGCGCCGGAAGCACAAAAGCTCCGTTAGCATCGGTGTGGGTGTGACTTCCTTTTGATAGGTTGTAAATATTGACATTCTGAAGGGCGTGCTTGTCAATATCTGTAATGGTTCCTGTTAAATCCTGAGCGTTTACAGACGCACAGCACAGCAGTAATAGTATAAAAATGTATTTCATAAAAGTGTATAAGAATATTAAATAAAGGTGCTGCTCATCCCTTGATATTAAAAAGGTTTAACGCTGATAAGCAGATTAAAAAACAGCACGCAACAGGTCACTTTTACCAATAGCAAAAGCGAACTACTAAAAAATTAAATAAAGATATTCTTAAACCTCAGGAGGAGGCACAGGGTCTCTCAGGGCAAATTGCCGGTGGAATTGCATTCTTAAATCATAAGAAGTTTTAGTGGTTATCTGATGCGTAACTATGTCTTCTGAAAAGCGATCAACCTGAAGATGCTTATCCATTTTAAATGGCTTAGGGTGTGGTTTCTCATTTTTGAGATCGTCTTCAAAAGGTTCTAACACCTGCTTGATGTATTCTAACGTACGGTGATCGTGACCGGCTTCAGCTCGTAGTTCTTCTGCAGCTATAAAATGGTGATCGTGTGCTTTTGCGGCGATATGATTCCATTCGTGATCCAATTCATGAGCCCATTGCAATGCGGCTTGTTGCACAGGAGCCATTATGTAAATCAATGCCAAAGCAGCGATAAAACCTGCTACCAGAATTGATTTAATACGGGTGAGCTTCATGAAGGTGTTCTTGTAAGCAACAAAGCTAAGGACAGCTTTTAAAATAGTTTAAGGTTTTTATACTATTTTTTAAAACTGCCTATGTGCCATAAAATCCCCGACGGGTCATGTACAAAAAACTCTGATCCCCAGTCGTTATAAACTAGTTCTGACACCCGAACACCTGCATATTTTTGAGGCAGCTCTAGACTTTTGATATGTGCTAAATGTGTTTCAAGATCCTCTACCTCGAGAAACAACATCGTATTATCTACCCAGTCTTTGACATAGGCATCTTGAAGATAAAAGCCAAAATCTCCCAGTTTAAACAAAGCTATTTTAGGCGGAAGCAAGACTTCTTCAAAACCCATATCCCGATAAAAAGACCTGGACAAGTCAAAGTCTTTTGCCCCAATGAACGGGCGGATGGATTTAAGGTTGTGTTGCATTTATAAATTTAGTTTAGTTGTTGCGGCTATATACGTTCGGCTTTTAAAACTTCATTTTTATATTCAATTCTAAATGTTGCCCTTTCAACCTTTGCGAGTAAGCTAAAATCTGATGAATACGCTTTATCCTGAGTAGGAAACCAATTTTTGAGGTTTTTGTCAATACATATAATCAGGCCATTTTCGGTTCCTATCGCACAAAAGCGTTCAAAATTCCCGTCATAAACCTCCATATTTGTAATCTTATTGAGCAGTTCAAATTCCTTTTTAATATTAGTTGTAGGTAAACCTATTTCTGATAGCTCTAGCAACAAGTTTTGGTCAAATACTTCATCTGCGTCATTCTTCAGATTATTGCGGGCAATAAACTCGACAATATTTTGATCTGCATCGTAAAAATAAATAGCCTTTGCGTTCCAGTTCTTAAACTCCTGAATGCTGTTACTATCATTTTTGAGAATATCAACCCGTTCTTTAAGCCAGCTAAGGGCTTCTTTTTCTTTATTTGCAGGAATAGTAATCGCAAAGTGATACGGTGTGGCTGCATCGCGATATTCGAATTTTAAAACAGATTTTCCTACTTTAAAAGAAACTGCATTGCCGGATTCTGCTATAATTTCTAGCCTCAAAATTTCCGTATAAAAGAGCTTTTGATCGGTAAGATTTGCGGTATGTATTTTCAGTTCTTCCAGCTGCACGGAGAGTTTAATTTAAACGCAAGATGTAAACCTGCCTATTATTTATTGCAAGTTATTTTTTTATAAAATACTCGGCTTTAAAAATGGATTGAACCCGCTTAGTGCTCTAACTTCTCAATCACCCGCTCCGGATAATCGGTGATGATGCCATCAACCTTTAGTTTGATAACCGCCTCTATATCTTCTGGATTATTCACCGTCCACGGAATGATTTGCAGTCCGTCTTTTCTAATTCTGGAAACCTCAGTTGAATCGAGTAATTTATAATACGGACTGTAAATCTCTGGTTTAAATGTGAGGTTCTTTTTATTTTCAGCATAGGTGTTTTCACCTACTAAATACGCCAGTTCAATGTCTGAATACTTCTGATGCATCACCTCTAAAATTGCTGGATCAAAGGACTGCACATTGACATGCTCTTGCATATTCTTGTCTTGTATTATCTGCATCACCAGATCTACAAATGCTTCAGGCTTCGGTTGAAAGATATCGTACTCCTCTTCTACTGACTTGATCTCGATGTTGAATTTCACCGGCTTTAAGACTTCCTTATTTATAGTTGCTGCAACCGTATCAAAAACCTCACTTAATAAAGGTTTATACGTCTTCATCTTCTGTTGCTCCGGAAAGCGTACATTCCCCTTAGAACCTCCGTCAAATTGTTTGATTTCGGCGTAGTTCATTTTGTACAAATTGTACTTCTTTTCTTCTTCGTTAGGAATAGAATCACCTTCAGGAGTCAGCATATACAAAGGCAACATGTAGGGTTCGTGACTTACCACGACTTGCTTATCTTTTGAAATCACCACATCCAGTTCTAACACGTCTACTCCTTTACGCAACGCCCCTAAAAACGCCGGTATCGAATTTTCAGGCAGATTGCCGCGTTCCCCGCGATGCCCTTGGACTTGAATAGTTACTTGTTCTTCTTTAACTGGCATAGGCTCTTTTTCTTCTGTTTTTGATTTGCAAGCATTAAGTGTAAATACTGCTATTGCTAATCCTAAAAGTACGTTTTTCATAAGCTCTAATTTAATGGATAGTCATGTTTTAATGTGAATACTTTATAAAAAAAGGACCCACCCGAGATTATTGATGAAGGTGGGCAGGCCCTCGAAACAAGCATTCTTAATACTATTCTAAACGGTATTTTGTTGAACCGGTATGCGTTTTACCATACTGATCAGTCGCGCGTATTTCTACCGTATGGCTTCCTTTTTTTAATTTAGCAGGAATGCTTCCACGCCATAAATGAGTACTTACAACAGGATTGCTCGAGCGTCTCCCCGGCATTAATTCTTC
This sequence comes from Leeuwenhoekiella marinoflava DSM 3653, assembly GCF_900129005.1. Classification (GTDB taxonomy): domain Bacteria; phylum Bacteroidota; class Bacteroidia; order Flavobacteriales; family Flavobacteriaceae; genus Leeuwenhoekiella; species Leeuwenhoekiella marinoflava. The sequence goes on along the minus strand of NZ_FQUN01000007.1, from coordinate 40,344 downwards.
GGTCGTATCCCACTCATAAACCATAAGTTCGTAAGAAGGATCTTGTTCCTGAACATATTGCATGGGTTTCCACTCCCCATTATCTATTCGATACTCAACCGTATCGCCTTCCCGCCCCATAAAGAAGTTCGCATAAATACCTGCCTTTGTATTTCTGCCCTGAGCCACAACTTTAGGTGCAAAAACCTCCATTTGGAAATCGTTGGGTTTACCCGCTACTTTATAATCTACTTCATAACTATTACCTTTAAAATGAATAAACGCGTAGCCCTTAGGTGTACCGTCACGCATCGTAGAAACCGGAATACCACTTTCATTCAATTTACCGGAATACCAGTCTCCTGATGTTGTACCTACATTATACTCGTGATGGGGCTTGTCGCCTAACCAGCCCTCATCTTTACCGAAAAAGTCCTGACGTTGAATGTGTGTATGCGCAGATAAAGACAGTGTATTTTCAAAAGGCTGAAGTGCTTTAAACAAGCGCTCCCGGTCTGCATCTCTAAAAGGGTCTCCTTCCGGCTCGCTTAACGGAATATGAAAAGCCAAAACAATAAGATGATCCTTGGGAACCAATTTTAAATCGTTTTCTACAAAACGCAACTGATCATCGCGAAAACCGCCCCAATAGCCTTTACCGTCACGCGGATCCGGATACAAAATATCATCTAAAACAATCACATGAACTTTACCGTAATTGAATGCATAATTAGCCGGGCCAAAATGAGCCTCATAGGTTTCATCAGAGAATGCATCGCTCTCGGCATCAAAGTTCATATCGTGATTCCCCATCAGGTTAAACCACGGTAAGCCTACATCAGCTATTGCATCAATATACGGATTAAAAAGGTCTAAATCATTACCCACGAGATCGCCAAGACTCAATCCAAAAGCAACATCTTGAATACCTGCTACCTCAGCTACTACACCTTTAGCAAAAAAATCTACTTCCTCCTGCGTATAGGGTTGCGGATCTCCAAAAATCAAAGCAGTAAATTCTTCAGCTTCTGTTGAAGATAGCAATGCAAAGTCTACAGATTTTGGAAGTTTTCCGGTAGGTGAGATACCTTTAAATTTTGATTCCGGGGATCCTTCAGGTCTGTAACTGTAATAAAATTGTGGTAAGTTTTTATCATTTACCGGAAGCTTATATCCTGAAGGCTTAATAACAGCGAGTGTTTGACCATCAACAAGTGGAAGTTTGTAATTTCCTTTACTATCGGTAAGCACCACATCTTCTCCATTAGTTATGGCGACCTGAGCAATACCTTTTTCATTACGGTCTTTTTTTCCGTTTGCATTCGCATCTTCAAAAACAATCCCTTTCGCCTGCTCTTGAGCACTTAGACTCATCGTAAGCATACAACCCAAAGCAGCTACTTTTAAATTTCTCATCTTAAATTAGGTTTAATTCAATTCGTTATCCCACCAGACTTTGGTGTTGATATTATCTGGGCCTCCCAGTAAATCTAATGCTTGTTTATAATTTGCCTGATTGCTTATTTGAACATCTGACGGATAGAAAAAACGAGAAGGCATACGTGCATCATTAAGCATGGCCTCTGTACGAGGTAATTCTGGTAAACCCGTTCTGCGATACTCAAACCACTGCTGATAGTCTACAAAATAAAGCGCATAATATTTTTGCAATAGAATTTGCGCTAAGCTCCCATCATAGGCAGCCGCAGCGTTTTCAAAATAATCTGGTGTAATCTCTGCTTCAAGCTGCTCTATTGCTGCAGTTACACCTGCTTCATAATGCTGTTTTGCATCACTTATAAAACCGCGCTGGGCCATTTCTGCTTTAATAAATTCTACCTCAGCATACGTAAGTAAAAAAATCTGCATTGGGTTTTCTACCTGCTGGCGGTTTAAAGAGCTTGCATTGTATTCAAACTGAGATTCGGATCCAGTGTACGCACTAGGGATGCCTTTGTAACCAATGGAAACATTGTTTAAATCTTGCGCCATAGTCTGGATTACAGGCCTTCTGGGATCTTCCATTTCGTTTAAATTATCTATAAAGAAAGAAGCCATCTTTGAACCCAATGGAAAATCCTGTGGACGTCCCCATGGAGAAATATTAGGAGTCACCCCAGTCACTTGCAAAATTGCAGACTCCGTCGTACTTTCAAATACAGGATAAGTTTCCGGTGCATTAATCATAGCTGTCAACTTCTGAAACGCATTCGTCTCATTACGGTTGGAAATTCGGAGTAACAAACGCATATGCAGGGAGTTTGTAAACTTTTGCCACAAGGCAGGCTCATTATGAAAAAGGATATCATCTGCATATATCATATCTAAACCAGAGTCATATAGTGTATTTGCACGTTCTAAGTCTGCTAGAATAGTCTCATAAATTACTTGTTGACTATCAAAAGTGGGATAAAAATTACCTGCTTCACCATTCACAGCTTCAGTCATAGGTACGGGGCCGAAAAGATCGGTAAGATTAGAATAGCACCAAGCTTTAAGTGTCAACGCTATCGCTTGATAGTTAGGATCTTCAGCTTCTATTGAAGCCAATTCCATCTCTTTTATATTATTGAGCCATTTGTAATAATTATACCAGGATGAGTTCCCTATATTCTGACTTACGTCATACCGGTGCAAACCTCCTGAAACGCTTGGAAACGGTAATGTAACTTGCATCAAATCAAAAGTAATAGCATGTGCGCGACCCGCATTATGACTAGACAGACCGTAAATTATGGGATTGATTAAAGTACCCGGACTAATTGCTGCAATGCGGTTAGGATCTTCATTAACTTCTTCAAAATTTGCGGTACAAGCAGTTAAAAGTATCAGGAAGCTCAGACCGGTAATGAGTGTTTTTATTTTTTTCATCTTAGTGAATTATAAATTTACTTTTAGATTAAAACCATAGGTTGCAGGAGAAGGCATTTGCCCCATTTCAATACCGGGAAGAATAGTATCTCCATTTAAAGCGGCAGTTTCAGGATCATAAATAGGAAAGTCTGAAACGGTTGCCAGATTTCTTCCAAACACAGATACATTAAGAGCAGTGATACCACTGTTACCCAACAATCTTTTTGGAAAAGCATATTGCAGACTTACCTCTCGAAGCTTTAAGAATGAAGCATCAAAAGAGTTTGATTCTACATTGGCTCTACGATAATAACGATTATACCAGTCTGGAGTTATTGCTTCTGTAGTGTTAGGGCTGTAAGTCCCGTCATCATTCAGTACAACTCCATCACCTACGATAACACCTTCTTCACGCCCCATAAAGGTCGAACGTAATTTTCCCTGCTGCGTTAATTTGTGATGTGATTGCGAATAGATGATTCCACCATATTGACCATCTAACATCACATTTAAAGTCACCGGTCCCAGTTTAAAACTGTTATACAAACCAGCTTTCCAGTCTGGGCTGGCATCACCTATATATTGAATTTCATCGGGGTAGGCCGGTAAGCCGCCATTGTCGTAAACTATTTCACCTTCTGGAGAACGCACAAAACCATAACCGTATATCGCCGTGGTGGTACCTCCTACTTTTGCGAGCAAAGTTGCATTACCTCCTGAACCTATTTCCTGCTGACCGTCAATCCCGTCTGCCAGTTCCATTACTTTATTCCAGTTGCGGGAGAACGTTAAGGTACTACTCCACTTGAACTTTGGAGCCTCAATAATTTTTCCGGTTAGCGTTAATTCCACTCCACGATTGCGTACCTCGCCCGAGTTTAAAACTCCAGAACTAAATCCCGTGGTGATATCTAAAGGCACTGAAATAATCTGATTTTTGGTCAGTGTTTCATAAACGGTTGCATCAAGAATCAATCTGCTTTTTAATAAGCGTGCTTCAATACCAGTCTCATAACTGGTTGTGATTTCCGGCTTAAAGTTCCCATTATAAAGTGTCAACGGAACAGTTGCTGAACTTGGAAAAGCATTCTGACTGTAATATTTACTGGTTTTGTAAGGAGCGGTATCATTACCTACTTCGGCAAACGAAAAACGATATTTTAAATAATCTACCGTTTTAGGAAGCTGAAAAATTTCGGAAAGAATAACGCTGGCATTCGCTGAAGGATAAAAGAATGAGTTATTAACCTTAGGTAAAGTGCTAGACCAGTCGTTTCTACCAGTCAAATCTAAAAACAATTTGTTTTCCAAAGAAAGTGAAACCAGCCCGTATAAACTGTTTACTTTTTTATTACGATCATAAGTAGCTACAATTGGATTATTCACACCATTTGCAAGTTTATAAACCTCTGGCACCACAAGACCATTTACCGAAGCATCTGTTCTTCGGTATTTATAATCCATTGCATTACCTCCTACTGAAGCATTAAGTCCTATTTTACTGTTTAACTGACTTTTATAGTTTAACAAAAAGTCTGTATTTACCTCTTGTTTCCAGATATCCTGAGCTTCATAATACCCCTGTGCGTATCTGTTTATACTATACGGGCGTTTTTGCTCCCGGTCTTGATTGTAGGTATTGAGCGATGCGCGCAACATCAAATCGAGATTAGGAGCCAAGTCTATATTGGTAAATACATTCCCTACGATCTGACTGCTGGCAAGTGGATTTGTTGCTTCATAAGCAATTAAAAAAGGATTATCTATATACGAACTAAAAGGTCTTAATTGATCTATTTGATTCTGACCATCTTTCCAGATAGGGCGCAACCAATCGAGATTAACATTAGGATTTTGAAAAATCATAAAGTAAGCGATAGAACCGTTATTGTAGCCGGTACTCGGCAGGTTATCACTGCTGCGGTTGTTGTAATTTACTACCGAGCCTATTTTGATATGCTCAGAAATCTGATAATTAGAATTTATCGACGCAGTAATACGTTCGTAACCGGTATTTGGCATAATCCATTCATTTTTAGAATGCCCTACCGAGAGACGCATCGATCCCTTATCACTACCTCCTTGCAGTGATAAGTTATTAGTAAATGTCACACCGGTACGCCAAAAATCTTTACGGTTATCTTTGTATGCTCTCCAAGGCTGGCGCTCTAACGATTGTCCTTCTATAGTAGGATCGTATTGAAAGTACTCCTGACCATCAAAACGCGGGCCCCATGCACTACTGGTACTTCCCGTATTATTACCGTCCTCAGATCCTCCATATGAGTAATACGGATCACCATCTTCATTAAAACTTTTTCCGGTACCCTGCCCGTATTCGTATTGCCAATCTGGCCAACGCTGAATAACATCAAGGTTAACACTTGACGTGTAGGTAAGTCCAAGGCCTGTGGTTTTTTTACCAGATTTTGTAGTAATGATTAAAGCTCCATTAGCAGCACGACTTCCATAAAGGGCCGTTGCCCCAGGGCCTTTTAATACGGTAACACTTTCGATATCATCTAGATTGAGATCAGAAATAGAATTCCCGTAGTCTATTGGAGAATCTTCACCAATATAACTTGCTGAAGAACCTGAAGTGGTCATTTCATTATTTACCGGTACGCCGTCAACCACGATAAGTGCATTGTTTCCGTTAGGATTTAAGGAGTTATTTCCGCGCAGCGTAATTTGCTGAGAATTTAACGGGCCAGAACCTGAAGACACAATGTTTAATCCTGCTACTTTTCCTTTTAATCCGGAAGACCAGTTTAATGGCACAGCCTGTGCAAGATTGTCAGATTGAATGGTCGCTTGGGAGAAACCCAAACGCTTCTCTTCGCGCTTAATCCCTAAAGCTGTTACTACCACTTCATTGAGTGCATTTACATTTTCTTGTAAAACAATGGTGATGTTAATTCCCAGATTTGCAGCCACGGTTTGTGTTTCAAAACCTACAAAAGACACTTCTAATGTGGCATTAGTCCCTACAGAAAGGTTAAAAACTCCATCAAAATCGGTGGTAACTCCGTTATTGGAACCCTGCTCCATCACTGTAGCTCCGGGCAATGGCACGCCTTCCTTATCGGTAACGACTCCAGAAACCTGTTGCTGCGCTGCACTTTTAACCACGGTAATGGTATTGTTGATTTGTGTAAAGGAAAGTCCTGTTTGTGCAGTAATCTGTTTTAAAGCCGCACTAAGTCTTGTCTCATTTACTACGAGTGTTACCGATGCTGCATTTTTAAGAAGTGTGCTGTCAAAGACAAAGGTAAAATCGGTTTGTTCTTCAAGGGCAGCAAAAACCTCTTTAAGCGGTGCGTCTTGAAGACGTGTGGTAACAAAAACCTCTTCTGAGGATTGATGCCGTGTTGTAGCGCTTGCAGCGGTACTTATAAAAAGCAGCAAAACCGCTAAAAAGTTTAATTTTCGAAAGTGAAACTTTCTCAAAATTTGTAGTTTAGTTTTCATTTTAATAATGGCTATGATTATGGATTTGTAGTCTTATTTAAATTCGGCCCATTGCTGTTACAGCAGCGATGGGTTTTTTAATGGATTTTAGTGTTTTTTTCGGATAACAAAGTGTTTTTGAGTTAAGGTGTCTATTTTAAGATTATTGATGAGCGCAATACTCTGCAGTACCGTCTCTAGTGGTTCTTCTTTAAATTTTCCGGTGATTCTGAGTCCTTCAATTGACGTGTCTTCAAACTCAATTTTCACATCGTACCAGTTTTCTAATATGCCTGCAGTTTTTATTAAGGTTGTATTATTTAGCGCGATGATATTTTTAGTCCAAGCCATCTGATCTTCACTGTTTACCTCTGCCTGAACAGAAGCATCTAAAGCATTAAAAAGCACTTGCTGATTTTTGGTCAAATAAACCTTTTCATCTGTTTTTGTATGATGTACCGCTACTTTACCGCTGTTTACGCTTACGGTCACTTCATCTGCTTCATAAGAATTGATATTAAAAGTGGTGCCCAGTACCTGAGTTTGTACTAGACCCGTAGTGATGGTAAACGGATGTAGCGTATCGCGGTGTACTTCAAAATACGCTTCCCCTTGTAGCTCTATCCGGCGGTTTTGCGTAAAATCTTCAGAGTATATTACTTTAGAATTCGCATTTAAAATGATGCTAGAACCATCGGCAAGGGCAAGAGTGCGCTTTTCCCCCTTTCCTGTTTGTTCCGTGATTAACTGCGTTCCGAATACATAAGTACTCAACGAAGCGATACTCAAGAGTCCTATAAAAATGGCCGCATACGTTAACAGGCGTTTATAATTCAGCCCGGTTTTTGACTCTGTTTTTATTTTGGCTTCAATACCTTTTAGAATACGCAACCGGTTTTGGTCACTAGGGTTTGCCTTTAGGTCTATTTGCTGAAGTTTGTCAACAAAGGTATGCAGTACGTCTTGTTCTTCTTTTGTAGCAGTGCCCAGACGTTGTTTTTCAGCTAATGCCAGGAGTTCTTCTTGAGTCAAAATATCTTGCTTTTACAAGTAAGTCTCCTTTTGTCTCCTACACACGTAGTATTAAAATCGCATTTAATAATTTGTTTAAATACGTTTTTATCTGTTTACATTATTGAAACATTAAGGTAATAATGAGCGAGAGCTCTCGCACAGGAAGGTTTGATTTTAAATGCTTTAGCGCATCGCTAATATGTTTCTCAACTGTGCGGATGGAAATATTGAGTTTTTCTGCGATTTCTGCATTAGAGACTTCTTCAAATCTGCTGAGCATAAAAACAGTTCTGCACTTGGGCGGAAGTCTATCAATCTCCCGGTGCACCAAAGTTTCAAAATCATTATAATCAAGATTCGTTTCGGCGCGCGAAGGCATTGCGATCTCATCGAGAATATCCTGATGGTCTTGTGTAAATTTTAAATCTCGCAGGTGCGTAAACACTTTATATTTTACCGCTCTAAACAAATAGCCTTCGAGGTTTATGATCGTTGTATTCTCTAGTTTTTCCCAAAGACTTACAAAAACTTCCTGCACGATATCTTCACAAATAGTATCATCTGCATAGATCTGGTAAGCATAGCTAAAAAGGCGTTTCCAGTAGCATTCAAAAACACGGTCAAAACCCTTTTTTGGGTTTTCGCGAAGCAGCTGCTGCAACTCCTGATCACTGTATTGTAAAATTTGCCTTTGCATCTGGTATGTGCTTGTGACAAAAAAAGTAAAAAACGAGAATACATAATAGCCTTGCATTTTATCATTGGGTTAAGAATTGATCTTCCCCAGATGATCTACATATTCTATTATCTGCATAGTTTTTACTAATTATAAGAAGAACTAGTCAAGCTCAACCTCCAGAATATTTGCTGTACCGCCGTGCGCTTCGTTAGAAATAAAGAGGCGCCCATCTGGACTAAAGGTTATTCCTTCAGGCTGCGCAAAATCATCGTCATCAAGTTCATAGACCTTTTTTATAACTCCAGAAACATCTAAAATCATCATTTTTGGATTTACGTCTTCAAGTATATAGATTTCAATGGTTTGTGGATGTATCGCCAGGTCTGAGGGTCTAAACGTGCGCTTGTTTTTTCTTTTTAAAATCTGCGAAATTATATACCGAAAACAAAACGGTAAATACTAGTATACTTAGAATATTTTATAAAATGCATGTCTATCTTTTAATTGATCATTCCAGCTAAAGCAATACTCGAAAAAGCACTGCTGGTACAATGTTCACCTTCTTAATTCTCTTAAAAGGGTGCAAATGTTATAATTAACCCATAATCACCAACCTATTGATTTTCAATACTAAAAATACGTATTTCTTAAAAATTGAAAAGAAGCCACTAGGTAAAGCGTTTAGGCTTAAAGTGTTTCTTAATTTTGCAGCTTCAAACTCAGTTTTAATCTAAACCCAAAACGTTGAAGAGTCTCGTTCAGTTTTTAAGATCTAATTTCAGAACGGTTAGTTTTGGATGGGCGCTCACCTTTCTTTCCAGTTTTGGGCAGACCTTTTTGATCTCGCTTTATGTACCCGAGCTCGTAAAAACCTTTGCTATTTCTGAAGGAACTTTTGGAAGCATTTACGCGTTGGGTACTGTGATCGCTTCAGTTATACTTATTGCAGTTGGGCATACGATAGATCATAAACCGGTTAAAACAGTGGTTCTGCTCAATTTTACAGGCTTGATTCTTTCATGTTTGATCTTGAGTTTTTCACCGTATCACATCGGCTTACTAATTCTGGCGATGATCGGTTTGCGGCTTACCGGTCAGGGTATGATGAGTCACATCAGTCAGACAGTCATGTCACGCTATTATGGTACAAATCGCGGTAAAGCACTCAGCGTTGCTGCTCTGGGATTCCCTATGGGAGAAGCTATTTTCCCCATTTGCATTACAACGATTATCATTGCTTTTGGGTTTGAAATTGCAGCACAGGCCAGTGCAGCCTTCCTGATCGTCTGTCTGATTGTTTTTTCTTTTAGAAATCTCAGCTATTTTGATGAAGAGTCGCAGGTAGCTAAAAAACCGAGTTTTAAAACCCTTGCTAAAGATTTTGGCGGTATTATAAAAGACAAGCGCTTTTCTGTTTTGATGCCTTCTACCTTTATGCTGAGTTTTACTTCTACCGCCGTGTTTTTATACCAATATACTTTTGTTGAAGAAAAGGGTTGGTCTGTGTCGCTTTACGCAGCATTTTTTACAGGCTATGCGGTAACTCGTTTTATTATGTCTGTCATTGGCGGACTTTGGGTTGATAAATTTACCGCAAAAAAACTGTATCGGTTTTTCTTGATTCCACAAGCTTTAGGACTTTTACCTTTTGCTTTTATGGACAGCATTTTAGGCGCTCTTATATTCCTTATTATGACCGGCATAAGCACAGGTGTTGCCGGTACAGTAAAATCTGCAGTCTTAGCTGAAGTGTATGGTACTGCAAAACTAGGAGCGGTAAACAGTTTGTTTTCTATGGGAATGATTTTGAGTACTGCGCTTGCGCCTTTGCTTATAGGTTTTTTAATTGATCAAGGTGTTGCTTTCCCATATTTGATGCTCACGTTATTTGGTCTGCTGCTCATCGCTATTTTAAATTCACAACGCCTGAGTACTATTCCCGCTATTGAAGAAAAAACCGTTTAACGGTATCTATTCTAAGAATTGCTTGTTAGTATGCACTTAAAGTTTAAAAAACTTGTTTAGCTTTTAATACTTTTGCAATACCTAAGCCGCGATTTACTTTACATTACTTTTAGTTAATTACTATTGCAACCGTTGTCGTAAAATACACACAGACACATGTCTTTACATTTTATATTAAGAAGTGCTCTTTGCCTGATCCTATTTTTTGCTACAAGCTCATCCAGTGCGCAAAATTTTTTTCCGCCTGTGACAAATTACAGTAGTAATATGTATAATGCGGCGAGTCAAAACTGGGGGTTGAGTAGTGATGTGGATGGCGTTTTATATGCTGCCAACAATGAGGGCTTATTGCGCTTTGATGGTCAACGTTGGGAAGTTTTCACCTTACCCAATCAAACTATTGTACGCTCAGTTTACTGTCTAGGTAATCGTATATATACCGGCTCTTATGAAGAATTTGGGTATTGGACTAAAACACGACTGGGTGATTTGCGCTACACTTCACTCACACATCTTATTGATACCACCTTTCAAAATGAAGAATTCTGGCAAATAACTTCAGTAGGTAATACCGTGTATTTTAGATCATTTGGTAAGATATACCGTTATGAAGAAAATACTATAAAAGCGTTTCAGCCTGACTTTATAATTACCACAATGGGGCTCTATCAGAATCAGCTATATTTAGGTTCTAATGATGGAAAAGTTTATAGTTTCAATAAAGAAAATTTTAGCGCCGTAACAGATAACACACATAACAACAGTTCAATTATTGAACTGGCATCTACTAACGGCCAACTACTTGCAGGAACCCGAAGAAAAGGAATCTTTAGTTTTGAAGATGGATACTTGAATGCTTGGGGAAGCCCAGCTCTTAATCAGTTTTTAGCGACTAATGAGTTGAATAAAATTCAGCCGATTTCTGAAGATCTTCTAGTAATTGGCACCGTTAAAGGCGGAATACTTTACTACAATCCCAAGACCCAGAACTTTAAAAATCATTTTAGACAAAATGGTTTACAAAACAATACGGTTTTGTCCTTGCATAAAGCCGGAGATAAAATATGGATAGGTCTTGATAATGGCATAGATGCAGTAATACCAGATGCTCCTATTCAATATTTTTTAGATAATAGTGGCCAACTAGGTGCAGTTTATGATATTGTTTTCTTTAACAACAACTACTATGTGGGCAGCAACACCGGTGTACATAGAATCACAGATGACGGACTATTCTTCATTCCCGGCTCTCAAGGGCAGGTGTGGAGTTTTACCACAATAGGAGAAGAATTGTTTGTAAATCACAATCTGGGACTCTTTCAACTCGATAAGGATACGCTCAGTTTAGTTTCCGGAGTATCCGGAAGTTACAACCTCACTCAAATTCCTCAAACAAATACGTATCTAAACAGCACTTACAATGGCCTACGCCAATATGAATTCATCAATAACACCCTTATAAACGAACCATTATTTGAAGCTGGTGGTGCACCTGTAGAACATGTTATTTTTGAAGATAAAAATCATTTGTGGGCAGCTCATCCATATAAAGGATTCTATTTTGCAGATCTTGACCTTTCTGAAACCAAACTTACCAACAAACAGCAGTACGCCAAGCATCCTCAGTTGAATGCATATAAAACAACTATACATCATATTGCCGGTGAAACCGCTTTTTACAATGCAGGAAACTGGTACCGTTACAACCGTATTAGCAAAGACCTGGAAGCTTTTGAAGATTTGAAGGATTATACTTCATACGCCCTTTTAAGCCAACAGGAAGATGCATACTGGTTTAAAAACCGAAATGATAATGGATTAATCTATACTAATTTTAGCAAAGACAGCCTTTTTATTTACGAGCCGGTATTAGAAAGTCGTTCTATTAAAAACTACGAGAACATCATTAAACGAAACGATAGCCTCTATCTCATTACGCTTAATGAAGGTTTTGGACAACTCAACCTAGCACAACTCAATAAAGACAATCACAACGGAAAACTACAACAGCCTCTGTTGAGTAGGCTTAGCACAGCGAGTAAAAGGCTTGATATCTCTGCTTCTATTTATGAGATTTCATTTAAAGAGTCCTCCAAAATTAACTTTGACATCGCTGCCCCTGCATTACACAAACCTAACTTTTACTATATACTTTCTAATGGTTCTGAAGGGCACTTTGACGGAAATTTAAGTTTTCAAAATTTACAGGCAGGAAGCTATAAACTACAGATTTGGCCTTTGATAAATGGAACGAGAGGCAACACCCCTTTAGTATTGCAGTTTATCATCAGCAGACCCTGGTATCTATCAAATCTGATGATTGTAATTTACATTCTGTTGCTTTTTGGCATCATATTTCTGATTGCGTGGATCAATAAGAAAAAACTAAACAAACACCGTAAAGAGCTTGAACAACGCTTAATAAAAGAACAAGAACATAAAAACCAACTTGCTGAGCGCAATAACTTATTAGAAGAGATTAACACAAAGCGTAAAGAGCTCGCTAATACAACCTATATGGCTGCGAAACGTAACAGCAGTTTAATAGATATAAAAAATCAGCTAGATGATGTAAAAGATAAAGGGGGAAATCCTAAAAAGGTAGCCAGCATTCAAAATAAAATCAATCACATCATTGATGCTAAAGATAACTGGAAGGTCTTTGAAACTACATTTAAAGAAATCAACAATGATTTCTTCCAAAAATTATTAGCAAATCATCCTGATTTAAGTTCGAAAGATTTGAAGTTATGTGCCTACTTAAAAATGAATTTAAGCACAAAAGAAATCGCTCCTCTTATGGCAATTTCTGTTCGTGGAGTAGAAATTCATCGGTACCGATTACGCAAAAAATTAGACCTAAGCAGCGGTAAGAATTTATCAAAATACCTCATCAAAAATTATTAAATCCTCATACTTCAACGTCTATTTTAACGCTTTAATACTTTCTCATTACTACATCAAAGGCTTTAACGAAAACGTTATAATATATTTTTAACAAAAGTAAAAGTTTGTTTATCAGTGTTTTAATATTTTTTAACAATCTGATGTATTTTTTATGTACCTCTATTAACTAAATCCTCTGCTATATTGACCCCGAAAATCAACAAAAACAATTCAAATATTAGTGTGTATGAAACTTAAAATAACCTTTCTGTTATTGCTGTCACTTGTTACTTTTGGAGTAACTGCACAGGATACCAAAACAGTTTCGGGTACTGTTACAGATACCCGTGATGTACCGTTACCGGGAGCAGAAGTAAAAGTTGTTGATAAAGACAACTACGCTGTTACCGATTTTGACGGAAACTTTTCTCTAGACGTTTTAGAAGGAGATCAAGTACGTGTTACGTATTTAGGATTCGAAGCTCAAACGTTTTCTATAACTAATGACGCTACTTATAACATTGTGTTGCAAGATCAGTCAAGCGAACTTGACGAAGTGGTTGTTGTAGGGTATGGTAATCAGAAAAAATCTGACATTACTGGTGCTATTGTATCTGTAGATAATGAAGAGATTACAAAACAACCTGCGACCTCAGCATTGACTTCTGTGCAAGGTAAAGTTGCCGGTGTAAACATTATCGCAAACGATGCTCCCGGTTCTACTCCTACCGTTTTAATGCGTGGTTTGGGTACTGCAGAAGGAGGTAGATCTCCTTTGTATATTGTAGACGGTCAGCCGTTAACAGATATTACCAGTATCAACCCTAATGATATTGAATCTATCGATTTCTTGAAAGGGGCTTCTTATGCAAACATTTACGGTATTCGTGCTGCAAACGGGGTTATTCTGATTACTACCAAACGAGGTAAACAGGGTAAAACAGTATTTTCATTTGAATCTTACTACGGTGCAAAAACCATTTTAAATCCACTTAAAATGGCAAACGCGCAGCAGTACACGCAATATTTTAATGAAGAAAGTGCTGCTAACGGAGGTTTTCTTCTTCAAGACAACCAGAGGTATAATACAGACTGGTATGATGAATTGCTACAAACCGGTACGATAAACAACAACAGTTTTTCAGTTTCTGGAGCAGGGGAAAATATAGATTACTTCTTGAGCTACAACCTGTATCAAGAAAAAGGAATTTTAGAAGGTCAAGAATATAACAGAGGTACTATTCGTAGTAACAACACCTATCATTTATTTAATGATCGTGTACGCATTATACAAAACCTAAACGTTGCCTATACCAATGAAAATCCAAAACCTTTTGGATCTTTCAGTACGGCATACCGCCAGTCCCCTTTAGTACCGGTACGTTATGACAATGGCCGTTTTGGACAATCATTTGTGAATCAAAACACCGGAGTTGTAGGTTTTACTACACAACCGGGCGAGACTTTAGGAAGATTGAACTCACACGGGAACCCGGTTGCTCAGGTATATTATGAAGACGAGCAAATCAACACTACCAGTCTTCAGGGACAAATCGCCGCAGAGTTTGATATTAACGAAGATTTAATGTTAACCACCCGTTTTGGAGCAACAAAATTTTACTCTACTAAGAAAACTTATAATGACATTAGAGATCAGTGGTTGAATGCAAATCCTAATCGTACAGAAGCTCAATTTGAAGCAGGAAGAGTCCCTGACGAAGATGGTGTTTCTACAGAATTTGCTAATAACTCATACACAATTAGACGCCTAGAATCGTATAGATGGAATATTGAAAGTTTCTTAACATACAATAAGTCATTTGATGAGCACAACCTTTCTGCTACTTTAGGTATTAGCCGTGAAAACTATGAAGGAGGTGAGTTTACCGAGGCTCAGGCTTATGATGTAAGACCAGAGCGTAACCTGCGTAACTTAAACTTAAGAACGAGTCAGCTCTTTAATGACAATGTTACCGGAGATACCTACCAAAGTACTAATCTACAATCATACTTTGGTCGTGTAGAATACAACTACGATCAGCGTTATTACGTGCGTGCAGTTATCAGACGTGATGGTACCAGTGATTTTGCCACAGGTGAGAACAACTTCTTTGGCTATTTCCCTGCGGTAAGTTTAGGTTGGACGATGACCAACGAAGCCTTTATGGAAGATAACGGCGTTCTGGATAATTTAAAATTCTTCGCCGGTTGGGGTAAATTGGGTAACCAGGCAATTCCTTTTAACGTACAGTCTATTAATGCAGAAGCAGGAAGCAACAATACCAATTATGTTTTTGGACCTTCACAGAGTCTAATTGTAGGAGCAGCTTTAGGTACTCCGGCAATTCCGCTTTCTTGGGAGGTAACTGAAGAATTTGAAGCTGGTTTTGACTTTGCTTTATTCAACCGTAAACTGTCTGGTACTATTGACTATTATAACCGTTTGAATACGAATGCGATTTTAAGCGTACGCCCTTTATTAAATTCTGAGTACAGCAGTAACTTCTTTGATGAAGCAGCTGAAATCTCTAACTCTGGTTTTGAATTTTTGGTAAACTGGAGAGATCAGATAGGATCAGACTTTAGTTATAATATTGGCGTAAACCTTTCAACCAATAAAAACCGCGTTCAAAATGTAAAACCGGCTTATGACGGTGCTATAGGTGGTGATTTAGGTAACGGGCGTATTACCAAACGTCTTGCAGAAGGGCAACCTATTTTTGCCTGGTGGATGTATGAAGCAGACGGTGTATGGCAAACACAAGAAGAGATTGAAAGCAATCCTTCATTAGTAAGTGCTGCTCCCGGACACTTACGCTACAAAGATCAAAACGGAGACGGTTTAATTGATGATCGTGATAAAAAGTATTTCGGATCTTATATCCCTACTTACAACTACGGTATTAACATAGGAGCCAACTACAAAAACTTCGACTTAAGTGTTTCTGGTTTTGGTGTTGGAGGTAACAAAGTTTACAACGGTTTATACAACACCCGTTTAGGTGGTGAAAACATTTCAGAAGAAATCTTCAACAAAAGATGGACCGGACCGGGCTCTACTAATGTGAACCCCGGTGCAGACCGTGATGTAGAAGCATCTTCATACTATCTTGAGGACGGTTCATATTTTAGAATCAACAACATTACAGTAGGATACACCCTTCCTGAAATCTCTTCATTCATAAACAGTGCGCGTGTATATGTAACCCTGCAGAATCCATTTATGTTTACTGACTATTCTGGTTTTACTCCAGAATTAAACCAAGATGGAGATCCTACCACAACTACAGGTGTAGAACTTTCTGCTTATCCTAACACCCGTTCATTTATTGTTGGAGCGAACTTCAAATTATAAAATAAAGCATTATGAAATTTATATATAAAACACTCCTATTTAGCCTTTTTACAGGCCTCGTCTTCATTAGCTGTGATGACTTTGTTGAAGAAGTAGATATTGTAGATCCTGTTGCCGAAGACGGCGAAGATTATCAACCCGTTGATTTTGTAAATGGTGTTTATGGGATGCATACTGAGTTTTCTTATGCATTCTCTTACCTAGGAATCACCGATATGATTTCTGATAACTCAGACAAAGGAAGTTCGCCTACAGACAGCGGTACAGACAAGCGTGCTTTAGATGAATTGAACTTCACCTCATCTTCTGTTTCAGTAACTGCTATGTGGACGATTTGGTACAAAACCATTGGTAGAGCTTCACAAACAATAGAAATAGCTAATACTTTTGAAGGTCAAACAGCAGTGCCTGGCGCTCGTGTTATTGGCGAAGCAAAATTCTTAAGAGCGCTTAACTATTTCTGGTTAGTACGTTCTTTTGGAGCAATTCCTATTCAAGAAATCAGTTTAGTAGAGCGTGCTCCTGTTGAAGAAGTCTATGAGTATATCGAGCAAGATTTGTTAGACGCTATAGACGCACTTCCTCTTAAAAGCGAATATGCGAACACAGAGCTAGGCCGCGCAACTAAGGGTGCTGCACAAGGCTTATTAGCTAAGGTATACTTGTATCAAGAAAAATGGCAAGAGGCTGCTGATATGGCAAACACGGTTATTACTTCTAATCAGTACAGCTTAGATCCTAACTATGCTAATGTATGGAGGGTAACCGGTGAAAATGGTCCGGGTTCTTTATTTGAAATTCAAGCACGTGGAGAAATCCCTCAACACGGTGTGCAACAGTACTCTCAAGTACAAGGAGCTCGTGGTGGCGATAATGGCTGGGGCTGGGGCTTCAATACGCCTTCCCAGAATTTGGAAGATGCTTTCAACGAAGCAGGAGATGATATTCGTCGCGATGCCACGATCATATTTGCCGGTGAAACTTTGTTTGATGGTCGTGTAGTTGACGCTGGTGTAGAGAACCCACGCTATAGTGAAAAAGCCTACTCTTCTGCAAATGCAGGACAAAGCGACGGCGATAAGAACATCAGAGTGCTGCGTTATGCTGAAGTGCTTTTGATACGTGCTGAAGCGCTAAACGAACTTGGGCAAAGCAGTGCTGCGCTTACCCCTCTCAATTTGGTTAGAACTCGCGTTGAATTACCAGCTATTACTGCTACAGATCAAGCTGAAGTGAGACAAGCAATCTGGACGGAGCGTCGTTTAGAATTAGCAATGGAACACGATCGTTGGTTTGATTTAGTGCGTACGGGTCAGGCTGAAGCTGCAATGGCTGCTGATGGCAAAACCTTTATCACCGGTAAACACGAGTTGTTTCCTATACCTAACAATCAGTTAGTGCAAACTCCCGAAATGGTACAAAACCCGGGATACTAATTCTGTAAATTTTAATCTCGATCATCGAGTAAAAACTAATTATGCGATATATTTTAATTGGATTGATTCTTTTATCCCTGCCAGGATGTAAGGGTCGTGACTCTAAAGCGGAAAAACGGGAAGTGCAAAACACTTCCCCGATTTCATCTTCTAATGATGAAGAAAGCCTGCTTGATTCGGTACAAAAACAAACCATTAATTATTTCTGGGATGGTGCCAATAAAGATTCGGGACTTGCTCCAGAGCGTATTCATCTAGATGACATTTATCCATCTGATGATAAAAACACAGTAACTATTGGCGGTACCGGCTTTGGTTTGATGGCAATTGTTGCCGGTGTAGAACGTGGGTTTATAACTAAAGATTCAGCTTTTGCACGCTTTCAGAAAATGGTTGATTTCTTAGATAAAGCAGACCGTTTTCATGGTGCCTGGCCACACTGGCTAGACGGTACGACCGGTAAAGTGAAACCTTTCAGTAAATATGATGACGGTGGAGACTTGGTTGAAACTGCTTTTCTGGTTCAGGGATTGCTTACCGTTGCTGAATATTACAAAGACGGTACTGAGCAAGAACAAGCTCTGGCTACTCAAATTCAAAGAATGTGGGAAGAAGTTGAATGGGACTGGTATACACAAGGCGAAGATGTGCTGTACTGGCACTGGTCGCCTAATGTAGGCTGGAAGATGAACTTCCCGGTAGGTGGTTATAACGAAGCGCTCATTATGTATGTGCTTGCTGCGGCTTCTCCTACACACCCTATCACTAAAGCTGTTTATGAAAAAGGCTGGGCTGTTGACGGTAAAATTGCTCAAGACACTACTGCTTACGGAATGCGTACAGTATTGAATCATTTTAAGCACGACGATGCTCCTGTTGGTCCACTTTTTTGGGCACATTATTCGTATTTGGGCTTAAACCCAAAAGGGCTTTCTGATCAATATGGAGATTACTGGAAGCTCAATGTTAATCATGCTAAAATTCAGTATGAGTATGCTTTGGAGAACCCTAAAGACTTTAAAGGTTATAGTGCTGATCTCTGGGGAATGACCTCAAGTTATTCTATCAATGGCTATGCCGGGCACCGTCCGGGTAATGACCTTGGTGTGATCTCACCTACTGCTGCCCTATCGTCTATGCCTTACACCCCTAAGGAAAGCAAAGCTTTTTTAAAGCATTTATATACAGATCTGGATTCTCTTGTTGGGAAGTTTGGTCCGTATGATGCGTTTAGTTTGCAAGATGACTGGTATTTACCACGCTATCTTGCCATTGACCAAGGACCTATCCCGGTGATGATTGAAAATTACCGCAGCGGTTTGTTATGGGATCTGTTTATGAAAAACGAAGAAGTACTCGACGGACTTAGAAAACTAGGTTTTGAGAGTCCGTATTTAAAAAACCAAGAAGATTAAATATTCAATCTACATAGTATTTGTATTGAACCTATTAGGATGTTCAAGTGACAGTAGCGATGCTGTCGCTGACCTCCCCAATGAAACTCCTGACGAAGGAAATGGGGGTGAAAACCCTAGTCCAGAACCAGAGTTGACTGATGCGGAACTTCTGGATCTCACTCAGAAAGAAACTTTTAACTATTTCTGGGATTTTGCAAACTCAGAATCCGGAGCAGCTCGGGAGCGCTACATTCCTGCGAATCCTTCTCAGGATGAAAACATTGTTACCACCGGAGGTACCGGGTTTGGAATGATGGGAATTCTGGTGGGTATTGAGCGCGGATTTATCTCCAGAACAGAAGCCTTCAACCGACTTTCAACTGTACTTGATTTTCTAAAAAATGCAGATCGTTTTCACGGTGCCTGGCCACATTGGTTAGACGGCCGTACGGGAGCGGTGATTCCTTTTTCTGACCTGGATAATGGTGCAGATTTGGTAGAAACAGCTTTTCTGGCTCAGGGTTTGATTACCGTAGGTGAATATTTTAAAACAGGTTCTGCTAACGAACAGAATTTAGCTGATGAAGCTTTTGCTTTAATTGATGGTATAGAATGGAATTGGTTTACGCAAGGCGAAAATGTACTGTACTGGCATTGGAGTCCTGACAACGACTTTGCCATTAACCTAAAATTGCAAGGCTACAATGAGACACTAATTACGTATATAGTAGCTGCCGCCTCTCAACACTTCAGTATTACACCTGAAGTTTATACAGAAGGCTGGGCGTTAAACGGAACTATCAAATCTAGCGCTGTTGCTTACGGCTATCCGCTTGAGGTGAAACATGCAGGAGCTGAGCAAACCGGTGGACCGCTTTTTTGGGCACATTATTCGTATTTGGGATTAAACCCATTTGGCCTTTCGGATGACTATGTGAATTATGAGACTGCAACTATAAACCACGCCCTGAGCAACTATGCGTATTGCGTAGAAAATCCGTTAGGATGGCGCGATTACGGGCAAGATCTTTGGGGACTTACGGCGAGTTACACAATTAATGCTAACGGAAGTTTAGGCTACAAAGCGCATCGGCCGGGTGATGACACCGGGATAATTTCGCCTACGGCAGCATTAAGCTCTTTTCCCTATACACCACAAGAATCAATGGCAGCCTTACGCAGTTTTAATAATCTTGATGATATACTTCTAGGACCTGCAGGTTTTTACGATGCGTTCAGTCCGCAACAAAATTATGCTGTTGCCGAAGCTTATTTAGCAATTGATCAAGGCCCTATTCTGATAATGATCGAAAATTACCGTTCCGGCTTACTCTGGAAATTATTTATGCAGAATGAGCAGGTACAAGCCGGTCTTGATAAACTCAATTTCAACTACACCATTCCACAATAAAGATTTATGAAAATCCAATTTGCGATATTAGTGACGCTTCTCTATTCAGGAATTGTACTGGCGCAAAACAGCTTTAAAAAAGCTGTTTACCAAAGCGCGGGTGACAGTTTGCAATACCGTATTCAATATCCTCTTAACTACGATAAAACCAAGCAGTACCCTCTAATCTTGTTTTTACACGGTGCAGGAGAACGTGGTTCAGATAATCAAAGTCAGTTAACCCACGGCGCTTCCGTTTTTACAAATACTGGTAATCGCAATGCCTTTCCTGCGATTGTGATTTTTCCGCAGTGTCCTAAAGATTCGTATTGGGCAAATGTAGATGTAGATCGTAGCACCTATCCTATTGGCATTACTTTTCATCCGGAAAACAAACCGACTCCGCATTTAAAAATGGCTGCGGAATTGGTCAATTCTTTTATTGAAGATGAAAAAATAGATACGTCACGCGTATACGTTGCCGGTCTTTCTATGGGAGGAATGGGAACCTATGAGATTGTACAGCGTAACCCGGATACCTTTGCTGCTGCCATCGCAATTTGCGGTGCCGGAAGCACAGAATCGGTAAAAGATTACGCACTAAAAACTCCGTTTTGGGTAATTCACGGTGCTGATGATAATGTAGTAAAACCTACATACAGCTTGCAAATGGCAGAAGCTATGCTAGATGCAGGAGCAAAACCTCGCGTGAGCATTTATGAGCACGCCAATCACAACAGTTGGGATTCTGCCTTTGCAGAACCCGATTTTTTACAATGGCTTTTTAGTCATACAAAAGCAAACTAAAAAACGCAACCCTATACTATGAAAAATAAATTTAACAAACTCGTTCTACTCGCAGCTATACTATGCTTCAGCAGTACGTTTGCCCAAAATAGAGCGCCTATACCAGAAGTAGAAGCGCTACTTAAAAAAATGACCCTTGAAGAAAAAATAGGTCAGCTTAATTTATTGACTCCTGGTGGTGGCGTTGCTACCGGTTCTGTGGTGAGTAAAAATGTAGAAGAAAAAATAAAAGCCGGAAATGTAGGTGGTTTATTCGGTGTTACCGGTCCTGATAAAATCAGAAAGGCACAAGAAATCGCCGTTAAAAAAACCCGATTGGGGATTCCTCTTTTGATTGGTTCCGATATCATTCACGGGTATAAAACTACATTTCCGATTCCGTTAGGTTTATCAAGCAGTTGGGATATGGAATTGATAGAAAAAACAGCTCAGATTGCAGCTCAAGAAGCCACGGCAGACGGTATCAACTGGAACTTTTCGCCAATGGTTGATATTGCACGTGATCCACGATGGGGACGTATTTCTGAAGGTGCCGGTGAAGATCCTTATTTAGGTTCGGCTATCGCAAAAGCAATGGTAACCGGTTATCAGCAAAGCGACCTTACCGAAGAAAATACCATGATTGCTACCGTTAAGCATTTTGCATTGTACGGTGCTTCAGAAGGTGGTCGCGATTACAACACGACCGATATGAGTCGCACTAAAATGTTTAATGAATATTTACCGCCTTACAAAGCGGCTATTGATGCCGGTGCTGAGAGCGTGATGAGTTCGTTCAACGACGTAGACGGTGTGCCGGCAAGTGGCAACAAATGGCTGCTAACAGATTTGCTCCGAGAGCGCTGGGGTTTTGACGGTTTTGTAGTTTCAGATTATACTTCTGTAAACGAAATGATCGCTCACGGAATGGGTGATTTACAAGCGGTTTCTACGCTTTCTATCAATGCCGGTCTGGATATGGATATGGTAGGAGAAGGCTTTTTAACCACATTGAAAAAATCTTTAGACGAAGGCAAAGTTTCCGAAGAAACAATTACTACAGCTTGCCGTCGTATTCTGGAAGCTAAATACAAATTGGGACTTTTTGACGATCCGTATAAATATTCAGATAGTAAAAGACCCAAACGCGATATTCTAACAGCTGCCAATAAAAAAGTAGCTCGTGAAGCGGCATGTAAATCTTTTGTGTTATTAAAAAATGAAAACAACATCCTTCCATTAGCAAAAAATGCAAAGATTGCTTTGGTTGGTCCACTAGCTGATAATAAAAATAATATGTTAGGAACTTGGGCTCCTACCGGAGATCCTCAGCTTTCAACACCTATTTTAGAAGGATTGAAAAATGTTGCGCCAAATGCGCAGATCACTTATTCAAAGGGTGCTAATATTTCTAACGATACCGCATACGCGAAAAAAATAAATGTTTTTGGACCGCGTATCGAAATCTCAAAAGAAACCCCCGAAGCTTTACTAGAAGAAGCTTTAACCAATGCTAAAAATGCAGATGTGATCGTTGCCGTTGTAGGCGAGGCTTCAGAAATGAGTGGAGAATCTTCAAGCCGTACCGATATTTCTATTCCAGATAGTCAAAAAAAATTGATAAACAAATTGGTTGAAACCGGTAAGCCGGTCGTTTTAGTGTTAATGAGCGGTCGGCCACTGGTTATCACTGATGAGCTAAATCTTCCTGTAAGTATTTTACAAATATGGCATCCAGGTATTGAAGCCGGTAATGCTGTTGCAGATGTACTTTTTGGTGATTACAATCCGTCAGGTAAATTAACGGCTAGCTGGCCACAAAATGTTGGCCAAATACCGGTTTACCACAGTATGAAAACTACCGGTCGTCCTGCTCCTTCAACAGCGTTTTTAAAGTTTAAATCGCAATATTTAGATGCGCCTAATGCACCTGCATTAGCATTTGGATACGGTTTGAGTTACACCACTTTTGAGTACAAAAACTTGCAATTAAATACTGCCAATATTGAGCAAGGTGATGATCTTACCGTAACAGTAGATGTGACCAATACTGGTGATTATGATGGCGAAGAAGTGGTGCAACTATATCTTCACGATCTCGTGCGCAGTCTTACACCTCCTATGCGTACGCTTAAAGGTTTTCATAAAGTATTTCTAAAGAAAGGCGAGACTAAAAATGTTACACTAACTTTAAAGGCCGATGATTTGAAATTCTATAACGGTTCGCTTGAGTTTATAGCAGAGCCGGGGGAATTTGAAGTTTTCGTTGGTGGAAACAGCAATGCTTCCTTAAAAGAAACCTTTACACTAAACTAAATTATACCCGGTATGAAACGCCAGATCAGCATTCTTTTTTTATTCGTATTTATTAGCCTCGCTACGCAGGCACAAGAAAAATATGTAGGTCAAATTTATGCCGATCTGGTTAAATCAACGCATACGTATACAGATACGCTGAAGCTTGATTTTTACACTGCTAAAGGAAATAAAACTGATGAAACCAGACCGCTAATACTTCTGGTTCACGGTGGCGGATTTAGCGGTGGAAATCGCGACAACGCGATGGAAGTAAAGTTCTCTCAGGCAATGGCTACTAAAGGTTATGCTGTGGCATCTATGAGTTACAACCTTACGCGAAAAGGTAAAGCCACAGGTTTTGGTTGTGCGTGTCCCGCTTCAGAAAAGATGGTGACGTTTAAACAAACAACTGCTGACATCCTTAAAGCAATTGCTTATTTAAAATCGAATTCAGAATTCAGTTTTGATGCTGAAAAAATCATTCTTGCAGGCAGCAGTGCCGGTGCAGAAGGTGTATTAAACACCGCATATATGGCCAATCATCCTGATTTTAAAAATCTGGGTGATTATCCTAAAATTGCGGCTGTAGTTTCACTTGCAGGCGCTGTGGTTGATGCGCGTTACATTACAAAAAATAATGCGGTTCCGGGGTTTTTTATTCATGGAGATGCAGACGATCTCGTACCTTACGCCAGTCAGCCCCATCATTTTTGCGCTTTTGACACCCCGGGATTTCTACCGCTTGACGGCGATGCTCATATCGCAGCAAAGCTTAAAAATCTTGATGCCTCTTATACCTTATTAACCGCGCCTCAAGGCAATCATGATTGGGCAAATCTGGGATATGCTTTTGTTCATGAAATCGCTTTCTTTTTAAATGCTGTAGTCAATCAAAATGAATTGATTCAGCACGAAGAGGACGTTGAAAAAAAATAGTTATATGAAAAAGCTTCTTTTGGTATTTTTTGCTGTTTCAGTATTTATAGCTTGTAAAACCGAAACCAAAGAAAAAGAATCTACTTCTGAAACTGAACAGCAACACCCCAATATTGTGTTTATTATGTCTGATGATCACGCATTTCAGGCCATCAGTGCATATGGGCATCCGGTAAGCCAGTTGGCTCCTACCCCAAATATTGACCGCATTGCCAACAACGGGATGCGAATGGATCGGGCTTATGTAACCAACTCAATTTGCGGACCGAGCCGAGCGGTAATTCTTACCGGTAAACACAGTCATATTAATGGGTTTCGTCAAAACGGGGATCGTTTTGATGGCGATCAACCTACGCTTCCTAAAAAGTTGAAAGAACTGGGATATACCACGGCTATTTTAGGGAAATGGCATTTACACGGATATCCACAAGGTTTTGATTACTGGAATATTATAAAAGATCAGGGCAATTACTATAACCCAGACTTCATTAAAGCCGGTGACACTTCTAGAATAGAAGGTTATGCCACAGATATTATCACCAAAGACGCGATAAACTGGCTAGAAAAACAGCGGGACACTACCAAGCCGTTTTTTATGATGGTGCATCACAAAGCACCACACCGCAACTGGATGCCGGCATTGCGGCACACAAACAAGTACGATTCTATTAATTTTCCGTTATCGGAAAGCTATTTTACAGATCACGATGGTTCGAAAGCTTCAAAAGAGCAATTGCAGACTATTTATAAAGATATGTATGAAGGTCATGACTTAAAAATGACTAAAAATTTAGGTAGCCCGGAGCTGGCACACAACCCGTGGGCCAAAGACTTTGACCGAATGACTCCTGAGCAACGCACTGCCTGGAACAAAGCATATCAGCCTAAAAATGATGCTTTTCATAAAGCTGATTTACATGGTAAAGCTTTAGCAGCGTGGAAAGGTCAGCGTTATTTACGCGATTATATGGCAACCATTGCAGCAGTTGATGAAGGCGTAGGAAACATTTTAGATTATCTCAAGACTCATAATCTGCATGAAAATACGATTGTGGTTTACACTTCAGATCAGGGGTTTTATCTGGGCGAAAAGGGATTTTTTGATAAACGATTTATGTATGAAGAATCTTATCGTACACCGCTTCTGGTACAATACCCCAAAGCCATCAAAGCCGGAAGCCACAGCGAAGCTTTAGTACAAAATCTAGATTTTGCACAAACCTTTTTAGATTATGCACAAGGTGATTCTTTAGCTACCGATATGCAGGGACAGAGCCTGCGGCCAGTATTTGAGCAACAAATTTCTGATGACGATTTCAGAGGGGTTTTGTACTACCACTATTATGATTTTCCTGCATTTCATATGGTAAAAAAGCACTACGGAATCAGTACCAAAAGGTATAAGCTGATGCATTTTTATGATGATATTGACGAGTGGGAGTTTTACGATTTGGAGAGCGATCCTCAAGAATTGGCAAATAAAATTGATGATCCTGCCTATAAAGATATTATTGAAAGTTTGCATAAAAGACTAGATTCTGTACAGGAAGCTTATGGCGTTACTGCCAAAGAATTTGAACAAGCATCCCCTGAGCGTGTTGCTCGTGAATACAAGAATTTTGAACGTTTGCGTGGCACGCCTATGCAGTAGCATTTAATATTCTCATAACTTGTACTTTTCAGTTTAATGAGGACATTTGTTTAATTTCGCTATTAATTCAATTTAAAATATGAAATCACTTTTCTCCCTTTTAAGTCTGCTTTTTTGCCTGAATGTTGTCAATGCACAAGAAGTAGGTTTGATGACCTATAACATTAGAATGTCTACTGAATCTGATGGCGCCGATGCCTGGAGCAAGCGCAAAGAATTTTTAACCAGTCAGGTTTTATTTTACGCACCCGATGTGATGGGTGTTCAAGAAGCTTTACCTGAGCAAATGGATTATTTAGATAAAAACCTTACCGGATATAAGCACGTAGGCGTGGGTAGAGAAGGAAAAAACAAGGGTGAATTCTCGGCGATTTTTTACAATGCTTCAACCCTAAAACAATTAGCGCATGATACCTTCTGGTTATCTGAAACTCCTGAGAAGATTTCAACGGGGTGGGATGCTGCTTTACCGCGTATTTGTACCTATGCCCTCTTTAAGGATAAAAAATCTGGTGAAAAATTCTATGTATTCAACACCCATTTTGATCACGTAGGTATAGAAGCCCGTAAAAATGCTGCAGCACTTATTCTTAAAAAAATAAACGAACTCAACCCCAAAAACTATCCGTCATTTGTAATGGGGGATTTGAACCTGGAACCCGAAAGTGATCCTATCGCTGTTCTAAAAACTGAATTGGACGACACCTATGAACTGGCGCCTAAGGGTTCTTTTGGACCAAAAGGTACATTTAACGGATTCAAATTTAATGAGCCTGTTAGCCGAAGAATAGATTACATTTTTCAAAAGAAAACCAATTCTTCTAAAGTCCTGAAGCACGCTACACTGAGTGATTCTAAAGATTTGCATTATGCATCAGACCATTTACCGGTTTACGCTTTGATAGACTTGAAGCCTTAAATTTTTGAATTATATAATCAAAATCAAAAAACTAATGTTATTTTTGTTGAATCATTAAGAAATAACAGCAGCTTCGCGCTGCATCTTTATAAAGAAGTTGTGTTGTTTCCGAAGTGATTCGGAAACTGGTTTTGTAGTGAAACCTTTGAGAAGCTTTACCTTTATTGGTGAGGCTTTTTTGTTTTTAACGGTTTTTACTCGATAATCGAGATTTTTAAACCTGCTTACCGCAAGCAGGTGCTCTAAGGCTTGCCTTAGAGTCAAAAGCTGTTTCATTTTAATGCATTGCAGGCCTGCCTTTGTCGGCAGACAAGCTTAACCCAAGGTAGATTACATCAGAAATTCTATGATTTTATGATCTCTGCATTAAACATAAAACTGTCTAACCAGCGCTCAAAACGCTTATCAAATTTTTCAGCAAAAATAAGGTACTGGCATTTACCTATACTTTCTGGTGTGCGGGTAACTTCGGCTAGATTACTATCTCTAAAAATAAATCCGGCATCTTCTATAATGCACATTTGCAACTTATTCAGATTGATTCCGTTTAGATAAAAAATCTTATTCAGACGCTTTGGAGTTGCAATAACGATATCAGTTCCGTCATAAATCTCATCCCGCTGATCGTCTATATTTTTCTCATCGTACGCACAATAAACGCGTAAATCAGTAGCTTGTGTATACCCGTTAAATTCTGATTCAAGATCTAAGGCTGCTTGTTTATCTTTAACAAAAATGAGCACGCGTGGCGCATCTTCAAAAGCTTTTCCTTTTAATTTCTGAATCGTGCTTATAACAATAGTTGTGGTTTTACCAGAACCTTCCGGAGCTATCGCAAACATGCTAATCCCTCCTTTGATTTTTGATAAGATTTTTTTCTGAAAAGGTAAAGGGACTGTAAAACCTTTGCGTTGCACAGCATCTTTTAAAGGTTCTATTAATTTTTTAAACGACATAGCTTGTAATTCCTGAATTACCGCAAATATAGTTGAAATAAAAAGGGTGCTTACTCATTAGTAAGTTTATAAATTATGAGCCCTATTTTTAAATTATCGTGATCAATAGATTCTGTAACATTTCTGTAACTTACCGATGATTTTTAAATTTCAATGACATCTTTATGAATAGATCTTTACGCGTAGTACTCTTCACACTCGTAGCCCTGAGTAATTATGCTCTTTTTGCCCAGACCAGCTCACTATCTGTAGAAAAAATAATGAAAGACCCCAAGTGGATGGGAACTTTTCCGGAGCGTATAAACTGGGATACAAAAAGTAAAACCATTTACTTCAATTACAATCCTGAAGAAAATCCTTCTGACAGTTTGTATAAAATAAGTCTGAGCAATCTGGATAAGATTGAAAAGGTAAGCCTTGCTGAACGTAAAAATATTACCAGCCCTTACGGTTCCTGGAATGTTGATGAAACTAAAAAATTATATACTGAAAACGGAGCGCTTTATGTATATGATCTGAAAAAAGACCAATCGCAACTGCTGATTGATCTAGGCGGTCGCTTAGGTAATCCTTCTTTTCTAGCTGATGAAGATCAAATCGCATTTGAGTTTAACAACAACGCATATGTTTTTGATACCGAAGCCGGAAAGCTTGAAAAACTAACCCAAATCAAAGAGGAAAAAACACCGGAAGAACGCGAGAAAAAACATTCTGAAAAAGACAAATGGTTGCAAAATGAAAATCTGAGTCTGTTGCAAATCGTGCGGGAACGTGAGAAACAAGACTCGCTTTCTAAAGCGTATCGCGAGATGACTGCAGATTCTGAATCGTACACTTTTTATGCAGGAGACTGGTCTGTAAGTGGTTTACAAATTGCTCCAAAAGCAGATTTTGTAACGCTGATGCTGATGAAGCGCGATCGCGGTGAAAGTACCAATGTACCTAACTATGTTGATGCTAGTGGATATACTGAAGAGTTGCGTGCGCGTAGTAAAGTAGGCGATGATAAAACCGAAGTGACCCTGGCGGTTTACAACATCAAAAAAGACACGGTTTATTATGTAAATACATCAAAATTACCGGGAATTAAAGATTTACCGGATTATACAAAAGATTACCCCGATAAAGAATGGGAAGAAAAAGAGCGTGAGGTTATTGTTTCTCAAGCCACATTTTCTGATGACGGAAGCAAAGCTATTGTTAACATCAGATCTAAAGACAACAAAGACCGCTGGATTGCCCTTTTAAATTTAGAAGACGGAAGTCTTAAAACCTTAGACCGTCAACGTGATGAGGCCTGGATTGCCGGTCCCGGAATTGGTTGGTCTTTTGGCGGCGGAACCTTGGGCTGGTTACCCGATAACAAACATATTTATTTTCAGTCTGAGGCAAGTGGGTACTCGCATTTGTATGTTTTAGATGTAACCACAGGCGCGAAAAAAGCATTGACTGAAGGTGAGTATGAAGTCTTTGATCCGTTTTTGTCTAAGGATAAAAAATCTTGGTTTTTAACGACTTCAGAAGTTGGTCCCGGCGAACGTCACTTTTACAAAATGCCGGTAATGGGCGGCAGCATGAAAAAGCTAACCAACTTCCCCGGAAACAACGAAGTAAGCCTGTCTCCTGACGAAAAGTATATGGCGATTCGTAATTCTTTCAGCAATAAACCTTGGGAATTGTATTTAAAAAAGACCGGTTCAAAGATTGATGCGCAGCAACTTACTTCAGGGCAATCTGAGGAGTTTAAAGCCTATGACTGGCGTGTGCCACAAAACATCACTTTTAAAGCTGATGATGGCGCAATGGTGCCTGCAAGATTGTATGTGCCAGAAGCCTCAGCAAAAAATAATGCCGCTGTGGTTTTTGTTCACGGTGCGGGTTATTTACAAAATGCGCATAAGTGGTGGTCAACCTATTTTAGAGAATACATGTTCAACAACATGTTGACCGATCTGGGGTATACCGTTATTGATATTGATTATCGGGCAAGCTCAGGTTATGGCCGGGATTGGCGAACAGGTATTTATCGCCATATGGGCGGAAAAGATCTTTCTGATCAGATTGACGGAGTAGAATATTTAATCGAAAACTACGATATAAACCCAGAAAAAGTAGGGATTTACGGCGGAAGCTACGGCGGTTTTATCACGCTTATGGCTTTGTTTAATGAACCCGAAACCTTTAAAGCCGGTGCGGCATTACGTTCGGTGACAGACTGGGCACATTACAACCACGGCTATACGGCTAACATTCTTAACGAACCCTCTCAGGATCCTATCGCTTACAAACGCTCTTCGCCTATTTATTTTGCCGAAGGCTTAGAAGGTGATTTATTAATTGAGCACGGTATGGTAGATACCAATGTACATTTTCAAGATGTGGTGCGCCTTACACAGCGCTTAATTGAATTGGAAAAAGATAATTGGGAACTTGCCGTATATCCGGTAGAAAGCCACGGATTTATAGAACCCAGCAGCTGGACCGATGAATACAAACGTATTTTAAAATTGTTTAATGAGAGTCTTTTGAATAAGTAAGTTTATGGTAAGTTATAATAAACCCGATGGTGAACACTATGGGGTTTTATTTTGTGCCATATCAATACGCCGGTAACGTACTTCGATAAACACATAAATGGAATAGATGATAAATCCTATCGCGATCATTCCCAAAATAAAACTACCAAATGCATACTGCATAAAAGAAAATGCAGCTTCTTTATTAGCGCTTGAAATATCTTGATTGGTATATGCCGTATTCATAAGCAATAATGCAGCGATCCCCACCGTAATTCCTCTGGAAGTGTATCCTATTCTACCACAAGCAACTACCCATTTCTGGTAGTTCGCAGGAATTTTATCATAATCAATGGTTTTTTTAAATATCCCGGAAATTGCGATGTAAAACTCATTTAGTGTAGCTCCAAGCATTCCTAAACCCACTCCTACTACAGCAATCTGAGCCGGCTTTGTATGCAACAAATCTTGAAATTTAGAATTTGTAATCCAGTCTATTCCATCTGAGAAAAAAGCAACTTGTATCGCTTTAAAAGCTAAAAAGCCATAGACAAGACCGCCAAAACAAAAACCGATGCGCTGACCAATCCCTGCTATACTTTTTCCGTAGCCTTCATTATCAGCAAAAGTTTCGTAAACCCTCCAAAATAAATACCCTAAAAGACCAGCTGCCCAAAGAATAAGAATGGCTTTACCAAACTCGTGTTTAGCCAAAACATTCATCAACGTAAAACTTCCGGCTTTAAAACCACCCAGACCAAAAGCCTCCATAGCCGTCACGATCCCTATCGCCAAAAAAAGTAAGGCTTTGGCAAACAATCCCGAACGGGCGTATATATTTCGTTTTGAGCTCAAGTTGGTGGGAAAGATTAAAACTGATTCGATTTAAAAGTACTAAAGACTAACTGAGCTGTGTGCTAAAAAGCTGTTATTTAATTAAGTAAATTACCTCGGGATAAGCCCACAAGGCATTCATTAAAAACAAACTTTCTATTTCAAAGCAAGCTTCGGGGTATTAAACCCTTTGGCGGTGCCAATAAATTTAGAATTGAAAGACCACACCAAGCTGGTTTCCGCCAAAAGTGAGATTCCATTCAAAATCTGATCTTGCAGCCGCCATACCTTTATCTTCATTGTATTTCTTGTCGTACTTTTTGTCCAGATATCTATCAATAGCTTCAACGATAAAAGCACTCATCGCCCAACTTAAAGCAACATCACTAGCCCAATGTGCTTCTTCGTAAATTCGGCTAAGACCGGGGATCAATCCGACAGCGATAATTCCGCCTTTTACCCATTTGTTATCAAACTGTTTTGAGATGGTATATGCAGTAGTAAACGTCAAAACCGCGTGACCCGAAGGAAATGAGCGATATGCCGCAGAACCTCCGTTTGGCTTAAAATGATGATTTCCAAAACCTGCACCGGGACGTGCACGACCGACAAGTGTTTTACTCACTTGTTGTATAAAACCTGCAGCTGTAGCTGCAGAAATCATCAAAACTCCCGTACGGCGTAATTTTTCATTTTTGGTGATTAGACCGGTAAGGTAAACCGCTCCTGTAATTCCGTAATTGTTTTGGGGAGCTCCAGCATACCGCCCATAATCCAATAGAATATCTGGCACATCATCCTTATGACTTAAAAAACGATGACGTATTTCATCATCTAATAAAAAGAGTCCGGTGGTTCCCGCAGCAACACCTCCCAATCTTAAGAAATCGTCGCCTTGCCAATGCAATGGTCTGGAGTACGCATAGCCTACACCTCCAAAAACATTTCCCATATCATAGGTGAAATAGTTCCAGATATTTTTCTCTGAAGGAGCTTCGGGTTTCTCAAACAAGTCATCTTGTGCGTTTGCAGTAAAAACACTTAAAATGCTTATAAAGCAAATTGAAAAGATAATTCTAAGCATAAGTCAATGCATTGATGTATTAAAAAATAAACTGAACTTTTTATGAAGTAACAGGCAAACTAAAAGTCGGTAAAAGTAAGATAGTATTACAAAAGTGCCTTGCATAAGATTTAAATATCAACTTTGCAGAATTGTTTCAATAGTAGTCAATTCTTCTTCAGAAAAATCAAGATTGTTCAATGCGTCAATATTATCTTGTAATTGAGATAGCCGGCTTACTCCAACCAATACAGAGGTTACCCTTTTATCTTTAAGAAGCCAGGCGATAGCCATTTGAGCTAAACTTTGCTTACGTTCTTCAGCCAAAGCATTAAGCTTTTTAACCTTATTTAAAATTTCAGGAGTAATTCGATCTTCAGATAGATAAATAGAATTAGCAGCACGAGAATCTTGAGGAATACCCTTAAGATATTTATTAGTCAGTAAACCTTGCTGTAAAGGTGAAAAAACCACACTCCCGATACCGGTATCTTCTAGAGCATTAAGCAAACCACCTTCTACCCAACGATCAAACATATTGTACCGGGGCTGATGCACAAGAAATGGAGTTCCTAGATCTTTTAAAATGGCAGCAGATTCGCGGGTACGTTGCGCATCATAGTTAGAAATACCAACATATAAAGCTTTACCGGAACGCACTAAATGATCAAGTGCTCCCATAGTTTCTTCGAGCGGTGTTTCCAAGTCTGGACGGTGATGATAAAAAACATCGACATAATCTAATCCCATACGTTTAAGTGACTGGTCACAGCTCGCAATTAGATATTTTCTAGAGCCAAAATTACCGTAAGGTCCTAGCCACATATCATAACCTGCTTTTGAAGAAATAAAAAGTTCGTCTCGGTACGGTTTAAAATCTTCTTTAAAAATACGTCCAAAGTTGGTTTCTGCTGAACCGTAAGGAGGTCCGTAATTATTAGCAAGATCAAAATGCGTTATCCCTTTATCAAATGCTTTTCTTAAAATGGATCTTCCGTTAGTTAAATCTGCTGCGTCCCCAAAGTTGTGCCATAAGCCTAAAGCAATCATGGGTAATTTTACACCGCTATTTCCACAACGCCGATAGTGCATCGTATCATAACGATTAGGATCAGCACTAAATTTTTCTTGAATATTCATAACCTATAATTAGTAATCTTTAAATATACTATTAATGTAATTGTTCTTAATTCTCCACTGAGCTATTCTAAAACTAAAAATCCCATTGAGTTACCTCAATTACAACATGAATTACCTTAAAAAAAGTGTTAAAGTATATTTTTAAAAAACTAATAATCAACACATTTGAATCTATTATGCAAATTAAGTCTAAATAACCTTTGTGAATTTAAACGCCCCATGTACATTTGCAAAAAATATCTATTTTAATTTAATCTAAATAACGATGCGTACCCTAGTAAGCGTGTTAATTGTACTTGGCTATTCACTAAGCCTATCAGCTCAAAATATAAAAGTGACCGGTTCTGTAACAGACTATTACAACCAACCATTATCTGGAGCCACTATAGAACTTTCCTAGACCACTTTAGGCACTACTACAGATGATGCAGGTAAATTTACATTGAGCCGTATTCCTGCCGGAAGTTATAAACTAATCATTTCTTATGTTGGTTTTATAAAGAGAACTGTTGATATAACTGTATCTGAAAACACAACTCAGAATCTTGGCAACTTCAAACTTCAGGAAAATCAGGAGCAACTGGGCATTGTAAGCATCAACGGTAAAAGACATAATAAGTTTACCAGAGAAAGCAGCGTAAGTGTTTCTAAAATGCCACTTGCTGACATAGAAAATCCACAGGTTTATAATACCATTACTTCTAGTTTACTCGAAGAGCAGATTGTTACGAATTTTGACGATGCACTTAAAAATGCACCAGGTATAGATAAATTATGGGAATCTACCGGTAGAGGAAGTGATGGAGCAGGCTATTTTGCTTTACGCGGTTTTGCGGTACAACCTACTTTAGTTAACGGACTTCCTGCACTTACTAACGGTAGTCCTGACCCTGCAAACATGGAAAGTATTGAAGTCATAAAAGGCCCTTCTGGAACACTTTACGGAAGCAGTCTGGTTTCTTACGGAGGCTTAATCAATATCACTACAAAAAAACCGTATTATGGTTTTGGAGGCTCTGTATCGTATACTTCTGGTAGCTACGGCCTAAACCGCGTTACTGCAGATGTAAACACCATGCTAAGCTCTGAAAAGAATATCGCATTGCGTGTAAACACTGCATACCACACGCAAAATAGTTACCAAGATGCAGGTTTTAGAAAATCTTTTTTCTTTGCACCTTCTCTAGCCTATGAGGTAAATGACCGCTTGTCATTCAATATAAACACCGAGTTTTATACAGGAAAAAGCACTAACCAAATGATGCTTTTTCTAGATCGGGGTACACAACTGCGTGTTAATAATCTTGATGAACTGGGTTATGACATCAATCGCTCATATACCAGTAATGATCTTTACATAGAAACTCCTACTTATAGTTTTCAAGGGCAAATGAATTATAAGCTAAGTGACAATTGGACATCACAAACTGCATTCTCGCGCTCTAATTCAAAATCTGATGGATATTACTCCTATTTATATGAAGGTACACAATTTACTACTCTAGATGAAGGCATACTTTTAGCGCGCTACATTAGCAAACAAAACTCTGAAACTATTGCTACAGATTTACAACAGAATTTTATAGGTGACTTTAAAATAGGTTCGCTTAGAAACCGAATGGTTATAGGTCTTGATTACCTGCGCACCAATGTGATTAACAACAGTTCACCTTACATCACAAATGGTAACGTCTATATTGGTAATAACCTACAGGAGTTTAATGAGGAAGTTTTAGGGATTACAGACGCTGCTAACTATACCGATGATTCCGGAGTTTTAACTCAAGCTGGCACAGATGCCTTACTCGCAAACAGCACCATCAATCCATCAAAAACCGAACAGGAAATATTTAGCGCTTACGCTTCAGATGTCATCAATCTGTTGCCAGAACTTTCTGCAATGGCAAGCTTGCGTATAGACCGCTTTAGTAACGCAGACCATGCACAGACTGCGCTTTCGCCTAAATTCGGCTTAGTGTATCAGCCTATATTGAATAAAGTTTCGGTATTTGCTAATTATATGAATGGCTTTAGCAATGTTGCTCCCGTTGATGAATTAACTGATGGGGTTATTACCAACAGAGCCCTTGATCCTGAGCATGCCAATCAATTTGAAGCAGGTACAAAATTCAATCTTCTAAAAGGCAGACTTAGCGCGACTTTAAGTTATTATGACATCAAGGTTAAAGACCGTGCTTTACGTATAGATGTAGATGCTAATAATTATTTCTATACACAAGACGGAACTCAGGAAAGTAAAGGATTTGAAGCCAGTTTTATCGCAAACCCCGTAGATGGCTTTAACATTGTAGCAGGTTATAGCTATAATGATAGCGAGTTGACTGAAGGAGCTGCAGACTTTGTAGGCTTACGCCCAGAAAGTGCAGGGCCTCAAAACTTGGCTAACTTATGGGCAAGCTATCAATTAACCTCCGGAAAATTTGAAGGATTTGGTGTTGGTTTTGGAGGTAACTACGCCAGTGAAAATAAAATTTTCAACCGTAATCTGGGTGGAACCTTTACCCTACCGGAATATACTATCGTTAATGCTTCTGTTTTTTACGGCACACCAGATTTCCGCATCAGCCTAAAGCTAGACAACATCGCAAACAAAGAATACTTTAAAGGCTGGTCAACCATCAATCCACAAAATAAGCGCTCTTTATTAGCCAACTTCACTTATAACTTCTAAAAAACTCATTATGAAAAAAATAAAATATCTAGGCCTGTTCTTATTGCTATTTGTATCTAAGTCTACATTCGCACATTATTTATGGATAGAAACGAACCCGACCGGAGCACAAAATCAAAAACAAGAAGTTAAGGTCTATTTTGGCGAGTACACTTACGGACTTATTGAGGAAGTAGCAGGTGAAGCTTTTGCTGGTGTTGATGACTTTACACTTTGGCTGGTTGCTCCTTCTGGAGAAAAGACAGCTTTAAAAACAACAGCTCACGAAAATCATTATGCAGCTGATTTCACACCAAAAGAAAAAGGAGGCTACCTTGTATTTCTTGAAAATCGAGACATTGACGTTTTAGATTATACAGAATATGATTTTGGGATCTTTAAGCCAGAATACCAGGCTTTTCAGCAAATTCTTGTAGATACTGAAGTTCCTGTTGCAGTAGAAAAACACAGTGAAGGTCTTATCATTAAAGAGGTTTCTAATACCGCTGAAGCTGTAAAACTTCAAGTATTTTACAAAGGAGCGCCTTTAGCAGAAGGAGAAGCAACACTGTCTATGAAAGATCTATGGACTAAAAAACTAACTACAGATAAAGACGGTTATTTGAGTTTCAATAAGCCGTTCGACACAAAATATATTCTTGAGATAACACACAACGAAGAGGTTCCCGGTAAATTCAAGGATACAGATTATGAGTTTATCTGGCATTGTGCAACCTTCTGCAGTCTGTAACTTATGGTGCTATTTGCTATCCTTCTTGTTTTTGTAGGTTTTTATGCGCTGTATTCTACATCAGATAAAATGCGAATCAGAAAGAAAAACTTCATTGATAAAGGTTTGTTTAAACATAACAATCAACTGGTCAAAATCTGTGGGGTCGTCCTGCTGATTTTGGCATTTTCAGTATTTGTTATTGCGCTAGGCTGGGCTGTAGGTATATTTTCAGGATTGGTTTGTTTGATGACTTTAGCTAGTCTTCTGGTTTTATTAATACCGCTAAATCTTTTAAAAAAATAGTTTATGCCCGCAAATTCTAAATACCTCACACAATCTAAATGGCAGCGTTTCGGCAAAATTACAGCGGGTATTCTGGGCGGATATTTAGTTGCCCAAACTTTGCATCTCGCTGTGGCAGCTTACACCAATCACGTTGTGGTTCTTATCACCTCAACATTTAGTCTTTTTATAATTTGGGCTGCTTTGTTAACCTTTGCGTTTTTAGCAAAAAAAGCCTGGAAAATTTGGGGTATTTATTTAGGTATCTGTCTTATTCTTTCAGTTTTGATTTATTTTGCTCCACCTCTTCATCCCTTACCGGCATAAACTATGGGAAAACGCATTTATAATATTCTGTTTAATCTGCATACCGTTAGCGGCATCGTCATTAGTGTCGCTCTTTATGTGATATTTTTCACAGGTTCGTTTTCTTTTTTTAGAGATGACATTGTTGCCTGGGAACGCAGTGAGCAAGCCATTAAAAAAGATTATCTACCTCCTAACATCAATGCTGTTTTAGAACATATTGATGAATCTTATGGTTTAGCAGGACGAGACATTAACCTGAAAACGTATTATGCAGAACGTGCGATTGCTGTAAATCTAACTCCTTCAAAAGACAGTCTGGCTTCAGAAAAAGCAAAGCAAGGCGGCTTTTTCTATTTAGATCCTGTGAGCTTTGAAGAGCAATCATATGCTGAATCGTATTCATTAGGTGAATTTTTATACCGTCTTCATTTCTTTGCACAGATTTATTACCCCGTTGGCTATTATCTTTCAGGCTTTGTGGCGTTCTTTTTTCTATTTGCCATCATCACCGGGGTGTTGGTTCACTGGAAAAAGATTGTGCCCAATTTCTACACCTTTCGTCCTTGGGCAAAACTCAAAACCATCTGGACCGACGCGCACACGGCTTTAGGTATTTTAGGGCTTCCTTTTCAATTTATTCTTGCAGTTACGGGTGCCTTTTTTATGCTGAAAGCGCTTTTGATAGCCCCCAGCGTTATGACACTTTATAATGGTGATCAGAATCAACTGTATACCGATTTAGAATTTAATAAACCTACTTATGAATTTTCACAAAAGAAGCTCAGCAAGCTTCCTAATATTGAAGCTTATGCCTCAAAAATATTGGCCAAGTGGAATCATTTTAATCTGAATGAAATTTCAATAAGTAATTATGGAGATGCCAATATGCAGGTGACCTTAAATGGCCTTTTAGATTATACCGAAAAGTTCAACGCCTCCGGAAGCATCAATTTTAAACCGGAAAGCGGTGAAACAACTATATTAAAAGACCCGTATAAACCTGCTTCGTATTTAGACAGCGTGAAGAATGTGATGTTCAGGTTGCATTTTGGAGATTATGGTGGTTACTTTTTACGCATCGTTTCGTTTATTCTGGGTATACTCTCGTGTGTTGTAATAATTTCAGGAGTCCTTATCTGGCTCGTAGCACGCGATCGGAAAAACCTCCCGGAAAAAAAACGCCTGTTTTACACTAGAGTAGCACGCATTTACATGGCTATTTGCCTAAGTATGTATCCTGTAACAGCACTTACTTTTATAGCCGTAAAAGTTATTCAGCCTGCAGGACAATCCTTTTTATACTGGGTATATTTCGGTTCGTGGTTAATCTTAAGCAGTTACTTAATCCTTAGAAAGGACTTAAAGTACATGAGTAATTTCTGTTTACTTTCCGGAAGCATTCTAGGTTTTTTAATCCCCTTAGCAAACGGTATTTTCAGCAATTCGTGGTTTTGGGAACAATTTGCACTAGGTCGTATACAAATCGCTTTTATAGATATATTCTGGTTGGTTCTTGCTTTGCTGAGTCTTTTTGCATTCACAAAATCAAAGTCTTCAACAAAAAAGACTAAAACTACTAATAGTTAAATCCGAAAGTTCCGCTAGTCACTTGAATGGTTGAAGCCCCCTGAGCGGTAAAAGAGAAAGTACCTCCTACAGAACCGGTTGTGAAATTGTGAGAAGTGATGGTTAATGTACCTGATACAATAGTTGTTTGAAAACCGCTAAAGTAATCTGCCTGATAGTCGCTATCATCAAAACCGGTAAGTTCATAAGTACCTGGCTCTATATTTTTAGGAAAACGCAAGCGTATATTTGCAGTACTATTAGAACCCGTACCGGTTATGAAATTAGAGCCTGCAGAAGCATTAATGCTAGGTGGCGTAAACGGATTGCCATTAATTCTACAGAAAAAAGAAGTTGCAACCTCATCATCTTCAACAACCGGGATTTCAGCAGTAAAAAAAGGCACCTTGTAAAACACGCCTTTTGTAAAATAAACTTCAGAGGTATCTATAGCGCTAACTGCTCTAAATCTAAAAGTACCGGTATACATACTGTCTTCAACACGCTCTACAACAACCTGCCCTTCTCCGTCAAAATCAGTCGAAAATACCTTTCCAGATGCATTGGTGTAAGTAGCAGTTGCTATAGCATTAGGCTCTAAATCAAAGACACCTTCTCCAAATGGGATGTCAAATTGCACAGACTCTTCACCAAGTATCCCTGATAACCGAACGAGCCTTACCGAGTTTACCAGCCCAGAAGAATTTAATAATTCAACCCGCTGTACGTTTGACCTAAACAGCACCGTATCTCTAACACCTTGAAGAGCCGGGGAATTAAAGGTAACATCATCAGAACAAGAAAGCACTGTCAATAGGCATAATAGAACCAAAATGTACTTTCTCATAGCGTTGCTTCAATTAAGAAACCAAATTTATAATTTTATCATTAGTGTCCGATAAAACATTTTAAAAGCGGGATTTCCAGAAAAGGATATCCCGCTTATTTTATATCTTGAAGTTACCACACATTCGAGATATG
This sequence comes from Leeuwenhoekiella marinoflava DSM 3653, assembly GCF_900129005.1. Classification (GTDB taxonomy): domain Bacteria; phylum Bacteroidota; class Bacteroidia; order Flavobacteriales; family Flavobacteriaceae; genus Leeuwenhoekiella; species Leeuwenhoekiella marinoflava. The sequence continues at coordinate 299 of NZ_FQUN01000007.1, read as the reverse complement.
AATAAAAGTAGAAACTTTAGCGGACACCCCATAATCAAACAGGTTTTAAATTTCATCGAACCCAATGATATTTACCGGACAGCTAAAAAGCATAACAGCGACAGGTACACAAAAAAGTTTACTACCTATGAGCACCTTGTCACTATGATCTTCACGGTTCTCAGTGGTTGCAGCTCGCTTCGGGAGGTATCCAGTATCATGCTGGCCTGCGAGGGCAAGATCAACCATTTGGGCCTTAATGATTTCCCCAAGCGCAGTACCTTGTCCGATGCGAACAAGCGAAGGAGCGCAGCGGTCTT
>NZ_FQUN01000005.1 GCF_900129005.1 Leeuwenhoekiella marinoflava DSM 3653 | reverse complement strand
TGGGATCAAGTCTAATTGTTGTGTTTAAGCAAAAATTGTGGTTAATCTATATAAGAAGAATTCAACATTTTTCACGGATCAAGTCCAAAATCTGGGTTTTTACGATTTTAAGAATATAATTTAATCAAGCGAATAAGAAGTATTCGGTATTCCTCACTCCTCTAAATTGTGATCTAAAAGCCTTTACTTTGGCATTAAAGGATTCTGCTGAAGCGTTTGTACTTCTATTGATTGATAAAGTAATTGAGAATGGATCTGTAGTTAAGTGTTATGGTGTTGGCTATGGTATTAAAAGCCTTATCCAGCTGGTTAATTACGGAATATTCTGGTATTTATGCAACCTATACTTCTGGATTTGGAGAAAGCGATTTTCAACAAATTGAAACGCAGCAACATACCATCGATTTTTATTTTTATCCAAAGGATAATCAATATTTAAGTGTAAGTGGTGAATATTATGGTAATTCGTTACCTGATAATGATAATAATTATTTTATGAACCTGAGTTATCAATTTATTTTTAAAAAACCAAAAATAGATTTGAACATTAGTTGGCGAAATATTCTAGATACCGATCAATATATTAACGTCAATAATAATCAATATTATAACATAATAAGTAGTTGTCGTTTACGTCCTTCCCAGATGCTGGCGTCATTAAAATTTACACTTTAAATAGTTTAATTGTATTAATTATCTATCTACAAATCCAATGATTTGCAGTTTGGCATCAACACAATTCAAAGTAGAACCCCAAGCTTTCTATTTAATATCCTTTTTTAAGTCTTCAGGATTTTGTCTTGTGTCAAAAATTGTAATTATTTCAATTTCTCTAGTATTCAATTTGATTCTATAATAAAATGTAGTCTGTTTGGTTACGACACATTTATATAGGTTTTTAAATTCTGATGATTTAGGACAACTATCCGGATGAATAGCTATTTGCTTAATTTTTTCGGTAAGTTTTAAAATGAATTTATCTCTACTTTTTAAGCCCTAATTTTCAACTAAATACTCTGATAGCTTCAAGAGTTTAGCTTCAGCAAGCTCAGATAAAAAAACATTCATCTGTTAAGATATTTTCTCTAAAAAAGATTCGTAAGAAATCCGTTTTCCGTTATCTAAATCTTTTATCCCTTTTTTTATCTCTTTTTGTTCAGACAAACTCAATTCATCCCAAAAATCTATTTTTTCATTTTTTACAAAATCTGAGACACGTTGGATAAAATCAGAATTATCATTTTCTAATATGAGCTTCAATAGTTCCAATTTTGTTGCTTGAATATCCATTTGTGATCTTTTAAGCAAATTTACGAAATTTATTAGTTGCTTTTTTTTATTGTTTTTCATTCTATTGGGGCTAGCCCTAATAGAATGAAGCTTTGTGGACTTGCAACAAAAAAGGACTCTAAGAAGGCCGCTTTGATATACAGTATACCAAATAAAATAAATCCGCTGGATACTAATGATTTAGATTTAAAATTATCTTTAACCCTAACATCGCAAAATTTTTGAAAACATTTACTCCAATGGGAAAATTACACTCTTCATATGTCTTTTCATAGGGCTCAATACAAAAGCTCAAACTATAAACATAAATTGATAAAGATCTGCTGGTTATTAAATACAGAACGGATGCAAATAATGGGTTCTCTGTTGATTTGGAATTTGATCTTGACGGTCTTTTTATAAATATGTCAACCAAGCATCAATGCAATGCACCAAAGAAAAAGAGGTTAAATTTTCTAGTGATGATTTTATAATATTATCCAAGCGCGGACTCGATTTTGCTTTTTCTGAGCTTTTTGAGCATCCTTTTATTACCGTTGATCGTGGACAGGATTTAATAAACGGGAAAAAAAGTAAAAGTCCTAAGCGTGATCCCTACCAGAAAAGAACCTGATATGGCACTTGTAACCCTGTATCTGGATCTTGTGAATCAGCGGTTGCAGCTTCTTAAATAATCACTGAAAATCAATAACTTCAGCTGAGTATCAACTATAACAGTGATAAAGATATGTTGTCCGGTTTAGTGGAAGTATTTACTACTTTCGAAAAGTAACCCCTGAATTTTATGGGGAATGACACGAAAATAAATCGTAAGACAATGCGTGATATGGATACTAAATCTGGTGTAATAAAGCTTAAAATAATCAATGATAAAATAGATTGATAATACCCCTAACAGTTACAGTGTTAATAAAAAGGACTTAAAATTTAGAATAGATTGGCTGTTGACTTTCTAAAATTAACCCCTGCAAATGTTGTTCGAATTGTTACCGCTTTAGATACTATTTGGAAATGTGTTAGAAATAAATTCAAAATTTTTCTCTATCAGTTTTTTTAGTAGTTAATGTGGCTAATCATCTCTAACATCAGAAAATTTTTAAACAGGTTCAATTCTTTCAATAATTAGACTTCGAAAATTAAAATTTCACAATATAAAAATTGAGACAAATTGTGTTAAAAATCATCAACTACACAGTCTTTTTGTTTGAAATTTATCAGTGACATAGAGAATAGAAGGCCTTGTTTATTTTTTAGTAAATTTCAAATATGGTTATTAAATATATGACAATCAGTTTTTTAAAACACTTGTTTAGATGTTTATTTAAAAAAAAATCAATTTTTTTTCTTATTAAATTGATATTAGATCAGATTGCATCATTTGTTATAGTATATTTGACTAGAAGTAAGTAAATTTGGCTATGTTGAGATCTTTTGAGACTCGAAGTCGCTTAAATTTATAGAATGAGGAATTTATTATTTGTATTACACAATCGGTTGTGTTGTTTTTCTAATAAAATATTTAATAGCTACGAAATCGATTGAGTGTTCTGATTAAAGATTTCATTTTATTCGATTAGGCATTACGATAGCAAGAGATTTAAACGTGTTACTAACTATATTTTAAGATTAATTAATTTCTAAATTAAATTTTATGGAGAACTTTTTACTTTCTCAGAGAAGGAATGTCAAGCGACTGGGATTGCTTTTCTGCACGGTATTCTTTTGTTCAGGATTGCATGCCCAGATTAGCGTCTCAGGTAATGTAAATGATGGAAATGGTCCTATTCCAGGAGCCAATGTCATTCTTAAAGGTACTAATAATGGTACTGTCACTGATTTTGATGGAAACTACACACTGTCTGATGTGGACCCCAACGGAATATTAATTTTTAGTTTTGTTGGTTATCAGTCAAAAGAAATTGCGGTAAATAACCAAACACAAATCAATGCATCTTTAGAAAATGATCTCCAATCCTTAAGCGAAGTAGTAGTGATAGGTTATGGTACTCAAAATAAAGAATCAGTAACAGGATCTGTTGTTTCTTTAGATGGGGGAGACCTTGAAGAGGTTCAGGCGGCTAACTTTCAACAGGCATTACAGGGGAGAGCACCTGGTGTAAATATATCAACCACCAGCACCCGTCCAGGAGCTAATAATACAGCTATTAGAATTCGAGGGGTTAGATCGCTTTCAGGAGGTAATGATCCATTAATTGTTTTAAATGGTATTCCTTTTGCCGGGGGACTTAATGATATTAGTATCAATGATATTGAAAGTCTTGATATTTTAAAAGATGCCTCTGCTACGGCTATTTATGGTTCTCGAGGCGCAAATGGAGTTATTTTAATCACTACTAAAACGGGAAAGAAAGGGCAGAAAGCGACGTTTAGTTATAATACGTATTACGCTGTAAAAGATGTTTTTGCCAAATTCCCAATGATGAATTCTCAGCAGTTTAACGACTTGAGACAGGCAACTGCATTATTTAATAATGGAAACCCGATCTATGAGACCGGCGTTGATGAAGATCCTTCGGTAAATACCGATTGGCAAGATTTAATTTACGGTACCGGTATTCAAACCAATCACGATATGAGCGTATCAGGAGGGAATGAAAATGGTAGTTATAGTATTGGAATTGGCTATTTTAAAGAGACTTCTGTATTGCCGGTAGAGGATTTTCAAAGATATTCACTGCGCGCTCAGGTTGATCAGCAAATTGGAGCATTTCGTTTTGGTTTAAATTCAATTATGAATTACAATCTTACTAATGCCGCTGGAGCAGGTTTATATGGTAATTTAAGTGCAACACCTATTTTAAATCCATATAATGAGGATGGATCTTTAAAAAGAGTGGTAAGCATGCCTTTAGACGATTTTTGGGTGACTACAAGAGGAACTTTAAATGCAATTGGAGAAGGCAGAGTCAATTTGCAGAAGGACTACGGTACTTACAACAATATTTATGGTGAAGTAAATATACCGGGTATTGAAGGTTTAAAATACCGTATTAATGTGGGACTAAACTTGCGTTTGAGTCGCGATGGTAATTTTACAGGAGAGGGAGTAGCTAATATAAATCCTCAGGCACCTAACGGGGGTGGAGTAAGCAGTAGTCTTACTACCGATTATGTTATTGAAAATTTACTGACCTACGATAAAACTTTTGCCAGTAAGCATAAGGTAAACCTGGTAGGGTTATTTTCTTCTCAGAATACACAAACTGATGGAACCAATTTAAGTGCACGTTTTCTTCCGAATGAAGAATTCTTGTTCTATAATTTAGGCTCTGCTCTTCTTGAGGATGTTACCGGTTATGGCGGGTTTTACGGAGAAAACAGTTTGCTTTCTATAATGGGTCGCGGGATTTATCAATATGATAATCGTTATCTTCTAACAGCTACCGTACGCTCTGATGCCTCCTCCCGGTTGGCGCCAGGAAATAAATGGGTTACTTACCCGGCAGTATCTGTAGGTTGGAATGTGGCCAACGAGGCTTTTATGGAAAATGTAAGTTGGGTAAATCTGCTTAAGCTGCGCGCGGGTTATGGGGAAACCTCTAATCAGGCCGTAAGTAATTATGCGACCCTTGGGAATCTTGGAATACGCAATTATAATTTTGGAAGCACCTTCGCCACAGGTTACTTTGTTAATGAGTTGCCTAACGCATCCTTAGGCTGGGAATTTTCAGAAACCTATAACTACGGTATCGATTTCGCCCTTTTTGACAATCGTCTATCAGGAACCGTAGAATATTATACCACAGAAACAAATGATATTCTGTACCGTGTAGGCTTGCCCTCAAGTTCTGGAGTAGGTTCATTTGTAGGTAATATTGGAGCGACCAGCAATAAAGGGGTAGAAGTAGCACTTAATGCAACAATACTGGACAACCCTGATGGTTTTACCTGGGATTTTGGTGTAAACCTGTATACCAATAGAAATGAAATTACATCCCTAGCTAGTGGTGAAGAGCAAAATGTGGGACAATTGTGGTTCGTAGGTTCGCCAATCAATGTAATCTATGATTATAAGAAAATTGGTCTTTGGAATGAAAGTGATCCGGATTTTCAATATTTACAGACTTTAGAGCCCGGGGGGAATGCAGGAATGATAAAGGTAGAATATACCGGCGATTTCAATGAAGACGGTTCACCTACACGACAAATTAATGCAGATGACCGGCAAATTATTGATCCTACACCTGACTTTCAGGGAGGATTTAATACACGTCTGGCATACAGGAATTTTGACTTAAATATGGTAGGGGTATTCCAAAGTGGCGGTACTGTGGTAAGTACCTTATACTCTTCAGCAGGTTATCTCAATTTACTTACCGGAAGAAGAAATAATGTGGATGTAGATTACTGGACCCCTACCAATACTGGTGCAAAATATCCGGCTCCGGGAGGTATCCAGACTGGTGATGGTCCTAAGTATGGATCAACAATGGGATATTTTGACGGTTCTTATTTAAAAGTACGTGCCCTGACCTTAGGATATAATTTTGAGCGTAATTTAACGGATAACATTGGGATTCAAAATTTACGATTGTATGCCACTGTGCAAAATCCCTTTGTATTGTTTTCTCCCTTTCACAGAGAATCAGGTATGGATCCTGAAACGAATTCTGGAACAGATGCAAATGGTAACGCTCAAAACTCAGCTACCGGTACAAATGGTGTGATTTCAAGAGGGATAGCGACCATCGGAGCTAACGTGCCAACTACACGAAACTTTATCCTCGGAGTGAATTTAAAATTTTAAAAAATTATTATGAAAAGACTACAACTTAAAATGGCCGTTATAGCATTTTTCGCTATAGGTTTGATAGTTACTTCGTGCTCAGAAGATATACTTGAAGAGCAACCGAGAAGTGTATTTACTCCAGACTTTTTTCAATCGGAGACTGGGGTAGAAGGAGGAATAACAGCACTTTATACCCATTTGAGGTTTTTATACGGAGCGTGGAACTATTACAATTCTACAGAAACCGGAACCGATGAGTATACCTGGGCGCAGAGTGCAGATGGAAACTTTAAGGACATGGATTTGTCTGGAGTTGGCTCTATTATATCTACAAGTGCGCCCCCGGCAGGGCCCTGGAACAGTTGCTTTGGAGCTATAAATACTGCAAGTGGTATTATTGAAAATGCTGAAGCGGTAGGGATCTCTGATGCGCTGATTGCTGAGGCTCGATTTTTCAGAGCTTTTGACTATTTTCTATTAGTTCAGACCTATGGAGGAGTTCCTTTAGATCTGGGAGCCGGGGAACTACAATTCAATACCTCGACAAATCGTGGTTCTGTGCGTAATACCGTTCCGGAAGTCTATACCAAAGCAATATTTCCAGATTTAATAACCGCTGTAAATAATTTACCGGAAAACCCAAGATTAACCGGAACAGTAACTAAAAATACGGCACGCTTATATTTGTCAAAAGCATACCTGACGTATGCCTGGTGGTTGCAGAATCCAAACAATATTCCGACCTATCCGGAAGCTCCAAGAACCGATCCTGATGGGAGAGATGTTTCCTGGTATTTTCAGGAGGCGTATAATGTAGCTACAACCGCAATTGATAATCCTGGGCCTTATTCTTTACTTGACTATTTTTATGACGTACACTGGGCACCTAATGACAGGCATTCAGAAATGCTCTTATATGCTGATCATACTGAAGAAAGTGCTATTTATAATGGTGCTGATTTAGGCTTTGGTATATCAGGGGCCGAAGATAATGCCTCTGTATGGATGGCAACCTGGAATTATACGGCTATACGAAGCTCAGGAGCGTCAACGGTACAGCGTGAAGCCGCACAAAGTTATGGACGTCCCTGGACGCGAATGGCTCCTCCTGTAAATGTTTTTGAAGAAACCTTTGAAGAGAAGGATTTAGACTCCCGCTACGACGGAACCTTTGTAACAAGTTATAGGGGCAATTGGGATAAAGCGGGAGATACGACTCCTACCTATCCCAATGCTAATGGGCTTCCTATCGCCCCAGGAGATGCGGTACTTACCTTCTTAGATGAAGATAATCCGGCGGTGGATTATAACTCCGGAGATGGGGCAGGAGTGGGAGCAGGTGTCTTATCGGGCAGGTCAGACTTTGTGATTAATCCGGGAGGTATTAGCAGAGTGGTGTATCCGGGATTGTGGAAACTGGGCACCTATCGTACCGATAATGATGGAGGTCTGGGGTCACCAAATGCAGGTTTAACACGGCCCTATCCTATAGCCAAGTTTTCTGAATTTTATTTTATTGCAGCGGAAGCAGCAGTAAAAGGAGCGTCACCTCAGGCAGGCAAAACTTCAAGAGAATTAATAAATGTGATTCGGGCTCGTGCAGGAAGATGGCGTTTTGATAATGGGGAGCAAGAAGAACGCTTAGAAGATAATAGTGATTTGCTGGTAGATCAGACACCGGCAGAAATAACCATAGATTATATTCTAGAAGAACGATCCAGAGAGTACTTTGGTGAGGGGTATCGCTGGTACGATCTTGTACGCACTCAGAAATGGGAACAGTTTGCAGGCAGTTACAAAATAGCAGGTTCAGGTTATGGCGATCATACCCCGCAAACCTTTACCCGCACAATTGAACCCTTTCACTATTTACGTCCTATACCACAGGGTCAACTAGATGCCATGGAAGCTACAGATGCTGAAAAAGCAGCTTTCCAGAATCCGGGATATTAAAAATTGTTTGAGTGAGTATTAATTACTGTCCAAGTTTAATTGCGATTATTCTTGGATAGTTTTTATTTTTTTAATGGAGGTCTTACTTTAAATAAGGTAGAATTCTAAGTCCATTAAAGCTTATCCATTCTATATTTAATTGCGGTTAAAATAAGTTTGTTCACTTTGTTTTGAACTAAAAATCTCAACAACTTAAATTTTTTAAACCATCAATCCAGTACAGATGAATTTTATATCGTTTAGAATTATAATTCTTGCTTTCCTTGTGATTTCAATATTCTCTTGTGAAAGCAAACAAGAAGCAAAAACTACAACTTCAAAAAATACAGAGCAACAGGCAGATGGTATTCTGCCTTTTAGAGACATGCAATTGTCTACAGATAAGCGTATTAATGATTTGATTTCCCGACTGTCTTTAGAAGAAAAGATTAAACAGATGATGAACAATACACCTGGGGTCGAACGTTTAAAAATACCAGCTTATGATTATTGGAATGAGGCCTTACATGGTGTTGGCCGTGCTTCGGCAGCAACGGTATTCCCTCAGGCAATAGGTATAGGTGCCACTTTTGACACTGATCTTGCTTACAGGGTAGCTGAAGCCATATCAAGCGAAGCTCGTGCATTGTATAATGCTACGAGTGAAAAAGGCTATTACAACAGGTATAATGGATTGACCTTCTGGACTCCAAATATTAATATATTTAGAGATCCCAGATGGGGCAGAGGGCAGGAAACTTATGGGGAAGACCCTTATTTGACATCAATTCTGGGAACTTCCTTTGTAAAAGGCTTGCAAGGGGACAATGACGCCTATTTAAAAACGGCAGCCTGTGCAAAACATTTTGCCGTGCACAGTGGTCCGGAACAGGTCAGACACGAGTTTAATGCAGAAGTAAGTCAGAAAGATCTATGGGAAACCTACCTTCCGGCTTTTGAAGTTTTAGTAGATCATAAGGTTGAAGCGGTAATGTGTGCTTACAATAGCACTAATGGTGAACCCTGCTGTATAAATGAATATTTAATAACAGATGTACTGCGTAATAAATGGAACTTTAAAGGGCACGTCTTAAGTGATTGCTGGGCAATTCTTGATTTATACGTGCCTAAAGGTAAAGGAGGGCATGGGGCTGCAAGCTCTCAGGCCGAAGCTGCTGCACTTGCTGTTAAAAGAGGGGTTAGTTTAAACTGCGGGGATTCTTATGAAGCCTTAGAGGAAGCGGTAGCGAAAGGACTCATTACCGAAAAGGAAATTGAGCAGCAACTTGTTGTATTGTTGAAAACGCGTTTTAAACTTGGACTGTTTGATCCCAGGGGTAATAACCCGTATGACACCCTGTCCATGCGTATTGTAAACAGTAAAAAACACAGAGCATTAGCTAAGGAGGCTGCGCATAAAAGTATTGTACTCTTAAAGAATAATGGGATATTACCTTTAAAGAAAAATCTTTCAAAATATTTTGTAACTGGCCCCAATGCCACAAGCATTGAAATCCTCTTAGGGAATTATTATGGGGTAAACTCTAATCTGGTAACTATTTTAGAGGGAATTAGCGCCTCCATTGATAATTCAAGTCAGCTGCAGTACCGATTGGGAGCTATGCTCAATCAAAAATCCCTGAATCCTATTAACTATGCGACAGGAAACGCGGGCAATAGCGATGTAACCATTGTAGTTTTAGGCCTGTCCAGCACCTTACAGGGAGAGGAGGGTGATTCAATAGATTCTGACACCGCCGGTGACAGATTGGATTACGGCTTACCCGCTAATCAAATAAAGTATCTTGAAGACTTGCGTAAAGCTGCCGACGAGGACGCTGAAGATAAAAAACCTATAGTCGCTGTGGTAACCGGGGGTAGCCCGGTGGACTTAACCCGCGTGCAGGAATTAGCAGATGCTGTTTTATTTGTATGGTACCCGGGCGAAGAGGGAGGAACCGCTGTTGCAGATATACTTTTTGGGGAGGTCTCTCCATCCGGCAGATTGCCTATAACATTTCCTAAGTCATTAGAGCAGTTACCGCCCTACGAAGACTATTCGATGGTGGGACGCACGTATAAATACATGAATGCAGACCCCATGTATCCCTTTGGTTTTGGTTTGAGTTATTCTACGTTTACCTATAGTGAAGCAAAAGCAAATGCAACCACAATAGCTAAGGGTGATAATGCCTCAATAGAAGTTACTGTGACCAATACCGGCAGTGTAAAGGCAGATGAGGTTGTTCAAATGTATATCTCAGATCTTGAAGCTTCGGTAAGAGTACCTAACTTTCAACTGATAACTACAAAAAGAATCACCTTAGCTCCCGGAAAATCAAAAACCTTAGATTTAAAGGTTAAGCCTCAGGATTTTGAACTTGTAACAGAAGAGGGTACCCGGATTACGGAGTCAGGAACCTTTAAGATATATATCGGCGGTTCTAGCCCTATGAAAAGGAGCGAGGAGCTTGGTGCCTCAAAAATGGCTGAGTTGGAAATAATTGTAAATTAATTTGAAGAAATGAAAACCGCGCAACTCCTCAGTATTATTTGTACATTTTTGATAGTTAATCCTGCTTTACAAGCGCAGTTAAAGCTTCCCCGCTTAATTAGTGATGGTATGGTGCTGCAGCGTAATGTAGAAGTTCCGGTATGGGGATGGACTGAAGCTAATGCGGCTGTAACCGTTTCTTTTAATGATAAGGAATACAACACACAGGCTTCAGCAGATGGATCCTGGCAAGTTAAATTAACAGCAATGAAGGCCGGGGGACCCTACGAAATGCGTGTAGCCGGCCGTGATACGCTAATTGTGAAGGATATATTAGTCGGGGATGTATGGCTTTGTACAGGGCAATCCAATATGGTACATCAGCTTGACATTCATGACGTGCGCTATGCTGAGGAGATAGCAACAGCAAACAACTCTGAAATAAGACACTTTAAAGTCCCTATCAGCACGAGTATTTCGGGACCGCTACAGGATTTATCAGGAGGTGTCTGGCAACAGGCAGTGGGGCAGGAAGTACGGCCTTTTTCTGCTGTGGCTTCTTTCTTTGCAAAGAAGATTTATGAGCGGTATAAAATACCTATCGGCTTAATTAATGCCAGCGTAGGAGGTACACCTATAGAAGCCTGGATACCAAAAGAAGCTTATAAAGATTTTCCTGAAATTTTGGCTATTATTGAAGAAAACAAGGATACCACTTTAGTCAATAGTCAACAAAACTCAGGCCTGCAAAATTCTGAACAGAAGGAGGTAAAAGATAAAGGTTTATCAGGGAAGCTTGCCTGGTACGATGTGAATTTTAAGCCTAAAGACTGGAGAAGAATAAATATTCCCGGATATTGGGAAGATCAGGGAATAAAAGATCTAAACGGGGTGGTGTGGTATAGAAAAGAACTAGAGCTTCCAAAATCAATGGCAAATCAGGAGGCCAGGGTATTTTTAGGTAGAATAGTTGATGCAGATCAACTTTATATTAACGGGCAACTGGTAGGTGAAACCACGTATCAATACCCTCAGCGCAGGTATCAGGTTCCTGAAAACTTACTCAAGGAAGGTAAAAATAGCTTTACAGTACGCGTCACCAATTCCCGTGGAAAAGGTGGTTTTGTGCCAGATAAACCCTATTACCTGTTTACCGATAAGGATACCGTAGATTTAAAAGGCTATTGGCAGTACAAAGTGGGAGAGGTATTTAAGCCGTTTGATTACGGCGCTCTTGAAAATAACGCAACTGAAGAACCCCAAAAAAGAAGAATAAATCCTCAAAATGAACCTGCCGCTCTTTATAATGCGATGGTAGCCCCTTACAAAAACTATTCATTAAAAGGGATTCTTTGGTATCAGGGAGAAAGTAATACCGGAAATCCTCAAATTTATGATGATTATATGATTGCGCTCATCTCGGGATTACGCAGCGTTTTTAATAATCCTGAACTACCTTTTGTTTTTGCCCAGCTTCCTAATTTTATGGAGGTTTCCTATCTTCCATCAGAAAGTAACTGGGCAGCATTAAGGGAAGCCCAACTAAAAGCTTCTTCTGTTTCCAATACAGCAATGACCGTTAATATTGATTTGGGTGAATGGAACGATATTCATCCCGATAATAAAAAAGATGTGGGTGAGCGTATGGCACTTGCCGGATTAAAAATTGCCTATAATGAAGATATTGTCTTCTCAGGCCCCCTATATGACCATCATAAAATAGAGGGCGATAGAGTCATAATTACATTTAAGAATGCAGGAAGCGGACTTATTACAAATGATGGAGAAGAATTGAGTGAATTTGCTATAGCAGGCAAGAATAAAAAATTTGTATGGGCAAACGCAAGGATCGAAGGGAACAAAGTGATCGTTTGGAGTGACCAAATAAAAGATCCGGTTTATGTACGTTATGCCTGGGCTGACAATCCTGACAATCCCAATTTATATAATGAGGAGGGCCTGCCCGCTTCCCCTTTTAGAATAGAATAAATTTTAAAAGAAGTATATTATTTATTTAAAAATTATACCCCTATGCAGCTACTTAAATGTAAGGCGATAGCAGTAGTTCTTCTCCTTTTAATTTGCTCGTGTGCAGATGATCGTATCGCTAAAAAAGAAACCAGCGCAGAAACGCTATTCACCCTAGTCTCCAATGACCAAACCGGGATACATTTTAAGAATACAGTAGTAGAAACATCAGCATTTAATATTCTCAATTATTACGATATGTATAATGGAGGGGGAGTTGCATTGGCTGATTTTAATAATGATGAATTGATCGATATTTATTTTACATCAAATCAGGAGTCTAATAAGCTGTATATAAATAAAGGTGATTTTCAATTTGAAGATGTCACAGATAAAGCAGGGGTTCAGGACACTGAAGGCTGGACTACCGGAGTAACAGCGATAGATATTAATAATGATGGGTGGATGGATTTGTATGTCTGTAAATCGGCATCTATAGCTTCAGACCGGCTTCGTACAAATAAATTGTTTATCAATCAAAAGGACGGCACTTTTAAAGAAGAGGCTCAGCAGTGGGGATTAGCAGATGATGGATATTCTATCCAATCCTATTTTTTTGATTATGATAACGATGGAGATTTAGATATGTATCTGATTAATCATCGCAATGATTTTCTGAACTCGGTAGATTTGAAGGCTATCGTTGAAGATCAGAATTTTTATTCGCAAAACTCAGATCATCTGTACCGCAATGACGGTTCAGCATTTACAGATGTTACGGGAATTAGCGGGCTCATTAATAAAGAATTCAGTTTAAGCGCGTCTATAGGTGATTTTAATAATGATGGCTGGTTTGATGTTTTTGTAGCTAACGATTTTATCACTCCAGATAAATTATACATTAACAATAAGAACGGAACATTTTCTAATAAGATCAATACCCAGCTGCAACACATCTCATACAGCAGTATGGGGTCTGATTTCGCAGATATCAACAATGATTTTTTACCTGATTTATTGGTGTTAGACATGTCTGCCGAAGACCATCGCAGAGGGAAACAGAATATGGCCAGTATGAATACAGAGGGATTTTGGTGGATAGTGGAGGCTGGATTTCATTATCCTTATATGTCTAATGTACTGCATCTCAACAATGGTAATGGTTATTTTAGTGATATCGCTCAGGTATCAGGCGTTTCTAAAACCGACTGGAGTTGGGCTCCTTTACTTGCAGATTTTGATGGAGACGGCTTTAAAGATATTTTCATTACAAACGGGATCAAACGGGAGATCGCAAATCAGGATTTTGGTAATTTTTTAGATGCGAATCAAGATTCATTACAAGACATGCCCCTTGAGGAGATTCTTAAAAATATGCCTTCTGAAAAATTACAGAACTATGCATTTAAAAACAATGGAGATCTTACTTTTAAAAAAGCAACGAATGAATGGGGTTTAGATTTGGCTGTAAACTCTAATGGAGTGGCTTACGCAGATTTAGACAATGATGGGGATTTGGATTTGGTTTTAAATAACCTGGAGGATCAGGCCAGCATTTATAAAAACAATGCGACCACAAATTTTATTTCTATAAAGCTTACCGGAGATAATCAAAATAAAAATGGAATAGGAGCTAAGGTTAAAGTTTTTACAGACAGCACGCAGCAATATCAGGAATTATTTCTCTCCCGAGGTTATCAATCTTCAGTTTCTCCGGTACTTCTTTTTGGGGTAGGAGAAGAAAAAATAATAAACCGGATTGAAGTAGTTTGGAATGATGGTACGCTATCCACTTTGGAGCAGGTAAAAGTAAATCAAAGGATAAACATTTCTAAAAGCGAGTCTGAACAGGGGGTAGAGACTAATATTCATAGGCCTGCTACCTTTCAACGCGTAGATCCAATCACACTCGGTATTACCTATAAACATCAGGAGAATGTCTTTAATGATTTTACGAAACAGGTTCTTTTACCTCAAAAGCAATCTCGGCAAGGACCAGCTTTTGTTACCGCAGACATTAATAATGACGGGCTTACTGATATTTTTATTGGAGGGGCCTTAAATCAATCTGGAGAAGTCTATATACAGTCTGGAGATGGAAAATTCAATAAAACTTCTCAGCCGGCTTTGGAACTTGATAAAGCTTATGAAGATAACGGAGCCCATTTTTTTGATGCTGATCAGGATGGAGATTTAGATTTATATGTAGCGAGCGGCGGGTATGAACTCACTGAAGGTGATGCGCTGTTACAAGATCGGTTGTATCTCAACAACGGCTCAGGAGCGTTTAGTAAGACCTCTGCACTGCCTGATATAATGACGAGCACTAAGGCAGTAACCTCTTTTGACTATGATAAGGACGGCAAGTTAGATCTTCTGGTAGGCGGCCGCGTCATTCCTGGTAAGTACCCTGTCTCCCCGAAATCTTATGTGCTTAAAAATGAAGGCGGTAAGTTTATTGATGTCACTAAAGAAATAGCACCCGATTTAAATGCACCAGGGATGATAAATGAAATCATACTTTCCGATTACGATGGGGATAATGATAAAGATATTATAATCGTAGGGGAATGGATGCCGGTTACTATTCTTAAAAATGAAGATGGAAAATTTCACAATACCGAGATTCAGTCTTTGTCTGATACGCAGGGATGGTGGAACACCATCAAAGCGGTTGATTTTGATAAGGATGGAGATATGGACTACTTTGTAGGAAACCTTGGAAGTAACAATAAGTTTCATCCTACTAAAGAAAAACCACTGCACATTTACGGTAACTATTTTGATGAGGATAACAACTACGATATGATTCTCAGTAAGTTATATCAGGGGAATCTCGTGCCGGTAAGAGGTAAAGAATGTTCCACAGCCCAGAATTCATTTGTAAGTGAGAAAATTAAAAGTTACAAAGAATTTGCAAATTCTACACTCACAGATATTTATGGAACAGAGGGCATTAAAAACTCCTACCATAAAACGGCAACACTGTTTGAGTCTGTTTATTTAGAAAATCAAGGTAACGGTATATTTATCGTAAAGCATTTACCCACGACTGCACAACTGGGACCTACGATGTCTTTTGTATTTACAGATATAAATCAAGATGGGCATCTTGATGTTATAGGATCTGGTGCTATTCACGAGACCGAAGTAGAAACTGTAAAGTATGATGCTAATGTAGGCTACATTCTACTCGGGGATTCGGCAGGGAATATGACACCTTATAAAGATTTTAGCTTTTATAATGATTTGAATGCTAAAAAGATGAAGCTAATTACACTGAACGAGTTTCCCCATCTCTTTATTGCAAATAACAATAGACCTCTAACGGTTTTTAGACTCAATACTGCTGAAAAGTAAATTTTAATTTACTTTCCAGCCCTAAGTATTTGAAACAGAAATGTTTTCAGAATTCTAAAGAAGTAGGTTTTTAAATGAAAACCTGAGTGATTTGTTACCACACCACAAGTATTTGTAACCCTAGATAAATTTAGGAGGAGATGATTCAGTTAACTTAGCTCAAGTAGATTTGATAAAGACTTGTATTTAAAGTTAGTTTTCTTCAATGTTATAAGTGTGTTATTACAAAGAGAAAACACCAAACCGTCTGAAATCAGTTTCAGGCGGTTTTTTAAATATAACGGACAACAAATCTATCTGCATTAAAACTACTAAGAATTTCTGACGGAAAAAATTTTAAAAATAACCGGCATTTAATGAGCTCTCATCAATCCAGTAAAGCAGGTAAGTCTTTCATCTCAAAATAAGTCGGATTACTCAGTTCATTCTGATAAGTTTAGGAAATTCAGAATATAATTTTTTAAAGCATTTTAGAAAGTAATAATTTAAAAGTTAAGATTCTCTTTTAAGTAGATACAAATTCTTTATCTGGGAATAATTAAAAGTTGAGGTATTCAATGAAAGCACAAAAATCTTTGATAAGCGTCTTTATTTTGATGAACTGTATTTCATTTATGAGTTGTTCAGACGCGCCACTATTTCAGGAAAAGAAGAAAGAAACTACAGGATTGAATTTTGAAAACAGAATTACTGAAACTTCAAAATTAAATGTGGTGACTTATGAATATATGTACAACGGCGGGGGCATAGCGATAGGTGACTTGAACAACGATGGGTTACCTGATGTTTATCTTTCCGGAAATCAGATCGCTAATAAATTATTTCTAAATAAGGGCAATTTAAAATTTGAAGATATAACGCAGCGAGCTGCCATTATTGAAAAAGAAGGTTGGAAAACAGGCGTGACCATGGCAGACATAAATGGAGACGGCCTGCTGGATATTTACGTATGCTACTCAGGAAACGGACCGTCAGAAGGTGTTTCAAAATCCTTAATTGAAAACTATGAACGACGTGCAAATCAACTTTTTATAAATCAGGGTATAGATGAAGATGGGATTCCTAAGTTTAAGGAAATGGCTAAAGAATATGGTCTGGATGCGGTGGGGACTTTTAGTACGCAAGCGTATTTACTGGACTATGATCAGGATGGAGATCTGGATCTTTTTTTACTGAATCATGCCAATACCTTCAGAAGCAATATTTTAAATATCAAGGATTTAAGGACTAAAAGACATCCTTATTTTGGCAATAAACTTTATGAAAACAGGGATGACTTTTTTATAGATATTTCTGAAAATTCAGGTATTAGCGGAAGTGAAATCAACTTTGGCTTAAGTGCCGCAGTAAGTGATCTTAATAATGATGGCTACCCGGATATTTTTGTGACAAATGATTATTCTGAACAGGATTTCTGCTACATAAATCAGAAAAACGGCACTTTTAAAGACATATCTCATACGGCATTTGGCCATTTTTCGAAGTTCTCCATGGGATCTGATATTGCAGACCTAAATAATGATTTACGGCCAGATATTTTTGTGGTTGACATGTTGCCTGAAGATAACTACAGGCAAAAGTCATTAAAGGGGCCTGACGCTTTTAACAGGGAACGCATGCTTGTAGACAGCGGGTATCATCGCCAGTATATGCGTAACACGCTACATTTGAACAGAGGTTTTAAGCCAGATACCACATTAGTGTTTTCTGAAATTGCCCAAATTTCGGGAATCTCAAATACAGATTGGAGCTGGGCTCCGCTACTTGCTGATTATGACAATGATGGGCTGAAGGATATTTTTATAACGAATGGATACCTGAGAGATTATAGCAATCTTGATTTTAATAACTATACGGTTTACGAAGCTTTAGACGAGGCCCGTGCAAAAGGTGAAGAACTGGACTTAGGACTTTTAATAAGCAAAATTCCTGCTACTAAAACGCCCAATTATTCCTTTAAAAATTTAGGAGATCTTAGGTTTGAAAACACATCAGCAACTTGGGGCTTAGATAAAAAACAAGTTTCAAATGCTGCGGCTTATGCAGATTTTGATAATGATGGGGATCTTGATTTGATAATTAATAATCTTAATGAGCCGGTTGCGCTCTACGAAAACACGATTAGTGAAAGAAAAGATTCCCATTATATAAAAATACAGTTAAAGGGATCTGGAAAAAATACGTTTGCTTTAGGATCTAAAGTGATTCTGACTCTGAGAAACGGGGAGCAAATAGTTCAGGAAGTATATTATGGAAGAGGCTATCAATCCTCAGTTGAACCTGTATTAACTATAGGCTTAGGGAAAAATAATTCAATCCCGAGGGTAGAGGTGATTTGGCCCTCGATGAAAAAAACCGTACTCGAAAATGTTGGGGCAGATCAAATTGTTGAGCTTTCAGAGAAAGAAGCCAACGCAACAGAGAAGGCTTTGCCAGTTCTTAAACCAGATATCTTAACCGAAGTCACCAGGGAGGCAGGGCTTGATTTTGTTCATAAAGAAAACAATTATGTAGATTTTTACAATGAGAGTTTAATTCCCTATCAGTTATCAAGAATGGGGGGTAAAGCGAGTGTAGCCGATATTAACGGAGATGGGAATGACGATGTCTATTTTAACGGAGCTAAGGGGCAATCTGCTCAATTATACTTAGGGACCGATGCGGGTGCACTAATTTTAAAAAATAAGGAGCAGCCGTGGACTACCGATTCTCACAAGAATAAGGAAGATACGGCATCCCTGTTTTTTGATGCAGATGGTGATGGAGATTTAGATTTATATGTGGTTAGTGGGGGCAATGAGGCTTTTAATGGCAAAGAATATTATCAGGACAGATTATATATCAACGATGGAGCAGCCAATTTTACTGAGGCTCAGAATGCTTTACCCGATATGAGATTTAGCGGGGGAGTTGTTACTGCCTCAGATTTTGATAAAGACGGGGATCTCGATCTGTTTATAGGAGGGCGTGTTACCGGTAATGGATACCCGTTATCCCCGCGGAGTACACTCCTTAAAAATCAAACTAAAAATGGAATAGTTCGTTTTATAGCAGAATCCAATCCTGAGCTTGATAATATAGGCATGGTGACAGATGCCGTATGGGAAGACATAGATAACGATTCCTGGCCTGATCTTATTTTAGCAGGAGAGTGGATGCCGGTATCCATTTTTAAAAATAAGAATGGGACGCTTATAAATAGTACAGAAAGTTATGGGCTTTCTCATACAAAAGGATGGTGGCTGAGTCTGGTTGCGACAGATATTGATCAGGATGGGGATACGGATTTCCTTTTGGGCAATCTGGGATTAAACACAGAATTTAAAGCTTCTCCAGCTGAACCAATACGATACTACATTCAGGATATTGATTCCAATGGACGTATAGATCCGTTGCTTACCTATTACAATCAAGGAGAAAGTTATCCTTTACCGGGAAGGGATGAATTTTTAGGGCAAGTGCCTGGTATGAAAAAGCATTTCAAAACATATGACAGCTATGCTAAAGCGACCACAGCTGTTGTACTTAACAAAGCCAATATCAAATCTGGTTTTATTTTAGAAATTGAAGAACTGCGTTCTTCTTACCTTATAAATAACGGTAACGGAACTTTTGAGATGCGGAGTTTACCAAGAGAGGTACAAATTTCTGCTGTGCAGGATTTTATTCTGGAAGATTTTAATGGAGATGGACAAAAAGAGATTTTAACAGCGGGTAATTTGTATCCTTTTCGTGTAAATATCGGTCAGATGGATGCTTCTCTTGGGGCCTTGTTATCTTTTGAAAACGGGAAAATTACAGACTTGAACGCATCAGAAAGGCTTTGGTTACAAGGAGATATTCGCGATTTGAATATAATGCAATTCAAATCAGGAGAAAAACGTTTACTAGTATCCCGCAATAATGATAAGGCGAGTTTGTATACTATAAATGCTTTGGAATCCAACTAAATCCTATTTTTCAGACCTAGTAGGTATTTGTTCGGCGTACGCGCTTACTGAGCATCACAAGTCCCACCTATCAATCACACTTGGTTTTTTCACAGAAAATCACCCCCTTTTTTTAATACAGCCTATTTTGACTCTTTGTTTTTGTTTCAGATTTTTTTTCAAGCGTTAACCAGTTTTTAAGTGTCATTAATTCAAAGATCAGATTTGCTCTAAAAACATCAATTATTTTCATCTAAAACCATGTTTACAAGAAGCTGGCTCTTTTTTTATCATGGTATTTTTGAATTTAATTAACTTTTCGACTACTACGCACACTACCGGACCTAACAGAAGATTTCTCTGTCATATTCAGATACATTTGTGTCGGGATTCTTTGCTAAACCCCTATAAATTATACGCTTTCTAAGATACATGTTATATTCCAAAAAGTATATGTAACATAACAACAACTCTCATTTCAATTTAGCAGATACATTTGTATTGTAACAAAATGTTAACAATTTGATGATTTTTGGATATCAAAGTTATCAATGTCACAATCAGCTCAAAATTTTAAAGTTTCCTTAACAAGAATGTTTTTTAAGCGATGCAAAACTTGAGTTAAAATGAATATTTAGCGCAATCGTTTGAGAAGAGCAAATACAAAAAATACAAATTAGAAGTAATTAATCACGAAATCGATTTCTCGAATAATTTAAATTGGAAAGCCAAAACGTAATATGAAAATACCATTATTTAAAATTGCTCCAGCATCAAAAACTCTTCTCTGTGGAGTGGCATGCATGATTTTGTTTTCTGGGGAAGTCTTGTCTAAAAATGTTACCGTTTATGATGCTAAAGAAGTAGATCAACAGATATCTGTAACCGGTACTGTTGTCTCTGCAGAAGACGGTCTACCATTACCTGGTGTAAATGTTCTTATAAAGGGAGTATCAGGAGTTGGTACCGTAACAGACTTCAATGGGGAGTATTCTATCAATGTATCTTCATCAGAGAGCGTGTTACTTTTTAGTTTTGTTGGTTTTGAGTCTCTCGAACGCACCGTAGGTACTAATACAGTCTTAAATATTTCTTTACAGACCGATCAGCAGTCTCTTGATGAGGTGGTTGTAGTGGGTTATGGAAAGCAGAAAAAAGAAAGTGTTGTTGCGGCAATTACCCAAACAACAGGGGATGTGCTGGAGCGTACGGGTAATGTGCCCAATATTGGATCAGCCTTGGCCGGTAACGTGCCGGGTGTTATTACCACATCAAGTACCGGTTTGCCTGGAGACGAAGACCCACAGATATTTATAAGAGGTCAAAGCAGTTGGAATGGGAGTGGTCCATTGGTCTTGGTAGATGGTATAGAACGACCACTGGGTACAATAGCAGCAAGTTCTGTTGAGACCATAACCGTTTTAAAAGATGCCTCGGCAACAGCTGTATATGGTGTGCGCGGAGCAAATGGGGTGATATTG
Organism: Leeuwenhoekiella marinoflava DSM 3653; assembly: GCF_900129005.1. GTDB lineage: Bacteria > Bacteroidota > Bacteroidia > Flavobacteriales > Flavobacteriaceae > Leeuwenhoekiella > Leeuwenhoekiella marinoflava. The sequence continues at coordinate 294,025 of NZ_FQUN01000005.1, read as the reverse complement.
GTTACTACAAAAAGAGGTAAAACCGGTAAAGCAGTAATTAGAGCCCGTGTGAATACAACCGTTAAAACAGCCTCTAGGCTTCCGGGTAAAAAAGACGCTTACGATACATTCTTAGTACGTAACCGAGCGATAGAAAATGAACTTTCAAGGACCCCGGCTGCGTGGGGAGCTTACATGCCACAGGAAATTATAGATAAATACCGTTTTCCTGCAAATTTAGCTGAGAGTGAGCGCTATCCTAATGTTGACTGGAATGATGCCTTATTCCGGGAATTTGCACCCTCTTATAATGCCAACTTAAATATAAGCGGAGGTTCAGAATTTGTAAAATACTTTGCAGGCGTTGATTATCAACGGGAAGGAGATTTATTGAGAGCATACGATAATGCGAGGGGTTATGATCCTGGTTTTTCCTACGACAGGTTAAATGTGCGAACAAACTTAGATTTTCAGCTAACTCCAAGCACGGTGCTAAAGGTGGGGCTTTCCGGCTCTTATGGGGTGCGTAAAACGCCTTGGGACTTCAACTCAAACCAGTATGTTTATTGGAATGCGGCTTACACAACTCCTCCTGATATTTATTTACCACAATATTCTGATGGAACCTGGGGGTATAATGCACCAGAAGGTGGGGGCCAGGGTAACGCAATACTTGCACTTGCTGTTAGTGGAGTTCAGTATCTTACAAATACGCAGCTTCAAACGAATTTTACCTTGGAGCAGGATTTAGATTTCATTGCTAAAGGTCTAAGTTTTAATGGGACGTTAGGGCTTGACAATACATTTGTAGAACAAAACAGAGGGGTTAATGATCTCTTTAATAGTCCACAGGAAAAGTATATAGACCCAAATACAGGAATCGAAACTTATAGACAAACCTTTGATTCAAATACGGGCTTTGATTTTCAGCAAGGGGTTCGATGGAACAGTGCACCGGGAGAAGTAAATAATGGTGCAGCTTATAGAAGATTGTTCTATCAAACACAACTTAACTATGAGACTACAATAGCTCAAAAGCACGCCTTTACTGCAATGGGGCTTTTTAATAGAAATGAGTATGCGACAGGAAGTGAGGTTCCTTTTTATAGAGAAGATTGGGTTTTTCGTACTACTTATGGCTATGATAATAGGTATTTACTGGAATACAACGGGGCGTACAATGGGTCAGCTCAATTTGGGCCGGAATATAGATTTGCATTTTTCTCTTCCGGGGGTATTGGGTGGAATATTTCTAATGAAGGGTTTATGGAAAAATTACCATTCATAAATAATCTTAAGTTGAGAGCTTCTTACGGGGAGATTGGGGATGATTCTCAAAATCGCGGACGATTTTTATACCTCACACAATGGGCTTATGGTGGTCAGGCTGTTATAGGTACACAGGGGGAACAGGCAGAATCTAGCCCGTATGTATATTTTATTGAAGATGCCGTAGGTAATCCAGACGTAAGTTGGGAGACGGTTAAGAAAGCTAACGTTGGTCTTGATTTTGGATTTCTTAATGGAGCAATTAGCGGAAGTATTGATTTATTTCAGGATGAGCGTGTAGATGTTTTAATCAATGGAAATGACAGAGCTATAGCCGCTTATTTTGGTACTACAGCTCCTACAGCTAACCTTGGAGCTGTTGAGAATAAAGGGTATGAAATTGTTCTTAATCTTAAACATAGCTTTAGTGCCAACTTCAGCATGTTTGCAGATCTGAATATGACGCACGCAAAGAATAGAATTCTGGAACGTGATGATCCGGAGTTGTTACCGGATTATCAAAAAAGATCCAATTTCCTTATAGGACAGGCACGTACGTTTTTAGATTCTGGTTATTACAATACTTGGGATGAATTGTATGGTTCTACCCCTTTTAACAGCGCAGACGACTTCAAACTACCGGGAGGTTATCAAATCAATGATTTTAATGCAGATGGTGTCATTGATAGTTTTGATCAGGTGCCGTATGGGTATTCTTCCGCTCCTCAAAACACCTACAATGCAACAGTAGGATTTAACTGGAAAGGTTTCAGCGGTTTTGTGCAGTTCTACGGAGTGAATAATGTAATGCGTTATGTTAATTTCCAGAGTCTGGTAAATCAAAACAATATTGTTTATGACGAAGGTTCGTATTGGAGTAAAGACAATACCAATGCAGACACCCCGATACCGCGTTGGCTATCCTTGCCTAATGGCGCATCCTATGGATCCCGATACTTATACGACGGGTCTTATGTGCGCCTTAAGAATGCTGAAATAGCCTATACATTTAATGAAGAATCAAAATTTCTTCAAAGTGTAGGCTTATCGAGCCTGCGTTTATTTGTAAACGGTAACAACCTAATATTCTGGTCTAAACTACCGGATGATAGAGAATCAAACAATGCCGGTACAGGGCTCGCTTCACAGGGGGCATATCCCACTGTAAAGCGTTTTAATCTAGGATTAAATATCACATTTTAAAATTGTAACTATGAAAAATTGTATTCGAATTATACTTGGGTATTCACTAGTGATGGTATCTCTAGTATTACTATCATCTTGTGAAGATTATCTTGACAAGGAACCTGAAACAATTGTCGGGCCTGAGGAAGCTTTTAAAAATTTTGCAAATTTTCAAGGGTTTACTGAGGAGTTGTATATGTGTATCCCTGATTTTTCAAATGCATACTGGACCAATTCTTTCAATTGGGGTGATGATGAGATCACTTCTGCAGATATGAATTACCACATTGTCAACAAATTTGATGATGGTGATTTCTGGGGTTGGCAAAGAGAATATGATGGTTGGGGAGCTTCTTGGCTCGATCGGGGAGATGCTGCATCGCGAAACAACGACCGGTTTACTAAAGATATCTGGAATAACATGTGGTATGGTATCCGTAAAGCCAATCTGGGCTTAGAAAATATGGATTTACTCACCGATGCCACCACAGAGGAAAAAAACTTCATTAGAGGGCAGCTTTTATTCTTCAGAGGTTGGTTTCATTTTCAACTCATTCAATATTTTGGTGGTTTACCTTACATAAACAGTGTTCTGCCCAGTGATGGTGCATTACGGGAACCACGATTAAGCTATCGCGAGTGTGCAGACCTGGCTGCCGCAGATTTAAGGGGAGCTGCAGATCTACTTCCAGTCAACTGGGATGGAACACAACCCGGTAGCAGAACACAAGGAAAAAATGATCTTAGAATTAATAAAATCATGGCCTTAGGATATCTGGGCAAGAACTACTTATGGGCGGCAAGTCCTTTAATGAATTTTGAATCTACAGGAGCAAGAACCTATGATGCAGAATATAGTAAAATGGCGGCCTCGGCATTCGGGGAATTACTCACATTAGTAGAAAACGGAGGAACACCGTATAGTTTATTAGCGTTTGAAGATTACAGTGATAATTTTTATACCATTGGTCAGGGTTGGCGTATACCGGGAGGTACTGAAGCTATTTTCAGAGGGCCTTACTTTGGAGCAAATGGCTCTAATTACGGTACTACAAAACAATATCAGCCGGCAGTATTACAGGATGCAAGTAACTTTATGCCTACGGCAAATTATGTGAACTATTACGGTATGGCTAATGGTCTGCCTATCACAGATATCACTAAACCTGATCCTGTTTCCGGATACGACCCACAATATCCCTGGAAGGACAGAGATCCTAGATTTTACCACGACATTATCTATGATGGTGTTCAGGTGGTTCAAGGCTCTATGCCCGATGATGTGGAAGCAAATCGCTATGCAAATTTATTTACCGGCGGTAGTTACAGAGATGTAAGTACAGGCAGCCGTACGGGTTTCTTGAATTATAAGTTTATCCCTATTACTGCAAATAGATATGATGATGGATTTAATTATGGTAATAATTTGAATTTACACCTGCCCTGGATGCGTCTTTCTGATGTTTATCTAATGTATGCAGAAGCAGCTGCCCAAGGCTATGGTAGTCCTAACGGAAAGTCTGGCAATTTTTCAAGAACAGCAATAGAAGCAGTAAATGTGGTACGTGAACGTGCGGGAGTAGGACCGGTAAGTATCACTGGAGGCGATGATGTCGCCAGCGGTTTAGGAGGATTTATGAGTGAACTGCGCCGGGAGCGTGCCGTAGAACTGGCATTTGAGGGGCATCGTTTTAATGACTTAAGAAGATGGATGCTGCTTATCAGCAAGCCCTATACTGTAAAAACTTCTCTTGAATTTGATAGAGCTGGTGATTTTAGTACAGAAGATCCAACCTTAAACCGGGTGTTAAATATCAGAGAAGAAATTATTCTTGAACGTAATTACTCCTCTAAACATTACTGGTTGCCTTTAAAAACAGCTGATGTTAGTTTGTATGAGGAGTTTTCCCAAAACCCCGGATGGTAAAACTAAAAATCAAGAATGTTTTTAACATAAGGCACTAAAAATTATATAATCCAAACGTAATAGTAAATGAAATACTTACAAACAAAAATTGTTCTGTTTGCCTTAATTGCTTTATTCTCCTTAGAAGTCTTTGCTCAGGATGATGAGCAACTAACTATTGAGGCTACGGTCTTAAATAGCGACGCAAAACCAATTGAAGGGGCAATTATTAAAGATCAAAGGGACAATACTTTGGCGATAAGCGATGATTTTGGTTTTTTCACCACAACAGTCGATCAGGATTCCTATGTGAATATAGCTGCTTCAGGTTATAAATCGTATACCGTTAAAGTAGATGATGAGGACCTTGGGGACATCATTTTACAAGAAGGATCTGACGATGAAGTTCAAATAGCTTTTCGTAAGGTCGATAAGGAGAATATAATAGCAGGAGGTGTTTCTTATGTAGATGTTCCTGAAATTTTAGAGAAGAATTATACCACCTACAGTTTGGATGGATTAAATGCTTTTGTAGGGGGATTTAACGGAGGAAATATTTGGGGAACCAGTAATTATCTGGTTCTTGTGGATGGTGTTCCAAGAAGTGCACAGAGTCCCTTACCTATAGAAATAGATCAGGTTACTTTTCTTAAAGGTGTTTCAGCGGTTGCTCTATATGGAAGTCGTGCGGCGCAAGGGGTTGTTTTAATAACCACTAAGCGCGGAGAGATAGGCGATCAAAAAATTGATGTACGTGTAAATGCTGGTTTGTTTGTTCCTAAAAGATATGCAGAGTATCTAGGTTCTGCAGAATATATGACGTATTACAATGAGGCACGTGCAAACGATGGGATAGACCCTCTTTTTACTGAGGAGACCATTTTTAATCACGCTTCAGGCAGTAATCCTTACAGATATCCTAATGTGAATTACTATAGCGATGAATACCTCAAGAAGGTTTATCAAAGGTATGACGCGACGCTGCAGATTTCCGGAGGTAATGAACGAGCACGTTACTATACAGATGTAGGCTTTTTTAGAACCGGAGATCTTGTTGACTTTGGGCAAGCTCAGAATAACAAAACAGAACGCTTTAATATTAGAGGTAACGTAGACTTAAAAATAAACGATTGGATAAAGGCATCTATAGGTACAAATGCCACGTATTACAATGGTCGCGGTGTGAATACAGATTATTGGGCGAGTGCCGCTAACACGAGACCTAACAGATTTACACCTTTCGTTCCTATAAATTTTATTGACCCGGGTAATGAGTCCGCTCAAATTTTAATAGACAATAGCTCTACTATTGTAGATGATCAATTTTTGCTGGGAGGTACGCCATTAGATCAGACGAATTCCTTTGCAGCTATTTACGCCGGAGGGTATAATACGTTTACGAGTAGAGAATTTCAATTCAATACTTCGGTAGATGCAGATTTAGGAGGTTTTCTTAAAGGGCTTACGTTTAATACCATGTTTGGTGTTGACTATTCCACATCGTATAATCAATCTTTCAATAACGAATATGCAGTTTATCAACCTTTCTGGAATAATGTTAACGGAGAAGATGTTATTGAAAGGATAGACCGGTTAGGTGCAGATGCTTCAAATGGTATTCAGAATATTAGCGGCAGCTCCTATCAACAAACGGTTTCTTTTTCAGGACAATTTAATTATAAAACCTCTTTTGATGAGGATCAGCATTTTTCTGCAATGTTGATCGCCGGGGGTTGGCAACAATTACAATCTGGAGTATATCACCGGTTGAGCAGTGCTAATTTAGGATTACAGTTGGCTTATGATTACAAAGAAAAGTATTACGTACTTTTTAATGAGGCTGCAGTTCATTCTGCCAGATTTGCAAAAGGGCAGCGCACAGGGTATTCACCTACGGCAACACTTGCCTGGAAAATAGGGAAAGAAGATTTCCTTTCAGATTCTTCGATTGTAAATGATCTGCAACTCTCCGTTTCTGCAGGGGTTTTAAGTACTGATCTGGGTATTGATAATATACAAGGAGCTGGTGATAATCCTTACTTTTTGTCTCAAGGAGTATATAATCAGTCAAATGGTAACTATTACAGTTGGAGAGACGGGGCTTTAATAAGAACGACAAACTCTTTACAAGGGGAGAATTTGGACTTGACTTTTGCAAGAAGAAAGGAGATTAATGTAGAGCTAAAGGGATCTTTGTTTAATAATACCATAGATTTTCAGACGGCTTTTTTCTCAAATCGTGTTAAGGGAAATATCATTCAGGCTTCTGTCTTATATCCCAGTTATTTTACCAATGGTTTCCCACAATCGTCCTTTATCCCGTATATAAATTACAATAACGATGATCGTATCGGGCTTGATTTTGATGTGACCTACAATAAAAACTTTGGAGATTTTGAATTAGCTGTAGGTGTTGCGGGGCTTTATTATGATACAAAAGCAGCACAGCGTGCAGAAGAGCAGTTTGAGAACGACTATCAGTTCAGACAAGGTCTGCCTTTAGATGCGCGCTTTGGTTTACAGAGTGATGGATTTTTTGAAAACGAAACGGATATTGAGAATTCCCCAAACCAGAGTGCTCTGGCAGGAGGTAATGTTGCTCCAGGCGATATAAAGTATATAGATCAGAATGGCGATGGGGTTATTAATGATCAGGATCAGGTCTATCTGGGTAAAGCCGGCTTTAACGGGCCTCCCTTATCCGGAGGATTACATATTACTGCAAAATGGAAAGATTTAACCTTCTTTGCACTTGCTACAGGACAAACCGGTGCCTACGGGATAAAGGATAGTCCTTATTTTTGGATCGATGGTGAAGACAAATACTCAGCAGCAGTAAGAGATCGTTGGACTCCGGCGACTGCCAGTACTGCAACCTACCCCAGATTGACCTCACAAAGCGGGGCTAATAATTTCAGATCATCAGATTTCTGGATGTATAGTACAGATCGTATTGATCTGGCAAAAATTCAGGTCAGCTATGATTTACCAAAAGCAATCCTGGGGAACTCTCTTTTCAAAAGCCTGAATATTTATGTAAGCGGTTCAAATCTGCTTACTATTTCATCGGAAGTTGAACTGATGGAATTAAATATAGGAGGCGCACCTCAGACGCGATTTTATAACCTGGGAGTTAGAGCTCTGTTTTAAAAATAATTTTACAAGCATATATACATATATAGAGGTATGAATAATAAAATAGTATACATATTAATAGCATTTCTAGGGCTAACAAGCTGTGAAGATCTTTTTGAACCCGCCATTGAAAATATACGTGACCTGGAGGATGCCTATGAAGAGGCTACTTATGCAGAAGGCCTTCTCATTAACGGATACATCAGGATACCTACTTTAAACTGGTCATTTAATGATGTAGCGACAGATGATGCGGTCTCTAATGATATTAACAATGCCTATAGACAGGCGGCAACGGGGAGATGGGCCTCTAACTATGACCCTTTTACACAATGGCAACGGTCAAGATCAGCAATCCAGTACTTAAATATTTTTCTTACGGAGGCTGATAATGTGGAATGGGCAACAGATCCTGATATAAAAGAGCTTTATAACAGGCGACTTAAGGGGGAAGCCTATGGCCTTCGGGCATTGCATATGTACTACTTGTTACAAGCCCACTCAGGAGAAGCAGAGGGTAACCTCTTAGGAGTTCCATTAGTACTGAGCCCTGAAACCCCGGATTCTGATTTTAATATTCCCAGAGACACCTTTAAAAACTGTTTTAATCAACTCTTAAGTGATCTTGATAGGGCCGAGCAGATGCTGGCATTGGATTTTGAAGATATTACAGACCCCAGCTTACTGCCCAGTGGCTTAACAGATATTAATGATTATAATCGTGTTTTTGGAGAACGCGGAAGACAACGTATGAGCGGGCGTATTGCCAAAGCGATTCGGGCACAGGCAACATTACTTGCTGCAAGCCCGGCATACAGCGATGCAAGTGGCATAACCTGGCAGCAGGCAGCGAACAGTGCAGGGGCGGTGCTGGCATTAAATGGGGGTTTAGGTGGTTTAGCTCCTGACGGGCACACCTGGTATGCCAATACTTCACAAATAGCAGCTTTAGAAACAGGATCCAATCCACCTGAAATTTTATGGAGAGGTGACGTAGGCAATAGCAACAACCTGGAAGCAGAGCATTTTCCACCTACACTTTTTGGTAATGGGAGGTTAAACCCTACTCAAAACCTTGTTGATGCATTTTCGGCAGCTAACGGCTATCCTATTACTGATCCTGCGAGTAATTACGATCCTAATGATCCTTATACAAACAGAGATCCACGGCTTAGAACGTATATTTTAGTAAATGGTGCCACAGCAGGCGTTAATAATTCGCCTGTAGTTACCGCAGCAGATGGCACTACAAATGATGCCCTTAATGCAGAGGCAACGTCAACACGTACGGGCTATTATATGAGAAAGTTACTGCGGCAGGATGTAAATCTGAACCCTCAAACAACCACACAACAATTGCATTATGTTCCTAGAATCAGGTACACAGAGTTATACCTTATTTATGCTGAAGCGGCTAATGAAGCTTTCGGGCCCTTGGGGACAGGATCATTTGGTTTTTCAGCGTACGATGTAATTGCTGCAATACGGTCCCGTGCAGGTATTACACAGCCCGATGCCTACCTGGAGTCTATTAAATCTGATGAAGCTGCAATGCGGGATTTGATTAGAAATGAGAGAAGATTAGAATTGTGTTTTGAAGGGTTCAGGTTTTGGGATCTGCGTCGCTGGGGACTTGATTTAACAGAAACAGCTCAGGGTGTCAGCATCGAGAACGGGACTCCTCAAATCATTACTGTGGAGCCGCGTAATTATCAGGACTACATGCAATATGGACCGGTACCCTACAGTGAAATTTTAAAATTTGATGCGCTACAGCAAAATCAAGGTTGGTAGATCGCAAGCGTTTAATGCTATAATAAAATAAAATACAGATGAAAATAAACTTTCTTTTAATGATTCTTGGTGCAGTTGCTCTTTTTACTTCTTGTGAAAATGGCGATGCAGAATTTCCTGATTTTGAATATAATGCCGTGTATTTTTCCTATCAGTATCCTGTAAGAACGATCACCTTAGGAGAAGACCTGTTTGATACCAGTCTTGATAATGAAGGAAAATGCAAGATTTTTGCCACAGTTGGAGGAGTATATGAAAATGAGCAAAATATCACCATTGATGTTCAGGTAGATAATTCGCTGGTAGATGGATTTCTTTTTGGCGCAGATCAGGGACCTGTGCAAGCGCTTCCGGCAACGCATTACACATTAACCTCTAATGAAATCAGCATCCCGTCCGGCTCGTTGTCAGGTGGGGTAGAGGTTCAGCTTACAGATGCTTTTTTCAATGATCCAAAATCATTGAGCAATAATTATGTAATACCCCTAAGAATGCTGGGTGCAACGGCTGTAGATACCATTCTTTCGGGAAGGCCACAAGTAGATAATCCACGACGTGGCGTTTTTACAGATTGGGCTGTACAGCCTAAAGATTTTACTTTTTATGCGGTAAAGTATATTAATGATCTGGAAGCTTTTTATTTAAGACGTGGTCAGGATATCATTACCGGTAAAAATGGCAACACAGCACTTAACAGAACTGAAACAAGAAGGGAGCAATATGTAGTGGATGATGAGATTGTATTTCTGGATTCTAAGGCAAGATATCAGGTGAGTTTTCCTTTATCACTTCAGGATATTGAAGGTAATGACTTAAATATTGTTTTATTGCTCAATTTTGACGAGGAGGGTAATATAACTGTAGAATCTTCAAATCCATCAGAATATACGGCTACCGGAAGCGGAAGTTTTGTTAAAGACGGCGAAATAAATAGCTGGGGATCTCAGGATAGGGATGCACTTTACCTTTCCTATGAAATTGATACTGATGAACTACAAATAAGTACTCAGGATACACTTGTAACCAGAAACCGAGGTGTTTCCGTTGAAACTTTTGCTCCCATATTGCAATAATTACCGTTTTTAATATCTAAAAAGACTATGAAAAATTTTTATTTAAAATATGCCCTTGGTGCAGGTTTAGCTTTTTTTGCGAGCTGTGCCGAAATGGATCCTTTAGACTATCAGGTAGAGAAGCCCCTGAGTATCGAGATGCAGGAAGAATTAAACAGTCTGGAAACACTTAAAACCTATGTATCTGACCCTTCATTCAAATTGGGAGCAGGAACCAGTATTGGTTCATACAATGATAAAGGCGGAGTTTTTATGCTGACTAACACCAATTTTCATGAAGCAACAGCCGGTTACGGTATGAAACACGGTGCGGTTGTGGGGGCTGACGGTGAACTCAATCTGACTGCTGTTACAGAGTTTATAGAAAATACCGAGGCCGAAGGTATTTCGGTTTACGGGCATACGCTTATGTGGCATGCAAATCAAAATGCCGAGTTTTTAAACAGTACAATAGCGCCTATAGTTATTCCGGCTACCGGTGGACCCGACTGGGATGTTATGGGTTCTAATGATTTTGAAACCGACGAAGCCTCTAATTATACAAAACCAAATGAAAATTCTATATTTTCTTTTACTGCCGATGGGGAAGGGGCTGAAGCTACCGGAAGGGCCTTAATGGTGACCAACGACCAGGTACAAACGAATGATTATGATTCGCAGCTCTTTTTTACTTTTTCCGAACCTACGGCTGTGGGTGATGTATACAGACTAACCATGCAAATAAAGGCAGATGATCCTGCTACAGTACCCACACAAGCTCAGACTACGCCGGGGAATTATAAGTATTTTGATTTCTTTGGGCAATTAAACTTTACGACAGACTGGACTTCGGTCAATGTAGAAATAACGATTAATGAAAATACGGCAGGCTGTAATACCATCGCCTTCAATCTGGGAGCTACAGCAACGACCTACTATTTTGACGCTATTGAAGTAGCACGACTGAATGAGTCAGGCGGCGGCGGCCCGGATTGGGAAGCTTTAGTGAATAAGACATTTGAACCAGATGATGATACTTCAAATTATCAAAGTAACGGACCTAATGCGGTATTCTCATTTACAGCAGAGGGTACAGGTTTTGAAAATCAGGGTAGAGCACTTAAAATAACGAACGATGCTGTGCGGGATGAGGATTTTAATTCACAGCTTTTTGTTGTTTTTCCTAAAACTACTGAGGTAGGTTTAAAATACCGGTTGGAGATGGATATCAGAGCAGACGATCCCGCTACAATACCAACCCAAGCACATACCACACCCGGAGGGTATAAACATTATGATTTTTTTGGGGGTATAAATGCCACCACAGAGTGGAAACATATTGATGTACAGACTACTATAGGCGAAGCAACTTCAGGTTGTACCGCAATTGCTTTTAATCTGGGCAGTACGGCAACGAGCTATTATGTGGATAATCTTAAAGTAAGCTGGTTCAATGAAGAAGCCGGAGGAGAAACCATAATTGAAAAAACCCCAGAAGAAAAAAGAGACACGCTGAGCTTTCACCTGAATGAATGGATAAGCGGTATTATGGAAGTTTCTAAGTCCAATACGCACGCCTGGGATGTTGTTAATGAACCTATGGATGATGGTAAGCCTTACGAGTTGAAAACGGCAGTAGGCAGATCAGAAATTGCACCTGATGAATTTTTCTGGCAGGATTATTTAGGTAAAGACTATGGTGTACTGGCTTTTAAACTGGCTGAAACTTATGGCAATGCTGATGACGTGTTGTTTATAAATGACTATAACCTGGAGTATAATCTGGATAAGTGTAAAGGGATTATTGCCTATGCAGAATATATTGAGGATAACGGAGGGCGTGTAGACGGTATTGGTACGCAGATGCATATCAATATTGATTCCGATAAAGCTAAAATCACCGAAATGTTTGAGTTGCTTGCTGCTACAGGTAAGATGATAAAAATATCGGAATTGGATATTGGGGTAGGGGTTAAAACTTCAGAAGCCACCGAAGAGCTCTATATGGAGCAAGCAGCGATGTACCAGTTTGTCCTTCAGGAATATTTTTCTATTATCCCTAAAGAACAGCAATATGGAGTTACCATCTGGAGTCCTACAGACAGTCCTGAGAATTCTTCCTGGAGAGCAGGGGAGCCTATAGGTTTATGGACACAGGGCTTATCACGTAAACCTGCTTATAAAGGTGTTGTTGAAGGCTTGTCTGCACAGAATTAAAGTGGTTGACTTCTATGTCTATAAATCAGCTAACCCAATGTGCCCTAAAAGTCACATTGGGTTTAGTTTTTTCAAACAACGCAACCGGTTAACCTAAAAATGAATATAATGCCTTGTAAATTGTGTAAAATACATTTATTTAATATAGCAAAAATAAAGGCTTTTTACTATGTTTGAGATTTCTTTAAAAGTTACGCAACCGATTTCCAAAAAAAAAATTACAGCGTATTCTTAATACCACTATTTAATATCAATACACTTCATGAAATCCACCCAAAATAATATTTCTGTACTAGAGAAAGTAGGCTATAGCTTAGGTGATCTTGCAGCCAATCTCATTTTTCAAACGCTGATGACCTTTTTAGCATTCTTTTATACAGATGTCTATAAGATTCCGCCTTCTGAAGCCTCTTTTATTATTTTTACCGGAGGTATGATCGGTGCTTTTTTTAATCCCGTAATGGGGGTGATTGCAGATCGTACAAAAACGCGCTGGGGTAAATTCAGACCGTGGATTTTGTTTACATCTGTTCCCTTTGGTATTGTAGCTATATTAGCCTTTAGCACTCCAGATTTTGATCTTACAGGAAAGGTTACTTATGCTTTAATAACTTATATCCTGCTGGTGGTTATTTACTCTGCCAATAACTTGCCCTATGCCTCTTTAAGTGGTGTGATGACGGGCAATATGTCTGAGCGTAATAGTATTTCTTCCTACCGGTTTGTTGCGGTTATGGTGGCGCAGTTTGTAGTGCAGGTACTGCTTTTACCCCTGGTGTTGATTTTAGGTGAAGGAGATAAGGTAGAAGGGTTTAAACAAACCATCTGGTTATTTGCCATAATAGGTATCATTTTCTTTATAATAACCTTTTTAACTACAAGAGAACGCGTACTGCCCCAGGCAGAGGGTGTTTCTTCAGTTAAACAGGATTTAAAGGATTTGGTTAAAAATAAGCCCTGGCGTGCAGTGCTGTTGATCACCATTTTTGTTTTTATCACCTTGTCTCTTAAAGGAGGGATGTATGTGTATTATTTCAATGATTTTGTAGATAATGCCAGCCTGAGCACGTTCTTAAATGACGTAGGATTTAACACCTTTATTGACGGTCTTAATAATGCCCTGATCAATATGGGATTTGTAGGATTTACGTGGCCTGACGACCCGGCAACTTCAGGATTCAGTTTATTTAATGCAGGTGGAATCATTATGATGATGATAGGGATAGGGTTTTCTAAAACTCTGGCTGACCGTTTTGGAAAACGTGATGTTTTTGGCGCCAGCCTTTTCCTTTCGGCTGTTTGTCTTTTTCTATTCTATTTCTTTGATAACGATGCTATAGCATTAATATTTATTACCCAATTAGTACACGGCTTTTTCTATGGTATTTCTACTCCATTGCTGTGGGCGATGATTGCTGATGTAGCAGATTATTCAGAACTCATTAATTTTAGAAGAGCAACCGCTATCATTTTTTCTGCGATGATTTTTGGGTTAAAAGCCGGTCTCAGTATTGGCGGAGCCCTGGTTGCAGGTCTGTTAGCCTGGTATGGTTATAATGAACAGGAAGTTCTTCAGGATGCACTTACCATCACCGGCATCAAATTATCTGTAAGTATTTTTCCTGCTGTGACCTTTTTTATTAGTGTGGCATGTCTTCTTTTTTATAAAATTAATAAAACCCGCGAGCTTGAAATTCAGGATGAGCTGGCTAATCGACGCAGCCCTTCTCCTATAAAACGATTGTAATATTTAAAACTAATCAATGAAATCTTTAACCTACTTAGTATTAGCAGCATTAATTGTGATTTCCTGCAAAACGAAAACCACTTCGGAGACATCAGATACCGATGCTGAATCATTAACTTTAAAAGAAGCCTTACAGGATAAATTCTTAATAGGAACAGCATTAAACATTCGTCAGATTCAAGGCTATAACCCTGAAGAGATGGAGGTGGTAAAGGGTAATTTTAATTCTATAGTTGCAGAGAATTGTATGAAAAGCGAGCGTCTGGTTCCCACTCAGGGAAACTATGATTTTTCTGCTGCAGATAAATTTGTTGCCTTTGGTGAAGAACATGATATGGTCATCCATGGCCATACCTTAATCTGGCATTCTCAGACCCCGCGTTGGTTCTTTAAAGACAGTCTGGGTAATGAGGTGACCCGGGAAGAACTTTTGTCCAGAATGCAAAACCATATCAATACCGTAATGACCCGATATAAAGGACGCATTAAAACCTGGGATGTTGTTAATGAAGCTGTACTGGATGACGGTTCGCTACGTAAGAGTAAGTTTTATGAAATTGTAGGTGCAGATTTTATAAAGAAGGCTTTTGAGTTTGCGCATCAGGCAGATCCTGAAGCAGAGCTCTATTACAATGATTATTCTACATCTGTACCTGAGAAAAGAGAAGGTATTGTGAAGCTGGTTAAAAGCTTGCAGGAGCAAGGGGTAAAGATTCATGGAGTAGGTATGCAAGGCCACATTGGTCTGGATTATCCTGAAATTGAAGAATTTGAAAAAAGTATTGTTGCTTTTTCTGATTTAGGCGTAAAAGTTTCGGTAACAGAGTTTGATATTACGGTGTTGCCCTCTCCCTGGAACAATCAGGGAGCAGAGGTGTCTGCAAATTTTGAGTATAAAAAAGAAATGAACCCTTATGCCGATAAGTTACCCGACTCCGTGAATACTGCTTTTAATGCCAGATGTCTCGATTTCTTCAAGTTGTTTTTAAAACATGAAGATAAGTTGGATAAAATAACCTTATGGGGTGTAAATGATGGCAATTCCTGGAGAAATGGATGGCCTATAGCAGGGCGTACCGATTATCCGCTTCTTTTTGACCGTGACAATAAACCGAAAGAAGTGGTAGAAGCTATAATACAAGCCGCAAAAGAATAAAAATGATAAGCAGTTATATTAAAATAATTCTCCTACTCCTTAGCACGATTGTAGTTTCTGTGAAGGGGAACGCTCAGGATCAGGCCAAAAACCCTGTAATTCATGCAGATGTACCAGATATGTCCATCATTCGTGTAGACAGCACGTATTACATGAGCAGTACAACGATGCATATGAGTCCCGGGCTGCCGGTTATGAAATCTGTAGATCTTGTGAACTGGGAGCTTATCAATTATGCATACGACCGTCTGGTTGATAATGATGCAATGAACTTAGAGAATGGTAAGCATACATATGGTCGTGGCTCTTGGGCAAGTTCGCTGCGATTTCATAAGGGAATGTACTACGTATCTACGTTCTCGGCTACCTCGGGAAAAACACATATATATACCACTACCAGCCTTGAAAAGGGACCTTGGGAAGTACACGAATTTGAACCTGCTTATCATGACCATACCTTATTTTTTGAGAATGATAAGGTGTATATGATCTGGGGAGCAGGAACGCTGAGTATTGCAGAATTAAAAGAAGATCTGTCTGGCATTAAAGCGGAAACTAAACAGGTGCTTATAGAGAATGCCACAGCGCCCATAGGGAGTGCTATTATTCTTCCGGCAGAAGGTTCTCAGCTTTTTAAGCATAACAATAAATACTACTTATTTAATATTGCCTGGCCTAAGGGTGGGATGCGAACGGTGATTATACATCGTGCAGATCACATTACCGGTCCCTACACGGGGAGAGTAGCTTTTCAGGATGAAGGGGTGGCTCAGGGGGGACTTATAGACACCCTCGGGGGAAAATGGTTTGCTTACTTATTTCAGGACAGTGGCGCAGTAGGAAGAATCCCGTATTTAGTTCCTGTAAAATGGGAAAATGACTGGCCCGTGCTAGGTGTAGATGGTAAGGTTCCTGCTACCTTAAAGCTTCCGGAGAGTAAAGGGCTTATTCCGGGTATTGTAAACGCTGACGATTTTGAACGAAGCCCCGGTGAAAATACATTACCACTGGTTTGGCAATGGAATCATAATCCTGATAATTCATTATGGTCTTTAACCGAAAGACCCGGGTTTTTAAGATTAACAACGGGAAGAACAGATACCTCATTTGTTCAGGCTAAAAATACCCTTACGCAACGTGCCATTGGCCCGGTATCCTCCGGATCTGTGAAAATCGATATTGCTAACATGAAAAACGGGGACCTTGCAGGTTTGGCAATGCTTCAGAAGAAGTACGGCCTGATCGGGGTTTCCAATAAAGGAAATCAAAAATGGGTATTTATGAGTAAAAATGAGGAAGACGGAGGGATTCAGGATCAAATTCCGCTAGATCAGGACCAGATTTACTTTAAAATCGATTGTGATTTTAGAGAGCGTACTGATAAAGCAGACTTCTTTTACAGCTTAGATGGAATCAGCTGGAAAAAACTGGGAGAAACCCTGCAAATGCAGTATACCTTGCCTCATTTTATGGGGTATCGATTTGGCTTATTCAATTATGCCACAAAAGAAAAAGGAGGATGGGTTGATTTTGATTACTTCAAGATTGAAGACAACATTAGTACGTCTGAAGGAGGTGCCAAATGAGGATTTTTTTGGTAAATAGAACTTCAGGTACTCTTAATGGTTTATGCCGTTATTATATGGGCACGATACTGTTTTTGCTCTTAAACAATGTCCTTTTTGCTCAAAATCCTTTAATACAGGATCAGTTTACAGCAGATCCTACGGCACGCGTTTTTGATGATACGGTGTACATCTATCCTTCTCACGACATTATGTGTACCGAGGATAAGGGAAAGCCCGGATGGTTTTGTATGGAAGATTACCACGTTTTTTCATCGAAGAATCTTACAGCGTGGAAAGATCACGGGGTTATTCTTACGCAAAAGGATGTGTCCTGGACCGACCCGCAAGCATATAGTATGTGGGCTCCGGATTGTATTGAAAAGGAGGGCTTGTATTACTTTTATTTTCCTACTAAAAGTAAGGAGAGTGGTGCATTTAAAATTGGGGTAGCTGTTGGTAAAAGTCCGGTAGGGCCTTTTATTTCGGAGAAAAATCCGATTGAAAATGTGGATGGCATAGATCCCAATGTATTTATGGATACCGATGGTCAGGCATACTTGTACTGGTCGGGCAAAAATATTTACTTAGCAAAACTCAAACCGAATTTAAAAGAACTGGCTTCAGAGCCTGTAGTTATAGCGAATCTGCCT
This sequence comes from Leeuwenhoekiella marinoflava DSM 3653, assembly GCF_900129005.1. Classification (GTDB taxonomy): domain Bacteria; phylum Bacteroidota; class Bacteroidia; order Flavobacteriales; family Flavobacteriaceae; genus Leeuwenhoekiella; species Leeuwenhoekiella marinoflava. The sequence goes on along the minus strand of NZ_FQUN01000005.1, from coordinate 276,367 downwards.
GAAGAAGGGCATATGGAGGGTCCTTTTATGTTTGAACGTAACGGGAACTATTACTTAACATACCCCCACGTAGAGGATAAAACAGAACGTCTGGAATATGCAATGGGTGATAATCCTATGGGGCCCTTTCAGGTTACCGGAGTACTAATGGATGAAAGTGCTACGGGCTGCTGGACGAACCATCATTCTATTGTCGCTTTTAAAAAGCAGTGGTATTTATTTTACCATCATAACGATCTGTCACCAGATTTTGATAAAAACAGATCCATAAGAGCCGACAGTCTCACCTTTAATCCTGACGGCAGCATTCAAAAAGTCGTACCCACGCTTAGGGGTATTGGGATTAGCGCTGCTGCAGATAAAATAGAAATTGACCGGTATACTAAAAAAAGCAAACACGCATTAGTACGATTTAATGATCCTCAGGAACCTTTTAAGGGATGGAATATTGCTTTAGAGCAAGAAGATTGGGTACACTACAATAGCGTTCAGTTTGATGAAAAGTATAGTAAAATTATCCTGTATGCACGTGCTGAAAAAGCATCTGTTCTTTCCATTACAGATGCTGTTCTAAAAAGTACTATTGCAGAAATACAGATAGCCCCGGGTGATGGCTGGGAGCGCTACGAGATTGCTATTGCCCCTGTAAATACGGGCAGGTATGACTTAGTGTTCTCCCTGAAAAAAGGGAAAATAGCAATTGACTGGGTACAGTTTAAGTGAGGTATTTGTGTGAAGAACTACCATCTCCAGAACCGAAAATGGTTGAATAAAAAAATTAATTATAATTCAAAATAAACACTAAGAAGTATGACTGAACCACGTTATTTAGTAGATGATGGCTATATGGCAGACCCTTCTGCTCACGTTTTTAATGGTAAAATCTATATTTATCCATCCCATGATATAGAATCTGGCATCCCAGAGAATGATAATGGAGATCACTTTGATATGCGGGATTACCACGTTTTTTCAATGGAACGTATAGACGGGGAAGTTAGCGATCACGGAGTAGCCCTGGACGTCAAAGATATACCCTGGGCAGGCCGGCAACTTTGGGATTGTGATATAGCGCATAAGAATGGAACGTATTACCTCTATTTTCCCCTCAAGGATAAGACTGATATATTTAGGATAGGAGTTGCCATAAGTGATAAACCAGAAGGTCCTTTTAAGCCCTTAGAAGCCCCTATGAAAGGGAGTTTCTCTATTGATCCCTGCATTTTTCAGGATGACGACAATGCCTACTATATGTATTTTGGAGGTTTATGGGGCGGGCAATTACAGCGTTACCGTAACGGCAAAGCAATAGAATGTGGTGCCGAGCCAGCAGATTCTGAACCGGCGCTACCTGCACGTATCGCACGATTATCTGAAAATATGCTTGAATTTGCAGAAGAGTCTAAACCTATTGTAATTCTTGACGCGGATGGAACTCCTTTAACAGCGGGAGATCACGATCGTAGATTCTTTGAAGCATCCTGGGTACATAAGTATAAAGGGACTTATTATTTTTCATACAGCACTGGGAATACGCATAAATTATGTTATGCCACAGGTGACAATCCTTACGGGCCGTTTACCTATAAAGGAGTGCTGTTAACTCCGGTAGTAGGTTGGACCACACATCATTCCATTTTAGAATTTGAAGATAAATGGTATTTATTTTACCACGACAGCAATCCCTCCGGAGGAAAGACCTGGTTGCGGAGTATGAAAGTTGCAGAACTGGAGTATGAACCTGACGGGGCTATTAAGACCAGAGACGGTAACGCATAACTTAGCGTGCGCTATGCGAAAAGGAGGCTTAAGGTCTCCTTTTTTTATATAAAAATGTTTAGAGCATTCGACTATTCTTCTTTTTTTAAGTGCTTTTCCTGATACTTTTTTGGTGGAGTTCCATACAAACTTTTGAAATTCGTAGAGAAGGTAGACAGGTTAGAAAAACCTACGGCATAGGCTACTTCGGCCACACTTATTTGTTTGGAAACCAGCAGATCGGCGGCTTGCTTTAAGCGTATGTTTTTTATGAGGTCACTAGCGGCCTGATTGGTAAGCTCTTTGAGCTTTCTATATAAATGAACACGGCTTATACCTACTGCCTGAGCGATCATCTCGACATTAAGATCAGAATTGTTGAGATTTTTATTGATGAATTCAATCACCTTTTCCAGTAAAATTTCATCAGAAGACTTTAATTCAACCGGTTTTACCCGTTCTTCCTGGGACTGACTTCCATCATAATTGTTTTTAAGTAATTTTCTGTTTTGAATGAGATTAGAGGCTGTTTTTTGTAAAATTGAAATATCAAAGGGTTTTGGAATATAGGCATCGGCTCCAAGGGTGAGACTCTCCAGATTGCGCTCCTGACTCGATTTTGCGGTTAATAGAATTACAGGAATATGATTGATATTTATATTTTTTTTGATGGCATGACACAATTCAAATCCGTCCATTTCGGGCATCATAATATCACTGATTACAAGCTGAGGTCGCTCGCTTAAGATGAGAGATAACGCCTCTTTTCCGTTAGGTGCAGTGAGAATGTTGAATGTTGTAGCGAGTTCTTTTTGTAAATACCTGCGTATTTCAACATCATCATCAACGATTACCACCTTACTTGCGCCATAGATGGTATCGTTTGAGATCTCCTCAGACAAAGGCTCTTTCTCAATCTGCTCCTTGTTTTCGGGGGTTTTCTTTAAATGTACCTGTTCAACCAGTTGCTCAGAAGGTAAGTGCTTATTTCCCAAAGGGATATGAATCATAAAACTACAGCCTTTATGAGTATCGTTATTTTTAGCGTAGATAGTCCCATAATGCAGTTGCGCTATAGACCGGGTAAGATGCAGGCCTATGCCGGTACCTTCAATGTGATGCGGGGTACCCTTGGCTTGGTAAAACCTGTCAAAAACCAAATGTTCCCGTCCTTGCTCAATACCTATCCCGTCATCAGTTACACGAATACAAAAGTAAGGCTGATCGTAGGAATCTCTTTTTTCTTCAAGAACGTCTAATTCGACGTGTACTAAACCTCCTTTACTCACAAATTTAATAGCATTGGCCACCAGATTTTGAACCACCTTGTCAAAATAATTAGGATCTATCCAGGCATACAGACGATCTTGTTCGTGTTTGAACTTAAAGTTTAATTCCTTGTCTTCAATTTGATCCTCAAACAGAGAACATATATTTTGTATATAGGATACCAGCTCGGTCTTTTCAAATTTCAGTTCCAGTTCACCACCGTCAATTTTACGCACATCCAGAAATTGACGGGTTAAGTTTAATATACGGTCTGTATTTCTATAAATGATCTTATAGGATTTTTGACGCAGGGGGTCACCATCAGCATGAATAAGCTTTCTTAGTGGATTAACGATGAGTGTAAGTGGTGTTTTTATATCGTGCGCGATATTGGTTAAAAACTGAAGCTTTGCCTCGTTTATCTGTTTTGATTTTGAATATTCACGCAGTCTTTCTTTACTAAGTTGTCTTTGTTTTAGCAGATAATACATAAAAGCAGCAAAGATCAAAAATGCGATTAAATAGATCACTTTTGCCGTAGAGGTTAAATACCATAAGGGATGTATAATGACGGTTAATTCTTTTATTTCTGAATATTTGTCAAAATCTTTAGCTCTTATTTTAAAGGTATACGTACCGGCTTCCAGATTATCAAATGCTACCGTATTGAGCCCGGGAATCAGATTAACCCATAAACCATTATTAACAGCATAGGAGTAGGATATTCGCTTGGGATTCACATATTCCAGAGACGAAAACTCAATGCTGAAGGAATTGTCTTTATAAGCAAGCTGTAAGGTGTTTGCCTGATACAGGGGTTTGTTTAGAATGGTAAATTTGCCCGAGGTCATTCCTTCACGAACGGGTTTATTCTGTAAGTACAGATCAGAAATAAATAGTTCGGGGCGTTGCTGCTCATTGGTGATTTCAGACGGGTTGAAATAAGTGACCCCATTCATTCCTCCAAAAAAAAGTTGGTTTTTATTGTAAAAGAAGGAGGCATTTTTGCTAAACTCATTTCCCTGCAGTCCATCATTAAAGAAATAGTTCAGGAAATTTTTCCGGGTAGGGTTGAATACAGAGATTCCCTGATTTGTACTGATCCAGAAATCCCCTTCTTTATCTTCTTCAATGGAGCAAATGGTATTACTGGGTAACCCGTCATCTATCGTATAGCGCTTAATTTCGTTTAATTCGGCATCTACTTCACTAAGCCCGTTCGCCGTGCCTACCCAGAGATTTTGAGAGCGGTCTTTATGCAGGGTGTAAACGATTTCGCCGTCAAATTTGCGCAAGCCATCCTCAAAAGCTTCAAATTGTTTGGATTTAATATTGAACCTACTCAGGCCGTCATAGGATCCTACGTAGAGCCGGTTATTGGATTTATCAAGTAATAAATTATTAATCCATTTATTATTGAAGAATTTGGGACCTTTAGGAAGGTCGTCTAACGAAATGTTATGAGATGTAATGGTATTGGTAGTCAGGTTGAGCTGAAAAAGTCCGGACCCCATAGATCCCAGCCAGAGGTTGTTAGCATCGTCTTCAACAATGCTATAAATGTTTTTTACAGGATTGGACTGCTCATCAACGAGGTTTTCTATAAACTGAGGTTTTAAGGTGTTGCGATCAATTTTTACTAAACCATTTAAATACGTGCCAATCCATATATTTTTGTTGTGATCTTCAACGATAGTAACGACCGTATTGAGGCGTCTTCCCAGATAATCCTGGTCTTTATAGTGTGTCACATTATTTTGGGAAGGAGAAATACGATATAAGCCATCCCCATCGGTGCCCACCCATAAAATCCCCTCAGAATCTTTATAAACAGCCATAACACAATTGGACCCTATAATATCCAGAGAAGCAGATTCATATCCTATATAGTTAAAATTGTTGAGTTTATTAGGAAGTAATACCACGCCTTTTTGATAAAGCCCAAGCCATATATTTTCTTCACTGTCCTGAATAATTGTATGAACTTTAGATTTGGAAAAATCAAAACTGGATACACTAAGTTGTTTGGGTACGAAAGAAAGACGCTCAGGATCAAAATGATATAAACCATTACCATCTGTACCTACTAAGAATTCTTTCTTATCGTTTATGAATAAAGAATGAATAGCAACGTTGTTAGTATTAGGAACAGCCTTAAAAGCACCCTCATCGGGAACGTATTGAAAAAGCCCTTTGGTATAGCTGCCTACATAAATAGTCCCCTTTGGATCCTCAACAATATCAGATAGGGTTGCTCTGATATTAGCATTTTCAAAATAAGAAGCAGTACGGTTTAGAAAGTCTCTAAAAAACAATCCGCTTTGGGGAGTAACAATCCAAAGATTCTGCTGCGAATCTTCATAAATTTTATCAATAAAGGAAGTTGGAACAAAATTGTCAAGAGGAGTAGCGGTATAATCATCTCCATTTTTATCCAGTCTGAAAATACCTCTTCCGGAGGTTCCTACTAATAATTCACCATTTGCGCGTTGGGTTATGGTGGTTACATGTGCATCGTAAGAGGTATTCTCTTCAGCAGAAAGAGGAATAGATTTAAAGGTATCTGTCCCGCTATCATACACCTGAAGACCATTAAAAAATCCGAAATACAGATTGTGATCACGATCTTCAAAAATAGTCTTTACATAATTGTTTAAAATAGAAGAGGGCTCCTTATTTTTATGTTTATAGGTTTCAAACTTAGCACCATCATATTTATTAAGCCCATCCTCGGTGGCGATCCATATAATACCATTATGATCCTGATGAATATCATTAATAAGGCTACTGGAAAGCTCAGCGTTTGCTGAAAAGAACCTTCCATTTTGAGCATAAAAACATAAAGGGCAAAGGAATAAGAAAAGAGATATAACAAGATTCTTTTTCAAAATGATAACTTTTATTCTAAAAATAGCTAAAATCTAATGATTTATAGCTGTATGATTGGGGAATTCATAAGATGTTTTTATCGTTTTCAAACATTTGGTAAATTCCTTTGATAGCCTCCTGTAATTTTAGTTATTCAACTTGTAAAGAATGGGGTATCAGATAAGTGGGGTGCTCATGCGTGCTGTCTTTAATAACAAGATGTTGTAATACAATGCCGGGATCTATACCATAAATTTTTAGCTCATGCTTACCGGCTTCAAGCTTTACAGGAGTAACCACACGGGTGATGTTATTGCCTACAGCGCTGTACCAGTTGTCTGGAGTATCTTTTTGAAGGTTTAATGTTTGCATTTCGCCCCCATCCAGTGCATATCCGAATTTTAAACCTCCGGTGTTCAAAAAGTCCTGAGTAGGGGAGGTGTAAACTATTAACGATCCCTCCCAAGCCTCGGGTAGTGTAAAATTGTAGGATAATTGCGTGTTTTGCGTTGTGATCTCTGTACTGAACCGGAGTTGAGGACGTACTGCAGTTTCTTGTCTTCCCAGATCAGGAATTTGTTCCCATCCTGTATTTTCTGTAAACCCTGTTGCAGGTATCGTCAGGAGTCCGTCATAACCCAAAAAGCCGGAAGCATCCTGAGGATACGCAGCCAGAGTTACTTTAAATGGAATTTGATCCTTGCCAGATTCGATAATAAGCATTTCATTTTTAAGCGTTTGATTTTTAAACTCCTCTTTCACCTGTAGCTGTATTGCTAAAGATTCTTCGATGACGCCTTCCATTGATGAGGCGCTTAACCATTCGGGCAGCTTTTTTATTTTGTAAGAACCCTTCTTATTGCCTCGGTTAAAAAGTGTTATTTCCTGCACATCGTGAAAACGATCAAAGGTTTTAATTTTTAGCGTATCAGTTGCCGGAAAATAGTCTGCTGTCCCAGCCGTAGTGGCTCCAGTAGTATTTATATTCGGGACCGCTATGATTTTGGTTTCGGGAATCTTGTTTTCCCGGGGTTCCTGCCAGGAAGTGTAGCCTATATGGGTCTGAGACATAAAATGATTCCATTTTGAATCGTTCATAGTATGATAGCGTTCTGTAAGTGCTTTATCTCTTAAAAATAATTCCTGTACTTTTTGAGCATATTCATTGGTTGAAGCTCTGCCTTGTTTGGCATATAGCGCATTTTTAGCAGCAGCAATATACATACTGTTTAAATTTGCAGTAGCCTGAACAGGGAAAAGTACCAGTTGAAAATAGGCCGAATGATAGGAAGAATCCAGCTTTTCTTTAAGACTAAGTGCTCTGTTTTCAAGATGTGAATATTCTTTTAAGATACCTTCTGCTTCGCTGTAATTGACCAGGCTATACGTGTTTGAACTCAGCAATTCTGGTTTACGCCTGCTGGCAAGTGTGCTATAGTCTTGAAGAAGTGCTGCTATTTCAGAGGCGTATTTGATGCCAAAATTTTCTGAAGCCCATTTTTCAGGATAATTTTTAAGATCTTTGAGGTCAAACGCTTCAGGATTCCACGCGTAATCCATAAAAAAACTGGTAGGATATTCCATCGGTTTAATATCCCCTACATTAACAATCCAGATTTTGCGAGCATTGTACGAATAGGCGAGTGACATTTGCTCATAAACTCTTGAAATCTGATTGGTATTGAGCCATTTATAATTGCGCGGTCCCCCCACGTAATCAAAATGATAATAAATTCCGTATCCCCCCGAACGTTCCGGCGCATTGGGGTCTGGTAGTTTACGTATATTTCCCCAGTTGTCATCTGCCAGTAAGAGGGTAATATCTTCAGGAACACGCATTCCCTGATCATAATAATCCTGAACTTCCTTGTAGAGCGCCCAAACTTGCGGGGTTTCTTTTGCAGGTTTCTCAGTTACTTCTTCAATTATTTCTCGTTGCTCTTTAACAATACGCTCTAGGAGTTCTATAGCGGTGCCTTCTGTCATGGGTTCGTCGCCATCCCCGCGCATTCCTACAGTTACAATACTTTCATTATTCCCCATTCGCTGCATTCCTTTCTTCCAGAAATCCTGCAGGGTGTTGCTGTTAGTTATATAATTCCAGTCCCCTTCACCATATTTATCCCATTCGGCGTGTGCCCGCATCAAAGGCTCATGGTGTGAGGTGCCGATTACCACCCCATATTTTTCGGCTTCGATGGGATTTTGTGGATCGTCATCATAAAAGGCACGACCCCACATTGCCGGCCACAAATAATTTCCTTTTAACCTTAAAATAAGTTCAAAAACATGCTCGTAAAACTCATGATTAAAGGAACCAAAATTTTCTTCAACCCATCCCGAAAGAGCAGGAGCCTCATCATTGATAAAAATACCCCGGTACTGTACTTTAGGTCCGGGATTCGTATAGCCACTGGCCGTTATATAAAGCGCAGCAGATTTTTTAACAGGAACATCTGCCCACCAGTACCAGGGAGAAACCCCTATCTGTTCTGATAAGGTATAAACCCCGTAAATGGTGCCGCGCTTATCGCTTCCCACCACGATCAGGTTGCCATCTACTTCCTGAATTGAAAAGGCCTCCCAGTTGCCTTTAATAGCATCTACATCGAGTTTACCTGCCTTTACGAGCTCCTCAATGTATGTGTTCTTGCCTAAAGTACCAATAATGACATTTCCGGTTTCTGATGGGGTATTAGAAATAACAGCTTCCTGAGCTGTTACACGTTTTAAATCTTCTTTAAAGTTAGTTACGGCGATTTTAACCCCTTCAAACTCATCAATACCGGTAATTAATGGCGCAGCACCCTTAGCATCTGCAAGAGTGAAGCTTCCGTTTTCGGGAGTTGTTGTTACCCATTGATTTTGACTATAACCCTTACAAACAGTTAAAATAAAAACGGCAATAAGGTAGTATCTGCCCAATTCTGAAAAATATTTTTTTAGTAGCATAACCGCATTATTTAGAAGGTTTTATAGTGTATTTGTTCATCAGGGCTTTTGCAGGCCCAGTTCAAGACCGGTAAGCTCAGCAAGGCCTTTAAGTCTGCCTATAAAAGAGTATCCCGCATAATAGGCTTTGTCACGCTCTAATGCGTGTAAATAGCCGTGGTCTGGTCTCATAGGTATTTTTTTACCCGAAGCAGCAGTATACTCAAGAATATGTTGCATCACGCGCTTCATAGGTACATCTCCCTCGAGGTGATCAGATTCAAAGAAGCTGCCGTCTTCAAATTTTTGAACATTACGCAGGTGTAAAAAATGAATACGGTCTTTGTGTTTTTCAAAAATTGCTATCAAGTCATTTTCTGGATTCGCTCCTAACGATCCGGTACAATAACAGAGGCCACAGGATGTGGTTTCAATGGCTGAAAAAATAGCATTAAGATCGGCGGCTGTACTTACGATTCTGGGAAGTCCAAGTACCGAAAAAGGCGGATCGTCAGGATGAATAGCCAATAGAATACCTATTTCTTCAGCGACCGGCGCGATTTCTTTTAAGAATAAAACCAGATGTTCTCTTAGTTTGCTGTCATCTATTTTATCATATTCGGCAAGCTGCTTTAGTAAATCCTGTTCTGTGAAATCTTCTGTACTTCCCGGCAACCCAAGCAGAATACTTTTTTTAAGTGTTAAAAGATCTTCGGTAGTACGCTCAAATTGCACTTGGGCTTCCTTAATTTGCGAGGCGGTGTAATCGCCAGAAGCGCCTGGTCTTTTTAGAATAAAGAGATCAAACATCCTGAATTTTACCGGATCATATTTTAAAATTTCTGCACCTCTGGCATTTTTAAAGCGATGATCTGTGCGTACCCAGTCAAGGATGGGCATAAAATTATACGTTATTGTAAAAATGCCCTGATCTGCAAGGTTTTGTAAACTTGTTTTATAGTTTTCTATAAGCTCGGCATAGTTTCCGGTTCGTTTTTTAATATGCTCGTGTACAGGAAGGCTTTCTACTACTTCCCAGCTCATACCGGCGGCTTCAATTTTTGCTTTTGTCTTTTGAATCTCTTGCGGTGTCCAAACGGCTCCAACAGGAATATGGTGCAATGCGGTTACAATCCCGGTTATTCCTGCCTGAAAGAGATCGTCCAGGCTTAGCAGATCGCGGTCTCCATACCAGCGCATGGTTTTTATAATAGATGTTTTCATTTAAAATCCTATTGAGTTTCCTCCGTCAACACAAAGTACTGTACCCGTGGTAAACTTTGATAAATCTGAAGCATAATAATAAACGGTATCGCCTATGTCTGAAGGAGCTCCTAATTTGCCCATCGGGGTTCTGCCCAAGACCTTATTTTTTCGTTCAGGGTCGCTGTCTAAAGCTTTACCCGACATATTTGTTTTTATAAAACCAGGAGCAATACAATTAACGCGTATCCCGTACTGAGCTAATTCTACGGCCATGGCTCTTGTCATTCCCTCGATGGCAGCTTTACTTGCAGAATATGCTATAACCTTAGGGATACCATACTGTGATGCCATAGAGCTAATATTAATTATACTGCCAGCGCCTTGCGCTTTCATAACCTGGGTAACTTCCCGGCTTACGGTAAAAACACTGGTTACGTTAGTATGCATAATTTTTTGAAAATCAACATCTTCAACTTCAAGAAATTCTTTTTTCATATTGATACCGGCGTTGTTAACAAGAATATCTATACGGCCGGCCTCAGCGGCAATTTGGCGTATGGACTGAGGTATTTTTTCAAGCTCGGTTAAATCGAGAATACAGGCTCGCGCATAAGCTCCCAACTCTTTAAGAGCCTTTTCTGTTTTTTCCTTGTTGCGTCCTATGATGTAGGTGCGTATTCCTTCATCACATAGTTTCTTAGCTGTTGCAAAGCCAAGACCGGCATTTGCTCCGGTAACGATTGCTACTTTTTGATCCATATTAGTCCCAGGAAGGTTTTATTCCGGGAGCATAAGGATCCCGAATAGATTCATAATACTCAAGAGAATGTGGTGCTTTTGGTATAAATGGAGGCATTTTCATTTGGGATAACTGCTGAAAATACAGCAGACATGAGTTTCTCCACCATTGCGCCTCCTCATACTGAATGTCTAAAAGCATTCGCGTTTTTTCATATACAGCGGGAGAGACGTAGTCTTGCATAGCGTTCCAGGTTTTCTTCATTTGAGCTACATCTTCAACCCCGTCCTGATACTTACGTGCAAGAGTGTACCATAAGCTTTGTCCATTTTTCATCTCATAGTCCCAGGCTACGTGATGAAACCAAAGCAGATAGTCTTCGGGGATAGTGCGTTTATTTTTATAAGTATTTTCGATCTCCTCAGCATACTGCGCCAGAGCATTGCTGCCGGTTGAAGTACGGTCAAAACCAATTCCCATACGATCTGCTTTATGATAATATACCGAGGTCCAGTCTTCCCGGCCTAAATCTTTCACCCACGGTCCCGGGCCCTGATGATGCCCTTCTGCCATTATGTGGTGTAAGCCCAGCGGTGTCATATAGTTTACAACGGCTTCTCTCGAATTGAGCAACAGCGGGGTCATGGTATCGATAAACTCAGGAGTCGTTGTAAAGGTCATCCCAAGCCACTCCCGTGCTATGGTTTCAGATTTCAGGTAAGGATCCCAGGCTAAACGGCCAAAACCATACCAATTGGCCTGAGCAAAAGGATGGCCGGTCCAGTTACGGGCAGTACCTATATTGGCAACTCCGGCAATGCCGGTAAGCTTCTTAGTGTTTAAGGAGCCGTCTATAACCTTCGCCACGATGCTTCCCTCACCCCGGGCGTAGGTGTCTTCCTGAAGCGTTTCTTCATACATTTTGGGTAAGAAAACCAGATGAGACATGCCGCCTAAATATTCTTGTGTAATTTGAAATTCCATCATTAAGGGAGTCTCAGGCATAGCGCCAAAGAGCGGATGAAAAGGTTCTCTGGGTTGAAAATCTATGGGGCCATTTTTAACCTGCACCAATACATTCTTTTTAAATTTTCCATCAAAAGGGACAAATTCTGAATAGGCTTGTTTCGCACGGTCTTCGGGCTTCTCATCAGAGTATACAAAGGCCCGCCACATTACAATCCCGTTATGTGGCTCCAGTGCTTCCGCCAGCATATTTGCGCCTTCTACATGAGAGCGACCATAATTATTGGGCCCCGGTTGTCCTTCAGAATTTGCTTTGATCAGGAAACCTCCAAAATCCGGGATTTTCTTATAAATAGCATTTGCCTTTTCTTTCCACCAGGTACGAACCTCTTCATTTAACGGATCTGCCGTTTTTAAACCTCCTATTTCAATAGGTGCAGAAAAACGAGCCGTCAGATAGACCTGAATTCCGTAAGGTCTGAAAGTATCGGCTAAAGCTTTTACTTTGTCCAAATACGTATCCTGAAGGATATAAGCACTGGCATTTACATTGTTTAATACGGTGCCGTTTATGCCCACAGAGGCATTAGCACGGGCATAATCGATGTATTCTTCTTTAATCAGGTGCGGAAGCAGATGCCAGTCCCATATTGAAAAGCCGGCGTAACCGCGTTCTACGGTGCGGTCGAGATTATCCCAGTGATTTAATATTCTTTTTTTAATTTTTGGAGAATCGGTAACAGAAAGCTGGGAAGTATCTGTATGCAACTGCAGCAGGTTTAAGTATCTGAACACTCCGTAGAGCAAGCCCGCGTCAGTCTGTGACGTAATGAGAATTACCGGTTTACCAGTATAGTTTAAAGAGGCAATTGTAAAGCCTTCTTCATCCTGTACAGCGTTTGAGGGAAGTTGTTTTTGCAGTTCCTCAGGTAATGCGGCTTGTTTTAAAATTAGCAAGGAAGCTTTATCCGGAGATGTAAAATTGGGTTGTAGCTCTAGCATTGCCTCTAAAGCAGTATTCAATTCTTCCCGAATCACACTACCTGTAGGTGTATTGTGGTCTACACTGATAGCAGCATTTTGTGAGGTGTAGTGTTTTTTAAGTGCCGCATCTTCAACAGGATGATATTGCAACCATAATTTATAACCTTCCTGCGCCAGGAGTATATTAAGCGGAAGAATGCAAAGAAGCAGGCAAAGTGTAGTTTTTTTCATAGCATTGAAGTTCTCAAACGATTTCTTTGATAGAATTGAAACCGAAATTTATAAAAAATTAAGCAATCGGTTGTGTAAAGTGATTCTTTTTTGTGTAAAAAATACACTAAAAGCGTTTAGGTAGATTTTTTGCGCACACTTGAAGCTCTTGAGATTACGTGCGTCTCAAGTACAGATATTTCTGTGGTATGCATCCCGTCCTCTTTTTCCAGATGCTCCAGAATTCTTCTTGTTGAAAGTTCGCCCATTTTTTGAGCAGGATGATAAATGGTAGAAAGGGCCGGCTCAACTATCGAGGATATAGGATCGTCGTTAAAACCAATTACAGCTACATCATCCGGGATTCGAATCCCTTGTTTCTTCAAATACAAAATAGCGCTTACTGCGGCAGTGTCGTTAGAAGAGAAAATACCGTCAGGCGGATTGTTTAATTTAAAAAGTTCTGCCGTGACCTGGGCTCCTTCTTCAAAGCTTAAAGTTTTCATATCTACAATAAGCCGCTCATCAATTTCAAGATCGTGATGTTTTAAAGCCTCAATAAAGCCTTTTTTACGCTGACTGTATACATTGAGATGTTGGGAACCTGCAAAATGAGCAATACGTTTACAACCCTGTTCGATAAGGTGTTCTGTAGCTATATAGGCAGAAGTGTAATTGTCAATAATTACATGATAACTCTGAAAATTGTTGGGCACCCGATCCACAAATACTACCGGAATTCCCTGATCTTTAAATTGGTTGAAATGATCCGTATTTTCAGTTTGCATACTCAAAGAGGCAATAATACCACATACACGACTGTCGTATAGTGCTTTAGCGTTAGATACTTCGTTGTCATAACTGTCATGAGACTGACTTATAATAACATTATACCCCTTTTCGCGCGCTGAAGTTTCTATACCACTAATCATATCTGAAACAAAAGGTCTGCTTATGTTAGAAATAGATACCCCTATGGTTTTACTATTATTACTACGCAGGCTGGCTGCAAGAGAATTGGGTCGATAGCCTCGTTCTTCTGCTGCCCGTTGAATGAGCTGCGCGGTTTTTTTACTTATACTTTTATGATTTTTAAGAGCACGACTTATAGTACTAGTAGAATAGTTTAATTCCCGTGCTAAATCATATATGGTTAATGTGTTCTTTTTTTTCATGCATCTGGAAGATTATACAAATATAGACATTCAATTAGGTATAACTTCTCTGCAATTTGAGGGCTACTGGTTTCATTAGAAATTCTAAAACTTAAAAACAATTGATTCTAAAAGTATTGGGTTAGTATTAATACCTGGAAGCTGACCACTAATACGTAAAAATAGAACATAAGAGTAAACAATCGGTTGTTATCTGATTTTTATCTTTATGAAATCTGGCAACAGTAGTCTCTATAATCATGAGTTGGTTGAAAATAGTAGGGTATCCAACCGATTCGTAAATTGTTAATAGGTTCCGTATAGATCCTTCTGTTCTCTTTCAGTTGACTTATATCAGAGAACCGAATATTTATAGAAATGCCTTTATTCTAAAATTTAATAGTTGAGTAAATCCAGGGTTTCTTCAACCGTTTCAACCGGATATTTGCAAGAACGCTGCTCACAAATATAAATGAGGGTTTGATTCTCCTGCCAGCGATCTTCAAAAATGGGGATCGTATTTTCAGAAGTATTGAACAGGATTAGCGTGTTAGGTAAATTATAGGACTGTAACTCCAGAGCTAGTGCTTTGCTGTTTTTTCCAACGAGTGCCACATCATAAAACGGAAAGGCAAAATTCAACTGAAGGCTTTCCCAGTATGCATAAGATGCAGGAGACGCCTCGATATCAGGGATTATGGCTGTTGTCATTTTAGCTGCCCGCTCTTTAAATTTATCTTCATACAGAATGTTTGATAATAAGAAGAGATTTTCAGCCATTACCGCATTCCCAGAGGGTAAAACCCCATCATTGGTTGTAACAAGAGGAGATATCAGATTATCTTCATTGGTATATTTGAGGAGGGGAGAACCTTTAACCGTAAATTTTTCCAGAGCGGTTTCTGTTAAAAGGCGGGCGTCTTTTAAATAATTAACCTTACCGGTTACTGTATAAAGTCTTAATGAAGCCGAGGCTAAATAGGTGTAGTCATCTAAAAAGCCGGATAGTGGTTTACTGTTTAACTTATAAGAATGTACAAGAATTTTACCGTTCCATGCATCCTTCATTAAAGATTGATAACTCTCCTCTGCCTGTTGCAGGTAACTTTGTGTTGTGGTTACTGCAAAGGCTTCGGCAAGAGCTTTAATTGCAAGAGCATTCCATCCGACTACAATTTTATCATCTTTAAAAGGTTTTTTGCGTTGAGCACGCAATGCTCTTAATTGAGTAGACCATTGTAAATTAAGCTCTTGCAATACTGAAAGGCTTAGGTTGTTTTCTTTACTAAAATTAGCATCCGTTTGCGTTTTAAAAAGATTGAATTCAGTTTTACCCGCTTTTTTCTGACTTTTAATCCCGTAGTACCATTCAAACAATTCTGGTTTTGTTGTTATTGATTTGGAGATCTCCTCCTGAGTAAACGTATAGAATGCACCTTCTTTAGAATCAAGATCTGCATCCAGAGAGGCCATAAATACACCCGAATCATTGCTCAAATCGCTGTTTAAAAATGCGATGGTCTCAACCAGTCTTTTTTTATAAAGCGGTTTTTTAAATAATTTATATGCTTTAGCATAAACACTTAGCATTTGAGCATTGTCATAAAGCATTTTCTCAAAATGAGGGTTTTCCCAGCGCTCGTCTGTACTGTACCTGAAAAATCCCCCGCCGAGATGATCATAGACCCCTTTTAAAGCAATATTATCAAGGCTTAGTTCAATAAAATCCGGTACCTTCTCCTCTTTATAAAGCGTAGCATAATCCATAAGAAAGCAAAGCGTAGAGGGCAGCATAAACTTTTGAGAACCTGTATTTCCCCCATAATTCTGATCCCAGTTTTTTTGCCAGTTCACAAGATTGGCGGTTATTGATTCTTTATCAGGAAGACGAATTCCTGTTTTACCCGGAGTATATTCATTTAAGGCTTGTATGCGTTTTGTAACCTCTTGCGCATACTGGCTTGTTTTTTCAGGATTGGCATTGTGTATACTGTCAATACTCTTTAAGGCAGTCAGCCATTCGGTTTTAGTATGATAAGTGCCTCCGTAAATAGGTTCTCCGTTAGGTAGCGTAATGATATTTAAAGGCCAGCCTCCTGATCCTGTCATGAGTTGCAATGCGGTCATATAGAGCTGATCAATATCGGGGCGTTCTTCACGATCTACTTTAATAGTGATAAAGTTATTGTTCATAAACCGGGCTACCGTATCATTAGAAAAAGTTTCTTCTTCCATAACAGTGCACCAGTGACACGACGTGTAACCTACACTTATTAAAACAAGCTTATTCTGTTGTCTGGCAGTTTCAAATGCATCAGGGCTCCAGGGTTGCCAGTTTACGGGATTATGTGCGTGTTTTAATAAATAGGGACTTGTCTCATGGATTAATTGATTGGTATGCGTTTCTTCCCTCTCTTTTTTAGTAGTAGTACACGCACAGAATACACTAAAAATTAATAACAGGAGCGTTTTAAAGTATTTTCTAAGAGTCATGATTGTTGACATTAATTTTATATACCCGTCCTTTTTTAAGGATTATGGAGTTTTAAAAAGAAATTTTAGACATTCTTTAATAATGAATAATCACCGGGGGTAATTATTCTTAATTAGAGCTAATTGTTTTCTAAAATAAGCCACACTTTTGAAAATGAGCCTGATTCAGATCAAAATGCATCAAATTTTAAATATGTTGCATCATTTATTATAGTTTCTAACCGCATTGTAAAGATATATTTGTTCAAAATCAATTTTAATGGAGCTTACGCAATCGATGTAAACCTAAGGTAAATTGTTTTCTTAAATAGAATTAAATCAAACATGAACAAATATGACTAATTTAAAATTTGCATTCATTGCATTTCTCGCTTTGTTAGCAACTACAGACGGTTATGCGCAAACTAAAACCATAACCGGGACTGTAAAAGATCCTTCGGGATTGCCACTTCCCGGAGCATCTGTGGCTGTTGTAGGAACTAATAAAGGAGCTTCTACAGATTTTGACGGGATGTTCTCAATCGATGGAGTAGCTGCTCAGGATAAAATTATTATAAGCTATGTTGGATTTGTAAATGAAGAATTGACTGTAGGTTCTCAGACTACATTTGACATTACGTTGCAGGAATCTGCACAAGCTCTTGAAGATGTTGTTGTAGTGGCTTATGGAGCACAAAGCCGTGCAAAGGTTACAGGAGCTATATCAACGGTAGATTCTGAAGCTATAGACGCTTTGCCGGTTACCAATGCAGAACAGGCACTTCAGGGACGCGCACCCGGGGTAACGATCACCAATTCGGGCGGCCCCGGTACGACACCCAATGTACGTATAAGAGGTCTAGGAACATTTGGAAATAATGATCCCTTATATGTTATCGACGGAGTTATTGTGGGAAACCTTTCCGGGATTAGTCCGTCTGACATTGAATCGGTTTCTATTTTAAAGGATGCGTCTACCACAGCCTTATACGGGTCTCAGGGATCTAACGGGGTGGTTTTAGTAACCACTAAGAAAGGTAAGCAGGGGAAAGGTACGCTTAGCTTTAATGCTTATACAGGTTTTCAAACTATTTACAAGCGTTATGACTTATTAAATACAGAGCAATATCTAAACTATGCACAGGATTTTGGAGTAGTTCCAGACAGACCGGCAGGCTTTTTAAATAACAATACAGATTTTCAGGATGCGATATTCAGATCAGGGCTTATGCAGAACTATAATGTCGCCTATTCCGGAGGAAATGAAAACGGAGTGTATCGGTTTTCTGCCGGATATCAGGATCAGGAAGCAGCAGTAATCAACTCTGAATTTGAACGTTATTCTTTTAGAGCAACCTCTTCCTACAACTTGGGGAAATTTAAGATAGGAGAGACAATGTCTGTGGCCTTTAGCAAATCAAAACCTATTTTAGAGAGTGGCGGCCGCTCTTTAATAGAACATGCCATTAAAGTGGCTCCGTATCTTAGCATTTATAATGAAAACAACCTGGGAGGCTTTCAGGGACCTAACAGTTCGGCAGACGGGCAAGATGCCGAGAATCCTGTACGCGTTCAAAGGCTCAGTGATTTTCAGACCAACAATGTCGCAGTAATCGGAAATATTTTTGCAGAATATGAACTTCTGGATGGTTTGACTTTCAGAAGTCAGGTGGGTCTGGATTATTTCAACAGTTATACAACCGAATTTACTCCTGCCTATAACGATGATAATTTGGGAAGTACGCATTTTCAGAATTTTGCATTTGCTGCACGCAGAACAAATCGTGGGCAGGCCATAACTTTTGATAACAGTCTTACATATGAAAAAACCTTCAATGAAGTACATAATTTTGAAGTACTGGCATTGATTGAAGATTATAACAGTAGTGCACAGAATTTTGCATCTGAAGCGCGTAATACAATTTCAAATGACATAAAAGAGCTGGGAAATGAGCAACAGTCTACAGGAAGTTCTTCCAGCGAAAACAACCGTTTAAGTTACCTAGCACGTCTTAATTATGATTATGACGGGAAATACATTCTTTCGGCTTCTTTTAGAAGAGATGCTTCTTCCCGATTTGGTGCCAATAACAGATGGGGTAATTTCCCGTCAGTTTCGGCTGGTTGGAATGTTGCACAAGAGCGTTTTTTACAGAACAGTGCATTTAATACACTCAAAGTAAGAGGAAGTTATGGTATTGTAGGTAATGATAAAATTGATGCCTATTTATACTCTCCTCAACTTTTTAATAATTTTATTTATCCCATTGGGGGAGAAGCCGCTATAGGTACAACCACAACGGGTCTTGCAAATCCTAACCTCAAGTGGGAAGAAACGAGTATTCTTAACGTTGGGGCAGATATTGGTCTGTTTAACAATCAGTTTACCGCTTCAATCGAATATTATAGAAATAAAAGCGATGATTTATTGATTCCGGTACAGTTGCCTTTGTCTTCCGGGTTTAGCAATTCGCTGTTCACTGCAAATGCCGGGTCTGTTGAAACAACAGGTATGGAAGTAGCTTTAGGATATAACGATTATGACGGGGATTTTACATGGTCAGCTAATTTAAATTTAGGTACCAGCCAAAACGAGGCCCTTAATCTGGGTGGAGCCCGGGAGCTATTTACCGGAGATGGTTTTGAAGGAGAGCAAATAATAAGATTGGCAGAAGGAGAGTCCCTGTTTCATTTCTATGGCTTGGTTACAGACGGAATTTATCAAAATCAGCAGGAGGTTGATGCTGTTTTTAGTGCAAATCCTGATCAGGATATCGTGCAGCCCGGCGACATACGCTATGTGGATACCAATAATGATGGTACGATTACCTCGGCAGACAGGCAGATTATTGGGAATCCCTTTCCTGATGTGACCTATGGTTTAAATCTGGATGCACGCTATAAAAACTTTGACCTTAATATTTTTATAAACGGAGTTGCAGGTTCAGAGCTTTACAATACCAATATTTATGACCTGGAAGGGATGACCCGTCTTTTTAATGCCGGGACTGCTGTACTGGATCGCTGGAGTCCTACCAATCCTTCTACCACAACACCACGACCTTTAGGGGCTCCTCAAAACGTGGTCGCTTCAGATCGGTTTGTTGAAGATGGTTCCTATACGCGTCTTAAGAATATAAGTCTGGGATATACCTTTAATGATGATTTTACTGAATTTTTCAATAAACTGAGAATTTATGTAAGCGGACAAAATTTAATAACAATAACAGACTATTCAGGTCTCGATCCGGAAGTGGTAAGCAGAGCAGGGGAATATGGTTTAGACCGTGGTGATTATCCCCAGCCGGTTTCCTTATTATTTGGTCTTGAAGTATCATTTTAAAAAATACAACTATGAGAAAATATAGAATAATAGCCATTGTTGCACTCTTTCTGGGAGTGACACAATCGTGTGACGAAAGTGATTTAGAACTTGTGAATCCGAATACCTTGAGTCCGGAGACCTTTTTTGCCGACGAAAATCAAATACGCTCTGCGGTAAATGCAGCATATGCTCAAAATCAGACCAATGCCTTATACGGCAGGCTCCTGTTTTATATGTATGATAATATGTCTCAGGAAAACTCAGCCAATCCGCAGCAGGAAGCTAATAAAGTTACCTATAAGAATTTTTCATTCGACTCCAGTAATAATGAGATTTCAGAATTTTGGGATAGCTGTTTTAAAGGCATAAACAAAGCAAATTTTGTGCTTTCTAATGTAGAACGCATCAACGAACTTCCCGATGCAGTGATTTCTCAAAGGCTTAAGAATAAATACATAGCAGAAGCACGTTTTTTAAGAGCACACTATTACTTTTTGCTAGTTACCCGTTTTGGAGGCGTGCCCATTTTTGATGGCTTGCCAGAAAGTGCAGAAGGACGTCCAAGAAATACTAAAGAGGAAGTGTATGCCTTTTTGACGGAAGATTTTAGGTTTGCAGCGGCAAACTTATTGCCAAAGGGAGAAGAAGATAATGGTCGTGCAACTCAGGGCGCAGCCCAGGCTTACCTCGGTAAAGTACTGCTTTATCAAGGGCTGTTTGCAGATGCTTATGATGCATTTAATGCTATGACCGGCTATGACCTTGAAGATGATTATTTTGATAACTTTAAAGAAGAGACCGAGCACGGGATCGAGTCTGTTTTTGAGATTCAATACGACAGATCTTTGGGAACGGCTGCAAAATGGGACTCTAACGTAAGCGGCGAAGGTTTTAATGAATCTACTTTTAGAGGTCAGGATTATGGGGTGTTGGATTGGTTTAATGCCTATCCGTCAGATGATTTATTGGATGAATATGAAGATGGGGATTTTAGAATGGACGCTAACTTCTATTTTGAAGGAGACACCTATAATAACGGTACTGGGGTTATATTGGAGAGCGACTTAACAACTGCCGAAGGAGTACGTCGTGCCGGATGGAGAAAATATCAAAATTATTACAGACGTACAGCCGAAGAGCAGGAGTCCAGTATCAATATGAAAGTTATACGCTATTCCGATGTGCTTCTGATGATGGCTGAAGCAGCCAATGAGACTAACAGAACCCCGGAAGCGATTGATCTGATCAACCGCGTGAGAGACCGTGCTGATTTAGAAGATTTACCAGACAACCTCTCTAAAGAGCAGGTTTTTGATGCCTTGGTTCACGAGCGCAAAGTGGAGCTCGCCGGCGAGCAGGTACGCTTTGATGATATCTTAAGATGGGGAATTTCTAATACAGAACTTGCAGGAACAAATTTTCAACAAGGAAAACATGAAGTATGGCCTATTCCTGACAGAGAAATTGCCGCTAATGATGCTATCAATCAGGAAGATCAAAATCCCGGATATTAAGTATAGCCTGCGTTAGCTTTTAATTAAAGCAACATTATTAAGTATAGTGTTGCTTTAATTTATTTAATGTTTTGAGGTAAAAGATAAATTGCTAAATCCATTCACGTCGATGATTTATTTTAAAAGGCTTTTCTATTTGATTTTTTTGGGACTGTGTATCATCTCCTGCGATGATTCGAACTCAAAAACCACAACCTCAGAATCTGATGACTGGAAATTGTTTCAGGAACTCGACTCTGCGCATACAGGAATTTCCTTTAATAATACGCTTTCAGAGAACGACTCTCTCAATTACTTCACCTACAATTATATCTATATGGGTGGGGGTGTTGCTGCAGGGGATATCAATAATGACGGTCTTGTAGATTTATATTTTACAGGGAATCAGGTTTCTAATAAGCTATACCTCAATAAGGGAAATCTGCAGTTTGAAGATATAACTGGTAAGGCAGGCGTGGGAGGAGACCAGAGATGGTATACCGGGGTTACAATGGCAGATGTAAATGGAGATGGCTACTTGGATATATATTGTTCAGTAAGCGGAAAATTTCAACCCCGCGAAAACCAGTTGTTTATTAATAATGGGGATGGGACTTTTATAGAAAAAGCAGCCGAATATGGCCTGGCCGACGCCGGTAACAGCATACAGGCCACTTTTTTTGATTATGATAAAGATGGGGACCTTGATATGTATCAGGCAAATTATCCGCCTACAAAATTCAGTTCACCTACCTGGGTGTATTCTCAACTGATGAAAAACCCTAAAGACTTGGAAACAGACCATCTGTATGAAAATACAGGCTCGGGTTTTATTGATGTCACAGACCAAGCAGGGCTGCGCTCTTACGGGCTTTCTTTAAGTGCAACCATAGGGGATTTAAATAACGATTCCTGGCCCGATATCTATGTTTCAAGTGACTTTAACGCTCCAGATTTAGTATACCTCAATACGGGCAACGGTAACTTTAAAGAAGTGGTAAAAGAGGCTACAGCCCAGACTGCTTTCTATGGGATGGGAGCAGATATTGCAGATTTTAATAATGACGGATTGCTTGACTTTTTTCAGGCAGATATGGATGCTAAAATAAACCGACGCAAAAAAGCCAACATGGCGAGTATGAATGCAGATTTATTTTGGAGTGTGGTAGATGCAGGGTTTCATTATCAATACATGCATAATTGTATGCAGCTCAATAATGGTGTTTTTAATGAGGAAGGTATTCCTAACTTTTCTAATGTATCCAGAATTACCGGTACTTCCTCTACAGACTGGAGCTGGGGACCTCTTTTTGCCGATTTTGACAACGACGGGTTAAAAGATTTATTTATAACAAACGGTACGCGCAGGGAAATTAATGACAACGATTATTTTAATAGAATTGAAGAGAAAGGTGGAATCGCAAAAGACAGTTTGTTGTACTGGAGTCAGAAAATTCCGGAAGAGAAATTAGACAATTTTATGTTCCAAAATAAAGGCGGTCTGGATTTTGAAAAAGCAAACACTTCCTGGAATATTAGTTTCAAAGGCTTTTCGAATGGTGGGATCTATGCAGACCTTGATAATGACGGCGATCTGGAGTTGGTCACTAACAATATTGACGATAAAGCTTCAGTCTTTCAAAATAATGCATCCACTAGATTGAATTACCTGCAGGTTGCTTTTAAAGGAAATTCGGCTAATCATCAAGGATTAGGGAACAGAGTTTATGTTTCTGTGGGTGACACGCTGCAAATGCAGGAGTTAACCCTTTCACGAGGCTTTCAGTCTGCTGTGGCTCCTGTGCTTCATTTCGGGCTTAACAGGACCCGTAAAATTGATCAGGTAAGAGTGGTCTGGACCAGCGGGAAAGAACAAATCCTGAAGGACGTAAATGGGAATCAAAAACTCATTTTTAATGAAAAAGATGCTGTAAGCCCCGCTCAGCATTCAGAAGAAATAAATGTTCTTTTTACAGAAGCTGATAAAACATCTTTCCCCGAGCATATGCATGTAGAAAATGAATATGATGACTTTAAAGACCAGGTTTTACTTCCTCACGCGATGTCACAATTTGGACCAGCACTTGCCGTAGGCGACATTAACAAGGATGGTCTGGACGATTATTTTATAGGGGGTTCAAAAGGCGAAAAAGGAGTTCTTTTTGTACAGCAGCAAAAGGGTTTTGTACCTCTTGAGACTTCAGTTTTTGAGGAAGATCGGGGTTATGAAGATCTGGATGCCGTTTTTTTTGATGCAGACGGCGATGGCGATCAGGATCTATATCTGGTTAGCGGAGGTTATGAGTTTCAGACAGATTCAAAGGCTTTAGAAGACAGATTGTACCTCAATGAGGGTGCCGGTAAGTTTAAAAAGGCAGAGAAGCAGGCCTTGCCCGATTTACATATAAGTGGGTCTAAAGCCTATAGTGCAGACTTTGATAATGACGGGTTGCAGGATTTGTTAATACTGGGGCGTCAATCTCCGGGCAACTACCCGCAGCCGGTATCTTCTTATATTCTATGGAACAGAAGTAAAAAAGGGGCATTAAAGTTTGAATTAAATAAAGAGAAACAACCACAGGGCTTTGAGGCTTTAGGAATGGCTACAGCAGCCGTAGTTTCTGATTTTAATAGTGATAACAGACCCGATATCGTGGTGGTAGGAGAGTGGATGCCCATTCGGTTTTTTGAGAATAGCGCAACGGGTTTTATTGAAGTAACTGATGAGGTAATGCCCAAAATGGATACTACAGGCTGGTGGTGGAGTATTGCTTCGGCAGACTTTGACGGCGACGGCGATCTCGATTATATAGTAGGAAATAATGGGCTTAACTATAAATATAAGGCCTCAATGGAAGAGCCCTTTGATATTTATGCAGGAGATTTTGATAACAATCAGGAAGGGGATATTGTTTTAGGATATTATAATGAAGGTAAACAATATCCCCT
The DNA here is from genome assembly GCF_900129005.1 of Leeuwenhoekiella marinoflava DSM 3653. Taxonomy (GTDB): domain Bacteria; phylum Bacteroidota; class Bacteroidia; order Flavobacteriales; family Flavobacteriaceae; genus Leeuwenhoekiella; species Leeuwenhoekiella marinoflava. The sequence continues at coordinate 252,043 of NZ_FQUN01000005.1, read as the reverse complement.
TCGCGGAAGACAATGTTCTTCAGAGCAAATACCCGGTATTAAAAATAAATTCAAGGATTATGCTAGTTTTTCGCAGGCAACATTAGGCGAAGTTTATTCCGATAAATCACTGAAAAATGCCTTGCATTATCAGGTTAAATCTTTCGCCAGTATTTATTTAGAAAATAAGAATGGGAAAATGATTGCGCATCCCTTACCTGCTTTAGCACAGCTTTCAAATATAAACGGGATTGTGATTGATGATTTTGATGACGACGGGAAACTAGATGCAGTTATTGCAGGAAATCTATATCAGTCAGAAATAGAGACTCCAAGAAATGACGCCTCTCGGGGATTGTTTCTCAAAGGAGATGGGGCAGGTGGGTTTGAAGGCGTTCCCCCGCGCGAAAGCGGACTTTTTTTACCGGGTGACGTAAAGTCTTTAAAGTTGATATCCTTTGAAGGGCAGAAACACCTCATCGCCGTAAAGAATAATGATTATGTGCACGTGATCAAAAGTATTCAGAAGTAATGAGGTCAGGGATTTATACCCTCTCAAATCGAATTTTATTTGATAATTCAACCAGATAACTTATGATTTTTAGAACGAAACATGTATTGATACTCGGTTTTTTGCTCACCTTAGCTTTTAACGGGAGCTTATACAGTCAGCAATTGGGCCAGAACAAGGAGGGCAAAGCTTATTTTGAGCAAGAACTCGATTCCATGAATATTGCCTATCAATGGTCGGAGATGGCTATACTAGGCACAGCGAATGATACAGAGCGTATAGGACCGCGCCCCACTATTACTTCCAGATTTCTGGCGCTGACTTTTGTGGCTGTTTTTGATGCCTGGTCCGTCTATGATGATTCTGCGATCCCGGTATATTTAAAAGGTTACGAGAAGCAACCTAAAGATCAGCAAACCCAAGCCAATAAGCAAATTGCAATAAGCTATGCGGCATATCGTACATTAAAAGAATACTATCCGGGCGACAGCCTGGTTTTTAGTGCTTTTATGAAGCGTTTAGGGTATGATCCTGACGATAATTCTTTAAATCCTGATACTGCTGTTGGGATAGGAAATCTTGCAGCAAAAGCAACACTAACTGCCAGACATCACGACGGGGCAAATCAATATGGGGAGGTTGCAGGTTTTTCTAAGCCTTATGCAGATTATACTAACTATAAGCCTGTTAATACGGTGGATCAAATCACCGATTATGACCGTTGGCAGCCAAAGTACTTTGAGAAAAAAGATGGTAAAAAGTTTGCTCCGGCCTGTTTGACTCCGTTTTGGCAACTTGTAGAACCAATCGCCCTTAAAAGTGCAGATCAATTCAGACCGGGACCTCCGCCACGAGTAGGTTCTGAGCAACTAAAGAAAGAAGTAGAACAGGTAGTGGAATTTCAAGCGAATCTTACAGATGAGCAAAAAGCTTTAGTAGAATTTATGCGGGACGGTCCTCAGTCTGTTCAGCAGGCGGGGCATTGGTTAAAATTTGCGCAGCAGGTTTCTAAGCGCGATAAGCATAGCCTTGATGAAGATGTAAAAATGTTTTTTATCAATCAGGTTGCAGCGATGGATGCCTTTATTGCTTCCTGGGACTCAAAAATGTTTTACGATTCGGCACGGCCGTTTGCATTGGTTCATTACTATTTTAAAGACAAAGAAATTAAGGGCTGGAAAGGTCCGGGAAAAGGCATAGATACCCTTGGCGGAGAGGATTGGAGGCCGTATTCTCCATCTGATTTCTTGTGTCCGCCATTTCCCAGTTATACCTCGGGACATAGCACGATAAGTGGTGCCTGCGCAGAGGTTTTACGCCTGTGGACCGGGAGTGATTCCTTAAATGTGCAGGTAGCTTTAAGAGCAGGGCAGCTTACCGAACCGGAAGCCCTGGGGGAAGAAGTCATCCTGGACTTCCCAACGTTTACTCAAGCTGCAGAAATGGCCGGTATATCCCGAGTTATGGGTGGCTATCACATTCAGTCAGATAATATTGCGGGTTTAACCTTAGGCCGGGCAGTTGCCCATCGCGTATGGGATTTTTATAACGAGCACTTAGGCAATTAATCATAAAAGAATACGTATGAAATCTATTTTAAAGAAAAGCATATCCTTTACAATCCTTTGGATTTTCAGCAGTCTGTTGCTGCTTCTGGCCGTATCGGGCTGTAGTTTTGAAAGTCCTCAAAAGAGTGGTTTAAAAGAGGCTAGTCCATTTCCTATAGGAGGTGCTATCGAAATAAGACAAATAGCAAAAGACACGGTTTTAAAAAAGATAATACAGGAGAATTTTAATAGTATAACGGCAACTTCAGACATGAAGATGTATAATATCCTGCCTCAGGAAGGGAATTATAACTGGAGGCAGGCAGACAGTCTGGTCTCTTTCAGCACAAAAGATAACCTGAGATTGTTTGGTCATACGCTGGTTTGGCATTCGGGCACTCCAGAATGGGTGGCGGAAAAAGGTTCTAAAGACAGTTTATGGCTTGCTCACTTTCTCAAAGAATACATTCAGACCTATGTGGGGAAGTATAAAGGTCAAGTTGCCGCCTGGGATGTCGTCAATGAGGGTTTTGAAACCCAAGGAGGCGACTACCGCAAGAGCCTGTGGTTTGAGGTACTGGGTAAAGATTATATTGCCAATGCCTTTAGATACACTCATGAGGCAGATCCTGAAGCAGAATTGTTTTATAATGATTTTAATCTGGAAAGAGATACGAGTAAGCTTAATGGCGTACTCAGTATGGTAGAAGAATTAAAGCAAAATGGAGTTCCTATCACCGGGCTGGGTGTGCAAATGCATCTGAGAATGGATATACCCAATGCACTGATACGGGAAAGTGTGCGAAAAATGGCAGCCACCGGTTTAAAAATACATTTTTCAGAATTGGATATAATATTCAATACCCATGATGATACCCGAAAAGGGGGCGTACAGCTTTATAAAGAACTTACCCCCGAAATGCTGAAACAGCAAGCTGCCAAATACAAGGAGGTTGCATTAATATACAGGGAAGAAGTTCCCGAAAGTCAGCAATTTGGCATTACTTTCTGGGATTTTACAGACCGGGATACCTGGATAAATCCATTTTTTGGCTTAAACGACTGGCCCACTATTTTTGATGAAAATTTAAAACCTAAACCGGCATTTTACGGTTTTAAGGAAGGGCTTCAGGCCGAATAAAATTTCATTCATTTCTGATTTCGGTGGGAAGTTGTCCAAATTCATTTTTAAAACATTTTGTAAAATACGAGGGAGAGGAGAACCCTACTTTATAGCCGACCTCACTTACCGATTCTTCCCCGTTTTCTAAAAGTTCTTTTGCCTTTTGAAGCCGTATTTTTCTGATGAATTCATTAGCCGTTTGTCCTGTAAGCGCTTTGATCTTACGATACAACTGGCTGCGGCTCAAACTGAGTTCTTCGGCAAGATTCTCCACATTAAGTTTGGTGTCGTCTATATGAAGGTGAATGTATTTAATGACCTTGACAATAAAGTTTTTATCTATTGAAGTGGTTTGAGATTTAATATTAGACTTATTGACCTCTTCAAAATATTTATTGAATAAGATTTGTTTGCTGTCTACAAAGCGTTTGAGCTGAGACTTTATAACTTTAATATCGAAGGGCTTATTGATATACACATCAGCTCCTGCATTAAGACCATCTAACCAGTCATCGGTTTGCGCTTTAGCCGTAAGCATCATTATAGGAATGTGGCTGGTTTTAAGATCAGCTTTTATTCGTTTACAAAATTCAACCCCATCCATCTGAGGCATTAAAACATCGGTTATAATAAGATCTGGCATCGTGTCTAGGGCCATTTCTAATCCTTGTTTCCCATTTAGGGCTTCCAGGATTCGGTAGGTGGATTTCAGTTGATCTTTTAAGTATTTTCTGAGTTCAAAATTATCTTCAACGATTAATAAGGTTTCCCGTTTATCATCAGGCTTTTTTTCTGGTGCTGCTTTAGACGCCGCTTGTGGATGGGGCACGAGGTCTACGGCCTGATCCAGTGGGGCCTGACCTTCAAATTCATTCAAAAATTCAGATTTCTTAAAATGACCCTTACCTAATGCCAGGTAAATAGTAAAGGTGGTGCCTTTATATAACGTACTGGTCACTTCAATTTTTCCTTTATTCATCAATAAAAAATTTCTAACCACTTCAAGGCCTATACCTGTACCTCCATAGTATTGTTTATTCATCCCTTCAACCTGATAGAAAGGATCAAATATTTTATTCAGTTCTCTTTCGGGGATCCCAAATCCGGTATCCTCAACTTTTATTTCGATTGCGTCTACTGCAACTTCGTTTGAGATCTCAGGTAACATGATTTTTTGGGCAGGGGAGAGGATAGAAACAGATACGAGCCCATTATCTGGTGTTGCTTTAAAGGCATTTGATAATAGATTGAAAATGACTTTTTCAAGCATTCCGGCATCGGCATAAACACAAAGTTCAGTTTCCTCGGTAAAAACCTCGAGAGCAATATTTCTTTGATATGCTTCTTCTTTAAAATGAGCTACAATTAACTCGCAAAAACGTGTGATATTAATTTTTTCAACCTTTATGCTGGTTTTATTGAACTGTAGTTTTCTAAAGTCCATCAATTCATTAATGAGCCTGATTAAGCGTTCTGTATTCCTGTAGATACTTTTGTGCTTATCAACGATCGTTTTTGGAAATTTATAGTCTGTAGTATGAATAAGATCTTCAATAGGATTTTTGATTAGCGTAAGCGGGGTTCTAAACTCGTGTGAAATATTAGTAAAAAACTGTAGCTTTCTGTTATTAAGTTCTTCTTCCTGTTGCCTTTTGTCACGCTCATATTTGATCAAGCGCTTTTCTTCCAGTCTTTTTTGTGTAAACCGATAACTTAAAAATAGAAGAAACACTAAAAGTGCGATATAGAGGCTTATCGCCCAAAGCTGTTTCCACCAGGGATTAAGGATTCTTATTTTTAGCATAATGGGTTCTTCGGTCCAGACCCCGTCATTATTAGAAGCTTTTACCTTAAAATTATAAATCCCTGCAGGGAGGTTGGTATAGGTTGCGTTTTTAGTACTTCCTACGTAGTTCCAGCTGTTATCAAAACCTTCCAAAATATAAGCGTAATTATTATCTGCCGGTCGCGTGTAATCTATAGAAGCATATTCTATGGTAAATACAGACTGTTTATGGGTTAAGGTTAATGCATCGGTTAGAAATAAAGCCTTATTCAGGGGGGAATCTTTTTCTTTTGGAACCACTTCTTCGTTAAAAAGTCTCAGTCCCGAAAAGTATAAATCGGGCTGCTTGACATTACTGTTTAAAGCGCTGGGGTCAAAATAATTAATCCCGCTATAATTGCCAAAATAAAGCAGATTGTCCCGGGTTTTCAGCACGGCATTGTTGTGGAAATCATTAGCTAACAGACCATCATTTTGAGTATAGTTTGTAACACTTTTGTCTGAAGGATTGTATTTTGAAATTCCGTCATTCCCGGCAATCCAGATCTTACCCTCTGAATCTCCAATTATAGAAGCTACCGTTTGTTTTTTAATACGCTCCTGAAGCCACTCAAAAGTCTGACTTTTTTTATCATACTTACAAAGACCGCCTCCATCTGTGCCTATCCAGATCGTCCCTTCAGGATCTTCATATAATGATAAAATGTAATATTGAACCTCCTCCGCTTTACGGTTTTCATACATTTTTTCATTCTGAGATTGAACAGAATACTTGCCAGACTTCTTTCTTACTGTAAAAAGTCCTTTAGTCGTTCCTACCCAAATAACTTGGTTAGAATCAATAAGTATTTTACGCACATCACAATTGGCGATGCCCGCATCTCTAAATGATTTGTCGTTGAGATGGGTAAATGTTGCTGTTTTAGGATTATAGGTTTGCAGGCCTGCATTAAAAGTTCCTATATAAATTATGCCTTGAGCATCTTCGGCAAAGCAAATCGTACTCCTTGAAGCCAGACCGTCTTTTTGAGTATAATTAATAAAAGTATCGCTGCCGTCCTTTAAAAAATAAATGCCCGTATTCCATGAACTGGCCCAAAGATTATTTTGACTATCAAAAAATATAGATTGAATATCGCTGCTTAAAAGTCCTTTGGCTACCGGGTTGTTTTGATCCAATAAATGGGTGTAATGCTTGGTGCGTGGATTATAGATGTCAATACCGCCACCATCCATACTGATCCAGAGGTTGGTGTCATCATCTTCGAGAATACCGGTTACAGAGCCATATTGTAAGGATTCCTCTTTAAAAGGAACACTCTCAATATCTTTAAATTTATCATAGTTTTTATCATAAAAACTAATGCCATTACTGTAATAACCTATCCAGATACGCTCTTCATTATCTACAAACAAACTCCATAATGAATTCGCCTGAATAAGATTGTCACCAAACTTTTGATTGGTATAATTATCCTGCTGATTACCGTTTTCATCCAGAATAAACAATCCGTCATTTTCTGAACCCACAAAAAGTTTTCCGTCCTTAAGCTGAGTTATCGATAAAATACGCTTATCAGATATTGGAAATTTATGGATCTTTGGATATTCGTTTTCAAAATTTAAACGCACCAATCCCTCATTGTAAGTGCCTATCCATAAGTTTTGATTTAATCCGGGAAATAATTTATGAATGTGGGTATGAACCTCAGCAATACTGTCTTTCGTAATAAAACGGCTGCGTACTATTTTATTTTCTGAAGCATCGTAGTGATATAAGCCTAAAGAAGTACCTAGGTAGGTCGTTGCATTTAAAGTGGTGATACTATTAAAACGAATCCAGTCGTAATTTACATCAGATTTAAAAGGAATTTGCCTGAACGCGCCGGAGGATATAGTTACTGTATAAGCCCCATTCCCATGTGATCCTAAAAGCAGTGTATTTTTATCCAGACTCCCGATACTATGAACCGGAAGTGTAAAGCCGTTTGAGCCTGAAAAAAGGTCTATTTGTTCAAAATCATCCGTTTCAAAACGGTATTTGTTCAAGCCTTTTTCCGTACCTACCCAGATGGTTCCCGAGGCATCTACAAATACGGCATGCACCAGTGAACTGCTGAGTGAATTTTTCTTTTTCCAGGTATCCTTATAAATTGAAAAATTGTTTCCATCATATTTGTAAAGACCTGCTCCATAGGTGCCAAACCATAAAAAGCCGTTTGCATCCTGTGCAAATGCCGTAACTGCTCTTCGTACCGGGATGTCTTGGACTTCTATAAACTTATACTCTTCATTTGAATTCTGAGCGTAGGTTAAATAGGTGCTCAATATTCCTAATAGGAATACTAATGCGGTATTTCTTTTCTCGGGGCTCATCATATATAAATCAAATATTAAACAGTGTATTGAAGCGTTGATCGAGAACTGCCTTCTCGTTTGAACACTTTTTTTTATAAAACAGTTAAATGATATCCTGCTCTGTGTATCCTAAATACTTTTGAAAATGCAATGGGATTTACAATTTAAAAATATACGCTATAATAATTGGGCGGAGAATCATTAATACCTTCTGTATGTTACCAGACATAAAGTTTTTGTAACCAGCTCAGGGAAGCGATGCCGACTTCAAACACTATTTTTGTTTGAAATCTTTATGATTAACTTTCGATAGGGGAGTTCGTGTTTTGTAATTATAGTGTATTCGAATCTTAGACTTACTTGTTTTATCAAGAGTTTTGAGCTTAGACTTTCTAAAAGTAATTACAAGAGAGCTAAAGTCATCGTTATTTTTTTTTAATGTGTTTTATACATTTTTTTGACAGCCTTTTAGAAGTTACAACGTATAGGTAAACTTTTAGTTTTTATATATTTTATAAAAACTAAAATAATTCTCCGCGATAATGAATAAAAAATTTTTCATAGCCCTTCTGTTTCTTGGATCATCTATTAGTAAGGCTCAAAATCTCAAGACGGTAAAGAGCCCCGATGGTAATCTTGAAGTTTCTTTAACAATCGATGAAGGAACGCTTTTTTATACCGTAAGCTACCTCAAGGAAAAAATTATGGCTAATGCCCCGTTAGGAATCAGAACTAACGAGGGAAATTTTGACGAAGGCTTGTCTTTTGTAACATCAGTCTCAGAGAAGATAAGCAACAGCTATGAACAGGATAAAATTAAGCAGTCTCAGATCACCTATACTGCTAATTCTTTAAAATACACCGTAAGTAATAGCGAAAACAAGCAGCTATCTGTTTTATTTCAAGTGAGCGATAACGATATCGCTTTTCGCTATGAGATTCCAAAATGGGGAGAAACCCGGGCCATAGTTATAGAAAACGAATTAACAGGTTTTAAATTCCCTGAAAATACAACTTCGTTTTTATCAGGAATGATGCATCCTATGACCGGTTTTGCACGTACAGCACCCAGTTATGAATCAGCGTATAATGCAGATGTGCCGGTATCCGGGCAAAATGCTTCAGAAGGATATATTTTCCCGGGCTTGTTTAAAGTAGAGCAACGTTTTTGGGTGCTGATTTCCGAAACGGGTGTACGCAGCCTGTACCCGGGATCCCATTTGAGCAACTATCAGGAGGGGGTATTTTATGTAGACTTTCCTTCTCCGGAACAAAACAATGGTTTTGGGAGTAGTAAAGCACAGGTAGGTCTTCCGGGCATAACGCCCTGGCGTACCATTACGGTAGGAGAGCACCTTAAACCTATTGTTGAAACCACAATTTCCTGGGATGTGGTTGAGCCGCTTTATGAACCCTCTCAAAATTACGAGTATGGTAAGGGAACCTGGAGCTGGATCATCTGGCAGGATGCCAGTATGAATTATGAGGATCAGAAGACGTATATAGACCTTGCTGCAGCGATGCATTTTAAATATATACTTATAGATGCCTGGTGGGATGAGCGTATTGGTTATGAGCGTATGAAAGAACTTATTGATTATGCAGCTTCTAAAGAGGTAGGGGTTTTTCTCTGGTACAACTCAAACGGGATTGTAAATGATGCGTTTCAGACTCCATTAAACAAAATGAATACGTCTATTGAACGTAAGCAAGAAATGCAATGGCTCAAAAAAGCAGGAGTTAAAGGGCTTAAAGTTGACTTTTTTGGAGGGGATAAGCAGGAAACGATGCGTTTGTATGAAGATATACTGTCTGATGCAAATGATTATGGCTTGATGGTTATTTTTCACGGAACCACACTTCCCAGAGGCTGGGAGCGTATATATCCTAATTTTGTAGGGAGTGAAGCTGTTGTTGCTTCAGAAATGCTCGTTTTTGTGGAGGATGTTCGCAAAAAGGAGGCCTATAATGCTTCAATACATCCCTTTGTGCGTAATGCGGTCGCCAGTATGGAGTTTGGCGGAGTAGTGCTCAACGACTATTTAAACAGAGGCAATAAAGACGGACAAAAACGCATGACCACTGATGCGTTTCAGCTGGCGACCGGTGTTCTTTTTCAGAATCCTGTACAAATGTTTGCGTTAACACCAAACAACTTAGACGATGCTCCGCAATTTGAACTGGATTTTCTTAAGAAACTACCCACTACCTGGGATGAGACCCGCTTTATTGACGGGTATCCCGGTAAATTTTCGGTAGTAGCGAGACGTAGGGGAGATACCTGGTATGTTGCCGGTATTAATGCGGAAAGCGAAGCAAAAAAGCTGCAGTTAGACCTTGCGTTCCTTTCAGGAAAAAAAGTCACTTTGATCAATGACGGTCAAAAAGGACAAACCTTTACTAAAGCGCTTAACATTCCGAAAAACGGAAAATCATCAATAACTGTGCAGCCCGGAGGTGGCTTTGTTATAGTAAACAACTAAAAACAGATGAATCTAAATATTAAAAACCAGTTTCTAATTGCTATACTGTTTGGATGTACTGCAGTATTTGCACAAAATCCTATCGTACAAACCTCGTTTACCGCAGATCCTGCACCTATGGTTTATAACGGAAAGGTATACCTGTATACTTCTCACGACGAAGACCATGCTACATGGTTCACGATGAACGATTGGCGCTTGTACACCACAGAGGATATGGTAAACTGGACCGATCACGGCGCTGTGGCATCCTATAAAGATTTTGAATGGTCTAATAACAATGCTTGGGCACCTGCTGCTATTGAACGTAACGGCAAATTTTATTTATACGTGCCCATTACAGACCGAAATGGTAAAAATGGTATTGGTGTCGCAGTTGCATCCAATCCTTACGGGCCTTTTTATGATGCTTTGGGCAAACCCCTTATACAAAACAGCAATGCAGATATTGATCCTGCAGTTTTCATCGATGATGACGGACAGGCCTATTTGTTTTGGGGGAATCCGGTTTGCTACTATGTGAAACTCAATGAGGATATGATTACTTATGAAGGGGAGATTCAGCAAATACCTAATACTATTGAAGCTTTTGGGAAGCGGGAAGGGAAACCAAATGAGCGTCGCCCTACAACCTATGAAGAAGGTCCCTGGGTGTATAAGCGAGACGGTATATACTATCTCATTTTTGCAGCAGGTCCCATTCCTGAACACATTGGGTATTCGACAAGTAAAAGTATTACCGGTCCCTGGACGTATCAGGGCAAAGTGATGCCTACCGAAGGCGGCGCATTTACAAACCACCCGGGAGTTATTGATTACAAAGGAAAAACCTATTTATTTTACCACAATGCTGCACTTCCCGGAGGAAGTGGTTTTACCCGTTCGGTGGCTGTTGAAGAGCTCAAATTTGATAATAACGGAAAAATCCCGTCGCTCAAGATGACCGAGGGAATTACGAAAAGTCTACAGGTATTAAATCCTTTTGTGAAAACAGAAGCGGAAACCATCGCATGGTCTGAAGGAGTAAAGTCTAAATCTAATGATGCCGTGGGTGTTTTTGTAACGGCGATAAAAAATGATGCCTACATACACGTGCGCAATGTAGATTTCAGAAAAGAAGGCGCCGGTAAATTTGCAGCCCGCGTGGGAACTACGCATAACAGTGACGTGATGATGGAAGTTCGTATTGATAGTAAAGAAGGTCCACTTCTTACTTCCATACGGGTTCCAATGACAGGCGGTGATGATCGCTGGGCCTTGGTTTCTTCAGAAATCGAAAAGGTGAGCGGCGTGCACGATCTCTTTTTTGTGTTTAAAGGAAAAGCGCAAACCAATATCATGTTTTTTGATTACTGGATGTTTTCAAAAAACTAAAACATAAGTTCAAACTATGCATCTAAGCAGCACAAAATTCAAAATTGTAAAATTGCTTTCGTCGCAAAGCCTGCGCCTTTGCATCGCGCTTCTATTTGGTACAACTGCTGCTGCTCAAAATACAGATTTGAGATTAGAGTATGACGAGCCTGCCAAACTTTGGGTAGAAGCCCTTCCGGTAGGTAATGGGCGTTTAGGAGGGATGATTTACGGAAACCCAGATGTTGAAACCATTCAGTTGAATGAAAACACCCTTTGGGCGGGCCAGCCCTACCGCAATGATAATCCACAAGCCTTGGAAGTTTTACCTGAAGCACGTGAACTCATTTTTAACGAGAACTATACGGAAGCACAGGATTTGATCAACCAAAAATTCTTTAGCGGTAAGAGCGGAATGCCTTATCAAACTTTGGGAAATCTCAACCTTGAATTTAAAAATACCGGTGAGGTAACGGCTTATTCCAGATCTCTTGATTTAGAAAATGCGGTTGCAACAACTTCGTATTCTCGTGGCGGCGTGAATTATAAAATGGAAGTTTTTTCCTCTTTTCCTGATCAGGTACTTGTCGTTCAACTTTCAGCAAACAAGGCCGGAAAAATTAGCTTTGACGCGTCATTGACCAGGCCTGAAGGTGCAATATCTTTTGTAGATACTAATAACATATTGCATTTACAAGGAACGGGTAGCGATTACGAGGGTATCGCAGGTGCCGTGAAATTTGAAGCTCAGGTAAAAGTAAGAACCACAGGTGGAAGCCTTTCGCAAAGCGAAAACAAACTGCAAGTATCAAATGCAGACGCGGTTACCCTTTACATTTCAATGGCGACGAACTTCTTAAGCTATAATGATATCGGTGGAAATGCCGAAGCTAAAGCAGCAGACTTTTTAGAGTTGGCTTCTCAAAAAAGCTATACCGATTTGAAAGATGTGCACATTAAGGACTATCAAAACTATTTCAATCGCGTCACTTTAGAATTGGGCGATGCGAACAGTTCTACTAAAACAACTGATCAGCGTGTAGCCGATTTTAAAAACGGCGATGATCTGGGACTGGTAAGCCTATATTTTCAATTTGGGCGGTATCTGTTGATTTCATCATCCCGCCCCGGAGGACAACCGGCAAACCTGCAAGGTATATGGGCCGAGGGCCTCAAACCGGCCTGGGACAGTAAGTATACCATAAATATCAATACCGAAATGAATTACTGGCCGTCAGAAAACACCAATCTTTCTGAACTTAATGAGCCTTTAGTTCAAATGGTCAGCGAGTTGTCACAAACCGGAAAACAAACGGCTAAAGAAATGTACGGTGCATCGGGTTGGGTAGCACACCACAATACAGATATCTGGCGCATTACCGGCCCGGTAGATGGTGCATTTTGGGGAATGTGGCCTATGGGAGGAGCCTGGTTGTCACAACATCTTTTAGATAAGTACGATTATAGTGGTGACACCCAATTTTTAGATTCAATATATACTATTCTAAAGGGTTCCGCCCGTTTTTTGACAGATCATTTAGTTGAAGAACCCGATCACGCTTGGTTGGTTATTTCCCCATCTATTTCTCCGGAAAATGCACCGTATAGCGACCATCCGGAGTCGGTTACTGCCGGAGCAACAATGGATAATCAGTTGGTTTTTGATGTGTTTACACGAACGCTTAAAGCTGCTGAAATTTTGGGAAAGAAAGATCCTGTTTTAAAGCAAATTGAAGCAAGCCTTAAGCGCCTGCCGCCTATGCAAATAGGTAAATGGGGTCAGCTTCAGGAGTGGATGTATGACTGGGATAACCCTAAAGACAACCACCGGCACGTTTCGCATTTATATGGATTATATCCATCCAATCAAATTTCTCCGTATCGAACCCCTCAATTGTTTGAGGCCGCAAAGACCTCATTGGTAGCACGTGGTGATGAATCGACGGGATGGTCTATGGGGTGGAAGGTAAACCTATGGGCACGTCTTCTTGACGGCAATCACGCCTATAAGCTCATTCAGGATCAGCTTAAACCTTCTATTCAGCCTGATGGGAAAGAAGTTGGAGGCACGTATCCCAACCTTTTTGATGCACATCCTCCCTTTCAGATTGATGGGAATTTTGGTTGTACAGCCGGGATTGCTGAAATACTGATGCAAAGCCACGCTGGGGCAGTACATATTCTACCTGCTTTGCCTGATGCCTGGAGACAAGGTAAAATTACCGGCTTAAAAGCACGCGGCGGATTTGAAGTAGCTGTGGAATGGACCGAAAATAAACCGGAGAAAATCGAGATTAAATCAGCGCTTGGCGGTATTTGCAGAATACGCTCCTATTACCCTCTGGCCGGAGATGGACTCACGAAAGCTCAAAATGAAAATACAAATCCGTTTTACCAGACACCCGCAATCAAAAAACCTTTAATCTCAAAAGAAGCTGAAGTTAAAATGCCGGAATTGAAACAGGTATTTGAATACGATTTGAAAACCGAAGCCGGTAAAACGTATAAAATTAACGGAAGAATTTAAAATTAATTAAGAGCCAAATCTTGATCAATAAAATAATTGGAAATGAAAAAAGAACTAAACGTATTTCTCTATTTTTTTCTTTTAGTAAGTAGCATTTCAAGCTTTGCACAAAGCAAATTATACCCTAACGAATTTGACTTAGATCAGGTAATCTTACTGGATGGCCCGTTAAAAGAAGGTCGTGATTTAAATATTAAAGTACTCCTTGAATATGATGCTGACCGCCTTTTGGCACCGTATCGTATTCAGGCAGGGCTTGAGTCAAAATCTCCGGGTTATCCCAACTGGGCAGGACTGGATGGTCACGTGGGCGGGCACTATTTATCGGCTATGGCTATGAATTCTACTGCCACCGGTAACGCCGAGTGCAAAAGCAGAATGGAGTATATGATTGCTGAATTAGAAGAAATTCAGCAGGCAAATGCTAAAAATAATCCCGATTGGGGCGTAGGATATCTGGGTGGGATGCCCGACAGCAAAACCGTTTGGACAAAATTGAGATCCGGGGATTTTTCATCCTATAAACAAACATGGGCACCCTGGTATAATTTGCATAAAATGTATGCCGGTCTTCGGGATGCCTGGCTTTATACAGCTAATCAAAAAGCTAGAAAACTCTTTTTGGAGTATTGCGATTGGGGAATAGCGATTACAAACAACCTCGATGCAGCACAAATGGAACAAATGCTGGATGACGAGCACGGCGGGATGAACGAAGTTTTTGCAGATGCTTTTAAAATAAGCGGGGACTCAAAATATTTGGAAGCCGCAAAGCGCTTTTCCCATAAAGATTTACTCGATCCATTGGCAGAAGGAAAAGACATCTTAAACAATATGCACGCCAATACGCAGATTCCAAAATTCGTGGGTTTTGCACGAATTGCTGAACTGACAGACGCAAAAAAGTATAAGGATGCCAGTACTTTTTTCTGGAATACAGTAGTAGAGAACCGAACGCTCGCTTTTGGCGGAAACAGCAGAAGAGAGCATTTTCCCAGTAAAGCATCCAGTATCGATTATATAAATGTAGTAGACGGGCCAGAGACATGCAACTCGTATAATATGCTCAAACTTACCGAAGATTTATTCAGAATAGATCCGCAGGCTAAATACGCGGAGTATTACGAGCGCACCTTGTTTAACCACATACGATCTTCCCAACATCCGGAACATGGGGGTTACGTGTACTTTACGCCTACCAGACCCAGACATTACCGCGTGTATTCTGCACCTAACGAGGCGATGTGGTGTTGTGTGGGTACAGGTATGGAAAACCATGCCAAGTACAACAACTTTATTTATACCCATAGCGGGGATGAACTGTATGTAAACCTCTTTGTTTCCTCCATTCTTAACTGGGAAGAAAAAGGAATCACCTTAAAACAGGAAACAAACTTTCCGGAAGAAGAACAAACCAAAATTACAATTACCAAAGGTTCTTCAAAATTTAAACTAATGCTGCGGTATCCTTCCTGGACAACAGAAAAAGGTTTTAGCATCAGCGTAAATAACAAGCCGGTTTCTATAGCTAAAGAAGCCTCATCCTATATTTCTATAGACCGAAAGTGGAAGAAAGGAGATGTGATAACATTGAATTTCCCTATGAAAAATACGACGGTTCAAATGCCTGATGTACCGGAGTATTTGGCATTTATGCACGGTCCTATTTTGTTGGGCGCAAAAACAGGAACCGAAGATCTCAATGCAATTATAGCCGGTGACAGCAGATGGGGACAATATGCTTCGGGCAAATTACTTCCTGTAGACCAGGCGCCCATTCTTATCAACAATGATCTGGCAACTATTGCTAACACGCTGCAACCTGTTGCAGACAAGCCGCTTCACTTTACATTAGAGACTAAAAAATTAAACGGAGAAAACATAGAATTAGAACCTTTTGCAAACATCCATGATGCCCGGTATATGACGTATTGGTTATCCCTTACCGAAGAAGGTTATAAAAGCTATACCGATTCTTTAGCCTTGATAGAGAAACGTAAAATAGCGCTTGAGAATCGTACCATTGATGCTGTTGCCACAGGGGAACAACAACCCGAGACCGATCATAACATGCAGGAAGAAAAATCCAGAAGCGGCAATAGCAACGAAGAGTTTTTTCGGGAGGCGCCTGCGGATGGGTTTTTCAGTTATGAGTTGGCCACAGCATCAAAAAAAGATTTGAGTTTGATGGTGCGCTATTGGGGAGCAGAATGGGGCGGTCGCAAATTTGATATTTACATTGACGATCAAAAATTGATAACAGAAGATAATAGTAAACGTTGGGAGCAATCTTTATTTAAAGACATCATTTATGAGATCCCCAATACGATGGTCGAAGGCAAAGAGCAGGTGCGGGTAAAGTTTCAGGCATTGCCTTACAATACCGCAGGAGCGGTTTATGAGGTGAGGATTTTAGATAAAGAATAAAACAGGCCGCACGAATCAATAAAACTCGAACAAAAACTAATGAAAAAAGCGATAGTCTACCTTTCAATATTTTTTTTAAGCTGTAGTGGTATAAGCGCGCAGGAATATCCCTATCAAAACCCTGCGCTTTCTCCAAACGAGCGGGCGGCAGATTTAGTAAGCCGGTTGACCCTTGAGGAGAAAGCCAATTTAATGTGCGACGTATCTGAAGCGATTCCGCGTTTGGGAATAAAGAAATTCAACTGGTGGAGTGAGGCTCTACATGGGTTTGCAAACACCAATGATGTTACCGTGTTTCCTGAACCGGTAGGGATGGCAGCGTCTTTTGATGATGAGCTGGTATTTAAAATATTTGATGCAACCTCAGACGAGGCACGAGCCAAATACCACGAGGCTATGCGTAACGGGGAAGAGAATAAACGTTTTTTAAGCCTTTCGGTATGGACGCCAAACGTAAACATTTTTAGAGATCCGCGATGGGGTCGTGGGCAGGAAACCTATGGGGAAGATCCGTATCTCACTTCCCGAATGGGCGTGCAGGTGGTAAAAGGTCTGCAGGGACCGGAAGAAGCCAAATATCGAAAATTACTGGCCTGTGCAAAGCATTACGCCGTGCATTCTGGACCAGAGTGGAGCCGGCATGAACTCAATTTGAATAGCATTTCACCCCGGGATTTATGGGAAACCTATTTACCGGCCTTTAAAGCACTGGTACAAGATGCAGAGGTGCGACAGGTGATGTGCGCGTATCAACGCCTTGATGACGAGCCTTGTTGCGGAAGTGATCGGCTTTTACAGCAAATTCTAAGGGAACAGTGGGGATTTGAGCATTTGGTGGTATCAGACTGTGGAGCCATTCAGGACTTTTTTACGTCACACAAGGTGTCTTCAGATGCGGTTCACGCAGCTGCGAAAGGGGTTTTAGCCGGTACCGATGTAGAATGCCAGTGGAACAACCACAATTATAAGCTCCTGCCCGAAGCCGTTGAGCGGGGATTGGTTCAGGAAGAAGATATTGATATTCGCGTTCAGCGGGTGTTAAAAGGACGCTTTGAACTGGGCGAAATGGATCCCGATGAAATCGTGCCGTGGGCTCAGATTCCGGCTTCAGTCATCAACAATGAAGAGCACAGGCAGCTGGCCCTGGAGATGGCGCAAAAATCAATGACTTTGCTTCAGAATAAGAATGACGTACTTCCGCTAAATAAATCAATAGATAAGGTGGGCATCATAGGTCCCAATGCAGATGATGAGCCGATGCTTTGGGGAAATTATAACGGGACACCGGTGCGTACCATTACCATTTTAGACGGCATCAGGTCAAAAATTTCGGAAGAGCAGCTCATTTATGATCAGGCCTGCGATTTGGTGGAAGACAAAGTAACACAAAGTTACTTTTCAAAAATAGGGATTAATGGTAAAAAAGGCTTTAAGGCTACCTACTGGAATACGCCCGATTATAGCGGTGAGGTCATTGCAGAAGAATACGTTACCAATCCGCTTAAATTGACCACCGCAGGTCAGCACGAGTTTGCTTCGAGGGTAAAGCTCGAAGGTTTTTCAGCCAAATACATAACTGAATATACTGCAGCGCGTGATGAAGAACTTGCGTTTAAGTATGGAGCTACCGGCCATTTCGAACTTTTTGTGAACGGTAAATCACTACAGGAAGTGAATAACTGGCGCACCCTGCCTGCATCGCTGCCTTTTAAGGTAGAGCAAGGAAAAACCTACACGATTGAAATACATTATGCCCAGCTGAATGACTGGCAGGCAAATCTCGAGTTCAATTTCGGAAAAGAAATTCCGGTAGATTTCACCAATTTGATCGCCAAATTAAAAGGAGTGGATACCGTGGTATTTGTAGGTGGACTTTCAACCTTGCTTGAAGGAGAGGAGATGCCGGTTAATTACCCGGGTTTTAAAGGAGGTGACCGCACCGATATAGAACTGCCGGCAGTACAGCGTAATTGCATGAAAGCCTTAAAAGATGCCGGTAAAACGGTGATTTTTGTAAACAATTCGGGTTCTGCAATTGGTCTTGTACCAGAGACACAAACCTGTGATGCGATCCTGCAATCCTGGTATGGTGGGGAGTCTGGTGGACAGGCCGTGGCCGATGTGCTTTTTGGCGATTATAATCCTTCAGGGAAATTACCCATTACATTTTACCGGGATACCACCCAGCTGGCAGATTTTGAAGACTATTCTATGGATGGTCGCACTTACCGGTATATGAAAGAAGAACCGCTGTTTAAGTTTGGATTTGGGCTAAGCTATACCCGGTTTGCCATAGGAGAGGCTTCGGTACCGGTAAGAGCATTGAAAAAGGGAGAGCCTTTGCAATTTACGGTGCCGGTTTCTAATGAAGGAGACCGCAACGGGACAGAAATCCTTCAGGTATATCTGAGAAAACAGAACGACCCGGAGGGTCCCGTTAAAACGCTCAAACAGTTTAAAAGGGTTGAGCTTAAGCCAGCGCAGGAAAAAATAATTGACCTTAAAATTGAGCCTGAATCTTTTGAATTCTATAATGATGAATTACGGCAAATGACAGCTGACAGTGGAGAATATATCATCTTTTATGGTAATAGTTCTGATGAAGCAGATTTAAAAAGTTTTACAATTAACCTACACTAGATAAAATTATGAAACAGCCTATCGTATTATTTTTTTTATGTTTAAATTTCTTATGGTCATTTGGACAAGAAGATGTTTTAGAAGATTTTCAATCTTCAGAGCTAAATCAACCCGGTAAACAATTTCCTATGGTTAATTCTCAGGGTTATGTACGTTTTAAGGTGAATGCACCTGCGGCAGATAGTGTATCTGTAAGTTTAGGCCTTGGTGGGAGCGGGGGTACCACACTTACAAAGAACAACGAGGGCTTTTGGACGGGTACTACAGCAGGGCCAATGGATGAAGGCTTTCATTATTACCACTTGACTGTCGACGGCGGAACGTTTAACGATCCCGGAGCGAATAACTATTATGGTTCTACACGCTGGGAAAGTGGGATTGAGATCCCTGCACACGATGAAGAATTTTATGCATTAAAAGAGGTGCCGCATGGTGCTGTGCAGCAAATTTTATTTCCGTCGCCCAGCACAGAAACTTCTCGTAGAGCTTTTGTATATACACCGCCTGGATATCAAAAAGACACCGATAAAGAATACCCGGTATTGTATTTACAGCATGGTTGGGGTGAGGATGAAACTGCCTGGATGAATCAGGGCAGAGCTAACCTGATTATGGATAATCTGATCGCCGAGGGTAAAATCGATCCATTTATTATAGTTACCACGTATGGGATGACCAATGAGATCAAATGGGGCGGTATTCGCGATTTTGATATTAAACATTTTCAAACGGTGCTTACCGAAGAGTTGATCCCGTATATAGATTCGAATTTTCGTACACTGGCTCATCCCGGAAACCGGGCGATGGCAGGTCTTTCTATGGGTGGGATGGAAACACGAATGATCACGATGAATAAGCCCAGCTTGTTTGCATACTATGGTTTGCTAAGCGGAGGTACGTATTCGCCTGAGGACGTGAAGGAGCACGATGAACTTAAACTTGTATTTCTAAGCGCTGGAAGCAAAGAAAATCCAGATCGTGTAAAGAACGCGGTAAGCGAATTAAAAAATGCCGGGGTTAATGCAGTTTCTTATGTTTCAGAAGGTACCGCACACGAATTTTTAACATGGAGGAGAAGCCTGCGGGAGCTTGCACCTTTGTTATTCAATTAAATTATGAAACGAATTAGAAAAACAGCAGGTCTTTATTTTCTCTTGGCAACCGCCCTTTGTGTTGCTCAGGATCAAGACGATTATAAACCTTCAAGGGTAAATCAACATGGCAAAGCTTTCCCGAAGGTAAGCTCTGGCGGGAGTGTCCGCGCTCAACTACTTGCTCCTGAAGCTCTTTCGGTTAAACTGGATATTGGTGGAGAGAAGTATGAAATGATCAAAGATTCTGCAGGGGTCTGGACGGGCGAGTCTGCGCCTCAGGATGCAGGGTTTCATTATTATCAACTAAATATTGACGGGGCTTCGGTTCCTGATCCGGGAACGAAGTATTATTATGGTGCCGGCCGCTGGGGAAGTGGGATTGAAATTCCTGCTCCGGACAATAAGATATTCGCTTTGCGAAAAGTACCACACGGCACTGTGGTTGAAAATCTCTATTTCTCACAAATTACCCAACAGTGGAGGCGTAATTTTATATATCTCCCACCGGGTTATAGAACTTCAGAAGAGCGTTATCCGGTGCTTTACCTGCAACACGGCAGTTATGAAGATGAGACCGGCTGGTCGTCACAGGGGCACGCGAATTTAATTCTCGACAATTTGATTGCTGATACTGAAGCAAAGCCTATGATTGTTGTGATGGACAACGGCTATGCATACGCTCCTGAAAACTCAAAGGAAGGCAGACCGGATTCTGTTTTTGAAGAAGTAATGCTTAAGGAGGTTATACCTTCTATAGATAAAGAGTACCGAACCCTTGCAGACCGCGAGCATCGTGCAATTTCCGGCCTTTCTATGGGAGCCAATCAAACGATGCGCATCCTTATGAATAATCTGGACACCTTTTCGTATTACGGTGGGTTTAGCGGCACTTCTAATTACCCGAGTACAGATTTAATTGACGTCAACACTTTTTTGAACGGGGCTTTCTCAGACGGAAAGGCATTAAATGAGCAGCTTAATTTATTCTGGCTTGGTCTGGGGACCAAAGAACCCGATCCGTTTCCGGAATCGGTAGGGGAGTTTAAAAAAATGTTAGAGCGCCAGGGCATAAGCTATACCTTTTACGAATCTCCTGAAACTGCGCATGAATGGCACACCTGGAGAAGGTGTCTGCATCAGTTTGCCCAGAAACTTTTTAAGTAATAAAACAAACACAAACTCGTACCTATGACAAAATATATTCTATTCTTTAGTATACTCCTTATGGCTTTTAGCCAGACTTCTGCACAGGATGAAAACTTTCAGATTTATCTGGCGTTTGGACAGTCTAATATGGAGGGGCACGCCCGGTTTGAAGCTCGTGATACCCTTGTTAACGATAGGTTTAAAGTTATGCAAACGGTAGATTGTTCTGATCTTGACCGTAAAAAAGGCAATTGGTATACCGCAAAACCACCTTTGTGCCGTTGTAAAACCGGTTTAACACCTACAGACTATTTTCGCCGTGAACTCCTTGAAAATCTACCCGAAGAGGTAAAAGTAGGGGTAATTAACGTTTCGGTTGGGGGATGCAAAATTGAGCTTTTTGATAAAGACAATTTTGAATCTTATGTAGAAACATCGCCAGACTGGCTCAAAAATATGGTTGCCGAATACGATGGGAATCCCTATGCCCGTCTGGTTGAAATGGCAAAACTGGCTCAAAAGGATGGAGTCATAAAGGGTATTTTATTACATCAGGGAGAATCAAATACGGGCGACAGCCTTTGGCCTCAAAAAGTCAAAGGAGTGTATGACAATCTGATCAAAGATCTGAAATTAGATCCAAAAAAGGTTCCGCTTATTGCCGGTGAGCTGGTTAGTGAGGAACAGGGCGGAGCCTGTGCCAGTATGAATCCGATTATAAGAACGTTGCCTGAGGTTATTCCTAATTCTTATGTGGTTTCTTCAGAAGATTGTGAGGCTATTGAAGACCATTTGCATTTTTCGGCAGCAGGCTATAGAAAGCTTGGCAGACGCTATGGGCAACAAATGCTTGACCTGTTAGGCTATCCGAAACTGGTTAGGGAAGCACCAAAAGGCTTTGATGTGGAACAGGAGAATATTCCCCACGGAAAAATGGATACCATTCAATATGCATCAAATACAGTGGGAACAAACCGAAAGGCTCTGGTTTATACCCCGCCGGGATATTCTAAAGGTGAAAAATACCCGGTGCTCTATCTGTTACACGGCATAGGCGGCGATCATCTGGAGTGGCTAAAAGGAGGCCATCCCGAAGTGATTCTTGATAATTTATATTCCAACAACGAGGCAGAACCCATGCTTGTAGTAATGCCAAACGGAAGAGCGATGCAAGACGATCGCGCGGTGGGTAACATAATGGCTTCTGATAAGGTCGAGGCTTTTGCCACTTTTGAACAGGATTTGCTGAATGATCTGATACCCTTTATCGAGAAGAATTATCCGGTTAAAAAAGACAGGCAGAGCCGTGCTCTTGCAGGCTTGTCAATGGGGGGCGGGCAGTCGCTTAATTTTGGTCTCGGCAATCTGGATACTTTTTCCTATGTAGGAGGTTTTTCTTCGGCTCCTAATACTAAAGCTCCTGAAGTTCTGGTTCCGGATCCTCAATTAGCCCGGGAAAAACTCAATTTACTCTGGATATCATGCGGCGATGCAGACCGCTTATTGCGTTTTAGCGAGCGAACTCACGAGTATCTGGCTAAAAATGATGTTCCGCACGTGTACTATATAGAGCCCGGAGATCACAACTTTAAAGTCTGGAAAAACGGACTTTACATGTTTGCTAAGCTCATTTTTAAGCCAGTAGATGCTTCCCTTTTTAATAAATACAGTTTGCTGGGTACACCGGCTCCTACAAACAGCGGCAATTCAAAATATCCGCAGTTGATGCCTGATGGAAGTGCAATTTTTAGGTTTAAAGCTCCAGATGTAAAGCGCGTACAGCTTGATTTAGCCAAAAAATACGAGATGAATAAAAATACTGAGGGCGTTTGGGAAGTGCGTACCGATTCTCTTACAGAAGGATTTCATTACTATTCATTGCTTATTGATGGAGTTGCCGTTGCAGACCCCTCAAGCGATACTTTTTATGGAATGGGTAGAATGGCCAGTGGGATAGAGGTTCCGTTTGATGGTGATGAGTATTACCAATTAAAAGAAGTACCGCATGGAGACCTGCGTATCAAACAATACTTTTCCCCGGTTCTTAATACATGGAGGCAACTTTATATGTATACGCCTCCCGGATATGACGACAGCGATAAAAAATATCCTGTTTTGTACCTCATGCATGGGGGTGGAGAGGATGAAAGTGGTTGGGCACGGCAAGGCAAAACTAATGTGATTCTCGACAATTTAATAGCTGATGCAAAAGCAAAACCTATGGTTGTGGTGATGCCAGACGGTAATATGCCCGTTTCGAGCTTTTCTGAAAATGGGCTGGAACTGTTTACAAGAGAACTTAAAGAAGGCCTTATTCCATTCATAGAGAAAAACTACCGCATCAAAGAAGGTGCTAATAATCGTGCGTTGGTCGGTCTTTCTATGGGGGGCATACAAACCTTATATGCCGGCGTTGAAAATACCGGTTGGTTTGGTTATCTGGGCGTATTCAGCTCCGGCTGGTTTGCAAATGATGATTCTATTTCGGGTAAGCATTATGAGTTTATGGGTGAAAACACAACACAAATTAATACAAACCTGAAGGAATTCTGGATCGCAATGGGGGGAAAAGAAGATATCGCTTATAAAAACTGTAAAGCGATGCTTCAAAAGTATGATGAGATTGGCATAGACTATACCTACTCAGAATATCCGGGAGGGCATACCTGGCCGGTGTGGCGCAACAATTTGTTTCATTTTGCACCCTTGCTTTTTCAATAACCTTCCAAAATGTATAAAAATAGGAGTAGAGACTCTGAAGTAACAAAAAGCAGCGTTTTCTCTCGTGGGATAGCAGCTAGATTAATCAAAGAAAGAAAGTAGTAATGCATAAACAAGAAAAATAATAAAATGAAAAAACAAAATCTATTTATTGTGCCTGCAATGGCATTCTTCTTAAGTCTTTCGGGATTTAGTTTAAAAAAAGATCAGCCAGATCCTCCGTCAAATACTCCGGTATTTTCAAAGGCCACCTATACGGGTAACGATGCAGTTTATACGAATAATCCGTTAGCATCAAATGAATTCTACAATCCGATATTGCAGGGTTGTTATCCAGATCCGGCGATAACACGTAAAGGAGAAGATTACTATCTGGTAGCCTCCTCCTTTGCCATGTTTCCGGGGGTACCCATTTTTCATTCTAAAGATCTGGTAAACTGGAAACAAATAGGGCATGTGCTTGACCGGGAATCTCAACTGGATGTTCACGATACAGGGATTAGCCAGGGAGTGTATGCTCCCGGGATCACGTATAATCCTAATAATGACACCTTCTATATGATTACCACAGCCTTTGCAGGAGGTCTGGGGAATATTGTTGTTAAGACTAAAGATCCTATGCAAGGCTGGGGCGAGCCTATTAAGCTGGATTTTGAAGGGATTGATCCTTCCCTATTCTTTGATGATGACGGTAAAGCTTATGTAGTGCATAATGACGCACCAGATAAAGGGAAAGAACTGTATCAGGGACATCGGGTGATCAAAGTTTGGGAATACGATGTTGAGCATGACCAGGTCATTAAAGGAACAGATAAAATAATTGTGGATGGCGGTGTTGATATTACTGAAAAACCAATTTGGATTGAAGCACCGCATTTGTATAAGAAAGCGGGTAACTATTATTTAATGTGTGCCGAAGGCGGTACCGGAGGCTGGCATAGTGAGGTTATCTTTATGGGAGACAGTCCCAAAGGGCCTTTTGAACCTGCCCCAAGCAATCCGATACTCACACAACGCTATTTTCCCAGTAACAGAGAAAATATGGTAGACTGGGCGGGCCATGCCGACCTGGTTGAAGGCCCCGACGGTAAGTATTATGGTGTTTTTTTAGGAGTACGACCCAATACTGAAAATCGCGTAAATACTGGGCGGGAAACCTTTATTCTTCCGGTGGACTGGTCTGGCACCTATCCTGTTTTTGAAAATGGTCTGGTACCTATGAAACCAAAGTTAGAATTACCCGAAGGAGTAACTAATAAAACTTCGGAGAAGGGCTATTTCCCGAATGGCAATTTTACTTTTGAAGAAGATTTTTCAAATAAGCAATTAGACTACCGGTGGATAGGTCTCAGAGGCCCCAGAGAAGCTTTTATCAAACAAGGCAAAAAAGGCTTAGAAATAAAACCTTTTGAAACTGAGATTACAGAGTTAAAACCCACATCAACCTTGTTTCACAGGCAGATGCATAAAACCTTTACATTCTCAACCGATTTGGCCTACAAACCAAAATCGGAGAACGATTTTGCCGGAATTACGTGTTATCAAAATGAGCGCTTTAATTATGCATTTGGGATAACCAAAAAAGATAAAGCGTATTATATAGTTCTTCAGCGTACTGAAAAAGGCAATTCTGAAGTACTTGCCAGTAAACCAATCAGTCTTTCTGAAAATATCTCGCTAAAAGTGGAGGCAGACAATGACGTGTACACCTTTAGCTTCTCCACAGATGATACTGCTTTTACAAAACTTGGCGACAGTGTCTCTGGGGATATATTATCCACAAATGTTGCCGGTGGTTTTACAGGGGCGATGATTGGTCTTTATGCGACTTCAGCAAATTCTATTCAGCCCTAAGAAGTACAAAAACAGGTAAGAATTCGGAGTCTTTTTTATATAAATACCCGAATGTTCTAATCGCGGGACATTCGGGTTTAAAAATTAAGCAGTACACTACTTCTATTGTGGGAATAAGGACTAATAATGTTTTAAAATGAGTATTCAGATAAGAGCTAACACTACTAAAATTAGTATTCTAATAATTTGCTCGTAACAATTTCGGATAGAAGAATTGATATAATTTAAATGACTAATACCTTAGACTGATTTGGTAGGTTTGTAAAATTAATTCATACTCCAAATCGTTCTAAATCTATTAGAAAAGGCAGTTTCTTTCGAAGTTTTATCCATTTCTTTTATGTATTTCATTAAAGATTCAATTCTGGAACTTCCTGATGGATGCGTAAAATCACCACTTCCCAGTAAGTCTTCTAAATAAACTAATTTTTGAACTAACAGATCATATACTTTTGGTTCGTTTTTAGAAATAAGGTAAAATGCCATTAAATCGGCTAAATATTCTGCCTTTTTGTAATCATTAGTTTCAGAGCCTGATGATAGTTCACTCTTTAAATTGAATGCCTCTACTTGTTTTAGGGTCGCGATATGTGCAAGCTCATGTGCCAGGACAAAGACCTGAATGGCTTTGTCGTTCAATTCTACAAGGCCTCTACTCACTTCAACATACCCAAAAGCAGCTCCTGCATTCACCGAAAGATCTTTTTTATCAATCTGAATTTCCTCCGGAATATTCAGATCTGGGTATTCATCAAACAACGGAACAACCTCAAGGGTATATAACTGAATGAACTGTTCTTCTTTGGTCAAGGTTTTTTGATCATCTTCAGTAGAATTGCTGTTGCAGGATGAGGCAATGCCTATAATAAATAGGATTAAAAGCATGTTTTTCATGGTATTATCAGGATAAAAGAAGTAGAGAATAGTGGTTAAATGCTGTCAAAGGATTTTCTGAAAGATTCGTGCAGATCAGCCGAATAAAAAAGAGGCTGTCTTAGCTTGTAGACAGCCTCTTTAACTAAGAATATAAAATCACAAGGCTAATTATTCTGCGTAATAGGTGAAGGTGTTTGTTATATCGGCCTCAGGAGTCGAATACGAAGATTCTAAAGGATAATCGTCTGAATTATACGCATAAGAAACTTCAGTCTCATCTCTTGTTATTGGATTATTCGTATTCACCCCATCAATTCCTGAAACACTAATCGCAGCGTAGGCTTTTGGATAAATACTTTTAAAAGGATTGTTTTTAGTATCGTAGGTAGCTTCTACAGGATTGATTTGCGCTGTACCATTATTATATTTTATGACATTACCATTAGCATCATATAGGTATGTTTGTAGATCATCTAAAACAGGCTCATCTCCTTGATGATTAGTTCTTTCTTCTCTTACCATTAAATCATTCTCATTATAGGTATACTCGAAGGTGTATTTTAATTCTTGGTCTTCAAATTCCTCAGCTTTCATGATTTTACCGTCTTCATAGGTGTAAACAGTTCGTTGTCCTTCAGCGGTTTTTTCAATCACCTGATTTTTGTCATCATAAACCAATGTATAGGTTACTGTATTTAAAAAGGCTTCAGATACCGAAAGTTTATTCACGAAACCTGAGTCGTCATCATACTCGTAAGTCCAAGTATCCTCTAAAACAAAACCACTCAAATCCAAAGTTTTAGAATAAGTCTTTATCTTAGAACCACTTCCTACTTCCGGGCGTATGTTTACGGTTACCGTGTATTGCTTTGCTGCTCCGTCTTCTGCGGTTACAGTAAAGGTTTTGGCTACACCATCTTCAAAGCTTATTGCGTCTCCTGAAGCTGGAGAAATGCTAGCATTTTCTGAAATAGTAATGGCTGGTATTACGCCAGTTAAGGAAGTTCCGTAAGGTACACTTACAGAAATAGCTGTTCCAAGGTCATAAGCTACAGCATCGGCTTCTAAACCGGTAAAGTCAAGTGTAAAGTTAGTGATTTCTGCAAGTGACGATTGTGGGATTGTATCATCATCATTGGAGCATGAAATTGTAGTCATTGCGACTACAAAAAGGCTAAGAATAAAAGAATACGTTCTTTTCATAAAGAATTAATTATAATGTTATGTTATCTTTTTTGTTCTCAGACATTGCGCAAGATAACAACGCAAGGCCCGGTTTAATTTTTAGTGCTTTTTAGAGATTTGGGTTGTTGATTATAGCATCATTGGGAATGGGAATACTATACCGCTCATCATTTTTTTCTAAAGTATAGCGTTGTCCATCGTAAGTTTTGGTAATTTTAGGCTGTGTGGTACGCCTTAAATCGAACCAGCGATGTCCCTCCATGGCAAATTCCCTCCTGCGTTCTTCAAGAATTGCCGAAAGCAATTCTTCCTCATTCAATGTTTCGATATGCTGCTGGTAGGTAGCGAATCCTTCAGGCGTATACCTGTGTTTGGCCAATTCCAGCAACGACGATGTTGCAGCTTCAGTTTGACCGAGCCTGACAAACGCTTCCGCTTTGATCAAATAGAGTTCTGAAGTGCGATAGCTCACTTTATATTTGGTATCTGCATTTTTTTTACTGCGGAATCTTCCTCCTGAAATCGGGCGGAAATACAGGTCAAAACGCAGATCGGCAGATTGGTCGTAGATTCCGGTTAGGTCATCTGAAATACTTGTGTTGTTCGCGGTGTCAAAAGATGCTACTGTTTCAAGTGCCAAAATAGATTCTACCGAGTTGTATTCGGAAGGCATACGGGAGGCATCAGCATTTAAATCCTGCAATTCGGAATGTATGTTCAACGCCGCATTAGCGTGATCAATCGCTTTTTGCCATTCATTTTGATAGAGATAAACACGTGCCTGAAATGCCTTAACCGCTTCAGTTGAAAATCGATAATTTAAGCCCACTTCCTGCTTATCCACATTAATCAAATCTTCTGCCCGGTTCAAATCATCCAGAATCAAATCATAGACTTCCTGTAACGAACTTACCGGGTACTCTACGTCAGTTTCATATTTAGTTACGATGGGGACTGCAGGATTCTGACCAGCTGTTGCTGTATCATAAGGCTTAGCATACAGATTTACCAGATTAAAATATTGCATCGCCCTAAGGGCATAGGCTTCTCCCACAAGCTCATCAATGGCACCCGAATCGCCTGTTATCTCGTTCCTGTTTTCGATAATGTGATTGCAATAAAAAATGATGCTATAAAAACTGGAGTATGGGAAACTCCTAGTCAATGGACTGGGATTATCATCATTCCAGATATATATGTCCGCATATTGTTCTATTCCAGGGCTGTCAG
Organism: Leeuwenhoekiella marinoflava DSM 3653; assembly: GCF_900129005.1. Classification (GTDB taxonomy): domain Bacteria; phylum Bacteroidota; class Bacteroidia; order Flavobacteriales; family Flavobacteriaceae; genus Leeuwenhoekiella; species Leeuwenhoekiella marinoflava. The sequence goes on along the minus strand of NZ_FQUN01000005.1, from coordinate 223,203 downwards.
TATCAAGCTGTAATTCATCACTTCGGTAGGTAGTTAAAACGTTACCCAGATTGGTTATACTGTAAGCTGAAGTCAAAAAGCTTCTATAATCTTCTACCGAACTTGGAATAACCTGTCCCACGGGTTTGATATCCAGATAATCATCACAGGATATGCAAGCCATCAGCACTATATATAGGTATACTAGTTTTTTCATAAGAGTCATTTAAAATGTGAGATTAAATCCTGCAGAAATAACCTTTGGAATGGGTTGGGCATAAAGACTTCCATAGGTTTCGGGATCAAAGAACCCATCATAATCACTTCCGAACACAAATAAGTTTCGGCCTTCTATATTAAAATTCAATCCTGATAGTTTCAATTTTTCAAGATGCCTGGCGGGCAGTGCATAACTTAGTCTGATGCTACTTATGCGTATATAGGACATATCTTTTACCCAAATATCCAGATCGTCATACGTTCTTCCTGCGTCAAATGAATTGTACCAATTGTAGACCAGATCGGTATTAAAACCAGGAGAATTAGCACCAATGAGTGCAGGCAAATTACCGGTACCGGCATTTAAAATTTCAGTACTGTAATTAGTGCCCGGCCGAGCTAGTGTAGGGTAATAGCTAGGGGCTGCCTGCACAGTTTGGTTAAGTATAAAATTGCTTAGTATTCGTAAATCAAACTGTTTGTATTGAAAGGTATTTCTAAAACCTCCGCTAAATAGTGGAGCGCCATCACCTACATAGGAATACAGATCCCGGTGCTCTTGGTTGGTTAATTGACTGCCATCGGTACCTTCTTCCAGATTATAAAAATCAACAGCCGAAACTTTTTTCCCATCTTTCCAGAATAAGGGGAGACCGTTGCTGTCTAAGCCGGCAGTTTTGATAGCAAAAATAGCATTTGCGCTATATCCTTTCAAAGAAGGTTTAAAGTTTTCCTCTCGTATTTGAATGTCTTCAACAATGCTTTTATTATGCGAAATATTAAGACCGCTGGTCCATTTAAAATTGGTATTGGAGATGTTAACTGTGTTTATAGCGAGTTCAAAGCCCCTGTTGCTAACCGTTCCCCAGTTGGTATTGATGAAATTATAGCCGCTCTCCAGCGGTACTGCTCTCAGACCAATCAAGTCTGTACTCTTACGATAGTAGTAATCTCCAACCAGAAAGACTTTATTATCAAAAAGACCTAAATCAAGACCTATGTTAGTGGAAGTGGTTTTTTCCCATCTTAAATTGGGATTGGGGGCGCCCAGCGCCTGAATGATTTCTTCGTTCATTCCGGGTAAAATGGAGACATTTTCATAAACCCCCAAGACATAGGGAGAGGTACTTTTATCGATATTGCCCTGAATACCATAAGAGGCTCTTACTTTAAGATTGCTTACCTCTCTAAATTCATCCATAAAGCTTTCCTGATGTATATTCCATGAACCCGCTACGGACCATATAGGGAGGTAGCGGTATTTAGGGTTTACACCAAATAAGTTGGAGCCGTCATATCTTAAGCTCGAAAACAATGTGTATTTACGGTCGTAGGTGTACGATGCAGTGCCAAAGAATGAAGCAAAAGCATTCTCATTGTAGCGCTTATTAAGCGGGTCAAATAAAGAATTGGCTAATACCCGCTCATCGGTTATAGGGATGGTGGTTAGCGTATTCGGGTTATAGCCAAAACCTTTGGTTTGAATTTCTTCAGTTTTATTCCTTCGAAACTCGGTGCCTAACATTACATCCAGTTCGTGAAGATTATTAAAAGTGGTGTTGTAATTGGCAGTACTTTTCCAATTATATTGAAAAACGTCCGTATTCCAGTTCTGAATTATTCCACCATCGGGCATAAAATAGGCATCGCCGGTAGGGGTAGCGTATTGAGAACGCTGTCTGTATTTTCGGGTATAATAGCTGTTTCGGTCACTGAATTTTTCGGTTCTGTTAAAGTCAAATTGCAAACCCAGCTGTGTAGAGAAATGAAGGTCTTCGGTTACATCATAAGCTGCATTTAAGATCGATTTTATAGAATTTGCTACCAGATCATGACTGGTATTTCTGCGCTCCTCCAGTACATTATAATTGAGGTTAAGGTCAGAACGCTCTACCAAATCAGGATCGTAAACGTAATTCCCCTCATCATCCGTTAGACGTAAATAGGGATTGGCATTACGAGCATAATAAGCGGGATTGGTATACGAGTCAGCGCCTGTTATATAGGAAAATGTTTTATTCTGACTGGCAAATACCGAAACACCCACTTTAAAATCATCGTTTAAATTAAAATTATCTTTTAAAGTGATGTTGTAACGCTGCTGTCCCGTTCCAATGGTGCTTCCTTTTTCATCAAAAATACCTGCAGATAAGTAATATGTATTCTGGTCGTTTCCGCCCGAAATACTCAAACTGTATTGCTGGTTTACTGCCATTTGGTATAATTCACTCCCCCAGTTTGTATTTAGGGCCCTGAGATTATTGATCGCGTTTTGTACTTCGGGATCAAGTGCAGAAAATCCGTTGTTTTGAAATGTATCATAGGAATTGTAGGTATTGAGTATACGCGCCACATCACCCCGGTCCTTTTGGTAGGTCAGATCTTCGCGGCTGGCCAGAAACAATTCAAAATCCACCTTTTGAGAAGCGTTCATCAGGTTTAATTTGCTGTAATCCGGTTTTTGAGTAATAAAGGTATTCGCAGAGGCATTTATGTGCATTCCACCTTTTTTGCCACTTTTACTGGTGATAACAATAACTCCATTGGCTGCTCGTGCTCCATATATAGAGGTCGCAGCGGCATCTTTTAAAACGGTGATACTTTCTATATCTTCAGGATTCAGACCAGCTACCGGAAAAGATTGGAGGTTATCAATATTATCCTTATCACGGAACTCTTTGGGAATGTCTTCTCCTTCTAATGGAATACCATCTAAAACCCACAGCGGATCGGACGAACCGTTTAACGTTGCGGTTCCGCGTATGGAAATTTTAGAAGGGGCACCTGGAGCACCACTGGTAGGCTGTACCAAAACTCCAGGGAGTTGTCCGGTAAGCATTTGGTCTACTGTTGCTACCCCTGCCTGCTGAATTTCTGAAACGTCAATTGTGGAGTAAGCAGAAGTAGCCTTACGTTTTTCAATCTTCTGGTAGCCAGTGATGAGTACCTCCTCTAAATTCTGGGTACTTTCTTCAAGTACAATGGTTAAATCTGTAGCAGCGCCAGAAACATCAATGGTTTTGGTTTTAAACCCCATATAAGATACTAGAAGCGACTTTACAGTATCATCAATTCTAAGCTCAAAATGTCCGTCAAAATCGGTCGTTGTACCCAACATAGCGCCGTCAAGTACTCCCTCTTCTTTAGCTTTACTGCCTACCATCGATGAAGAGATGTAGACGGAAGCACCTGGAATGGGCATGTTCATAGCTGCGTCAACAACTGTACCGCTCACCAGTTTCTGCTTTTGTTGAGCGGTAGTAAGAATAGGAATGAAAATTACCAGATATAATAAATTCTTCATGAGCTCTAATGGTTCAAATTATATTCAATTCTTGAGATAAGATCCCGATAATGGGCCCGGGTTGCTTGATCACCTCTTTTCTTTTTCTTTTTTAGTAAAGACAATACTTTTTCAAGCGCTGCTCGTTTATTTGTACCTGCGTCTGAAACACGGGGGAGGTATGAAAAATGGATATTCTTAAACTGTTTAGAATTTTCCGATACCGTGTTCTCCTTTGTTTTTTCAAGAAGCTTGTTACGGTCTACAGTGAGCACATCTACATAATTCTTCTGGGTTATCCTGTCAAACATGTCTAAGGATTTACCTTTTTGGGTTTTTTCAAAAATGGCATCATAAAGTTGATCAAAAAGGTATTGTTCCGTAAATACCGGATTATCCTTCTTTTCAAGCACTTGATTTTCTGTTATACGCATAATACGATCGGTATCTACTAAATCATAGATTACATTGGTCTGATAAATACGAAGCATAGAAACAGGCGAGTAATAGCGTTCTCCATCAGGAGCATCGCGAACTGCAAAAATTTTATCAGTAATTTCAGGGGTGAAAAGCCATTTTTGCGGTTTTATCGCGTGCTCTATCAGGTATTCTAAAGCTCTTTCTTGTTGGGTTGCTGGTACCGGCACATAAGAATCTTTGCCATCACCATAAACCGTATTGTTGAGATAGACTCCTCCTATGTTTGCCATTACATGATGGTTGTAACGCTCCCATTGATCAATGACAGCCTTATAGAGTTTGGATGCTTTATAATAATCCTGCCCTTCTTCATGGGTCCAGTTAAGGAGATTAGGGATAATACGCTTTAAATTTTGTAATCCATATTCACTGGCTTTGACAGCATCATCACCCAAATCTTCGCTTTGTGATCTGGGGTCTATAACTTCGGCCTGTTGGGGGCCATAGAAATAGAGCGGATCGTCTTCGTGTTTGCGTATCCATTGATTCAGAATGGGAAGTTCTTCCTGAGCTGTTTTATCCTCTATCCATCTGTAACCCCAGGCAATGGCATATTTGTCGTATACTCCAATTTCAGGAGTTATATCAATTACATTATCCTCGGGCTGAGCTACATAATTAAATCGGGCATAATCCATAATAGAAGGTGCCGTACCGCCCATTCTTGAAGTAAAAGATCTTGATCTTAACGAATCTACAGGGTAGCTGTGGGAAGCACCCATATTATGTTTAAGGCCAAAGGTATGACCTACTTCATGAGAAGAAACAAAACGGATAGCTTCACCCATCAATTCGTTTGAAAAGGTATTGGCTCTTGCCTCAGGATCTATTGGACCTGTTTGAACACGAATCCAGGAATGCAAACCTTTCATCAGATTATGCCACCAAATAATGTCTGATTCCAGAATTTGTCCACTTCGCGGGTCTACCACTGAAGGGCCCATTGCGTTTTGATTTTCTGAAGCTGCATAGGTGATTACAGAATAGCGTACATCATCCACATCAAAATCAGGGTCTTCTTTACCGGGTACTTTTACCTGAATTGTATTTTTAAAACCAGCCTCTTCAAAAGCTTTATTCCAGTTAAGGACCCCTTTTTTTATATAAGGCACCCACTGGGGTGGAGTGGAAGGGTCTATATAATAAATAATAGGTTCTTTAGGCTCAACGAGTACTCCTTCATTGTATCTCTTAATATCCTCCGGCTTGGGTTCCAGTCGCCATCGGGTAATTAATTCCCGGGTTTCTACTTCCTGTTGTATATCGGAGAAATAGTCCATCGGTGTACCAAAATAACCAATGCGCTTATCAGCAAATCTTGGTTTCATAATATCGATAGGCAACAGGACTATGTTTGTGGTTACTCCAATAGATAGTGGTAGTGCCGGTCCGCCGCCTTCACTCACAGATGTGGTTAAAAGCGATTTTACCACAATATTTTCAGGAAATGACTTTACTTCTTCAAGAATTGACAATTCGGTTTTTATACTGCCACCAAGCCCTGTATTGGCTAAAATGTCACTAAAGCTTTTTTCCTTTCCGTTAAAGATTTTGTTCACTTTGATAAAGGCCGAAGTAGAATCTGTATTTTTAGCTTTTATATCAAATTCTTCGATAATAGATTCTCCAAAGTTAGCTTTTACGGAACGGGTGATAGCGTCTGAGGTAGGGGATTGTACACGTGGGTTGATTGTTTTTACCCATACTTTGTTCAGAACCGTATCTTTATAAAATCGAATCAATTTCGTTTCAAAAGCCATTCCTTTATTTAATCCGTGTCCGTTTAACGCATAAGGAACGCTTGAGATTTTGTTTACAACCAATAAATCTCTGGCTACTAAAGAATCAGGAATTTCAAAGTAATAATCCCCTTCCAGATTGTAAACATTGAATAAGCCTTTTTTGACGTTACCTTTTTTTAAAAAGTGCTGGTACGATAATTCCTGATCTGCATCGGCTATAGAATCAATTACCTTTTTAATATCTTCCGTACTATTCTTGTCTTCTTTCTGGTCCTTAGTTTTCTGAGCAAATTGAGAATGATACGCAAAAAATGCCAAAAGGATGAAAAACTGTCGAAAGTAGACGCAAGCTCTTAAAGATTTATCCATTGATTTAGATTATTTTAACGCTAAATCTCCGTTAATTGAAAAGTTAAAAAAAAGCAAATGGAGTGAAGTATGTAATTTAGAGAGTGAAATTAGATTTTAAGGTAGCAAAGGTAGGATACATTTAAATTTATCTCCAGTAACCTTCGTTTGAAAGCCTTCAATATTATAAAAATTGTAAGTGTTTTTAAGATAGATCAATCCCAGTTTATGACTTGCTGCTTTTGGGGTTTTTCGTGGGGTATACGTATTGATGACTTCAATGTAATTCTCATAAAAGAGAAGTTCTATTTGAAGCGGATTTCGTTTGGTAAATTCATTGTGTTTAATGGCGTTTTCTACAACGGTTTCCAGAGCAAGAAAAGGGATTCTTTTAGAGTAGAATAGCCGTTTATCAACTATATTATTCATAATGAATCGTATACTTTCACCAAATCGAATTTTTTGAAGAAAAAAGTATTGGTCAAGAAAGGTAATCTCCTTTTTAACTAAAATCAAATCACCTTCTTTATTCTCTAACAAATACCGGTAAACATCGGCCAGTTTTAGTACAAACTCTTGAGATAATTCCGGTTTTGATTCAATGAGTATATGAAGGGAATTTAAGCTGTTAAAAAGAAAATGAGGGTTCATTTTCTTTTTTAATTGATTCAATTGTAAAAGTGCATTTTCCTTTTGATATTTTTCATTAGCATTTATAAGCTGTTCTTTTTCTTCAACAACTTTGAGGTTTTCCAGAAACTCCTTTTTTAACTGATATCTGGATACCAATAGCAACAACATAAAAACAGCAAATGCTAACAAGCTTATCCAGAGAAAATACCTGTTAATTTGTTGGGTTCGCTCCTTGAGGATGAGATCTAGAGGAAAACTTTCAATAACAATCAAAGAAGAGTTTCCCACCTGAACCTTATCAAAATAGCGTCTTACGTCCAGATTTAGATATTCAGAAGTAGCTTCATCAGTAAATAGGTTTTTACCAGAATGGAGCGCAGGGTTTACTATATCTTTAGTTGAGACCCTTGTAAAGTAGGAATCTAATTTTGTACCTATATATTCCGGATCAGGATGTAAAAGACATATTCCTGTATCGGTAGTAACAACCGTGTATCCTATACGCGCTTCATTATTTTCAGAAAAATAGTTCCAAAAAGCTATTAAATCAATGTCATACCCTACCACATAACTTAAATTCTCTCGGCTTCTATCTACATAGAATTTTCGATAGATCACTTGACCTTTTGGTCTCACAATGGTATCTACAAACCAGGTGCGAGCTTTATCATAGTTTACGGGTAGCCCCTTTTTAAATAGTGTATCCTTGGTGCTATAAAGGTTTTCTACACCCTCCGGATTAAGGGTATAGGAGAAACTGTTTGCTATTAGTTGTGATGTTTGAGCTAAATCTGAAGTGAACTGCAGTTTTTCTACCAGTTGGTTACCCGGTTTCTCAAGAGTATCCGCTAATATTTTTTCGGAATACACCAGAAAAGTATTCAGGTTATTGAATTCAAAAGCAATACTATTCTTCTTTGAAATCAGATTTTCCTGAACAACATCTTCTAATAAATTTTCAGCAACTAAGGTTATTTTAGGAGTGATAAGAGCACTAACCACAAAAAATAAAATGATGAGAGTCAGGCTCGCATATAAATACCGCTTATGTTTTCTAAAGCTAATGAGCAGTTTACCGGAACCCATTTTAATTGTTTAACCAGTCTTTGAAGGACTGTATGTTTTTTGCACTTATTAAAATGGGATCATTGAAGCTGGGTACAGGTTGGAGTTCTACTTTCAAGCGACTTTGACTGTATTTAATAATTGATTTTATAGAATTGTGTCTTATAATAAATTTTCGATTCACTTTAAAGAAATCCCGAGGTGATAGTTTTTTTTCCAGATTAGATAAGGTGTCATCGTAAAGAAATACCTCTCCTTTACGGGTAAAAAGAAAAAGAGACTTATTGTCAGCCATAAAATAGGCGATTTCCTCACTGTTTATAGAGACTAACGCATCTCCTTTTGAGATTAAAAACCGGGTTTGGTATTTGTTTATTTCGGGTATGGTACTTAAATGATTGATAAGGTTTTCCAGGTTTTGGCTATCCTGAGTTGTTTGCTTTCTGTTGGTGACAGAAAAAAACTTCTCCAGAGCCCTGTTAAGGTTAGATCGGTTATAGGGCTTTAATAAATAATCAATCGCTTGAAATTGAAAAGATTGTATAGCGTAATGATCAAAAGCAGTAGTAAAAATGATGGGAATATCAATCTTTAAAGCTTCAAATATTTCAAAACTGTCTCCGTCACCCAGACTTACATCGCTAAAGATCAGATCACAATGATGTGTTCTAAACCAGTCGATAGCCTCAGATACGCTCTCTAATCTTTTCTTAATTACGAGATCGTAAGGTGTTTGCAATAAAAGTTTCTCCAAAGAATCAGCTGCAAGGTCTTCATCTTCAATTATCACAACTTCCATCGCTATTCCCGATTTAAATTAGTTATTACTCATAAAATCTGCCAAAGTTAACAAACTTCAAGTTTGACTAATAAAAAAATCTAGGAGAATTTTTCAGCAATCATGCCTAGATTCTTTTATCTTACCTATAACCGGAAAGGAAAACTTAAGTATTAAACACTATTTTTGAAAAATTCTTAATCCATAATGCGTGTAGAAGCTCCTAAACGATTTGATAGAATTATAGCTATTCTCATTCAGCTCCAGTCTAAACGAATTATTAAAGCTCAAGAATTGGCAGATCGTTTTGAAGTAAGTTTGCGTACGATTTATCGCGATATTCGAACATTAGAGGCTTCAGGAGTTCCGATTTCAAGTGAGGCCGGTGTAGGCTATTCTATTATGGATGGATATCGCTTACCGCCAGTGATGTTTACACGAGAAGAAGCGGGTAGTTTTGTTGCTGCAGAGAAGCTTATGCAGAAGTTTACAGACAAAGGACTGGGGACTTATTTTGAATCAGCTATGTTCAAATTGAAATCGGTGATGAAAGATGAAGATAAGGACTGGGTGAACGCTATTGAATCTCAAATACTCATAGAGCCTGAAGAAGCATTGTTTAACAAGGAGGTACCTAATGCTTTAGAAATTCTCTTTGAAAGTATAGCCGAGAAAAAACAAGTGCACTTGACCTATTTAGCTCAAGATACGGAAACACCTACGCATCGATTCATTGAACCTGTGGGTTTATTTCATGAATCTAGTCTCTGGTATATTTTGGCGTATTGCCATTTACGAAAGGATTACAGACAATTTCGAACGGATAGAATTAAACGCATTCAACGAACAGAAGTTTTATTCTTTAAACAGCACAATTCATTAGATAGTTATTTGAAAAGCAATATCGAAAAGGCTACAGTCAAGGTTCGTATTTTAGTAGACAAGAGTATTTTAAAGTATATCCGTAGTGGACTTAAGTACTATGGGTTTATATCTGAAAAAGACAAGGGAACACACGTGGAAATGAGCTTTTTGCCGCGTAATATTGAAGATGGTTTTGCCAGGTGGTACATGATGTTTGGAGATTATGCAGCAATAATAGAACCTGAAGATTTAAAAGATCGCGTGAAAGCGCTGTCAAAAAAAATAGCAGATACGCTTTAATTAATGTTCAATTGATGGCGTGAAAAGAAAACCATAAAGGATGAAGTGTTTTTATATATAAAAACACTTCATCCTTTATGGTTAAGTTATGTGAATTTAGTGTAGCTCCTCACATAAATAGCCTAAGGTATGCAAGCTGTCGAGCACTGCGGTGGCTCTCAAATTCTGAGTCTCAATCCTTAAAATATTATCACAATCTTCCAAGTCAAAATTCCATAGATCTGTAGGGGGTGTCAATGCATTTAAAACAGGACGTAGTTTATTAATATCCTTTTCCTCGCTTACAGATGTTTTAAAGACTAGTACGTTTTTCATAGTTATAAGCATCTAGCGCTCCCAAAAAAATGGAGGTTCAATTCCGAGATTTCTTAAGTATACATAACCTTGTCCGCGATGGTGTATTTCATTATCGATAAAATAAAAAATAGAAGAAATCACCGTCCCTTCATATTGTCCAAAAGTTTTAATGGTCTCATGAAATCTATCCTGAGTGATTTGGTTATAGTAGGTATTGATTTCTTCTGTAGCTTGATCCCAAAGGTTTAGGACCAGTTCTTTTTGATTTTTAGGATCAATATGTTCGTTTAATGCTTGAGTTTCTCCGGTGACAATTTCTTTTAAACCCGGTCCTGCAATAGCCAAAAGTTCTAGAGTCATCTCCGCAAAGCTTCGCATACCACCCATGCTATAATTGAAAAATTCCTTTTCTGGAAATGCCTGAATGACCCTACGGGTTAAACTACGATGGCCTTGCCAATGTGCTAATAATTCACTGGATGTAATCACATGATTTAGCGGTCTGTCAAATTGTTTAGTACTCATAATTTAAAATTTTAAGGTTGTTTGTAATTATTTAAACCAAAAGTAAAACTGGAGGGTGACAACAGTTTGTCAGCAGTAAAATCTATTTAAAATTTCGGTTGTGAGATTGAATATAGGCAGTGTGTCTACGCGTGAAGCTATCATACTCCCAATCGGTTATAATTCTATTAAACACCTGAAAAGATTAGATTTTTTTATCCCCAGCTGTTTTATCAAAATCAATCAAATTAAGCAAGTCGTATAGACATGATGTAGCCCTCTTTTGACTCTTTGAGATAAAATTAGTTTTAATAAAGAGATTGTATAGGAAGAAAGAATTCTACTGTAACATTTAAATCTTTCCCAAACTCCTACTTATTCGATGCTGCTAATTAGTTGTCATTGAAGCTTAAAGAGTTCTCTACTTTAAAAGTTAAAGCGTAGAGACGTCAAATTTGCAAACGTTCAGGTTTTGAGAGGTTTAAAGGAGGTCTGTCCTGTTGTACTGGTAGGGTTTGGGTTTTTGAGATCTTATACAAGTAGCATTGCTCACTATACTGTAGGGATTTAAAATCCTAAGACCAATTTTAGAAGCTCTATTAAATATTTGTTAAGCAGATTGTTTTTTATTTTACAATTTGGTGACATCCCCGGGTAGGGGATTTTTTCTTTTTGTAGCTCTTTATAGTAAAGGCAATCTTTAATATGAATGGGAATACACAAAAGGAGTTAAAATGTACCCGATACCTTACTGGTGAAATGGAACCTGAAGATCGTTTGGTATTTGAAATTGAGCTATCAGTAGATGAGGAGTTGTTAAAGCTCTTTAGGGATTATAAAACCATTTGGCAATTATATCCTCAAACTGAATTTGATCAGTCGGACTCAGAAATCGATAATTCATCTCCTGCTAGGGGATGGTATAAAAAATTAAGCAAGCCGATACTTGGTCTTGCAGCAGTCCTACTAGTAGTAGTTGTTAGTCTTCATTTCTTTAAAGGTTCTAATTCATTAATCCACCAAATCACTACGGCAAAGAATGAGCGTATACGCATACTGTTACCAGATAGTAGCGAAGTAGTTCTCAATTCAAAGAGCAGTATTGAATATCCAGATTCATATGACGAAATACGAGAAGTTACACTAAAGGGAGAGGCATATTTTAAAATTACTAAGGATAAACAGAGACCCTTTATAGTACATAATAATGGTTTTGATGTAAAAGTGTTGGGAACCTCATTCAGTGTAAATACACATACCGATCAAAAAAAAATATCATTGAAGGAGGGTAAAGTAGAAGTTTTGATAAAGGATAATAACGACAAAATCACACTCAACCCCAATGAACAATTGCTTTTAGATACGAATAAAAACAGAGTTATAAAACGCAATTTTAATGTTCATACAGAACTCTCCTGGGTAGATAATTTACTTATTCTGGAGAACTTACCCTTTAAGGAAGCACTGACAAAAATCGACAGTTTTTATGGTGTTCGATTTATAATTAATGATCCTCATATCCAGCAGCAACGCATCACAGGAGCATTCAAAGATCAAAACTTAGAAGATTTTATATCGTCATTAGAATTCATCACTAATGTGAAAGTAATTTATGATGAAGCATGTAGTTGCTATTTAATTAAGGCTATAAAAAATGATTGATTTGAATAACAAAGCAGAACATAAATCCCTGTCAGAAGATCGGCATTTGTTTAAGCGAATAAGTCAAAATGAGTATAAGGCATTAGATCTTTTATTCAATAAATATTACGATCCTTTATGTGGTTTTGGAAATCTTTTTGAAAAAGATCAAATGATTATCGAAGAACAGGTTTCAGACGTGTTTATGCTGCTATGGAATAAAAGAGAAGCGCTTACTGAAATAGAGAATCCCAAGTCATATATATATGTAATAGCAAAAAATTTACTAATCAAGAAAAATAAGTATGTAAAAAACAAACACTATTTAGATGACAAAAAAGAAAATCAATTGGTGTTAAAGGCGCACCCAAGCTTTGAAGAGGAAGTCATTGATCAAGAGCATCAACTGGCCTATCAAAAAGCAATAGCACAAATTTTAAAAGAGATACCTAAAAAATCAAGAGAGATTTTTGAAATGAGTCGCGTAGAAGGTTTGAAGTATAAAGAGATATCAGAAATAATGGGAATTTCTCCCCGAACTGTTGAAAACCATATAGCTACGGCACTTCGACTTATTAGTAAGAAAGTAGCAACAATAAGCTTTTAATTTTTTTAAAAATTAACCAAAATACGACCTCTCGTCAAGAGTTGGTCACACCAAACACACTCTAAAACTCCTATTTATGAAAAGAATATTAATTCTGACATTAGGCATATGCTGTATGTTTAATCTGAACGCATCACCTGATTTAACACCTGGAGATAGTCATTACAGGATATCGTTGAATCAAAATATAAATCTTCAATTACACAATATTAAGGTACAGCAAGTATTTCAATTGATAGAACAACAAATTGATAGAAAATTTATATACCGGTCAGATCGGGAAATATTTAAAAAAATTATCACAATTAATATTGCTAATGCGAGTCTTGAAGAGGTTCTTAGTCTACTTAAAAATCAAGTAGACTTAGACTTTAAAATTACTGAAAATGGCATTTTAGTTAAAGAATTAGCTTCTTCGAAAAGGAATTCCATACAAAAAAAGGGTATTCTAAAGGGACATGTAATAGACGATACAGGAAACCCGGTTCCCGGAGCAACTATTTTTGATCAAAAAAGCGGGATAGGTACTGTTACAGACTTTGAGGGTGACTTTAGTCTTGAGATTGTTTCAAGTGATAGGCCTGTAAACTTAAAGGTTTCCTATATGGGCTATCAAACCCAATTTATTGAAATTACGGATCCAGATGAAACTATAGCCATCCAACTGCTTCCCAATACAGAGAGCTTAAATGAAGTGGTTATTACAGGTCAGGGGGCCGATGTACGAAAAAAGCGTTTGCCTACTCAGGTTACAACGATTAATAGTGAAGAATTGGATAAAATCCCTTCACAGCGTATTGATCAACAACTGGCGGCGAAATTGCCCAATGCACAAATCAATCTTACTGGAGGTCAGGCAGGTGCCACCTCCATCATCAGAGCCAGAGGAGTAAATTCGGCCTTCTTAAGCTCAACTCCTATTATTTATTTAGACGGTGTACGAATGGACAATCTCAATACGCAGATGCAATTGGGAGGTACCTCTCAGGGTGCAGCTATAAGTGCTATTGCAGATATCCCAATGGATAATATTGATAAAATTGAATACATCAACGGAGGAGCGGCGGCAACACTATACGGTTCTGATGCGGCAAATGGAGTCATTCAGATTTTTACTAAAAAAGGAGGAAGCAAAGGGACTAATATTACTGTAGAGGCACAATCCGGAATTGAGACTCCAACGACTGATTTTTTACATTTTGACAGAACAAAAGACCTGCTCTTTAGAAATGGGGTATACCAGAAATACAGACTAAACCTGAACGGGAAAAGTGAATCTGGCTTTGGGTATACATTCTCCGGGAGTTTTAGAAAGAGCTCCGGAGTTCAGATTGAAGATCAGAATAAAAACATGAAGGCTGACTTTAGCACTGGTTTTCGGGCATCCCTCAGCGATAAAATAGATTATGAGAGTTCCTTTATCTATGTGCATAATGAGTATAAGCGTAATAGAAATGGAAATCAAGGGGGCTATACCGGGTTATGGTTTGCAGAAGATGGTGCTTCAAAAATTACCGGCCCCGGTTTTAATAATAGACTTGATGAACTGTCGCAGGAGGAGTATGATGAGATTAAAGACTTTGTAAGACGTGCTGAAGCCTTGCAGGACAACCAAATCATCGTAAACAGGTTTACAAGCTCTCAAATATTTAAATATAGACCCATAGAGAATTTATCCATACGTTTTACAGGAGGACTAGACTACAGAGCGCAGGACCAAAGTGTGGTGGTTACTAATGAATACTTATCAGCAACCAGAGGAGCAGAGGTTGTAGATGAGGGGAGTATTCAAAATGTACAGCGCAATTATCTCGGAATAACTTTAGAGTTAACCGCACAGCATAAATACAACACAGGAGATTTCTCCTTTATTACAACCGGAGGGGGGCAATTTTTCAGAACAGAGGATCATCAGATATTGTATAGCGGTTCCAATATAAGAGATGGAGCTCAAACTATTAGTGATGCCGCTGTAAAGGATAGTGATGAATTTTTAGCTCAAGTGCTTAATTACGGAGTATATCTTCAGGAAAATCTAGGGTATAAGGATAAGCTGTTTTTAGATTTAGGGATTCGTGGAGATAGAAACCCTTCATTTGGGGACAATATAGGCACTCAGTTTTATCCTAAAGCAGGGGTCTCCTATATGCTTTCTTCTGAGCCCTGGTATAAGAATACGGTTGTTAACTCCCTGCGGATAAGAGGAAGCTACGGGAGAGCCGGAAATTTACCGCCGGCATTTGCAAATGAAAAAACGATACGGTTTGATGGTTTTGCAGGGGATCAGGCTGCCTATTTTGGGCAGCCAGGAAACGACGACTTAAAACCAGAGAAAACAACCACAGTAGAAGGGGGGATTGATGTGGCATTGTTAAATAACAGGATTAAATTTTCAGCAGGATATTATAGGTCATTAACCGCTGACGCACTGTTTTATATCCCACCATCTCCTTCCAGTGGATATGCGGTGAGTCAGTTATTTAATATTGGAGAAATTGAAAACCATGGTCTGGAGTTGAGCGCAACCTTTGTTCCTATTCAAACCGATGCCGTTTCTCTGAGCATTAATGCGTCTTTTAATACGCTGAATAATGAAGTGCTCAACTCCGGAGGTGCTCCCCCCTTTAATATAAACGGGTTTAGTGCTCGTACTCTTCAAACGGTTGTGCAAGAAGGCTACCCTATTGGTTTTCTGAGAGGTAACTTTGGAACCTTTGATTCAAACGGTGTTTTAGAAGCTACAGAGCCTCAGTCGTTTTTAGGATCAACCATTCCAGACATTTTTGGGAATTTTGGATTAAACTTTTCATACAAGAACTTTAATCTTTTTGCCAACGGATCTTATCAGGCAGGAGGATTTGCACATAACTGGGATGCACAATTTAGATACTACTATGGGGCATCAGAGGACTTTATTCCACAAGGTGAAATTGATGCTAACGGACGAGCAAACTGGCTCAGTTTTACAAACCGATTCGTAGAGAAAACAGATTTTCTAAAAGTAAGGACTATAGGAGCTAGTTATTCCTTGGTATCTCAAAAAGCTACTTTTTATAAATCAATAGTTTTTGGAGTATCAGCTGTTAATCCAATCAATATTGCGGCATCCACATTCGATCCGGAGGCTACTATAAGTGGTGCGGCTCAGGGACAGGGAGGTGCCAGCACCGGCGGGATCTCTTATGCAACCTATTCCGCTCCGAGACAATTCTTAGGATCAGTAAAGATTAATTTTTAACATACATAAAATGAAAAATAATATAGCAATAGCAATTCTATGCGCTTTGTTGATAAGCTCTTGTGTGGAAAATCCAAATGTTACAGAAGAAGTCTATCTCTCTAACCCCAATGCAACCAGTAGCTGGATAACCGGCTTAAAACGTCAACTGGCCATTACTACCAATACCGTTAATATTAATGTGGCTATTACATCAGATAACTACTTTAACAACTATTCTCAGTATAGCAAAGTATTTGATGCTTTACAAATATCTTTTATTGATGTTGATGTGAATGCGTTACAAGCAGATGTACAGGCACTGCGGGAAATGGCTTCCTACGGTATTGAAACGATACTTCCTTCAGATGATTCTGCAACTGAAGAAGATGAGGCCTATATGTATATGCTTCCTATAACTATGCCTAATAAGCTGTTGTCAAACAGTTATCTTCCCATATTTAAGTTTTATTGGATATCGTATATACTTCCGTTACTTTTGATATAAGCAGTTGGTTTTGAGACAGACTGTCGTTGGCAACAAGCTAAAAAACATCGTGCTGAAATTGAAAATACTGTAAAATGACGAAAATTATTTCAAGTCCAAATTGTGGGAACTCACCGAAAATGGAGTTTTTAAAAGAATTCAATATTGCCTTTGCAAGAGGGAACGTGGAATTTATTACCGAAAGTGTAACAGACAACATTGTTTGGAATATAATTGGAGACAAAACAATCGAAGGAAAGGAAAAATTTACCGAAGAATTGGAAAAAATGAAATCCAGGAAAGTAAGTAAATTAGTTCTTGAACAAATATTATCGCACGGAAAAGAAGGAGCTTCAAATGGAATTATGAAAATGCAAGACGGAAAAAAATATGCGTTTTCTGACTTTTATAAGTTCAAAGGGGCAAAAGGAATAAAAATCACACTAATAACATCATACATAGTTGAAGTTTGATTGAATCGTAGACTTTTAGACCAAAAAGTAGAAAATTAGTAACGAAATGAAAAATTTAAAGCCAAATACAATTGAAGAATACATTCAATCTGCTCCAGAAGCATCTCAAAAAATAATGAAAGAACTAAAAGAACTGATAGAAAATTCAGTTCCAAAAGCAGAAGGCGGAATAAGTTGGAATGTTCCTATTTATAAATACAATGGAATACTTGCAGGATTTGACGTAGCAAAACAGCACGTTAGTTTTGGAATAGATTCTTTAAAAGAAGAAGATAGAAAAGCACTTAAGGAAAAAGGATATAAAACAGGAAAAAGTACTATTCAAATTAAATTTGACCAAAAAGTACCTATGGCAGAAATAAAACAACTGATAAAAGAGCAACTGATTACTAACGAAAAATAAAAAGCCAGTTGCCAATAACTTAGGAGATTCGTGCGGTCGGTACAGCCTGTCCCGTTGCAGAACGGGAACCCGGCATAAACGCCGTGTTGATTGAACCGCTTATTAGATAGATGTATTTTTTAGGTAAAACATTAGACCGTAATCTGGTTTGTGGGGGATGCGGTCTTTTAGTGTTATCAATGGATAAACAGGAATTAAAGTTCCGGTTATCCCGAAAAAATTAGAGGTAATGGGTATATTTATCGCGATATAACGAGTTGGCAGCAAGCTAAACCAAACAATTACAGAAAAAGGAATAAAACCAATAACAAATTGAAATCTAAATTAAAAAGTATCATCAAGGTCACCAACGACTATCAACCAAAGGAAGAGATTATCCTGAGAGATCATTTAGCTATGGAACGCACTAAATTAGCTAATGAGCGCACCCTACTTTCTTATATTAGAGCCTCACTTTATCTACTACTTGGTGGTATTGGCCTATTAGGACTGAAAGATTTTCAAGATCTCCGAATTCTAGGTTATGTTTCTTTATCCTTTAGTATTATACTATTGATAGTTGGGATATATCGTTTTACACAATTAAAGAGACACCTTAAACAACAGGTTTATAAACCTGTAGAAAACAAAAAGAATTGATGGCCTATGAGAATTTAATGTTCTAGAATTTCCCCCGATCCCTGCCGTATCTACATTAATACACTTTTAATATTCTTGGAGCTTTACAATGATGTGGTTGCTTACCCGTGCAAAATGCCTCTGTATACGATTCCTGCTTGGTTTATCCTGAGCAACGCCGAAGGGTCAGTACCGGTCCCGATAGGGATTGTAGTCCCGCTTTACTCATCCTTTTTTATTCTTCTTTAGTATCCGTCCGTTTCAAATTTCATCTGTAATTCTGGCTTACTTAATAAGTAAAAATATTAAACAAAATACAAAACGGAACATTGAACCGAATGAAAAACAAAAAGTATAACGGAATAAAAAAGCCAGTTGCCCCAACACCGGTAAACGTTGCACCCTCTAGATTAATAGTTTACCTTTCGGTAAAACAAAAAATGCCCATACTGGGCACACACAATCGCTAAAAAATAATAGCTGCCCTGCGGGACAGCAACGCTTTTTAGCGTAGCGTTGGCAATAATTACAAACAAAACGCTATAAAAATGAAAAAAATTAGACTCACAATTTTATTAACTTTCATTTCAAACTTATTATCAGCGCAGGATAAATCTGATATTATACAATTTGATAAATCACTAAATCAGTTTCATAATGTGCGAGATTTTAGTATTTCAAAAGACGGAAATGAAGCATATTTCACTATACAAAGCCCAAATCAAGAAATCTCGCAACTAGCCTACATTAAAAAGGAAAATAATAAATGGTCAAAACCAGAATTATTACCCTTTTGTGATTCATATATGTACTTAGAACCATTTTTATCATTTAATAATAACCGATTGTTTTTTGTTTCTGATAGACCATTAAATGATTCTATTAGTACTAAAAAAGATTTTGATATTTGGTATGTAGACAGAAATAACAAAAATGATGAATGGTCTAAACCCATTAATATGGGAGACCCAGTTAATTCAGAATTAGATGAATTTTATCCTTCCGTTAGTAAAAACAACAATTTATACTTCACAATGGTTTCCTCTAAGGGTTTAGGAAAAGATGATATTTATTTTTGTAAATGGGAAGGAGATAGCTATTCAAACCCTATTTTATTAAACGAAAATATAAATAGTGCTAGTTATGAGTTTAATGCCTTTATATCAGAAAAAGAAGATTTTATAATATTCTCAAAATACAAAGAAGAAGATGGTCAAGGGAGTGGTGATTTGTACATTTCTAAAAAGGATGAAAATGGAAAATGGAAAAAAGCAACAAATTTAGGGACTCCTATAAATACAGAGTATATGGAATATTGTCCATTTTATGATGAAAAAAAACAAATATTGTATTTTACAAGCAAGAGAAATAATTTAAAACCAAGAAAATTTAATAATATTTCAGATTTAAGTAAACATATTAACGAAAGTAGTAATGGACTAAGTAAAATATATATGATCTCTTTTAAGATTGAATAAAATTATTGCCAATAACTACTAGCATTCGTGTGGTCGATACAGCCTGTTCCGTTACAGAACGGGAACCCAGCATGAACGCCGTGTGTGTCCAAGTATGGGCATCTTTACTATATTGAGAGATATAGTATTAATCTAGAGGGTACAAGCTTGCCTTTGCTGGTAGGGAGGTCCCTTATGGGCATGGTAGTGCCTTGAACCATTAGTAAGTCGCAAGGTTGCTATTCGCAAGAATAGGACTGAAGGAAGCGGAACTACAATCCCGATCCTATCGAGACCGGTACTGACGAACAGAAATCAGATAAGAAGCTATTAGTTTGGACGAGCAAGCACATCAATGTGAGGTTCAAAATACTTATAGTGAAAACTAATATAGTAGATCTGGCAGGGATCGAGTGAAAGAAGATGTTCTTACCTGGAGGACGGAGCGTAAAGAAAATGTCTTGTAGACATTTTTAGCGAACGGGCCAGGCTGCCGCGTAGGATAGTCACGGGTTGGTATAGCGAAGAAGTCAGCAAAGGTTGCAATTCCGTAAACTACTTCTAGGACAAATATCTATTTTTATATACACAAAGCTAAAGTCTTTATATCCCATAAATTTTGAGGGGATTGGTGTATATTTAGTGTTGATATAACAAGTTGCGCAACATTTGATGAACTATCGAACAGAATTGAAATATGGGAATTTTTGACCTTTTTAAGAATAAACAAAAGTTCACCGAATTTAGATGTTCGACTTGCGGAGAAATACACGATGAATTGCCTGCTCTTGGATTCACAACACCATGCTACTATGAGACTCTAAATAAAAAAGATAAAGAAGAAATTGCGGAAATTTCAAGTGATTTTTGTGTAATAACTCACGAAGACCAAACTGACAGATTTATAAGAACTGTATTGACAATTCAAATTAATGATGCTTGTGAAAATTTGGATTATGGAGTTTGGGTTTCTTTAAGCGAAAAGAGTTTTAAAGAATATGAGGCTGACTTTAAAAATGACTCAGAAGAAAGAACCTATTTTGGAATGATTAGTAATGACATTCCAGATTATGAAGAAAGTACTTTGGGACTACACGTAAATGTAAACACAAGAAAAGACGGAATTAGACCAGAAATAATTCCGCACCAAAGCGAACATAAATTGATTTCAGATTGGGAAAAGGGAATCACAATTGCGGAAGCAGAAAAACGAGTGAAACGAATGAAAAAAACGTTGCACAATAACTAGCGTTCGTGTGATCGGTACGATATAACAAGTTGGGTGTAATTAGTCCTCACCAAGAAAATTAATTGCAAAATTAAACCATACGGATTGTTTTTATATATTTATACGTATAAAATAAATGTTATGGATACAAAGTTGACTTTAAAGCTTAATCAAAGGATTATTGAGAAAGCAAAGGAATATGCTTCCAACAAAAATATGAGCTTATCTCGAATTGTTGAAGCCTATTTACAGTCCTTGACTACAGAAAATGACAGCTCTGAATTTGAAATTTCACCTTTCGTGAAAAGCATCGCAACAGGAACTGAAATACCAGCTGATTTGGACTATAAAAATGAATATGCTGATTATTTAATGAAGAAATATAAATGAGTAAAAGGATTTTTATAGACACCAATATAATGTTGGACTTTTTAGGTGAGCGAAAACCTTTTTATGAACCGATTGCAAAAATTGCAACCCTAGCGGAAAAAGAAAAATTAACAATGGTTGTTTCTCCTATTTCATTCGCAACAGTAAATTATTTTCTTTCAAAATTCGAGAACCCTAAAATTGCGAGAGAAAAGCTACGAAAATTCAAAATAATCAGTGAAATATGTTCTCTAGATGAACAAACAATTGAAAAAGGACTCAATTCTTCCATAAAGGATTTTGAAGATGCTTTACAATATTTTAACGCAACCGAATCAGAATGCGAAATTATAATAACAAGAAACGGAAAGGACTTTAAAAAATCGTTACTACCTGTAATGTCAGCAAACGAATTTTTAAAATCTTTGAATATAAAATAACTACATCCCATTCCTGTTAAAAAAGGTAACTAAAATTAAACGAAAGGACAGTGGTACTTTTAAATTTAATCAAAATACATCATGGATTAAAGAGACTTTTTATCATGTAATCTATCCAGATAAGCTCTCCAGATGATCGTTATAATTGCCAAAAATGCAAAAACAACACCAACCCAAGGCGTAATAGATATACTGTATTGCGTAATAAAAAAACCACCTATAGCAGTTCCTAATGAAACGCCTAAATTTCCAAATGAAGTTTGTAAACTGTTTGCAAATTCTTTTGCATTGGGTGCTGCCGAAATCATATATCCCACTCCAATCAGAAAACACGGACCGTACATAATTCCCCAAAAACTGGTAACAAGTGCTACAATAAAAAATGTGTCGCCAGTATATGCAAAGGCTAATGGTACTATAAATACTCCGAGAATAAAGATCAGGGTTGTCCAAAACATATATTTACCCAAAAATTTACCTGCCAAGTAATTTGAGAATACACCCATAGCTCCAAATAGTAATAATAACAGACTTATTTCTTTTTCACTCATGTGTTTTTCTTTAGCAAGATAATCTGCGAAATAACTGTACGAACAAAACCATGCGGTGATCAATAATAAATTTAAAAGAGTTCCGGAAATAAATCTTGGCTGTACTAAAATAGAAAGTTGATTTTTGAATGATACTGGTTGTTCATTCGGCATGGAAGGAATAAATTTAAAAATGATAAATATCGTTACCAATATAATAAATCCTTGGATTGCGTAAGTGATCTGCCATGCATAGATACTAGCAAGAAATGTTGTCAAAGGAATTAGCGTTACTTGCGCAAGTGCAATACCTCCAATAATGATTGAGGTCAATTTCATTTGATCATTTTGAGATGTTCCTTTTACGGCGGCTGCTATGGCCATTGAGAAAAATGCAGGATGAAGCACTGTTGGTAATATTCTGAGGATCATTAAAAGCCAAAATGGCGGACTAAACATCGAGAAAAAATTGGATATGAAGAATAATCCTAATGCACATAGCATTATTGTTTTCTTATCGAACCTTGAAGCAAATAACACAGTAAAAGGTCCGGTAACGGCTATAAATAATGCAAATGCACTGAGGAGATATCCGGCTGTACCAATATTAATATCATAATGAGCGGCAATTTGTGGTAAAACACCAATAATTCCAAATTCTGTACTGATAATTCCAACGACACCAAGGCATCCTACGTAAGCAATTTTTTTATTTAAGTCTGTTTGCATAATAAACTGATCGGTTTAAAATAAGGGTGAAAAATATATCATTAACTGATATTGTAATTTTAACTAACTATAAAATTAATTTTATGATTGTAATTATTTTTTAATCAGCTGAATAAGCAGCTGAATCATTGCGGTCATTTCTGTTTTTTTTCTGTACAAAACATAATTTTTAAGTAGGGTTGTGGATGAGCTTGAAAGAAATAAAGCGGTAGTCTCCGTGTCCAATTCCTCTTTTACCAAATTTTGCTTCATACCTCTTTTAATGATTTCTACATATACATTTTTAATTTTTTTCTCATTTGCTACTAGCATTTGATTGATCTCATTGTCAACAAGCGCAATTTCAAAAATCATTCTTACAGCTAAGCAAACCTTATCATCAATAATACTCTGTGCTACAGCTAGATTTAATATTTTCTCTAAATCTTTAAGTGCGTTGTCACTATTATCATTGAGAAAAGCTTCATATTCCAACAATTTAGATTTTTGATATCGGTCAAGACACTTTAGAAAAAGTTCTTTTTTATCACCATATGTGGGATAAATACTGCTTCTATTTATCTTCATACGATTTTCAAGGTCAGAAAGTGAGGTTACATAATAACCTTGTTCCCAAAATAGATGCATTGCTACATCTAGTTTCTCTTCGTATTCAAATTCTTTTTTTCTTGCCATAGCGACGCAAATATATAATTATAAACCGTTCGGTTTAAAAATTTCATCTACTTTTTTTAAATAAACTTAAGGTGTTTACTAAGTGGTAGATAACGATCTAGTTTGCCCTTCTGCTTTTTCACAAAGACTGTCTGTCGGTTTAAATCTACATCGCAGAACCGTAGGGTAAAGAGTTGGTAGCTCCTTAGTACAGACCCATACAGCCTGTCCAGTATCAATCGGTGTTTGAGATATTTGGGTGCTTTGAGTAATGTGTGGATTTCGGCTTTGCTAAGCACTACAGGGAGTTGGTTCTTCCGCTTTATTTCGGAAAGCTTGACCTACTTGTTTTTTCTATGCCCAAGATCTTGTAAATGGTCTGCAGGTCGAAAATAGTGTGCTTGAAAAAACTGTCGGATGAAGTTTTGTGTAGGTTTTCACAATGAAAGTGGTAATCATTGATCATTTCGGTAGAGAGCGTCTCCGGGCTTTGTTTGTAGTGCAGACCCAGATGTGCCAGACATAGCTTGTAGTTATTCAGTGTACTTGCGACTTTACCATTGATCAAAAAGCTCCTACCAAGTTTTAAGTAAAGGCTTTCAAAGCCAGGAACGGCTGCGATAGCGGTCTCTACTATCGTTTTACTTTTTTATACATAACGGTAAATTTTAAGTTTACCCTAAATATAAGAATTGTTGTATTTTAGCTTAAGTAAGCTTCCGACCGATAGGGAGGATTCGCTCAGTCGAGTATATGGCTCCGCGATCAAATGACGGAGTCCCCCCTCACACCACCGTGCCCTTCGACTTAGCTCAGGATAAACCAGGCGGGTCACGTATATAGCAGTTCGTTAACTTGACCGCGATTGTTGATAGTATTCGAGCATTGCTGTATATCCCCTTGTCTTCAGGCTTTTTACGGTAATTGTAGTTCCGGATTTGGCGTTGCGCAATGAGCAGCTTCCTTTTTTGTTCGGCTCCACGCATTGGCGTGCTCTGGGTCGACACCAAACCGAATCAGGTTTTTCCGTTTTTGTTAGGGGCGTTTCCAATGATGCCATATACTAGGCAATCATGCTTTTGATACCTGGAAAGAACAGGCATTATGCAGTTGCAGCAGACTTGTAACGACTTTATTAAAACCCGAGATTTTGAGGCCTGCGATAAAAGAGCTTTGTAAGCTTCCCATAAATATGCTTAATAAGTTGCTGCGTTATCTTCTCATATTTAAGTTTTATTGGATATCTAATGTACTTCAGTTACTTTTGATAAAAACGGATAGTTTTGAAATAGACTGCCGTTGTATAGCTCCTAAAACAGAAATAAAGCAATGAAATTAAAGCAAAGAAGAAAATTAGTAACCTACTTAGCTGTTTTAGATCAACCGATCCGATTTAACCCTTTCGTTTTCAGTCGGACTTTTTTGTTATGGGCGTTACTTGGATTGATAGGTGGAGTAATTGCAGGAATTTATTGGATTGGACTTGAGTTTCTGACTCATCAATTGTCCTTTTTTAGCGGTTGGCAAGTAATTCCAGTAATGGCAATTTGTGGGCTTTTGGCAGGCTTGATAATTCATTTCATTGGAGATCCGGGAGAAATACACTTGATTGTGAACAACATTCGATTTAATAAAGGTAAACTAGACCCTAAAAGCAATCCTTCAATGGTTCTCTCTTCTTTGCTGTGTGTTGCATCAGGAGGTAGTTTAGGACCAGAAGCTCCATTGGTTCAAGTGACAGGTTCCACGGGAACTTGGGTAGGTAAATTGTTTCGACTAAAAGGAGAAGAATTAAGATCATTAAGTATCGCAGGAATGGCTTCAGGGTTTACAGCTTTATTTGGTGCTCCTCTAGGTGGTAGTCTCTTTTCATTAGAAATTTTGCATCACAAACACGCAGTTGAATATTACAAAGCAATTATTCCTGCGTTTGTAGCAAGTTGCTTCAGCTATTTAGTTTTCGCATTAATCATTCATTTAGGACTTGGCCCTGTTTGGGATCTATCAGCTTATGAATATTCAGGAATTTTTGATTTTGGCTATGCAGTTCTCTTTGCAATTATTGGAGCTTCTTTTGGTTGGGTATTTATATTTAGTACTAAATTTTTAAAATTACTTTTTGAGAAAAGACCTATACCTATTTATATTAAAACACTAATTGGTGGTATTCTACTTGGGTTAATTGCATTTTATTTTCCTATAACCCGATACTTTGGACATCACGAAATTAATGAACTACTCTCGGGCAATTTCCCATTGACCTTATTGTTTGCAATATTGTTCTTTAAAATTATTGCTATCTCAATAACTGTGACATCAGGTTGGAGAGGTGGATTTATTATTCCATTATTTTTTGTAGGAGCAACATTAGGGCTAATTATACATCAACTTTTCCCGACAATCAATTTAACGTTAGCTATAGTTAGTTGTATGGCTGCAATTAATGCTTGCGTAACTCGAACTCCAATGAGTACTACAATTTTACTTGCTACCTTGACAGGATTCGGACATTTTATCCCAATCTTGTTTGCAAGTTTAACAGGTTATTTTTTAGCACCCAGAATACCTTTTATAAGTTCACAAATGGAGAAAGAATAAAAAATAGGGTATACAATAACTAAGATTCTGTGGCTGATACTGTCTGTACCATTACATAATGGGAACCTAGCATGAACGAAGTTTTGACTCAACCGGCTGTTAGATTTTTTTTATTAGATAGGTGTATTTTTTAGGTTATGCAGAGTTCCGTAATCTGGTTTGTAGTGAATGCGGTCTTTTAATGGTATCTATTTATAAACAGGGATTCAAGTTCTGGTTATCCCTAGAAATGCAAAGGGGTAATAGGTATATTCATCGGGATATAACGAGTTAGCGGTAAGCTGAAAAAAAATGAGAAAATAGTTGAAAATATATGAACTACAACAACAAGAAATTTAAACCAGTTCAAAATTCAGAGAATGGCGAAACTACGGAAGAAACTATATTTGAGTATAAACAAATTGACAACATCCTGACATCTGAATATAAGGGTGGGCAAATAATAAAAGGGCATCTGATCGGATTGGTGGACGAAAATGGGAACATTGAAATGCGTTACCATCAAGTAAATGAAAAGGGACAATTAATGACAGGAATCTGTTATTCAAAACCAGAAATTTTAGAGAACGAAAAAATACGACTTCATGAAAGGTGGGAATGGACTTCTGGGGATATGTCCAGCGGAAATTCCATTTTGGAAGAGTTGTAGTTTGAATTAATAAATAGAAAAGCCAGTTGCCAGTCGAGTAGGTAAAGGGTAGTCTCACCCCTAAACCGCTATCAGGTAGGGTCGAACGACTGTATCAGGATATACTCAACACGCAGGGACAGGTCTATTGTGTATGGAGGGAACCCCCCGGTTGGTGCGCGATTGTATCGCGTGCACTACAATCCCTGACTCAGGTTGCTTGGTATATTCTCTGGAAACGAAAGCGTAGCAATAGGAAAGATTGAGTTTCCCCTTAGATACTAGTGGACGCATACTATACCCTAACGTGATCAACTTAAGTTCCTGTAGAATCGGGTCAAAATTCGGGCAATTACCACCAAACTGTCTGTATAGATAGCTATTTAAGAACGTGTGTATCTTTAATGTATACACCTTAGAAATTAATGACGATGCTATTGATTATAAAATTTTAAAATGACAAACTTCAAGCGACTCTTCCAAAAAAATCTTAAGGTCTCAAGCTAGTACTTTCAAGATCTAATGAAATTACCCGGTTTCGTAATTTATAGACGAGTTGGGTATTAGTCTTACACCCTCATACTTTGCGTAACCTATGTAAACTCTTTTCAATACTGCTTATAGAATTCGCTTCCATACCATACAATTCAAGAATTGTCTGTAACTTCCCAACAGGTACGCCGTGCGCCAAACCACTAATTACATAAATTTCATATTTATTGAGTTTAGGTTTTTTTACAGACGATTTCATAGGTTACTGATTTTTACAACTGCTTGATAATAAGATTTTTGAATATAAGCTACTTTATTTGTCTTATTGTATCCTGAGCCTTTCAAAAGCGGACTTTCCACGTTAATAAGAGTCGTAATTTATGAATTACGACTACAAGGGCTTGAATCAATGCTAGTAATCTACTTAATTTGCTCGAACAAAATTATCGATACAATTTTTCAAATACTACAGTTCTGATCAGCTTTTCATCCTCGAATTAAGATCCTTATTATTCTAAAAGAAATAGCATTATAAAAGCTTAATATTTTATTGGGGACTGCTATTCTTAAAACTAAATACTTTTAGTATTTAGTCAGCAAGCAGGCCAACTGTAGGGGGGTGGTCTGTTTTTTTTCTGTTTGTGATATCTTCAAACTTCTTATTCCGAAACTATTCTTTATTAAACGTTTTAAATAGCGCTATTATTGGATATTTTGTTTAGTATCCTCCTGTTCTATACTTTTCATAAACATACATCGATGCTTCATGAGAATTTGAATCCAATTAATACTTTATTAAAGTTAGTTTACTACATAAAAATCAGATTATTTACTATTGAAAAGGTAGTGGATATCTACTGTACTTCAACACTTTTAAAAACATAGCAAGAAGTTTTTGATCCGCCTTCTTTTGATTGAAAAAATCTGAACGTTACAAAGTAATCCAACTAAAAACGAAACTGGAATAGAAATTTGAGACGCTTATGAGGATTTGAAAAGCCTTCATCGCACGATTCATAAAATAGGAGGTGGGTTGGATGAATCTAATCCAAGAGATAAAGGCCAATCGGATATTACAATGAGTTTTGCCTATGAAGTTAGAAAGACTTTTGAATACCAGCGATTGAAAAGGGAATTCAGCTTCGATTCTGAAAATAAAATAGCATATTATTATCTGGTTTTAGATTTCATACACGATTAAGGGCTTTGGGCGGGCCACGCCCGAGTGATGTAATACTGTTGCTGAAGTGATCTTTTTTTTCTTAATAGGATGGTCTTAATCCGGGTATAGCCATATTCTGTGAGTTTATAGGCTGTCTATATATTTAGTGTTGATATAACAAGTTGTGCAGCATTTTTATTTTAGATCTATTAATCAAAGTTATCAGATAGAAATACATCATACTTAGTAAGTTCTTTTTCAACATCTGCATTTTTCTCCATATCATGAAAATGAGTTGTAGCCATCAATTCTAATCCAATGAATTTATTCATTTTATGAAATCCAAATAAGACTCCTTCATCAACACTTTTCTGATCAAAAAATTCATCTTTCAACTTGAAAGCTTCCTCAGGAGCATTCCAACTTGAGGTAACTATATATTTCTTGCCTTGTAAACTTCCTCCTGTTCCATAATTGATTGCAGGATTTTTTCTGCTCCTGCCGTCGCTTACATAAATTCCTTTATTATGGCCAGCTGTAAAAACTCTGTCTATATATTCTTTGAATCCAAAGGGTACTTGAAACCACCAGATAGGTGTATGATAAATAATGATATCAGCCCATCTGTATTTTTCAACCTCTACATTGATATCGTAAGCCTCACCAATTTGAGTTGTTTGGATATTGAACTCATCTTTTGCCTCTAGAAAAGATTTAGTTTTTTCTAATAAAGTTCTATTAAATCTTCCAGGTGAATGAGCAAATTTATGTCCACCGTTAATTATAAATACATTAATCATAACAATTATTTTTATTTCTGGATACAAAATTAAGCTGATCAATTCCATTATAAAAATAATATGATTTATACATTTGTATAAAATAATTAATAGATGGTAAATTTTGAATGGTATAGAACTTTCATTGCGATTTATGAAAAGAATACCCTAACTAAAGCTGCAAAATCCTTGTTTACATCTCAACCAGGAGTGAGTGTACATTTAAATGCTTTGGAATCATATGTAGGTAAAAAGCTCTTTGAAAGAACCTCAAGAAAAATGATTCCAACAGAAGATGGGAAGCAATTGTATGGATTTATAATTGACGCCATAGAGAAACTAGAAAAAGCAGAGCAACATTTTAAAAAAACGTCTAAAGAAATAATTCCATCTATAAATATTGGAATGTGTACAGAAACATTTCAAACGATTCTAGAATCAGAAATTTCATCCTTAAAATTTAATTTAGTAGCAAAGTTTGGAGATCATCAGGATTTAATAAAGGATTTAGATAATGGATTATTAGATCTTGTAATAACACCAAAAATCGATAAAAAATATTCCTTGACAGAATATGAAGCCTTCACAAAGGAAAATATTATAATGGTTGCGGGAAATAATACAGATTTAGGTAATATTAAAAATTATATAGAAGAAGAAAATTTTTCTGCATTAGAAAACGAATTAAAAAATAAAATATGGTATAGTGCTTCAAATGAAATGGAACATTTTAGAAGGTTCTGGTATGAAAATTTTAAAAAAAGAGTAGATTTTAAACCCAATTATATTTTACCAAATATTGGTTCAATAGTTAGGTGTATTGAGAATGAGGAAGGTTTTGCAATCGTACCAGATTTCTTAGTAAATAAATCATTAAAGGAAGAAAAAATAAAACTTATTTGGAGGGGGAAAAAGGATATTTCGAATACACTATATTTTGCAACTAGGTCAGATTTACAATTCAAAAAAGAAATAGATTTCATTAGAGAAATCTTCAAAAGAAAAATGGATGTAAAAACGCAGTACAAAAGCGGTTCATCCTACCGCTAAGCTTTGACTAGTGGCGTAAGAATAAGCAAAAGTATAAAAACTTAAAAAACGACTAATACAAGAGAGACTTGCTCTGTAATAGATGTTAGCGAATGCCAAACCTATGACCCTAATTTTAAACGCTAGGGTATAGTTATACATTTGCATTTCTAAACCCTGAACGAACTAAATAATTTTAATAGATTACGAAATTCTGTAAACTACTTCTAAGACAAAGGTCTATTTTTATAAACATAATTATAAGGTGTTGATATCCAGTGAATTTTGAGGGGATAGGTATATATTTAGTGTTGATATAATAAGTTGGCACCAATTAAATAAACTATGTCAGACCTAAATACAAATAACGACCCTGAAGAAGAAATTCGACAAAGACTTAAGCTTTGAATTGCCAGAAACCATAAGATGGGTAATTAGCATTCCTATAATCCTCTTGATACTTTTCATACTTGGGGTTTATGCATACCTAATTTTCTGCAATCCGAAATATATTGACCCTAACAAATTTGGTTTACCCTCAACTCTGATTGTTCTTATAATAATTTTGTGGATTAATAGTTTACTTTTCGGTAAAACAAAAGATGCCCATACTGGGCACACACACCGTGAAACACGCATTGCTTCTGATTTTCCTTTCGGAAAATCCTCGCAAGCGTTAACGTGCGTGTTTTTTAAGTATCTTAGTTCTTAAACCACGCAACGCCTGTTACACAATCACGTTGCGGTCTATTTAAGACAAACATTATGAAAACGAAATTTAACGCTTACGAAAAGACTCTTTACGAATTTTTAAGCGACATATATGTTGTTTGTCCCAAGTGCGAGAATCATGAAATAGGCGATCACTAGTCCTGGTCAATTAGTAGAAAGCTTATAGTATCATCTTTAAATTTGAAATGATAGGACAACATTAGAGGACTACCGGGGAAATTTCCTGAAATCTCAGCTTTTAGGAGCTGTTGACCCTCAAAATAATCTAGAGGTTTCATGGCTATTTTAAAGGTTTCGTTGGTTTTAGATATCCAATTTTTTATTTCCTGTTTACCCCGATGAGTTTTTCCTTCATCTTTTACAGTAGCCTCTTCTGAGAAACATGCTACATAGGCAAGGCTATCAGAATTATTTTGAGCATCGATTAAGTCTTTGATTGTCTGCGGTAATTTCATTTTCTTTTAAATTTACATTATTTGTATTGTTAGTGGCCTTCCACCAATATGCCGTCGTATAAAGCGCCATTGTAGCGGTGTTTAGAGGCATTTTGATAGGCATCGCTGTAGTACCATTTTTTAGCGGAATCTCCATCGGGAAATCGGGCGATTACGATACCCTCAATGGGTCTGCCTTCCAGAACTTCAAAAACCCCATAAGAAACCAAAACTTCCATAGGATGTCCATCTATAGTATCTTTTATCAGGTTTTGATAGGTTTCTAATTCCTTTTTGTCTAGGGTTTTTGTTCGTGTAAATACGATATAGGCTGCCATAGTCTTTATTTAAATTGTAGGAATAGTTCCGCCATCAATAACGTATTCCGTTCCTGTTAGATAATTTGCTCTTGGGGAAACCAGAAATCCTATCAGTTCGGCAATTTCTTCTGGTTCTGCCGGTCGTCCGTAGGGTATTCCGCCTAATGACTCCATTAAACTTTGTTTGGCTTCTTCAAAACCTGTATTTGAATTTTCGGCCAATCGTTCTACTAATCGTGATGATGATGTGGTCATGATCCAACCCGGAGATACCGTTAAGACGCGAACTCCTTTTGGAGATACCTCGTTAGATAAGCCTTTACTGTAATTAACTAAACCAGCTTTTGCGGCGGCATAAGGTAATGTGGAATCGTATAAAGGTAATTTAGCCTGTATGGATCCTATATGAATAATTACACCACTTTTATTCATAATCATTTGAGGTAAAAATCCACGATCTAAACGAACAGGAGCAAGTAAATTGGTCTGGAGCGTCTCCACCCAGTCGCTATCAGTTAATACAGCATAACCACCCCCTTTAGTTTCAGACCCTCCCAGGTTATTAATCAGAATATCCAACCTTTCAAATAGTTTTAAGGTTTCAGTAACTACTTTTTCAGTACCAGCGGTTGTACTTAGATCTGCAGCTATGAAGTTTAGGTTGCTTGCTTTGTTTTCAGGTAAATTTCTTGCAACTGCAATAACTTCTGCACCGGCTTGTGATAAACGCTCTGCAATTGCTCTTCCGGCTCCTTGGGTGCCACCAGTAACTAAAGCGATCTTACCTTTTAATTCGTTGTTGCTATTTGATGCTCTCATTTTTCAAAATTTTACTATTCAAAATTGAGTTATATGCTGAGTTATCACAAGTACGGAATATCGAATTGCATAGGGATAAAAAAATCCCTTATTGCTGCATTTGAGGCTTTAAAGTAAGTTTGTACTATGAACGAAAGAAAAATTCCTATAAATCTTAATTGTGGTCTCGACCTGGTTGCGGCTGTTTTGTACGCTAAATGGAAAATCCGTTTATTGTGGTTTATCCACCAAGGCTTTTTAAGGCCCAGTGAATTGCAACGTAAAATTCCGGAGGCTTCAAGAAGGGTTTTAAATATTCAATTAAAGGAACTGGAGGGCCACGAATTGGTCACTAAGAAAATTTACCCTGTTGTTCCTCCTAAAGTAGAATATACGCTCACTGAGTTTGGCAAATCAATCATTCCCATAATTTCAGTTTTAGGTAAATGGGGTGACGATAATGAAGATCGATTACGCTCAGTTATTACGAAATAAACCTAAAAATTCTACTTTTAAAAGACCATCCGGTCTTAGGTTGACTCCGTAAGATTACTAACTTTATAAATTAGAGTAGGGGATCTGATGCTCAAGCTTAAAAAATACTTAAAGTGTATTAGGGTACTTCTAACTCATAGAATATTCAACAAATTTTAAGCATTTCGAGGATATCTTTTTAAAAAAGGGGTAAACTTTTGAACAAAGGGATACGATTTGACACGTTCCAGATCGGCGGTGTCTGTTGATGAAGATAAGATGTATAACTGTAGATTGCATACCGGTTTAGGTATTGATTGAAATTTATCCAGAAATTCCCATCCGTCCATTACGAGTATATGTAAGTCTAGTAGTATAATGCAGGCTGACGTCGTTTTTGAATATTGCTCTAAAGTATTTAAGGCAGTTGCTCCATTTTCGCAGTATATGAAGATTAACGAACTAGCTGTCAGATTCATCATCATTTTTTCAACAATGAGCTGAATGATTGGATAAATACCGATTTATGCATTTAAAAGTATTTGTTGAGCTTCTTCCGTAATTTTTTTAACAATAGAATCCATTCCATTAGACGAAATTTTTAATTGATTTAACCAAAATTGCAAATCATCCAATTCATCTTTGTTTGACTCAAGTAGATTAATAATCCCTAATATTTTGATTAATGGAGCTCTTACCACATGAGACTGGGGCCACGCTATGTTTTTAAGTTCTCATTTAGCTTTTCAATTTGTTGAACGTTTAAGCAGGGGGTACTATGCCTATTCGATTTTAATGACAAATGAAATTCAACACCTACTTGATGAATATAAAAAAGCCTTGATTACTAAAAAGAAATAATATAAAACCTATAATAAATAGCCCAAATGTTTGTTTTAAAGCAGAAGAACCTTCAATGAAATGGAAAACAAAAAACTTGTAAGAAAACTTAAGAAAGCCAATAAAAAAGCTTTTAAGGATATTTATACATCTTACTATTCAAAATTAATTCAAACCGCAGAGCGATTTGAGTTTAAATTTCTTACACCCGAAGATTTTGTTCAGGAAACTTTTCTCAAGATCTACAATAACAGAGAACAATTAAAAGAAGACGTTCTTTTTGATAAGCAGTTATTTGTCATTTGTAAAAACATAATTTTAAATCATTTAAACAGAGAAAATAAGGTTATTTCTATTAACACCTATAACCTTAAAAGTGATTTTCAGGAAGAAGATAACCATAATTTTTATGAAGATTTCGAGCATAGAAAAACTCAATTAGAGTCTTTACTCTGCCAACTTCCAGAACAACAAAGAAAAATTTTTACACTTCACAAACTAAAAAATTATTCTTATCAGGAAATAGCAGAAGTTACCCAACTCTCCCCAAAGACAATTGCCAACCACATTTACCTAGCCAATAAATTTATTAAGAAAAAAATAGCGAACGCTTAGGAACTTTTTAATTCTCGTTTGTCATATAGGTGAATACAAAATAAACGTAATATGAAAAACCTAGTGAAATTTCTTAGTCTATTATCTTCATTTTAATTTTCTCGTCATGTAGTGATGATGATGCCCTTGTTCCCGAAACCACAACCGTGTTGGCAATTGGATTCAAGCCAAGGTTAGTTTGAAATATGAAAATCCATCTAATGGTAACATTATAGAAAGAGTTTACAATTTAACCGATTTATATGATCTTAAACTCACCTATACGGATGTTATAATTGACACCAATGCTAAACAAGAAATAACTTGTGAAAGCACAAATGCGATAGAGGGAGAATGGGAAAAAATTAATGAGAACACTTACAAACTTATCTTCGGCGAACAGACACAGGAAATAGGTGTTTCTTTTTTAGGTGTCGAAACAATGATGACCTTCGATATTGCTGAAGGAACGGGTGAAGGGACTATTATCCTTGAACGCCAATACCACTGAAGAAAATTTGTCTTTAGCGGTAAAAACAGTGAAGGGACTATTATCCTTGAACGCCAATAAACTACTCCAATATAATGACCTGAAGTTTAATTCAAACTTCGGGTTTACTTTTTTAAGGAAGGCTTTCACTTACGAGGGTTCAAATTGATATACAACTGAATATAACCCTGCATTATCAATCCAATGAGAAATATGAAAAGAAAAATGAATAAAGCTTAGGAACTTTTTAATTCTCGTTTGTCATATACCTATACGCAAACAATGAAAGTTGAAATATTTAAGACTGATATTAAAAATGAGCAACAGGCCAATTACTTGTTAACCTTACTTAGAAAAAGCATTTCAGATGCGTTAATCGATTTTGATTTTAAAGAGAACCATACTTTATTAAAAGTAAAAATAAATCGTGATGTTTCAGAAATCGTACATTCATTATTTATAACTCAGGGAGTAGATTGTCAAAAGCTTTAAAAGATTTATTATGGATGATAAAGAAATTGAAAAAAAATTACAAGATGCTTGGGAGGAAACTTCTAAAATACAGCCCAAAGATAAAGTTGAAAAATCCTGGCAAGATTTTTCATCAAGAACATTTAACCGTAAAAAGAAACCTATTAAACCCTGGCACTACGCAGCTGCGGCTGTGCTCGTTACTTTCCTTTCGATAGGTGGTTTGCGGATGTACAATAATTCATCATTTGAGTCTTCCATTGCCAGCAATATTAATATTATTGAAAACCCGGGCAATCAGAATAAAACCGTTTACCTTCCGGATGGCTCACTCGTAGAACTTGAACCAAATTCTCAACTCGAATTTTCAGATAATTTTAAAAAGAACAGAAAAGTCAGGGTAAAAGGAGAAGCTTTCTTTAGAGTTGAAAAAGACAAAGACCATCCATTTCAAGTATCGTGCAAAACTACCACGACTACTGTTTTAGGCACTGAGTTTACCGTGAAAGAAGAAATTAGTAATAGCGTAAGTGTCCAGCTTTATGAAGGTAGTATACAACTGAACGTAAAGGATAGTATCAATAACTGGATATTGTCCCCTGGCGAAAAGTTTGTCTATAATACTAATCAATTGACCATAACCGCTTTTGAAAGGTTTAAAGACTTTAATAAAAAACCTTTAAAAGAAGTTATTAACTATATTCAAACAAATTACAATTATAAAATAACCTTCCCTCAAGAACTACTACAAAAACAAGTAACAATTCGGATTCGAAAAAAGGAGACGCTATCGAACATTACACAAATATTATCCGAAATATATAATCTAAATTCTTATAGAGATGAAAACATAAAAGAAATAACATTTAAATAAAAAGCGAAAGGATGCCCTAGCCGCTAAACTAAGCATCCTTTCTATGATTAAAAGAGATATATCCATTTTAACCGAATATAAAAATACAAATTTCATGAAGCATATAAAGTATTGCTTTCTAATGCTTAGCTTAAATATCTTTTCGCAAAATATTACTGTTTCGTTAGATCAATCAGCAACGTTGAAACAATTATTTACTGAAATAGAAAATCAGACAGACTATAAATTTGCTTATAATAACTCCATAAATGTAGACCAAAAGCTAAGTGAAAAAATGGACTATAATGATGCAGAAATTGAAAGCTTTATTTCTATTCTCAATAAAAACTCACCTTTTCAATTTTCTGTCATAGGCAACAGTATTACTATTAAGAAAAGGGAATTACAATCTCAACAAGAGAGACATAAACTTTCTGGCGTAATTCTGGATGATTTGGGACAGCCTCTGTTAGGAGCTAATATTTACATTCAGGAAATATCAACAGGAGCTGTAACTGATGAAAATGGATATTTCTCAATGTGGCTCCCAGAAGGGAACTATACTTTAATTGCCAGTTATTTAGGGTTTGAAAACCAAACCCTAAATATAACCCTCAAGAGCAATAAAAATCTTAACATCTCAATGCTTGCAAACAACCAAACCTTAGACGAAGTTGTAATCACCCAGAACACGAAAGCATTGAATATCAAGAAACCGCAAATGAGTGTGAATAGCCTATCTGCTGAAGAAATAAAAGGAATGCCAGTAGTAATGGGGGAAGCCGATCCTTTAAAATCCTTGTTAACACTACCTGGGGTGACCAGTTCTGGAGAAGCCTCATCGGGCTTCAATGTACGCGGGGGTGCCGCAGATCAAAATTTAATTCTATTAGATGGAGCTCCCATCTATAGCGATTCTCATTTGTTTGGATTTTTCTCTGTTTTTAATGCTGATGCAATTAGTAGTTTAGATTTATATAAAGGAGGCATTCCTTCTCGTTTTGGCGGGAGAGTTTCTTCCATATTGGACGTACATCAAAAAACGGGAAATTATGAAGATCTCCATATTAATGGTGGAATTGGCTTAATATCCAGCAGGCTAACTGTAGAAGGGCCTATAAAAAAAGAAAAAGGATCTTTCATGGTGGCGGGACGTACTTCTTACGCTCATCTTTTTCTAAAACTAGCAGATAATGAAAATTCTGCAAAGTTTTATGATTTGAATACGAGGCTTAATTATAAATTAAATGAAAATAACAGCCTCCATTTTTCCGGGTATCTTGGGAACGATATTTTTGATATAAGCGACAGTTTCTCTAGTACTTATGGAAATACTATGGGAAATTTGAGTTGGAAACATCGCTTCTCCAATAACATCAACACAAATTTATCATTATTCTACAGTGACTATACTTTCAATTTAAATATAAACGAGCAAAACTTTAATTGGGATAGTACTATTAAAAGTTATGGATTAAAATACAATTGGAATCATTTTATTTCAGAAAATATACAGCTTAACTATGGTGTAGCAGCAAATTATTATGGTTTCAACCCCGGCACCTTAAACCCTGAAAATGAGGATTCTCAATTTAATTTTCAGCAGCTTGATAAAAAATATGCATTAGAACCTTCCGCATATTTAGATGTTGAACATAAAATTACAGAAAAACTTAATCTACGCTATGGATTACATTATAGTATGTTCTACCGCTTTGGAAAGCAGGAAATAAATACCTATGCTAATGATAACCCGGTAATCTATAATCCTACGTATAACATTTATGAAGAGGCTATCCCTACAGGATCAATTACTTATGATAAAGGTGAAAAAATTGCAAATTTCAATAATTTAGAACCCAGAATAGCCCTGTCGTATGCTTTAAACGATGATCAATCTTTTAAAGTGAGTTATAACAGAATGGCGCAATATCTACACATTTTATCCAACACACAATCACCCACGCCAATGAATATATGGACTCCTAGCGGACCGTTTATAAAACCACAACTGCTTGACCAATATGCCGTAGGATATTTTAGAAATTTTAATAACAAGAAATATTCACTCGAAACGGAATTCTTCTATAAAGATATTAAAAATAGAGTGGATTATGTAGAAGGTGCAGATTTATTGGCGAATAACAATATAGAAAGGGTAATTCTTAATGGGAAGGCGAGAGCTTATGGAATGGAATTATTACTTCGTAAAAACACAGGTAAATTAACGGGTTGGATCGCCTATACACTTTCACGGGCAGAACAAAAAACGGTGGGTAGATCTCCCGAAGAACCTGGAATTGCAAATGGAAATTGGTATTTATCTCCATATGATAAGCTACACGACATCAGTATTATAGCAAATTACGATTATAACAAAAAATGGTCTTTTAACGCTAATTTTTCATTGCAATCAGGTCAACCCGTGACGTATCCGAATGGATATTATGAGCTTGGCGAAATTCATATTCCTAATTATTCAAGCCGGAATGAAAATCGGTTACCTGCCTATCATCATTTGGATTTGGCAGCCACATATACTCCAAAACCTAATAAAAATAAAGGGTGGCAAAGCTCCTGGGTATTTAGTATTTATAATGTTTACAACAGACAAAATGCAGCTTCAATTCGTTTCACTACCAATGAAGATAATGGGTTAAATGAAGCACGCCGACTATCTATCTTTGGCATATTACCAAGCATATCGTATAATTTCAAATTTTAAAGAGATGAAAACAATAATAAAACTGAAAAAATTAAAATACGTAGGAATTCTTGTCCTGCTTTTTCTATGCTCCTGTGAGGATGTTATTGATGTGGATCTGGAAACAGGTGATTCCACAATTGTAATTGATGCCGAGATTTTATGGAAAAAAGGAACGGATGGAAGTCTCCAAACTATACGAATAAGCCGAATGACTGATTATTATAATCCAGAGCCCCCAAAGGTATCCGGAGCTCAAGTTTATATAGAAGATAGTAATGGAGATTTATTTACTTTTAATGAATCCAGTCAGTCAGGCCTATATATATGTGATAATTTTATTCCTCAATTAAACGAAAGTTATACGTTAAACGTCACATTGGAAGATCAAACTTTTACAGCCTCTGAAAAGTTGATGCCTGTACCGGAAATAAATCGTGTAGAGCAAGATTACGTAAAAGGATTTTCTGGAGATGAAAATTTTGAGGTTTCCATTTTTTACGATGATTCTGAAAATCAAGCTAATTTTTATTTAACTGATTTTAAAGCTAATGTTTTACAATATCCCGAGTACATTCTTACCGATGATGATTTTTATAACGGAAACGAAATTGAAAATAATTTTTCAAATGAAGATTTAGTCGTAGGAGATACAATAGAAATAATGCACAGGGGAGTTTCTGAACAATTTTATAATTATATGAATCTAGTATTGGAAACAACTAGTTCTAACCCTTTTTCTACTCCACCTGCAAATATTCGAGGAAATATCATAAATCAAAACAGTCCTGATGAATACGCTTTGGGATATTTCAGGTTATGTGAAGCAAACCATTTGTTATATATTCTAGAAGAATAGTGAACTGAGAATACCATTAAAATTGTACCGGTGATAATTTACAAAACTACTACAGAGTCTTCTGAAAGTAGTACAGTAGTAGTAGAGAAATTTCAAGAATTTGATTATACAGATTCGGTAAACGGTTGAAGCATTTTTAGTAGCCTGTTTATTCCTGAAGATTATGATGCTGACACTTCCTACCCCAATGATAGTTTTTATTGCTGATGCAAGTGTGGTATTCCGTAAGCGAATTTGTTATTGATTTCCTAACTTAGCTTTAGGATTGATAAACAGAAACAAAAGTTCCGGTTATCCCCGCAAAAAAAGGGAATAATGGGTGTATTTATCTTGATATAATGAATTCCCTGCAAGCAAAAAAATGAAGTACAGCGATAAAATTTATGGAGGCGTTGAATTCACAGGAGTTATCAAAGAGTTGATAAATACGAGTGTATTTCAAAGATTAAAGAGAATTCATCAAGGAGGAGCAATTTTTTTAGTCAATCCGAAAATAAACCATACGAGATTTGAACATTCAATCGGAGTGATGTTGCTTATAAAAAAAATAGGGGGAAGTATTGAAGAACAAGTAGCCGGATTAATTCACGATATTTCGCATACTGCATTTTCTCATTTAATTGATTACGTATTAGAAATCGAAGAAGAAGATTATCACGAGAATAGGTTTGAAGAAGTCTTGAGGGATAAAGAGTTAAACAGTGTTCTTAAAAAATATCAACTTGATATTAATAAGTTCATTGAAATTGAAAGCTATCAACTTTTAGAATATCCTCTACCAAATTTATCAGCCGACAGAATAGATTATACGCTAAGAGATTTGTTTCAAATTGGAGAAATTTCGATAAAAGAGATTTTATGGTTTCTAAGTGGATTGAAAATAGTTGATAATAGAATCGTCTTGATTTCTGAAGAGCACGGGAAGTGGTTTCAATCAAAGTATGAATTTTTAGTATCTGAATATTTTGGAGGAAAACAAAACAAAGAGGTGAATATCTTAATGAAGAAGATTGTAAAAGATTGTCTAACAAAACGAATTATTCAAGAGGAGGATTTTCACCAAGACGATTTTTATTTAATCGACAAGATAAACCGTTCAGTAAATCTAAAGAAAATGATAGGTGAAATCGGGAAAATAGGAATAGACAACGGAAAATTTATACAAAAGAAAAGGAAAGTTGATCCTGAAATACTTGTTGATAATCGAGTGTTGAAATTATCAGAAATAAGTTAAAAGAACCCAGCAGGTAATAACATCGGCTATAACAAAAGAGAGTTAAAAGACTAAAATGAAAATAATTACACAAAATAAACTAATTGCTCAACGGACAAGTAAATGAATTATAATCTCGCACTTGCTATAGACGAAAACCGTTGGTGCACCCAGCCGCTGTACTATTCCAATAGGTGAAAATCCTATCTGGGTAATTGACTGTTCACCCGGCAGAAAAATGAACAGGAATTACCGTGAGGTAGTGAACTGAAGCCTTGTTCTTTCAAATCATCAAGCCATAATGTTCAGTCGTGAACCCCATAGTAGCTAGGAGTTGTGTAAGCGTAGATTTGGGGAGTGTGTTGACGTTCGCGAACCCTGCCTACAGGAATTTTATAAAATACAAAAACCTGTTAGATATAGAAAAATATGCCCGTTTGAAAACCCTTGCGAAAGCTCAATGAAGAATACTATCGCTAAGCCGCGAGGAAAAATTCATGCACGGTTTGATCCAGAGATACTGCTATCCGAAATTTAATAACCTAGCAATTAAATATATTAATTCGGATAGCAGGCTCTATTCTACTGTTTCATACAGAACAAAATCCCCTGATTAAGAGGATATTTAAAACATTTTAATTCTTTGCGGAAAAAATATGAACTGGATAATGTAAAAAATATTCATCATTTAATTTTGAAACATTTATCCCTAAATCATTTACACCCAAATCAGCAATAATCATACTTTTTAAAGCATTTGCGTCTTTTGGAAAAGATGCTTTAAGTTGCTCTTTTAGTCCAATCTGCATCGAATAAAAATCCGTATTTAAACATTTAAAACCGACCTTTTCAAAAAGATTAGAAAATTCAGTTAATGAAAGTGCCGTAACATGAGAATAATCCCTGTTTTTTTCCATTTCATTGTATTTTTTAATTTTGGTATCTGGTAAAGAAACATCAACAACTAAAACCTTGCCCTCTGGTTTACAAACCCTTTTCATCTCAGACAAAACTTTAAATGGATTTAAGAAATGATGAAAACCAAATCTTGAAATTACAATTGAAAAGCTATTATCCTTGTAAGGTAAACTTTCAACATCTCCAATTTGCCAAGTCACATTAGCAAGGTTGAGCTTAGTCTGTAATTTTCTTGCCTCATCAAGCATTCCTTGTGTCATATCAATTCCTGTCACATGCTTGGTATATTTGGCGAATTCACATGATACAATACCAGAGCCACAGGCAATATCTAATACTGAATCACTCTTTGAAGCGGATGACAAGGAAATTAGCTTATCTAAAGCATCACTATGTGAAGTAATTGCAGTGTATCCACTTGCTTGCTTTGAAAATTGCTCCACAATTTTTTTTTTATGATTTTTAATATCCATAATCTATTATTTTAAATTTCTACAAAGCTCAGGAATAGAAACAATGTCTTTATTACTATATTTAGACAATGAATATTGATTATAAGACAAGTATTGAAATAGATTCGGGTTATGAAATAAACGAGTTACGTCCAGTAATTACCTATTCGGAAGATATTCAAAATGCTAAATGTGCAAATTCACATGCACATCCAAGAGGACAAATTATATCATGTAGCTCAGGTGTTATGGAGATTGTTACAAAATGTAACATTTGGATAGTTAACCCTTTACAAAGTGTTTGGATTGCTAGTAACGAAGAACATCAAGTTTTTTTTCCAAATAACGTAAAGGTAATTACAGCATTTATTGACAAATCAAAATTAAAGAATCTTCCAAAAGATAGTTTTGCCTTTGACAATTCGAATTTTTTAAACAGTCTTCTAGAAAAAATAATCTCTTTTTCTAATCCCAACAAGTTCACTCAACAACAAAATAGAGTACTCGAAGTATTTCTAGATGAAATCTCTACTTTGGAACCAAGCACAACCTTTTTACCGACAAGCCAAGATGAAAGAGTAAAAATCGTAGTAGACGATTTAATGGATAATTTTTCAAGCAAAAATACCATTGATTATTATGCTGATAAATCATCTGTGAGTCCAAGAACACTTTCAAGGTTATTTAACAAGGAATTAGGTATGAGTTTTGGAGATTGGAGAATGCGTTTAAAATTAATAGAAGCTGTCAAACAGCTAGGAGAAAATAAAAGTGTAAAGGAAATTGCCTTTGATCTAGGTTATGAAAATGTGAGTTCATTTACTGCGATCTTTAAAAAGCATTTTGGAAAAACACCGACAAGTTATCTAATGAAATAAGTACGAAAACACAACAACGTATCTTATGGTGGGAAAAATGCTAAATTCAAGCTTTGTGCGTTTAAGTAAATTTATAGCTAGCCGACAGGAATGAGTTTTGAAAACCGTCAC
The DNA here is from genome assembly GCF_900129005.1 of Leeuwenhoekiella marinoflava DSM 3653. GTDB lineage: Bacteria > Bacteroidota > Bacteroidia > Flavobacteriales > Flavobacteriaceae > Leeuwenhoekiella > Leeuwenhoekiella marinoflava. The sequence goes on along the minus strand of NZ_FQUN01000005.1, from coordinate 180,029 downwards.
AAGTCATATGTGTGCCGAGAGTTTTAGTCAAGACAAAATAGATCATTACAAATAAACTCAACTTGACAATACCTTATATTTACGAATGCAAAGTAAGACGCTTTTCGTTTAACTGGCATGCAGTAGGGTAGAGGAAATGCGATCAGAAGTTTAGTTTAGTAAACTAAATAAAACCCTGTAAATCGTAGTATTTACAGGGTTTTATGTTTTTGTGATATTCATATAATTTGATCCCTTATTTTAGGATGGATCTGTAGTTTTGAATCATTATTTATTTAAAAGTGGTTTTAAAACAGACCATACATTATTAGCTACAATTTTATGACCTTTTGGGTTAGGGTGTATCCCATCGTTTTGATTGAGACTGGCAATTCCACCTACATTTTCTAATAAAAAAGGAATGAGTTTAATGTCATTTTCTTCAGCAAGTTTTGGGAAGATAGCTTTAAAATCCTGAGTATATTCAGTTCCTAAATTTGGGGGGAGTTGCATACCGGCTAAAACAATTTGCGCCTGATGCGCTTCGGCTTTGACTTTATTGATCATCCATTGTAGGTTTTCACGCGTTTCAGCTACAGAAACCCCGCGTAAACCATCATTTGCTCCAAGTTCAAGAATAAAAATAGCTACATCAGGTTCTAAAACCCATTCTAATCTGCTTTTTCCACCGGCAGTGGTTTCACCGCTCAGGCCGGCATTTATAATCTGGTAGTCCAGATCAAGACTGTCAATTTTACCCTGAATCAAATCTGGGAAGGCATCATCTGGATCTTCTAGTCCGTAACCAGCGGTTAGACTATCGCCAAAAAACAAAATAGTTTTTGAAATAGTGTCAGTCGAAGTTTCAGAATTATATGAAGTGGCGTCAGTAGAAACTTCAGTTGAATTTTCTTTAGTTTCTACGGAATCTTTACAGCTTGTAAAATTCAGGCAAGCTAAAAAACAACAAAAGATTAACAGGCTTCGTACAGGTATCGTAAGTATATGTAAACGCATTTAGTTATTTTGCTTAAAAGCCAACATTTGTAAGGTTTTACACGGTTTTAACGTCAAAACCAAGATTATAGAAACAAACGCGATGACTTCCATATTAGAAATATCAAATTTAGAAAAAAGCTACACCAGTGGCTCTAAAAAGCTTACTGTACTTGAAGATATTAACTTTAGTATAACAGAACAAGAAACATTTTCTATTGTGGGGCCTTCGGGTAGTGGTAAAACCACCTTGCTAGGATTGTGTGCCGGACTTGACAAGCCAGATTCTGGCAGTGTTATTTTAAATGGAATTGAACTGAGCAGTCTTTCTGAAGACGAGCGCGCCGTTTTGCGTAATAAGCACGTGGGTTTTGTGTTCCAGGATTTTCAATTGTTACCTACACTTACAGCTATTGAGAATGTAGCTGTTCCGTTAGAATTGCAAGGCAATAAAAATGCATACGCAAGGGCTAAAGAACTTTTGATAAAGGTAGGTCTGGTAGATCGTAGCGATCATTACCCGTCTCAATTATCCGGAGGGGAACAACAACGAATTGCGCTGGCTAGGGCTTTTGCTAATGATCCTAAAATCTTATTTGCTGATGAACCTACTGGTAATCTAGATGCGGAAACAGGAGAGAAAGTCGTACAACTTCTTTTTGAATTGAATAAAGAGTTGGGAACTACGCTGGTTCTGGTCACGCACGATATGGAACTCGCTAAAAAAACGCAAAATATTCTTACCATTAGAGGTGGTAAAATAGCCAATTTAACAAGCGCTGTTTAATGAGTGAGTCAACAAAAAATGCAGCAGGTGTAAACTGGCTATTTAAAATGGCTTGGCGGGATTTTAAAGCCAGCGCAGGTAAATTGAGCCTGTTCTTGGTTTCGATTATTCTTGGGGTTGCGGCGATTGTTTCCATTCAGTCTTTTGGAGAAACTTTGAAAGATAATATCGCGTTGCAATCTAAGGCCTTGATGGGAGCCGATTTTAAGATTGATAGTGATAACGAACTTACCGAAGAAGCTATTCAGATCATAGATTCTCTGGGTGGAGCAAATGCAAAAGAAATCTCCTTTTCCTCAATGGCTGTCTTTCCTAGAAACGGAGCGACAAAATTAGTACAGGTTCGGGGTATAAGTGGAGGGTTTCCGTTTTATGGCGAACTGGAAACAGAACCTGTTGCTGCCGGAAAAGGTTTTCAATCTCAAGAAGGAGCGCTGGTAGATGCGACTGTGATGCTTCAGCTTGATATTAAAGTAGGAGATTCTATTAAAATTGGGGAGGTGCAACTTCCTGTTTTGGGAGGTTTGAGTAACGTGCCGGGAAGTAATGCCGTGTTTAGTGCGATTGCTCCACCTGTTGTTATTCCGTATAGTTATATTGAAAAAACAGGTTTGGTTCAGCTCGGTAGCCGTATAGATTATGAATATTATTTCAAGGCTCCACAGACTAATATGGAGCAGTTAGAACAAGCTATAGGAAAGCGTCTGGATGAGGCAGAAGCTGATTTGGATACGCATACTTCGACCAGTGAGCGTTTAGGAAGACGTTATGAGAACTTCGGAAAGTTTCTCAATCTGGTAGGATTTATCGCGTTATTACTAGGTTGTGTAGGAATTGCAAGTGCAACAACGATTTACATACGTGAAAAATTAAAATCTGTTGCTGTTTTAAAATGTTTGGGCGCTACCCGAATTCAGGCATTCTTGATTTACCTGATTCAGATTGGTGTCTTAGGATTTATAGGTGGAATTTTTGGAACACTTGCCGGTTTGCTTTTACAACAACTTTTTCCGGTGCTGCTTGAAGGATTATTACCGATAGATGTTGAGATTAGTATCTCGTGGACGGTTATTGCATTGGGTATTTTTATAGGTTCGGTTATGTCTGTGCTTTTTGCATTGTATCCGTTGTTGAGTACGCTGAATGTTTCGCCTTTACAAACCTTACGGGTTACGGAAAATGATAACAAACAATCTCTTAAAACAGCAATAGTTGTTTCTCTGGCTATACTCACGTTTATATTCTTGTTTGCATTTTGGTTGCTGGATAACTGGAAATATGCAGCTTCTTTTCTCGCAGGAATCGTAATCATTTTTGGAATCCTTGGCGGAATTGCACGCTTTTTTATGCGCTTGCTTAGAAAGTACTTTCCAGACTCCTGGAGTTTTACTTCGCGTCAAAGTTTGCGCAATCTCTTTCGCCCCAGAAACCAAACCGTGGTTTTGGTATTAGCAATTGGCGTGGGATCATTTTTGATCAGTACGCTTTATTTTACTAAAGATATTTTGCTTGCTCAGGCTAATTTAGATAGCAGCGCGCAACAGGCTAATATGATCTTGCTTGATGTGCAACGTGATCAGATGACAGATGTTGCTCAGACACTGACTAAGAACAATCTTAAACCTATAGATCAAATTCCGATTGTGACGATGCGTGTTCATAGTATAAACGGAATTACTAATGCTGCGCTAAAAGCAGACACCACACAGCGCATCAACCGCTGGATTCTCAATCACGAGTTTAGAACGACCTATCGCGATTCGCTTATTGCTTCGGAGGATTTACAGGCAGGTGAGTTTACAAATCGAGTGAAAACCGAAGAAGGGATTGTTCCCATTTCGGTAAGTAATAATTTTGCTGAAGATGCACAGGTTGCAGTAGGAGATAAGGTTATTTTTAATGTACAAGGAAGGTTGCTAGAAACCCAAATAGGGAGCATTCGTTTGGTAGATTGGAGCCGTCTGCAGCTTAATTTTTCTATTGTTTTCCCGGCAGGAGTTTTAGAAAAAGCACCACAGTTTGGGGTAATCACTACGCAGGTTCCGGATTCTGAAACTTCAGCAGCTATTCAACGTATTTTGGTAACCGACTATGCTAATATTTCAATTTTAGATTTACGTCAGGTGCTAACCGTGATTGAAGAATTACTGACCAAAATAAGCTATATCATTAATTTTATGGCGTTTTTCAGTATTCTAATTGGGATCATTGTGTTACTTGGCGCAGTGCGAACCAGTAAATATCAACGCATTCGTGAAAGCGTGCTACTTCGTACAATGGGTGCAAAAAGCAAACAGATTTTACGCATTCAGGGATTAGAATATTTGTATTTGGGAATTCTAGGATCGTTAAGCGGAATCTTATTGTCGTTGTTGGGAAGTTTATTCTTGGCTTATTTTGCGTTTGACACAGGTTTTATTCCGTCTTGGATTCCTTTTTTAGTGTTACTTCCGGGGATAACACTGCTTGTTTTGTTTATAGGATTGAGCAACAGCCGAAGCGTTATTAAAAGTTCGCCTTTAGAAGTATTGCGTAAAGAGGGCGTTTAACTTATAAAAACCGGATGAGGTACTGAAAGACTAATCCTGCGCCTATTGCGATACCAAAACTTAGCAAAGTTCCTATTAAGACATACTCGGTAAGTTGGCGGTTTTTCCCTTCGGTTAAATCTCCAAAACGAAAGACCGATTTGGCAGCGATAAGAAATCCTATAGCAGACCAGGCATTCAGTAAAATAAAAGCAAAGACAAATAAGCGTTCTAGAATACCTATTATTTTTCCGGCTCCTGCCAAAGAAGTACTTTTTTGGTTTTCTTTTTTGGAAGGTTCAATGGCATTTTGCCAGGGTTGTAAGATTACTTTTATTAAAATACCGGAAACAAAAGTCACAAAAAGCAATAGGCATAGCAGCAATAGAAACTGCGGTTGAAACAACGAGTTGAGATTTATAGGATAGAGTTCATAATAATATAATATCAGATTGAGCACCAACAAATGTGCAACCTGATCTGCCACAAAAAGTTTTCTGCTGTTCTTTTTTGTAGTTAATTTTATTTTCAATGCATCAATAGCATAATGGGTAGCAATAATGACAAAAACGCCCAAAAAATACTTGAGCTGAAATTGCAAGAGGATGAGTAATGCTAATAAATGAACACCTATGTGTGCGAGTAAATATTTTGATTTCCAACCGTGTTTTGTTTTATGCTTTACCCATTTTGTAGGCTGCAATACAAAATCACCCAGAATGTGAGCGAGTACTAATTTTAATGCGAGAGCTATCATAGCGTTTCGATTTGTTTTTCATAATAAGTAAGCATTTTTGTAACCTCGTCATAACCGGCTCTGCTAAGCGCTTTACTGATGGCGCTTTGTGCTTTGTTTAATTGCTTACTGAGTTCAGTTTGGTTAAGCTCTGGGGCTTCTAGGCGGGCTTTTACAATCGCTGCGGTCACTGGTGGCCAGTTATCCATAGTTAAGCTAGCTAGTGACAGCATCACGTTGAGCGTTTCGTCAAAATCTTTAGAAGCTGACTGAAGTACCAAGGTATTGTTTTTAATAGCGTCAAACGCTGTCCCAGAATGTACAAAAGCACTTCCGTTTGCCTGAGTTATTTGTGTCGCGGTATAGGTTTTATCACCAAGGCCAATAGCAATGCGCACATCGAGTTCTGCGCGCGTTTTAATTACGGCTTTGATATGTATTGCCGCTTTTAAGGCTGTTGTCGCATCAACTTCTAACTGAAAGCTGTCACCGCGGTAAATTTCCCAATCTTGAGGAGCCGTCCCATACTGATCAAGAATTGCAACAAGTTCTTGTTGCCATCCTTCATCTTCTCGTGAGTTTATGATGTCTCCTGTTAATACAGCTCTCATAATGTTACTAAAATTATACACTAAATAGATTATATGTTCGAATATACATTAAATAAATTATAATTTAAAATATATACTAAATGAGTTATAATTTAAAATATAGCTTAGAGAGGATATAACTGAAGCTTTCAATTTAAAAACCAACAGCCGTATCGTCACCACGACGGTCTGCGCCACCTTCTAAAGTTCCGTCTGGCAATACTAAAACCCCGTCAACTTTACCCAGAATTACGCTGTTTTCCTGACGAATTTCATAACCTTTATTTTGTAGACTATTGAGTGTTTCTTTCCCAAAGGCATTAGGCTCAAAAGTAACAATATCGGGTAACCATTGATGGTGAAAACGCGGCGCATCTACAGCTTCCTGCATTCCCATATTATAATCTACAACATTTAAAATAGTCTGCAATACCGAAGTTATAATTGTAGAACCACCCGGCGTACCAACGGTCATCCAAAGTTTACCGTTTTTCTCAACAATAGTAGGTGTCATCGAACTCAACATGCGTTTTTGCGGTTCGATTTTATTCGCTGCGGCACCTATAAGACCAAACATATTAGGTACACCGGGTTTCACACTAAAATCATCCATCTCATTATTCAGAAAAAAACCGAGTTCGTCTACATAGAGTTTAGAACCGTAAGCACCGTTTAAAGTAGTCGTTAGTGCAATCGCATTACCGTACTGATCTATGATCGAAAAATGCGTGGTTTCCATAGATTCATAACCGCTAATTACGCCTTGTTTAATTTCAGCAGAAGGAGTAGCGTTCTCAAAACTGAAGTTCTGCATACGTTCAGAAGCATAAGCTTCACTTGTGAGGCTATCAATCGGAATATCATTAAAGTCAGGATCCCCTAAAAAGAAGCTACGATCAGCATATGCATGGCGCTCTGCTTCGGTAATTACCTGAATGCTTTTTACGGAATTATGACCAAATCTCTGCATATCATAAGGTTCAAGCATTTTAAAGATCTGAGCCAGGCACACACCACCACTAGACGGAGGAGGCATCCCTATTACTTTTAGATTCTTGTACGTTGAGGTTATGGGTTTACGCCACACTGCTTCATAATTTTTAAGATCTTCAAGCGTGATAATACCGCCGTGGGCTTCAATAAAATCGACTAATTTTTGAGCAGTTTCTCCTTTGTAAAATTCGTTTTTTCCATTATCTGCAATGCGTTGTAAGGTTGCTGCTAAAACAGGATTTTTGATGAGATTACCGGTTTCAATTTTTAATGTATCGCTTTCGCGAAAGCCAACAGAATACAGAATCTCTTTTCCATTTACTTGATCAAATACAGAAGCATAATTTTGAAATCTGTTCAATTGATTTTCGGTTATAGCATAGCCATTTTTAGCGAGTTCAATAACTGGTTTTAAGATTTCAGACATAGGCATAGATCCTAGTTTTTCATTAATAGCAAACATCCCTGAAATGCTACCGGGAACACCTACAGCAAGCGGCCCTTGCCGACTTAAAGAATCAATAGGATTTCCTTCAGTATCAAGATACATATCATGCGTTGCAGCTATAGGAGCTTTCTCGCGATAATCAATACTGCCAATCTCGCCATTGGCTTTACGATAGACCATAAAACCACCTCCGCCTAAGCTTCCGGCGAAAGGGTAGGCGACATTTAAAGCCATATCTACAGCGATAAGCGCGTCAAAAGCATTACCGCCATTTTTTAAAATTTCGGCACCTATAAGAGAAGCTTCTTCTCGTGCAGAAACCACCATAATACTGTCTGCAAGATTCCCGCGTTGAATCTCACGCGGAGTTTCTTGTTCGGTTTTACAAGAGCTAACCAGTATTAAAAGAAGCAAAACTGTAAGCCAGTGATTAGAGATTTTAGAGCTGGTCAAAATAGTTTTTATCATATTTTATTGAAATTATACGGGGAATTGATCTTCTAATTCTTGAAGTCGTTGCTCACAAAATTGCCGTAATTCTTCAAAAAACAATGTGAATTCATTTTCAAAATCGTGGTAATACAACTGAAGGTCTTCAACGGCGCGATCCATACCACTAATATTCTTAGTTCTTCGGTTCATATTATAGAGAACAGTCGCTATACCGCTAATTTCAGTATAGCTCAACAACCAGTTATCTGCAATCATATGCGGTATCATTCTCTGAATCCCCGGAGTCAGTAACTCAAAGTGTTCATCAAGACTGTCGTAAAAATTCTCGATATAACTGGAGAGGGGAGTTGTAGCATAATTCTTCCAATTTTTTGCTAAAAAATGATCGTATAGAATATCTACAATCACACCGCTATAGTGACTATACTTGCTATGAAGACGTTTTGTACTTTGTTTCACAATGGGATGACTATCAGTAAAACTGTCTATGCTGCGGTGCAGTAAAATACCTTTTTGAAGTTGTGGTAAATAGGTTTTGTATTGTTTTCCTTTTATACCATCTGCCATAAAATTACCAATGGTAATTAGCGAGTCATCGCCAGACAGGTATATATGCGCTAAATAATTCACAGGCTTAAATTACAAATTATTGCCATATGCCTGCATTAGCATGTGATGTAATTATTTACAATCTATAGGCAATGCCAAGATTAAGTTCTAGCGCGTCGTAGCCTTCGTTAGGTTGTTTGATTTCGGCATTAGAAACATGCCTAAAACCTATTCTGCTATCTAACACAAATCTTCTAAAAAACTGAAAGTTGATTCCCAATGCCAGGTTATCAGAGAAACCAATGCCCTTAGCCATACGCTCAGAATCTTCATCAAAGTATCCCGGGCCTATGCTCGCAAGGCCGTAAATATTCAATTTTTCGGTAATAGATGTTCTGATGATTAAGCCACAGCTGAAAATATACTCATTTATAAATTTATGTAGCATTAAACGCTCTCTAAGAGCGCTATACTGGTCTGGATGCCCTGCAAACCAAGGATTAAATAGTTTGTGCTGGGCTCTATTTATTTCTGGTTGAAAGATAAAATCGTAGTCTAAAACACCGGACTTTATTCGATATAAAATCTGAATTTTTTGAAGATAAACTTCGTAATAATAATCGTCATCTTTAAAGATAAAATTGTCAACAGAGGCATAACCTGCGTTATAGCCTATTTGATAAAAACGTCCTTGAAGATTATCTTGAGAGGTCACCTTTAAAGTAATAGACAGGAAAAAGAGTATCAATATAAATCGTACCATAAAAATCAACTTAAATTTCAATTGTTTTGAAAATCAGTTTTTTAGGGGTATGATTAAAGAGGTGTTACAATATGAGGAATTTCAGGGAAATACTTTAATGCTATATTTGCCTTTAGTAATAGTTATCAAACATTATTAAATAGCAGAAACATATCTTATGACCCTAATAAAATCTATTTCAGGAATACGCGGAACCATTGGAGGCAATCCCGGTGATAATCTTACACCAATTGATGCCGTGAAATTTGCTTCGGCATACGGAACATTCATAAAAAAACAACGTAATAAAGACGAATATCGTGTTGTTGTAGGGCGTGATGCTCGTATAAGTGGAGAGATGATTCAGCAGCTGGTTATGCAAACACTTGTCGGGATGGGGATCGATGTAGTAGATCTTGATTTGTCAACAACACCTACAGTTGAGCTTGCTGTGCGACTAGAGCACGCTGATGGCGGAATTATTTTGACTGCATCTCATAACCCAAAACAATGGAATGCACTGAAATTACTTGATAAAAACGGAGAGTTCTTAAATGCTGAAGCCGGTGCTGAAATCCTAGAGATCGCTGAAGCTTCAGATTTTGCTTATGCTGAAGTAGATAATCTAGGCGAAATACACAAAAATGATGCGTATATAGACATTCATATTGACGAAGTTTTAGATCTGGAACTCGTGGATGAAGATGCTATTAAAGCTGCAAAATTTAAAATTGTGGTTGACGGGGTGAATTCAACAGGAGGTATCGCAATCCCAATGCTTTTAGAGCGTTTAGGCGTAGACGTTGAAAAATTATATTGTAATCCTAACGGAAACTTTCCGCACAATCCAGAGCCTTTAAAAGAACATTTAGGAGACATTTGTAAACTAGTCCCGGAAGAGCGAGCAGATTTAGGGATTGTAGTTGATCCTGATGTAGATCGTTTGGCTTTTATAGATGAAAAAGGGGAGATGTTTGGCGAAGAGTATACACTAGTTGCTTGTGCAGATTATGTATTAAGCGAGAATCCCGGCAATACGGTTTCAAATTTGAGTTCGTCTAGGGCACTTAGAGATGTTACTCAAAAACACGGCGGCACGTATTATGCAGCTGCCGTAGGTGAGGTCAATGTGGTTACAAAAATGAAAGAAGTAAAGGCTGTTATAGGTGGTGAAGGTAACGGTGGAATTATCTATCCCGATTCGCATTACGGTCGCGATGCGCTAGTGGGTGTTGCTTTGTTTTTAACACATTTGGCTAAAAAACAAATGAAAGTAAGCGAGTTGCGAGCTAGTTATCCGGCTTATTTTATGAGTAAGAAAAAAATACAACTTACACCAACTCTAGATGTAGATGGTATTTTAAAAATTATAGCAGAGCGTTATAGCAATGAAGATGTGAATACGATTGATGGCGTAAAAATTGATTTTGAAAACTACTGGGTTCATCTTCGGAAATCGAATACAGAACCTATCATTCGTATTTATACGGAAGCACCCTCGCAAGTGGAAGCTGATAAAATTGCAGATGATATGATATTAGAAATCAAGGAAATAGCGGGGATTTAAATTCTTGTGTTATCAAATAAAAAATGCCTTTGCCAAGAATGGTAAAGGCATTTTTTATGTTCTATCTGGCGTGTTTAAAACGTTTGTGAGTCCAGAGGTAATATTGTGGTGCTTTGTAAATTTGATTTTCCAAATGTTCAGCAAAAGCATCTGTAATTTCAAAATCAGGAACAGTATTGGGTTCTTCAGTAATTACTTTAAAAGAAGCTTTATAAAATCCACGTTTTACTTTATCTACAGCGAGATAGAGTACCGGCATATTTTCTGATTTAGCTAAGCGTTCAACACCTGTAAAAAACGGAACATTTTGACCAAGAAAGTCGGTACAATATTGATTACGTCTCGTTTTAGGTGATTGATCAGCTATAAAAGCATAGGTCGCCATTTTACCTGTGCGCTGCTGTTTTCTTATAATAAAAGTAGCTTCTTTATTAGCGAGTAATTTAGAATTCCATTTTTCACGAATATCGTGAATGAGCTTATCAAAATACTTATTCTTAATACGTTTGTAAATCCCGTAACCGGTGTGATCAAAATAGAATTGAAGCGCAGTCAACCATTCGTAACTAGCATAATGGCCCATTATAATTAGCGAACTGCGTTGTTCTTTTGCGAGTTTTTCGATGATTGTTAAATCGTCAAACTGAAAACGCTTTTGCAATTCTTCAGCAGATATAGATATCGATTTTATCATCTCTAGAAACATATCGCACATATGCCGATAAAACTGCTTTTCTATCTTCTTTATTTCAGTTTCTTCTTTCTCAGGGAATGCCAGTTTCAGGTTTTTTGTTACTGTTTTTCGGCGATAGCCAACAATATGGTAAGCCAGCACAAAAACAGCGTCAGAAACCTTATAAAATAGCCAAAACGGGAGTCTTGAGATCATCCACAGAAGTGGGTAAACCAGCCAAAAGATTAGCCATTGCATAACGCGTAATTTTTAAATTATGGGGCAAATCAGTATCTAAAATGTAAAACTTTAAAACCTGAATACTTCTCAAAAGCCTTTACGTTTTAAACGCTCTTAGTGCACAAATATAGGTATATTTGATCCTAAAATTAGAGCTTTTATGGGCGATTTAAATTTAATAACTGTTGTTGTTATTGGTATCAATGTATTGATTTCAATGAAGGGTTTTAATGATTATTCTTTTTTTGAAAAATATAAGTTTAATACCGGTGCGGTACGCAGGGGTGAACAAATACGTATTCTTTCTTCAGGATTTTTGCACGTGAGTACATCTCACTTGTTTTTTAATATGCTAACTCTTTATTTTTTTGCACCAATTGTTATTTCTCTTTTAGGAAACTGGGAATTTGTGGTTATCTATCTGGGGAGTTTAATTCTGGGGAATTTACTTTCCTATTACTTCCACAAGGATGAATACCATTATACGGCGGTAGGAGCTAGTGGCGCAGTATCCGGAATTTTGTATTCAGCTATTTTGCTTAATCCAGATATGAGCTTATATATGTTCTTTATTCCTGTTCCTATTCCGGCATATATTTTTGGAATAGGTTATTTACTGTATTCTATTTATGGAATGAGAGCTAATAATGACAATATAGGTCACGACGCGCATTTTGGTGGGGCAGTAGGTGGTTATGTTATTACTTTGTTAATGGCGCCTGTGTTGCTTCAGATCAACACCTTGATGGTAGGGCTTTTAGCAATTCCTATCGTAATTCTTTTTATCCTCAACAAGACTGGGAAGCTATAATGGCACGCCTCTTGCTTCTGTAATAGAAAATAAAACAACTATTATGAAATCTATTTTAATTCTTGCAATTACCGCTATGACAACTATGGCGCATGCACAGCAAATTCAACCAACAGTAAATGTAACCGGAGAAGGCAAAGTTATAGCCGTACCTGATGAAGTTACTATACGTATGGGGGTTCAAACCGAAGGAAAAGATGCTAAAACAGTGAAAACAGAAAACGATGCGAGCGTAGATAAAGTGCTTGATTATTTATTAAAAATGAATATTCCACAAAATCAGGTTCAAACCGAATATGTGAATCTAAATAAGAACTACGACTACAATACAAAAACCTATAGTTATAAAGCGAGTCAGACGATTTCAGTAAAACTGAAAGATTTATCAAAATACGATAAGGTAATGTCTGGCCTTGTATCTTCTGGAATAAATACAATAAACGGTATTGAATTTTCTTCTTCAAAAATGGAAGCGTATGAAGCTGAAGCTCGTAAAAAAGCAGTAGCAGACGCTAAAGAGAAAGCAAAAGAATACGCTGGTGTTTTAGGTCAGAATATAGGTAAGGCTTTGATGATAGCCGAGCAAGGAACAAGTGCACCACAGCCACAACCTATGTACAAAATGGCAATGGCAGAAATGGATTCTACACAGCGAACTCTTGCTCCGGGTGAACTAACGATTACTTCTAAAATTCAAGTAAGTTTTGAACTTTTAAACTAATAAATAATTTACTTGGCGTTAGCCAAAAACTAATAAAAGGGCTTATAAATCACGTTTATAAGTCCTTCTTCTTTTGTGTAGAACGTGATCATATTTTTTCCAAAGCTGTTGTATCGCTTTGTTTTCTTCTAATTCAGGATTGGTTTCTACTTGCGTGATTCCATTGGCTGAAAACAGGTCTTGCATCGCCTGGAATATCACAGCAGTTACTCCTTTTCCTTGATATTCAGGATCAATACCTATCAAGTAAAAAGCAGCAGTATCGTTTTGTTTACGGGCTTTTAAAAGATGGATAAATCCAAAAGGCCATAAACTTCCGTTTGCTTTTTTAAGAGCTTTACTAAACGAAGGCATCGTGATTGCAAAGGCAATTAATTTACCTTCGGCATTTTCAATACATTTAATATAATTCGGATTGATATACTTGATGTATTTGTCTTTATAATGATCAATCTGGTATTGCTGAATAGGCACAAAGGTGCTTAGATCATTATAGGTTTTGTTGAGCAACCCAAACATATCATCTACATAAGGCAAAATCTCTTTGCTGTTATTAAAATGAATCAATTTAAGTTTGTAACGCTCTGTAATTATTCGAGCAAACTTCTCTACTTTTTCAGGAGATTTTTCAGGAATCTGAATTTTATATTCTACCCATTCTGAAGCTTTTTCAAAGTTTAGTTGTTCAAAATGCTCTTTATAATAGGGGTGGTTGTACCAGGTAATCATGGTATTGAGGTACTCAAAACCTTCTACGAGCATTCCGGCTTTTTCCATATTACTAAAACCTACAGGCCCTTCAATCCAGTTAAGCTTATTAGCTTTTCCTATTTCTTCAATCTGAGCAATTAAAGCTTTTGTAACCTCAATGTCGTCAATAGCATCAAACCAGCCAAAACGCATTTTTGGTTTTTCTTGCTCATTAATTTCAATATGATTTATGATAGCAGCAATACGTCCTACAAGCTTTTTTCCTTTATAAGCCAGAAAAAAACGTGCTTCAGCATTTTTGAAAACAGGATTCTTTTCAGAATCCATGCTTTCGAGTTCGTCATTTATTAATGGCGGAACCCAGTTTGTGCTTTTATCATATAGTGAGAACGGGAATTTGACAAATAGTGTCAATTCCTGTTTCGTTTTCATTTCCTTAATTGTAATCATTATGCTCGAGTAATATAGCTTGTAAAGGTAACCGTATTTTTATTTCTGCGGAAGTAACTCGTCGTTACTGTGAAAATCAAGACGGTAAGAAAGCCCCAGTCCCAGTTGCTGGCGTTTCGGTGTTTCTTTAAAATTAATTAATGCACTGATGTCTACCTGTAAATCTTTGGTGATTAAATAAGCTCCACCAAACCGAAATAAATCATCAGCATAAATATCACTCATGATAACCTGAAACTCTGCAAATGCAGCAATTTTAGAGTTAAAGGAATGAGTCATTGTTGTTATCCAGGCTTTGGTAGGATAATCAGTTAAAAATTGGTCATATATAAAATTGTTCACCCATACCCAGCGTCCCCAATTGTGTTGAGTAATAGCAACAACCTTAGGTGTAAAACCAGACTGACTTTTTGGTAAAAAAGGATTATCATCCTCATATACATAGTTAGCACCGGAGTAAATAGATATTGCCGGTATTAAAGTACGCCATTTAAAAGCTCTGTTCGCGTGATAGCTATAGACGTTTATTTTTTCTTCATAATTTTTATAAGGATCGTACAACAGGTATTTTACACCTGCAGTAATAATTGGGAAGCCGCTATGACTGTATGGTTCACTTGTTCCTGAAGTTGGGGTAATATCCTCATATAAGTAAGAACCACTAAGATTGAACTCCAATTGCTCTCTTATGGCTCCATATCTAAATTGAAATTCGCCACCAATATTATCAGTATCAGTGTTTAGCAGGTTATGAGATTCTTTTCCCATTATCGCGCCAATCTCTGCCTGAAAAACACCACGTCCTACAGCAAAAGCACCCTGAGATTGCCCGGGACGATTGGAGTTAAGTGTTTCAGTGTACTGAGATTTAGCCTGTTGCATGCAAAAACACAGCAAAAAGGTTAAACTAAAAATCAATTTAGCTGGCATAATCCTGAAATATTTTGGTTTAAAGTTTAGGTGATAAAACCCCTAATCAGACAAACATAGTGTAAAAATAAGAGATAGCCTAAATATAGAATTAGAACCCTAAGATTTGGTTTTTATTCTTTTTTTAAGTCTAAAAAGAAGGGTAATGGTTAATTTTGTTTCAAATACAGTACTGATGAAATTTATACAGACACTTCTTATAATCCTCCTTATATTTTTTGGATTGCGCATTCTTTTTAGATTGTTGGCCCCTTATATTATGCGATATATAGCTAAAAAAGCAGGAGAACGTTTTCAAAATATGGCTCAGGGGTATTCTTCTCGAAATCAATCTCCTAAACAAGAAGGAGAGACTGTTATTGAAGATGTTCCCAGACGTGAGCAGACTTCAAATAAAAATGTAGGGGAATATATCGATTACGAAGAAATTGATTAATTTCCGCTTTCTAGTTTCTAGCAAATATTTATGAATTTTTCTTTTAAAAAAATAGGGCCACACCTCGCTGTGGTTTTGGTTTTTATAGTATCAGCATTACTTTATTTTAGTCCGGTGCTTTCTGGTAAAAAAATGTTCCAAAGCGATATACAGCAATATCGTGGGATGGCTAGAGAGCAAATGGATTTTAGAGAGCAAACAGGCGAAGAACCGTATTGGACTGACGCTGCTTTTGGTGGAATGCCAACCTATCAATTGGGCGCAAAATATCCTTTTAATTGGGTTAAAAGTTTAGATCTGGGTATTCGCTTTTTACCACGACCTGCAGATTATCTTTTTTTATACTTCATAGGTTTCTACATACTACTTCTCGTTCTCAAGCTAGATTGGCGCTACGCCGGACTTGGAGCGCTGGCTTTTGGTTTTTCGAGTTACCTTATTATCATTATTGGTGTTGGTCATAATGCCAAAGCGCACGCAATTGCATATATGCCGCTGGTTTTAAGTGGGATAATTCTAACTTTCAGAAAGAAATATATTTGGGGATTTGTGCTCACTACAGTTGCGATGGCTCTAGAAATTGTAGCCAATCACGTGCAAATGACTTATTATTTGATGCTTCTTGTTCTGGTTTTAGGTGTAGCCTATCTTATTGACGCGTTTCGTAAGAATGAGTTGCCGCACTTCTTTAAAAGTGTCGGGGTTTTAGTTCTTGCTGTTGGTCTTGCAATCGGGACTAATGCTGCAAGTTTAATGGCTACTTCAGAATACAGTTCTTTTAGTACACGAGGAAAAAGTGAATTAACTATATCTCCTGATGGAAATCCTAAAACGGATGTGGGCGGTTTAGATAAGGCATATATCAATCAATACAGTTACGGTATTTCTGAATCACTAGACTTATTTATCGCTGGTCTTTACGGAGGATCTAATTCTGAACCTTATAATAAAGATAGTGCTTTTACAGAATTCTTGAAAAAGCAAGGAGTTCCTGCAGCTCAAGTGCCTTCAATATTTGAACAATTTGGTTTGTATTATTGGGGAAGTCAGCCCGGTGTTTCTGGTCCGGCTTATTTGGGAGCAGTAATTGTTTTCCTATTTGTTTTGGGATTATTTATGGTAAAAGGTCGTCTTAAATGGTGGCTTGCTGGCGGTTCCTTACTTTCTTTATTGTTAAGTTTCGGCGGTAATTTATCTTGGTTTACTGATCTATGGATTGATTATTTTCCACTGTACAATAAATTTAGAGCGGTTACTTCTATACAAGTAATCTTAGAGTTGTGTGTACCGGTTTTGGCTGTATTCGGATTGTATAAAATGCTTCAGACAACTGATTCTAAAGAACATAAACTAAATGCGTTAAAGTGGACAACGGTAATCACGGGAGGATTGTCACTGATTATCCTTCTGTTTAAAGGAAGTCTTTTTTCATTTTCCGGTGGAAATGACGCGTTTTACATTCAGAATTATGGAATGGAGTTTATAAACGCGGTAAAAGAAGACCGAAAAGCACTTTTGGTAAGTGATACTATAAAGACTTTAGTTTTGGTATTAATCGCTGCTGGATTGATTTGGTTTTACTTGAAAAAGAAGGTTTCAGAAACACAGGTTATTCTTGTAATGGCGATTCTTATTGTTTTTGATTTGGTTCAGGTTGACCGTCGTTATGTAAATACAGAGAATTTTATGGCTGCTCGTATTGTAGAAAAACCATTTCAGGCGACACAGGCAGACCAGCAAATTTTGAAGGATACTACAAGATATCGTGTTTATGAGCAAAATGTAGGTCTTAATGGTGCGCGCACAAGCTATTTTCACAATTCTATAGGCGGTTATCACGGTGCAAAACCAGCACGCTTGCAAGATCTGGTTGAGTTCTATTTATATAATGGAAACATCAAACCCTTAAACTTGCTTAATGTTAAATATATAATTACCAAAAATGAAGAAGGTGCAGAGCAAGTACAGATAAATCCGCAGGCTAATGGTAATGCATGGTTTGTACAAAATGTAAAAATTGTACCTGATGCAGATACCGAAATACTTTCTTTAGATAGTTTAAACACTAAACAAACTGCAGTTGTTCAAGAGCAATTTGCAAATGAAATTTCTGGGAAGATGTTTCCTCAGGATTCTACTGCTTCTATAAGCTTAGTTGAGCATCAACCTAATCACTTAAAGTATCAGTCTAATTCTGATATGGAACGTTTAGCTGTTTTTAGTGAAGTATATTATCCTAATGGTTGGAATGCTTATATAGATGGAAATGAGGTAAATCACTTTAAAACAGATTATATTTTAAGAGGAATGATGGTTCCTGCGGGAAATCATACTATAGAATTTAAGTTTGAACCTCAGGTTGTAAAAACAGGTAGTAAAATTAGTTTAGCCAGTAATATTCTTCTGGTTTTAGTTATCATGGGAGCTGTGTTTTTAGGTATTAAAAGATCTAAAAAAGATTCTGAGACTGTTTCTCAATAGGTTTTAAACCTTGAATAATAAAATTTTAGTTCTGTGAAAAAGGTGTTGATTATCTGTTATTATTGGCCTCCGGCAGGAGGGCCCGGAGTTCAGCGCTGGTTGAAGTTTGTAAAATATTTAAGGGATTTTGATATAGAACCTGTAGTTTATGTTCCAGAAAATCCACATTATCCAATTGAAGATTCCAGCTTAGAAAAAGAAATTCCAAATGGGATTGAAATCATCAAAACGCCCATTTTTGAACCTTATGGTTTTGCCAAGCTGTTTTCAAAAGAAAGCACACGGCAAATAAGCTCAGGGATTATAAAACCAGAAGGCAAGCAAAGTTTTCTTCAGAAGTTGATGCTTTTTGTGCGTGGAAATCTTTTTATTCCGGATGCCCGAAAATGGTGGGTAAAACCTTCAATTAAATTTTTGGCTAGCTATTTAGATAAAAACCCAGTAGATATTATTATTACTACCGGTCCGCCGCATAGTTTACATTTAATAGGTTTGGCATTAAAAGTGCAAAAGGATTTGTCATGGCTTGCCGATTTTAGAGATCCTTGGACGACTATAGGATATCAGAAGAAATTAAAACTGACAGACTGGGCTACTAAAAAAAATGCAAATCTCGAATTTGAAGTTTTGAATAAAGCTGACCATATCTTGGTAACTAGCCCAACAACGCAGTCTGATTTTGAAAAAACGACAAGCACACCTATTAGCTGTATAACCAACGGTTTTGATGATGAAATTGTACCTGAAACGAGTTTAGACACTGCGTTTACTCTGGCACATATAGGATCTTTATTAGAAGATAGAAATCCTGAAATTTTATGGGAAGTGCTTCAGGAGTTAGTAACAGAATTACCCCATTTTTCAAAGGATCTAAAAATTGAATTGACAGGTAGAGTAGGAGCTTCAGTTGTTGATTCGATCAAAGAAAAAGGTTTAGAAACTAATTTATCACTTCCGGGATATGTGAATCATACAGAAGCTTTACAAAAGCAGCATAGTGCACAGTTGTTACTTTTGATAGAAATAGATTCTCAAGAAACAGAAGCGATAATTCCCGGAAAGCTTTTTGAGTATTTGGCATCAAGAAGGCCTATACTTGCAATAGGCCCTAAGCATTCTGATATAGCTTCAATTCTAAAGAAGTCAGAAAGTGGAATTTATTTTAACTATCAGCAAAAGCAAGGACTCAAAAAGCACATCAAATTTAATTATGAGCTTTTTAAAAATACGGGTATATCTTCGACCTCAGGAAATGTTGATGCATATTCCAGAAAAAATTTAACTCGAGATCTAGCCCGACTTATACATTCAATCTAAAATAAATATGGGTATTGTTGCGTCACAGTCCTTTAAGAATCTAATTACAACCTATTTGGGTTTTGGTATAGGCGCATTGAATACGCTCGTGCTTTATGTGCACTTTTTTAAAGATGAATATTACGGCTTAGTTGGTTTTTTATTGAGTGCTGCAACGCTGGCAATGCCTTTTGTTGCAGTGGGCGCACAGAATACGATGATTAAGTTTTATTCGTCGTATAGTGGTCGCAAACAAGATGATTTTCTATCCTTTATGCTGGTTATGCCCATTCTGGTTTTAATTCCGGTTTCTATAGGTGTTTCGATTTTTTATGATCAGCTAGTAGATTTTTTAGCTTCTAAAAACGAAATTGTTCGGCCTTACGCATTTCTTATAGGAATTATCGCTTTTGCGATGGCTTATTTTGAAATTAGCTATGCCTGGTCAAAGACACAATTGCAAAGTGTATTTGGTAATGTGATGAATGAAGTTTTTCATCGTTTAGGTATTATGGTTTTGTTGATTCTGTTTGCTTTTAAAGTATTTACAACTGAATATTTTTTATATGGTGTAGCAGTAGTTTATCTTATGAGAATGGGGATAATGATGAGTTATGCATTTAAATTACGCAGACCTCGTTTACGGATATCAATTCCTCAAGAATGGAAATCTATTTTAAAATATAGTGCATTGATCATAATTGCAGGTTCTATAGCAGTAATGATTCTTGAAATAGATATGTTCATGTTGGGTAAGCTAGTCCCTATTGAGAATGTAGCTTATTATTCTGTGGGAATCTATATCGCTGCAGTTATTGCAGTTCCTGCCAGAGCGATGCATCAGATTATGTATCCGCTGACCGCAAATTACTTAAATGAAAGACGTTTTATAGAACTTAAGGACTTATACAAGAAGAGTTCTATAACGCTTTATGCAGTATCAGGTCTGATTTTTCTTTTAATTATATGTAATATTCAGAGCTTATATTTATTGCTTGACCCTGCTTATAGCAAAGGACTGTATGTGGTACTTCTTATTGCTCTGGCAAAGTTGGTAGATAATCTAATGGGAAATAATAATGCAATTTTATACAACAGCGATTATTACCGACTTGTTTTAGTCCTAGGAGTTATCCTCGTCATTGTTGCTGTTAGTCTAAATCTGATTTTTATACCAAAACTGGGGATAAACGGGGCAGCTATTGCTACATTTATGGCTTCAGTTGTTTATGCTTTTTCAAAAATAGTGGTTGTGTTTAAGAAATTTAAAATGCATCCTTTTTCTAAGGAAACACTTTTCTTAACGGGTATTCTTGCGATATTGGGAGTAGGGTTTTTCTTTTGGAATTTCACTTGGAATCCTATTGTATCGATAGGAATGAAGTCGATTATTTTAAGCCTAACTTATTTAATTATTATTTATAAACTGAATATTTCCAGCGAAATCAATAATTGGTTAAACCTATACCTATTAAGGAGAAAATCCCGACCTGAATAAAATCAAGTGCGGGACCTTCCAACTAACCAACCAAAGCGTTTATATTTTAATTACCTCTTCCTGATCTTGAAGAAGCTTGTTTTTGTGTACTTCTACTAGTTCTGGCAGCATTGCTACTGCGTGATGTTTGTGAGCGTTGTTTTACGCTACGTTGCGGAGTAGCAACTCTTTTTGCTACAGTTCGCTGAGCGCTTTGTACTTTACGCTGACTACTAGAATTACGTTGTGCAACTGAGTGTTGCGTATTAGCATTTCTAGAAGTTGCAATATTACGATTATTTGAACTTCTTTGAGCAACAGAATGTTGTTGATTTACTCTTTTTACCGTATTATTTCCTCTAGAATTACTGGTTCTTGTAGTTTTAATCGTATTTCTTGCAGAATTATTAACTCTCGCTGTATTTTGAGCGCGACTTGTAACCCTTGCATTTTGGTTTACCGTATTATTAGAATTACTAGATCTATTATTGATAATAGCCTTGTTATTGCTAGATGTTCTTTGCGCAGTGTTTACACTGCGAGTTTGTCTAGAGTTATTAGAACTTCTACTATTTCTATTTGCTACAGTATTACGACTAGAGCTTGATCTGCCAGAATAATTTCTAGTGTTGCGGGCCTGCACTCTTGCTTTAGTATAACTACCACGTCTAGCATTATTGTGTGCAACGCGACCTTTTGGTCTTTTAAAATCGTGATATGCATTTCTATAGCCATTACGGTATCCTTGAGCATAATGATTTCTATGATATGCATAATCATAACGAATCGGACGATAATATCTTCTGTAAGGAGTATTATAGACTAAACATCTGTCAAAAAATGGTCTGTAAAAGAAGTTGTGATAAGGATGATACACATATCTTCTGTTGTGAATATTGATATAACCAGTCACGTGTGAAAAGCGAGCGCCACTATAATATATATTTAGACCACCAACATTGACGATTCTATTATTTCTATAATTAATATAGACATTTCCCGCTTGGGTGATTCTACCCCAATTATCATAATAAATGGGGACACTTTCAACTTGTATTACAGCACCATAGTCATCATATTGTACATATGGATCATAATTATAACCTGAATTGTAACTTATATTTACTGGTCCTGTGTTGATATTTACATTAACGCCTTGAGCGACCTGTGGCAAAACGAAATCAAATTCTCCGTCTGGATAAACTGAAAATTCAACCCCGTTTTCAACAAAAATATAGCGGCTACCGTCATAGTATCTATTTATTGAGGTATCATCCAAGGGTTCTGCATTTGCAGAACCTAAGCCTGTTATAAGGCCAACAAAAAGGTAAATTAGATTTTTCATAAGTTCTAGATTTAGATTGTTTGTACTCTTTTTAGATATTTTTGGATGGTACACTGATATAATTACAAGGAGCGTGCCATAAATTGAAAAGAGCTATAGGAGACGGTGTAACATCATTTAGAAATCTGCTACTAATGGTGTAAACAATCAAAAAATCAACATATTATGATGCTTAGAGAAGATAGAAATTTATTAGTAGCTGCTCATTTGAGTCAACTATTAGATTTTGTTACTGGTATAGGAGGGTTTATCATTCCCTTAATTTTATGGTTAACTCAGAAAGATAAAGTGTTGCAAATGGATGAGCACGGCAAGCAGATAATCAATTTTCAGATAAGTACTTTTATCTATTCAATACTTTGTATACCTCTTATTTTGTTTTTAGGTTTGGGAATATTAGGGTTTATTGTACTTGGAGTCTTGGTGTTAATATTTCCTATAATCAATGCTATTAAAGCTTCAAATGGAGAACCTATTTACTACCCATTAAGTATTCAGTTTTTGAAATAGTAACAAAATAACATTCATAAAAAACCACCAAAAAATGAGGGCACTGAAAAAGTCCCTGAAGGATTGAATTAAAAGGAGTAAAAACCGTAGTGGTTCTGCTCTTTTTTTTTGTTTTAAATATTGATTAACAGTAGCTTATTTTTATTGTTACAGCAACAAAAAAATCAATTAAGTGCATATTCCGATCTATATGATTCAATCGTACCCAAGGGCAATCTTCTTAGAAAAATCAATGAACTCATTGATTTTTACTTTATCCACGATGAACTGGTTGATAAATATTGTGCGAATAATGGGAGAAATGCAGAAAGTCCTATCTGCATGTTTAAATATCTGTTATTGAAAACGATCTATTCCATTTCCGACATGGATGTAGTGGAGCGTTCCCGATAAGATATGTCCTTCAAGTATTTTTTAGAAATGGCTCCTGAAGATGCAGTTATCAATTCCAGTTCCTTGACTAAGTTCCGCAAGCTGAGATTGAAAGATACCGATCTGTTGAACTTATTGATAAACAAAACTTTATCATTAGCATTGAAAAAGAAATTATTAAGTCCAAATCCATTATTGTTGATGCCATACATTCGCTATCTAGATCAAACCCTTATTCAGCACTTGAAGTTCTCAGAGAGCGTTCCAAGTTATTTCGTAAAGCAGTTTACGCTATAGATGAAGAGATGAAAGACCGCATGCCACAAAAGAACCTTTCCGGTGAACTGGATAAAGAATTGGCTTACTGCAGGGAACTTGAGAAGTGCATTGAATCGGATATGACATTAGCTTTAGTTCCTCCAGTCAAAGAAAGATTGAACCTGTTGAAGGAAACCGTGGAAGATACTCAGTAAAACTATATCCTTTCTAAGGATACAAGATGCTAAGATCGGCCATAAATCAGTTGAAAGCAAATTCTTTGGGTATAAGACTCACCTTATTTTGATATAGATAAATGCAAAACTTGCCCATTAAAGGATGGTTGTTATAAGCCAGGGGCGAAGACCAAAAGCTATTCGGTCTCTATCAAATCAAACTTACACCAAGAACAAATGATATTTCAGAAATCTGACTATTATAAAGAAAAATCCAAACACCGCTATAAGATCGAGGCCAAAAACAGTGAGCTAAAAAACGTTCATGGGTACGATCGTACTGTATCATATGGTATCCATAGGATGCAAATGCAGGGGCACTTGCTATTTTCGCCGTAAACCTCAAGAGAATTCTTAAATTAACTATATAAGTCCGAGATTTTGAGGGACACAAGCTTAAAACGTGCTACAGAGGGTTATTAGACTATTTTGAAGCATAGAATAATCAAATTATCGACACCTTAAAAATCACCAATAAAAAAGCGACCAAGTCAAAAAATATTTTTTTGCTTGGTCGCCTTCATAAAATCACCTCAAAAGAGATAGTTTTCAGTGCCCTCAATTTACAGGGCTTTTTAATTTATATATGGCTGAATTTATTCTTCGTCTTCACCATTATAATAAGCAGCAGTACCATGCTCGTGTACATCCAGGCCTTCTACTTCTTCTTTTTCAGAAACACGTAGACCTATAGTTTTCTTAACTATAAATAATACGATGAATGAAGCTAATACAGACCAACCTATCATAGAGATAGATCCTAAAAATTGAACACCAAGCTGACCAAAGCCACCTCCGTAAAGAACTCCGCCTTCAGTAGCGAATACACCTACTAAAACAGTACCTAAGAAACCACAAACACCGTGTACAGATATAGCTCCTACAGGATCATCAATCTTAAGTTTCTTATCAATAAATTCAATAGATAATACGACTACAATACCACAGATAAGACCTATAGCTAGTGATCCAAATGCATCAACATTACCACAACCAGCGGTAATACCTACAAGTCCGGCTAAAGCACCGTTGAGAGTCATAGAGATATCTGGTTTTCCGTAACGAATCCAAGTTAAGAACAGGGCAGAAACAGCTCCTATTGCAGCGGCAATGTTTGTGTTGATAATAACACTTCCCACTGCAATAGAATCATCACCACCAAAGGCTAACTGAGAACCACCGTTGAAACCGAACCAGCCTAACCAAAGGATGAAAACACCCAAAGCACCTAATAGTAAGTTGTGTCCTCTAATCACATTAACTTCTCCGTTAGGACCGTATTTTCCGATTCTAGGCCCAACTAATTTTGCAGCTACTAAAGCAGCAAAACCACCTACGGCATGTACAATTGTTGAACCTGCGAAATCAATAAACCCAAGATTATTTAACCAAGCTTGATCATCGAAAGGCCATAACCAACTACCGGATACCGGATAGATAAATGTAGTTAGTAGTACAGAAATTATAAGGTAAGATGAAAACTTAAATCTTCCCGCAACAGCACCAGATACAATGGTTGCTGCTGTAGCACAAAATACTGTTTGAAAAAATAAGTTATGCCAGTCATCTTGATTAAAAAATGCTAGCTCAGCAGGATTTCTCATAAATCCACCAAGTATGGTTTCTCCACCATACATAATAGAGTAACCTACTACCCAAAACATTAATGATCCAATTGCAAGGTCCATTATGTTCTTCATAATAATGTTACCAGCATTTTTAGCACTCGTGAAACCGGTTTCAACTAAAGTGAAACCTGCTTGCATAAAGAATACTAAGATTGCAGCAATGATGATCCAGAGAATACCTAAATCAGCATTAATAGCATCTACAGCAGTCTGTACAGCATCTGCTGGTTCTTGTAATAACATATAAGCCATAAAATTCATTTGTATAGATTAATTAGTTTTAGTTTAAAGTGTCTGGCCCTTTTTTGCCGGTTCTTACTCGGTATGCTTCTTGGACGTCAGAGACAAATATTTTACCGTCTCCAACTTCTCCTGTAGCACCTGCATCAAGAATCGCAGCAATAGTAGCTTGTTCAAAATCATCATTTACAACAATTGACAAATATCTACGCTGTATATCACTGGTACTATAAGAAACTCCACGATAAACGTGACCGTGTTTCTCATTTCCTAGGCCGGTTACATCCCAATAAGAGAAAAAGTTTACTCCTTTTTCATGTAAAGCCTTTTTAACAGCTGAGAATTTTGATTTTCTAATAATTGCTTCAATTTTTTTCATTGTAAAATTTAGTTTAGGTTAAAATGAATATACGGCCGCAAGCAAGAAAGAACCTAGGCTACCTGTATAAGTAGGTGTTCCGTCATAAGAGTCAAGAAAAACATCTTCGCTAGCAGAATCTAATCTAAATTCGGGAATAAAAGTCAAAGGACCAACTTTTGCATTAGCAGATAATGTAACCGCAAATACATTAGCATCTCCGTCAGCATCTGCACCTCCAATAGCATCAAAATCATTTATACCAGTACCGAATTGACTAAAGTACTCTGGGCGAAGTCCTAATGAAAATGAATCACTTAAAGCTGCTTGTGCATAAAGCGCAACACCGTAGAATCCATAATCATCAGCTAAATCTCCAGCATCCGTAGTGTTATAAGTAGCGTTTAATCCTAAATAAAATAAGTCACTTAAGTCATAACCCGTAGTTAAATCAACTTGAAAAGTTGATCCAGCTCCTTCTCCCATGCCTTGGTCGGTATAATCCCCATCCTGATCTCCGTATAATAAGTTTAAGAATGTGCTACCGCTGTCTGTAGAATATCCTAACTGACCTCCAAAAGTGTAACTCCCTGAAGGGTTAAAGTCGGTAAAGTCAGTAGCATTCATAACGGCAAGCATTGCACTCCAGTTGTCATCTAAAGCAAAGTCTGCTTTAAGACCTGAATGAGAGAATGGTCCGTAAGAGAACATATACGATGTAGAGTAGTTGAAGTTTGCGGCTGGTGAAATAACTTCATACCCTAAATAGGTGTTCCAGTTACCAAAAGTTAAGGTTACACTTTCACTAACGTTCCAGTAAACGTATAACTGGTTAACAATACTAGAACTGGAAGTTGTAGAATTAAAAACCGCATCTGTACCACGAGGACCATAAACCAGATCGGCAACAGCACCTACATTTCCTTTTTCGTAGCTTAATACTGCGTTTGCCATGCCTAAAGCAAAACCCGGTTGGTTTGCAAAAGAAGATCCTGGTGTAGGATACTCTTCATCTGTAACCTTGTTCAGAGTAGTGATGTTTTGTCTGAAATAGGCATCAATAGATCCAGATAATGTGAATCCATCAGTCCATGAAGTTTCTTCTTCTTGAGCAAAGGCAGAAATACCTAAGCATAGCATAACAGGTAAAATTAATTTTTTCATTTTCTAAATTGATTAATTGGTGAATTGCTAAACTAGGTATTATTTGAAACTACCCCTAAAAAAATAGGGGTAACGGTCAAATTTTTGTTATTTCGATAATTATACCCCCTAAATTTTTAGGGTATGTTACTCGAAACCGATTTCGATAGATTTAAATTGTGATATTATTTATGTTTAATGTGCAGTTTTTGTTAATTTTTAGTAAAAAATGAGGTAAAAAAGCATCAAAAACGTCAATTGTTAACATTCGCTTAAGATTTAGAGTTGTTCAATTATTACGGAAAAGGACGATTTTAGCCAAAAACCCATTTCATTTTCATCAAAAAGCAAAGCCATTTTTTGACTTCTTTATAATTTATAGTGCTTATTTTATGAAAATCGAAATAATGAAAATCTTATTCTCCAAAATTATTGGCATTTCAGTTTATTGAATAGCTTTATAATTCTGTCTTTAATAAAGAGCAAAAAATTTATGGAAAAACAAGGTTTATATTCACCAGAATGGGAGCACGAGAATTGCGGTGCGGGGTTCATTTGTAGTCTTGAAGGAAAGCAGTCTAATGGTATTATTCATAAGGCACTTGAAATTCTCGAAAAATTAGAACATCGTGGCGCAGTAAGTAGTGACGGTAAAACAGGAGATGGTGCCGGTATACTTATAGATATACCATATGATTTTTTTAAGAAAAATTGTGATTTTGAACTTCCTGAAGCAAGAGAATATGCTATGGGTAATGTTTTCTTACCTAAAAAGGAAAATCAGCGTGCATACTGTAAAAAAGTATTTGAAGAGCAAATTAAGGCGAAAGGTCTAGTTTTATTAGGCTGGAGGAAAGTTCCGGTTGATGCCGGTTATCTAGGTGCGATTGCAGCTAGTGTTGAACCACATATAGAGCAAATATTTGTAGGTAAGCCTAATGCTGATATGGAAGAGCGCGAGTTTATGGTTAAACTCTATACCGCTCGTAAAATAACAGAGCATACTATATTAGAAAGTAAACTTTCTGAGCGCTCTTATTTTTACTTACCAAGTTTATCTAATAAGACACTTATTTTTAAAGGTCTTCTAATGCCTGAGGATATTAAGTATTATTATACAGACTTATTAGATCCAGATCTAACGACAAGACTTGCACTGGTACATCAGCGATTCTCAACAAACACATTCCCTACATGGGATCTAGCCCAACCTTTTAGATATATGTGCCACAACGGAGAGATAAATACTTTACGTGGTAATGTTTCGCGTATGCGAAGTAGAGAAGAGCTCTTAAAGAGTGAATGGTTTGGTGATGAGATAAAAGAATTGTTTCCTATTATATTAAAAGGAAAGTCTGATTCTGCTTCTATGGATATGGTTGTAGAACTCCTTTTAATGTCTGGTAGATCTTTGCCAGAGATTATGATGATGCTTGTGCCCGAAGCTTGGGAGAAGCATAAAGATATGAGTGCTGAGAAAAAAGCATTTTATGAATTCAATAGCTGTATTATGGAGCCGTGGGATGGTCCTGCGTCTATTCCTTTTACAGATGGAGATTATATAGGTGCCGTATTAGACCGTAATGGTTTAAGACCTTCTCGTTATACGGTAACTAAAACAGGAGATGTAATAATGTCTTCTGAAACCGGAGTTCTTGATATAGAACCTAAAAATGTTGCTTTTCACGGTAGATTAGAGCCAGGTAAAATGTTTTTAGTAGACATGAAAGCCGGCCGTATTGTAAATGATGAAGAGGTTAAAGAAAGTATCGTTACGCAAAATCCTTATCAGGCTTGGTTGGATAAAAATAGAGTAAACTTAAAAGACATTCCTTATAGGAATGTTGATTTTAAATTAGAGGATACTGTTTTTGACTTGCGTAAAAATGCCTTTGGATATACTCAAGAAGATATTCGCACTATTATTTTGCCAATGGCTAATAAAGGTAAAGAGCCTATAGGTTCTATGGGATCAGATACGCCAATAGCAGTATTATCAGATAGACCTCAGCTCATCTACAACTATTTTAAGCAGTTGTTTGCTCAGGTAACAAACCCGCCTTTAGATGGTATCCGTGAAGAGTTGATTACAGACCTAAGTCTTACTTTGGGGCCAGATACCAATTTAATGGAGATTACTCCAGATTACTGTAAGAAAATTAGAATTCAAAATCCGGTTATATCTAAAGAAGATCTTGATAAGATTAAGAATTATGACAATCCTGATTTCAAAGTAAAGACCATACCGATGCTTTATGAATCTAAGCGCGGGTTAAATGGACTTGAAGATGCTTTAGAAGAAATGGTTGCTCAGGCTTCAAAAGGAATTGACGAAGGTCATACTATTTTAATTTTATCAGATAGAGGTGTAAATGCAGAAATGGCACCTATTCCAGCATTATTAGGATGTTCTTATTTAAATAGTGGTCTATTTAGAAGCGGTCAGCGCTCTAAGATGAGTATTATTGTTGAATCTGCAGAACCTCGCGAGGTACATCATTTTGCTTTATTATTTGGTTATGGTGCAAGTGCTATTAATCCATATATGGTAAATGAGATTATTCAGAAAGAAATTGAAGCAGATAACTTAGAAGGTGTAAACTTTCAGGAAGCTGTTGAAAATTATAACAAAGCTGTAGGTAAGGGTGTTGTTAAGGTAATGAATAAAATAGGTATTTCAACTTTGAATTCTTATCGTGGTTCTAGACTATTTGAAGCTTTAGGACTTAATTCTAAACTTATAAATAAATATTTCCCAAATACTCCAAGTCGTATTGAAGGTATAGGTCTTTATGAAGTTGAGCAAGAAATTGCAAAACGTCATAATCGTACATTTAACCGTAAGGATATTTCAGGAAATTTAGACTTGGAAATAGGTGGAGATTACCGCTGGAGACGCAACGGGGAAAAACACATGTTCAATCCCCTTTCTATTGCAAAACTTCAGGAAGCAGTACGTCAGAACAATCCTAAAACCTATAAAGAATATTCAAAACTTGTAAACGAGCAGTCAAAACAGTTGATGACAATTCGTGGTTTATTTGAGTTTTCTAATTACGATCCTATTCCTATTGAAGAAGTAGAACCTTGGACTGAAATTGTAAAGCGTTTTAAAACGGGAGCAATGTCATATGGTTCTATTAGTAAAGAAGCTCATGAAAACCTAGCTGTTGCAATGAACCGTATAGGGGGTAAAAGTAATAGTGGTGAAGGAGGAGAAGATGCAGAGCGTTTTTACAAAAGCCCTAACGGTGACTGGAGAAACTCAGCAATTAAGCAGGTTGCTTCAGGTCGTTTTGGAGTTACCAGTAATTATTTGACTAGTGCTGCAGAGATTCAGATTAAAATGGCTCAGGGAGCTAAACCAGGAGAAGGTGGGCAATTACCTGGTGAAAAAGTAAATAAATTTATTGCGAAAACCCGTAAAAGTACACCTTACGTAGGTTTGATTTCACCACCACCGCATCACGACATTTACTCAATTGAAGATTTAGCTCAATTAATTTATGACCTTAAATCAGCAAATAGAGAAGCGCGTATAAACGTAAAATTAGTGTCTGAAGTTGGTGTGGGTACAGTTGCAGCTGGTGTTGCTAAAGCAATGGCAGATGTGATCTTAGTATCTGGTTTTGATGGAGGTACAGGAGCTTCACCTTTAACGTCATTACGTCACGCTGGTTTACCTTGGGAACTCGGTATTGCAGAAGCGCAACAAACATTAGTTCTTAATGATTTACGTAGCCGTATTCGTTTAGAATGTGACGGTCAGTTAAAGACAGGTCGCGATGTTGCTGTAGCTTGTTTATTAGGAGCAGAAGAATTTGGTTTTGCAACTGCACCATTAGTAGCTTCAGGATGTATTATGATGCGTGTGTGTCACTTAAATACATGCCCTGTAGGTATTGCAACTCAAAATCCTGATTTACGTAAGAAATTTAAAGGTCAACCAGAACATGTGGTGAACTTTATGTATTTCATTGCTGAAGAATTAAGAGAAATTATGGCTCAGCTTGGTTTCCGTACTGTCGATGAGATGGTAGGTCAAGCTCATAAATTAAATCGAAATAAAGCAGTAGAACATTATAAGGCTGCGGGTATTGATTTATCTCCTATTTTGCATGATATTCAAGTTCCTAAAGGTGTAAAAATTTATAATACTGAAACTCAAAATCACCATTTAGAAAAAGCTATAGATTTTGAAATTATAGAACTAGCACACACTGCTTTGTTCCGTAAGGAAAAAACTACTTTAGATCTTGATATCACCAATTTAAACCGTGCAGTAGGAGCCATTTTAAGTAACGAGATATCTAAAATATATGGAGAGCAAGGTTTACCAGATAATACATTGAAAGTAAACTTTAAAGGTTCTGCCGGTCAGAGTTTTGGAGCATTTGCTACACGAGGTTTGACCTTAAAGATAGATGGTAATGCTAACGATTATGTAGGTAAAGGTCTTTCTGGAGCAAGATTGATTATTAAAGTGCCAGAAGAAGCAACTTTTGAAGCTAGCGAGAACATCATCATTGGTAACGTTGCACTTTATGGAGCAACTAGTGGGGAAGCTTATTTTAACGGTGTAGCCGGAGAGCGTTTTTGTGTAAGAAATAGTGGAGCTATAGCTGTAGTAGAAGGTATAGGAGATCACGGTTGTGAGTATATGACTGGTGGTGTTGCCGTAATTCTTGGTAAAACAGGGCGTAATTTTGGTGCAGGTATGAGTGGTGGTATCAGTTATGTTCTTGACGAGGATCAAACTTTTATAGGAAAATGTAATGCTACTGATTTAAACCTTGATCCCATTACTGAAGAGGAAGATAAGCTTCAACTTAAGGAGCTTATTACAAATCACTACAATTACACGCAAAGTTCATTAGCTCAGCGCATTTTAGAGAATTGGGATGCTTATTTACCTAAGTTTGTTAAAGTTTTACCGGAAGAATATCGTAAAGCATTGATAAGACTTGAAGAAGAAGAAAAATTAACAGATTTAACGGAATAAATAGAATCATGGGAAAAGTAACCGGATTTTTAGAATACGAAAGAAAGATTGAACCGTACAAACCTGTTGAGGAACGGATTCAGAAATATGAAGAATTTACCATACCATTAGATAAACCTGAGCTTAAAAATCAGGGTGCACGTTGTATGGATTGTGGTATTCCTTTTTGTCACAGTGGTTGTCCGTTAGGAAATTTAATTCCAGATTTTAACGACGCTGTTTATCGCGAGCGTTGGGAAGAAGCTGCTACTATTTTACACGGAACAAATAATTTTCCTGAATTTACAGGTAGATTGTGTCCTGCCCCTTGTGAAGAAGCTTGTGTACTTGGGATTAATGAAGACCCTGTTACCATTGAGAATATTGAGAAAAATATAGCTGAAGAAGCTTTTAAAAATGGTTGGATAAAAGCTAATCCTCCAGAAAATAGAACTGGAAAAAGTGTTGCTGTTATTGGATCTGGTCCTGCTGGTATGGCAGTAGCACAACAATTAAATCGTGCAGGTCATCTCGTAACTGTTTTTGAACGTGACGAGAAACCGGGAGGTTTATTACGCTATGGTATTCCTGATTTTAAGATGGAAAAAAGCGTGATAGATCGCAGACTAGCGGTTTTAGAAGAAGAAGGAATTATTTTTAAATGTGGTGTTCATGTGGGGAAAGATATCAAAGCTGATGAATTAAAGTCAGAATTTGATGCAGTAGTTTTATCTACGGGTGCAACAGTAAGACGTAATTTACCAATACCGGGTTCTGATTTAAAAGGTATTTATCAGGCGATGGATTTCTTACCACAAAGTAACCGTCGCGTAGATGGATTGACTTGGGAAGGGGAAGATATTAAAGCTACTGGCAAAGATGTTATTGTTATTGGTGGTGGAGATACCGGAAGTGACTGTATTGGTACTTCTATCAGACACGGAGCGAATAGTGTGAATAATTTTGAGATTATGAGTAAGGGGACTGCAGAGCGCCCTGAAAATCAGCCTTGGCCATATTGGCCGATGCGTTTACGCACCAGTAGTTCGCATAAAGAAGGAGCAGAGCGTTTCTTTTCTATCTCTACAAAGAAATTTGTTGGTGATGATGCTGGTAATTTAACCGGTCTTGTTACTGCAGAAGTAGAATGGACTCATAAGCCTGGAGAACGACCTAATCTTTCTGAAATTCCTGGAACGGAGAAAGAATGGAAAGCAGATATGGTTTTATTAGCACTTGGTTTTACTGGTAGTGAACCAACAATTGCTGAACAGTTAGGTATAAAGATGGATGCCAGAACAAATATTGAAGCATCTATTGAAGATTATATGACCAATGTCCCGGGTGTTTTTGCTGCTGGTGATACACGTAGAGGTCAGTCTTTGATTGTTTGGGCTATTTCTGAAGGTAGACAAGCTGCTCATCACGTTGATAAATATTTGATGGGAAAATCAGATTTACCGCTTAAAGGTGATGGAGATCTTCCGCGAGTGTAAATTATTTTTATTATAAGTATCTGAAAGACCGATTATTAATTTAGTCGGTCTTTTTTATGCTTTTTTGACGCAACCTTTTTATCATTTTTGCGTCTTATAACAAATAATAAATAACAATGAATATAAGAATAGCTTCAGTAGCACTTATTGTGAGTCTGTTTGTTTCATGTGCAGATGAAAATGATACTACAGCAGATTTGGTTCAACAAGAAATTTCTGTAGAATTAAATTTGGTTAAAATGAGCGGTCAGATTAGAGGTTCAGAAACTACCGGTGAAGAAATGTCTTGGCGAGAAACCTACACTTTAGGACCGGGAATGCGGTTTAAAAAGGTTAGAAAAAGTGAAGGCAAGACTTTAACATCCGAAGGTTTTTTTGATATCGTTATGATTAATAGTGATAAGTACCTCAAGTTTGTACATGATTCTGATAGTGAACTCGTAGGTAATTGTACAGGAGATAAAACAGAATTATTAAAATATACTAGCTCTGATAGTTTAGAGAGTACTTGGAGTGCTTGTGACGGCCCGGGATTGCAGTATACATTTAATTAAGAACACAAACTAGAATTTAAAAGGCTCGGCATATGTCGGACTTTTTTCGGAGAAAAACAAAAAGCGCCCTAATGCTTTAACACAAGGACGCTTTTACAATAAAAGGTACTTACTTATCTTTCTTAACTATTTAGCATTACGGGCATTACCAGCATGGTTACTTTTTCACCTTCATCTAGTCCGTCTACAGGAGTTAAAATTCCTGCACGGTTAGGAAGTGACATTTCTAAAGAAACGTCATTAGCGTTAAGGTTATTAAGCATTTCTACAAGAAAACGACTGTTGAAGCCTATCTGCATATCGTCTCCTTGATAATCACAGGTTAAACGCTCTTCTGCTTTGTTACTGTAATCTATATCTTCAGCAGAAATGTTAAGTTCTGCTCCTGCAATTTTTAAACGGATCTGATGCGTGGTTTTATTAGAGAAAATAGAAACCCGACGTACAGAATTTAAAAATTGATTACGGTCTATAATTAGCTTATTTGGATTTTCCTTAGGAATTACAGCTTCGTAATTAGGGTATTTTCCATCAATTAATCGGCAAAGTAACTGAACGTTATCGAAGCTAAACTTCGCATTTGAGTCATTATATTCTACCTTAATATCATCATCACTAGCTGCTAAAATTCCTTTTAAAAGATTCAAAGGTTTTTTCGGCATAATGAATTCTGCCGTCTGATTTGCTTTCACATCAGTACGACCATACTTTACAAGTTTGTGTGCGTCAGTTGCTACAAAAGTTAAACCTTCTGTATCAAACTGAAAGAACACCCCACTCATTACCGGTCTTAGATCATCGTTACCGGTTGCAAAAATAGTATTGCTCACCGCTGTTGCTAAGACCCCCGCAGGAATACTTACCGTACTAGGATCGTCAAGTTCTACAGCATTAGGAAACTCTTCACCAGAAGCATATGCTAATGCATATTTACCGTGATTTGAGCTGATTTCAACAGTGTTGTTATCACCTGCCACAAACGTTAACGGTTGCTCTGGAAATGTTTTTAGCGTGTCTAAAAGCAAACGAGCCGGTACAGCAATGCTTCCGTTATCGTCAGATTCTACATCAAGTGTAGCAATCATTGTTGTTTCTAAATCAGAAGCAGAAACTTTTAGAATGTTTTCGTCTAACTCAAACAAAAAATTGTCTAAGATAGGTAGGGTATTGCTGTTATTGATTACTCCACCTAAGACTTGTAATTGTTTCAAAAGGTAAGAACTCGATACAATAAATTTCATAAGAAATAGCTATTTATGCGGTTTGACCAGAAGTCAAAACTTGAATTCAATTGGTTGTGAAAATTTTTTTAAGCTGAATTTGCAGCCTCACAAAGATATCGTAATAGGCTTTTTTGTCGAAACAAACTTATCAACACTTATGAGTTGTAACGGCGCTTTCTCAAATAGGTATAAACAAAGCTAAAAATTAAAAGCATAACCAGCGGAAGCCCT
Organism: Leeuwenhoekiella marinoflava DSM 3653; assembly: GCF_900129005.1. GTDB lineage: Bacteria > Bacteroidota > Bacteroidia > Flavobacteriales > Flavobacteriaceae > Leeuwenhoekiella > Leeuwenhoekiella marinoflava. The sequence continues at coordinate 144,860 of NZ_FQUN01000005.1, read as the reverse complement.
AATGTCAAGGCCTGCCACGTGTAACGGTCATTAGTTGTTTTTTGAATATCAAGTGCAGGAAGCACAATACTCTTGCTTCTAATGTTAATAAGACCGGAGTCGTCCAGAAGGTAATTGACTGCATTGAGTAAAAATTCTTTGTTGCCATATTCTTTAAAAGTGAACTTATCAAAACCTAATTCTAAGGGTCGTCCATTTTGATCCAGATCATTTTTAATTAAATCTCCATCTGCGACAACAATCATTGCTGTTTTTCTTATTGCGCTTTCGCGAAAAGGAATCTGGCTATTCTCAATAGGAAGAATACGATTTATAAAGGCTGAAGTAAATTGGCCTTCCAGTAAAACTGCTAAATTTTGATTTCCTGAGCTGTAGTTTTCGGGGCTTGGTTCTGTTGTGATTGATTCAAGACTAATAGGGAGTGGGACACCATTCAGTTTAGATAAAACAGAACTTTGAAGCAACACTGTTTTTTCTACAGGAGTATCTAAAAGGTCTATCTGGTTGGCATATTTAAAAAATACCGGATTGTCAATATTAGTGCTAATTGGGTGATTTTCTTCAGGTGATACTAGCGGATAGAAAAACCACGGTAATTGTGAGTATTGCGAATTGTTGCCTTCACCACTAGCTAAAACAAGCGGAGCGGCATATAAATCTTCAACTAAAACCGGATTGATACGTATTCCATATTTAAAGAAAAAATCATCTAGATTCAAGCTTCTTGCCGTAGCAAGAGCCCTTCCGTTATTGAGATACAGACTATCTGTTTCCATCGCAACTTGATCTATCAGATAAAGCGATTTGCCACCTTGCATTGTATACTGATCTAAAGCATATTTCTCAAGATCTGTAAATGCTTCGGTAGGTTTTGCTGCTACAATAAGGTTAAATTTATTCAGAGCAGCCATTACAGTATCTGGCTTAGCCGAAATTGAATCTAACGGAAATGGAGCAATATAATAGCTTTCGCGTAGTGTTTTTAAAAAATCTGCGATGTATTTATCTTGCATTTCTCCATTCCCTTTTAAAACAGCAATACGCTTACTTTTAGGATTGAGTAACTTGTAAAATGCTTCAGAAAATGCATATTCCAGATTTTGAACTGACCTGCTAACCAATTCATCAGGACTTGCTCCTAAAGTCTTTTTTAATAAAGGAACACGAACTGTTTGACCTTTATAGGAAGCGATAGCCCACGGAAAAATAAACTCCTGACTCACTTTACCATTATTGCGTAATTGAACCTGTTCGGGGCGCATACCGCGGTTATTGAAGTCTTCTGCAATTTGTTCTACAACTGCTCCTTCAGGAACGGGATTGACAAATGCAAATTTGATATTTGAGTTTGCCGAAGCATACTCTTCAAGTAATTGGCGGGTTTCAATCTGTAGTTTTAAAAACGCATCAGGAACGTTTTCTTCGAGAAAAACGTCAACGATAACTGCATCTGTGGCTTTTGCAATTATATTTTCTGAAGTTTCAGATAAAGTATATCTACCGTCTGTGGTTAGATCTATTCTAAAGTGAGCCATTTTTGAAATAATCAGAATACCGACGATGATCACCAGAGACAATAGATATTTAGTGTTCTGTTTCATATTATCTTATTTTATGTTCAAGCTTAAAAACGGTAAGACCGATAAAAAAAGCGGTTGAACTTAAAAAATAAATAAGATCCCGACTGTCTATGACGCCTCGGCTGATGCTTTCAAAATGTTTTTGTATACTGAGTTCTTTTAAAACCGAAATATTTACAACTTCCGCTAGCGCATTAAAACCGAAGAAAAACAGGAAGCACAAAAAAGCTGCAATTATAAAAGCTACAATTTGATTTTCAGAAAGGGTAGAGGCAAAAACACCTATCGCGGTATATGCTGAAGCTAAAAATAATAAGCCTAAATATGAACCTGTTAAAATACCAAAATCATAATTTCCTTGTGGATTACCCAGTTGATCAATGGCATAAACATAAACTAGCGTAGGAACTAATGCTAAGACAATTAGAAGTAATGCGCCAAAGAATTTACCGAGGACCAACTGTACTTTACTAATTGGTCGAGTAAGCAACAATTCTAAAGTTCCTAAACGCAATTCATCACTAAAACTGCGCATCGTCACTGCCGGAATCAGAAAAATAAAAATCCACGGAACTAATTGAAAGAAAGGAGTAAGATCTGCAAAACCATAATCAAAAAGATTATAATCATTGTCAAATACCCATAGGAACAGCGCATTTAAAACAAGAAAAAGACCTATAACAAGATAGCCTACAGGCGATGCAAAAAATGAATGAAATTCTTTCTTTAAGATTGCAATCATATAGTGTTGAGCAGCTTTTACTCGATAATCGAAATTAAAATTCGTTTAGTTAAACTCTGAGTTCGTTTTACAATTATAAATCAGCAATAATCTTCATAGCAATACGAAGCGCTTCGGTGCCTTGTGCTAAGCTAACGATAGGAGTCGTATCTTGTTGTATCGCTTTAGCAAAAGCATCTAACTCATCTAAAATAGCATTATTCGGTTCAACTTCAGGATTATCAAAATAGATTTGCTTTTTGACACCTTCGGCATTTTGAAGAATCATCGCAAAATCATCAGGATTTTGTGGCGCATCTTTCATACGTACAACTTCGCATTTCTTCTCTAAAAAGTCAACAGAGATATACGCATCTTTTTGGAAAAAACGTGCTTTACGCATTTTTTTCATTGAAATTCTACTGGCAGTAAGATTAGCCACACAGCCATTTTCAAACTCAATACGTGCATTAGCAATGTCTGGAGTATCACTAATTACAGAAACTCCAGAAGCAGAGATATGTTTAACCTTACTGTCTACAACACTTAAAATCGCATCAATATCATGAATCATCAAATCTAACACCACAGGAACATCTGTTCCTCGTGGATTAAATTCCGCCAGACGATGTGCCTCAATAAACATTGGGTTTTCAATCAAATGATTTACCGCCGTAAACGCCGGATTAAAACGCTCTACGTGTCCCACTTGACCACGTACGCCATGCTTCTTTGCAAGTTCACGTATCGCTACAGCTTGCTCAACGGTTTGTGTTATAGGTTTTTCAATAAACAAATGTTTACCGGCCTTTATAACCTGTTCTGCGCAGTCAAAGTGATGTGTGGTAGGTGTAACTACATCAACCATATCACAAGCTTCGATTAAGGCTTCAATGGTTTTAAATCTGTGATATCCAAATTCATTAGAGACTGCTTCAGCAGTTTCTTCAGACTCATCGTAAAAACCTACCAGTTCATATTCTTCAGATTGTTGTAAGAGTTTTAAGTGAATTTTTCCCAGATGACCTGCACCAAGTACGCCGGCTTTTAGCATAATATATTGTGTATTTTTCCTTGAAAAGGATTTAATTTTTAAGAATTCAATCTAAAAGAAAATTGTAGAATTTTAAATTGTGTTATACAAAAATAGACTTTCTAAAGCAGATTGAAAGCGTAAACAACATTGTTGAAAATTTGAAGCATTTTGACTAGGATTGCGTTTACAGGTTTCCTTATTTTAGCGGTATGAAGGATACTACTCGTCATCAAGGCAAGCGTCGCTTACTCGCTCAGGTTGTGGAAAAAAAAGGGGTTACTAATACAGCTGTATTAGATGCAATACGAAAGATACCCAGACACTTTTTTATGGATAGCAGTTTTGAAGATCATGCCTATCAAGATAAGGCTTTTCCTATTGCTGCTGATCAAACTATTTCTCAACCTTTTACAGTAGGTTTTCAAACCGAATTACTCGAAATTAAAAAGGGTGATAAAATTTTAGAAATAGGCACAGGTAGCGGTTATCAAACAGCTGTTCTTTGTGAAGTTGGCGCTAAAGTTTACAGTATAGAACGTCAACAAGAGTTGTTTAGAAAAACCAAGAATTTTCTATCAAAATTGGGCTACAGACCTAAACGACTGACTTTTGGAGATGGCTATTTAGGGATGCCAGAATTTGCTCCTTTTGATGGAATCATAGTTACTGCTGGTGCTCCTTTTATACCAAAACCACTTTTAGCTCAGCTTAAAATAGGAGGGAAGTTAATAATTCCTGTAGGGGATGAAGTGCAGACAATGATTCGTATTATTAGAAAAAGTCAGACTGATTTTGAGAAAAAGGAATATGGCGAATTCAGATTTGTACCCTTACTTGAAGATAAAAATTAGACTTTATGATCTTGCCAGTATAAATAGTGGTACAATCCCAGACAAAGACTAGATAATAATATAACGGTATAAATAGGGATATATTTGAGTTGAGCTAATTGTTCAAAAGAATTAGAATTTGCGATAGCAAAACCAATCATTCCTATTCCTATTAACCAAACCAGACTACTACCGATTAATTGTTTTGAATATTTTATTGTTTTTAAAGAACTCATATATAGATAATTTACATTTCTATGATTCTTTAAAATTTACATAAAATAAATCAAAAACCCAAAAAACGAGTTGGTTTAAACAAAAGAGCGATTAATCAAGTCCTAAAATTATAATTTTCAAGATCTTAGCAATATGATTTATAATCTTTAATCTTTAACAGGAAAGGCAAAGATGTTATCGTCTATTTCCGGATTTATGATTATTTCTCGTATAGTTATCGGTTGTCCACCCTGACTTAAATTAAACGGAAAATATAGACCTTCAACTTCTGTGTAATTATTCATTTTAATACTTATAGGCTGACCCATTTGAGTAGCTTCTATAGCGATAGGGTAATACGTTTCAATATCAAAAAAATAATAGCTTTCATAAGGTTTTTCTTCACCATTTAAAGAAATTGGTTCTTGAGTAAGCTTAACCTTAAACGTTACAACACCATCTTTTGCCACTGTCCCTTCATAATTTACTGTGTATCCATTTTCTTTATAATTATTTAATGGAGACGGAAAGTCGTTGCGTTTAAGCATCATATTCTTTCGCATATCATCAGAAGATATTTCGGGTTCCATAGTCATAAAATTAGTAGTCCACAGAGTTGCGCCATCAAAAGCCATTTGTGTGATTCTTTTTCCACTATATTCAACAATTACGGCTTGTTTACCTTCTTTAGTATTATAAATCGTTATTGGTATGGTTAGATCGCCTTGCGTTAAACTTGCTAACATCTTTGTAGCTTCAACTTCAGACCAAGCTTCTACACCTCCTGTTTTTTCAATATAATTCGCTATGATTTCATCTGCGTTATGATCGTAAAGGTCTAAAAGTATTTCTTCTTGAGCACTAAGAAATGTAGAGGTTAAGAAAAAGAAAAGTAGAAAAAATGATTTCATAATTAAGTTAAAGGTTGCACTGTTTATTCAATAAAATTTTTGCTGAAATTTATTACTATTTATTCAGTCAAACCGAGAATAAGAGAAATAATAAACTTCATTATTATGAATAGGTTACTGCTTGAACGTGTTTTTACAGTTGCAAATTATATATTTAAGCTATAGCTAAATTGGTGTTTTGTCACTTTTAGTTTTAATCCTTTTAAAAATCAATTAAAATGAAATTTGGAAAAGTAGATGATCCGGGAAGTATAGATTTTACGTTGCCTCCAGATCATCCTGATACTGAGTTTTTATTGAACAGTAAAGCTTCAAAAAAGACAACAGAATTGTACGTAGGATGTGCAAAATGGAACAAACAGGATCTTAAAGGTTTTTACCCCAGAGGTACTAAAGATGAACTAGCCTATTATTCGAGACAGTTCAACTCTATTGAATTGAATGCTACTTTTTACAGGCTTTTTCCGAAAGAGCAATTTGAAAAGTGGTATGTAAAAGTACCAGCTGACTTTAAGTTTTTTCCTAAAATAACCCAAACCATCAGTCATTTAAAGCGCTTGATAAGTGCTGCAGAATTATTACCAGAATATTTAGACCATACTTTATTATTAAAGGAAAAACTAGGTTGTGTGTTTTTACAAATGCATAATAATTTTCAGCCAAAGAACTGGGATCGGGTAGAGCAGTTTGTAGAAGCATGGCCTAATGAGGTCCCACTCGCGGTAGAATTTAGACATACAGATTGGTTTAATAATGATACGGTTTCCCAAAAATTATATCATTTATTAGAAGAGAATAATATTGCTAACGTGCTAGTAGATACTGCCGGAAGAAGAGATATCATGCATATGAGAATGACCAATAACGAAGCTTTTATACGCTTTGTAGGTGCAAATCATCCCAGTGATTATGATCGGCTAGATGCATGGGTAGAAAGATTGGAAACATGGATTGAAGCCGGAATCGAAAAAATTGATTTTTTTATTCACCAGAATGTCGAGAAAGAATCTCCGCTGCTTGCAACACATTTTATAAAGCAAATGAATGAGCGCTTAGGATTTAATTTGCACCTTCCAGGCACTGATGCAGATAACCTAACTTTAGATTTATGAGTAAATTGATAATTGTAGCCGGCGTTTCTGGCTCAGGAAAAACGACTATAGGAAAATTATTAGCTAAAAAATTAAATCTTCCTTTTGAAGATGCAGATGATTATCACCCTGAGGCTAATGTAGAGAAAATGAAAGCTGGTCACGCGCTTAACGATGCTGACCGGGAACCTTGGTTAAAAATATTAGCAGAGAAATTAACCGAATGGAAAACTCAAGGTGGAGTGGTATTAGCTTGCTCTGCACTCAAAGAATCGTATAGAAAGACCTTATCATCTAAATCTGATGCAAAATGGGTGTTTTTAGATGGAAGCTTCGAAGTTTTAAAATCGAGATTAACGTCTAGAAAAAATCACTTTTTTAAACCTGTTTTGCTCCATTCTCAAATAGAAACTTTAGAAGAAGCTGATTACGGAATACACGTTTCAATAGATCAGACTCCCGAAGAAATCACCGAAAAAATTCTGCATAAACTATACTTTTAAAACTATGGATTATCAGCTTCTATCTGCTGTAATAGCAGGCATAGCCTTACTCTTATTTTTAATATTAAAATTGAAGCTCCAGGCATTTTTAGCATTACTTATTGTTTGTATAGTAGTAGGAGCTTTAAGTGGCTTAGCTCCAGATAGTATTCTAGATTCGATCACAAATGGAATGGGTGGTACACTTGGCTTTGTGGCAACTGTAGTAGGGCTAGGATCACTTTTTGGTGCGGTATTAGAACATTCTGGAGGGGCACAGCAATTAGCTCATTATCTTTTGTCAAAATTTGGAATTGAAAAAGCACCGTGGTCAATTATGTTAGCAGGTTTTTTTATAGCAATACCTGTATTTTTTGATGTAGCTTTTATCATTTTGATTCCGTTAATCTATGCATTGCAACGAAAAACCAAAAGATCATTGTTGCTATATGCACTGCCGCTTTTAGCAGGATTAGCAGTTACGCACGCATTTATTCCGCCAACGCCGGGGCCTATCGCTGTTGCTGATATTTTAGGAGCTAATTTGGGTTGGGTGATTGTTTTTGGTTTCATAACCGGAATTCCAACAGCTGCAATTGCTGGTCCGTTTTTTACAAAATTTATTTCAAAAAGAATACATATAGATGCTCCTTATGAATATTTAGAAGAAGAAAGTTCAGGAATAGAGTTGCCTTCCGCAGGAACCATTTTAAGTATTATTTTCCTTCCTATTTTTTTAATAGTATTAAATACAGTTTTTACGAGTCCGTTAGTAGAAGATTGGTCAATCCCTCAATCAATTTTGTTTCTAATAGCACTTTTAGGACATCCATTTACCGCATTGATTTTAGCAAACATAATAGCTTGGTATGTTTTAGGCATTCGCCGAAATGTTGCTAAAGATGAATTATTAAAAATTTCTACCAAAGCTTTATATCCTGCCGGAGTCATAATTTTGCTGACCGGTGCCGGTGGGGCATTCAAGCAGATTTTAATAGATACCGGAATAGGAGAAGGAATTGCAGCATCACTCTCGAGTGATTATTTTCCGCCGGTGGTTTTTGGTTTTTTAGTAGCAGCAATTATACGCGTTATGCAGGGTTCATCTACTGTCGCAATGATTACAGCTGCGGGAATTACAGCTCCTCTTTTAGCAGCTACGGATTATGGAGAAATGAAATTAGCTATTCTTGTAATTGCGATTGCAGCAGGAGCATCTATATTCTCACATATAAATGACAGCGGGTTTTGGCTGGTAAAACAATATTTAGGTCTTACCGAAAAGCAAACTTTTAAAACCTGGTCTGTTTTAACGACTTTGTTGGCCGCTACAGGACTAATCGTATCAACAATTTTATGGTATTTGGTTTAAAGAATTGAAAGATTTTAGAAGCTCAATATTTTTATTTTGTTTCTTCAGTTTTTGAAGAAGTAGTAGCTTGTTCAAAACGGAAAGGTGAATCTTTTGTCGCACCATACAATTTAATTTCCTGAATGTCTGCCGGCATATAGAAGCCGTTATATTCAAGTGCTTCTTTCACGTTCCGTACCACACTACCTTTTGTAATTAGGGCCATTCTACGGAAATCTTTAGTATCAACCCAGAAAAAGACTTTCAGGTTTACCGTGCTAGTGGCGAGTTCGTCCTCTATAACAAAGTTCTCATGCTCTTTATCTTCAATGACATTGGGTTCATTTTTTAGAACTTTCATAACCACACGTTTGGCTTCATCAATATTATCTTCATAAGCGATACCAATGATGAATGTCCACCTGAAAAATCCGTCTTCAGTATAATTAGTTACGGGAGTCGTAAGCACGTCGCTATTGGGTATATAGACATCTTTTCCATCAAAGGTTTTGAGTTTAGTGTATCTAAATTCTAATGCTTTTACCTTACCAAAATTTTCGCCTATTTCAACAGTATCATCTATATTAAAAGGTCTGTTGAACGCCAAAATAATACCAGCTATAAAATTTTCACCAATATCTTTAAAAGCAAAACCTAAAACCACTGCACTTGCTCCTGCAGCTGTCAGAATACCTGTTGCTATCGACCCGAGCCCAGCGGCTTTTAAAGCCAGCATAACAGCAATTATAAAAAGGGTTATGCGAATTGCTTTACCTAAAAACCGACTCATCAAGGGGTCTTGAGTTTGTTGAGAGATGCGTCTTTTCGCAAAATTACCAATCCAGGCTCCCAACAATAAACCCAAAATTATAATAAGAACACCGATACCTATTCCCGGTAACTGATCTATAAAATTATTATAGAAGTTATTAAAGGATTCTGATAGGGTATTGGTTGCTTCGGTCTGCATCGGTACTATTGTTTAGTGTTTTTTTGAATAGCTTCTTTTTCTATAATTTCATATGCGTTTTTAAGTTGACTTTCCGTAGGTAGTTTAGGTATTTGCTTATCTTTTCCTTCGAGTTCTAAACTCAGTTTGGCATATGCCGGGAAGTGATCAGAATCAATAGTATTTCCTCTTAAAACTTCTAGAGCTCTAAAATGTTCTGAAACAAATATATGGTCTAAGGGCCAACGCATAATCTTGCTATCTGCACTGAAGGTATTGAATAAGCCTCTACCAACGCGAAGATCAAGTAACTCACTAACTTCTTTGAAGAGTTCGGTGGATTCTGACCATGCCACATCATTAAAATCACCAATTACTATAACCGGTAATTTTGATTTTCGGCTTTTAAAAGCAGTTTTCATCATCTCTGCATCACGGTCTGTTGACCGCGTATTGTGCTGTGGCATAGGTGGGGTAGGGTGTATTGCGTAAAGTTGAATTTTCTCACCTGATTTCAATTGAACTTGCGCATCGATAGATGGGATACTATCATCTATTAAGTAATGAACTTCTGGATTAATCAATGGTAATTTTGAGTATAAAAGCATACCATATGTATTGCTGATGGGAGTACCTTTATAAAATGAATAGTTATTTTTAAGTTTAGTATTTACTGCATTGTACCAAACAGTATCAGTTTCCAAAAGAAGTAAAATATCTGGTTCTTTTTGTTTTACTTCCTCTAAAAGTAATTTATGGTTTTTGTTTTTCTGCAAAACATTAGAAACCAAAACACTGAATTGACTTTGTTTATCATTTTTTGAAGCATTTAAAACTTCGAGAGGAGCAACTGGAGTATAAGGATAAATTTTTAAAACCTGTATCGTAAGACATGTGGCCATTATTGCCATAAATGCATAATCTTTAGCCCATTTGATGTCAAACTTCATAAAATAAGCAAGTGTTGCAATTGCAGTAAAGATTGTAAGCTGCATATGTGGAAAGTCAAATACACGTATCCACCAATAATCTGCTGCTACAAAAGGTACAAGAGTAAGCACAATAGCAATACCCCCAAGAATTTGGAGAACGTTTTTAAAGGTCATTTAGATTAGGTTAGTAGGGTTTGTGAAACCTAAAGTTTCAATATCGAGTAAGCTAACCTTTAATATCCTGTTGATGCGTTAAGAAATTTGTAATATCTTTAGAAGATGGCTCTTCAAAAATTTCCAAATCAAAATAACCTACTGCAGCAATAATATGGTCAAATATATCTGCTTGTATGTGCTCGTAATTTTCCCATCGTTTGTCATGACTAAAACAGAAAACCTCAATTGGGATACCTTGAGAAGTAGGGGGTAAGTGTCTTACCATTAAAAACAAGTCTTTATTTATAGCAGGGTTCTCATATAAATAAGCGTCAATATATTTTCTGAAAACTCCTAGATTAGTCTGATTAAGACCGTTTATAGCAAGACTGTCATCTACATCGTGTTTGCGGTTGCTGCGATTGACCTCTTTTTCCATATGTTCAATATATGGAGCTACGAGTTGAATTTTTTTGAGTTCAGAAAGTTCTTTAGAGGTGAGAAATTTAACTGAGTTTTGTTTTATAAAAACTGCTCTTTTAATACGCCTACCACCACTTTCTTGCATACCTCTCCAGTTCTGAAAAGAATCAGAAATAAGGCTGTAAGTTGGGATTGTAGTGTAAGTCATATCCCAATTTTGAACCCGTACGGTAGCAAGGTTAATCTCACTTACATTACCATCTGCACCATATTTACTAAAGGTAATCCAGTCACCTATACGTACAATATCATTTATTGAAACCTGTATTGAAGCTACAAAACCGAGAATAGTGTCTTTAAAAATAAGCAATATTACAGCTGAGGCAGCTCCCAATTCTATTACAAAGTTCATTGCATTTCTATCAAAAAGCTCTAGAACAAAAAAGAATATTCCGATTCCCCAAAGAAAAAGCATCGTGACCTGCAGATAACTCTGAAGCGGTTTATCGTGGAATTGTTTTTTAGTTTGAAAGTAATCTCTAGAAGTTCTAAGTAAACTGCGTATAATTTTTAGAATTAGCAAAATCACATAAATATTAAAAGCTTTTAAAAGCCAATATAATGTGACCTGATAGTCTACTAAAAGTTGAATGAAAAACCACTTGAAAATCGCAAGAGGAATAATATGTGCTATATATCTAGGAAAATTAGTAAGAACCAAAAAATCATCAAAAGAGGTCTTAGTTTTATTACTGAATATTTTAAATACTTCAACTATAACTCTTTTGAGTAACTTATCTAAAAGTGCAAGCAACAATATAAAGATAAAGCCATTAATAAAAACCGATAGCATTTCGGCATAAAAAGGAAGAATACCCCAGCCTTCAATATACCTTGTAAAGTCTTTTAAATATGTTTCTAATTGATATGCCATCTTAGGGTGTTTAATCTGACAAAAGTAAACATTCATTTTAGAAGAATCACCTATACAATAATCAAGATTTTAAGTTGATTTCAGGGAATAAAAAAGTCTGAAAACTTACGCTTTCAGACTTAATATTTAAATAGAAATATTATCTATGCCTGAGCATTTTGCATTTCTAATAACTCTTCTTGAATAGCTTCTACACTACCAAATATTACTATAAGTACCAAGCAAATAATAGATATAATAATAGAGAGGATTAGACCTACAATAGCTATAATTCTGGCGGTTTTTACTTGGCCATAATTTTCATAAAGCTCTGGATTTTCTTCAGCTACTTTTTTGTCTTTGTTAGCAAGATAGAGAGCTATTGCAGAAAGCAATACGCCTCCAAAACCAGAACTAAAGCAGCATGCGATAAAAGAAACTATTCCAAGAATTAGTGATATCGTTGCGTTAGGTAGTTTTTGTTGTTCCATATTAGGTTGTTAGTTTAAGAATGTAGCTTACAATAATAGTGGTTACAGATAAGATAGCCAAAACTGAAATGATACGATTTGCATATTTTAAACCAAAAGAAAGATTAATACCGATAACAGCTCCTAAAAAAACTAAAGGGAAAATAGCGGGATATAGGACAAAAGCTTCAGTAAAATGTCCCTGAAAAAGGGCCACTAATGACCGTTGTAAGCCGCAACCCATGCACTCGAAGCCAAAAAAATTTTTAGTAAGACAGGGAAGCATATGTTCTTCCATAAATTATTTTTGATTTTTTACGGAAACTTTTTTAGAATATTCAATATTCTCACGGGTTGTTACGCGTACTATGTAGATTCCATCACTCCATGCGTCAGAAGGAATAGTGACTTTTGAGTTTATACCTTCATTTAATTTAGAAACCAATAAACGACCACTAATATCAAAAACATTGATTTCTTTTAACTCAGTTTCTAATGGGTTTAGGACAGTCAATTCTGCTCTACCATTATTTTGATATATATTGAAAGAACGTTTAACTTCTTCAATTTCTTCAACATCAAGTGTTTTTACATCTTTAAAAACAATCTCAAAGCGATCTGTATAAGTGCCTTTTTCTAACTCAAATTCATAGGATTCGTTTAGAATATCGTGATACTCATCAGTCTGTTTATCATGAAGGTATATGCTCTTGTCTGGAGTGAAGTTTAATTCGGAAACTTGCATTTCATATGTGTTTGTTTCAGACGCTCCAGAAATTTTTAAAGGCAGCGCAACATCAATATCGTAAGGAAAAAGATTGATTAAAAATGGGTAGTCATTACCTTCAGAAACTAAAAAGTTTATATCAGAAGGTAATTCAGAAACATTGTTGCCATCACCTGCGATATCATAACCAAGCGTAGCTTCATCTAACATTACCGCAGTTAGTCCACGAGTATAGGACTTATTTACTAAAGTTTTTATACGAAACTTTGAAAGAATAATAACACCGTCTTCATTAAGACTAAATTCACCTGCTTTTTGTGAAAAAGGGATAGTTTTGGAAGAAGAAGACTTTTTCTTAGAGCTTTCATTACTTTTAAACTGAGAATAAGGGTTTTCTGTTTCTTTTATAAAAATTCTAAATTCATTTTTTGCAGTAACAGAACCAGATTTAGCACCATTTACAAAAAAACCTTGACCAACTGGAGTAAAATGTCGTTCAGTAGTACTACCATATAATCCTGTTTCAACAGCATTACCATCTGTATCCAACACTGGTTCTCCTTCATTGTCATATTCTATAAATACAGGACGCTCATAAGTTCCTGTAGAGTTGCAGCTAGCTTCAGGACTAAAAGTTCCATAACCTCCTTCATAATCTCTAATATAATGAGATTTAATACTAGGATCTGATTCCCAAAAGTATGCGACGCCAGTAATATTTTCTCCAATTGCAGTTGGAGTATAAGAACTGGGATAGGTTCCCAAACATCCAGCAAGAGATGTACCTGTAGCTAATGAGTTAGATAGTAAATAAAAACTAAGATTCATAGCCGAAGGATAAGGGTTACCAACTAGAGTTAAATTATTATTAGCTACTGTAACATTTATAGTACCATTATTAGGTCTACCTCTAAAATCTATGGGAACAATACCCGAGGGACTTGTTCCGTCTCCAAGACCTTTCATTGTGAATCCTTCTCCTGCACCTAAAGGATTGGTCTCAGTGATTTTTTGCCAATTACCGTATCCTGTTGTAGCTACAAATTTGTATAACCAGTAACTTGATAGACTAAATTCATTTTCATTTGTTATTGAACTATTAAAATTTGTAGTAAAACTAACAGGGTAAGCTGTAATGGTATTGAGCGCATCTGTTTTATATAAACCTCCATTATCATCATCACTTAAGTAAAAATCAACATTACCAGTGTTTCCATTCCCAGATGCTGATTTACCAGGGTCACCCACCGGTGATGTCCAATAATGATAATCCCACTTATTTTGTGTGTTTACTTGATACAACGAAGCTATACCATCCCCTTCATTTTGACTCGAATCGTCTCCTTGTATAAGTTGCCCCTCTTCTCTTAGGTATAAATTGCCTCCCGTCTGATCAGGAGCCCCTTGAAGATTTACATCTTGAGTTACAAAAACAATTTCTCCTTTATTATAAACATAGGAAGTGCTTGACCCTTCACCAATATATAATTGACTCGATGCCAAGATTGGCAACATTAAAAAAAACAATTTGGAGTAAAAATTTCTCATAAAGGAATATTTTTGCGAAGATACTAAATTTACAATATGAATTGCGTTGTTCAAAGTATTTCCAGTGCTTTTTATCGAATTAATAGTTAAATAATGGATTCACAATTTGAAATAGGTCAGTCAGTTACGCTTTTAGACGATGACTTCTCTGGTGTAATTACGAAAATTTTAGAAGAACGGATTTTTATTTCTACAGAAGATGGTTTTGAATTTGAAGTCAACGCTAAAGAAATTGTGCCAAATCAAAAATTTCAAATTGAGGAACCGGATGATTTTGAAGCTTTAGTTTCAGAAAAAGAAAATGCCTACAAAAAGAAAAAAAGCACTACTCAAAAGGTAAAAGGTACAATTCCTCCAATGGAGGTTGATTTACATATTCATCAGCTTACTTCAAAAGAAAGAGGAATGTCTGCTCATGATAAGTTAAACTTACAAATTGATACTGCACGGCATAAGTTAGAGTTCGCCATGAAAAAGCGTATTCAAAGAGTTGTTTTTATTCACGGCGTTGGAGCAGGAGTTTTAAAAGCAGAACTTGAATATCTTTTCTCTAGATATGAGAACGTCAAGTTTTACGATGCCGACTATCAGAAATACGGACTAGGAGCTACTGAAATTTATATCTATCAGAATTAATTAGGATATTCTGGTTTTACTGTTACTGTTTGTGAGCTTGCATTAAATTCACCAAAATAAAGTTCTTGCTGGCGTATGGTTTCACTACCATCTTCATTAACAAAAACAAGATTAGTCAAATTAATTGTTAATGTAATATTTTCTAATGTATAGCTATGAGGTCTGTATTCATTTATTTCATAATCTACAGCAAAATTAGGATTAAGGTAATCAGGTTCTGCTGAAATATCAGATTGTGTATTTGCTGGGTTAAGAGGAGTTTCATCTTCTGGATTTGCTTCGTTAATTGTTAGTACGCGATCGCCATCGTCGTCAGGATCCAAGAAGTTAGGAATACCATCACCGTCAGTGTCTAAAGATTCTTCTATGTTAATAGATCCATCTTCATTAAAAACAACTCCTTCACTAATTGTAGGGATATTATCACCATCATCATCAAAGTCATAATAATTAGGGATGCCGTCTCCATCATAATCAGCTTCATCTAATAATAGCATTTCAAATTCAGCATCAATCCCGTCAGTATCGGTATAATCTCCATTGGTGACTATAGTTACTGTTCCTTCTGCACTTTTATATTCTTTAGACACGGTAGGTTGTGTCGGAGGTAATTCAGAACAAAAATAATCTGAAGTAATAGGACTATTAAAAATACGGTATGAAACAAATGTAGAAGAACTACTTCCTAGCGTATAGGTGTATGTATTTGTTCCGCTAGGCTCTGTTAAAATAGGATCACTTGTACTAATTCTAAAAGCAATAGCTTCATTTGTATCCGGATTTATTTTATAAAAAATATAGTTAGTTACTTCTGTTTCGTTGTCATCTACAGTAGAACAATATTCTATATTTTGATCGCTAAAATCAAAAGAAGTTACAATAACATCTCCATCATCACACGCGTTAAATAGAAATAAAGAGAATATAAGAATCAGGTGCTTTTTCATAGAGCAGTATAGAATTTTGGGCAAAAATAACCGAATTGAACTTTATTAACGTTAATGAGTTCTAAATAATTTTATTCTAGTTAATTTTGTGCATCTAAATTTTTAAGATGACGCAAGTATATTTTGATAATGCTGCTACTACAGCTATTCGCCCTGAAGTATTAGAACGTATGATCGAAGTTATGCGTGATGTACCGGGTAATCCTTCTTCAACACACGCTGTAGGTCGCAAAGCAAAAAGCATTGTAGAACAAGCTAGAAAGACAATAGCGGGTTATTTAAATGTCACTCCATCGGAAATTGTTTTTACATCTGGCGGTACAGAGGCAGATAATCTTATCATAAACAGCGCTGTTCGTGATCTTGGTGTGCGTCATATTATCACAAGCCCCATAGAGCATCATGCTGTAATACACGTGGTAGAACATTTACAATTGGCTTACGACATTAAAGTGTCTATGGTTAAAATTAAAGAGTGTGGTAGCATTGATATGGAGAATCTTGAAATGTTACTTGCCGAAAGTGGAGAGAAAACTTTAATAAGCCTGATGCATATCAATAATGAAATTGGTAATATACTTGATATCGAAGCGGTATCTAAATTTGCAAAAGCTCACAATGCGTTATTCCACAGTGATATGGTGCAATCGGTAGGGCATTTTGACCTGAACCTTACCGAAATACCGGTTGATTTTATTGCTGCAGCTGCTCACAAATTTCATGGACCCAAAGGTGTTGGCTTTGCTTTTCTTAGGAAAAATAGCAAAGTTAAATCCTTGATTTTTGGAGGAGGCCAAGAACGTGGAAGCCGTGCGGGTACAGAGCCTGTGCATAACATTGCAGGTATGGAAACTGCACTTATAAAAGCTCAAGAAAACCTTATTGTTGAGCGTAAACACATCGAACAAATCAAATGGTATTTTAAAGAGCAACTTGAAAAGAATATTCCTGGAGTGCATTTTAACGGAAACTGTCACGATGGTTCCCTTAGCACGTATACACTTTTAAATGTATGCTTACCAGTACCACCCAATAAGGCTTTGATGCTTTTATTTCAATTAGATTTAAAAGGGATCGCGTGTTCTAAAGGTAGTGCTTGTCAAAGTGGAAGCGATCAGGGAAGTCACGTCTTAAATGCCTTTTTATCAAAAGATAAATTAGACAAGCCTTCTATTCGTTTCTCATTTTCTCACGAAAACACCAAAGAAGAAGTTGATTATGTGGTTTCTGTTTTAAAAGAATTTATTGCTTAATTAAAACTTAGCGCTGAATTTTACATTAAAAACACGAGGCGTTAGGTAATTGGGAACTGCATACTGTTGCTGAGTAGCGGCATCTCTTACAAAAGTATTGGTGATGCTGTTGTTACGATCAAATATGTTGAAAATTTCGAGACCAGCGCTGAGTTCTTTAAATATAGACTTACTCTTTAAAGCTCTTTTTGAATTTATGATGGTATAGGCAAATCCTACATCGGCTCTAAAGTAAAATGGTAAACGGGTTTGATATACGTAAGGGTTCGCGTAATTCGGTGATCCACCGGGTAAACCGGTTTGATAAACCATATTGAGATACAATTTCACATCAGGAATTGTTGGTACATAATCCTGAAATAAAAAGCCCAATTTAAATCGTTGATCTGTTGGTCGGGAAATATATCCGCGGTTTTGAATATTCTCTTCTGTTTTTAGTAGTCCTAGACTGATCCAACTTTCTGTTCCCGGTACAAATTCTCCGGATAATCTCAGATCTAAACCATAAGCGTAGGCTTCGGCATCATTTTTAGCTCTGTAACGAATTCTTACATTTTCTAAAGTATAGGCATTTACATTACTTAAAGATTTGTAATACGCTTCGCTAGTTAAGGAAAAAGGCCGTTCCCAAAGTTTAAAGCTCCAGTCGTTTCCGGCTACCAGATGAATACTTTGTTGTGCTTTTACATCAGGAATGACTTGTCCTTGCATATCGCGCAACTCCCGATAAAAAGGAGGTTGATGGTACATCCCGGCAGCTAGCCTAAAAACCATATTTGTATTTTTCCAAGTCGGTTTTAGACTGAATTGCCCCCGCGGACTAACAACTTGCTGGGTTTTCGAAGCGATGTCTTGTCCGCTTACCGTCCATAAATGACTGCGTATTCCTAGATTATACCAAGCTTTGGTTGTGTTCCAGTTGAGGCGCTTGCTAAATTGAAAGTACCCGGAAACTCTATTAATTACAACATCATTTTGCGCTCTTCGCGAACTAAAAGGCTTTAGTGGAGCTTCAAATGGTTCATAGGGTTGCTGATTAGTAAACCTCTCAAGCGATGGTCTAATTGAAAACCCGGCAGAATCAATAATCTCATATTCTTGCAAACGGTCGCGAATCGATTCCCGCGCATATTTCAATCCCCAATCTAGTTGATCGCTTCCTTTTTGATACTGTCCCTTATGCTGAAGATTTACAATCAACGCATCCAGATTATTCCGCGCATGAGTAAACTGAGAACCTATTGCTCTAGTGAAATCTACTTCACCGACAGAAGTATCACCTATATTTGTGCTGGGGGTTCCCAAGGCATATTTCGCATTGATGTCATAATATTCCTGCTCCTGTGTGTGATAGGATGATGCAATTAACTTCAGCTTCAGATGATCATTAGGTTTGTAAGTCCCAGAAAAGGCACCAAAATAGGTTTCATATTTATCTTCTTCCTGGCCGTCATAAACCACGACAAGAGCTATGGGATCAGCCAGTGTGCCAAAGTTTGTCTGGCGAGTTTGCGGCTGATAACTGTATCTATTGACACCTATATTTCCTAAAAAGTCCAATTCAAATTTAGAATTAAAGGTGTAGGTCAGGTAGGTTTGTATATCTGTAAATCTGGGTTTATAATTGGTTTCTGTTGGTTTGGCGTTTACTAAAAGGCTATTATCCCAATATCGAGTACCAAAAAGCGCAGTTAGCTTTTTATTTTTACTTAAGCCTTCGGCGGAAAGATTAACACCTAAAAGACTGATATCTGCCGAAGCTGCAAAATCTACCGGGCGGCGATATGTGATATCTAAAACTGAAGATAATTTGTCACCGTATTTCGCCTGAAACCCTCCGGCACTAAAACCTATATCTCTTACCAAATCAGGATTTACGATACTTAAACCTTCTTGTTGACCAGAACGTATTAAAAAAGGTCGGTAGACTTCAATATCATTTATGTAAACCAGATTCTCGTCATAATTTCCACCGCGCACAGCGTATTGTGTACTTAGCTCATTATTAGAACTTACTCCGGGTAAAGATTGTAAAAGGTTTTCAACACCGGGATTTGCACCGGGTATTTTCCGCACGGTTTCTGGATTGAGGCTTACAATACCTTCAATTCTATCTTGATTTTCAGATGAAATAATAACTTCACTTATTTGCTGAATACGTGTACTTAAAACAGGATTAAACTCTAATAGTTCATTTTTCTTAAGGAAGAATTTAGCTTCTACAACCTTCAATCCCACGTGCGTAAACCGAATAGTAATAATGCGTTCCGCAGGAATTTCTATTGAATAGAATCCGCTTTCATCTGTCAGCCTTCCTCCATCGGCATACGAAACATTAACATCTGATAATGGAATATTATTTTGATTAAAAGCAATCCCTTTTAAAGTTGCAGTTTGTGCAAACAGAACAGGAGCGACCCCGAAGCAAAGAAGAGTAAAGAAAAAATGAGGTAGCGCTTTCAATAGGTTTATTTTCTATAAAAGGTTGCTTCAAAAGTAGTGCTGTTTCCTACATTATCAGTAACTATGAGTTTAAAAGCATTTGCTCCACTAGTACTAATACCATCTTCAAAATTGTATGTGAGCAGATTCTTTTTGTACTCATATTCCATCAAAGCAAATTTTCCATTAATGGTAGCACGATAGCTTTTTATACCGGTGTCTTGGTCTGTGATTTTAAAGTTGATGGTATTAAGATTCGATATCCATTTTCCGTCAGTAAAATCTAATGACTGGATTCTAGGCGGTTTGGTGTCTAACCCTAATTTAAAATCTCCCAATGCATTTACTGTCGCTGTGATATGATTATCTTCAATTTTAGCTCCTTCATAGCGCAGCAAATCTCGATAATTCACTCTACCTATATATAATTTTTCACGATCTTGAGACTGAAATTCAGAAACGTCATAGGCAAGTCTGATATATTTGTGAACAGGAATTAAATCTTCATCAAAGTGAAGCGCATCTGTATTTGCTGAAATGTCAAGAAAATAATCATCATAGAATGAACCTTTAGGAATGAAAATTTCCCAATCACCAATTTCAAAATTCTGGCTTACATCTGCTTGAACAAAGTAAGGAGTAGTTTTTTTGTGCTTAGGTGTTAGAATAGTGTCCTTTTTGATGTTTATCGGGACAATCAGTTTACTCGTGTTCCCCTGTATGTCTGATACGCTTATGGTATAAATTGAAGAATTGCCAGCTTGAGTGAGGTTTAAAATACCTTTATCTTTCTCAAATTTGTAAATACTTAATGGATTATTACGTTCGATAAATAGCTTTTGTACTCGGTTACGCTCATCTTCAAAAAGCGCATAATCAATCATTCGGTTGAGATAGCGAGTTTCGGCAAAAGAGAATTTATCCATCTCAACTTCCAGCGTTTTTTCTCCGTTTAGTGTGGTTTCAATTTTATAAATACCATTATTGTTATTCGCACCGTCTTGCTGGTCAACCGTTCCCAGAGCAAAACCTATAGGTCCGTAGGCATTGATCTTTTCACTTAAAAACGTTCCGTCAGGCTGTTTTTTAAAACGCAAGCGCTGTTGTTTTTGAGATTGATTTACCTGACTGGTATCGCTTAATGGATAAACAACCAAATCTTTCAATAAGGGATCTCGATGATCTGGTGCTTGTATGCCAAAGAGTTGTGCATTTAAAGGGCGCTCATTTTTATCTCGTATTTCAAAATGAACGTGAGGGCCACCGCTTCCGCCAGTATTGCCGCTATATGCGACCAAGTCACCTTGACTAACTATGAGTTCATCAGGATTTGGGAAAAGCTCTATCTCGTAGCTTTCGGCTTCATATTGTTTAGCTTTTACATATTTTTCAATAGCGGGTCCGTACGCGTTTAAATGACCATAAACTGTTGTGTAACCATTCGGGTGAGTAATATAAAGGGCTTTGCCATACCCATAATGAGAGACTTTTATTCTGCTAACATATCCGCTGGCACTTGCCAAAACATCCAGTCCCGTGCGCTGTTGCGTTTTAATATCAAGACCACTATGGAAGTGATTACTACGTAATTCCCCAAAAGTTCCGGCAAAAACAGGAAGTATTCTTAATGGCAGAATAAACTCATTCTGAGGGATGTCAGACTGGGCTTTTAAAGCAAGACTTGTAATTAAAAGAAGTAGTGTAATTCTTTTTTTCATAGAAAAGGCTAAGTTAAATATTTTGCTAAGACCTAATTGTATAAATCGCTACGACAATCTAATTATTATAAGTGATATTTATAGGCACTAACTATTTAATAGAATAAAAGCGGTATTATAAAAATAGTCAGACTTCCAATACCTGTGTAATCTATTGAAAGCTATAAAATTAAAATTCAATTTGTTATAGAGGAAAGATGTAAGCATTAAAAATAAAATAGATTGTATTGGGATATTAGTAAGCGAATGTTAACTTTGTGTGACTAAGCATTGTTAAAATTAGGTTATGAGTGAACTGTTGGAGCGTGTAGATGCGTTGCAAAATGTAATTAGCAAATTAGTGCATCGGTACCAGAAGCTTCAGCGTCAGAATGAAGTATTAACAACTGAAAATGAGCAGTTGAAGCACGAGCAGAAAGATCTAAAAATTCTTCTGGAAAATTGGGAAGCTAAATACAGTACACTTAAAACTGCTAACGCGATGCTGGGCAGTAACGAATATAAACGGGAAACCAAGCTCAAAATAAATACTATGATGCGAGAACTTGACGCATGTATCACTCAACTCGCAGATTAGAATAAAGGATATGTCTGAACACTTAAAAATTAAATTATCTATTGCAGACCGGGTTTATCCTTTAACAATAAAACCTCAACAGGAAGAAGGCTTACGTAAAGCAGCAAAAGAAATTGAGGTGATGATTAAAAAATTTGAGCAAAGTTATGCTGTTAGAGATAAGCAAGATGTTTTAGCGATGTGCGCTTTACAATTTGCTTCAAAAGCAATACAACAGGATTTAGACGGAAGCGGGGAAAGTTCAGAAGCTTTAGAACAGCTTAAAAATCTGGAACTACTCGTTAAAAGTCAGTTATCCTAACGTTCATTAAAATAGAATTACTTACTGCCTACATTGGTTATATTTTTTGGTAAACTCAACACTATATTCTTTAAGAGGGATGAGTCTGAGTTGTAAAAGCGCGCCGTCTTAGAACGGATTCTTGATCAGCTCGTTAGTCCTATGATTTATTTTAAGGAGTTTACACAAAACCCTACCGATGTAGGCTTTTTTTATATATACACAAACTCAATGGGAAATACTGTACTTATAATCGTAGGAGTCATCTTAATAGCTGGCACACTGGGATTTTTATTAGCAAAACTGCTAGAAAAAAATAATGCATCACAAATTGTTAGTAATGCCAAAAAAGAGGCTGCTAATATTGTGAAAGAAGCTAAAAGTGAAGGAGAATCGATTAAAAAAGACAAGATTCTTCAGGCTAAAGAAAAATTTATAGAGCTCAAATCTGAGCATGAAAAAGTAATCTTATCACGTGACAAAAAGATAAATGATGCAGAAAAGCGTACTCGTGATAAAGAATCACAAGTAAGCAGTGAACTAGCTAAGAATAAGAAACTCAATAAAGAGATAGATATTAAGATAAAAGATTATGATGATCGTTTAGAATATCTTGATAAGCGTCAATCTGATGTAGATAAGCTCCACGCAAGTAAAGTACAGCAGTTGGAGGTAATCTCTGGTTTGTCTGCAGACGATGCAAAAGAGCAATTGGTAGAATCTTTAAAAGATCAAGCAAAAAGTGATGCAATGGCGTTTATTCAAAATGCCATGGAAGAAGCTAAGCTTACTGCAGAACAAGATGCTAAAAAGGTTATCATTAATACTATTCAGCGTATAGGGACTGAAGAAGCTGTAGAAAACTGTGTGTCTGTTTTCAACTTAGAAAGTGATGATGTAAAAGGTCGTATTATAGGTCGTGAAGGTCGAAATATTAGAGCGATTGAAGCTGCAACCGGAGTTGAGATTATTGTAGATGACACTCCAGAAGCGATTATTCTTTCTTGCTTTGATAGTGTGCGTAGAGAAGTTGCCAGATTATCATTGCATAAATTAGTGACAGACGGAAGAATTCATCCTGCACGTATTGAAGAAGTGGTTCAGAAAACTACAAAACAAATTGAGCAAGAAATTGTTGAAGTTGGAAAACGTACTGTAATAGATCTTGGGATTCACGGCTTACACCCTGAGTTGATTAAAGCGGTAGGTAGAATGAAATATCGTTCTTCATACGGTCAGAATTTATTGCAACACAGTAGAGAAGTTGCTAAGTTGTGTGCTACGATGGCTGCTGAATTGGGTATAAACCCTAAACTCGCTAAACGCGCCGGACTTTTACACGATATAGGTAAAGTGCCAGAAACGGAAAGCGAAATGCCTCACGCATTATTAGGTATGGAGTGGGCTGAGAAATATGGCGAAAAACCAGATGTGTGCAATGCTATAGGAGCTCACCACGACGAGATAGAAATGAAAACATTACTGGCACCTATTGTTCAGGTTTGTGATGCGATAAGCGGAGCAAGACCCGGAGCACGACGTCAGGTTTTAGATTCTTATATTCAACGATTGAAAGATCTTGAAGATATCGCGTTTGGTTTTGCCGGAGTTAAAAAGGCTTATGCAATTCAGGCGGGTAGAGAACTGCGTGTTATAGTTGAAAGTGAAAAAGTAAATGACGAGAAGGCAGCTGCTCTTTCTTTTGAAATTTCACAGAAAATTCAAACGGATATGACTTATCCGGGTCAAGTTAAGATTACGGTTATACGAGAAACCAGAGCTGTAAATATTGCAAAATAGAAATAGTAGTCGCATTACATAAATAAAAAGGAGCCAATTGGCTCCTTTTTATTTATGTATACTTAGTAATATTATTCTTCAGAAGAAGATTCATCCATAGAATGATAAACGTTTTGCACGTCATCATCTTCTTCAATTTTTTCTAAAAGCTTTTCTACATCTTCAGCTTCTTCGGGAGAAAGCTTTTTAGTTACTTGAGGAATACGTTCAAAGCCACTAGAGAGTATTTCGTGTCCTGCTGCTTCAAGATAAGACTGTAGAGCTCCAAAGCTTCCAAAAGGCCCGTAAATTAGAATTCCGTCTTCATCTTCAAAAACCTCTTCAGCACCATAATCTATAAGTTCGAGTTCTAATTCTTCAGCATCTATACCTTCAGCATTGATTCTGAAGTTACAGGTATGATCAAACATAAATTCAACAGAACCTGAAGTTCCCAAGTTTCCATTACATTTATTAAAATAAGACCTTACGTTAGCAACAGTACGATTATTATTATCTGTTGCAGTCTCAATAAGTACAGCTATTCCGTGAGGAGCATAACCTTCAAAAAGTACTTCTTTATACTCACCCAGACTTTTATCACTTGCGCGTTTTATAGCGCGTTCGATATTGTCTTTAGGCATGTTTACACTTTTAGCATTTTGTATAACTGCTCGCAGACGTGAATTAGAATCAGGATCAGGACCGCCTTCTTTTACGGCCATTACAATGTCTTTTCCTATTCGAGTAAAGGCTTTAGCCATTGCGCTCCAGCGCTTCATTTTACGAGCTTTTCTAAACTCAAATGCTCTTCCCATAATTCAGATTTTTAAAGGCGGTAAATTTAACAAAAATTGGCTTTACTAAAAGGCTTATTTCCGTTTTAAAATAAGATTGAAAACTTACCTAGTTCCCTAATAAGGTTTCTATAGTATGCGCGAGTTTAAAGTCTTTTTCGGTAATACCATCTGCATCGTGAGTAGATAGCGATATGTTCAGAGTATTATAAACATTCGTCCAATCCGGGTGATGTTGTTGCAGTTCTGCTTCAAAAGCTATTCGCGTCATTGTAGCAAAGGCTTCTTTGAAGTTTTCGAATTCAAAAGAAGTATGAATAGCATTTTCTCTATATTCCCAGCCCTCTAATTTTTTCAGGCGTTCTTCGATAGTTTGTTGATCTAATTTTTTCATAATAGAATATTTGTTTTTAATAAGATAATCAGAGTACATTCAGCATAAAAGCGTTTAAGCCAAGATTAACGTTTGGTTTAATTCTATGCTCGAGCCAAAGGTAGTTTATCAAATTTAACGACTACTCAAAGAGAACCAGTACCTTTGTAAAAAATGAATTTTATGACAAATATTGAAATACGACAGCTAGAGCCGCAAGCAGTTTGGCAGAAGTTTGCAGACCTTAATGCTGTACCCAGACCTTCTAAGCATGAAAAGCGTGTAATTGCTTTTATGAAAGCTTTTGGTGAAGGTTTAAATCTGGAAACATTTGTAGATGGAATAGGAAATGTGATCATTAGAAAACCAGCAACTAAAGGTTTGGAAAACCGAAAAATGGTTGTTTTGCAGTCGCATCTGGATATGGTTCATCAGAAGAATAATGCGACTCAGTTTGATTTTGATGTCGAAGGAATCAAGATGAAGGTAGAAGGAGATTGGGTTAAAGCTGAAGGAACAACCCTAGGTGCAGATAATGGTCTGGGTGTTGCTACCATAATGGCTTTGTTAGAAAGCAGCGATATACCACACCCTGATCTTGAAGCACTCTTTACAATTGATGAAGAAACCGGAATGACCGGAGCGATGGGTTTGAAAGGCGGTGTTCTTAAAGGAGATATTTTACTCAATTTAGATACGGAAGAAGATGATGAGATTGGCGTAGGTTGCGCCGGTGGCGTAGACATTACTGCTATACGTACCTACAAGGAAGAACCCGTTGAAGAAGCAAAAACCGGATTTAAACTTACCGTAAACGGATTGCAAGGTGGTCACTCTGGCATGGAAATTATAAAAGGTCTTGGGAATGCTAACAAATTTATAAACCGAATCTTATTAGACAGTTTTGAGAATTACGGTTTACGTATTAACGAAATAAATGGCGGCGGACTGCGTAATGCTATACCGCGAGAAAGCGTGGCGGTTTTTTGTATTGATACGGTTCATGAGGAGGCTTTTAAAAGCGACATACTAGAATTTACGGAAGTCTTACAGGAAGAATATAAAACACTAGAGCCTAATTTAAAAGTAACTTTAGAATCTGTTGATCTTCCTGAAAAAGTTATGAATCTTGGAGTGCAGGAAGGTTTTCTAAAAGTTATACAAGCAGCGTGGAATGGTGTTTATCGTATGAGTCCAGATATTGAGGGGCTCGTGGAAACTTCTAATAATTTAGCTCGAGTTCTAGTGAGTGATGGCGAACTCGAAGTTTTATGTTTAACTCGTTCTTCTGTAGAATCTTCTCGTACCGATCTTGCGAACACCATAAGAAGTGTTTTTGAATTGATAGGTTGTGAAGTTACGCTGAGTGGAGAATACCCGGGATGGAAACCTAATATGGATAGTGCTATCTTAAAAGTTTTGGTTGATAAATATAAGAAAATCAATAATGAAGAGCCGCATGTAGCCGCTTGTCATGCCGGACTAGAATGCGGTATTCTGGGACAAAATTATCCAGAAATGGATATGATTTCTTTTGGACCAACTATTAGAGGTGCTCATTCGCCTGATGAACGCGCAAGTATTTCTTCGGTACAGAAATTCTGGAAATTTGTTCAAGAAATTTTAAAAGATATACCTGTTAAAAATTAGTTAGTTGATTAGACATAAAAAAAGGAGTTGTATTTCTACAACTCCTTTTTTTATGTTATAAACTTACCTGAAAATTATCCTTCAGTTTGTTTCTTCATCAGTATTCCTTGAAATTTTTGCTGTAAGCTTTTATCTTGTTGCAATGCCATAGCTACTGCTTTATAACGATCTAGGGTTAAACCATGATCAGCAATAATTTCCTGCATTTTACTTTCCAATTCAGGTTGCATTTTTTGTAGTTCTGTAACTACAGCTGCGTGCATCTTAAGCTCTTCGTCTGTGGCTTCAACTTTTGCTTCAGGATTCATCTGTGCTTTTTGAATTTCAGTGAAACGCTCTACATCTAATCCTTCATTTTTAATGATGCCCATCATTTTCTCCTGAGCAGCTTGGTTTTCAACCTGCACTTGCTGAAATGCATCAGCAAACTTATTGAGTTCTGCCACAGAAACATCTGTTTGAGTTTTTACGCTTGCAGCGGCTTGTGTTTGTTGAGCAGCAGCTGTAAGACTAAATCCTCCTACTAATGCACCTGTAAGTGCTAGCGTTACTATATTTTTTTTGAATGTAATCATTTGTTGTCGTTTTTAATTAAACGGGAAGATTAACAATTTGTAGCGGCTATCCTGATGATTTAAGAAAAGGTTAATTCAATTTTAGAAGAGCTTAACAATAAGCAGCTTTTATTTTAATATTTGGTAGACATATAACTATCAAATATCCTTAATTAAAAAATGCTTCCACATATATAGAAGCATTTTTAGTTATAATAATTCATTCATTATTCGTTCTCTGGCTCTCGGTCATCAATTAGTTCTACCATAAATACCAGATTTGTTCTTGGTGGAATTACACGATACCCACGTTCTCCATAACCCAAATAATAAGGGATGAATAAAGTGGCTTTATCTCCATAATTGAGTTGCTGGATTCCTTCTTTAAAACCGGCAATCATTTGTGCTTCCGGGCCGTATGGAATATTTAAAGGAACATACATATCTTCTTTAGGTCGCGTTTGCATACCCCATTCTTCAGCACAAGAAAGTATGTTGCTATCAAACAATTCACCGTCCTCAAAATAACCAGCATAATCTACTTTGACTTTTTGAGAGCGTTTGGGTTGTGCATCGCTTCCTTTTTCTGTGATGTAGTATGCTAGCCCACTTTCTAACGTATCTGCGTTTTTGCGTTGTTCTTCAAAGATTGCTTTTTGTTCTTCTTTGAGTTTTTGCTTAGCGGCAGCGGCTTGCTCTATTTCTTCGGCTTTTTTATCGATTTCTTCAGTAAAAACATCAGGAGCTTCAAAGTGACGCGCATCTTTTCCTTTTCTAATAATTTTGACTGTCTCAATAGTCACAGGTCTTTTTGGTTTGCCTCTTCGAGGATCTTGCATTTCAACTTCTGTAATACTTTTTAATACATCAAAACCTAAAATAAGTTGACCAAAAACGGTATGACAACCTATCTGTGGATTCTCACAATTCTTAAGATTGCCTTCAGCATCATAACCGTTGAGATGTGGGGTAGGAGCATCGGTGATGAAAAACTGACTACCATTGGTTCCATAGCCAGAATTTGCCATCGAAAGTACGCCTATAGTATCATGCTTGAGTTCCGGAGTAAATTCATCATGGAATTTATAACCGGGACCTCCGCTGCCCGTACCCGTAGGATCACCACCTTGTATCATAAAATCTTTTATGATTCGGTGAAAGGTGATGCCGTCATAATACGGTTTGTCATTATAAATTGAATCTGCAAGTGGATTATTGCCTTCAGCTAAAGAAACAAAATTAGCAGCCGCTGCGGGAGCTTTGTCGTAATAAAGCTGAACAACCATTGTACCTTTATTGGTCTTAATCTCAGCATATAAGCCGTCTTGTAGATTGGGATATTGGTCATCAGAGCATGCTACTAGACCAAAGAGAATTAAGAAAGCAAAAATGGAAGCTTTTTTCATAGTTAATTTTCAGTATTGCTTTGTTTTATATCGTTGAGTGTTACTCGGGTTTGTATAGGTAAATTTGACCCTATTTTGTCTTCATAACCATAATAACCAAAAGCCTTATGAGATGGCAGTAAAAAAGTAACCGTTTCTCCTTCTTTCATCAATTTGAGTCCGTCTTTAAGTCCGGAGATCAAATCTTGATTACTTTGTTCTATTTGATAGGTTTGTGGCCCGAGTTCATTTTTTGTTACAATAGAGGTTCCATCAAGAGCATTAATTTGATAATCAAAAATAACCAGATCACCTGTTTCTGCTGTAGGTAAAGCAGTAGTATCTTTTACATTATAATAATACCAGAATCCTTTATTTGAAGTAAAATATTCATACTGAGGATTTGCTGCCATTAATTCTTTTATGGCAGCTTCATCGGCTTTATTTAATTCCTTATTACGAGCAATTGAAACATCAATATAAGAACCGCTAGAATGACTTACGGGTTTGCGGGCTTCAGGAGTTTTGCAGGCCGCTACCAGAAAAAGCAAAAGTATTAAGCCGATGAGTTTATTCATTTAAAGCGTCTTTGTATTGGGGTAATATACTAATAAAATACGCAACGGTTTCTTCTAAAGAGCGATCGCTTTTTCCTCCTGCAGCGTTGGTATGACCACCACCTTCAAAATGTTCACGCGCCATTAAATTAACCGAGAAATCACCTTTAGAACGTAAAGAAATCTTAATTATTCCTTCCTGTTTATTTTCGATAAAAATCAAAGCTAAGACGGTGTTTTCTAATGAAAGACCATAATTCACAAAACCTTCGGTATCTCCTTTTTGATAATCGTGGGCATCTAATTCCTCTTGAGAAAGCGTGATATAAGCAGCTCTGTATTCTTCTAGGCGGTGTAAGTTCGTAAGCGCTGTGCCTAATAATTGTAATCTTGAGAAATTATTAGCGTCGTAAATTTTCTCATGAATAAAGGCATTATCTGCGCCTTTTTCTATAAGATCTGCAATAACGCGATGTGTAGTAGCGGTTGTTGATCTAAATCTAAACGAGCCGGTATCGGTCATGATACCAGTGTATAAACAGGTCGCCATTTTTGCATCAACTAGATCAGTAGCATTAAGCATTTCAAACGTATGGTAAACCATTTGGCAGGTAGCGCAAACTGTGATGTCGCTATAGGTGACAACTGCGTAATCGTCTGGTTGCTGATGATGGTCTATCATTACAAATTTAGCAGTAGCCTTTTGCAGTGTAGTTTCCATCTCTGCAACTCTAGATAAAGCATTAAAATCTAGCGTAAAAATGAGTTCTGCTTCCTTGATAAGTCTTACTGCTTTCTTGTTTTGTAAATCATATTTTACAACCGTATTTTCAAAAGGTAACCATTTTAAAAACTTGGGGTAATCATTAGGTGAAATAACGTTAGCTGAATGACCGGTTTTATTTAAATACTGATAAAGTGCAAGAGTAGAACCCATTGCGTCACCATCAGGATTTTTATGAGGAATTATTACAATTTTTTTCGGTGTAGCTAAAAGCTCTTTAAGTAAGGCTAATTCTGATTCTTTCATAGGTGGCGAATATACAATTTCTTCATCTAGACTTAATATGGGAAATCTTATTTTTGAAATATTCTAACTCGTACTTTCAATGTTTAAAATTTCTAAAACCAATATTTATCTTCTTTTAATAACGCTTTTTTACTTTAGTTTTTTAGAAGCCCAAGAGCAAAATCCAGATGTTTTTAGAATCGCTTTTGGTTCTTGTAATAAAGTAGATTTACCCAATCCGTTTTGGGAAGATATGGGCAATCGTAATCCCGATCTTTTTATCTGGGGAGGTGATGTGATTTATGCAGATACCGAAGATATGTCTAAGATGGAAGCGATGTATGCAGAGCAAAAAAGCAATCCTGCGTATCGCGATTTTATAGTACATACCGAAGTTTTAGGGACTTGAGATGATCACGATTATGGTATAAATGACGGTGGTGCAGCTTACGCTAAAAAACACGAGAGTCAGAACTTATTTCTTGATTTTCTAGATGTGCCTGATGATGCACCTTCACGGAAGAAAGAGGGAATATATAATTCGAAAACTTATTCAAAAAATGGAAAGTTTATAAAAATAATTGTCTTAGATACCCGCTATTTTAGAACGTCGCTTGAAGCTTCAGCAAATCCTGATAAGCGTTATGAACCGCATCGAGCTAAAAATGGAACTATTTTAGGGGAGCAGCAATGGCAGTGGTTTAAAAAGCAGCTTGCAGAAAAAACGGACTTTACAATTATAATGAGCAGTATTCAATTATTGAGTGCTGAACACGGTTTTGAAACTTGGGGTAATTTTCCGAAGGAAGTAAAGCGGTTTATAAAAGTTGTAAAAAGATCAAATGCTAATGCTGTTTTGGTTTTAAGCGGTGATCGGCATATTTCAGAATTTTCTAAAAAGGTTATGAAAGATCTCGATTACCCCTTAATTGATTTTACTTCAAGCGGATTGACACATTCTTATACAGCTTATGATGGAGAGCCTAATAAGTACCGAGTAGGCGAGGTGGTAAGTGTCAGAAGTTATGGTTTGGTAGATATAAGCTTGAATTCAAATAGAATAGATATGAAAATCATCGGTGTAGGCGGTGAGATTTTAGGCGAAATGCAACAGGATTACTAATAATCGCTAAGCTACTCGCTATTGTAATTAAAAGAATTACTTTTGCACCGATTTTAAAAACAAGAAATTTTGCTTCTATATTGAAAAGCAAAATTATTAAAACACAAAAAATGGCAACAAACAGAACGTTTACCATGATTAAGCCAGATGCTGTTGAAAACGGACACATCGGTGCAATATTAGAGAAAATAACAGCTTCAGGATTTCGTATTGTAGCTTTAAAATTAACTCAGATGACTGTTGCAGATGCAAAAGAGTTTTATGCAGTGCACAGCGAGCGTCCTTTTTATGGCGAGCTTGTTGAGTTTATGAGCAGAGGACCTATTGTTGCTGCTATATTAGAAAAAGAAAATGCTGTTGAAGATTTTAGAACTTTAATAGGTGCTACTAACCCTGCTGATGCAGCGGAAGGTACTATTAGAAAGTTATATGCTACTTCTTTAGGGGAAAATGCAGTACACGGTAGTGATAGTGATGAGAATGCTGCTATTGAAGGTGCTTTTCATTTTTCAGGTAGAGAGTTGTTCTAATTCTTTATCATTTAGACCTAAAAAAAGCGACTCATAGGTCGCTTTTTTTAGGTCTACTTTTTTGTAATTATCTCAAGATTAATTTCTTAATAATTTCTCTGTCTAATTCTTCATTGAGATTACGTTGAATTTTTTCTTTTCCGTAGCTTAGTTCTTCTCGTAGCACAGATGAACTCAACTGAATAATCAAGCGATCTCCGTCTAATTTTATTTGTGTGGTATATTTTGCGATAGCTGGTCCCATTACATTGCGCCAAGCTTCAGCGACATCAACTTTGTCTATTCCTTTTTGAAGTTTATTTTTTTCTACAAATGCGCCCAATACATCTCGCATAGATTTAGGGTCTGCTTCACGTCTAGCCATTAATCAGTAATATTTATTTTTTCAAATTTAGAATAGGTATAAATCATACCTCGGTTATTTTTAACCTGTAATTCGTTACCATCTGCTTTTAAAACAGTTTCTATCCACTTATCAAATGGAGTGCTGTAATTTAAACGTAATGAGTCGTTTATTATTCTTGCAATAATAGTTTCTTTGGTATCACTATTTACAAAAGTACCATCTATTCGCGGAAGCACTTTAGTTCTAAAACCTATGCTATCTTGTAGCTCTATATAATCTACCCGCTCGTTGAATTTGTAAGCTCTATCATTTCCGAAAGGAGAATCAACAGATTTTATTTCCCAATAGCCATTAAGGTTTTTAAGTTGCTCTTTGGGATTATTTTCGGCACAGCCAAAAAGAGCTAATGCTAAGATGCTTATTAGTATTTTTCTCAAAGTTTAAAAAGTTTATAGGTTTGATGAATTTCTTTTACAATTGCTTCGGTGCGATCTGCGTGCGTATCACTTATAAATAACTGTCCGAAATTTTCATCGTTGACCAGATCTATAATTTGCATTACCCGACTCTCGTCTAACTTATCAAAAATATCATCCAATAACAAAATAGGCGTGGTGTTACTTTGTGCTTTTATGAAATCAAACTGCGCCAATTTTAAAGCGATGAGATATGATTTTTGCTGTCCCTGACTGCCAAATTTCTTGATGGGATGCGACTCGATTTTAAAACTCAAATCATCCCGATGTGTTCCTGCGCTGGTGTATTGCAAAGCACGGTCCTTCTTAAGGTTTTCTGTGAAAAGTTTGTCTAAAGGAGCATCGTTAAGTTGGCTTTTGTACTTCAATTTTACTTCTTCTTTGTCTCCACTTATTGCAGCATAGCGCTTTTTAAAAATTGGAGTGAAGGCTTCTAGAAAGGCTTTTCGTTTTTCATAAATAACGTTACCCAGAGCAGTCATTTGCTCATTATATATCGCTAAGGTTTCCGGGTTGAACGTATGATTTAGGTTGAAATATTTCAGTAAAGCATTGCGTTGAGAAAGAGTTTTATTGTACTTGATCAGTGTGTCAAGATAGTTCTTATCGCTTTGCGAAATAACACCATCCATAAATTTACGACGGGTCTCACTGCCTTCAATAATTAAATCCCTGTCTGCTGGCGAAATGATAACGAGTGGTAAAAAACCTATATGATCAGAAAAACGCTCATAAACTTTAGCATTGCGTTTGATTACCTTTTTTTGACCTCTTTTAGCACTTACTATCACCTTTTCTTCCCGGTCATGTTTTTCGTAAATTCCATCAATTACAAAAAAATCAGCAGCGTGATTGATGTTTTGAGTGGTGATGGGATTAAAGTAGCTTTTTCCGAAAGAAAGATGGTAGACTGCATCAAGTATATTTGTTTTTCCAACCCCGTTATTCCCTACAAAACAGTTAATTTTTGAATCGAGTGTAAAAGACGCAGTTTCAAAATTTTTATAGTTAATAAGCGAAAGAGCTTTGAGAATCATAAAGTAATATGCGAGTTTAAAATACTAAAACCCTGTAAAATAAAGGGTTGAAATATAATTGTAGCTTATGCAAATTATTGAAAAATAACAAAACAATACGCTATTAATATTGAATAAAAATTTTATTTTTGCGCCCAACAAAAGTTAAAGTATGGCCACATATCAAAAAAGGGGTTATAAACCTAAGACCAAAGAAGAAGTAGAGGAGCAGGTGCACGAAGAAAGTGCAACGGCAGAAGTTTTTGATTCACTTGATGAAGGTGCAACCAGAACCGAAGCTTGGGTAGAAGAAAATCAAAAACCTATTTTCATTGGTATTGCAGTAATTGTACTTGCAGTGTTAGGGTATCTGGCATTTGAAAAATTTATTCAAGAGCCTAAAGAGTTAGAAGCATCTAATGAGATGTATCAAGCTCAGAATTATTTTAACGAAGCTATAGAGGGTAGCGTAGAAAAAGATTCTTTATTTAGTCTTGCTCTTAATGGAGGTGAAGGTAAATATGGTTTTCTTGATATTATAGATAATTACGGAAGTACAAAAGCCGGTAATCTTGCACATTATTATGCGGGGATGGCATTTTTGAATACTAATAAATATCAGGAAGCTATAGATCAGTTAGAAGATTTTAGCAGTGATGATATGATGCTTGCGCCTCTTGCTAAAGGGGCTATAGGTGATGCATTTATGCAACTGGAGCAGCCTGAAGATGCACTTTCTTATTATGAGAAAGCTGCAGAAATGAAAGCAAACGACTTTACAACCCCACGCTTTTTAATGAAAGCTGCACAAACTGCAATTGCTCTTGGCGAAAATGACAAAGCTGCTTCTTTTTTAAATACTATTGAAGAAGATTATAGCGAGTCTGCAGAAGCAGCAAACGTGCCTTTGTATTTAGGTATGACAAAAGCTGATTAAAAAATATAAATTATGGCTACAACAGACTTGTCTGTTTACGATAAAACAACAATCCCAAGCGCGAAAGATTTTCGGTTTGGGATTGTTGTTTCTGAATGGAATCATGACATCACAGAAGGTCTTTTTCAAGGTGCTTTTGATACATTTATAGACTGCGGCGTTCTTAAAGAAAATGTCGTAAGATGGAATGTCCCGGGAAGTTTTGAATTGATTTATGGTTGCAAAAAAATGCAGCAGTGTTATGATATGCTCGATGCGGTTATTGCTGTAGGAAGTGTTATACAGGGGCAGACGAAGCATTTTGATTTTGTTTGTGACGGGGTAACTCAGGGTATAAAAGACTTGAATATTCAGAGTGATATTCCTGTTATTTTTTGTGTCCTTACCGATAATACGATGCAACAGGCTATAGATCGTAGCGGAGGTCAGCACGGCAATAAAGGTGTAGAAGCTGCAGTTGCTGCTATTAAAATGGCGCAATTACGTAAAGATGCAAAATTTTAGTCAACCTACTTTTTAAAATTCGTATTGCAATAGTTTGCGTAACTTTAGCTTAAGGCAAATCTAAAAGTTGGAATGCTTTTTGAATATCAAAGTCCGAAGCTTTGCAAAGCTTTCTATCAATTATTGTAACTTTGAATTTTAAGAATTATGGGAATTTTAAAAACACGTAAGAATAAGAAATACAGCTACAGTCCTCGTTATTTTGAGGGAGAAGGTAGTCCTTACAAATTAGAATCTAAATTTGATAAGTACCGCAAAGCTACGCTGGAGTCTAAAGGTTTAAAATCTAAGTTCAACACAGCAATAGACGATTTTAAATACAATCCAGATCAACGTGCAAACCGGCTTACCTTATATATTGTTCTTGTACTTGTTTTTCTATTCTTAGTTGTTATCGATTTTGATTTGAGTATCTTTTTCGGACAATAATTATTTAAAATTCTCAAGCTCACTTTTTAATTAAACGATACCCGCAATACCTATAACAGGTATCTTTAGGGCTTAAGTAAACACACTTCATGTTTGATATCATTAAGCTTTTACCCGATCACGTAGCAAACCAGATAGCTGCCGGTGAAGTTGTGCAGCGACCAGCTTCTGTGGTAAAAGAGTTATTAGAAAATGCCATAGATGCCGGTGCTTCACAGATCAAATTAATTATTAAAGAAGCAGGTCGTACGCTTGTTCAGGTGATAGATGATGGTAAAGGGATGAGCACGACAGATGCACGTCTGAGTTTTGAGCGTCACGCTACTTCAAAGATCAATTCTGCAGATGATCTTTTTGCATTGAATACAAAAGGTTTTAGAGGCGAAGCTCTGGCTTCAATAGCGGCAGTTGCACACGTAGAATTAAAGACTAGACCTGAAGGTGAAGAGGTAGGAACTCAAATAGAAATTGAAGGTAGTGTTATCAAATCTCAGGAGGTTTGTGCGACACTTCAAGGAACCTCTATAGCTGTAAAAAATTTATTTTTCAATATTCCCGCAAGGCGAAATTTCCTTAAATCAGATTCTGTAGAATTACGTCATATAATTGACGAGTTTCAGCGTGTAGCATTAGCTCATGAGTCTATTGTGTTTATGTTATATCACAACGATAGCGAACTATTTAATTTACCTAAAGCGAATAAACGTCAACGAATTGTAGGTGTTTTTGGGCCAAAAACCAATGAGAAACTGGTGCCGGTTACTGAAGATACAGAGATTGTAAATATTGACGGATTTATCGTAAAACCTGAATTTTCGAAGAAAACTAAAGGAGAACAGTTTTTCTTTGTCAATGATCGTTTTATCAAACATCCGTATTTAAATCATTCGGTGAGTGCTGCTTTTGATGGTTTGTTACCAGATCGTGCGCGAGCGAGTTATTTCATCTATCTAAAAGTTGATCCTAAATCAATCGATATCAATATTCACCCAACTAAAACAGAGGTGAAGTTTGAAGATGAACACGCGATTTATACACTTTTACGCGCAGCAGTAAAACACAGTTTAGGTCAGTTTAATATTGCTCCGGTACTTGATTTTAACCGAGAATCTAATATGGATACTCCGTATTCCTATAAAAATAAAGAAGCGCAAGTACCCAAAGTAGAAGTAGACCGTCATTTTAATCCGTTTGAGCAAGAGCAGAAAGTGAAGACCAATAGCTTTACTGGAACTCCTCATTACGAAAAGAAAAGTGCAGCGGGATGGGAGAATATTTACGAAGGACTTGATAAAAGAAATAGTTCTAATTCTTTCAGTCATTTACAAATAGAAAATGAATCGGAACCGGAATCTCTTTTTGTAGAACACGAGAGCAAAGGGTTTAACGATTTAAAAGAAACGGATAGCGATTCAGCAAATACCTATCAGCTACATAATAAATATATCGTAAGCGCGATAAAGAGTGGTATGATGCTTATAGATCAGCAGCGAGCGCATCAACGTGTGCTTTATGAAGAATTCCTTCGGAATATTACTGTGAAAGAATCTGTGAGTCAGCAATTGCTATTTCCTTTACGATTGGATTATTCTCCCGCCGAACTTGCAATATTTAAAGATTTAAAAGAGTCTTTAGAGAATACAGGTTTTGCACTTGATATGCCCGAAGACGGTGTTCTTGAAGTTTCTGGTATACCTGCGAGTATTCAGGAAAGTGAAGTTTCTATCGTTTTGGAACAATTATTAAGTGATGTAGAACAAGAAGTGCCAGACACCGGTTTTAGTCAGACCGATGTTTTGGCAAAAAGTATGGCAAAAAGTATGGCTGTTAAAACCGGTGAGAAATTAGACGAATTGTCCAGAGAGCATTTGGTCAACAAATTATTTGCCTGTACAGAACCTACGATGTCTCCATTTCTTAAAAAAACCTTTATTACGCTTACTGTAGACGAGCTGGATCGTAAATTTAACGCATAATTAAAAGCGCCATTGTGCGTTTAAACATTTCAAACCAGATTAATGGGTAGAATAACTGAAACTGTAAAAGTACTTTTAATCATCAATGTGATTTTCTTTTTAGGATCACAATTTTTATTACCTAACGCGGTTCAACTCTTTGGACTGTGGTTTCCTGAGAATCCTAATTTTCAGTTCTGGCAGCCTTTTACGCATATGTTTATGCACGACCAGAACAGTATTTTCCACATTCTTTTTAATATGTATGCGCTATGGGCTTTTGGAGGTCCTGTAGAGCAGACGTTGGGACGTAATAAGTTTATATTCTTTTATTTTTCAGCAGGTTTGGGAGCTGCTTTAATACATACTTTAGTGGGGTATTATCATTATCAGGCGGGTTATGAGGTTTTAATAAATGCCGGTTTGACTCCAGCAGAAATATCAGAAACACTAAATAAAGCATTTACGGGTATTCAACAATCTGGTCAATATTCATATCCTAATGTAGGAGATCCTGAGAAAGTACGTGGTATGATTGAGGCATTTTCCACTTCAGCAGTAGGAGCTTCTGGAGCAATATATGGAGTGTTGGTGGCTTTTGGAATGCTATTCCCTAATGCAGAATTGATGCTCATATTTTTACCGATACCGATCAAGGCTAAATTTTTTATACCTGGGTTAATTCTTTTAGATTTATTTTCTGGTGTTACTGGTTTTTCTTTGTTTGGTCAGAATATTGCAAACTTCGCTCATATTGGAGGAGCAATCTTTGGATTTATAATGATGTGGTATTGGAAAAAGAATAGTTTTAATGATAAACGCTGGTATTAAAATATGGCAAGTCCCAGTCTAAGTTACCAATTTAAAACAGCAAATATTGTTGTAAAACTTATCGTGATCAATGTTTTGATCTGGATAGGTTTTATGCTTTTAGAATGGGTGCTCAATTCTGGTGCGGTTATTACCCAGTGGTTTAGTTTGCCTACAGATTTAGGGAGATTAATTATTCAGCCTTGGTCGTTACTTACATATGCCTTTCTACACGGTGATTTTTGGCATATCTTCTG
This sequence comes from Leeuwenhoekiella marinoflava DSM 3653, assembly GCF_900129005.1. GTDB lineage: Bacteria > Bacteroidota > Bacteroidia > Flavobacteriales > Flavobacteriaceae > Leeuwenhoekiella > Leeuwenhoekiella marinoflava. The sequence goes on along the minus strand of NZ_FQUN01000005.1, from coordinate 106,184 downwards.
GAATATGTTGGTTTTATACTGGTTTGGTCAAATTGTTTTAAATCTTTTTACCGAAAAGCGCTTTTTAACCATTTATCTTCTGGGAGCCTTAGCTGGCGGAGTTCTGTTCGTAACTGCATATAACCTGTTTCCGGTCTTGATTAGCTCTAGCGCTTATTTAGTAGGAGCCAGTGCTGCGGTACGAGCGATAATGATTTTTATAGCTGCATATACGCCTAACACTGAAGTACGCATTATTTTCTTCAATGTCAAACTCTGGCATATAGGAGTCTTTGTTGTGCTTACTGATTTGATACAAATCCCATCTTCTGGTAATGCAGGCGGATTACTTGCGCATGTGGGAGGGGCAATCTTTGGTTATGCTTATGCTCAGCAATTGGGCAAAGGAAATGATATAGGAGCCTGGTGGGAGCGATTTATGAATACAGTTGTAAATTATTTTAAACCGAAGCCTAAATCTGAAAAGAAAGCCAAAATGAAAACGGTTTATAAAAACAGATCAACAGCAACCAAGCGCCCAGCAGCCGGAATGTCTAAAAGTGAAAAGCAAGTGCGTGTAGATACCATTTTAGATAAAATCAGTAAAAGTGGTTACGACAGCTTGTCTAAGGAAGATAAAGATTTTCTCTTTAAAGCAGGAAAGGAAAATTAATGAAGAAGTTAAGCTTTTGGAACAAATTAGTCTTTTTACTCAACAGCTTATTTGCTGTGTTATTACTAGTAAGCTATATTTTACCTTATTTTCCACCTAAAATTTTCCCACCCTTATCGGTTTTAACCTTGGTTATTCCCGTATTGATAGCTGCAAATATTTTGTTTGTTATTTATTGGTTGTTGCTTTTAAAAAAGCAACTTTTACTTTCTGCTTTAGTGTTGATTATTTGGTTTTTTCAAGGAAGTACGTTGTATAAATTAAGTTCAGGAATAGCGCCAGATCAAATTGTAAAAACTCAAAGACAACTAAAAATATTCAGTTATAACGCACACGTTTTTAGAAGTGAAATTTTTTCTTCCGAAGAGATTAAAAAAGGTGTTTTAGATCTTATAGAAAAGACTAATCCTGATATCATTTGTTTTCAAGAATTTTCAAAACATGGAGCTCCGCAACTGGATTACCCGTATTCTTATTTTGGAGAAAAAGATGGAAAGCACGCTAATGTACAAGCTATTTATTCTAAATATAAAATTGTTAAAGCCGGTTCGCTCGAGTTTGAAAGCACCTTTAATAATGCACTTTTTGCTGATATTGTAAAAGATAAGGACACGCTGCGCATATATAATATGCATATGCAGTCTCTAGCGCTAACTCCTGAGCTGGGAGCGCTTGAAAAAGAAAATACGAAGTCATTGATAGGAAGGTTAGGAAGATCCTTTAAAAAGCAGCAAGAACAAACCAATTTATTTTTGACTCACGAGAAAAATTGTCGTTATAAGAAAATTGTAGCAGGAGATTTTAATAATACGGTGTTCTCTTACACCTATCATAAAATACGAGGAGAAAAAAAGGATGCTTTTGTAGAAAAAGGTAGTGGTTTTGGCCAGACCTTTATATTCGATATTATTCCCTTGCGAATAGATTTTATTTTACCAGATCCACAGATTGAAGTGGCAGCTTTTAAAACCTTTGATGTTGAGTACTCAGATCATTTTCCTATCGAAGCAGTATTGAATTTATAGATTCAAATCCAAATTCTTTAAGTAAGTAATTGCTTCTGGACCTAGGTTGAAGATGAGATCTAGAACGGTTAGATAAGATATAAAACCGTTTGGTTCTTCAAAAACTTGTCTGTAAGCAGGCATTTTTAATTTGTCTTTTCGCTTTGCGTTTGCTAAAAATCTCAGATCAGTTTTGTCAGAATAATCTTTAATGTATCTCTGAGTAAGCGCCAAGTCTATATCAACATCCAGCATTTCTAAAACACAAGCAATACTTGCTCGGTTGAATTCTAATAGAGAATTATATTCTTTGTGAAATATAGGATAAAGATCATCTTCATAAAATTCAAAAAAAGGTGAAGTTCTGTATGCAATAACAAGAGAACGCCAATGTTGTCGCTGCCATAGGAAATTATTTTCTATTAAAGCTTCAGCAGTTTTTTTATGACCTTCTTTTTTTGTGTGCTTTATGGGTATGTTGAGAAGCAATTTACCATTAGCCGTAGCTATGTACATTCGGTTTCTATAGCTCTGTTTTTGATAATTATCACAGACCTCTAAGGTTATGTTATCAGCTTGAATAAGCGCTGCAGTAGTTATAATATCCGGAAAGTAAGTGGGGTTGATGATAATATTCATTTTAAGCTTTTTGAAGTCGCAAATATAAACGATTTCTAAAGTACTGAATAGAGAAGAAAATTCATTTTATGTCTGTAGTAAAATTACTACAAATAAAGACTAAATTAATTTATATATAACACTTTTATTTAATATTTCAATATTTGAACGGAATAAATGTCGGATAAAAAGATATTTTTTAACGTTAAAAATTTATTTTTGACCTGCTTTAAAATCTCAACTCATTGAAACGTAAGTCCATTATAATTTTAATTGCTCTATTTGTACTTTGTTATTTTAACAAAGCTAGTGGAGCGAGTGGCTTCAAAGCTGTTTTAATTTACCAACAAAAAAATCTTCAGAAACAAGTAGATAGTATTCTTGAAGTTACAGATAATAAAGAATACGATCTGGCTATAGAAATGGCTTCTTCACTTATAAATGAGGCAGAAAAAAGAAATGAACCTGGCTTTCTTTTTCATGGTTATAATTTATTAAGTATTACTTATGATCAGCTACAGGACTCTGTTCCTGCTCTTGACTACGCCAAAAAAGCTTTACATTTTGCAAAGATTTCTAAAAATGATACGTTAATAGCTTGGGGGTATAATAATTTGGCTGCTAGTCTTTCTGAATATCCAGAGACGCGTAATCAAGCTTTAGATTTTTATAAAGAGTCCCTTAAGATTCAACGTCGCCTCAATGATGGTGAGTTTTTAGATGCTGCATTAAATATTGCAGAGCTATATAGAGATGAGAAAAATTACACGATGATGTACCCTTATCTCAAAGAAGCTGAGAAAAGCTATGATGGAGCGTACTTTTACTATGATGATCCAAAGGTTTATATAAATATTCTCTGGGGAGATTATTATAGAGGTCTTGATTTTCCGGATAGGGCTTTTATGTATTATAATACGGCTTATGATTTAGCTGAAGAAAAAAAGATGGATTATTTAGCGCTTGACTTTTACAATCATTTTGCAGATTTTCTTACAGAATACGGTAAACCGAAGCAGGCTTTAAAAGTTTACAAGCGCTATTTGTATTATTACAAAAACAAAGAACAGGTTACTAGTCAGGAGACCTTTCAACTTGCTCAAGCTCATATGGAGGCTGAAGAGTTAAGACGTGCTCGTAATGATGCCGAATTAAAACAGCAAATTTTAGATCAGGATTTACAGCGTAAAAAGACGCAATCAGTTCTTCTGGGTTCGATAATTGGCCTTATGGTTTTGTTTCTTGCTTATTTATTTTATAGTGAGCGTTTGAGGTTAGGGTTGATCAAAAATCTAAAAATTAATAATAAACATTTAAAAAAGGCTAAAGACCTTGCGGTAAAAAGTGAACGCTCTAAGACCAAATTCTTTTCAACATTGAGTCATGAGATGCGTACACCACTTTACGGGGTTACAGGTATTATTTCAATATTAGAAAAGAAAGATGCTTTTGCAGATTATAAAGAAGAAATAGGTTCTTTAAAATTTAGTGCAGATCATCTTCTTGATATAATAAATGACCTTTTAGATATTTCTAAACTTGAGGATGATAATTTTAAACTTATAAAGAAACCTTTCAATATTAAGTTGTTGGTTGAAGAGCTTGTAAGTAGTTTTCAGCAGAATAGTTTAAAGAACTCTAATTGTCAGATTATTTGTGATGTAGATTCTTCAGTGCCTAATTATGTTGTAGGAGACTCTAGAAGAATCTCTCAGATTTTACTCAATATTTTAGGTAACGCTGTCAAATTCACTCCAAAAGGAATTATAGCCATTCGTCTTCGAAGTAAAATTTTAAGCAGCGGTCTGTATAAAATTCGCTTTGAAATTGAAGATAATGGAATAGGTATTCCAAAAGAAAATCACGAGTCAATATTTGATGAATTCAGTCAGTTAGACGGTATACAATCTGAGAATAAGGGGACTGGTCTTGGTCTTCCTATCGTACGTAAGTTATTGAATAAAATGGGCTCAGATATTACGCTTAAGAGTGAGCCTGAACAAGGAAGCGTATTTACTTTTGCAATTGAGTTTGCTGAAGCTACACCAGAACAAGTAATAGGTAAAAACACGTCTCGAAGTTCTGAAGAAGAATTAGAGCTCACTAATCTTAAAGATCTACGCATTTTGATAGTAGATGATAATAAGATTAATAGAATGGTTACCAGACGTGTTCTTGAGAATCAGCATGCTACAATATTTGAAGCTCAAAATGGCGAAGAGGCTTTAGAACGCACGCGTAAGCATCATTTTGATATGATACTTATGGATATTAATATGCCGGGTATAAATGGTTATGAGACCTCAAAAGCTATACGTGTTTTTGATAAGTCAACTCCCATTATAGCTTTGACGGCTGCTGAAGCTTCTTACGTAAAACAAAAGGTTAAAGAGAGTGGTATGAATGATGTCATAACTAAACCCTATAACCTTAAAAAATTCTCTGATGTTATTGCTAAAGAGATTAAAGGTGGGAATCTTATTCCTGGTTGATTTCTGCTATACCCGTAGATTCTGCTAATTGAAATGGATACGCTTTGAGAACATGCTGGGTCTCTAATGCCGAAAGCTGAATGTAGGTTTTATCAAATTTTAATTTGCTATAGTTTTCTCGTAAAATTGAATAAGCAGCTTTAACCTCGTCTAGAACCTGAACATAATTCGTATAATTTAAGCTTCTAGAGATATCTAAATTAACATAAACTTTTTGAGGGGAAGCTGGCATTGATTCCAAATTATCTGTATTCTCAATAAATTCAATTAACTTTTGTTTCAATTCAGAAAGCTGCATTTTTTGATTTTGAATCAAATAATCACCATCACCATTCACCGAAATCTGAAATATATTTCGTTCTGCTATTTCAGAGGAACAATCACCTTGTTCGCAGGGTTGCGGCAAAGTTTGATCTAATCCTTTGTCTGTTGCAATAGTAGTTGTAGTTAAAAAGAAAATCAGCATCAAGAAGGCGATGTCTGCCATAGATCCTGCATTTACACTAGTAGAAGCTCTCATAATGATACATTTTTAAGTTAATATTTAAAAATGTATCAATTAGTATGCCTTGTTTTTAAGATTTTACCATTTTAATCTGCCGTTGGATTTTTTCAATAGCTTGTTGAATAGATTTTTCCGGTTCTATGACATTGTAGGTTCCCCAAAAATCAGGATCTGCAAAACCCGAAGCTTCATCAGCTAGAATTGTACTTGCTTTAAATTTTGTTCGGTTTGAAATAGATTCAGCATTTATCTGCAGCTCCCAATCGGTTATAAGCATTTCGCTTGTAATTCGATATTTGTTATTGAATAATTTACGCTTCCAGTTCACTACAAATTCCAGATTTACATTGCTGTAGCCATAATACCATTTACCGTCTGTATTTCTGTAATCTACACGATAACTGATTTCGGTAGGATAAACTTTTACGCGATTGGGTTTTTTCTTGACAAATAGGGCAGAAGCCAACTCTCTGTTTTCTACATTTATATTGTATATAGCATTAGTTAAGGCATATGTTTTAGCTTCGATATAAAGCTTACCGTAGTATAGCGGATCAATGATGGTTTCTTTCTGTTTAAAATTTACTACGTAGATCATTTTACCGTCATTCATAAGTGACTCTCCAAAATTAAATTCGTAATTAGATAAAGATTCCAGCGTCATAAAATACTCCGGATACTTTACCAAATCCGCATATAAAGCGTTTAATGGTCCTCCCTGTAATTTGATAGCCAAGGTATCTAGTCTATTGTAGTTTGTACTTTTGCGAGCTTTATAAATGGCAACAAGATCATTGCCTGCATTGATGTAGGGTTGTTTCTTTATAGCGACTACAGCTTCTGCTAGAGATGCGCTGCGATTACGTTTATTAATAGCTTCTCTATAAAATGCGGTCATATAGGTTTGCTCTTCGAGATAATTATCTTTTCGATTAGCAAATACTTTAGAGATCAAGCTTTTTGCATCTTTAGGGCGAGTAATATTTATTTCATCAAGTTCTAAAGCTTGAGGCTCTAATTCAATTGTGTTTTTAATATTAGTGAAATCTGCAAGTATGATAAGCAGTTTTTTGTAGCCGGGATAGGTAACGGAAACTTTAGCCTGAGGCATCGCCTCATTAATTTTAAGCGAAAAATCACCTTCAGAATTAGTGACTGTTGCAATGTTAGTTCCGGCAATTTCGAGGTTTACAAATGGCAAAGGATCTTTAGTGTTTTGGTCAATAATCCTTCCCTTGTATTCAATTAATTGTTTAGTTTCTTGTGCTAATCCGTACTTCTGTATAAATAGAATTGCCGTAAAAATTAAAATAATCTTGAAAAGAGCAGGAAAACCAGTTTGTTTTAAGGAATTATAAGTTTTCATAAGCACATGTTGATTTTTTTTATTTTGAATTTACGATTTTTTAAGAATATTATAAAGTATAATTATTAGCTAAAAACTACTGGCACGATTTCTGTTTAACTATTAAAAATTAAATTTGTGCTGCGTTGCAACATATTGCAGTATATCACGTAATTATTGTTAGATAAAGAACACTTGAAAAAAACACCGAAATATAATTCTCATTTTTACAAATACATTAAGGAGTTTGGGCTTGTGTGTGCTTTTATTTTTATGAGTTTTGCTATGCAAGCGCAGATAGATAATTCTTCGGGTTCATTTAAAATACCAGCTGTAGAAGATTCAACCGGTACCCCCACACCCGTTCCTGCAGATATTCCTAAAGCTAAGCCAGATGTTCCTGCATCGCGAGGTGGTCTTATGCTAGATTCTGATGGAAAACTGGTAGAACGTCCTGTTTTAAAAGCTCCAGAATCTTCTAATTTTTATATGCTAAAACGGGAAGATTTTGCAGATGCCGGTCAGCGGTATACAGATATTATGAATGATCGTGAGGCTAATCGAACGAGTGATCGTTCAAACATGCCAGCTCATCAATCTGATCAGGATTTGGGAACCTTTCACAGTGGTGCTCAGCAGGTAAAAATAATGTGTAGAGATTATCAGTTTGTAGATGGTGATCGTGTTGCTGTGCTGGTTAACGATGAGATAGTCGTACCTAGTATTTGGCTTACAGCTTCGTGGTCAAGTTTTTATGTTCCATTAAATCCAGGCTTTAATAGGGTTTCATTCAAAGCTTTAAATCAAGGTTCTTCAGGTCCTAATACTGCGGCATTTATAGTTTATGATGATTCTGGAAATGTAATAGTTTCTAATGAATGGAATTTACTCACAGGAGTTAAAGCAAACATTATGATAGTTAAAGAATAATATTTTATTAGACAAAGCAAAGAAAGAGGCGCAATTTGCGCCTCTTTCTTTGCTTTTGGTTTAGTGTATTTTAAAATTTTATAACTCGCCTTTTTGTTCTTCCAGGTTGTTATTTCTGGAACCTCCCTGACTATACAATTTGTTTTCTTCATCCTTAAGATTAGTCGTTTTTTCTTCCGTAGGAATGTCTAAATCTTTACCTGTGAAATCTACATCTTTTACGCGATCACGCAATTGCTCATCAACACCACCATCTTTATGGATATTCTTTTGATTTAAAATGTCTAGGTCATCTTTGGTAAGATCAGAATTGTAATCTGCTTTTGTTTTCTCTTTAGTACTCATATCTTTTCTTTTTTGTAAGCTAGGGTTTGGCTATCGTTTTCAAGGCATTTTTAACTGCATTTATAGAAAATTATAACAAGGTTTTAATATGAGATAGTGTTTTGAGCGCTAGTATTAATAGTATTTTAGCACTTTCAAAGTTCTTTATACACCTACTTTGTTATAATAGTTTCTATGAGTAAAAAAGGCAAGCGCATTTTTTTTAAAATCCTGAGAATTCTTGGTAAGACACTTGCGGTTATTCTCCTTTTATTTTTACTCTTGGTGCTTTTTATTCGCAGTCCGTGGGGGCAAGGTATTATCGTAGATAAAGCGATTAATTACATTACAGATAAAACCAATACAGAGATTCAAATCAAAAAACTCTTTGTGACTTTTGATGGAAATATTTCTTTAGATGGTCTTTATCTGGAAGATACAAAAGGAGATACGCTGGTTTACAGCAAACATCTTGAAGCAGAAATACCATTGTGGTCAATAATTAAAGGAGGAGCAATAGGTGTAGATGACGTAACCTGGGAAGGGGCTAAAGCAAACGTGATCAGAAAAGATTCGGTTGCAGGGTTTAATTACCAGTTTTTAATAAATGCTTTTGCTACTACCGATACTACAACGGTAAATCAAACTGCTGCAGATACAACGGCGCTTCAACTCAATCTAGGAGACTTTACTTTTAAAGATTTTGATCTGAATTACCTTGATGAAGTGGGGGGTATGCAAGCTCGTTTAAATCTCAAAGAACTGGAGCTGAATATGCGTAAGACAGATCTTGAGAATATGAACTTTGATGTGGGTGACGTTTATTTAAATGATACAAAGCTTGTTTATAAGCAAACTAAACCGTTACCGGTTTCGGAGGATTCTTCTGAAGTTCCTATGCCTAAGTTCAGCGTGCAGAATTTAAGAATCAATCAGGTTACGGTAGATTATACCTCAGTGCCAGATGGTATCGCTGCAGTAGCAGAACTAGGAGATTTTGAGACCGATATTCCACAAGTTGATTTACAAACTAATTATGCTGAAATAGGGGAAGTACTGCTCAATAATTCGGTTGTTCAGGTGGCGATGACAACAGTTGAAAAACCTGCTGCTGCTGAAACTTCAACTGCTTCAACTTCAGTTTGGCCGGAGTTTACTATACTGATTGATCGTATAAATCTTGCTGATAACTCCATAAATTATATATTAGACGGTGCGCAAGTTACTCCGGGTATTTTTAATGCGAATGCCATAGCACTAACCGATCTTAATCTGGATATCGAAAACATTCAGTTGAAGGATAAAGCATTTAAAGCTGATTTTATCTCAGCTAGTTTTATCGAAGCTTCAGGATTGAATTTAGAGGAGTTAGCATTCAATTTAAATGTAACGGATCAAAATCTTGATTTCAACAATCTATCACTTGCGCTCAATCAGAATAAACTTCAGGGAGATGCAAAGCTCAAGTATAATTCGTTAGATGGATTAATTGAAAATCCCGGTTCAGCTCAACTTAATTTACAAATACCACAAATTGTAGCAGATCTTAACACGGTTTTTAGGTTTCAGCCAGACTTAAGAAGTAATGAATATATAGCTACTTTAAGTAAGCGTTTACTAACCGGTAGCTTAAGAATGAGCGGTAGTCTTGATGCTTTAAATATAAAACCCACACGTTTTAGTTGGGGAAGTCAAACCAACTTAAGCCTTCAAGGATCTATCTATAATGCGACAACTCCTGAGCAATTAGCCTTTAATATTCCGGTTTATAAAGTTAACAGTACAAAACCTGATCTGAATCGATTTTTAAATGAGCAGGAGTTAGGCGTTCAATTACCTGAAAATGTTCAGCTTGCGGGTTCTTTTAAAGGAAACACAACAAAAATCATTACAAAAAGCAAATTGACCACTACAGATGGGGTGGTAAGCTTAGATGGTACAGCTGGTTTTGGTGAAACTATAAATTTTGAAGGTGATGTTATCGCTACGCAAATTCAACTGGGTACTTTGATGCAAAATGAGATGCTGGGCGTTTTAGATATGAAACTGACCGCTACAGGTTCTGGTAGCACATTAAATGACCTTAACGCAACATTAAAAGCCACGGTTGACAGCTTAGGTTTTAATGATTATCTTTTTAAAGATCTTAACCTCAACGGAACTTTTAAAAATGGAGAAGGGAATTTAGTTTCGGCTTACAAAGACGATAATTTGAACATGAAGTTAAACGCTTCTGTAATTCTGGACTCTGTAGCTTCTGCAGCTACCGTTGACTTAGACCTTATTGGAGCAGATCTGCAAGCTCTAGGTTTAACCGAACAAAATATCAAAACTGCTCTTACACTCAAAGGTTATTTTAAAGGAGTTCCTGAAGATTATGAGATCAAATCTGAGATTAATAGAGGAGTGGCTGTTTACGATGATAAAGCCTATCAATTGGGCGATTTAGATATTGCTATTTTTGTAAAACCTGATACCACATCTTTAGATATTAGCAATCGTATTTTAAGTCTGGATTTAGAATCTAATGCGAGTCCGCAACAATTTTTGACTGCTGTTCAACGTCATTTTAAACGTTATTTGGATAAGGATTCTAAAATAGATACCCTTGTAAATCCTGTTCTGATGAAAATTCGGGGTTCTGTGCATCAGGCACCTATTTTAGGTGAAGTATTTATACCGAATCTTAGAGAGTTAGATACTGTAGATATTGCGATAGACTTTGATGAATATAAGCGAACACTTACCGCAGATATCGAGTTGCCATATATAAATTATAACGGCTATACCATAGACAGTCTGGCTTTTAAAATGCGTTCTGATAAGGAAAATATGGATTTTGGTCTGGGGCTTAAAGAGCTGATCGCAGGTCCTGTAGATATGAAAAATACCCGTCTGGGCGGAAGGGTTACAAACAGTATGATGTATTTAGATTTCTTGTCTATGCATGATGAAGAAAAACTGATGCATGTGTTATCTAAAATAATGCTTGAAGAAGATAATATTAAGGTAAGTATAGATCCTGAAGATTTTATTCTGAACACTAAAAAATGGGACGTAAATCCCAATAATAGTATAACGTTTACAGAGTCTAATACCATTTTTGAAGATTTTGTTTTGTCATATCAGGATCAGCAAATTGAAGCCGGTAATAACCTTTCGGGTATTTCTAAAGAACATTTGGGTGTTAGTTTTATCAATTTTAAACTGGCAAATATTATGTCGCTGTTAAATCCAAACGAGTCTCTTGCAAGGGGGAAACTCAGCGGTCAGTTTGCAGTAGAGGATCCATATACAAGTCCAGGGATGGTACTGGATCTTAAAATTATTGATTTTGAGGTTATAGAGACTAATATGGGCGTGCTTACTGCAACCGGAAATTCAATAGTAAATAAGGGATATGATTTTGATTTAAAAATAAAAGAAGGTGTAGCAGATATGGAGCTTACCGGTACTTATACAGCTAACGAAACAGCCGCTTCTATTGATATGAGTCTAGATATGAATCGCTTCGATGTAAATGCATTGGAGAACTTTTCGATGGGAGAACTTTCTGAAGCCTCAGGAACTATAAGTGGAACAATTTCGCTAAGCGGAACCACTTTAGAACCGAAATATGAAGGTAATTTTAAATTCAATCAGGCACAATTTGAAGTTACTAAACTGAATGCTCCGTTTTTATTAGCCAACGAAGAAATTCAACTAGACAATAAGGCGGTATATTTTAGTGATTTTAAAATTCAGGATGCCAGTTCAAATGCTATTGTGGTTAATGGAGAAGTAGGTACCGAAAGTTTTGTGAATCCAACTTTTGACCTAACGATGAAGGCTGAAAATTTCAAAGCTTTAAATTCAACAAAAGATGATTTTGATTTGGTTTACGGGACTGTAGTTTTTGATGCTGAAACTAAGATTACGGGAGATTTAATACTGCCTAAGGTTAATTTAGATCTAACTGTGAGTTCAGCAACAGATGTTACCTATGTGCTTCCACCCTCTGAGGTACAGATTGAGTCGAAAGATGGTGTTGTGATTTTTGTAAATAAAGAAAATCCAGACGCAATATTGACTAATGGAGAAGAGGAATCTTATACAGTTTCTGGTTTTGCAATTGATGCTGCTTTTAAAATTGCAAAAGGAGCCAAGTTTAATTTAATTATAGATGAACAAACAGGTGATAATTTTCAGGTAAGCGGTACGGGTGATTTTGAGTTTGATATGTATCCTAACGGAAGAATGACGTTAAGCGGTCGTTATGATGTTACAGAAGGTCATTATGAGATGAACCTCTACAATCTGGTAAACCGAAGATTTGAGCTAGCTCCTGATAGTCGTATAACCTGGTCTGGAGATCCGTTTGATGCAGATTTGGACATCAAAGCCTATTATAGTGTTGAAACTTCAGCAAGTGGCTTGATGGCTTCACAGACTAGTGGTGCAGACTTGAGCACGCAAATGCAATACCGTCAGGAGGTTCCCTTTCAGGTTTATATTAATATCAATGGAGAATTGATGCAGCCAGTTATCAATTTCAATTTAGATATTCCTGAGGCAAGCAGAGGAGCAGTAGGTGGTCAGGTTTATACGCGCGTACAACAACTGAATCAACAGGAGAACGAACTTAACAAACAGGTTTTTTCATTATTGGTTCTCAACCGCTTTTTCCCCAGTTCTTCCAGCGATGGTAGTGGAGGCGGAACGGCAAGTATTGCACGGGATAACCTGAACGATGCTATTTCAGATCAGTTGAATGTTTTTTCTGATAAATTATTAGGTAATACCGGTTTTGACCTCAATTTTGGTCTGGATAGTTACACAGATTATCAAGGTAGTGCACCGCAAGATCGTACAACACTGGATGTTGCAGCTCAAAAAAAGTTATTTGATGATCGTCTTGTAGTGAGTGTAGGTAGTGCTGTAGATCTTCAGGGAAGCGGTAATTCTGATAACGGAACTGCACCTGTAGTGGGAAATGTTAGTATAGAATACTTATTAACCGAAGATGGCAGGTATCGCTTACGCGGATACAGACGCAGTCAGTTTGAGAATATAATTGATGGGCAAATAATCGTAAACGGAATTTCACTGTTGTTTACACGCGAGTTTAACAAGTTTACAGAATTGTGGCAATCCATGTTTCCTGCAAAAACCGAAGAGGAGAATGAAAGTAATGAATAATAAAAAAACAATTTTTTCGATAAGTACAGCTCAAATTTTACTTACTCTTCTTGCTGTATTGTTTCTATACAGTTGTTCAGTAGACCGTTTTATACCGGAAGATAAGTTTCTATATACTAAAGAAACGGTCATACTTACGCCAGATTCTGTTGTAAATGATATTGCAGATATAGAATTGGATTTAAAAGCTGCTTTACGACCAGAGCCCATAAGTTCGGTTTTGGGTGGATATCCGGGTTTGTATTTTCATTATAAAGCCAATAGGGAAAAACCGGGTTTTATAAATAAATTTCTAAATAAAAAAATGGGTCAGGAACCTCTTTATGATACAGATATTGAAACCTATGAGATGGAGCAAATTCTGTTGAATCGTTTAGAAAATAAAGGCTTTTTTTACAGTGTGGCAAACTCAAAAATTGTGCGTGATACCGCAAATAAAGAGGCAGAGGCTATTTATAATTTATGCTTATCTAAACCATACCGACTCAAAACTTTTCAGTTAGATAATGATACGCTTCCAGTTTATGGTAAAATAAAAAACTCGTTTTCAGAAACCTTAATTAAACCTGATATGCGTTTCAGTCTTAATGCAATGAAAGCAGAGCGGGAACGTATTGATACGTATTTAAAAGCAGAAGGTTATTATAATTTCAACTCTGGATTTTTAATTTTTGAGACCGATACTAATCAGTATAAGAACAAAAAATTTGACTTGTTTCTAAGGTTAAAAAAAGACGTTCCGAAGAAATCAATTGTACCTTATAAAATCGCTAAGGTAAATATCTACCCTAATAATCGGGTAGACTTAGATAGCACAGCTTTAGATACAATCCGCTTTGCAGAAAAAGATTTCATTCAAGATGAAGTGTATTTTAAACCCAAACGCTTAGATCCTTTTGTTTTAATCGAAGAAGGTGATTTCTATAGTCCGTCAACTTCAAAAGCAACAGGAAGACGTCTGGGTTCTATAGGCGCATATAAATTTGTGAATATCAGATATGATGAGCTAGAAAATAATGATGAAGATAGTCTAGGGCAGTTGTCTGCAAATATTTTCTTATCGCCATTAAATAAGCGTGCAGTACGCGCAGAAGTAAAAGCTGTAACAAAATCTAATGGATTTTCCGGGCCGGGCTTGGGCCTTACTTTTATAAATCGAAACTTGTTTAAAGGTGGTGAAACCTTGAATATTTCTTTAGATGGGGCTTATGAAATACAAGCCGGAGGATCGGGTAACAACCAAGGTTCATCTAGTATTCAGCTAGGGGTTAGTGGTGAACTTATTTTCCCCAGAATGCTTTTTCCTATTGAAATTTCTAAGAACTATTTTAAATATGATATTCCTAAAACCAGAATGCAACTGGGAGTATCCTATTTAAACCGTACGCAGTATTTCACTTTAGGTTCTGTGGAAGCTAAATTTGGTTATGTGTGGCAGGCTAATAAATATGTAACGCACGAGATCAATCCGGTTTCTATAAATTATGTTTCACTTGCAAATACCACCGCTGCTTTTGATGAAATTCTTGCTGCAAATCCATTTTTACAGACCAGTTTTGATCAGCAGTTTATTTCGGGTTTGACGTATTCCTTTATTTATAATGGAATGGTGGACACCGGCAAAAAGCATCAAATCTATTTTAATGGAAATTTTGAAACTGCAGGAAACAGCTTGAGTCTGATCGCTGGTGGAGATAAACCACAAACTATTTTTGGATTAGAATATGCACAATTTGCGCGTATTGATGGAGACATCAGATATCATTTTAATTTTGCTGAAAAGCAAACCATTGCAGCTCGGCTTTTTGCAGGTATAGGTATACCTTATGGAAATTCTGATGTTGTGCCATATACTAAGCAATATTTTGCGGGTGGTCCTTATAGCGTGCGTGCATTTAGAACTCGCTCGTTAGGTCCCGGTACTTATCAACCAGATGATAGTCAAACTTACAGTTACTATGACCAGACCGGTAATTTAAGGTTAGAAGCTAATCTAGAATACCGTTTTCCGTTAATTAGCTTACTTCAGGGAGCATTTTTCGTAGACGCTGGTAAT
Source organism: Leeuwenhoekiella marinoflava DSM 3653 (assembly GCF_900129005.1). Lineage (GTDB taxonomy): Bacteria > Bacteroidota > Bacteroidia > Flavobacteriales > Flavobacteriaceae > Leeuwenhoekiella > Leeuwenhoekiella marinoflava. The sequence goes on along the minus strand of NZ_FQUN01000005.1, from coordinate 91,080 downwards.
GTGTGGAATACTACAGATAACGAAGCCTTAGATGGCGATACTTTTGGTAGTGATTTTATGAATCAACTGGGAATAGGTGGTGGTTTTGGAATGCGTGTAGATATTCAGAATTTTGTAATTCGTTTAGATCTTGGAGCACCCTTTCACGATCCTAGTTTAGCCGAAGGTGAACGTTGGTCTTGGGATTTTGAAAACCCTATACTCAACTTTGCAATCGGTTATCCATTCTAAAAAGCTTTAGGATTTTGTTTGTGGATCTCTTTTAAAGAGTTCAATGATGTTGAATAAAAGAATACAAAAGATCACCCAGATAAATCCTGCTATAAATCCGCCTGCAATATCAGAAGGGAAGTGCACACCTAAGTAAATTCGGCTGATACCAATACTTATTAAAAGAGCGGTTAGCACAGTTATAGAAACAAATTTTAAAAGTGTATTCATTTTAAATTGCGTAAACAAATAAATGAGAAACCCATAGAAAGCCATTGCGCTCATAGCGTGACCGCTAGGATAACTCAATGTTTCTACTGAAACTAAGTGCTCTATACTCGGTCGCGCGCGATCTATAAAGCGTTTTAAAATAACATTAGAAACTGATGCTAAAGCTAGAACAAGTGTTGTTTGCAAGACATACTTCCATCGTTTAAAAACAAAGAAAGAAACTCCAAAGAAGATTCCCAGAACAATCAGGTAACCATACAAATCACCAACGTCTGTCACAAACATAAAATATTTAGTAAGTGCTGGATTTCTATAGGAAAGTACATAATCTGTAACGGAAGTATCCCATGCGGAAAGTGTTTCAGACTCTAGCGTATCTGTAAGCTCTATAAAAAGGTTTGTCCCAATTATTACAATAATCAATGCAATGGTAACCGTTAAGATATAAGGTAGATTTGCATTGTATTGCTTGAATTTTTGAGCAAGAACATTCCGTAGTTTATAAATAAATTCAAATAGGGATCTTCTCATAAATTCTGAATGCGTTTTGTTACAATTGAATTGCTTACATAGGCAAGTCTTACAAACATATTAATCTACAACCTTTAAGACCGTCTATTTAATGAAACTTTAAAAGTATTGTTAATCAGCGTTAATTAAGAAGGGCTTTTTCGGTCTTGCTGATTCCGCTTACATCTATGGCAGATTTTCCGTTTTTGTGCGAGATTAGATATGTGAATTTTGCTCCCCATTCTATTTCAGCATATTTATAAGAAGACCGGGAATAAACAGATTGCGAGAAGGTTTCATCAAAAGCTTTAATAACAACTATAATCTCAACATCCTTTCTTAAAAAATCTTCTTTGGAAATTCTATAAAACGGACTATCATCAGTTATAGGATGTACGATTGTCCATGCAGCTGGTAGCAGAACCACATTAGAACGTTCCAGATCAAGAGTATAAAAATCTCTCAATTGAGAATTATCCCGAAGCATAGATAACGACACGCTGGCTTCAACCTCAAGCAATTGATTTCCGTGCGGATTAACTACTCTAAACATAAAACCATTAATTTCTCTATAAGGCGCAATCACCGCATTCTGACTGTATTTTAATTTTGCAGCCGGTTTAGAAAATCTTCCGTAAACCATACCGGTAGCAAGTGCGAATCCTAGAAGTCCCATCATAGATTCTGTAGCAGCAACAATATTGGCTAAAATACCGGTAGGTGCAACCTGACCATAACCTAAAGTAGTAATGGTTTGCGCACTAAAAAAGAAAGCTTCAACAAATTGTTCTACGGTTGTTGTACCATAAATTCCAGTGAGGTGTTCGATACCAATAAGCATATAAATCGAAGCAAAAATGAGATTAACACAGAAATAAGAGGAAAGAACAATAGCAAAAAACTTGATCCACTTCATAGATACTAAAGCGTGGAAGAAATTTATTTTTTCCCAAAAAGCTACATTTTCTTTTCTGATATTAAATGAGCCGTCTTTATTTAGAACTCTATAATGGCCAGCAGTAGCTTTTTCTCCAAGACCAAAGTCGTCGTATTCTTTTTGTTTAGAAGTTCTGGGGGTTGTTCTCATAATTTACCGGCTCTCACTAAATGAGCTAAGTTATAAAACTATTTATTTAAAACCCGACTAACAATGACTTATAGCTTAAGTTAAATTAACGCAGAGACGTTAAACTGTATTAATTGAAATAATATACGAGCAGTTGTATTTTAATTTTATGTGAGAAAACGAATAAGATGTATTACTTATAAAAATACATAGCCTTATTAGAAATTTTTCAACTAACAATTCATATTATGCAAACTACGATAGAAAAAGCAAGAGGAAAATCTCACGAAGAAACAGTAACCAATCTTCAACATTTATTAGAGAAAAATTATGATGCAGAAAAGGGATACAAAGAAGCAATGGTAAAAGCTAAGGATGTAAATCTGAAAGAATATTTGAAACAGAAGTCAGCTTTACGCAATCGCTTTTCAACAGAGATCAGTGATGTTTTAGTCAATTTAAATGAAACACCAAAAGAATCAGGAAGCGCTGCAGGCTCTTTACATAGAACTTGGATGAATGTTAAAGAATCATTGAGTTCAGATAAGGATGAAGCAATTTTAGAAGAATGCATCCGTGGTGAGAAAGCTAGTGTAGAAGAATATCAAGAAGTTTTATACAGTAAAAACTTTAGTCCAGAAATTACTTCTATGATTAAGAATCAGAAATTAGAGGTTGAAAAGTCTTTAAATACTATTGAAAGACTTGAAGATCTTTCATAGAAACTTAAACATATAGAATGGAAGTCCACCAATTTAGGTGGACTTTTGTTATTAGTATCTTTCGGTTTCCATCTGTTCTAATGCTTCATCAACCGTTTGCACGGGCAATTTACAAGCGCGTTCTTCAGAAACGTAGATATACGTTTCACCGGCTACAAAACGGCTTTCAAATAGATTTTGGTTTTTAGGTTTACTGCTTCCTACTACGATAGCATTGGGTAAATGTTTGGTATTAAATTCTGAGAGCAGAGTAGGAGCTTTATTACCCACAACAGCTATCTCATAATACGGAAAAGTCATATTGAGTTGAAGTGCAAACCACTGTGAATAGCTTTCTGGAAAGGAAGCGATTTTCTCATGCATTGCGATCAACATATTTTTAGATTCATTTAAATAAGCTTCGTTATAATAGAAATGACCTAGCTTGAGAAGGTTTTGTGCCATTACCGCATTTGCCGAAGGTTGAACCCCATCATTTGTGGTAATGATTTTAGAAATCAATTCTTTCCCAGAATTAAACTTATAAAAAACTGATTCGCTATCTGTAAATTTTTCTTTAGTTTGGTTTAAGAGTTTAGTGGCTTGATCCAGATATTCTAATTCTGTTGTAACGGAATATAAATCAAAAGATGCTTTGGTCATAAAAACATAATCATCTAAAAAAGCAGCAACGAGCTTGCTGTTTTTTTTGTACGAATGCACCAGATTTTGAAACCTGTAAGCATTCTTTAATAGTGAAGTATAAACTTTCTGAGCTTCATGAAGATATTTAACATCACCCAGAGCCTTATAAACATCCACCAGCCCAGAAATCAACAGCGCATTCCAAGAAACGATGATCTTATCATCTTTTTTTTGATTTAAAAATGGTATTTAAAAATTGATAGGTTTCTTCAATACGTTCTTTATAGAGCGGGTTTTTAAAAACCTTATAGGCATTAGCATACACACTAAGCAATTGCGCATTATCATAAAGCATTTTCTCAAAATGTGGGAGTTGCCATTTTGTATCTACACTATACCTAAAAAAGCCACCTTCTACGTGATCGTAAACACCTCTTAATGCCATATTATTTAACGAAAGCTTGATATATTTTTTTGCTTGCGCATCGTTACTTAATATTACATAATCTAGTAAAAAGTTGATATTAGCCGGAAGCATAAATTTCTGTTGTCCTTTTAATCCTCCATAGGTTAAATCCCAATTTTCTTTTAACGTAGTGATGTTTGTATTCAATAATTCTTTTGAAAAGAAAACGCTTCCTTTTTCTGTACCAAATTCATTTTTTTCTTGAATACCTGCTGCAATTCGATTTGCGAATTCAGTAGTTTTTTCCGGTTGTTCTTTATAGGTTTTAGAAAGAGAGTTTAGGAGTTTAATCCAGTCTGTTTTGGTTTGATACGTACCGCCATAAAGTGGTTTACCGTTAGGCAAAACAATCACGTTAAGCGGCCAGCCGACACGGCCTTGTATAAGTTGAACTGCGGTCATGTAAACTTGATCTACATCAGGACGTTCTTCACGATCTACTTTAATATTTATAAAATTCTCATTCATTACCTGCGCAACATCTTCCTGCGAAAAAGTTTCTTCTTCCATTACGTGACACCAGTGACACGAAGAGTAGCCTATGCTAACAATTACCAATTTGTTTTGAGATTTCGCTTGCTCAAATGCTGCTTCACTCCACGGTTGCCAGTTTACGAGATTGTGGGCGTGTTGCAATAAATAAGGACTCGTCTCATTTATCAGTGCATTAGTGTGCTTAAAACCTGAAGTTAGTTTTTGACTAAACGAAACTGCGGAAAATAACAAGATGTAAACCCAAATCAATTGGGAAATAAAAGAGAACACTGATTGCTTGTGCATAAAGGTTTAGAATATTCTCAAAATTTCTGTATTAAATCTTAATCTACCAACAAAAGTTTTCTTTTTAATACTGAAATACTAGACTTAAAACTCAAAGACTTTCCATTAATTTAAATATTTATGAATTCATATTGATTTCTTTAAGAGACATTTAGTACTGATCTTTAAAGGAGTATTTGTTTAAGCAATATATTGTAATCGATAGTTTTAGCTTCTTTTTTTTCTTCTAAAATATAAATTGCTATACATCTGATTTGGGAAATCATTTTGCTAACTATCCTAAAACTACAATCTTTTGCTCATGAAAAAGCTCAACAAAAAAGCACATTACGAAAACGAAAAATTAACCGAAGATGAAGAACAAATTTTAAATCAGTTAGGACTCTTTGGAGATTCAAGAAGACGATTTTTAGGTAAGGTTTCTGCTGCAGGAGTAAGCGTTATGGCTTCCTCTTATTTTACTTCAGAATTGTTTGGAAACACAACAAACGCAGATTTGCCTAAGGATTTAAAAGCCTTTTTAAACGAGGTAGAAGTGAAACTTCACGTTAATAACAAAGTAGAACTCCTTACTTTAGATTCCAGAACTTCTTTACTAGATGCTTTACGCGAACACCTGCACTTTACAGGAACAAAAAAAGGTTGCGACCATGGTCAGTGCGGGGCTTGTACGGTACTGATAGATGGCAAGCGTAAACTTTCTTGCCTAAGCCTTGCAGCCACATGTAAAGACAAAAAGATTACTACAGTAGAAGGTCTGGCAGAGAATTCTCAATTACATCCAATGCAACAAGCTTTCTTAAAGCATGACGGGTATCAATGTGGCTATTGTACTCCTGGACAGCTTTGTTCTTCTGTTGCTCTATTGGAAGAAGCTAAAAACGGAGAAGCCAGTTACGTTACAGAAGATTTTACTACTGTTAAAAGCGACTTAGAACTTTCTGAGGAAGAAATCAGAGAACGTATGTCTGGTAACATTTGCCGCTGTGGGGCTTATAATAATATAGTACAGGCTGTTAAAGAAGTGCAATCTGGTGTTGAAGAAAAACCAAAATGGAAATTTGCTACTATGGAGCAAATGAATGAAGCGAGTAATTCTTAAACCTATTTTCTTCACACTGATTAATGTCTTTTGAATTTCCAAGAGACAGACCAAAAAACAAATTATGAGACCATTTACATATACTCAAGCGAAAACAATACAAGAAGCTTTAACGGCTTCTGCAAACAATACTGAAGCAAAATATCTTGGAGGAGGAACAAATCTAGTTGATTTGATGAAAGAGGATGTTGAAAGACCTTCACAAATCATTGAAGTTGCCGACCTTGATTTTGATACGATTACATCAAACGATACCGGCGGTTTTACACTTGGCGCAATGCTGAGCAATTCAGAAACTGCAAATCATCCTGATATTAGAAAGAACTATCCGCTACTGTCTATGGCGATGTTATCTGCTGCTACGGCACAGATTCGTAATATGGCAACAAACGGCGGTAATTTATTACAACGCACGCGTTGCCCTTACTTCTTTGAAGCTTCTATGCCGTGTAACAAGCGTGAGCCGGGTAGTGGTTGCGGTGCATTAGAAGGTGCTAATGCAAAACACGCCATCTTTGGTTGGAGCGAAAGCTGTGTGGCAACACATCCTTCAGATATGTGTGTGGCGCTGGCAGCATTAGGAGCTACTGTGATCCTTCAAAAACCGGATCGAACATCACGAACTATCGAGTTTACAGATTTTCACAGATTGCCAGGCGAGCAACCGGAAAAAGATAATACGATACTTCCGGGGGAAATCATCACGGCAATTGATTTAACGCAGCCAAAATTTAAAACCAATTATCACTATCTGAAAATCAGAGAGCGTAGCAGTTATGCTTTTGCATTGATATCTGTTGCAGCCGGACTTAAAATTTTCGGAGGAATGATTACAGATATTGGTCTTGCTATGGGTGGTGTTGCTCACAAACCCTGGAAACTTACTAAAGCTGAAGCGTTCCTAACCGGGAAGATGCCAACAACCGCCAATTTTGAACAGGCTGCTAAACTCGCGCTAAAAGATGCTAAAATCCTTTCTGAAAATGAATACAAGGTCACAATGGGAAAAAAAGCAATCGTGAGAGCATTAGAGCAAGCACTGGCAAAAACGGCTTAGTAGTAAATCACCACAAAATTTAAAGAAATGGATACAGATATATCAATAGGAACCGGAAACCCAATAGACCGTGTAGAAGGTCGGCTTAAGGTGATGGGGCTGGCTAAATATGCTTCAGAATTCAATGTGAAAAATTTAGCCTATGCGCAAGGAATCAACAGCACGATAGCTAAAGGTACAATCACAGCAATAGATACCAGCGAAGCCGAAAAACAAAAAGGAGTCATTAAGATTCTTACCTATAAGAATGCAGATAAACTGAAGCATTACGAAGAAGAATTGCCTGCCATTTCAACTTCAAGTATTCAGCCGGTATTACAAAATGCTGATGTGCATTATTACGGGGAGTACGTAGGTCTTGTTATAGCGGAAACTTTTGAGCAGGCACAATATGCAGCAAGTTTAGTAAAATATACTTATAGCGAAAAGAAACCGGATATTGACTTTGACAGTTCTCGAGGTAAAGCATACAAACCCACAGAAAAATCAGACTATTCCAGAGGTAATATAATGCAGGGAATGGCAGAAGCAGATGTCACTTTAGAACAGACATATAATACTCCAATAGAGCATCATCACCCTATGGAGCTTCATGCAATTATTGCTTCTTGGAATAATGGTGATGTTCAGGCATATGCAAGTCAGCAAATAATAGACGATGCAACCATAACAATCGCAGATACCTTTCAGATTGAAAAGAAAAATGTACGGGTAATTGCGCCTTTTGTAGGTGGTGGTTTTGGATCAAAACTTCATGCAAAACAGCACGTGATTTTGGGAGTAATGGCTTCTAAACAAATAGGCAGACCAGTACAGATGACCGTTACGCGAAATCAAATGTTTACCAACACCAATCTGAGACAGCGTAACGAACAAAAAATACAAGTGGGTGCAAAGTCAGACGGTAGCTTAACGGCTCTATCACACGATACCTTATCACACACTTCTACCTATGAAGAGTTTCAAGAATCTTGTGGTACGGTTACTAAGATGTTATACAAAACACCAAATAATAAAGTTACACACCGCCTGATGCCGATGAATTTGCAAACTCCGTTTGCAATGCGAGCTCCGGGAGAAGCAACCGGTAGTTTTGCGTTAGAATCTGCTATGGATGAAATGGCGTGGAAACTTAAAATGGATCCTGTAGATTTTAGAGTGAAAAATGACACACAGGTTGATCCTAGCAGTGATAAACCTTTTTCCTCTAGATTACTCAATGAATGCCTCAAGATAGGTGCTGAAGAATTTGGCTGGAAAAACAGACCACAAGAGCCCGGAACTAAAGAAGAAGGAAATTGGCTGGTAGGTTACGGCGTAAGTGGTGCTTCACGACGCGCCCCTTATCAGAAGACTTCTGCTAAAGTTATTTTAGAACTTAAAGATACTAAGGTTCGTGCTACTATTCAAATGGATGCGACCGATATAGGTACGGGTAGTTACACCATTATTGCACAGACCGCTTCAGAATATTTAAATATTTCTGTATCCCAGATAGATGTAGAATTGGGAGATTCAGATTTCCCTAAAACTCCGGGTTCCGGTGGTTCTTGGGGTGCCGCTTCGTTTTCAAATGGAGCGCGCGCAGCTTGTGAAAATGCCCTTACTGCTTTGGAAGAAAAATCAGGATTGAAAGCTGCTGATGCAGGTATCGCTAAAATGATGCAAGCCGGAAACCTCAATTTGTTTGAAGCTGAAGGAACAGCAGAACCTGATGAAGAATTTAAGAAGCATTCGGTGTTTTCTTTTGGAGCCAACTTTACTGAAGTTTGGGTGGATAAAGACACAGGAGTTTTTAGAATCAAAAGAATGCTTAATGTAGCTTCCTGTGGAAAAATTCTAAATCCCAAGACAGCTTTTGGTCAAATTATTGGCGGTTGTGCTATGGGGGCCGGTATGGCGATAGCTGAACAGACAAAAGTAGAACCTAATTATGGTAATTTTATCACCCGTTCTTTCGCAGATTATCACGTGCCGGTGAATCTGGATATGGCGAATATTGATGTTATCTTTTTACCGGAAGAAGATAAGATTGCAAATAAAATGGGAATTAAAGGTGTTGGTGAACTCGGTATCACCAGTGTTGCGGCTTCTATAGCCAATGCGATATTTAATGCGACTGGTAAGCGTATGCGTGATTTACCAATCACTCCAGAAAAATTAATAGTAGCTCAAAAAGAACCGGAGTTGCTTAACTGGTAAATTTTGATATAAAAAAGGTTTTAAATGAAACAGTTAAAGCCTTTTTTTATAGAGTGAATTTTCTGGCTTTGATTAATTGTTGTGAGAAGTAGCGTGTTTGATTTTATCCCGAAGCGATTGTATTTCGCGTTTTCGCTTTAGAGCTAGAATTTCAGCAGTAACAGAAAGAGCGATTTCTTGTGGAGTAATAGCTCCTATATCTATTCCCGCCGGCCCGTAAATGGTGTCTAAGGTTTCTTCAAATAGTTCGGGTTTATAATCCATGAGTTCGTTGAATAATTTTTCACGTCTTTTTGAACTTCCTAAAACACCGATATAATTGGGTTTTTTATCAATTATGTTTACCAAAAAATTGAGATCTGTAGCGTAGTTATGATTCATAAGTACCACAGCAGATTCTTCGTCAATAGTAAGCATAGTAGCATCTTGAGGTGTTAAATGTAGAACTTGATGAACTCCTGGAAAATTAGCTTTGGTTTTAGGGTCTTTTGGAGAGGCAATTACTGTGACTTGCCAACCCAATTGTGATGCGGTAATACCCAACTGAACCGCATCGTGTTCAGAACCAAATAAAAACAGCTGAAACAACGGAGGTAATTCTTGCTTAAAAACCAAACTAGTTTCTGTATTGATTTGCTCATCAGAAATAGGAGATAAGTAAAGTTTCTCACCGGTACTTAAAATAATTTGAGTTCTCAAAATATTTGAGACCTCTTCCACAGATCTGCTGTAAAATGATTCTAGCTTGAGGTTGGTTCGGTTTATAAGTTCGTTGTTGAACTTTTCAAAAAGCATTTCAGTAACGACAACAGGTTCAATTAAAATATAAATAACACCTTCACAGCCCAAACGGTAACGCCCGTCATAGGTCATCATTTTGGATTTTCCGGTTTCAAAAACTTCCGCAGCCTGAAACAGAACCTCTTTCTCAACACAGCCACCGCTAACGGCGCCGGTCATTGTGTCGCTTTCAGAAATAAGCATACGCACACCGGGCTTTCTGTACGAAGAGCCATCCAGATCAACCACGCTTGCCATCACACATCTTTCTTGGTTTTTATGGTAGTTAAAAGCTGAGGCAATGAGTTCTTTTAATTCGTGTGTCATTTGTAGTATTTACTCGATAATCGAGATTTAAATGCTTCTAGGCTTGCCCAAGAAGATTTACTCAATAATCAGGATATAAATCATTTGTAACTTAATTGGTCGAGTAATTTAAATCTATTTTTTACTATCATACGGTATCAGTAGAATTTTTACAAGATTTTATGAATTTTGAGTAGCTCCACAACTTAGCTTATGAAGCAGATTTTACCTTTATTTTAATAAAAAAAGGCTGCATTAATCAGTAATTTTTCGGTTTATAGATAATAAACCTTTAAACAAGCAAACTTATAAATGATTGATTTTTCTGAGTACCCCGCAATTGAATCATATGGACTAATAGGAAATTGTAGAACCTGCGCATTAATTCAAAAAGAAGGGGCCATTGAGTTTATGAGTTTTCCTGAATTTGATTCACACTCAGTTTTTGGATCTATTTTAGACCGAAATAAAGGCGGTTATTTTGTCACAAAACCTCAGGGAGATTTCACTAAATGTTTTCAGGAATATGTGTTAGATACGAGTGTCTTGACCACGCGTTTTTTATCTGAAACTTATACAGTAGCGTTTACAGATTTTATGCCCATAGGAATAGGTAAAGAAGTTCCCAATCAACTGATAAGAAAGATAGAAGTTATCCGCGGAAGCGTAAACTTTGATCTGGATATTAAAGTGCAACTCAATTACGGTAAAGTTTCAACCGAAACTCAAATAACAGACAATCATACTTTAAGTTTCACAAATAAAAATTTTGACAAAGGACTCAAATTTTCGGCTTCTGTTCCATTAGTAGCAGAGGGAAATACAATCAACGAGTTTCAGTTAAAAGAAGGAGAGCAAGCTTATTTTATTATCGAAAGTGATTCGGAGAAAGAAAGTTACACCTTTGATAGTCATGGTGAAGAAACTATAGCAAACAAACTAGAAGAGACTTTGCAATTCTGGAAAAACTGGATTAAAACCTGCACCTATAAAGGAGATTTCGCGCAGCATATGAAGCGTTCTGCAATCACCTTAAAATTGCTCACAAGTTCTAAATATGGTGCACCCATTGCTGCTCCTACATACGCATTACCTGAAACTTTAGGAGGTGATAAGAACTGGGATTATCGTTATGTATGGATTAGGGATGCGGCATTTACGATGTATGCTTTTATGAGATTGGGCTTTATAAACGAGGCTTCAGATTTTATGAAGTGGGTCTATGAGCGTATAGATGCAGATATAAATGGTGATGTAGAGTTACAGATTATGTATCGCTTAGATGGCGGGCGTGATCTGGATGAAGAAGAGTTGGATTTTGCCGGCTATAAAGAGTCAAAACCGGTGCGTATAGGTAATGCTGCGACAGGTCAATTGCAGTTGGATGTTTTTGGCGAATTGATGGATACGATTTATTTATTTGACAAGTACGGCCAGCAGGTGATGTATTCATTCTGGAAAAATGTTGAAAAACTAATCGATTTTGTTTGTGAAAATTGGGAGTCACCAGATCACGGTATCTGGGAAGTACGTGAGGTGAAAAGACATTATCTGTATTCCAGATTGATGTGTTGGGTAGCTTTAGATCGAGCAATTAGATTGGTAAGAAAGCGCTCGTTGCCCACAGACGTCACCAAATGGATAGAAAACCGAAACCTGATTTTTAAAGATATCTATGATAATTTTTGGGATGAAGAATTACAGAGTTATGTGCATTTTAAAGGAGCCAAAACCGTAGACTCCTCATTGCTGATGATGCCGTTGATGAAGTTTATAAGTCCGTACGACAAGCGCTGGTTAAAAACCCGTAAAGTAATCGAAGAACAATTGATAATTGATGAGGTTCTTGTTTATCGAAACCTTCACGACAGTATCCCTGTAAAAAATGAAAATCGGGAAGGCTCTTTTACAATTGGTTCATTCTGGTATCTAGAATGCTTATCGCGTGGAGGTGAAGTAGAAAAAGCTTCCAGATACTTTCAGAAATTAATGAGTTATAGTAATCATCTGAATCTATTCTCAGAAGAATTGGATCTGTCTGGAGCTCATTTAGGTAACTTTCCGCAAGGATTTTCTCACTTGGGATTAATTAGTGCTTTGTTTTCTATCGATCGTCAAAAAGGCTCTAATAAACTTGTACTGAAAGGTTAATTTTAAAATGATTGAATTTTTACCGGTTGCTCTGGTAGGTGCGCATTGATTTCAGGCATGTATTCTTCAGTGGTAGAAGGGAGCAGTACAAGCATTTTAGTTGTTTTTTTTAAGAGGATCTTTGTAGTATATTCTGAGTTTATAATTTACAGGGTGATCTTCATCGTGATAATCTCCTGTTTCTAAATCAAAACCACCATCATTAGTATAAGCCAAACTAATAATTTCGGCTTTTTCACCTTTTGAAGGTTTACAAGTTCTTTATTACTAAGTTTATAACGGTTGAGTAATGTGTTAAGGGTCTTGAAAAAATGATTATCTCCACTGAATAACATAGTTTTATTTTTTAGAATAATATAAAATTATTTTTAAATACATTAATAACCAATTTTAGAGTGGGAATTGGCTTAAGTTTAATAGAGAATTTTAAAATTTAGTTAATAGTATTCTATGAATCTTAGATTTATTTATTCTGATAACCGTAAATTTGAGCTATATGAAAGTAACTAGAACCATAAGTATTTTAGTTTTTAGTTCAGCATTAATATTACTTGTTGGCTGCAAAAATGAAAAAGATAAAGAAGCAGATTCTGTTGTAAAGAAGGAAACTATTACAGAGTTAATTGTAAAACAACCAGATAGTATTGAAGCTCCAAAAAATATGGTTTGGGTTTCAGGAATACGCTTTACACAGGGTGCTCAATCTGGGGATCAACTCGCATTACCTAGGGAGAAACCGGCTCATCCTGTTGCAATAGATGGTTTTTTTATAGATAAAACCGAAGTTACCAATGCCCAGTTTAAAGAATTTGTAAAAGCTACCGGTTATATAACTACCGCAGAGCGACCAGTTGACTGGGAAGAGATGAAAAAAAACTTACCTTCCGGAACTCCAAAACCTGTAGACAGCCTATTGAAACCCGGCTCTTTAATCTTTAATAGAGAAGTAGTAAATGTTACTGATCTGAACAATTATGCACAATGGTGGGAATGGAAGATAGGAGCCAATTGGCAACACCCGCAAGGTCCGGAAAGTGATATTGTAGATAAAGATAATTATCCTGTAGTACATGTGACCTACGAAGATGCTTTAGCTTACTGTAAATGGGCGAACAGAAGATTACCAACAGAGGCGGAATGGGAAGCCGCAGCTCATGGTAAAATGTCTGGCGGTATATATACGTGGGGTGATGATGATTCAGCTCTAAGTGATAAAGCAAATACGTGGCAAGGTACATTTCCTACTAAAAATTCTGAAGAAGACGGCTACGCCTATGCTGCACCGGTTGCAACATATGATTCCAATTCCTTAGGTATTTTTGATATGTCTGGTAACGTGTGGGAGCTTACTCAAGATTGGTTTTCAGTGCGTTATTATCAGGATATTTCTGGTAAAGAGATGGTAAACCCTCGAGGACCTTTAGACTCATACAACCCAGTGAATCCGTATCAGCCAGAAAAAGTAATTAAAGGTGGCTCTTTTCTTTGTAATGTTTCGTATTGTGCGAGTTACCGTATTTCTGCTCGGATGGGGCAGGCGTTAGATTCTTCTTCAGATCACAGTGGATTTAGAACAGTAGCAGATCTAGCGATGCTTTAGCCTTAATTCATTTTTAAATATTCAAATTAGTTCAAAGGATTTCGTATTATTGTTTTATAAATGTAAATTAAACACTTTTAATTAGTTTTAAACTTCATATAGTATGTTTTCTAAAATTTTCAGTCTTCACGGGTATATCCTTTTAGGTTTCTTTTCAGTTTTAATGATTTTCAGTTCTTGTAAAAAAGAAATAGACAAAGAAATTATCATTGAAGAAGATCTTGTTCAAAATGAGGCAGAAGAGATGCCATATAACAATCCTATAGTTGGTCAGCGAGCAGATCCCTGGGTTTATAAAGATACTGATGGAACCTATTATTTTATTGCTACAGCTCCGGAATATGATCGCATTGAAATTAGAAAAGCAAATACTATTAATGGATTAGGAACAGCAGAACCTCAAGTTATCTGGACGAAGCACGAAACCGGAAATATGGGACATCACATTTGGGCTCCTGAGTTACACAAAATTGATGGAAAATGGTATGTTTATTTTGCTGCCGGGGAAGTTGAAGATGTTTGGAAAATACGCATGTTTACTCTTTCTACAGACGCAGCAGATCCTACTCAAGGAAAATGGGTAGAAGAGGGTCAAATTGCTACAGAGCGAGATTCTTTCTCTCTTGATGCCACAACTTTTGAACATAACGGAAAACGTTATTTAATATGGGCACAGAGTGTTCGTGAAGGTGAAAACACCTCACTTGTTATGTCTGAGATGGAAACACCTACAAAACTTAAAGGTCCAGAAATTATTATAACTGACCCGGAATTTGACTGGGAACGTATAGGTTATAAAGTAAATGAGGGTCCGGCAGTTCTTAAACGAAATGGTAAAATATTTGTCACGTATTCTGCAAGTGCGACAGATGCAAATTATGCGGTTGGTTTGTTATGGGCAGATGCCGATGCAGACCTAATGAATGAAAAATCCTGGAATAAATCTAAAGAACCCGTTTTTTATACCAATGCTGAAGTAAGACGTTTTGGACCCGGGCACAATTCTTTTACCAAATCTGAGGACGGAGAAGAGGATGTTATGATCTATCACACACGTGTTTATGAGCAAATACGTGGAAATTCTTTATACGATTTTAACAGACACACTCGTGCACGTGTTATCGGTTGGGATAAAAATGGTTTTCCTGACTTCAGGCAAGACACTCGTGACTAGTTTATCAAATAGCATTTAATTTTTTGACAATTGTCACAATGATATAAAGCCTCACAGGAGTTGAATACTTTTGTGAGGCTTAACTTTACACACTGCATAGAGATAGAACAAATGAGTGCAGAACGAGTCAAAAAAACGCCAATTTTAATTATAGTTCTAGGTTTTCTTACTGTGCTAGAGCCTATTGCTAAAGATATTTATTTACCAGCATTTGAAGACATCGCTGATAAGTTGAATACACACATCAGCCCCATTTCTTATACACTATCTAGTTTCTTTATAGGGCTTTCTGCACGACAATTGATGTTATTCTATGCTGGAGTGTTTTGGCCGTAAAAAGCCTATTTATGTAGGGCTAGCTATTTACTTTCTAGCTTCTTTAGGTTGTGCACTTTCTGGTGATATTTATATTTTAATTGTTTTACGATTTTTTCAGGCGGTAGGAGCTTGTGCCAATATGGTTGCTGCTCGCGCATTAGTACGAGATCTATTTGAAGATAAAGAACTAGCTCAGGTATTTTCTTTATTGATGGTTGTAGTTGCTGTATCATCTATTTTGGCACCTACATTGGGCGGACTTATCACTATTCAGTTTGGATGGAGATTGTTTTTTGCCAGTTTAAGTATACTTACCTTATTGACATTTTTTGGAGTTTACTTTAGGTTGTCTCAAGGGAAATCGGCCAATGTAACGCATTCTTTAAAACTGAAGCCGGTATTGCGTAATTACAGAGAAGTTATTTTAAATAAGCAATTTGCTATTTATGCAATTTCAGGATCTATATCGTATGCAGGAATTTATTCGTATTTGAGCGGATCACCCCATATTTATATGGAACTCTATAAAGTTTCAAAAACCACATATAGCATCATTTTTGCAATCATCGCAGCCGGATTAATCGGTTCTGCGTTGGTGAGTTATTTTCAGGCGCGTACAGATATGGCAATGATCCTAGTGATGAGCGGAGCTGAATTTTTTGCATTCATACTTCTTAATTTCGGAAGAAAAAAATGGAAGCAACTTACGCTTTAACAAAATAAACCACCTTAGGACAAGTCCACAAGGCATTAAAAGGAGACAGCTTTTAACTTCGAGGCAAGTCTCGGAGCATTTAAATTTCGATTATCGAGTAAACGTTTCAAGTTAGTTGATTAACAAAAAAACTCGTATAATAAACATACGAGCTTTTTTGTTTAGAAAAACATGTTCAGTTTACATAGCTTCATTTAAGAAAATAGCATTCATAAACAGCTTTGTTGTACCATACCAGAATGCTCTAAAATTCGTGTTATCTGTAAATAAAATCACATTACCCCGGCCCGTAGATTGCTGTACAAAAGGTCTTGTTCCCTTTATGGCTTCATAATTTATATCGCTTATATAACCACTTACTAAAGGCTCATCAGTATAACTTATAGGGTTTTTATAACTGGTTTCATCAGTCTCTATAAAGAGTGTTGTATCTCTAAAAAGATTTATCTCTGAAGAATCATAACCAAAAGCGATAGGGTGGGAGCGATCGATTTTTGCTTTAAAAATGGCACCACCTATTACTTGAGCTCCATTAAAATCTCTGCGTTGCTCAAAAGTCACATTAGTCGCGGGATTGTCTGTTTCTACTGTTGTGAAGTCAATTAAACCCTGACGTTTCATCCAGCGGGCAGCATTTTTAAAACCAATGAAGTTTCCGCCACCGCGAACCCATTCACTAATTTTATCGCCGCTAGACTCATCTATACCGCCACCCCAGCCACTTGTAGGCATTATGAGTGTTGTGTATTTCGATAGATCAGTTCTGCTTAAACTTTTAGTGTCTAGTTTTGTAATGCTGATGTGGAAACGGGTATCTAAAAGATGCCAAATTTCTCCGGCATCCGTTGCGTTAATACCGTCGCCAACTAGAAGTGCTATTTTTTGAGGTTCTAATGCGATGAATTTCCGGCTACCTAGATCAATTCCGTCAGTTAAGCCGGTTTTTACAGGATTAATGCTAAGGTGCGTATCTTTAGCAACTTTATCTAAGAATTGGTTTAATTCTTCAGCATTCATTTTTTGATTCTGTACAGGAATCATTACCGTTCCATAATCATAAGTAACACCTCCTGAAGTAAAAGGTTGTATCCCAACTTTAGCACGTAAACCTGCATTTAAAATTTCGTTTAACGCCTGTGGCGCGTAATAATCTCCCCAAGGAAGTAAATAGGCATAATCACTTTTGGATAAGGTTAAAGGTGTGGGAAGGGATACGCTGTCTATTTTAGAACTAGCTAAACTTGATGGCGCATTCTCACTAAAATCAAGATTAAATGCTAACGGAAAACTCCATGCAGAGATGTCATAGAAAAGGCTATCTTTAAAAGTAGTTCGTTTTTCAAACATACCTTGAAGTAGCCTGCTGTGCTTTTGATTTTTAGGTATCACATAGCTGCTTTTTTTGTCAAATTTTAAACCCTTTGATTCATAATTTTTATCAGCTTCATAAACTGAAATTTGATGACGTTGTAGTAACTGCGCTAAGTGAGCTGCACGAGCAGGATCATTTTTACTACCAAATATATAAGCATCGCCACCCGCTTCTGATCTGGAACTCGCATAAAAATCACGTTGATAATTGAGCAGTTTGATGCGCATAGCTTGTGCTGCTTCAATAGTTGAAAGAAAAGCAGTAAATTGATTTCTTATCGTAAAAGGAAAAGTAAGTAATCCGTTATCTGTTTCCTGTATGTGACCGCGTGAACTCGCTTGTTCAAAAAGAATACCGATACTACCATTAATATCCGGAAAGGTTGAACCTTTTCCGTAGTAAAAATCATCATAATCTTCTTCGGTGTAGTAGAACGAACCAATTTTATCAAATGCCGCAGCGTGATATTTACCAATTTCTGCGGTTAATTCTTGATTGAGTTTTGGAGTCAAAGGATGTGTACGACTCTGAATTCCCGGTTGAAAGAAAAACGAAGAGTTGCTTCCCATTTCATGATGATCTGTTAAGATGTTAGGATGCCAAGCATGATAGGTTTTAATACGTGCCTGGGATTCTGGTAATTCTGCCGGAAGCCAGTCGCGATTGAGATCAAACCAATAGTGGTTATAGCGACCACCAGGCCATACTTCGCGATATTCTCTATCCTGTGGATCAGAGGTAAGACTTTGGTTTTTATTGGTATTTGCCCAGTAAGAAAAGTGTTGTAAACCATCAGGATTAAAAGAGGGATCAAATAAGATAACAACATTTTCTAACATCAAATCAATCGCGGGGCCTTCTGCAGCAGCTAAATAATAGATAGCCAATAAACCCGCGTTAGAACCACTGGCTTCATTTCCGTGAATACTCATCCCTTGATAGGTGACAATAGGCATAGTGTCTGTATCTAAGCTTTCAGAACCACTATCAGTAAGTGCTGCGTGTTGCTTTTTAATTTTAGCAATATTCTTGTGATTTTCTGGAGATGTAACCGTTAGTAACAATATAGGTCTACCTTCAAAGGTTCTGCCTCGATTTTCAATAGTAATACGGGGAGAAGAAGCAGCCATTTTTTCCATATAGCTTACCAATAAATCATGGCTTACATGCCATTCACCGGGAACATAGCCTAAAAGCTCTTGTGGAGTAGGAATCTCGGGATTGTAACTTACATTATCTGGTAAATAATAATCTAGTGTAGGATGCGATACTTGCGCATAGGTAAAAGGTATAAACAGGAGTAGAAAAACTCTAAGTAGCGTTTGCTTCATATATTTTTTGAAAATGGTTTATGAATGATTTTAAAGATATTAATTTTAAAACTAAACCGTTTTCTATTTGTACTAAAAGCCAGTAATTGAAGAATTGTACAATTAAATTTATTTTTCATAAATTATAAATCCTTAAAATTGAAGCATAAAAAAAGCCGCATATTTGCGGCTTTAAAATCTAAGTTGTCAATTATTTAAATATCGTCAAAACTTACATCAGTAAATGCTTTTGCAGATTTTGTTTCAAAAACAGGTTCTTTTTCCTCTTCTTTTACATAATCGCTTTGGTGGCGCTCGCTAATTACTTCTTCTCCTTTTTCATTAAGGATGTAGCTGGTCATTTCGTTTAAAATTTCAGAGAACCCATCAAAATCTTCTTTATAAAGGTAGATTTTGTGTTTCTTGTAGTGAAAGGAACCATCTTCATTTGTGAATTTTTTACTCTCGGTAATGGTTAGGTAATAATCTCCTGCACGAGTAGAACGTACATCAAAAAAATAGGTGCGACGCCCTGCTCTTAACACTTTCGAGAATATCTCATCATTCCCCTTCATTTCATTATTGCTCATAATCTTGGTTTAATTAATACGCTTTATTCTGTCAAAAATGGAAAAAAATTAGTTGGCGTACAAAATTTTATTCCATTTCTTTTTCATCTAGTTGTTTGCGGTAAAGTTCTTGATAATAACCCGGTTGTTTTACCAAATCTTCGTGGGTACCTTGCTGAATGATTTCTCCTTCTTCAAGAATAATGATTTTATCAGCATTTTTTGCTGAAGAAATGCGGTGACTTACTAGAATTGTAGTCTTCTCAGTAGAGATATTTTTTAGGTTTGAGAGAATCTCTTCTTCGGTTTCTGTATCTACTGCAGAAAGGCTATCATCAAATAAAAGAATCTGCGGATCTTTAATGATTGCCCGAGCAATAGAAACCCGCTGTTTTTGCCCACCACTCAAGGTGATACCACGCTCTCCTAAAATAGTATCATAAGCTTTAGAGAAATCAACGATATTTTTATGAACAACTGCATTTTTAGCCGCTGCTATGACTTCTTCATCAGAAGCATTTTTTTTACCGAATTTGATGTTTTCTTTGATACTGTCGCTAAACAAAAAGGCTTCTTGCGGGACATAACCTATTGCGGTTCTCAAGTCCTTTAAATTGAGCTTTTCAATAGGAGTTTTATCAATGTTTATCGCTCCATTTGTAGTGTCGTAAAGGCGTCCTATAAGCTCTAGAATTGTAGATTTACCAGAACCGGTTTTACCAATTATAGCTAGTGTTTCTCCTTTATTTACTTCAAATGAAACATCTTTTAGAGCAGTAATATTGGTGTCTTCATAAGTGAAGGTTACCTTATCAAAACGAATACTTCCTTCAATAGGAGTGTGTTCTTTTGTGTGATTGACGATATCAGGCTTTTCATTGAGAAATTCATTAATACGTTTTTGTGAAGCTTCAGCTTGTTGTACTAATGAGGTGATCCAGCCCACAGAGGCTACTGGCCAGGTTAGCATATTTACATATATGAGAAATTCAACAATAACTCCCAGATCAGGGATGCTTCCATTAATGTATTTTCTCCCACCTATATAGATTACCAGCAAGTTACTTACTCCAATTAAAGCAATCATTAAAGGGAAAAAGAATGCCTGAACTTTTACAAGATCCAAGTTTTTGTCTTTGTTGGTTTCGCTTAGCTCTTCAAAATTCTTATAGGTTTGCGGTTCAATTCCATAAGCTTTAATAACCCCAATACCACTGAACGATTCTTGAGTAAATGTGCTTAAATGCGATAAATATTGTTGAACAACTGTACTGCGTTTATGAATAAGTCTGCTTAATTGATAGATGGCAACAGATAAAATGGGTAAAGGGATTAGCACATACAAGGTAAGCTCTGGTGCGCTGTAGTACATATAGGGTATAACAGTTGCAAAAAGTATCACAGTTGTCACACCATACATAATTGCAGGACCTAGATACATACGCACTTTACTGACATCTTCACTAATACGGTTCATCAAATCACCTGTACGGTTTTTCTTGTAAAAATTTAGCGAAAGATTCTGGTATTGCTCGTAAACTTCGTTTTTAAGATCTGCTTCCATATAACGGGAAACAACAATAAACATTTGTCGCATCAAAAAGGTGAAAAAGGCAGAAAATAGGGCAGCTCCTAGAAGCATTAAAAGAGTAACAAGTAGCTGGTGCTTTAGTTCACTTATTTCACCACCATTGTTTAAAAAATCTTCTACATACTTTATCATATCACCAGAAAATTTAGGTGTAAGTATGGCAAATATGCGGGCTATAAAAACAATAAAGAAGCCCAGAATGAGCTTCCATTTGTATTTTTTAAAATACTTATTGAGATGTTGAAGTTCTTTCATAAATAGTAGTTCTGCCGGGATGCCCTCAACTAAAGTTTGTAAGCATCGGTCTTTTTTATAAAGAGCCGCGCAAAGATACGTGATTAGACTGTAAAACGTGTATAGAGTTTTTTAAGATAAAAAAGTAATTAGGGTGTTTAGAACCCTAATAAAATGTATTTTTGCAACGTTTTTGAACTTTTCGGTATACAACCGTTTAGCTCTAAGTTATGATAATCTCAAACAACCTAAGTTCTTTAAAATTATGCTTAACAGAAGGCACATTCGCATAAAAGTAATGCAAGCACTTTATGCCTTAAGTCAGTCAGAACAACCTGATTTACTTAAAGAAGAAAAATTCTTGAACGCGAGTACAGCTCAGATGTACGATCTCTATTTGGTATTGATAGACTTGGTTGTTGAAATTCACGCCCATGCTAAGGATATGATGGAGCGTTCTCAGCTAAAAATGCTGGCAACAGAATCTGAAAAAAATCCCAATCTTAAATTTATTAATAACGAAGTTTTAGTGAAACTTTCTGAAAACGAATTGCTTCAGAAGGAACTAAAAAAAGCAAAACTCAATAACTGGAGACTTGATAACGAGTACGTTGTTTTGATTTACAACGAGCTTATGAAAAGTGATTTTTATGATGCTTATATGTCTGATACTGAATCAGATTTTAAAAAAGATCGTGATTTTGTTATTGATTTTTTTAGTGAATTTGTAGCTCCTAATGATAAGCTTTATGATTATCTTGAGGATTACCGAATTACCTGGGTAGACGATCTACCGGTTGTAAACACTACAATTGTTAAGCGCCTAGGGAAGATAAAACCTAATTCTCCGGAAAGCACCATTATTCCTAAACTGTATAAAGACGAAGAAGACCGTCAATATACTAAAGATCTTTTGTTGCGTACCGCTCGTAATAATGAAGAATATGAAGCAGAGATTTTGGGTAATACACCTAACTGGGATCAAGATCGTATAGCTACTTTAGATAAAATCTTAATCAAGATGGCACTTTGTGAATTCTTGAGATTCCCATCAATTCCTATTAAAGTCACCATTAATGAATATTTAGAGTTGTCTAAAGAATATTCAACGCCTAAGAGTAGCATTTTTGTGAATGGTGTCTTAGATCGTTTGGTTAAAAAATATAAGAAAGAAAGCAGGTTAAACAAAGCAGGCAGGGGCTTGATTGAGTAATAAATAAAATTGTATTTTTGAGATTCTAAAAATAAAACTATTATGAAAAAAGCATTTTTTGCAGTTGGTCTAGTAGCTGCATTAGCGTTTACAAGTTGTAAAGACAACGCTTCAGACAAAGTGAAAGGAGAAAACGTAGAAATGGCAGCAACTCGTGATGCAGATGCTACTGTTTTTCCTTCAATGGAATTTGAAGAAACAGCATATGATTTCGGAAATATCGCACGTGGTACAGCTGTAGAGCATGTATTTAAATTTAAAAATACTGGTAAAGCACCTTTAGTAATTGTTGATGCAACAAGTACTTGTGGATGTACAGTACCAAGTTATCCTAAAGAGCCTATTCAACCAGGGGAGACGGGGGAACTCTTAGTTAAATATAATGGTAGTGGGTTGAATGCTGTAACTAAAGTTGTTACTGTAAAATCTAATACCGAAAAAGGATCTGAAACTGTAAAAATCACCGCTTTTGTGCAGCCTTCTGAAGGGCCTGCTGCAACAAACGGATAAGCAACTATAAATGGAACAATTAACTAGCTTTTTACCCATTCTTTTAATGATTGCGGTTGTGTATCTTTTTATGATACGCCCACAAATGAAACGTCAAAAGGATGAAAAGAAATTTGCTGAAGAATTAAAAAGAGGAGATCGTGTAATTACTAAAAGCGGGCTTCACGGAAAAATTTTAGACTTGAATGATACTACTGTAATCCTAGAATCTGGTGCCGGTAAATTAAAATTTGAGCGTTCTGCATTGTCTTTAGAACTAACTAAAAAATTAAATGAGCCTGCAAAGGTAGAGAAGAAGAAATAAGCTTCTTTTCTATATCAAATAAAAAACTCCCGAAGTATAATACTTCGGGAGTTTTTTATTTATAAGATAGTTTTAAATATAAAAACCCTGCCTTTATAATAAAAGCAGGATTTTCGCATTCACAAAAGAAACTTAATTGTTATGATACGATAAATAGACTTGCTATTGCTACAGCCTCATCACCAGTTAAAATCTCGTCATATGCTTGAGTAGAAGCATCAACAGTAAATGGAGATCCAGAACCAAGACTTGTAACATCTAAACCACCTTGCATAATATTTGCTTCGGTAGTAGCCCCGTCGTATACAGCTTGTGTAGCTTCCGGCATACCAGCTCCTCTTTGGTTTCCTGTAATCCATCCCTCAAGACCACGAAGTCTTCTTACTTCTGATGCATGTCTAGCTTCAACTGAATGTATTTGTAAAGCAGCAGTTAGAACACCCGGATTTCCCATTAGGTTTCCTGCTTGACCTTTATATGCACGTACTCCAGTATCTTCAAATGCTTGAGCTAGCGCTAATAATTGTGCATAAGCTGTTGCTGGTCCAGCACCATTATCATTGAATGGATCAAAAGCACCACCAACTGTAAAATCAAAAGTAGGTTTTGCCACGGGTGTAGCACCTGAACCTTCTATCGCAGCAGTTAAGAAATCAACGTGCTGTGATTCGTGCTTTGAGATTTGCATATATATAGCTTCTGCTTTAGCATTTCCTGAAAGAACACCAGAATCTAGAGCCATAGCATAAAATTCATCTTCAAGATATTCTAATGTAAGAGCTAGATTTAAAACATCAACAACACTAGAGCTAGATTGAGCCATAGCTTTGTTAGACATTGTAGCCAATCCAAATGGTACGGCAGCGATTGCAGCTTTTTTTGTCAAGCTTCCTAATTGACCAAACATTGCACGTCTGGATGTGTTAGGTTCTTGTAATTTATCAGTAGTAAATTCGTCTAAAAATTTTATTAAATTCATTTCGGTATTTTTTAATGGTTAGTAATTACGCTTGTGGATTTTTGTATGTAAACGGAGTTACAAAGAACCCTCCTGCTGCAGAAATAACATCTGCAGGTGATGCAGCCAAGTCAAGCCCGTTATCATCTATGATATCGTCTCCGGCAAATGCAGTGTAATCTGCACTACCACTAATAATTGATCTAATAGCTGCAGCGTGTCGCGCTTCTATAGATACAATTTTACCCGCTAAAGTAAGATAAGCAGCAGTCTGAATATATTGACCTGCGCCATTGTATGCACTTACTCCTGTATCTTCTAATACGCGTGCAGTACCTAACACAGAATCTCTATTACCAAAATCTACAGAGCTGAAGTCAAATTCTAAATCAGCAGTAAGCTGTTGCTCCATAGGTACATTTGCACCAATAGCAGCTTTAAAGAATTCACGGTGATTCACTTCGTGATTGTATAAATCTAATAAGATTGCTTTTTCATCAGCAGAGGCACTGGCATAAAAAGAACCGTTCACTACATTAGTATAAAAAGCGGCTTCTAGTTGTTCTAGAGCATAAGCATAATTTAAAACACCTACGTCACCAGTACCTAAATCAAAAGTACCGCCTAGCATATTTCCGTTATCATCGTCATCACTACATGATGCTAACAATAAACCTGAACCTGCTATAGCAAGACCACTTACTTTTAAAAAGTTTCTGCGGTTTCTACCTACAGTTTGAGTTGTTACCTCAATTGATTTTTTCTTTTTCATAATTTGAGTTTCTTTGGTTATTAATACTTATTAAAACTTACGTGGAAAAAGAGTGGTCGGTTTTTGAGCTATTGTCTTTTAACAAGGATTTGGGAAAATCCGGGTCAAAACCGAGTGATTTTAAGAGTTATTATCAAAAAAAAATCCCTCACTATAAAGATAATTTTGTGTAATAAGACAAAACTGAAGCTTTAAAATTGCCTTTTTTTCAATTTTGAACAGATGAAAATGCGAATTGTTTAAAATTCACCTAAAAAAATGAATTAATAGTAATTTGAAGCCGGTTTTGAAATTTTATTGAAGCTTGTTAATTACATTCAAAATCGAAGTCGATGATTTTGTAAGAATAATTTTTCTTGTAGTTAAAATGCCACCATTCTGTACGAATAGTTTCAAAGCCGAAACGAATCATCCCTTCCTGAAGTAACTTTCTATTAGCTAAAACTTCTTTGGGAAGCGTCATATTATCTATATGTGCTTCTCTCCCAAAAAAGTCATGATCAGTACCCATATCAACCGGAGTACCATCTAATTTCTCGAGACTTATATCTACAGCTGCACCACGATTGTGAACAGAGCCCGTAGTATACGGGTTCGCGACATATTGTGCATTAGGATAAACGGCCCACATTTTCTTCTGAGCGCTAACAGGCCTGTAACAGTCAAAAAGAACAATACGGTACCCTTTTTCACAGAAATAATGATTAGCGTCTTTTAAAGCTTGAGCGACTTCGGGTCTTAAATAACACGCAGCGCAATCGTAAAAAGCCTCTTTTAAGAAGTTATTGTCGCTTGCGTATCTAATATCATAGGTAAAGCCATGTTTTAAAGTATCTAATTTAACTAAAGGTTTTTTGCTCTCTTGTGCTGATACTGAAACAGAAACTAAAGTTAAAATCGAAACCATAAGTGCTTTCATATTAATGATACTTTATGCTTTTCCTTTCAAATAGCGTTTGTCCATCCAGAATGTTCCAAATGGAATAATAGAACAAACTAAAACTATAAGTAAGATTTTGAAATTCCAGCTCAATTCAGATTTCACTAAAATCGCCATCACTACATACGTCAAAAATAGGAGTCCGTGTGCCATACCAATTATTTGGTTGGGTTCAGGATTATCAAAACCATATTTTAAAGGCATAGTGACAAACAATATTAGAAGTAGAGAAATACCTTCTAAAATACTAATGATCTGAAAAGCTTTAATCATTTAAACTAAATTGAAAATTGCGGCTCCATAAATTGCAAAACGCACAAAGCGTAGTAAGCCGAAAAGTAAATAATTAATAAAAGGATATTTTATCATACCTGCCGCCATACTACTTACAGCAAAAGGAACCGGTAAAATTGCTCCTACAACAATTAAAAAACCACCCCACTTACGTGCATTTTTAAGATGTTTAGCCATTTTAACTTCAAGATAATTGTGCACTGCGTTAATTTTGGTTGAAGCTCTACCCATAAAGTAACTAATAATTCCACCTGCATAAGATAGAACAGCAATCAAAGAAAGATAAAGAATAGGGTCTGGCATTTTATCACTCCAAGCAATAAAGATTTCCGGAGGAATGAGTCCTAGAATACTTTCAGAAATAAAAAAGACAGTTAATACCCAAAAAGGAGGGAAGGTGTCTGTCATCTTTATTAACAAGTCGTTGATGTCGATAACAAAAAAGTGAACACAAAGAAGGGCTATTACAAATAGCACTATAGGAGTGAGAGCTTTTTTAAGACTTCCGCCTAAAAAAGAATAAAATCCAGTGAATTTATAATACTGATGTAAGAGTCTAATTCTAGACTTTTTCTTGGTTTTTGTGTGTTGACTCATTAATTTTTTTGCAAATATAACTTATGGTTTATGCGCTAACAAAATAGTGGTGCTAATATTGTTATAAAAATTGAGATTTAAGAAAACTTTAATCCGGCCTCACTTGTTAAAATTGCAATAACTCTTATTTTTAATTTATGGAGAAATTTAAAAATAAAGTGGCCCTGATAACGGGCGGAACTAAAGGAATAGGAAGAGGAGTTGCAGAAGCTTTTCTTGAATTAGGAATGAATGTAGCAGTAACTAGCCGCACACTTACGTCTGCTGAAAAAGCTGCAGATGAATTAAATAAAAATAGTAAAGGAAAAGCGCTTGGAGTTAAAGCTGATGTGCGTTCTATGGAAAGTCAAGTTCAGGCTGTAGATGCAGTAATTGCTGAATTTGGACAAATAGACGTTTTAGTAGCAAACGCCGGCTTAGGACATTTTGCAAGTATTGAAGATATGACCGTAGATCAATGGCAAGAGACTATTGATACTAATTTAACCGGTGTATTCTATAGTGTCAAAGCATCTTTAGATGCATTGAAACAATCTAAAGGATACATTTTTACCATTTCAAGTCTTGCCGGAACTAATTTCTTTGCAAACGGTTCTGCATACAATGCTAGTAAATTTGGTTTAACAGGTTTTAGTCAAGCAATAATGTTAGACTTGCGTCAGGATGATATAAAAGTTTCGACTATAATGCCGGGTTCTGTAGCTACACATTTTAATGGTAATGAACCTTCTAATAAAGATGACTGGAAAATTCAAAGTGAAGATATCGGTGAATTAGTAGTAGATTTATTAAAAATGAATCCACGAACTTTGCCAAGTAAAATAGAAGTAAGACCTTCTAAACCACCAAAGAAATAATTCTGCAAACGTATCAAAACAAAAAAACACCTGCTGATTAATTAGCAGGTGTTTTTTATTTAGTATAAACGATTTATGCTCAGTTCTCTTCAGCATATTCCTGAAGAGCTTCAACATATGACCGCAAGTCAAGACGGTTAGTTTTATTTTCTGGTTCTGCAATAAGATTAAGTAAGTAAAGTAAACTTTCAGCAGGAACAAATGTGGTTTCTTCTTCCTCTTCCAGTAATTCTTCATAACCTTCAATAGGCTCTTCTTCAGGAATAGGAATATCAAAAGTTTGGTATGCTTCGATATGCTCAAATACCAATCTGATGGTCTTTGCTAATAAAGGACGATTTTCTTCAATCGCATACGGTCTTAGATTTTGCAAGTCTTCTACAATAGTATTTGTAATGATACCGTTTTGCTCAACTTCATCAATGAGCTTATTTAAAAGTTTTATCGCTTTTGTATTCTTCAAAATGATCTGTTTTATTTTGACACAAAGGTAACAGATTAGGTATTTCCTAATGTTGTGCTTTGCTTATTTTTTTCAGTTTTCTGTTAGGGTACACAAAGTTTTTATCACCCTTTTAAAATTTTGGCTATCTACGAGTATTATTTAAGAAAACAATTCGTCAAAATTATTAATTTTGCAATTCCCATAGCAATCTTTCGATAAGCCCTTTAAATGCCTTATTTTTGCAAAATTCATCATTTAAATATACCTAACTTTTGAGTAAAAAGGCACAAGAGCAAGACACGAGTAACGGAAAAGAATTATACAGCTATCAATTAAATGATCTTGATAGAATTTTTAACTGTATAGAAGAGGAGTCTGATGATTTTAACCTTCTGTATCAACTTCCTACAGGTGGTGGTAAGACAGTTATTTTTTCTGAAATCGTACGTAGATACATTGCGGAAAAAAAGAAAAAAGTTGTCATTCTAACGCACCGTATTGAGCTTTCTTCTCAGACTTCAAAAATGTTAAAAGGCTTTGATGTACCTAATATGGTTATCAATAGCAAAGTCAAAACTCTAGAGGGTAATGAAGACTACATGTGTTATGTAGCGATGGTTGAAACCTTAAACAATCGCCTACAAGATGAACAAATAGATATAAAAGACATTGGGCTCGTTATTATTGATGAAGCGCATTACAATTCTTTTAGAAAACTGTTTAGTTATTTTAAAGACGCGTTTATATTAGGGGTAACGGCTACGCCTTTAAGCTCTAACGTTAAGTTGCCTATGAAAGACAACTACCGTAAACTTATAATAGGAGAAAGTATAGGTTCTCTTATTGAAAAAGGATTTTTAGCAAAGGCTAATATGCATACTTATGATGTAGGTTTAAAAACCCTCCAGGTAGGTATAAATGGAGATTATACGGTAAAGTCTTCAGAGATTTTATATACTAATCATAGTATGCAAGAAAAATTACTTGCTGCCTATGAAGAACGTGCAAAAGGAACTAAAACCCTAATCTTTAATAATGGTATAAATACGTCTCGTTACGTATATGAAACTTTTAAAGAAGCTGGCTATGATGTGCGTCACTTAGACAATACACACACAAATAAGGAGCGAAAAGATATTTTGAAGTGGTTTAAGAATACTCCTGATGCGATTTTAACTTCGGTGAGTATTTTGACAACAGGTTTTGATGAACCTTCTGTTGAAACTATTATTCTAAACCGTGCAACGCGATCGTTAACCTTATACTTTCAAATGATTGGTAGGGGATCTCGTGTATTGGCAGACAAGAAGAAATTTGAAGTTATAGATTTAGGTAATAATATGGCGCGTTTCGGTCTTTGGGATGCACCTATGGATTGGAATGACATTTTCTTATATCCTGACTTTTACCTTGAAAACCTCGTGAGTGATGAGGAGATTGAACGTAATTTTGAATATGTTATGCCTCCTGAATTACGAGCACAATTCAGTAATAGTGAAAGTATAGAATTTGATATTAAAAAAGAATATGAGGATGTTTTTGCTAAAGGGTTAAAATCTAAAGAAGCATTAGAGCGCTCAATAGATCAGCATGCAAAAATTGTTTTTGAAAACACCGAAGATGTTTTTGATGCACGTATTCTGGCTCGCGAACTAAAAGAAGAGATACAATACCGTATACGTCTGTACTCATATTGTATTATGAAAAACACAAAGAACTATAAAGACTGGTTAGAAGAAGATTATATGCGTAAATTGAGACTTAAACTCAGTCAGATGTACGCAAATGTACCGGCTCAATAGTCTTAATCTATGTGCTGTACTCTTAAAAAATCTAAATTAATATTACTCTTTTTTGTTTTTCTAATACTTTCTTTTAAAAGTTTGCAAGCACAAGAAGGCAATCATGAGCTAGGGGGTTGGTACGGGTATTTTTTTGATTCTGATTTTGGTGAAAGTAATTTTGGCATTATGGCTGATGTACAACAGCGCAGTTTTAATGTTACTAATGATTTTCAGCAATTGATTTTAAGAGCTGGACTTTCTTATAAGATTCCAAATTCATCTTTGAGAGCAGTTGCCGGTTACTCGTATTTTAACAGTGGCACTTTTGGCCCTAGCAATTCTCAAACCTTTGAAAATCGCTTGTATCAAGATTTAATCTGGAGCAGTACGTTTTTTGATGGACGTATAGCCTTATTACATCGTATACGTATAGAAGAACGTTTTATAGAAAATCAGGACATTAGAACACGATACCGTTATTTCTTAAATGCTAAATTTCCCTTAAATAAAAAGCAAATGGGACCTAAAACATTTTTTGCTTGGGCAGCAGGAGAAGTGTTTGTTAATGGTCAGCAGCAAATAGGTAACGGTCAGACTGTGAGTCTTTATGATAGAACATGGCTGTTTACTGGGGTAGGATATCAAATAAAATCTGGATTAAGAGCAGAGCTTGCTTACATGCGAGAAGTGACTAATGCGCAAACAAAAGGGCAGCTCATTGTGAGTTTGTTTCATACATTCTAAAAACTTTGTTTTAATTTTGTAATATGATTTCAATAAGTAAAAACTTTAAAGCCACGTTCAGCATCTTGCTGGTACTGGCTATTTTTGCTTTTAAAATTGTAGATCTTCACCAATACGTTCACGATAAAGATTCTGTAAAAGGATTGCATTGTGAGTTGTGTTTACTAACTCATAAACAGAAACAAAACTTAGATTTTGATTTACCTCCTGTTTATGATTTTCTATTAGAACCACCTGTTGTATCTTATGAAACCCCGGTTTTCTATGCCGATTTTATTAAAGTTTGTCAGTTTCCTTTTGGTATTTCGCTTAATAAAGCTCCTCCCGCATTATCAGTTTAAGCCCCTATTCTTTTTGGGTTGTCTATAAGTGATAAAACCACTTTCTCATTACTGAGTTTTTGTGTTGCAAACAATCTTTGTTTTGTACTAAGACTCCTTATTTAATAGAACTGATAATCATCCTTTTTAGGATACTAATTTTCAAATATGAAATTTTTCAGTTTGATGCTTATGCTGTTTCTGGGTATTCAGCTACAAGCTCAACAATGTAACTATAGTATCAGCGGAGTTGTGCGCGATTTTCATGACGGCGATGCATTAGTTAATTCTACTCTTAGCGTAAACGGGTACGATATTTATACGCTATCTGATTTTGATGGAAAGTATAAATTAGAAGGTTTATGTGTGGGAACATATATTATTACAATAACTCACCCGGAGTGTGAAGTTGCAGAATTTACAATCGAAGTCAATAAAAACATCACTCGAGATTTTAAATTGGAACACCACACAGAGGAACTTAATGCTGTTACTGTAAAAGGAGAAAATGCTAATAAGGGTTCGGTGTCTAGCGTTTCAACTACTCTATATTCCGAAATTTTAGAGCAATACAGCAATGCCAACTTAGGAGATGCTTTGCGTGAAATACCAGGAGTATCTTCTTTAAATACCGGTAGTACTGTGGTAAAACCTGTTATACAGGGATTGCATAGTAGTAGAGTCCTTATCATAAATAATGGTACGCGAATGGAAGATCAGGAGTGGGGAGTAGAACATGCACCTAATCTTGATTTGAATTCTGCATCAAATATTACTGTTATTAAAGGTGCTAGTGCGCTAAAGTATGGTGGCGATGCTGTGGGTGGTGTTATTGTTACAGATCCCCCCAAAGCACCGATAAAAGATACACTTTATGGCAAAACTATTTTGAGTGGAGCATCAAATGGTCGTGGTCTGGGACTTACCTCTAATTTGATGAAGGCTTATAAAAATGGTTTTTACATTCAAGGGCAGGGGACTACTAAATATGCCGGAGATCTTAAATCACCAGATTATGTTTTATCTAATACAGGTTTACGAGAAAATGATTTTTCTATAGGTTTTGGGTTGAATAAATTCACCTATGGATTTGATGCGTATTACAGCTTTTATGATTCTGAAATCGGAATATTAAGAGCCAGTCATATTGGTAACGTTAGTGATTTGGTACGCGCAATTAATAGTGGAGAACCCAATTATATTGAAGATTTCACGTACGACATAAATGCTCCTAAACAAGATGTGCAACATCATCTTGCAAAACTGAGTTTCTTTAAACGTTTTGAAAATGCCGGAAAGCTAAGTGTAGATTATTCTTTTCAGCAAAATAATAGGAAAGAATTTGATATACGCCGGGGAGATGATCGAGATAAACCTTCTTTAGATTTAAAGTTGATAACGCATTCACTTGGGACTAATTTTTTATATGATGCTGAGTCAAATTTTAAGGCAAATCTAGGAGTGCAGGCTTCTTATCAGGAGAATTATCCAAACCCCAGTACGGGGATTAGAAGGCTAATTCCAGATTATGAGATGTATACTTTAGGTGCTTATGCAACAGCAGATTATGATGTTACCGATGCACTGCGTGTAGATGCTGGTTTTAGATATGATTTCAGGAAAATTGATGCTCAGAAATATTACTTGAATAGTAGCTGGGAGGAGCGTGGTTATGAAGATGAATATGGTGATTTAGTAGTTCAGCGTTTAGAAACTCAGTTATTAGTGAATCCGGTTTTTGATTATCATAACTTTTCTGGAACAGTAGGTGCTAGATATACCTTTAAGCCTAATTGGAATGTTAAAATGAATCTAAGTACGGCTTCTCGTGCTCCTAACCCCGCAGAACTCTTTAGTGATGGTTTGCATCATTCAGCAGCAATTATAGAGTTGGGAGACCTTAGATTGAATCAAGAGCAAAGCTATAAAGCCAGTATCGAGCTAAATGGTCAGGCGGGTGGCTTTACATTTGGTTTAAATCCATTTTACAATCGTATCAATGATTTTATCATAATGGAACCTAATGGCCTTCAGTACACAACCAGAGGTGCTTTCCCGGTTTATGAATACGGTCAGGTAGATGCTCGCTTATATGGTATTGATGTTCAGGTAGTATATGCTTTTAGTGAGAATTTCAATATTCAATCAGCTTTTGCTTATGTAAACGGGCAGGATTTAGATAGAGACAGGCCGCTTATTGAAATGCCGGCACCTAATGTGACTACCACATTTGGCTTCATAAAACCAGAATGGAATAATCTTACTTTATCTTTAAGAAATCAGAGTGTTATGAAGCAATCGCGTTATCCTAATAATGATTTTGAGGTAACCTATATTAATGATTCAAACCAAGAAGTAACTGAAACCGTAGAAGTGAGCAAACCGCCATCAGCATACAGCTTATTTCATTTTTCATCTTCATTGGATTTTGAAGTATTTAAACAATCTACATTGACTGTGGGCTTATTTGTAGATAATATGTTGAATACTGCCTACAGAGATTACCTGAATCGCCAGCGTTATTTTGCTGATGATTTGGGTAGAAATTTTAGAATTCAAATTAAACTCAATTATTAAACACAAATTAAATTATGAAGAATCTAAAAATTTTAAGTCTATTATTCATTTTGACAATTGCATTTAGCTCTTGTTCTAATGACGATGACAGCACTCCTGAGCCAATTAATGAAGAAGAAGTGATAACTACGGTTACCGTCACGCTAACTCCAGAGACGGGAGCTACGGTTATACTCACTTCACAAGATCTCGATGGTGACGGGCCAAATGCCCCGATAATCGATGTTGAAGGTGCTTTACAGGCAGGGATGAGTTATTCAGGTAGTATTGTTCTTGAAAATGAGACCGAAACTCCTGCAGAGCTTATTAATGAAGAAATTGAAGAGGAAGCTGATGAACATCAGTTCTTTTATCAAATTGGTGGAGGGTTAGATGCCACTGTAACTTATGATGATAATGAAGATGATTATCTTGATAACGATAATACTAACCCGGTTGGTCTAGAGTTCTCATTAGTAGCAGGGACTGCATCTTCGGGTCAGTTTACGGTGACTTTACGTCATGAGCCTAATAAAGATGCAGAAGGTGTGAGTGATGGTGATATCACAAACGCAGGTGGGGAGTCTGATATTACCCAAACCTTTGATCTTGAGATTGAATAAATATCTATTCAAGAATTAAATAAACTACCTCGGGGTATTATAAACCCTTTGGTAGTGCCAATAAAAAAAGCTCCGCAATTTGCGGAGCTTTTTTTATTTGTAATAGAGGATAAAATTATCCTAAGTACGTTTTAAGCACTTTGCTTCTTGAAGTATGACGTAATCTTCTAATTCCTTTTTCACGAATCTGACGTACGCGCTCACGGCTTAAATCAAACATCTCACCTATTTCCTGAAGCGTATGAGGTTGCTCACCACCCAGACCGTAGTTTAATTTAATAACATCAGACTCACGTGGAGACAATGTTTCTAACGCACGCTCAATTTCAGTTCCTAATGATTCCTGCATAAGATCTGCATCAGGATTAGGAGATTCACCAGATTTTAAAACGTCATAAAGATTAGAATCGTTTTCACCTTCTTTAAATGGTGCATCCATAGAAAGGTTACGACCAGAGTTTTTCATAGCTAATTTAACCTTAGCTACAGTCATATCAAGCTCCTTTGCAATCTCATCTGCAGACGGCGGACGCTCTAAACTTTGTTCTAAATAAGAAAATGCTTTGTTAATCTTACTTATCGTACCAATTTTGTTAAGTGGTAAGCGAACCGTTCTTGAGTGTTCTGAGATAGCCTGAAGAATAGACTGGCGAATCCACCAAACAGCATAAGAAATGAATTTAAAACCACGTGTTTCATCAAAACGCTTTGCTGCTTTAACAAGACCTACATTTCCTTCATTAATCAAATCAGGTAATTTTAATCCCTGGTTTTGATATTGTTTTGCAACAGATACCACAAAACGCAAATTAGCCTTCGTTAATCGTTCTAAAGCTACTTGATCGCCCTCACGAATACGTTGTGCCAACTCGACCTCCTCATCAGCCGTAATCATATCGAGCTTACTTACGTCTTGTAAATAGGTGTTTAAAGATTTTGATTCTCGATTGGTTACCTGCTTGGTGATTTTGAGTTGTCTCATATGAAATTTATTTTTTTAAAGTAAATAGGATGTATTATAACATGGATAAACGTAAAATCAAATTAAAATTGAATTTTTATGAAAACTTTAGCATTTAGCCATGTTTTTTAAATTATCTGCAATAAGGACCAACCTAATTATCCTTATCGTTTTTCTTTTTTCCTTTTAAAAACGAAAAGAAACCTCTTTTAGTATCATTTTCTTCGTCTTCAGTAACTTCTTCGGTGGGTAATGGCTCTTCTTCTGTTCTTATAATAGAACCATTATCATCCAGAAATACTTTTTTTCTAAATTTTTCTTCTTCTTTAGTAAATATAGACTCAAAAAACTGACGTACTTGCGAAGTACTGTCTTTTACGATAGGAGGGCAGTTTAATGCGTTAGCAACTTCTGAAGAAGGAGCTTTAAATCGCTGCTTTGTTAAAGAAGCATAGGTTGTGTCATTATTAAGGCGCTGCATAAATTTCGCATAAATCGGTAAAGCCGAATTTGCACCAGCACCCAAACCTGTGCTACTAAAGCCTATTCTATAATCATCGTTTCCTACCCAAGTTACTGCAACCATATAGGGAGTTATTCCTACAAACCAACCATCTTTATTATCTTGAGTGGTCCCAGTCTTTCCTGCAATATCGTTTTTAAGCTTATATGTATATCTTAGTCGGGTTGCGGTCCCTTCCCTTACAGTCCCACGCATCATTTCTATCATTGCTTGCCTAGTAAAATTTCGCATAACAGATTTTTTGGGCGTTTCTGGAGTGAAATCTGCAATAGTTCTACCTGTACGGTCCACAATCTTAG
This sequence comes from Leeuwenhoekiella marinoflava DSM 3653, assembly GCF_900129005.1. Lineage (GTDB taxonomy): Bacteria > Bacteroidota > Bacteroidia > Flavobacteriales > Flavobacteriaceae > Leeuwenhoekiella > Leeuwenhoekiella marinoflava. Next base: position 55,290 of record NZ_FQUN01000005.1, on the reverse strand, counting down.
TGATATAGAAAGGCTTCATGGGTTTTCCGTCATTTACAAATGAAGTATAAGCAGAAGCCAAGTCACGCATTTTTATTTGTGCAGTTCCTAGTGCAAGCGAAGGAACTTGTGGTAATTTTGAAGGAATACCCATTTTGTGGGCTTGATTTATAACTTTTCCGATACCTACATCTAGAAGGATTTTTACAGCAACAGTATTAACTGAATTACTCAAAGCTCCTTTCAAAGAATATTGTAAGTCTTCACCTTCACCACCTGAATTAGCTGGTGACCATTCTTTATTATTAAAATAATATAGTTCTTGCTCTCCGCTGTAATAGGTACATGGATCAACCCCTTGTTCCAATGCTGTTGTGTAAACAAATGGTTTAAAAGTAGAACCCACCATACGTTCACTTTGACTCACGTGATCGTATTTGAAATTTTCAAAATCAATACCTCCAATGTATGCTAATACGCCACCAGTCTCAGGGTCAAGAGCTAGAAAACCACAATTGAGTAATGATAGGTAGTGGGATAAGCTATCTTTTACTGAAATTGATTGTATTGTTTCATCACTATTCCAGTCAAAGATTTTGCGATCTTTTTTTAAATTTAGAGAGTCTTCAATTGCCTCACCAGAAATACTATCTTTTATCAACTTTTGATAATAAGGTAGTTTCTCTAAGCTGGGTTCTAGAATTGATTTGCGTTTCCAAGGAGCATAATTACCATATGCTTTTTCATATTGAATTTGTAATGCCGCCATATGCTCACGCATTCCGGCTTCTGCATATTCTTGCATTTGCTTATCTAAAGTCGTGTGTATTACCAAACCGTCTTGATAAAGATCATAAGAGCTTCCGTCTGTTTTAGAATAATTTTTAAGAAGTTCTTTAGCCTCTTTACGTATAAGTTCTCTAAAATAAGGTGCTATCCCTAAATCTGTTCTTTGCTGATAACTCAGAACGATGGTGTCACGCTCCATACCAACCGTATCCTGAGGTTTTAGGTATTCATACCGAAGCATTTGGTTGATAACCACATCTCTTCTTTTTTTAGCTCGGTCAGGATTTACACGTGGGTTGTAGCTGTTATTGGCTTTTAAAGTGCCTACGAGTATGGCAGCTTCGTTGAGTGTTAAAAGCTCTGTGTTTTTATTGAAAAATTTTTGACTGGCACTTTCAATTCCATAAGTGTTGTCGGGAAACGGAACAGTGTTGAGATAGAGATTTATAATTTCATTTTTCGTATATACTTCTTCAATACGCTGTGCGACTATAAACTCTTTGAATTTTGAAACAATAAGATTGAAGGTGCCGCCACCAGGTCTTCCGTAGATATTTTTTACTAACTGTTGTGTGAGTGTACTTCCACCTCCTGAAGATTGATCTTGCATAAGAAGTGTTTTGAAAAATACGCGCATCAAACTTCGTTTGTCAACACCATCGTGTTTGTAAAAACGAGCATCTTCGGTAGCTACTAATGCATCTTTTAAGTGGGATGGAATTTCATCAAAACTTACGGGTCTACGATCAAAAATATAATATTTACCTATATTTTTTCCATTGCGGTCAACAAGCTGTGTTGCTAGCGATTGCTCTAGATGTGTAAGTTCATATTTAGAAGGAAGATCACCCCATACTCCCATATAAATACTCAGAAAGAATAATGAGAAAATAAAGAAAAAAGATCCTATAACTAGTAAAGGATAACGAACCCATTTTCTTTTTACAGCAGCGTGAAATTTTATAGCAGCAAATCTAAAACCAATTTCCAGATACTTTAAAACCTTTGTAAAAAGCGTAAATGCTTTGTTTTTAATAGAAGTGATATTCTTATTTTCTAAGGGGTTCTTCATAAAAGAACAAATGTAGTGGTAATCTTTGAAGCTATCTACAGTGCTTTACATTAGTTTAACAACTATTTTTTAATTTTAATGTAACAAAATTTAAAGTGATCCGTCTTCTTTATATAACATCAATCAAGAAGTTCTTTAAAATTCAGGTTTTGTATAAAACTAATTGCTGGCTCTGTTGGCGAGATGTTTTAAAATGTGTTAGGCTTGCTTCCTTTTATTAAGGATAAGAGCTTGATAAAAAGCAAGCTGAGTTTTCAAGATACAATCAAATCAATTACAAACGAGCAGTTATCTGATTCTTTTAGATAGCTGCTTTTTTATTGGCACCGCCAAAGGGTTTAATACCCCATCCCGAGCTATCGGGATGCTGCGAAATTGAAAATTTCTTTTTAACGAATGCCTCGTGGGCTTGCCCCAAGGTAGTTTACTTTACAAAAGTGTGGCAAGTAGAAGCGTACCGGCAACACAAAGAATGATTGAAAGAATCCCACCTATAATAAAAAAGTGCTTGAATTTGTATATGCCCAAACTGTAGATCAAGGTATTGGTCTGATAACCTACCGGAGTAAAAAAGCTGAAATTTGCTGCAAACATAACAGCGAGTATAAAAGGTTTTGCAGACAAATCAAGACCGCTCGCTACGGTAATAGCAATTGGGGTCATAATAACCGCTGTTGCATTATTTGAAATACTACCACTTAAAATCATTGTTATTAAGAATAATGCTCCTAGAACAAACAAGTTATCTTTACCTTCAAAAAGCATAAGCAAATGTTCAGATAGCCAAAGATCTGCTCCGCTGTTTGTCATTGCAACTCCTAACGGGATCATACCTGCCAATAAGAAAAAGATCTGCCAATCAACTTTGTGGTAGATTTTATTCATCTCAAGGCTGTTAGTTACTAATAACAATGCAATCCCGGTAAGCGAACTTGCTAAGATACTTAAAAGACCTGATGCTGCCAGACCAATTACCGCCAATAAAATAGCAAGTGTTATATATTTTCGGGTTTTGTTTTTGGACTCAAAAGGTTCGTGTGTTTTAAGAATTACGATGCCTTCTAAATTCTCTAAAGTATTCAGTTCTGCTTGAGTGATTTCTAATAGAATTCGATCTCCCGGTTTTATACGTATCTGATCTAAATCTTTTCGAATTAAACGTTCACGCGTGTTACGAATGTTTTTTCGTTTTTTAATTGCTACCGGTAGTGCTCCTTCTAGCTTAAAACGCTTTAAGCTGTTAAGAGTATTCCCAATGAAAGTAGATCCCGGCAAGATTAAAGCTTCAACTAAATGAATTTCAGATTCCAGATTCTCTTCTTCTTCTTCTTCTTCTTCTTCTTCTTCTTCTTTTGATTTTTTGATCATTTTCTTTGTAAGTCCTTCTTCCGCAGAAATTTGTTCTACAGTTTCCAAATCTGCCATTACTACTAGGCGGTCGCCTTGAGATAATGTGATGTATTTTCCGGGAGCATTTGTAACATCACTACCACGAATGAGTTTCAAAAGAGTGACGTTAGGGGTATTTAAAAATGAAATGCTTTTTATTGGTTTACTTATAAGTGGCGAGTCGTCATTAATAGTTAACGTAGTGATGAGTTCGTCAAGCTTATAATCAGACTCTAGACTTTCAGAAGCATTTTTAGAAGGTAAAAAACGAGCAGTAATTGTTATGACTACAATACCAATAGCAAGAAAAACACACCCAAAAAGAGCGAACTCAAAAAAACCGAGTTTTTCAACTCCGCGGTTTTGAGCTATAGAGTTTACAATGAGGTTTGTAGATGTACCCATTAGCGTGCAACTACCACCTAAAATACCTGCAAACGAAACCGGCAGTAACAATTTTCCAGCAGCAATCCCGTAGCGTTCTGCTAATTGAAAGATGATTTTTATAAAAATAATAACAACTGCTGTTGTACTTATAAATGCTGAAATACCAGCAGTTATAAACATAAAAACAGGAACGAGTAGAAGTAGAGGAAGTATACTTAAGCGCTGTAAACCTTTTGCAAACCAAGCTATAACACCATTGTCTTCTAATGCGACTGCGATGATCATTAAAGCTAAGACGGTTATTGTAGCCGAATTAGAAAAACCACTTATACCTTCTTCTGGACTAACTAAACCTAAGAGTATTAAAGAAACGACTATAAATATTGCAATCTTATCAACCGGAAAGAGTTCGGTCACAAAAAGGAAAATAGTTAAACCGAGAATAATAAAAACTTCAATAATTGCAATATCCATAAAAAGATGCTGAGATTTTTAAGCTAAATTTATAATGAAATTTATAATCATTTTGCCAAATTTTACTTAAACAATAGGTCTTAAAAATACGTTCTTAGTAGAATTGGTATTTTTGAACTTATTTAATCTTAATTTATGTACGAATCTATACGGTCTCATGTAGAAGAAATCATTGAGATTTCTGATGCAGAATTTGAAGAGTTTAAGAGTATACTAGCTCCACAACGATTACGTAAAAAAGAATTTCTTATTCAGCCGGCTTCTTTTGTAGATACAGAATATTATGTTGTTAAAGGCTGTGTGGAAGCTTTTCATACATCGGAAGCTGGAGAACAATCTGTTGTACAGTTTGCTATTGAAGATTGGTGGATAAGTGATTTTTCAGCATTCTTTAATGAAACTCCGGCACGTTTAAGTGTGTGCTGTTTAGAAGATTCACTGGTATTGGGATTGAAGAAAAAGAATCTTGAAGAATTATATAAGCGAATTCCAAAATTTGAGCGATTCTTTCGGATCAAGACAACTCGGGCATTTATTAGTTTAACCGCACGTATTCAGTCTGGTTTAGAAAAGGACAGTAAACAACGTTATCTGGATTTTTGTAAAACCTATTCTAATATCGAAAAGCGGGTTCCTAATTATCGAATCGCCAGTTATCTTGGCATTAAGCCAGAATCGCTAAGTAGAATTAGAAAAGAGCTCAATGAACAGAAAGTTCAATTCTAATTTTTTAAAGAATAGTTAGGCAACTAACAGATAAAAGCAATATTGAGTAATCCTAAAATACCTAGGATTAAAGCGATTATACCTATAATTACTTTATATGGATTTAGAAAACTAGCCGACTTATTAAAGAAATCCTGAAGGGATTGGCTGTTTTCAAACGAGTCTCCTAGCAATGATAATCCTGCCAAGATACCTATTATATCTCTAAACGTACAGAATGGTCTAAATAGAAACCAGATTCCAATAATTAAACAAATACCACCTATAACAGTAGCAAAAGGTTTAAGCGTATTTGCAGCTTTTGTAAAAATTTGGGAGCTGCCATCCCATTTATCAAGTGTAGTAATCCCTAGTAAAATACCTGCACATATAAGTGCAAGTTCAAAAAGTATAACCATATTAGTTTTCTTTTAGTTTCTTAAAGTCAGTAACAGGAAAAAGATCATCTTGTTCGCGAATAAAATTAACTGCTTCAAGTAAACTATCAAAAGAAAATATATCGCCTTTGTAAAAAAGACGCTCAATTATTAAATTGTGTATTGCGGTTTTACGGTGAGTAACAACTGCAAATATGTTTAAAAGGTTATACTTATTTAAGTAAGTAATCCAGTCTTGGGGCTTTATAGAGTAATCATTTATTCGATTTGATATGTAGTTTATTTTATGATTCTTGTTCTTATAAAACTGCTTACCAACTTTAATAACTTTAGAAGCTTTGTTCCATTCAAAGGTTTCACCTTCATTTATTTCTGAAATTATAAATTCATCAAAGAAATAAAATACTCCAAACTCAAATCTATGTTCTTCTTTTATAAGACTGCTTAGGTAGGTATCATTCACTTTCATATTTCAAACTTTTTGATTAATAGAAATAGGGCAATTATCTTAAAGTTAGGCAATAAGATAAGGCGTGAAAATATTGGTCTTTACTTATTCGTTTTACTAAACAAAAAAGCCGCACATTGGCGGCTTTTTACAAGTAGAAAGAAAATGTGTTACTAGTCGGTACTACCTACAAGCGATAAAAACTTATCAAGATTAGGTAGAATTACAATGCGTGTACGTCTGTTTTTAGCTCTATCTTCTTTAGAAGCGTTATCAACTAATGGTAAATAACTACTGCGTCCTGCAGCAATTAGTTTTGTAGGGTCTACGCCATATTTATCTTGTAATTCTCTAATGATTGCTGTAGAGCGTTCTACACTGAGTTCCCAGTTATCTTTGATATAGGCTCCAGGTTTTACAGTTTGATCATCTGTATGACCTTCAACCATCACTTCTATAGCTGGTTCAGAATTTATAACGTCAGCAAGACGTTTTAATAAATTATCTGCCTTATTACTCACTCTGTAGCTCCCACTGTTAAATAATAGTTTATCTGAAACATTAATCATTACAACAGTCTCATCAATATCAACTTGAATATCATCATCTGAAGATACGCTAGCGTCTAGATTTTTCTTCAAATTATAAGAGATTGCGAGATTCATAGAATCTTCAAGACTTTTAGCTTGTGATAACTGGCTCTGGTCTGCGTTTTTTAAAGTAGCACGCATTTTATCTTTGGTGCTTTCAGACATTACCGCAAGATTCTCTACAAGATCTAATTTTTGATAATTATCATCTCTTAGTGAATTTATTTTGCTGTTGTAGTCTGCAACGCGATTTTCAATAGCGCTGTATTTCGCTTCTAATTCTTCTTTTTCTACTTGTGTTTTGGTAAGCGAAACCCGAGTATCATCATATCTGGTTTCAAGTTCTGTGTATTTCTTTTTTGACACACATGATACGGTAAGTATAGTCGCTCCTAATAGGGCAACAGTATTAATTATTCTCATTATATTCATAAATTTAGTTAGACACTTATAACAGGTGTTTATTCGATTTATTTTTTTGAGAATCCTATAATTTTGTTAATGCAAATTGAATGGCTGAGCAATGAGCATAAAAAAAGTCCGTAAACACTAGGCTTACGGACTACATATAAATAATTCAGTTTATTATTTTATTGCAACCACTTCTAAGTCAAAAACTAGATCTTGACCAGCTAATGGATGGTTTGCATCAATAACGATACTTTCGTTACGAACTTCAGCTACACGAAGTTGACGCTCACTACCATCAGGGTTTTTAGCCACAAGCCCCATACCTACTTGAGGGTCGATCTCTGGTGGTAATTCTGCTTTAGGCACTTCTTGAAAAAGATCTTTTTTAACCTCTCCATAAGCTTCATCTTCAGGAATAGTCACTGTTTTTTTCTCAGTAACTTTCATGTCAATAAGTCCGTTCTCAAAACCTGGAATGATTTGTCCTTGACCTAGTTGAAACTCTAAAGGCTCTTTATCTACAGAGCTGTCAAAGATTTGACCATTGGTTAATTTACCGGTGTAGTGTACCTGCACCGTATCGTTATTTTTTACTGTACGTGTATTTTTTTCCTGTGTTTCCATAGGGGACAATCTAAAAAACAGGTCGTGCAATACCTAGCTAATTGTGTTAAAATGTAAATTTTTGGGATATTAAAAAAGAAAAGCATCAAAACCTGAGGAATTGATGCTTTTTAGTGTTGTTTAATTAGCTATTAGGATTTGGCCTTCTTGTTTTTTATGACTTTTGAAATCACAAAATATCCTACTAAAGCAATTATAAAGTATAAGAAATATGAAACTGGTTTGCCGTCACCACCTACAGTAGTAAACAAGCGTTCCCAGCGTATTTTTTCCATAATACCTTTCCCATTACCATCCCAGCTAAACCAGATAAATACCGGTTTACCTACAACATGATTTTCAGGTACAAATCCCCAGAAACGGCTATCCTCACTATTGTGACGGTTATCACCCATCATCCAATAATAATCTTGTTTAAAAGTATATTCAGTAATAGGTTGACCATTCAGTAATACCTGATTTCCTGACACACTTAATTCTCTAGGCTCACCCATTTCTTCACCTTCATAAATCTCAATCAAGCGTTTATAAAGGGGTAAATTTTCTGTGGAAATAGTAGTTGTAGCTCCTTTTTTAGGAATATAGACTGAAGCAATCTGATCGCGGTTCCCTAAGCTCGCATTTCCTTTAGGAAAAATAGAAGCATCTTTCTGGTCCGGAGTTGCAATCATTTTTTCTAATGAAGCAACATTAGGATGATTTCTAAAACGTTCAGCATTTTCATCACTTATGGCTTGCGTATAAAACTGCGTTGGATTATAGAATTTCAAATCAGTGATTTTATACTGATCGTATAGATTTTTAGCATTAAAACCACCACCTTTAGCGGTACCTTGATAGCTGTATTGCAGTTGAGCACGATCTGTTAATTCGAGAGGTTCATTATTTACAAAAACTTTACCACCAACAACTTTTAAACTATCACCCGGTAATCCCACGGCGCGTTTAACATAATTAGATTTTTTATCAATGGGCTTGTGGTAATACTTACCATCATCCATACCATAAAACCGGTTAACCGTATCTACCGGCCAACTAAAAACCACAATGTCACTACGCTTAACATCCTGAAAACCGGGAAGTCTGAAGTAGGGGAGTTGTGGCTTGTCTAAATATGATTTAATTCCAATTCCGGGAATCGTATCGTGAACCATAGGAAAACTTACCGTTGTCATAGGTGTACGAGCCCCATAATGAAATTTACTCACAAAAAGAAAATCTCCTATAAGTAGCGTACGTTCTAATGAGCCCGTAGGTATTGTAAAGGGCTGCATCACATAAGTGTGCACAATGGTAGCAGCAACAACTGCAAATAAGATAGAGCTTACCCATTCTCCTGAAGCACTCTTAGGAACCAAAGAGCGTTCGGTTTTGTAGGTTACATTCTCTACATAATTTAGGTAGAACAGATAAAAACCTAATGTTACAATAACGAGAACAGTATCTGTTGTTGTATTCTTACCAAAACTACGAGCAGTTTCTACCCAAATAACCGGAAACATAATCAGGTTGACAATAGGTATAAACAGTAATATAGTCCACCACCAAGGGCGACCTATGATCTTCATAAGAATTACTGCATTATAAACGGGAATAAGAGCTTCCCAGGCTTGTCTTCCGGCTTTTTTATAAAGTTTCCAGGTTCCCAAAAAATGAATTACCTGTAAAGCCAAAAAAAATATGAACCATTGCATTAGTGTCATCGGTCTTTTTGTTTATGTGCAAGTCTCTTAGATATCAGAAACCACTGCGTTTTAATGTTGTATTAGTTAATGATTTTAAATTTTGTTACGATAAATTTAAAACATCTTTCATGCTATAAACTCCGGTTTTGTCTTTTAACCATTCTGCCGCTATAATTGCGCCTAAAGCAAAACCATTACGATTATGCGCTTTATGCTCTATAGTAACTTCATCAACCTGACTTTCATATTTTATTGTGTGCGTACCGGGAACTTCACCTTCACGCTCAGCTTTGATGGTAATTTTATCAGTTTCCTCTTTATCAAGAATCCAGTCTGTTTTGTTAGAGTGATCTAAGATTCCTTCAGCTAAAGTTATTGCGGTACCGCTAGGTGCATCTAATTTATGAATGTGATGTATTTCAGTCATAGATACGTTGTAATCTTTGAGATGTTGCATCATTTTGGCAAGTTGTTTATTTAGCTCAAAAAAGATATTGACACCTACACTAAAGTTAGAAGCATAGATAAATGCTCCTTTATTTTTTTCGCATAGCGAAACCATATCGTCGTACTTACCCAACCAACCTGTAGTTCCAGAAACTATTGGAACACCAGCTTTTAAACAAGCAGAAATATTATTTAAAGCAGCGTCAGGTACACTAAAATCTATCGCTACTTCTGCTCCATTAAAATCATAATCATCATTTTGATCAATAGTTTTAACTATTTTATGACCACGCTCTGTAGCTAGTTTTTCTATGGTTTTTCCCATACGGCCATAACCAAGAAGGGCAATTTTCATAATCTAAAAAGTATAGGTTAACCGCATCCCAAAGGTGTTATTATAATCAAAAGTGTTACGCTCCATAAAAGGAGAGAAGCTCAAGCGATCTTCAACTTCATATTGAGAAAGGTGGGCGTCTACATTCGCTTCTATAATCTGCAAAACATAGATTCCTGCGGTAATTAATATTGAAAGTTCTTTATTTCTTCTATAAAAATCCTGAGCACGAATTAATTGATCTTCTGTAAAGGTTTGTGTTACCGTACCATCATCAGCAATAATTGTAAACTCGTCAATTCTACCAGCAATACGATCTTTATAAGCCGTACGGTATTTTTGAAAGAGGTCGTGATTGTAAATAGCGATGCCTACTCCAGTACCTATAGCACCATATACGATGGGCATTTTCCAGTAATCTTTATTATAAGCTTGCCCCAGTCCCGGGAAGACAGCAGAGTAAAAAGCTGCTTTAGCAGGTCTTAAAGGTTCATATTCTTGAAAAGCTTCGTCTATTTCTTCGGCCTCTATTTTAGGAGCAACTGGCTCGGTTTCCTGAGCATGGCTGAACGAATAAAGAAATAGGAATGAAAGTAGCAGGAATTTATTTGGCACCAGAGATTAGTTTTTTAAGTCGCTTAAAGTCTTCTTCTGATGAAAACGGAATAATTAGTTTTCCATTGCCTTTATTAGCAATTTTCACATCTACTTTAGCGCCAAAATAAGAGGCAAATTCTTTTTTTGCATTTTCAATATATTCCGGAGTTTTACTTTTTGTAGGTGTAGATTTACTAACACTTTTACCTTCTTTATAGTTTTTTACTAATGCTTCGGTAGCACGAACTGATAGAGAGTTTTCTAAAATCTTCTCATAAATATCTAATTGATCAGAAGTACTCTCGATATTTATTAAAGCTCTACCATGCCCCATAGATAAAAAACCGTCACGCATGCCGGTCTGAATAATAGGATCTAGCTTTAGAAGTCTCAGATAATTTGCGATGGTAGATCTGTTTTTACCTACGCGCTCACTCATTTGTTCTTGAGTAAGATTTATTTCTTCAATTAAACGTTCGTATGAAAGTGCAATTTCAATAGGGTCAAGATCTTCCCGCTGAATATTTTCAACAAGAGCCATCTCTAATGACTCTTGATCGTTTGCAATACGTATATATGCAGGGATGGTTTCTAGACCAACAAGTTTAGAAGCTCTAAAACGGCGCTCCCCGGAAACCAACTGATATTTATCAAAATCAACTTTACGAACGGTAATAGGTTGTATAACACCTAATTCGCGTATTGATGAGGCTAATTCTTTTAAAGCATCTTCGTTAAAGCTACTTCTTGGCTGAAAAGGATTGACCTCTATGTTATTAAGTTCTAACTCAACTATGTTGCCTACAACCTTGTCTGCACCTTTATCTTCGGCAGTCTTAATATCATTGTCAGGGTCTTTCAATAATGCAGAAAGACCGCGTCCTAGGGCTTGTTTTCTTACTGCTTTAGCCATCGTTATGCGTCATTTTTTGTGATTATCTCCTGTGCTAAACTTAAGTAATTTGCTGCACCTTTACTGCCGGCATCGTAATTAATTATGCTTTCACCATAACTTGGGGCTTCGCTCAAGCGAACGTTACGCTGTATAATAGTTTCAAAAACCATCTCATTAAAATGCTTTTGAACTTCATCAACCACCTGATTAGAAAGGCGTAAACGAGAATCAAACATAGTCAGCAACAATCCTTCAATATCTAAAATCTGATTGTGAATCTTCTGTACACTTTTTATAGTATTCAAAAGTTTTCCCAAACCTTCTAATGCAAAATATTCACACTGTATCGGAATGATTACAGAATCTGAAGCTGTTAGCGCGTTAAGCGTTAATAAGCCCAGTGATGGTGCACAGTCTATAAGAATATAGTCGTAAGAATCTTTAAGATGGCGTATTGCTTTTGCCATCATATATTCACGTTGCTCCATATCTACGAGTTCAATCTCAATAGCAACCAAGTCAATGTGAGCAGGAATCAAATCCAGATTAGGAGAATCTGTTTTAATAATAGTTTCTTCAGCTTTGCTGGAGTGTTCTAATAATTGGTAAGTTCCCAGCTCTATGGTTTCTACATCAATCCCCAGACCCGATGTGGCGTTAGCCTGTGGGTCTGCATCAATCAGAAGTACTTTTTTCTCTAAAACGCCTAAAGAGGCAGCAAGGTTTACAGAGGTTGTCGTTTTACCAACTCCTCCTTTTTGATTAGCAATTGCAATTATTTTACCCATAGGAAATGTGAAAATTGAAGTGCGAAAATACAATATATAACCCGCAATAAAAATGCTTTTTGTTAACAGCTTTAGAATGTTCTATTAACTTTTACTGTGATATTCTAAAAGTTTGTGCTTAGTTATAAGAGATATTTTGATGCGAAATATTTTATATAACTATAATTATCGCTTTTTCAGTGAATTATTTTTACTTCTTAAAGTTTGAAGTAGTTAAGCCTAAGAAAAAAACATCAATTTTAAGAAATCACAGTTTTATAAATTTAGGTATCTATATTAGAATAACGTTTTGAAAAGATACACTCTTACTTATTTCGTTTAGCTTTTACCATAGCTTCCAACTGGTCCCATAATTCTTCAGGAATATCTTTAAGTAAATTGAATTGCCCAGCACCTTCTAACCATTCTCCACCATCAATAGTGACTACTTCACCATTCACATATGCAGAAAAGTCTGAAACCAAGTATGCAGCAAGATTTGCTAACTCCTGATGATCACCTACACGACGCAAGGGTACTTTTTTAGAAAGATCAAATTTTTCTGCTAAATCCCCAGGAAGTAATCGTTCCCAAGCGCCTTTAGTAGGGAAGGGACCCGGTGCAATGGCATTAGAGCGTATTCCGTATTTTGCCCATTCTACTGCCAGTGAACGCGTCATTGCCAATACTCCGGCTTTTGCCGTTGCACTGGGAACAACATATGCAGAACCCGTCCACGCATATGTGGTGACAATATTGAGAATGGTTTTATTTTTTTGGCTTTGATCTATCCAGTGTTTACCAAAAGCAAGCGTACAGTTTTTACTTCCCTTCAAAACAATATCAATAACCACATCAAAAGCATTTGCTGAAAGGCGCTCAGTAGGAGAGATGAAGTTGCCTGCGGCGTTATTTAGCAGAACATCAATACTGCCAAATTTCTCAATAACCGCATCTCTCATGGTCTCAACCTGCTCGTAATGGCGTACATCGCATTGAACGGCAAAACAGTTGCCTCCGGTTTCTTCCTCAAGTTCCTGAGCAGTATTTTTTAATTTATCAAGATCGCGCGAAGTTATGGCAACGTTAGCGCCCAGTTCGAGAAAGTATTTGGTCATAGATTTTCCCAGACCGCTTCCGCCTCCGGTTACTACAATGGTTTTTCCTTTTAGCGCATCATCGCATAGCATTTTATGGGTATAGTTCATTTTAGTGGTACTTAATTGCTTTTTTTAAATGTACAAGTTTTCACAATGATCGAATCTACTAATTATATTTTCTAAACTACTTATACTTCTTGAGGATTTTTGGTAGTTCAAAATCAAAGCTATGCATTGCAAAATCTGCATCTACCACATTGCCTGCTTTATCCAGAACGATATATTGAGGAATTCCATTAAAACTGAATAAATCTCTAAAGCGCTGATAGGTACTCTGATCTACTCGATACACGTGTTCCAGTTCTTGTTCTTTAATAAAATCCTCATATTTAGGAGATTTACTACTTTCATCTGTAATAAAAATAAACTCAAAATCAGGGTTGTCTTTATATTTTCTACGGGTTTCCTTCATTCTTTCAATAGTACCTATGCAGGGACCGCACCATGTTGCCCAAAAATCAATAAAGAGAATTTTACCTTTAAATGGGTCTGTGATGTTGCGGAAGGCCGTAGTGCCTTTCCCTTCAGGAAGTATAAGAGTATTTTCTTTAAAAGTTTCGGCTATAGGAATATCTCCATCTATAATCATTTCGTTATCGGATACTTGAGGATACGTCTGTTCATAAATCCGTTGTCCTTCAGCTTTTAAAAATGGGTTACCCATATTTTCTTTAAGGCTGGCCCAAACCAACTCTGAAGTTTCTTTTCCCCAAAAATCAAAGAAAAATTTAAGACTACGCACTTTAATAATGTCACTGGCTAGACCCTTTTCAACACCAAAGAAATGGATCAGCAAACTGTCTTTTTGCTTCCATTTATCCAATACCACTTGCGCTTTGTCCTTGGGCGGGGCTTCTACATATTTTTTAAAGTATGCTTGTGATTCTGTCTTATATTTTTCATTGAATTCTTTTGCCAACTTTATTCGCTCCAAAGAATCAAGCTTCGATTTTTTGTCATTTGGTTTTAAAAAATTTTTATACTTATCTTCTAAAACAATTCCTTCTTCTTCAAAATATTCTTCAAGTGTTATTTCCTGTTTCCGAGATTCTGGCCTTTTCACATTGCGTTCTACTTCCATTAATGGATCAGCATATTCAAGCCTGTTTATTAGGGTGCTATACTGATTTGTAGCTAAAGCAGCAGGTTCATTTACTGGTAATAAGGTCTGCATGCTCTCATAATAGGAATCGGGCACTTCGAGTTTAAGAATTGCATGGGTAGTATCTTTCTTTTTCAAATAATCCCTGCGATCTACGTAATTAAACATATCAGTACTGGCGATTAGCTTAATATGGGCTCGGTGAAAATCCTCCGCTTTTTTGGAGATGCTATTTTCAGATAAGAATGTGTTTAGTTTGGCTTCATTTTGAGTATATAGATTAAGGATTTTAGATTGAAAATCTAGAGGAGCAAGGGTGCCTACCCATTTTTGAAATTCTTCTCGGTAATCAGGGCGTAGGGGAGAAAATGCATTTAATTCCCGGTTCATTTTAGCTAGCGGCCCATGATATTCAATACTTTCAAATTCGTAGCGGCGGTCGCGATAACGGTCTGCAAGCAAAAACTCTTTCCAGTCTAAAATAAGACCCAGAGTAGTACCGGGTTCCAGATAAAAGGTAAAACCTTCGTCATTAATGACCAAATAGGTTTCTAAGGGTTGAACCAAAGGTATTTCGGTTTCAAATCGTCCATCAGGCGCAATTTCTACAACGGTGGGATATTCTTCCCTTGTGAGCTCGTTTCCGATATAAATCATTCCGGTATCAAAACTCAGTCTGGGGTCGTAGCCTTTAATATAACCCACAATACGCCCCATTTTTCGATGGAAAAAATTGTCAGAATCGAAACTTTCTAATGCAGGATCCGATTCAGAAACCTCTTCCTCAATCCAGTTCATCACATCTAACGGGGCTTCTTTTTTAGTTTCGGAAATGCTTTGAGTAAGTGAAACACCAAATACAGTACTTTCAGCATTTACATAATCAATCGTTTGAGTAGAAGCGGGGAGTGGTTCAAAAATGAGCTCGGTGAATTGTTCTCCGGAATCTGGTGTCCAGAGTTTTTCATCAAATTCGGCATCTATCACCTCTTTGATCATGTATTTTTTATCTGTAGCCGCATCCCGTAAATAGGTGTCTTTTGTAAAATTAATCCACCAACCAGGGATAAATTTAGAATGCATGGTGACGCGGGTTTCTTCAGGGGAGGTTTCTATACGTTGGATGTACGTAATTCCGCTGGTGGTTACTTCATAATCCGGATTATCAATAACCCTCACATTTTCCTGAGCATTACAAAAGTTGGAAACGAATAAAAAAACGAAGAAGGTTAAGCTGTAAATACTAATTTTCATGATTGATGAATTTGTTAAAAAAGAAAATTAGAAAATTTCTGCTTTATAGAATCTTAATTCACAGCATAATATATGTATTTATAACATTTAAAATAAAAATCTATTCAAACGTCTTCAACAAAATCTCTAAAATAGAAATCGCAGCCTCACTGATTTTTGACCCGGGACCAAAAACGGCAACTGCTCCGGCTTCAAATAAAAACTCATAATCCTTACGTGGCACGACACCACCTACAATCACCATTATATCTTCGCGGTCGAGTGCTTTTAATTCTTGAATAACTTGTGGTACCAGTGTTTTATGTCCCCCGGCAAGTGAAGAAATTCCCAGAATGTGTACATCATTTTCCACAGCTTGCTTAGCCACCTCTTTAGGCGTCTGAAACAACGGCCCAATATCTACATCAAAACCAACATCTGCATAACCCGTTGCCACAACTCTGGCACCGCGATCGTGACCGTCCTGACCCATTTTTGCTATCATAATACGTGGTCTGCGACCTTCTAGCTTTGCAAAAAGGTCTGCCAGTTCTTGCGCTTTTGCGAAAGTGGAATCTGTTTTTATCTCTTTACGGTACACGCCACTAAATGATTTAATTTGTGCTTTATGTCTACCAAAAGTTTTTTCCAAAGCGTCTGATATTTCGCCTAAAGTAGCTCGTTCTCGGGCAGCGGTTATAGCTAAAGTTAGCAAATTACTGCTTCCGCTTTTAGCACATTGCGTTAAATAATTTAAAGCATTTGTAACCTTTTCAGAACTTCGAGAGGATTTTAGTTTTTCGAGTCGCTGTAGTTGAGATGCGCGTACTGCATCATTATCAACCTCAAGTGTAGTAAGTTCATCTTCTTGTTCTAATTGATACTTATTAACGCCAATAATCAAATCTTTACCACTATCAATGCGGGCTTGTTTGCGAGCAGCAGCTTCTTCAATTCGAAGTTTTGGAATTCCTTTTTCAATGGCTTTGGTCATTCCGCCCAGCTCCTCAATCTCTTCAATATGTTTCCAAGCTTTCTCAGCAATTTCCTGAGTTAAGCTTTCCACATAAAAACTACCAGCCCACGGGTCAACTGTTCGTGTGATTTCGGTTTCTTTTTGTAAATAGAGTTGGGTGTTACGAGCAATGCGTGCTGAGAAATCTGTAGGCAAAGCAATTGCTTCGTCTAAAGCATTGGTGTGTAAACTTTGTGTTCCGCCAAAAACTGCTGCTGCAGCTTCAATAGTAGTGCGCGCAACATTGTTAAACGGATCTTGCTCGGTAAGAGACCAGCCGCTGGTTTGACAGTGTGTGCGAAGTGAAAGCGATTTTTGATTTTTAGGATTGAATTGCTTTACGATTTTTGCCCAAAGCATACGTGCGGCACGCATTTTTGCAATTTCCATAAAGTGATTCATCCCGATTCCCCAGAAAAAAGAAAGACGCGGAGCAAATTTATCTACATCCATCCCGGCCTTGATTCCGGTACGTAGATATTCTAAACCGTCTGCGAGGGTATATGCTAACTCAATATCACAAGTAGCACCGGCTTCTTGCATATGATACCCCGAAATTGAAATCGAATTGAACTTAGGCATTTGCTTAACCGTAAATTCAAAAATATCTGAAATGATACGCATAGAAGGACTTGGCGGATAGATGTAAGTATTCCTTACCATAAATTCCTTCAAAATATCATTTTGAATAGTGCCTTGCAGGTGTTCTAATTTTACGCCTTGTTCTTCTGCAGCGACAATATAAAATGCCATAATGGGCAACACAGCGCCATTCATTGTCATTGAGACGCTCATTTTATCTAACGGGATCTGATCAAACAAGACCTTCATATCTTCAACCGAATCTATAGCGACACCGGCTTTACCTACATCACCTTCTACGCGCTCGTGGTCGCTGTCATACCCGCGATGTGTGGCCAGATCAAATGCAACTGAAAGTCCTTTTTGACCTGCTTTTAGATTGCGTCTGTAAAAAGCATTGCTTTCTTCAGCGGTAGAAAAACCGGCATACTGTCTAATAGTCCAGGGTTTGCGCACATACATCGTGCTATATGGTCCACGTAAATAGGGAGGAATTCCGGCTGCAAAATCTAGATGTTCAAGATCAGCCAGATCAGCCTCAGAATATTTCTTTTTAATAAGTATTTCTTCTGCAGTACTCGTCACAGTAGTATCAATCGATTCTTTGCTAATCGATTTTTTAAGGCTAAGATGTTGCAGGTTTTTTCTACTCATCCTTCAGTAGTTTTTGTTCTAATGCTTCTGTTAATCGTTTTGGTATAATAGGTTCTATTAAAGTTTTACGTGGGTTTATTTTCAGAAATGGAAAAATCTCAAGTTCATTTTTCATTCTATCCTCAGTATTCTGATAGATATTGCTACCTATCACGTTCTTTTTTCCAGAATCAAAAGCTTCTTGTTCTTTAGCAGCAGATTCTTTGATTTTCTTCTGAATTTTTCCTTCTACAAGTTGGGTTATAAAACCACCACCGGCTTCGATTTCTTTAAAAAGACTGAGTGCTTTCTCTGAAAATTGCTGTGTTAATTCTTCAATATAATACGTCCCATCAGCGGGATTAGCCACCTGATCAAAATAACTTTCGTGTTTTAAAATAAGTAATTGATTACGCGCGATTCGCTGGCCAAATTCATTTGTTTTGTGATAAATCGCATCATAAGCCAGATTGCAAATACTATCGGCACCGCCCAGTATGGCGCTCATTGCTTCAGTAGTGGTGCGCAAGAGATTGGTATTGTAGTCGTAAAGTGTTTTATTTCGCAAAGCGGAAACAGCAAGAATGTGGCAGTTTGAGGATAAGTCATAGGCCTCTGCAAGCGTAGCAAATAGTAACCGAAGTGCTCTAAGCTTTGCAATTTCAAAGAAAAAATTAGAACCCACCGCCACTTTAAAACTGATCTTCTGAGTTTTTAAATAGTCACCAAAGTAATTGAAATATTCATTGACGTGTGCTAATGCGTAAGCTAATTGCTGAATTGTATTGGCACCGGCATTGTGGTAGCCTGTTAAATCAATACCTATAACGTTATCGTTTTCCGCGTCTAAAAAAACTGTTTCCAAGGTTTGAAAATCAGTTTTTTGGTTAGTAAACCAGTTTCCTGATCGTGCCAGATTTTCTACGATATCTGTATTGAAAAAGGCTGTATGATTTTTGGTTTTTAATTTTTGGCCCAATTCGATTAAAAAATCAGCATCCAGAAAACTAAAATTGAAATAGATTAGCAACTCTTCCTGTGGGAGATTATTAACCAATTCGTCTACATTAAACTTTTTATCAGCTTTAAAAAGAAGCGATTCCGCACCTTTAGATAATGCGATTGCTGCGGTATCAGCAGAAACTTTAGAATCTAGAATAAAAATCTCTTCAACAATATTCCAGCTTATGGGTTGATCAGCGATAGAGAATGGAGTAGTGTCTTCGCTGTGGTAAAAGGGTTTTATATGTATTCCTTCAGGAGCATTCCAGAGCAGCGTTTTATTATAGTCTAAGCCTTCAAGATCGTATTGTATCTTTTGCTTAAAAGCTTTAGCTGAAACTGGTTGAAATTCAGAAAATAAATGTTTACCCATCTTTATCTGTTTTTATGCTGTCTTCAAATTCTATGATAAAAATTTCTTCGTTCTCTTTTTTCATCAAATACTCTTCACGCGCAAAACGCTCCAGTTCTTCAGAATCTTTAAGCTTATTGATCTGGTTTCGATCAGATTTAATTTCTTCTTTAAAATACGCACGATTTCCTTCTAGTTTATCAATCTCATCGTTAAGTTCTTTATGTATAAACCACGAGTTGGTATCAAAAAAGACCATCCAAACCGTGAAGATCACCAAAATAAGCACGTATTTATTTCCCAAAATACGGAACCACTTTTTCTGACGGAGTTTTTTTAATACAGACACAAGAAAGGTGTTAAGGTTAAACCAAACGTTGATTTATAATACTGCGAACGATATCTATGGCGACGTTGTTGTATCGGTTATAAGGTATGATAATATCTGCATATTCTTTAGTAGGCTCTATAAACTGTTGATGCATGGGCTTCAACGTGGTCTGGTATCGCGTCAAAACTTCTTCCAAATCCCGGCCGCGTTCTGCTATATCACGTTTTAAACGACGTATAAGTCGCTCATCTGAATCTGCGTGAACAAAGATTTTGATGTCAAACAACTCCCTGATTTCAGGATGTGTGAGAATCAAAATACCTTCTACGATCACTACCTTTCGTGGATGCGTAATTACTTTATCACTGGTGCGGTTGTGTTTTACAAAAGAATATACAGGTTGTTCTATTGTTTTCCCGTTTCTTAATTGTTCGAGATGCTTGCACAGCAATTCAAAATCTATAGATTTAGGATGGTCAAAATTAATTTTAACCCGCTCATCATAACTAAGGTGTGACGTATCGCGGTAGTAAGAATCCTGCGAGATAACAGTCACTTCACCTTCGGGTAATTCTTGCACAATTTGATTAACAACGGTTGTTTTGCCGCTACCAGTACCACCAGCAATTCCTATAATTAGCATAAGCTCACTTTTCGGCAAAAATAGGAAACTTAAGCGATAAACACGGTTAAAAGCGATCAGCCTTATTTTGAAATAAAGATTTAGAAGTTTAATCTAGTGTTTAAAAAGAGGTCCTTTCTTAAGAATTAGAAAGTCATCTACTATTCTTGTGAAAAGCCTCTTTATAGATATCGAAATACTAAAGAATTTTGCTAGTGCGGAAGTTTATGTTTGAGCAATCCGTAAACGAAAGTGCCTACCAATGCACCAAAAATCACAACAAGTATCGAAACATAACCTGCACCGGAAAGTACATACATTGGTCCGGGGCAGGCACCTGCCAACGCCCAACCTAAGCCAAAAAGTACTCCGCCAATAGCATAGCGAGCAATACCTTTATTCTTTGGTTTTAAATGCATATCCTGACCGTCAACAGCCTTGATATTGAATCGTTTTATAATCTGTACACCAATAATACCAAGTGCCAGAGCAGAGCCTATAATACCATACATATGGAAAGCTCCAAACTCAAACATTTCAAAAATTCGAAACCACGAAGCGGCTTCAGATTTATACATGAGGATACCGAAGAAAATGCCTATAACTAAATAAACGAGAGTTTTCATTACGCGAAAATTAAAGGGAAAATAAGATGAATCATCAGCAGTCCACCGGTAAAAAAGCCAATTACAGCAATAAGTGAAGGTAACTGAAGGTTGCTCAAACCTGATATGGCGTGACCTGAAGTACAACCACCTGCGTAACGCGCTCCAAAACCTACCAGAAATCCACCGATTAAAAGAATTGCAAGATTCTTAGAATTGGATAGTGCTTCTAAACTAAAAAGTTCCGCAGGTAAATAAGCCTTTCCGGCGCTGTTGATTCCATAAGAATTTAGTTTTTTAACTACATCTGATGCGATTTCAACTGTATTGTTAGAGAGGTATTGCGAGGCGATAAATCCGCCAACTAGGGCACCTATCATCACGGTGAGATTCCAACGTTCTTTTTTCCAATTGAATTTAAAAAAGTCTGCAGCTTTGCCTGCACCAGATACAGAGCACAAGGTTCTCAAGTTAGAAGACATTCCGAATTGTTTACCTGCATAAAGCAGGATAAACATTGTAAACGCAATTAATGGGCCGGCAACATACCAAGGCCAAGGATCGTAAATCCAATTCATAACTAGGAATTTAGGGTTTGCTTATTGATTAATTTTTAGGTCGTACAAAGAACCGTAAACTTGTAGTAACTTTACGTAACACGTGTTACATAATTAAAAGAAGAGTGATTTAGCTTTTGGAAGGACTCGTTTTTTAGAGAGAAAACAATAAATGATTCGCTTAAAAGAGTCCGCTTTTGTTAGGGGAATCTTTTTCAATGATTTGTGTCAAATCTCATAATTCAACAATTTTTGAGTTCTGAATATTTGAAAAGATGCACTACTGTTATTTGCATAGATTGTTTAGTAACTAAAGAATGTGTAATCACTTATCTACCTTACTAAAACAGGATTTGATTTCTATGGCAATATTTTTTTCGTGATCTTCCTATATCGCATTCAAAAATGCTTGCCGAGCCCATTCAAAATACTGATTATGATGAATAAAATCTACTGAAATATACTTTTCAAATCCTTCCTCAATACTCCCTAAGCAGGCTTTCTTAAAAAGTATTGTGCTGTTTTTTTATTGAATTTCATTAGAGACTGTTTTAATTTGTTGCAAACCTAAACTAATAACTATGATCATCCAGTTTAACTTTTCCTCTAAAGGTTCGATAGACAAAAAAGGTGTAGCCCAGTACTAATGGTCCACCAATAGCGACAAAGAGAAGCATAATTCCCAACGAGCGTTCTGAGGAAGCCGCTTCGTAAACATCAAGACTATATTTAGGATCTACAGTTGAGAATAACAGATTAGGATATAATTCAACAGCAACAAGGACCAAAAGCAGGCTGATGGTCAAAGAGGAAAAGAAAAATGCCAGTTTATAGTTCTTTTTATTCGCCAGTCGGGGTACATTAGCTATAGCCATAAATGTTAGAACCGGTACTGCAAAAAGCACCGGATTACTTTTAAAATCATCAGATAAATGCGGAATATAAAGCAGTGTGTATAGTGTAGTAATAGCAAAGCTCACCATAAAAAAGATCATTCCTTTTTTGAGTAAAAAAGTGAGTTTAGCAAAAAGACGTCCTTCGGTTTTAAGGAGCAAATAAATAGCTCCGTGTGCCATAAACAGAGCCAGTGTAGTTATACCGGTCATTATTGCATACGGATTTAAAAATTCAAAAAAGCCGGCTCCTTGGTATTGAAAATTTTCACCAATAGCGATGCCTTGCAAAACATTACCAAGAACCACACCCAGCAGAAAAGCAAGCATTATGCTCGAAATGCTATAACAAATATCCCAGAGTTTGCGCCACCATAACATTTTTTCTTTTCCGCGGAATTCTATAGCAATTGCTCTAAAAATGATAAAGATTAAAAAGAGCATAAACGGAATATACATCGAAGAAAATAATGTTGCATACATAATAGGGAAGCCGGCAAAAAGAGCGCCGCCGCCAATAACTAACCAAACTTCGTTACCATCCCAAACTGGTCCTACGGCGTTAAGCGCAATACGTCTGCTAAGTTCTTTTCTAAAGAATAAATGCCAGGCTCCGGCACCAAAGTCAAAACCATCTAAAATGGCGTAGCCCGAAAACAAACCACCTATTACTAAAAACCACCAAGTGGGATAATCTATACCTAAAACTGTTTCCATAATTTGTGTATTAGCCGGTAACAACCTCTGAAATTTCTTTGGTTAAGGGACGGTCATCATTTCCGTCATCGTCTGCAGCTTCCTCATACGGGCCGTGTTTTATTTTCTTATTCAGTAGGTAAACGAAAAGTATAAACAATAAGGTGTAAACAGCCATAAATAAGATCAACGAAAACAGAATCTGATTAGCAGAAACCGCCTGAGAGAATGCCTCGTCTGTGCGTAAGAGTCCATATACAACCCAAGGCTGCCTGCCCATTTCAGCAGCAAACCAACCTACTTGATTAGCGATTTGTGGTAATAATGCTGTGAAAACAAATACCCAAAGTAACCATTTTTTATCAAATAGTTTTTTCTTGAAAAGCAAATAGGAACCCATTAAGGTTATAGCTATTAAAAACATACCTATCGCAATCATAATGTGATAAAACTGAAAGACCGCATTAAGCTGTGAAGGGCGCTCATCTTCTGGAAAGGCATTCAAACCAGTAACCGGAGTTTCAAAATTTTGATCTAACATAAATGAGAGTCCTCCGGGAATAGCGAGACCCGTAACTTCTTGCTTTTCTTTATCTACCCAGCCAAAAAGATATAGATCTGCAGCAGCTTCTTTTTCAAAATGTCCTTCTAATGCAGCTAGTTTTGCCGGTTGATTTTCAGCAACGCCGTCTGCAGAAGCATGACCGGCAACAAGTTGAGCCAATGAAGCAAGCGTTGCAACAACAAGCGTAATCTTAAAAGCCTTTTTAGAAATTGCCACATAACGCCCTTTTAAAATATAATAAGCGTGAACACTAAGAATTAAGAAAGTACCTGCTAAGAAAGCTCCTAACCAAACGTGCGAAATACGTTCAACGCTAGAAGGGTTGAAAACCATAGCCCAAAAATCTGTGATTTCTGCTCGAGCCATAAGACCTTCGCCTACGATGTGATAGCCGGCCGGGGTTTGCTGCCAACTGTTAGCAACCACAATCCATATTGCAGAAAACATAGAACCCAGAAAAACACCAATTGTAGAAACGAGATGTACCCACGGCTTTACGCGATTCCATCCAAATAATAAGACTCCTAAAAACCCACTTTCCAGCGCAAAAGCAAAAATACCTTCAGCAGCAAGTGCGCTTCCAAAAACGTCACCCACATAGCGCGAATAAGTGGCCCAGTTGGTACCAAATTCAAATTCCATAACAATACCAGTAACCACACCAATACCAAAAGTAAGCGCGAATATTTTAGTCCAGAATTTAGCGAGTATGTGATAATCTTCTTTTTTAGTCTTTATGTATAGACTTTCAAAAACAACCATCAAAAGGCCGATGCCGATGCTTAAAGGAGGGTAGATATAATGAAATGCAATGGTAAAGGCAAACTGTATTCGGGCAAGTAGTTCTACATCCATTTTGTATGGGATTTATAACTATAAAAATACAATCCAAATCGGTGTTAAGCCCTTTATTCAAAAGGAAAGTTTGTTAAATGTCTTTCATTTTAAAATGAAAATTGAAGGTTAAGTATTTTAATATAAAATGGCTTACAATAAAATTTAGTTTTCTGAAATATCTTAAATTACTTCTTAGAATGCCCTTTAAAAGGATACGTGATTTGTCCGGTAAAATCTTCAGGAAAGCTTTCGTCACCATCAAAACCTATTTCTATGTTTTTTCCGCTCTGCGGAATATAAGCAGTACCAAAAAGATAATCCCAGATGCTCAGGCTCAAACCAAAATTCATCCCGTATTTATGTTCTGGTGGTAATTCTTTGGCATGATGCCAAATATGCATACGCGGATTGTTGAATAGATAACCGAAGGGGCCGTAACTCCAATCAAGATTAGCATGATTTAAATGTCCTATAAGTACCGAAAACATATGGACAACAAAAAATTGCTCGATACCAAAACCTATCATTGCAAGCGGAATGTATTGTGCGCTTTTATAAACCAAAGTTTCTACAAAATGAAACCGGAACTGCGCCGCAAATCCCATTTGCTTTACGCTGTGGTGCACTTGGTGAAATTTCCACAACCAGGGAATTCTGTGTAGCATGCGGTGCACATTCCACTGTATAAAGTCGGCTATTATAAACATAACCAGTAACTGTGCCCAAACCGGGAAATTCTGAATCTCAAGAGCCACAAGATTACTGATTCCAAAGAGTCTGAGAAAGTCATTAAAAAGTTCAACTCCCAAATTAGACAATGCGTTGTAACCAATGAGTGAAAACAAGAAGAAATTAAAAATCATATAAAAAGCATCTAACCAGAAGCCTTTTCTAAAAATGGGCTGTTTCTGTCGCCACGGGATTACGATCTCAAAAATAAAAACCAACAACGACAAACCTAAGAGCCAATAGAAGTAGTTGGTCCATCCCGGATTTCGAATCTCATCAACCAGATAATTAAAATATCCGGAAAACGAATCTTGTATAATTTTTAAATATTTATCCACGTTGAATAGGTCGATTTTCTTTGTATAAAATTACGAATTGTATGCATCGGTTTGTTGCTAAACGCAATAAGTAAATCAAGCAAATAGATGATATTGCTCAAGATTTCAATTTTTAAAAAGAAGATAAATGTATATTTCTAAAATTGCTTTTGTGCAATTTTCTAAAACAACTTAGCTTGCAGTAATGAAAAAGCAGACTTTTCTAGTCTTTTTATTTTTAAGCTTTTGCTTCTTGAAACTACAAGCGCAAGCCGAGCCTACTTACCGTTATGAGATGGTTTTAGGTCACGATAACGACTTTACCATTTTCGGGACACGTACAGACTGGCATTATACTTATGGGATTCACTTAGCAATGGGATGGAGACCCCAATCTGAAAATTTTATTTCTAAACTCTTTTCAGAAAAAGAAGCTTTAAGTCACAGTATAGGTGCGCACATACAAGCCTACACACCAGATTATGCACGTACGTATCAGATTGTAAAAACCAGACAGCCCTATGCCGGTTGGGGGTATTTAGATTTTGCAACCAACTATGGTTTTAAACGTTCTTTTCTTCAGTTGAAAATAGACTTGGGAATTCTGGGGCCGGCAGTGCAGGCGGGAGAAATACAGAATTTTATTCACGAATATTTCTCAAAAGATAATTTTGTAGATCAGTGGGATCAGCAAATTCCAAATCAATTCGGATTCAATTTAAGAGCCAATTATGCTTGTGATATTTTTACTGAAAAATGGCTAAATGTCTACGGAATGGCCCGTGCTTCAGCGGGAACTATTTTCACCTTTATAGAACCGGGCATATATTTTAGGTTTGGTAAATTTGAAGCCATATCAAAATCCGTAGCACGTCAGCAAAGCCTTTTAGGTAACGGAGCCACAGAGATTTTTATGGAAGCCGGTTTTAATATGAATTTTTCAGCATTTAATGCTACCATAGAAAATGCGAATGCGTACGGCGAAAAAGTAGTGCCGCGTGATTTAGTAAATCCCAGTATTCTCAACAGTCATGTCGGAGTATTTTTTGCAAAAAAGCACTTTACAATTGGTTTAAAATGGAATTATACCGAAGGTGAAATAGAAGGTAACAAACCGCATCGGTTTGCTATATTAGCCGGTACATATAAATTTAATTAATTAATATTTCTGGCGAGAAACGCGATCTTCAATTTCTGTTCTGGGATGCACACCTTCTACATATTCTACGGCTTCCACAACACGAACAAATAAATTCTCTGCCCCCAGAAGATCTACAACGCCGGTTTTAAACAAAATATCCCGTGTAGGGCCGGTTGCAGCAGCAATCATAAGGGTTAATTCTCGTTGGCGTAATTCTAAAATGAGGAATTTTAAGATATAAATGGCACTGCTGTCTATATAATTTATGGCTTCAGCATTGATGATTATAGTTTTGAGATCATAGCCTTTAGCTTTTATGTGGCGTTTAAGCTGTTTGTAGAAATAATCTTTATTTCCGAAGAATAATTGCGCATCAAAACGAACAACAAGGATGTCTTTTCGGTCTATGATATCTGTTGAAAATCGGTTTATATTTTTAAAATAAGTAGTTCCTTTTATTTGACCCAAAACAGCCATATGGGGTTTTGAAGTTCGATAAACCATCAATAATAAGGAGAATAAAACGCCAAGAATAATTCCTTCTTGAATACCTACAAGCAGCGTGATGAAAAACGTAGCCATCAGTAATACAAATTCGTCCTTTTGGTTTTTGCAAAGTTCTTTGGGATATTTTAAATCAATTAAACTTCGTATCGCAAGCATAATAATCGAAGCCAGAATCGCATTAGGTAAATAGTAAAAAACCGGAGTTAAAAAAAGTAACGTTAATGCTACTAAAGAAGCACTTATAAAAGCTGCAACTCCCGTTTTTGCACCAGCTTGAAAATTAACCGCTGTTCGGCTAAAACCGGCTGTTGTTGGATAGCATTGAAAAAATGAACCTAATATATTCCCAGTTCCCAGTGCGATAAGTTCTTGATTGGCATTGATAGTATTAGATTTCAATTTTTCTTCTAAAGCTTTTCCTATTGAAACAACTTCCATAAAAGCGATTAGGGACATTGCGAGTGCAAGGGTGAAAATATCACCAAGACTTGTCCATGGAATATTTGGTATTCTAAAATCAGGAAGACCTTCTGGTATTTTGCCAACTAATTTTAAATCATAGTCTGTTATTGGTGTAAAATAGGCCAATGCAATACCTAGAATAACCACAACAATTGCAGCTGGTATCTGACTGTGAATGCGTTTAACGAGTAGCATAATAAGGATACCACTTATTCCTACAGCAACAGCCACAGGATTGATTAAATCAAGTTGATCAAGCGTTTGCTGAATGATTTGTAAGGTCCTGTTACTCGTTACGCTAATGCCCAATAAATGTTTTAACTGAGTAATTCCTATAATCAGGGCGGCGGCAGAGGTGAAGCCGCTAATCACAGGTTTTGATAAAAAATTGACCAAAAAGCCCATTTTTAAAAAACCCAGCAAAACCTGAATAACTCCAATGAATAAGGCTAGAAATATAGCCATGGAGATGTATTCGTTTATTCCTGTTAAAGAAAGCGCTCCCAGACCACTTGCAATTAATAAAGAGTCCATTGCAACTGGACCAATTGCCAGTTGGCGAGAGGTACCCATTATAGCATAAATAACTTGTGGAATAAGCGCAGCATAAAGTCCGAAAACTGGCGGAAGACCAGCAATCATCGCATACGCCATCCCTTGTGGAATCAACATAATCCCAACGGTTATTCCGGCAGAAATATCACCTGATAAATAACTTTTTTTATAGTTGGGCAACCAACTTAAAATGGGGAAATACCGTTTCAATAGCTTTTGTTTTGCGGTCAAATATACAGCCTTGATTCAAAATCGAGGGTAACTCAAGTTACTTTAGGCAGTTTTTAAAAATACAATAATTATCAAACCACTTATTTTAAATATTTACCTCAATTTCTATTTTATTAAGCTTAAATGCCTTACAAACTCAACTCAAAGTCCGTGAACTCTTGGAGCCTAAAATTGTATATTTACGGCTTTTATGGAAATTGACTCCGCATTGTTTACATCACCTATGATCACTGCTTTTAAAGAACATTTAGAAACCCATTTTTTTCAGCTTAAAAACGAGCCCGTCTTATTAGCTGTAAGCGGTGGTCTAGATAGTATTGTGTTGGCATATCTTTTCAGTGAAACACAGTGGAATTTTGAAATTGGGCATTGTAATTTTTCCCTACGCGGAAAGGAAAGCGATGCAGATGCTGTTTTTGTCGAAGAATTAGCGGCAAAGTTAAACGTGAAATTTCATCTTCAAAAATTTGATACCAACGCTTTCGCTAAAGCCAAAAAGGTTTCCACGCAAATGGCTGCTCGTGAATTGCGATACAATTGGTTTGAAGAAGTTTGTAAAGAAAACCAATTGAATTATGTTGTTACAGCGCATCATGCCAAAGATGATCTGGAGACATTTCTCATTAATATAAGTAGAGGTAGCGGTATAGAAGGTCTCTCCGGTATGGAATCTCAAGGGGATTTTGTGTTAAGACCCTTATTGCCTTTTAGCCGCGAGGAAATTGCTAAATATGCGCAAGAAAACAACATCAAATGGCGGGAAGACAGCAGTAATAATTCTGATAAATATTTACGGAATCACTTGCGACATCACGCAATACCGGCATTAGAAGAAGCTGCACCACAGTTTTTAGCGCAGTTTAAAAAAAGTCAGCAGCATTTGCAGGAATCAGCAAATCTTCTTGAAGATTATACCGCATTGCTATTCTCAAAAATCGTAACTCAATCTTTTAAGGGGTACGATCTCAATATTACTCAGCTTAAAGCAACTCCAAATACTAAAGCGGTATTATACCAACTTTTAAAGGATTTTGATTTTACAGCTTGGGACGATATTTATGAATTACTAGATGCTCAACCGGGAAAGTACGTAATTTCAAAAAACTATCGATTGATTAAAGATCGGGAGGTCTTGATCTTAACCGAAAATACAAAAGAAGAGGATGCGGTTTATAGATTTGCAAGTACTCAACACGAATTACACTTACCAGATTTAAAGCTAGAAAAAGAAAGCGTACAGGATTTTAAACGACCCAATACTAACGAAGCATATTTCGATCTAAATCAGTTAGAGTTTCCGTTAATAATACGCAAATGGAAGGAAGGTGATGCTTTTTTTCCATTCGGAATGAAAGGCAAAAAGAAACTGAGCAAGTTCTTTAAGGATCTGAAATATTCAACAATTCAAAAAGAAGCTGTTTGGCTCTTATGTTCTAAAAATGACATTATTTGGGTAATTGGTGAGCGCACTGATGACCGGTATAAAATAAATTCAACAACCCCTAATCTTGTAAAATTTACAGCAGAATATGATTAAATATTTATTAATTTTTAGTGCTTTACTTTTCAATTTAACCAGTAATGCTCAAGGATTTGGTGGTTCCAACAGTTCTATTGATCCTGTGCAGTGGAGCGCTCAGGTAGAAACTAATGAAGCTGATACCTATACGCTGGTTTTAAAAGCTCAAATTGAGCCGGAGTGGCACGTGTATTCCCAATTTACAGATCCTGATGGTTCACTACCCTTAGAATTAGAATATCTAAAAGCCGATGAGACTTACACATTAGAAGGTCCTACCATAGAAAGTGAAACAGAGACCGTTTACAGCGATATCTTTGAGGTCGACGAGACCTTTTTTAGCAATGCGATGAGTTTGACTCAAAAAATTAAAGTGTCTGACGAAAGTATAAATTTTATTAAACTCATACTTAAATATCAAGTTTGTAAAGAGGTTTGTATCAATGAGGAGCGCTACGTGATTTTTGATATAAAAAAGGGAAACGGAAAAGTATTAACCGATTTTAATGCGTTTCAATCTTTTGGTGAAATTCAAGAAAAAGTAGAGGAGAAAGTAGCTGAGATAGAACCTGCTGCAGCAGTTGTAAAACAAGAAAAAAAGCAAGATTTATGGACGATTTTCTTTCTTGCATTTGCATCTGGGTTTTTGGCTTTATTGACTCCGTGTGTGTTCCCAATGATTCCAATGACGGTTAGCTTTTTTACAAAACAAAGTAAAAACTTAGTTGTAGGTCGTAGAAATGCGATTTTATATGGTATTTTCATTGTTGTAATCTATGTTCTTTTGGGAACTATAGTGACCGGTGTTTTTGGTGCTGATGCTTTAAATGCACTTTCTACAAACGTCTGGTTCAATATCATTTTCTTTATTTTACTTGTGGTATTTGCTATTTCATTCTTTGGCGCTTTTGAAATAATGTTGCCTAATTCTTGGGCAAATGCTGTAGATCGCAAGGCAGATCGCGGTGGTATTATCGGGATTTTCTTTATGGCTCTGGCTCTTGCAATTGTTTCTTTCAGTTGTACCGGGCCCATTGTAGGAACACTTTTAGTACAAGCAGCTGCAGAAGGTGGTCTGGCTCCAATTTTAGGAATGTTGGGCTTTTCATTGGCAATCGCAATTCCATTTGCACTGTTTGCTTTGTTTCCCGGTTTGATGAATTCGTTACCCAAATCTGGAGGTTGGTTGAATTCGGTTAAAGTGGTTTTAGGATTCTTAGAACTCGCTTTGGCGTTTAAATTTTTATCTAACGCAGACCTTGTTTTACAGGCACATTTATTAGAACGCGAAGTGTTTTTAGCAATCTGGATTGCCATTTTTGGAGCTTTAGCATTATATTTATTTGGTAAAATTAAAACTTCGCATGATACTCCTGTAGACCATATTTCTTCAGGAAGAATGGTGCTGGGTGTTTTTGTTTTGGCATTTACCATTTATTTAATTCCTGGTCTTTGGGGCGCGCCACTTAAATTGATTAGTGGTTTTCCACCGCCAATGAATTATAGTGAATCACCATTTGGTGTGGGGTATATGCAAGGCGGTTCTGGAGGTATAACTTCAGAGTTACCAAAAGAGGCAGAGTATGGTCCGTATCAACTGATCACTTTTACAGATTATGATGCCGGTATGGCTATCGCGAAAGCGGAAAACAAACCTGTGCTATTAGATTTTACAGGTAAGGCCTGTGTAAATTGCCGTAAAATGGAAGAACGCGTTTGGGGTGAACCGCAGATTTTAGGTAAACTTCAAAACGATGTGGTGCTCATTTCACTTTTTGTAGACTTAAAAGAAGAGTTACCTGAAGCAGAACAGTATGTAAGTGAAACTACCGGAAAACGTGTGTTAACCGTAGGTAATAAATGGAGCGATTTTCAGATTAAAAATTATAAAATCAATGCTCAGCCTTATTATGTTTTACTGGATACTGCTGAGAACAAACTCAACGAGCCTGTAGGATATACTCCAGACGTAGCTGAATTTGAAGCCTGGTTAGCAGAAGGAATAAGCAAATTCTAAAAAAGAAATAGAGCCTTGAGGCAATTCAGCAAGGTTTTGAAATAGAACCAACTTAACAATCAATTACCGAATACTAATTTTAATAAACCTCTAAATGAAAAACCTTAAAAAATGCATTTTCCTAATGCTATTGTTTGTTGTTTTTTCGCTACACGCACAAACAGAAGAGTATGTACGAGCGCATTACGACAAGCAAGAAGTAAAGATAAAAATGCGTGATGGTGTTTCATTACATACTACCATTTATTCGCCAAAAGATAAATCTCAAGAGTATCCCATCTTGATGATGCGTACGCCTTATAGTTGTGCACCTTACGGAGAAGAAAACTTTAAAGGTAGAATAGGTCCTAACCAGTTTATGGTTGAGGAGGGAAATATTTTTGTACAACAAGATGTACGTGGTCGCTGGAATAGTGAAGGTACTTACGATAATATGCGCGCTTATATTCCTAATAAAAAAGGAAAACAAGTTGATGAGGCTAGCGATACCTATGATACGATTGATTGGCTAGTTAAAAACCTTGCTAATAATAATGGGAATGTAGGAACTTGGGGAATCTCGTATCCCGGTTTTTATGCTACTTATTCTTTGTTGAGTGGGCATCCGGCATTAAAAGCAGTTTCTCCACAAGCTTGTATTTCAGATTTCTTCTTTGATGACTTTCATCATAATGGAGCTTTTTTAGAAAGTTATTGGAGAGCGGTTTCACTATTTGGTTATATGAAAGATGAGCCGGTAACTAAGCCTTGGTATGCGTTTCCTGATTTGCCTTCAGAAGACCAATATCAGTTTTTCTTAGATGCAGGTCCATTGACTAATCTTGATGAATATTACAAAGAAGATAACGTATTCTGGCAGCAGATTAAAGACCATCCTGATTACGATGAGTTCTGGAGAAGCCGCGGAATAATTCAGCATCTAAGGGATATTAAGCCTGCCGTAATGGTTGTAGGTGGCTTGTTTGACGCAGAAGATTTATACGGTCCTTTTAACACCTATAGAAAGATAGAAGAGACTAGCGACAATTACAATATTTTAGTTTATGGCCCTTGGAGTCACGGTGACTGGGCACGCTCTACTGAGCGTCAGGCGATAGGTAATGTGTATTTTGGAGATAATCTTTCTAGAGATTTTCAAAAGGATTACGAAACCAAATTTTTCAATCATTTTCTTAAAAATGACGGTAAAGACGAAATTGATTTCCCTGAAGCTTCCATGTACGACAGCGGTTCTCGAAAGTGGAACAGCTACACACAATGGCCTCCTAAAGCTGCAGAGATTAAAAGTTTTTATTTAGGTGAAAACCAAATGCTATCCGAAACAGCTTCTGCTGATTATGCAAACAAATTTGTAAGTGATCCTTCTAAACCGGTTCCATATTCAGAAGATATAAAAATGGTGTTTACACCGAGAAAATACATGACCGATGATCAGCGTTTTGCTGCGAGAAGACCAGACGTTTTAGTTTATGAAACTGAAGTTTTAACGGAAGATATGACTCTAAGCGGGGAGATATTAGCAAAACTACAAGTGGCTACTACAGGTACTGCTGCAGACTGGGTCGTAAAAGTAATTGATGTATATCCTCCTGATGCTGAAGATTACCCAGAGACTCAAAAGTATCTTAAAATGGATAATTACCATATGATGGTGCGCAGTGAAGTGATGCGTGGTCGTTTTCGTGATGGTTTCAGTGATCCTAAAGCTTTTGAAGCAAATAAAAAAGTCGAAGTTGACATAACCCTACAAGGTGTGAATCACACTTTTCTAAAAGGACATAAACTTCAAATTCAGATTCAGAGCACATGGTTTCCTTTGATAGATCGTAATCCGCAGACTTTTGTTCCTAATATTTATAAAGCAAAAGCAGAAGATTTTACAAAACAAACACACACGGTTTTTGGAGATTCAGAAATTCAGTTTAGTGTTTTAAAATAGCATAATTTTTATGAGAATAGTATCCCGTTTACTTCTGTTGACTTGTCTGATACTGGCAATTTCGTGCGATACCAAAAAAGCTGATACGTATACCGAAGCAGAGATTGCATCTTCTAGCGGAGCACTTAATGCGTGGTTTGATGAGCAGTTTGATGCTGATGTAGCACAATCACCACAATGGCAAACGAATTTAGGTTTTAAAACAAATTATGGTAAATGGGATGATATTTCTTCAAATCAAATGGCAGAAGAGCTGGATCTCGCTAAAGAGCGTCTACACCATTTAAATAATGACGTAAGTATTGAAGCGCTTGATTCTGTTACAGCAATCAGCTATAAATTGTACAAGTTGAATCTGGAGAATACAATTGAGGATTATGAGTATCGATTTTACAATTACCCGGTGAATCAGATGTTTGGTTTGCATACTAGTGTACCTGCATTTCTGATCAATAAACACCGTATAGACAGCCTGAGTGATGCTAAGGCGTATATAGAACGTATACGCGGAATAAAACCTTTATTTACGGAACTTCAGAATCAGCTGAGTATTCGCGAAACCAACCAAATCGTACCTCCCAAATTCGTTTTGGATCGGGTTTTAGATGATAGCAAGAATATTTTAAACGGAAAACCTTTTGAAAAATCTGCAGAGCAAATGCCTATTCTTGCCGATTTTCAGTCTAAGATTGAAAAATTAAAGTTAGATGAGGAAACTCAGAATAAACTAATAAAAGAGGCTTCAGAAGCTTTAATAGATAGTTTAAAACCTGCGTATGAAGAGCTGATTGCTTTTGTAGATAATCAAAAAATAAGAGCTACTACAGACGATGGTGCCTGGAAGTTTCCGCGCGGCGATCAGTTTTATAAAATTGCTTTAAACAGGTCTACAACTACAACTATGAGCACTAAAAAGATTCATCAATTAGGGTTAGACGAAGTTGCTCGTATTCACGGGGAAATGGAAACGATTAAGGAGAATTTAGGTTTTGAAGGCAGTTTACAGGATTTCTTTAAGT
This sequence comes from Leeuwenhoekiella marinoflava DSM 3653, assembly GCF_900129005.1. GTDB lineage: Bacteria > Bacteroidota > Bacteroidia > Flavobacteriales > Flavobacteriaceae > Leeuwenhoekiella > Leeuwenhoekiella marinoflava. The sequence goes on along the minus strand of NZ_FQUN01000005.1, from coordinate 20,678 downwards.
TTATGCGTAGTGATGAGCAATTCTATTATGAAGATTCTGATGCCGGAAGAGCGGCTTATATGAAGCAGGCAAAAGCTATTATTGATAACATGCGTGGTCGCCTTGACGAGTTATTTATAACTAAACCAAAAGCTAAAATTGTTGTGAAGCGAGTAGAAGCGTTTAGAGAGAAAAGTGCCGGTAAAGCATTCTACAATTCGCCTGCGCCAGATGGTTCTCGTCCAGGTATTTATTATGCAAATCTCTATGATATCAAAGCAATGCCTAAATATCAAATGCAAGCTTTGGCGTATCATGAAGGTATTCCTGGGCATCACATGCAATTAGCTATAGCTCAGCAATTAGACCGTTTACCAAAGTTTAGAAAATTTGGGGGATATACTCCTTATATAGAAGGCTGGGGCTTGTATTGTGAGTATTTACCAAAAGAAATGGGAGCATACGAAGATCTGTATGCGGACTTTGGAAGACTTGCAATGGAATTGTGGCGTGCCTGCCGACTTGTCGTAGACACTGGTATTCACGATAAAAAATGGACTCGTGAAGAGGGGGTTGCGTATTACAAAGAAAATACGCCTAACGCAGAAAGTGACTGTGTGAAAATGGTAGAGCGTCATATAGTTATGCCGGGTCAAGCAACTGCTTATAAGGTTGGAATGAATAAAATTCTCGAATTAAGGGCTAATGCTGAAAAAGAACTGGCTGAAGATTTTGACATTAGAAAATTTCACGAGGTAGTTTTAGGGCAGGGAGCTTTACCCTTATCAGTTTTAGAAGAATTGGTAAATGACTACATCAATTCTAATAATCAAAACTAATTATCCGAATTGATCTACCTTAGGATTCTTTTTGTCATACTTGTACTTATGGAACTTAGGTACAAAAAATTTAAATCAGCCAAAGATACTTTTTTATGGCTGTTTCTTGTGGTAATATTTAGTTGGTTAGGGTATATTGTTTTTCTGATATTCAAGAATAAAGTCTTAATAAGACGCGATCGTTTTAATCTAGAATTCAAGAAAAGAGATAAAAACCAGCTTGAAAAATAGTTGTTTTATACAAGAAGAATTTTAAGTGATTTTTAAGGAAATAAACGGAAGAATAATCCGTTAATATAGAAGAGAAATAGGTGTAAAAAAAGAAAAACACCTTGCTTTCGCAAAGTGCCTTTCACCCCTAAATTGTCAATGACGTCGTAAATCTACAAAATAATTTTACAAATGATTATGTTAATTTTCTACTAAATCGTTTTAATTTTTTACAAATTATTTAAAAAAGAAAAACACCCTGCTCACGCAGAGTGCCTTTCACCCCTAAATTATTAATACGTTTAAAATATAATTCCCCTATTAATTAGAAATTAAACGGCATTAATCATTGATTAATACAAGATAAAAGTACCAATACTACGCTGTGAATGAAAGGGGGAAAACACCCTTCTTGTAAATAATTTATAATTAATCGATTTAGTTTTCTATAAATAAATGTTGATGTATCTTAGAAATGATTGTTCATTAGAAACCTAGAGCATTTGAAAACCTTAAAAACTATTTTAAAACGAGTTGAGCCACCGCATTGGTGGGCTGGTATGGGTTTAAAAAAGCTCCAATTACTTTTTTACGGTAATAATATTTCAGAATATAACATTACTTGCTCGTCTGGTTTGAAAATACTTCAGGTTAGTCAGACTGAAAACTCTAATTATCTTTTTGTTACGCTTGATGCTTCAGAAATTGAAGGAGGAACTTATTCGTTCACTTTTCAGAAAGAGAATTTTCCTGATTTCACGATTCCATATGAGTTTAAAGAAAGATCTGGGAATTCGGCAAACAGAACAAGTTTTGATAGTTCTGATGTTTTTTACCTTTTGATGCCAGACCGTTTTGCTAATGCTAATCCCCGAATCAATTCAGTTAAGCAACTTATAGAAAAAGTAAATCCAAACGATCTTCACGGAAGACACGGGGGTGATATTCAGGGTATAATAAACAACCTTGACTATTTAAAGGATTTAGGAATAACTACGTTGTGGAGCACACCTTTATGCGAAAACAACAGTTCCACCGGTTCGTATCACGGCTATGCTCAAACTGATGTCTATAATATAGATGCGCGTCTGGGAAGCTTAGCAGATTATAAAAACCTTTCTAAAGAGCTTCACAAGCGGGGTATGAAATTGGTAATAGATTATGTAACCAATCACTGGGGAAGTGAACACTGGCTTATTAAAGATTTGCCCTGTAAAGATTGGTTGAATCAGTGGAAGCATTTTACCAATACCATCCATAAAACCACATCTTTGTTTGATACAAATGCTTCGGTATTTGATAAGGATCAACACGAAAAAGGTTGGTTTGTTTCAACAATGCCAGACCTAAATCAGCGAAACCCTTTGGTTTTAAATTACCTCATTCAGAATGCGATCTGGTGGATAGAAGAAGTAAACTTAGACGGGATTCGAGTAGATACGTTTACCTATAATTATAAAGAAGCTGCTGTAAAATGGCTAGAAGCCATACAAAATGAATATCCAAATCTCAATATTATAGGTGAAGTATGGCTGCATAACTCAGCACAGCTGGCTTATTGGCAAAAGGACAGCAAAATAGGGGAGATGGCCAGTTATAATTCTCAATTACCGTGTGTCACAGATTTTCCGCTACATAATGCGCTTCAGGATATTTTTTATTCGAAACATAGAAAATTAAAGGATTTAGAGAGTTTATATGAAACTTTCGTAAATGATTTTTTCTATCCCAATCCGCAGGGTTTGATGCGCTTTTTAGAAAATCACGATACGCAGCGTTTTAACACCCAATGTGGTGGAGACCTTGATGCGTATAAAATTGCATTGACCGTGATTTGTACCGTTAGAGGAATTCCACAGTTATATTATGGCAGCGAGATCGGGATGCAGGGAGACAAGAATAATGGAGACGGAGACATACGTCACGAATTTCCGGGAGGTTGGGCTAAGCATAAACAAAATGCATTTTTGCCTCCAACTGCTAATAAAGGTCGCAATGTCTATCAAGAAAGTTTTCACGCTTTCACAAAAAAACTTTTAAATTGGCGGAAAGATAATCGAACAGTTCACTATGGTAATTTTTTACACTTTGTATCTGTGGATCATGTATATGTTTATTTTAGATATTTAGATGAAGAAAAACGGGTTATGGTAATTATAAATAACTCGAAGACTAAAAAAATACTAGCATTAAAAAAGTTTGCAGAAGGCCTTAACGGAAGCAAGACAGGAAACGAAATTTTATCTGACCAAGTATTAGATTTATCTACTGAATTGTCTATGCCCGCTAGAACTCCTTATATAATAGAACTGACTTAATATGGCAAAACGAATACTTTATTATACCGTATTAGCGCTTAGTTTAACAGCTTGTAAAAATCAAACAGGCGAAGAACCAACACCAACTATGAAAACTGAAAATACACCAAAAAAAGAAGTTGTTTATCATGTATTTACGCGTCTTTTTGGAAACACCAATACGACAAATAAACCTTGGGGAACGCTTGAAGAAAACGGGGTGGGTAAGTTTAACGACTTCACAACTAAAGCCCTAAAATCAATAAAAGATTTAGGAGCTACTTACGTGTGGTACACAGGTGTTCCGCATCACGCAGTAATTACAGATTATACTGAATTTGGTATTTCTAATGATGATCCTGATGTGGTTAAAGGCCGTGCGGGTTCTCCTTATGCAGTTAAAGATTATTACCAAGTAGACCCTGATATGGCTGAGAATCCTGCAAAACGCTTGCAAGAGTTTGAAGCTTTAATAAAACGTACGCATAAAAACGGATTGAAAGTTATCATAGATATCGTACCCAATCACGTCGCTAGAAAATACGAAAGCCTTAATACCCCAAAAGGAAGTTTTGCTTTTGGAGCAAAAGATAACGATACGGTTTCCTATTCAAAAGACAATAACTTTTATTACATACCTGGTGAGGATTTTAAAGTTCCACAATGGCAAAATGGATACGAGCCCTTAGGCGGTGGAGAGAGTCTGCTAGCAGACGGTAAATTAGATGAATCTCCCGCAAAATGGACGGGTAACGGAAGTCGTGCTGCACAACCGAATCAAAACGATTGGTATGAGACGGTAAAAATCAATTATGGAATTAACCCTGACGGGCATAAAGATTTTGATGAGTTACCAACAGACAGTGGGCATTGGAGCTTTGAACAACACGCTGATTTCTGGAAAGACAAAGATGTGCCAGCTTCTTGGAAACAGTTTAAAGACATCGCTTTATTTTGGACGAAAAAAGGTATTGATGGTTTTCGCTTTGATATGGCAGAAATGGTTCCGGTTGAGTTCTGGAGCTATATGAATTCTGCGATAAAGATGAAAAATCCCGATGCGTTTTTGATGGCTGAAGTGTATAATCCGTCTTTATATAGAGATTATATTTTTAAAGGAAAGATGGATTATCTCTACGATAAAGTGGAATTATATGATACTATAAAACACGTCATGCAAGGTCACGGAAGCACAGATCATTTTGCTCCAATTATTGAGCATCAGCAGGATATAGAGATCAATATGTTACATTTTTTAGAAAATCACGATGAGCAACGTATAGCCAGCCCAGATTTTGCAGGAAATGCCGAAAAAGGAAAACCTGCAATGGTAGTATCAGCATTGATTAGTAAATCACCGGTGATGATCTATTTTGGTCAGGAATTGGGAGAACCTGCTGAAGCAGATCTTGGTTTTGGTGATCCTACAAGAACTTCAATTTTTGATTACGGGAGTGTTCCTTCAGTCGTGAGATGGGTAAATAATAAGAAGTTTGATGGCGGAAAGTCTACAGATTATGAACTAGAACTGCGTGATTTCTACAAGCGTTTGTTGAATTTTAGTTTAGAAAATTCTGCGGTGATGAGAGAATATGCAGATATTCACTGGCACAACAGGCAAAACACAGAATGGTATAATGATCGGGTGCATTCTTTTGTACGCTGGTGTGAAACCGATAAACTAATTGTGGTTACCAATTTTGATGCGAACGATACGTTTGGGTTTGAATTGCAGGTTCCACAGCATATTATTGAAACCTGGGGATTAGTTGATGGCGATTATGATGTACTTGATCAACTTTATGAAAACCAAACCGGTAGCTTGAAAATAGAGAATGGTTTGGGGAAAATTCGTGTTGATATAAAACCTCTAGAATCTTTTGTTTATAAATTAAACTAAAGCTGTTGACTTGCTTTATCGTGCATTGCCGGCTCTACGGTTTTAATAAAAAATAGAGCAGCAATCACCGTAACTACACTAGGAGCCAAAATCTCGTGCGGGGTTTATTCCGCATAGAGTTAACGGCGCGAGTAAACAAATGATTATTGAAACCGTAATACCTATAAAAACAGGCGCCATCGTATGATGTGAATTGTACTTTTGTAAGGCATTACACCAAATTAAATATCTGAATTTACACCTTGTCAAAACATTATAAAATTGCAATTGTAGGCGTGGGACCAAGAGGCCTAGCTGCTCTTGAGAGTCTTTATCTCGCAAAGAAAAACTCTAATTCAAGTAAAAAGTTGAAAGTTGTTTTATTTGAAGCTTCTGCATATCCCGGTGCGGGTCAGGTCTGGACTCCCAATCAAGTTAAAACCAATTTATCTAATGTTCACGAGCGTAATTTGTCTAATAACTTAGCAGGAAGAGAAGCTTTGCATTTTGAGGATGTTTTTATCCCGGAATTTCCCGGTTATAAAGATTGGTTGGCCTCAGCTGCTGCTGATTATTCTAAAAAGGATATTTTTCCTTCAAGAGCAAAACTAGGAAGCTATCTCAACGAGCGTTTTAATACGTTGAAGGAAGCTTTAGCAGGATCAGATTTGATAGAGTTTTACCAAGAAGAAGTCATTAAGGTTGAACCATCAGAATCGGGGTGTATAATATATACTAAACATAATCAACCGATTGAAGCTGATGATGCCGTTTTGACTATTGGTCATCAACCCACTTATGATTCAGAACAATTGAGAAAATGGAGTGAGCACGCTGAAGAAAATAATCTCAAATTGTATAAAGATCCTTATCCCGTAGGAGCTTTAGAGACTGATTCAATTTCAGAGGAAACAACTGTTGCTTTGCGCGGTTTTGGTCTATCTATGGTAGATCAGGTAAGAGCGTTGAGCATAGGTTTCGGCGGAGTTTTTAAAGAAAAAGAAGATTCGATTAAATGGGAATACATTCCTTCAGAAAAAGCTCCTAAGCAGTTAGTCGTTTTCTCTTTAAATGGATTACCTCCTGCACCTAAGCCTGTAAATGCGATTATAGATAATTGGTTTAAACCAAACGAAAAGGAAAACCACTCTTTTGTAAATGCTATTGAAAAAGCCGAGCAAAATACTGAATCGATAAATGATGCTTCTTTTTTAATTGAAGCGCTTGCGAATATGACCGCTTCCGTTTATCTAAGAATTCCTGAGCAGAACAGAAAACATATGCTTTCTCACCAGGAATTATCGCAGCTGACTTTGCAGTTGATTAAAAACCCAAATACTGCTCACGACCTCATCTTAAAATACGATCTACCTGCTTTAGAAGCGATGCAGCATTTATTGCAAATGGCTTTTGGTCAGACTGCCATAAGTCTTGATTACTGTTTAGGGCAAGTCTGGCGGTTTGCTTTAGGAATTTTATACCACGATTATACGTATTTAAATTTAACAGATGAAGCAATGGTCGATGTGGTAAGGTACATTGAAGCCAGCAAACGTTATTCGTATGGCCCACCTGTAAAGAGTTTGCAACAATTGATTGCGTTGGTAGAAGCCGGCGTTCTCAATCTCGATTTTGTAAACGATCCTAAAATTACACCCGTTGAAAACGGATGGAAATTAGAGAAAAATAACAAATCTATCATCGCTCAGGTTATGGTTAACTCGGTGATTGATGCGCCTCAACTTGTAGCTGTTTCAAGTCCATTAATTCAACATTTACTTAAAGATAAGCGTGTTGATCCTGTGAGTTATAAATTGGGGCTACATACGCTTGAAGATGGTAGTATCATTAGCAAAAATGGAAATAGCCATCAGCATATTTCTCTTTTAGGTCGTCTGGCTAAAGGCAGCATTATTGGAGTAGATGATTTGATAGAATGTTTCGGAAAGCCGGCTCATAAATGGGCTGAGTCTTTAATTGATCGTTTATAATTAGATTTATTTATAATCAACTAAAAATGAGCGCTATAATTTTTAAGAAATGGAAATAATATTGTTACTTTAAAATTCCAACTTAAAAATTATGCTTACAAAGGTTTATGGCTCAGCGGTTTTTGGCGTTGAAGCTTCTACGATTACAATCGAAGTAAATATCGATAAGGGCATCGGCTATCATCTGGTGGGATTGCCTGATAATGCGATTCGGGAAAGTAACTACCGCATTGCTGCTGCGCTTCAAAACAATGGCTTTAAAATTCCCGGAAAGAAAATCACGCTCAATATGGCTCCGGCAGATTTGCGTAAGGAGGGAAGCGCCTATGATCTTACGCTTGCTATTGGCATTCTAGCAGCCAGCGGACAAATTAAGGCCGAAAATCTGGATGAGTATATCATTATGGGCGAACTCTCCCTAGACGGAAGTCTGCAGCCTATTCGGGGCGCGTTGCCCATAGCTATAAAAGCTCAGGAAGAAGGTTTTAAAAAGTTTCTTTTACCCAGTCAGAATGCTCGGGAAGCAGCGATTGTAAAAGATCTGGAAGTCTACGCGATTGATAGTATCGCGCAGGTGATTGATCATTTTGATAACGATACTGAACTCGAGCGTACACTTGTAGATACGCGAAACGAATTCTTCAACGCTTTAGAACAACCGGAGTTTGATTTTGCAGATGTAAAAGGACAAGAATCTATTAAGCGCTGTATGGAAATAGCAGCTGCCGGTGGCCATAATATCATTTTAATAGGTCCACCGGGAGCCGGTAAAACGATGCTTGCTAAACGTTTATCTTCTATACTACCGCCTATGACTTTAAGGGAGGCTTTAGAAACTACTAAAATTCATAGTGTTTCTGGAAGAATGCGAGAACATGTTGGGTTGATGGCCCAGCGACCGTTCCGCAGTCCGCATCATACGATTAGTGATGTCGCTTTAGTAGGAGGTGGGGCTTATCCGCAGCCTGGTGAAATATCGCTAGCACATAACGGAGTTTTATTTTTAGATGAATTACCGGAGTTTAAGCGTACGGTTTTGGAAGTTATGCGTCAACCCTTAGAAGATCGCGATGTCACGATTTCCAGAGCAAAATTTACCGTTACCTATCCCAGTAGTTTTATGCTAGTCGCCAGTATGAATCCTAGTCCCGGAGGCTATTTTAATGATCCCAGTGCTCCCGTGACCAGTACACCTGCTGAAATGCAACGCTATCTAAGCAAAGTTTCCGGACCGTTATTAGACCGTATAGATATTCATATTGAAGTTACACCGGTTCCATTTGATAAATTATCTGATGAGCGCAAAGCGGAAAGCAGCGTAGAAATACGCAAACGCGTTACCGAAGCCCGAAAATTGCAAACTGAACGTTTCCGGGAAAGCGAAAACATTCATTACAATGCACAAATGAGTGTAAAGCAAATCCGGAAACATTGTGCATTAGACGCCGGTTCTAAAGATCTTTTAAAAAATGCTATGGAAAAACTCAATCTTTCCGCTAGGGCTTATGACCGTATCTTAAAAGTATCGCGCACCATTGCAGATCTGGAAGCTTCTCCAACAATTGAAGCCCATCATATTACAGAAGCGATTCAATACCGAAGTTTAGATCGTGATGGGTGGTTGGGTTAAACATTTTTTTTTGATAAATATGCATCAAAACCAATTTATCATTAAATATACTCCAATAGTTTTGTAACTTTTGATCTTTAAATGCGTCTTTTCTAACAGTTTTAGGAACGTATTCAACATTTATTAATCAAAAATTAAGATCAATGATCAAAACTAAATGGACTCCGGTAGCGCTAATGCTGTCGTTGTTTGTGGCAACGCTGGTTTCTTGTGAAGATAAAGAAGCTAAAGATGATGTCGCAGATGCTAAATTATCTATCGATTACGAAAAGTATGAACTTGAAAACGGCTTAAATGTCGTGCTTCATCAAGACAAAAGTGATCCTATCGTTTCTGTAGCCATTCAATATGGTGTGGGATCAAATCGCGAGAAAAAAGGTCGTACCGGCTTTGCGCATTTATTTGAGCATATGCTCTTTCAGGAATCTGAGAATGTGCCGCAAGATCAATTCTTTAAAACCATTCAGGATGTAGGTGGTACTTTAAATGGTGGTACTTGGCAAGATGGTACAGTTTATTATGAGGTAGTACCTAATAATGCGCTTGAGACCGTTTTATGGTTAGAGTCAGATCGTATGGGATTCTTAATCAATACGGTTACAGAATCAGCTTTTGCTAATCAGCAAGAAGTTGTTCAGAATGAAAAACGTCAGCGTGTTGATAACAATCCGTATGGACATACCAGTTGGGTAATTGATAAAAACTTATTTCCTGATGGGCATCCATACAGTTGGCAAGTAATAGGTGAGCTTGAGGATCTTCAAAATGCAACCGTAGCAGATGTTAAAGAATTCTACGATAAATTTTATGGTCCTAATAATGCTACTCTAGTAATTGCCGGGGATTTTGAAGAAGGAAGCGCTAAAGAGCTCGTAGAAAAGTATTTTGGTGAAATTAAGAAGCGTCAGGAGGTTGCACCTTTAGACGTTCAGAATGTAACTCTTAATGAGACAAAGCGTCTGTATCACGAGGATAATTTTGCTACAGCTCCACAACTCAATATGGTTTGGCCTACAGTAGAGCAATATACAGACGACGCGTATGCTTTAGATATTTTAGGAGAGATACTTTCAGACGGAAAAAATGCGCCGCTATATCGCGTTCTTGTTGAAGATATGGAATTGGCTTCTCAGCCTTATGCTTGGAATGGTTCTGACCAGATTGCAGGTAAATTTAGAATTTCTGTTACTGCAAATTCTGGTGTTGACTTAGACAGTGTAGAAACCGGTATTACTAAAGCATTTGCACTTTTTGAAGAAGAAGGCGTTAAAGAAACAGATATTGAGCGTATAAAAGCAGGTTTAGAAACCGATTTTTATAATGGTATCAGCAGTGTTTTGGGTAAGTCTTTTCAGTTGGCACAATACGATGTATTTACCGGAAATCCTGGTTTTATTGAGAAAGATATAGAGAATATTAAAGCAGTTACTGCAGAAGATGTAACGCGCGTTTATGACAAGTACATCAAAGGAAAACCTTTTGTATTGACCAGTTTTGTTCCTAAAGGGCAAATGGAACTAATCGCTGAAAATTCTGAAAAAGCTGAAGTTGTAGAAGAAGAAATTACAGAGAATGTTGAAACTGAAATCGTAGATACTGATGTAGAGATCGAAAAAACACCGTCTAAATTTGATCGTTCAGTGGCTCCTGAAATGGGTGAAACTCCAAAATTAAATATCCCGGATTCGTGGACAGCAAACTTGCCTAATGAGATGGAAGTGTACGGTATTGTTCAGGATGAATTGCCATTGGTAAACTTTAGTTTGGTAATAGACGGTGGTCATTTGCTTGATGATCTAAGTAAAAATGGTGTTGCAAACTTGATGAGCGACATAATGATGGAAGGTACAGCGACTAAAACTCCTTTAGAGCTTGAGGAAGCTATAGATCGTCTTGGTGCCAGTATCAATATGTATACAACTGATGAGTCACTTGTTTTAAGAGGTAATACTCTTGCTCGTAACTTTGATGCAACTATGGCTCTTGTTCAAGAGATTTTATTGCAACCCCGTTGGGATGAAAAAGAGTTTGCTCGTATCAAAACAAGTACAATCAATGGGATTAAGCGTTCTGATGCAAATCCTAATGTGATTGCAAACCGCGTTTATAATAAAATGCTTTATGGAGAAAATCATCCACTTGCGCAGCCTACTTCCGGTACGGTTGAGTCTGTAGAGGCGATTACTATTCAGGACCTAAAAGAGTATTACAACAAGTATATTTCACCTTCTGTGAGTCGTTTTCACGTAGTGGGAGATGTTTCAGAGAGTCAGGCGCTAGCTGCTTTAGACGGGTTGAAAGAAAACTGGGAAGCTAAAGAAGTTACCATTCCGGAGTTCCCAATCAAAAATAATCGTGATAAAGCATCTTTATATTTTGTAGATGTTCCTAACGCAAAACAGTCGGTTATTAATATCGGTTACATCGCAATGCCGCGTACAGACAAGGATTTTTATTCTGCGGAAGTGATGAATTACAAGCTAGGAGGTTCATTTAGTGGAAATGTAAATTTAGTTTTACGTGAAGAAAAAGGGTATACTTACGGTGCGCGTTCTGGTTTTAGCGGAACAAAAATTCCGGGTACGTTTACCGCTTCTTCTAGTGTAAGAACTAATACTACAGGAGAGTCTGTTTCTATTTTTAAAGATGAAATAGCTAACTATAAAGAAGGGATTTCTCAAGAAGATCTGGCATTTACTAAGAATGCATTGATTAAATCAAATGCAAGGCGCTTTGAGACACAAGGTTCTTTATTAGGAATGCTTCAGGAACGTAGTGCTTATGATTTAGATCCTAATTACATCGAGAAAGAAGAAGCGACAATCAACAATATGACTTTAGAGCAACACAAAGAGTTGGCTAATAAATATCTTGATGAGTCTAAAATGGCTTATCTTGTTGTTGGTGATGCGGCAACGCAATATCAGCAGTTTAAAGATATGGGCTTTGACGAAGTGATGTTATTAGACAAAGATGGAAAAGAAGTAAAGCTTGAGCAAATCAAGAAGTAATAATCTCCAAGATAATTCATTTGAAACCCCAAAGGTTCGTAAGAATCTTTGGGGTTTCTTATTGGCACCGCCAAAGGGTTTAATATCCCGAAGCTTGCCTTGAAATTGAAAATTTGATTATAAAGAATGATTTGTAGGCTTGCTCCGAGTTAGGTTTCTGTTTAAAATTTTAGATCATTTTTTAATTAATTTTTGACTTTAGGCTGGTCCCCCATAATAGCTTCACCCTTTACAAGCCAGCTAAATCCAAAAGCTTCAACAGCTAATGCTTCCATCCAGAATGTAAGTTTTAATCGGTTATAAGTTTCCGGAGATATAATCTCAGTCAATCCTAAAATGATAACAACAAGCGCAACGATCATAACGATTCCGCATATGCGGTAGACTTTATTGCGACGTACTTTCTCTTCGCAGCGTTTCTCTTTTGGAGTATTTGATTTTACAAATAAAAAGAGCGCCATAAAAGCCAATGAAACTAAAAATACAGCTGCGGATATATAATGAAAAGTCGATCTCCAACCTTCTTGTGATTCGTCAAAATAAGTGACTGCATAAGGCATTGTTGCGTCGCAACACGACTCTGCAAGATTATTAGTAGGAAAAAATGCGACACACAATGCAGCAATACCTGCGATATTAGAAACCCAAAAATCAACTGGCTCTTCACCGCTATAAACAATTAGAAAAATGCCTATAAGACTAACAGTTACCGTAAATAGAGTAGCAGCGCGTGTGTAATAATAATGACTTATAGATTCTAACGGTCCGGTCATTTCAAATACCGTTAGAGAACTTGCTAATAATAAAACTGGAAGCAGCATCCCCGCTGTACCCACAATTTTACGCAGTGTTTTACCCTGGTGTAACCAAACTCCATTATCTGAAGCGTAATTGAGATTGAGCGATTCACTTAGCGTTTGTGACTTTTGATCTTTCATGAGAGAAGGTTTTTTGCATTTACCTTCTAAATTAAGGATTTAAAATTGAGTCAGTTATATCTAAAATGCAAGGTTTTTCAATTATAATAAAAGCTTTTAAATCCCTTTATGACATTATCATTAGTCCTGTAGCTTCATAATTTTTATATTTAAGATCTTAAGCCTTAATATGCGAAATCCTTTAAAAAACATAGGCCCGGGAGCATTAGTTGCCGCGGCATTTATAGGTCCGGGGACCGTAACCGTTTGTACCCTTGCCGGGATTCAGTTTGGTTTTACGTTGCTCTGGGCAATGACACTTTCTATTATTGCGACGGTAGTGTTACAGGAAACATCGGCACGTATAGGTCTCGTAACTCAAAAAGGTCTTTCTCAAGTTTTAAGAGAGCAACTACCTGATGGAATTTTACGCAAATTTGTTCTCGGATTAGTGCTGGCAGCTATAGTTATAGGTAATGCCGCTTACGAAGGCGGAAACATTAGCGGTGGTGTTTTAGGCTTGCAAGCCATCGGGAATAGCGGTGTGTTTGAAGTGGGGTCACTTTCAATCAATGGCTATAGTGTGTTGATTGGTGCTATTGCTTTCATTCTATTATATATCGGGAATTATAAGGTTTTAGAGAAAGTTTTTTTGGTTCTCGTCATTTTGATGAGTGTATCTTTTGTGATAACTGCCATACTGACTAAACCTGATCTTTTTGCATTATTAAAAGGGAGTTTGATTCCTGCTTTTCCTGACGGAAGCATTTTGATGATTGTGGCTTTAGTAGGAACGACGGTTGTACCGTATAATTTGTTTCTACACGCATCACTCGTTAATCAAAAATGGAAAAATCAAACAGATTTAGCTGTCGCAAGACGTGATACTATCGTCGCTGTAGTTCTAGGTGGCTTGGTTTCTATGTGTGTAATCGTAGCAGCTTCAGCATTAAACGGTTCTGCTGTTACCGGTGCAACGGGTCTTGCACAGAGCCTGGAGCCGTTGTATGGTAGCGCAGCACGTTATTGCATTGGCTTGGGTTTATTTGCAGCAGGAATTACTTCGGCTATTACTGCTCCTTTGGCGGCGGCTTATGTCGCTCAAGGATGTCTCAAATTGGGTGATGGTTTAAAGTCCACTTATTTTAGAATGACCTGGATGATTATTTTGATATTAGGCGTTGGTCTGGCAACTTTTGGTATCAAACCGGTGGAGATTATACAGTTTGCGCAAGTTGCTAACGGAATCTTGCTTCCGGTGATTGCAGGTATTTTAATTTGGTTAGCCAATCGAAGCGAACTGCTGGGTAGTTATCGTAATTCTAAATTAAAAAATACAATCAGTATTCTTATTTTAGTAGTAACTGTTATTTTGGGCGGAAGAGCGATTCTAAATGTTTTCGGATTGATATGAGAAGAGATACGACAATAGATCTCAATTGTGATTTAGGGGAAGGTATAGGTAATGAAGTTGATTTGATGCCGTATATCAGTTCGTGCAACCTTGCTTGTGGCGGTCACGCGGGTGATAAGCCGACAATTGAAAGAGTGGTTAAGTTGGCTAAGAACCACGCTGTTGGAGTGGGTGCGCACCCCTCATTTCCTGATCGGGAGAATTTTGGACGCGTTAAACTCAAAATACCTTTTGATAAACTCCAACATTCTTTGAGAGAACAGATAGATCGCGTCATTGAGGCTTGTAAAGCTCATAAAATCGAGATGCATCATATAAAAGCTCACGGAGCACTTTATAATTTATGCGCAAGTGATGCGGTTTATGCTGAATTCTTTATTGATTTTATAGTCCGTTTTTATCCTGAAATACCGGTCTATGCCCCTTTTAATTCTGTGATTTCAAAATTAGCAAAAGGAAGAATTAAACTGCTTTTTGAAGCTTTTGCAGATCGCAATTATGAAGCAGACGGAAGCCTTGTTTCTAGAGCTAAAACCCATGCGCTTATCAAAGACGAACAGTCGCTTTTTAAACACGTTTTGAATATGGTAAAAAGAAGCGAAATTCATACGGTTTCTGGGACTGTTTTGAATGCGAAAATTGATACAATTTGTGTTCACGGAGATACACCAAAAGCTATAGATTTAGTACGTTTTTTAAGAGGAAAATTAGAGGAAAATAACTTGAAAATACAAACAGTGATTTGCAAATAAAACCAACTATAAACAGACTGGGCGAACAGGCAATTTTAGTGCAATGGGATTTTAATATCACAACTGAAAATTTAAATTGGTTGTTGAAAGTAAAAGAAAAACTACAATTAAAACTACTTAAATCAAAAGTTCAAATAATTAATACATATAATTCATTATTAATTAATTACAATAATGGTATAGAAAATATTTATACTGATTTTGAAACGTTAGAAAGCTATGATTTTAAGGTGATTGATTCCGAAGAGTTTAAAGGTGAACTTTATAAATTACCCGTATGTTATGATGTTGAATTTGGGTTAGACTTAGAGGAACTCGCGCAACGAAATTCATTAACTACAGCAGAAATAATCGACCTGCATACACTGCCAATTTACACATTGTATTTTATGGGTTTTTTACCGGGCTTTTTATACTTGGGTGGAATGGATGAACGACTTAAGATTTCACGTAAAAATGAGCCTAGAAAATCGGTGTTAAAAGGAGCTGTTGGTATAGCCGAAAATCAAACAGGAATCTACCCGACTAGTAGTCCGGCGGGATGGCAAATTATTGGGAATTGTCCAGTGGAATTATTCAATGCTGAAAATGAACATCCGTGCCCATTTAAGGCTGGCGATCAGATTCAGTTTTACTCGGTTTCAAAACAAGAATATGACACGATAAAACAGCAAATAGAAGATGAAATATTTGAATTAAAACCAGAATCTCATGCCTAAAGTTGAAGTCAAAAAAGCTGGTTTTTACACCACAGTTCAGGATTTAGGAAGGTTGAATGCTGCTCAATATGGTGTACCCCGTAGTGGTGTTATGGATAGTTTTTCAGCAAAAAAAGCAAACTTACTTCTTAATAATCCGGCTGACGCTGCTGTTCTTGAGATAACAATGACCGGCCCAACATTGCTATTTCAATCTAAAACACAAATAGCAGTCTGTGGAGCGATTTTCGATATGTATTTAGATGAGTGCCTTATTTCAAATGCAAAAGCCTTTCAGGTTGAAGCAGGCTCTGTTTTGCGATTTAGTGGATTAAAACAGGGATTCCGCGCTTATTTAGCTATTCAGCAAGGTTTTAAGACCGAGGTTGTCCTAGAAAGTCGCAGTCAATATCAGGGAATAACGTCTGCTTCACGACTTGTTAATGGGGAAAAATTAGAAATAGAAGCACTTGAAAATTCGGTTATTGCTAGCGCTCGGGTTAATTTTGAAGATCAAGAGCTCTTCAGTAATACTATAAAAACCTTTAGAGGACTTGAATTTGAGCTATTACCGCAAAAACTTCAGAAAAAATTATTTACTGAAAAATTCAAGCTTACTCCTGCAGGAAATAGAATGGCAATTCCATTTAAAGAATTACTTCCAAACGATTTAAAAGGCATTCTGACCGGTCCGGTGATTCCGGGAACCGTACAACTCACACCAAAGGGTAACCTCATTGCATTGATGCAAGATTGTCAAGTAACCGGTGGTTATCCGCGTGTGCTTCAAATTTCAGAAAGAGGACTGTGCAAACTTGCTCAAAAGAAACCGGGAGAAACGGTTACTTTTCAGCTTAGTCAATTTGATTAAAATTTCAGTTTTAAAACTTAGATAACCTTAAAAACGTATCCCAAGAGCCAGTACAGTATTGCGAAAACCACAATTGTACCAATACAACCGCATCGCCCACCACCAATTTTCTTCGCACCATAACCGGCGATTAAAGCTCTAATTATATTTTTCATAATATCTTTTAATTAGTTAATCTGCTAATTTAATACCAATCTGCTAGTGCTACCTATATTTTACACAGATTAACAATACTTTATAGAGCCATTAGCCAAGCGGCTATAGGCATTTCGTAATTTTAATATTCTAAAAAAGAGATTATGGAATTGAAACAATTGGGAAATTCATCTTTGCACATACCTCCATTGGTTTTTGGGGGCAATGTATTTGGGTGGACAGCAGATAAAAAAACATCTTTTTACTTGTTAGATGCATTATTAGAGCGTGGTTTAAACTTTATTGATTCTGCCAACGTGTATTCCTATTGGGCAGAAGGAAACGAAGGAGGAGAGAGTGAAACAATAATAGGCGAGTGGATCAAAGAACGGAGAAACCGAGATAAAGTCATTATTGCAACTAAAGTGGGAAGCCCTATGGGAAAAGGCAGTCCAGACCTTTCTAATACTTATATCAATGAGCAAGTAAACTTGAGTTTAAAACGCTTACAAACAGATTATATTGACTTATATTTTAGTCATAAATATGATGACGGCACACCACAGCTCGAAACCTTAAAAACCTACAGTTCGCTAATCAATTCCGGTAAAGTACGCGAATTGGGAGCTTCTAATTTTCCGTTAGCTGTATTGAGGGAAGCATTACAAATCGCTGAAGATGAAAATTTACCACGGTATGAAGTCATCCAACCAGAATATAATTTATTGGAACGCTCTCATTTTGAGGGAAAATATCAGCGCTTTTGTATTGAAAATAATCTTGGAGTTATTAGTTACTTCACTTTGGCAAGTGGCTTTCTTACCGGTAAATACTCTGATGTAGCTGATGCTTCAGGTGAAGAACGGGAGCGTTTTATAAAGAAATATTTTAATGATAAAGGCACAGCTGTTTTAAACGTTTTGAAAACACTTTCACATAAATATAAATGTTCTCAAGCCGGCGTAAGTATTGCTTGGACAATGGCGCAGCCCGGTATTACGGCGCCCATAGTTAGTGCAACAAAAGAGTCGCACTTAAAAGCTTTTGATGAAGCCTTAAAATTAGATTTTGATGCTGAAGATTTACAAATATTAAATCATGTAAGTCGTGAAAAAAATCTCATTCAGGAATGAATCGATTGTAGAAAATTCAATTTACTGATGTAAATCTGTTAAAAATTGCATTTTATTAATTTTAAGAAACGGTGTTAAGAAATTCTTAACACCGTTTCTTTTTAACGAGTGTTAAATTGGCGCAACTCTAATACTAAAAAATGAAATTAAAACTTTACCCTATTGCAGCGTTTACGTTTGCAATGCTAACGGTAGTTTCATGTGCTAGTACCAAACAAGGCAAAAAAAAAGGTACCGCAGCAACTTCCGAAGAAAAAAGTGACAAGTCTAAAGGTGATTTAAAACCTTATGGCAAAGTCATCACAAAAGAGGCCGTTACAGACTCTGGTCTTTTTATCATTCACAAAGTAAAAGAAGATTATTTCTACGAGATATCAGATAGCTTGTTCAATCGTGAGATGCTTATGGTAACCCGTATTGCTAAAACTGCTTCAGGCTTAGGGTTTGGTGGTGGTAAAGCAAATACACAGGTTTTGCGTTGGGAAAAGCGTGATAAGAAAGTCTTACTGCGCGTGGTTTCTCACCAGATTTTTGCAGCAGATTCATTACCTATTCACGAGGCGGTAAACAACTCTAATTTTGAGCCGGTTCTATTTTCTTTTGATGTAAAAACACTAGGAAAAGATTCAACGAGTACAGTAATTCAGGTTAATGATTTGTATACCGATGATGTACAGGCGATGGGGATCCCTAGTTACTATCGTGAACAATATAAAGTGCGTAACGTAGATAAAGGCAGAGGCTATATTGAAAGTCTAAAAAGTTATCCTTTAAATATTGAGGCAAGACACGTAAAAACGTACAATGCGGGTAATCCTCCAAGTAATCAAAGCGTAGGTTCTATAACTGTTGAGATGAGCAACAGTATGGTTTTATTACCTAAAGAACCTATGGAACGTCGCTATTTTGATCAAAGAGTAGGTTGGTTTGCTCGTGGTCAGGTAGACTATGGTCTTGATGCACAAGAAAGTAAAACGGTGCGTTACTTAGATCGTTGGAGATTAGAAGTAAAGCCGGAAGATGAAGCTAAATTTAAAGCTGGCGAACTGGTAGAACCTAAGAAGCAGATTGTTTATTATATAGACCGCGCAACTCCAAAAAAATGGGTTCCGTTTATTAAGCAAGGTATTGAAGACTGGCAAGTAGCTTTTGAAGCAGCCGGATTTAAAAACGCAATAATTGCAAAAGAAGCTCCTTCGGTAGAAGAAGATCCAGACTGGTCACCAGAAGATGTTCGTTTTTCTACGGTACGCTATTTAGCGTCACCTATTCCTAATGCAAATGGACCACACGTAAGTGATCCTCGTAGTGGAGAGATTTTAGAATCTGACATCAACTGGTATCATAATGTGATGACTTTATTGCGTAACTGGTACTTTGTACAAACAGCTGCAATAAATCCTGAAGCACGTGGTGTTGCTTTTAAAGAAGAGATAATGGGACGTTTAATTCGTTTTGTATCTTCTCACGAAGTAGGGCATACCTTAGGTTTACCACACAATATGGGGAGTAGTGTTGCGTATCCTGTAGATTCATTACGCTCTAAGAGCTTTACTGAAAAATATGGGACAGCGCCTTCAATTATGGATTATGCACGTTTTAATTATATCGCACAACCAGGAGATGAAGGTGTTTCTATGATGCCTAACATTGGTATTTATGATAAATATGCAATCAACTGGGGGTATAGACCTATTCTTGATAAAGAAGGAATGGACGAAAAACCTATTCTTGATGAATGGATTTTAGAACACGCTGGTGACCCCATGTATCGTTTTGGAGCACAGCAATGGGATGTTGTAGATCCTAGTTCTCAGACTGAAGATCTTGGAGACGATGCTGTAAAAGCAAGTAATTATGGTATTGAAAATTTAAAGCGTATTGTTCCTAATTTGATTGAATGGACAGCTGAAGATGGTAAAAATTATGATGATTTAGAAACACTTTATGGTCAGGTTTTAGCTCAGTTTAACCGCTATATGGGACATGTGAGTAATAATATAGGTGGTGTTTATGAGTATAACAAAACCTACGATCAAGAAGGTGTAGTTTACATACCAGTACCAAAAGAACGGCAGAAAGAAAGTATGGAGTTTTTACAAAACCAACTTTTTACAACACCAGAGTGGATGGTAGATACCCAAATTTTAAATCGAATTGAAAGTGACGGGAATTTGGAGCGTGTGAGAAGCGTACAGGTGCGTACATTGAATAATGTTCTAGATTTTGGAAGAATGGGGCGTATGATAGAAAATGAAACCTTAAATGGGAAATCTGCATACACGCTTACCGAAATGATGAATGATCTAAGAAGTGGTATTTTTAG
The DNA here is from genome assembly GCF_900129005.1 of Leeuwenhoekiella marinoflava DSM 3653. Classification (GTDB taxonomy): domain Bacteria; phylum Bacteroidota; class Bacteroidia; order Flavobacteriales; family Flavobacteriaceae; genus Leeuwenhoekiella; species Leeuwenhoekiella marinoflava. The sequence goes on along the minus strand of NZ_FQUN01000005.1, from coordinate 596 downwards.
TGAATTACGTAGTGGTAAAAAAATAGATACGTATCGTCGTAATTTACAACGTGCTTATGTAGAACGTCTGGAGCACTTATTGACTAAAGAACAAGAGGGCCGTCGTAACGCAACTAGTGTAAACGTAAGTCAGTCTGATATTAGAGCAATATCTCGTGCAGAGTTAAACACGTTAAGAAGATTAGTAACTCGTGCTATTAGCCGCACAGGTGATAGCCTAAGTCGTTATCATTTACAAGATTTGAGAGAACGTATAAATCTTATTTTAGATCCGAGATAATTGAATTTAAATCTCAATACTTAAAGAGGCCGTCTAAAAACATTTAGGCGGTCTTTTTGGTTTCTGGCTACAGCTACTTTTTTTGGTTTTCTGGATTGGGTAGGATTGTTAATCGTTAAGCGTTAAAAGGTTTTGGCTGCCTTTAGATGACCAAAGCTAGCTTTTTGAGGTTGTGGGCCATAGCAACCAGCCCTATTTCTACATTTACTTTTTCGATTCCTCTTAACGCAAAACGTTTAAAGTTCATATTGTGTTTTATATCCCCAAAAATGGCTTCGATATCCCAACACCGTTGTTTACGGTGGGCAATCCCTTC
>NZ_FQUN01000025.1 GCF_900129005.1 Leeuwenhoekiella marinoflava DSM 3653 | reverse complement strand
TTCTCTCCAAGGGCCTGCTCTATCTTGCGGGAGGAATACAGGTTGCGAAGGTAAGCATAGATCAGTATCTTAAGCAGTGCACGGGGATGATAGCTTGATGTACCACCGCCTTTATAAGTGACCTCAATGGAACTTATATCGATCCGGTTGACAATCGCATTTACTATACGTACAGGATGGTTCTGCGGTACAAAATCATCATAACTAGGCGGAAGCAGGCTCAACTGAGACTGATGGTCGGTCTTCCAAACAGGTTTTGCTTTCATACCATGAAAGTAAAACATATTCAGAATAAATCCATAAAAAAAAGAGGCTGTCTTGACTTTTTAGACAGCCTCTTTTTGTTTTTATAAACAGTGCTTTCTCTCCTAATAGCTGAAATTTGTAAAGCGATGACTCAAGAAATCTCTATACAAGGCAATACGTTTACACTACACCCTTCGGGCGGAATATTGTGGCACGAGAAGAAAATGCTCCTAATTGCTGATGTGCATCTGGGTAAGATTTCGCATTTTAGAAAGCACGGCAGCGCGGTGCCTTTCAAAGCAGTTTCTGCAAATTTTGACCAACTCAGCCGAGTGGCAGATTACTATCAGGCGCAATCAATTTGTTTTTTAGGCGATCTTTTTCACAGCAGCCTCAACACTGAATGGAAGTTGTTTGAAAAGTGGGTGCGATCTCGTAAGGAAGAAATTTTGCTTATCGCCGGAAATCACGACATAATTTCGCCTTTAAAATATGACTCGCTTAATATCAATATTTATAGTGAATTTCAATCGAATGTTTTTTTGCTAACGCATCTTCCAGAAGAACGAGAAGGCTTTTTCAATTTTTGCGGGCATATACATCCGGGGTTTCGTTTGGGTGGAATTGGGAGACAAGTATTGAAACTTTCATGTTTCTTTAAGACTGAAAATCAACTGATCTTGCCGGCTTTTGGTACATTTACGGGCAACTATTATCTGGAGCCTAAAACAGGTGATCAAGTTTTTGCTATAACCAAAAATGAAGTGATACAGGTATGTTAAGTACTTCTTTGACATCACTTTATCAAATTAATGAACCAAGCTAGTGAGATTCTGAAGTAAATTCAGAATGACGAAAATTTACTATGAAAAAAAAACTCGCAATACTCAATTTACTTTCCGTGATTCTGGTGCTTGCCGTAAACGGATTTTCTCAAGCACAACGCTGGAATAGCACAACCATTGGTGAAATAAGTGCGCAATATGGCAATTTGTTTACACCGGCGGGTTATGCATTTTCCATATGGGGATTCATCTTTTTAGGTTTGATAGGTTATGCGATATTTGGAATTAAACGTGCATTTTTCAGTAATAAAGAAACGCCGCATATTGAGCAAACCGGTTATTGGTTTCTTATAGCCAATGTTCTTAATGCCTGCTGGGTTCTGGCTTTTATATATGATTACGTCTGGCTTTCTGTATTGATTATGCTGGGAATACTGTTTTCACTTCTTAAAATTGTACTCAAAACAAATATGGAACGCTGGGATGCTCCTATTGAAATTATTGCGTTTGTATGGTGGCCTGTTTGTTTTTACAGCGGTTGGATTGCTGTTGCGACCATTGCAAACATTTCAGCATTTTTAATAAAACTTGGTGTTGATTTGAGTCAGACTGCTCAAATTATAACTACGATGGTTATGATCACTATTGCGGTTTATATCAACCTGTTGATGATCAATTTGCGGAATATGCGAGAGTTTGCACTAGTAGGTTCTTGGGCTCTTTTTGCAATCTTTATAAGACATTATGAAAATTTAGAAAGCGTTGCCTATTTTGCTTTAGTAGGTGCTGCTTTATTAGCTATTTCTGCAGGAATTCACGGTTTTAAAAATCGGGATACCAATCCTATGAATAAACTAAAACAACGTCTTAGATCATAGACTTGATATCGTTAGACCAACTTGGATACGTAAAAACCATACTTTTTAAGGTCTTTACATCCAGTTTACCGCACATAGCCATCACAAACATATTTATGGTTTCTGCAGCGTCCCAGCTTAAAAGATGTGCTCCTAAAATATAACCTGTTTCTTTATCCACGACCGTTTTAAAAGCATAGCAATTTTGGTTCATACGTTTAGAATTATACCATTTGGGCACGTTCTGCGCTTTAACCACAACAGCGTAACCTTGCTCTTTTGCTTCTTTTTCGTTTAAACCTACGGTTGCCAATTGTGGCTGCGTAAAAACAACAGATGGTGTTGGCGGAACATCTAGCTTCGTATGATTTCCGTTTAAAATATTTTTTGCAGCATAATACGCTTCTTGATGCGCAACAGGTGTCAACGGTAAACTTCCGCTGGCGGTACAGTCACCACAAGCATATACATTAGCATTTGTAGGGCTTTGCATAAACTCATTTACCTCAACACCTTTTTTTGAAAAAGCAACGTTTCCTTTTTCCAGGTCTAAATCCTGAATAGAGGGCACACGCCCCGCTGTATTAAAAACCATTTCTGCTTTAATCTCAACTTCTTTTCCACCCTGATCTAGCGTTACCCGATAATTTTTACGCAGTTTTTCTATTGCTGAAGCGCGAGCATTAAATATAAATTTTATCCCCAACTGCTGAGAATTCTCCTGAAGGTATAGCGCTAATTGTTCATCAAAATTAGACAGAATACGCTCATTCACATCTACTATGGTGACGTCAACACCGCATCGTGCGGCAATGTGAGCAAACTCCATCCCAATATAACCGGCGCCAATAAAGATTATGCTTTCAGGCAGTTCTTCGAGTTCCAAGAAATCATCGCTTATCAACGCATGTTCTCTTCCGGGAATTTTCAATGCTAACGGAATGTTTCCGGTAGCGATAACAATTTTATCTGCAGTCACGGTTTTACCTTCAACAGACAATGTTTTTTCATCTAAAAATTTTGGAGATTGATGGTATAAAGTCATCCCCATATCTTCCAATTTTCGTTCTGTAGTAAAAGGAACAGCATCTGTAAAAGTCTCCTTAAACTGCATAAAATCTTTCCAGTCAACTTTAGGCAAGTCGCAAATTCCTTTGCCGTGTAGATCTATACTGCGCTCCAGTACTTCGGTGATTCCTACCAAAACTTTTTTAGGGTCGCAACCTCTATTTGCGCACGTACCGCCATATTCTCTATTGTCTGCAATAGCGACGCGTTTGCCTGCATCAACTGCTTCGTAAGCCACGTGTTTACCAGCATTACCGGTTCCTATTACAAAAAGGTCATAATGCTCTACTGCCATAAAATTGATTTTTTATAAAGATAGCAGAGTGTTGTGCGTCTTTGTGTTAGTGAAATTGTAAAATCCGGTTATTATTAACCAAAAAGAGCCTGACGGTCAATCAGGCTCTTTTGGAAAAATAGTATTCAGCTCTTAGTTATTACCGTAAGCATTTAAACGCTCGAGGTCATTTTCGTTTTCTTTCAGTTTCTTGTCATAATCAGCATAAATATATTTGCTTCCCACAACAAGTCCTAACAGTAGAACTCCAAATAAAATCCCGTTTTGTAATAATTGCTCCGGGTTTTCAAAAACATCCCATCCTTTTATCCATTTGACAAAAGCGAGTCCTGTAAACACAACCCAAATTGCAACGATGCTAATATCATAAACTGCTGTTTTTGCGGTATGAATTCTAAACTTAGATATTGCCTTTTGTAAGTCTAAAATACTCAGTTTTCCGTAGTCAATTGTCTTCAGTGTACTATGCTGAAAATAGGAAAATACCATTAACGCTGATGCTACAAATAGCAACACAAGATACAGCGGTGATTCTCTCAAAGCGTAAATCATGACAGTAGAAAGTGCTGCATAAACCAAAGCCATATTTTTCCCTGTAATAGAGATCTTCAAGAATTTATCAAAGCTGCTTTGCGCTTTATTAAACTCTAAATTTTTCAGTTTTTCTTCGTTGATCTGAACACGCTTTTCAAGGCTGTACATATCATTTTTCCATATATTTTTCAGTTCATCTACATTCATAATCTTATGTATTAAGTTCTTGTTTCCATTTTTGTTTAATGCGGTTAATTTTGGTCGCCACATTGGTTTTTGTAATACCTAGAATTTGTGCAATCACCTCATAATCTTTATCCTCGAGGTATAAGAACATGAGTGCTTTGTCAAATTCGTTCAACTCGTTAAGCAGCTTTTGTAAAACATCTTGCTCATAACTTCTTTCGCTAGCCTCAGAAGCCGGGGTAAAATCTAGCAAACCTGCGTCCAGACTTACCAATTTACCCTTATGTTTAAATGTTTTACGGTAGTGAGAAATCGCAACATTCATCGAGATCCGGTACAACCATGTCGTCATCGCATAGGCATCGTCATACGTATCTAGAGATTTCCAGATTTGTATAAGAATTTCTTGCTCCAGATCTTTTTTATCATCTTCATCTTTACAATACATCGTGATCACTTTATATAAAATGCCCTTGTACTTCTGAATGATGTTAATAAATGTGGTTTGCTTACTCAAACTTTCTAACTGTTGGTATACCTTATTATTCGCAGCATTTTTAAATAAATCACAGTTTGAGTAATTTATTTTTAAAAAAGTAAGATATGTTACTAAAATACTAAATCTCAAAACCAGTTTAAAAACCAATATTTACGTATTATCTTTGTCCGTCTATGGGTAAAACCACCATCACCAAACCTTTTTTGGAGTCTCCGCAACTGCAGAAACTCGGGGATGCTCTTGCTGCATCTCAAAATAGAATCAAATTAGACGGACTCATAGGGTCCTCGATGTCTATCACACTGGCAGAAAGTTTTAAAACTACAGCTAAACCTTTTTTACTCATTTTAAATGATAAGGAAGAAGCGGCTTATATTCTGAATGACTTGGAACAACTCGTTAAAGAAGACAATGTGCTTTTTTACCCCGGTAGTTACCGCAGGCCTTACCAGATAGAAGAGACTGACAATGCTAATGTTTTATTACGTGCCGAAGTGCTTAACCGCATCAACAGCCGTAAAAAACCAGCGCTGGTTGTCACTTATGCAGATGCGCTTTTTGAAAAAGTTGTAACCCGTAAAGAGCTTGACAAAAGCACGCTTAAAGTTAAACTCAACGACAAGATCTCACTAGATTTTGTAAACGAAATGCTTTTTGAATACAAATTCAAACGAGTGGATTTCGTTACTGAACCCGGCGAATTTTCGGTACGTGGTGGGATCATTGATGTATTTTCATTTTCTCATGATCAGCCGTATCGTATAGAATTTTTTGGGGATGAGGTAGACAGCATCCGTAGCTTTGATGTAGAAACCCAACTTTCTGTAGAGAAGATCAGCAAGATTAGTCTGATGCCTAATGTAGAAAACAAGGCGTTGCAGGAAACTCGGGAGAGTTTCTTAAAATATATCGCAGAAGACACGGTGATTTTTACACAAGACATCGAGCAGCTTGCGTCACGTATAGATACCAATTTCAGCAAAGCAGAGGAAGCCTTCAATAAATTGGAGAGTGAAATCAAGCGCAATACACCGGCAGAGTTATTTTGTGACTCTTCAATGATTAAAAGGCAGTTGCTAGATTTTACATTAGTAACTTTTAATGAAGCTATTGTTACTGCAACTTCAGAAAAGACAGGCTTACGTATTCAATTTAATCAACAACCGCAGCCCGCGTTTAACAAGCAATTCAATTTATTGATTGAAAACTTAAACGAAAATTATGAGGCCGGTTATAAAAATTACATCTGTTGTTCTAGTGAGCAGCAGGCAAAGCGTTTTCAGGATATTTTTAATGATGCTGATCTCAATGTTAAGCAATATGAGACCATTATTCTCTCGCTCTATCGCGGATTTATAGATGACGACTTGAAGTTGGTTTGCTACACAGATCATCAGATTTTTGAGCGCTATCATAAATTTAAACTGAAAGACGGCTACGCGAAAAAACAGGCAATTACTTTAAAAGAATTAACCAGTCTGCAAGTGGGTGATTACATCACGCACATTGATCACGGGATTGGAAAATTTGGCGGACTTCAAAAAATTGAAGTTGAAGGTAAACGTCAGGAAGCGATTAAGTTGATTTACGGAGAGCGCGATGTATTGTACCTGAGTATTCACTCACTACATAAAGTCACGAAGTACAACGGAAAGGACGGCAAACCCCCTCAGATTTATAAACTAGGAAGCGCTGCCTGGAAAAAACTCAAGCAAAAGACGAAAACTAAGGTTAAAGAAATCGCCTTTAACCTCATCAAATTATACGCAAAACGCCGACTTGAAAAAGGTTTTGCTTTTGGTCCGGATACGTATTTGCAAAATGAGCTCGAAGCGAGTTTTATTTACGAAGACACGCCAGACCAAAGTAGCGCTACCGAAGCTGTAAAAGCAGATATGGAAAGTGCTCGCCCGATGGACCGTCTGGTTTGCGGGGATGTAGGTTTTGGTAAAACCGAAGTTGCTATCAGAGCTGCATTTAAAGCGGTAGATAATGGGAAACAAGTTGCGATTTTAGTACCCACAACGATTTTGGCATTTCAACATCATAAAACCTTTTCTGAACGCCTAAAAGATTTACCGGTTACGGTAGATTATCTGAATCGTTTCCGCACAGCGAAAGAAAAAAGAGAAACTTTAGAACGCTTAGAAAACGGCCGGGTAGATATTATTATTGGTACGCATCAATTGACCAGCAAGAATGTAAAGTTTAAAGATCTAGGCTTACTCATTGTAGATGAGGAGCAAAAATTTGGCGTTGCGGTCAAAGACAAACTCAAGACTATAAAAGAAAACGTAGATACACTGACGCTAACGGCAACGCCTATTCCGCGTACGCTGCAGTTTAGTTTGATGGCGGCCCGAGATCTGAGTACGATCACCACGGCCCCACCCAATCGCTATCCTATAGAAACTCATATTGTTAGATTGCAGGAAGAAACTATACGAGATGCCGTGTCTTACGAGATTCAACGTGGCGGTCAGGTTTTCTTTATTCATAACCGTTTGCAAAATATCAAAGAGGTTGCCGGGATGATTCAGCGCTTGGTGCCTGATGCTAAAATAGCTATTGGTCACGGCCAGATGGATGGTAAAAAGCTTGAGGATCTTATGCTCAAGTTTATGGCCGGGGAATTTGATGTTTTGGTCTCTACTACCATTGTAGAAAGTGGTCTTGACGTGCCTAATGCCAATACGATTTTTATAAACAATGCGAATAATTTCGGACTTTCTGATTTGCATCAAATGCGGGGTCGTGTGGGCCGAAGCAACAAAAAAGCATTTTGTTATTTTATCACGCCTCCACTTTCTGCGATGACCGAAGATGCGCGTAAACGTATGACTGCTTTAGAACAATTCTCCAGTCTGGGAAGCGGATTTAATATCGCGATGAAAGATTTAGAGATTCGTGGTGCCGGGGATTTGTTAGGCGGTGAACAAAGCGGATTTATCAATGAAATAGGTTTTGACACCTATCAGAAAATCTTAAACGAAGCGATTGAAGAACTTAAAGAAAATGAGTTTGCAGATCTTTATGCGCATGAAAATGTAGATGATGAAAACAAAGAATACGTCAAAGACACCGTGATAGATTCTGACTTTTCTCTGCTTTTTCCTGATGATTATATCAATAATATCACAGAGCGCTTAAATCTTTATACCGAATTAAACAATTTAAAGACCGAAGAAGAACTTGCAGCATTTGAAACGCGTTTGATTGACCGTTTTGGAGAATTGCCACCACAAGCTGAAGATTTACTGAATTCGGTGCGAATCAAATGGGTTGCCACGCATTATGGACTCGAAAAAGTAGTGATGAAAAACAAAAAACTCATCGGTTTCTTTATTGCAGACCAGCAGTCTAAGTTTTACCAAAGCGCAGCTTTCTCTAGAGTGCTTCAGTATGTACAAACACATTCTAACCGGGTTACGCTTAAAGAGAAAAAGACTTCAAAAGGATTGCGTTTATTACTAACCGCTCCCGGAATTTCTTCGGTAGATAAAGCGATTGATGTTTTAAAACCGCTAATGCCTAAGAAAACGGAAGTGGTTTCTGAATAAAAATAAAATTTACAAAAATCTTCTTAAACCGCATTATTAGTACAATGTCGGGTGAATGACGGGTAAAATATAAGTTGAAAAATTGCAGCAAATAGCTTCCTGTATTTAGTATTGCAGTGTCTAACATTCTTGTATTTTTAAATACGCATCAACTACAAGAGCAATCTTATGTCACTTATGAAGCAACCACAACTGGGGCTGAAAATTTTAGAATTACGTCAGCAAAAAGGATTTACACAAGAAGAACTTGTAGAACACTGTAATATTTCAGTGCGCACCATTCAACGTATTGAAGCCGGTGAAGTTACACCACGAATCTATACTATAAAAACCATTCTAGCTGCACTAGATAGAGATCTTGATGATTTACAGGAAACCTATTTCGAGAAAAAGATCAAAAAAGCTTTTCTTATAGAAATCGATGAGAATAAAAATGTTTCTTTTTTATTTAAACAACTCAATCTGGGATGGATTGCCGGAATTTTAAGTATGATTCTTTTGGTCTTTCAACTTATAGAAGAAACCACGTATCTCACTACAGATTCTTACTATTTTGGAGAGATACCCTATGTTATAATTACGATTCTTGCTGCAATCGCGTTTGCGCTGCACATGCGTGCCTTCGTTTTAATCGGCGAACTTTTTAAATCTCATTTTTTAAAAACCAGTGCGATTATTGCCATTGCGATTAATACACTTATAGCGCTGTATTCAATATTTGATCTGCACTTTCTGTATTTAAAACTTGAAGCTTTTGCAGTGATTTACAGTGTACTATTTGGAGTTGTTTTTATTTGTATAGGAATTGGTTTTCTAAAAACCAATCACCTAGGTCAACTTCCTAAAGCTACAGGAATCATCAATATAGTGCTTGGTTTTATGTTCATAACAGTCATTATGACGGTTGTAGCCGGGCCTGCAAGTATTCTCGTGCAAGGGCTTTATGTTGCAATTATTTTAAGAGCGATTGAAACCTTAAGAAGGCAACTTTCTTAGTCTGAACTAACTAATCAAAAAGTAGAGTTACCTTATAATTACTTTTCTCTTTTAAGATCAAAAATGATAAAAAGCATTCTCAAAATGCTCAAGCTTTTCTTGTGTTTTATTTTTTAAAACGGCAATTATGTCAAAACGAACCTCCAGATCCAAATCATTAGAAATGATGTATTCGTTAGCAGCTTTTACGAGGAGTTTAATTTTTGCCGGAGTCACAAAATCTTGCGGATCACCAAAGAAATCTGAGTTGCGGGTTTTTACTTCAACGATGATGAGTTCGTCTCCTTTTTGAGCGATTATATCAATTTCTGCTTTTGCAAAAAACCAGTTGCGCTCTACAATACCATAAGCATTTTTCTCCAAATAGTCGGCTGCAAATTGTTCTCCCCATTTCCCGAGTTCGTTCTGATTCATTTCCTTAGAACATTACTTATTCAATCTGATCAAAATAAAGCTTTGCACCACGTTCGTTGACTTCCAGCGAAGTACTTCGGCCCAGGATAAGCGCGCGGTTGTCTTTTAAATGTCCTGCCGGAAAGTCAAAACACACCGGGTAATCATATTCACTTACCGCATCTAAAACTATCTCATGAGCCGTTTTTCCAAAAGGAACCGAATTGTCATGCATACTAGTCAAACCACCCACTACAAGTCCGCGAAGATTGCGCAATATTCCGTTACGTTTCAGGTTTACCATCATACGATCTACATGGTATAAATACTCATCAAGATCTTCTATAAACAAAATAGTATTATCTGTATTTATAGCAGAATGACTTCCGCATAAAGAATATAAAATAGAAATATTACCTCCTACCAGTTCCCCTTTTCCAGTACCCTGACGATTGAGCGGGTGGCTATCTATATGATAATGCAAGGGTTTACCTGACCAGGCATTTTCTAAAGTTTGCTTTGCAACAGCTGTATTACGAGAAATCCCTACCGGCATAATAGCATGAATCGTCTCAAAACCCAGTTTATGAATTTGAGAATGCAGCACCGTCACGTCGCTGTATCCCACAATCCATTTAGGATATTTTACAAATTTGTAAAAATTGATTTCGTCTATAATTCGCACTGTACCATAACCGCCTTTTGCACACCAAACCGCTTTGATCTCCTCATCATCTAACAGCTCTTGCAGATCTGCAGCACGCAATTTATCTGTACCTCCATATTGATTATCTGCTGCTCCAATAGTTTTACCTAAGACCGGCACTAAACCACAAGATTTTAAAAAAGCTATCCCGTCATCAAGATCTGCTCTATTAACTTTACGTGCAGTACACACGATTCCTACTTTATCTCCTTCAACTAAATAAGGCGGGGTTACCATATTTTATTTATTATGGGGCGGTAGAAAAGCCCGGTTACTTTAAGATTAATTCGTGATTCTTCAGCTTGTGGTATGACTTATCATTTATGCCATCCTCTGCAAAAGTAAACACACATCTTTGATTCTAAACAGCATGTCAAATTTAGCGTTCTTTTAAATGAGTTATGCTAAACAATCACAGCATACTGAAAGAAAAAATACAAATAAATTATGCAGTATCATAAACTATTTAAAACACTAAGATAAGACTTATTAAATGTAGCGCCTGTCTGGTTTTGTTTAAGGTCATAAATGGTATCTTTGCCGCTGAAATTTGAAACCTGATATGAGTCCAAAAAGATATACAATTACCGCTGCACTACCTTACACAAACGGTCCTATTCACATAGGTCACTTGGCAGGAGTATATGTGCCTGCAGACATTTACGCACGTTATTTGAGAGGAGTGGGTAAAGATGTTGCTTACATCTGCGGTAGCGATGAGCATGGAGTTGCTATTAGCATAAAGGCTAAAAAAGAAGGGATTACTCCGCAGCAAGTAGTAGATAAATACCATAAAATCATCAAAGATTCTTTTCAGGAATTTGGAATTTCTTTTGACAATTACTCGCGTACGTCTGCACCGGTGCATCATGACACGGCTTCAGAATTCTTTAAAAATCTTTATGAAAAAGGAGATTTTATTGAAGAAGTAACCGAACAATTGTATGACCCGGAAGCTAACCAGTATCTGGCCGACCGTTTTGTAATAGGAACCTGCCCTAAATGTGGTCACGAGGAAGCTTACGGTGATCAATGCGAGAATTGTGGTTCTTCATTAAATGCCACAGATTTGATCAACCCCAAATCTACCATTTCTGGTGCTCAACCCATTTTAAAAGAAACCAAACACTGGTTTTTGCCACTTGAGCGTTATGAAGATTTTCTCAAAAAATGGATTTTAGAAGATCATAAAAAAGACTGGAAATCAAATGTTTACGGTCAGTGTAAATCATGGATTGACGACGGGCTACGCCCACGTGCAGTAACCCGTGATCTAGATTGGGGAATTCCTGTTCCTGTTCCTGATGCCGAGGGCAAAGTGCTTTACGTGTGGTTTGATGCTCCTATCGGTTATATTTCTTCTACCAAAGAATGGGCCGCCCGAGAAGGTAAAAACTGGGAAGACTACTGGAAAAAAGACGACACCAAGTTGGTTCACTTCATTGGGAAAGACAATATTGTTTTTCACTGTATTATTTTCCCCAGTATGCTTAAAGCAGAAGGAAGCTACATTTTGCCAGACAATGTGCCGGCAAACGAGTTTTTAAATCTGGAAGGCAATAAACTATCTACCTCAAAGAACTGGGCGGTATGGTTGCACGAGTATCTTGAAGATTTTCCGGGACAGCAAGATGTGTTGCGTTACACGTTGACCGCAAACGCTCCGGAGACTAAAGACAATGATTTTACGTGGAATGATTTCCAGGCACGTAACAATAATGAGTTGGTTGCTATTTTTGGAAATTTCATCAACCGTGTAGTGGTATTAACCAATAAATATTACGAAGGAAAAATTCCGCAGGCTTACGATTTCAATGAAGAAGAAGAGCGCGTTTTAGCTGAAATGAAAGCGTATCCGGCTGTAATTGCAAGCTCAATTGAGCGTTATCGCTTCCGCGAAGCACAAAACGAATTGATGAATGTGGCGCGTTTAGGAAATAAATACCTAGCTGATGCAGAGCCTTGGAAAACCATAAAAACCGATACGGAGCGTACCCAAACCGTTATGTATGTGGCGCTACAAATCGCAGGCACGCTTGCTGTTTTAAGCGAACCCTTTTTACCACATACCGCAAATACGCTAAAACATATGCTCAATATTGAGAGCGAAGATGCGTTGATGCGTTTGCCAGAACCCTTAAGTTGGGAAATTCTGGGTGAGAAAATAGATTTGCTTCCGGTAGGTCATACCATCAATCAGGCAGCACTGTTATTCAGCAAGATTGAAGACGAGCAAATACAAAAACAACTAGACAAATTAGAAGCAACTAAAATGAGTAATCAAGCCGAAAACGCCGCAGTAGAGCCTCAAAAAGAAACCATCCAATTTGAAGATTTCACCAAACTCGATATGCGTGTGGGAACCATTATAGAAGCTGAAAAAATGCCAAAAACCAAAAAGCTTTTGGTATTAAAAGTAGATACCGGTCTTGATGTGCGCACCATAGTTTCCGGTATCGCCGAAAGTTTTAAAGCAGAAGAAATCATCGGAAAACAAGTGACTGTTTTGGTAAACCTAGCTCCTCGCAAATTACGCGGAGTAGAAAGTCAGGGAATGATTCTTATGACCGAAGACGCCGAAGGCAAACTCGTGTTTATGAATCCTGATACTGTCGGTGTTAAAAATGGTAGAGTGATTAGTTAGTGTTTTGACTGCGCTCGACATGACAAATCATTTTAAACTTAATTTTGATCTGGTGTCACATCGAGCGCAGTCGAGATGTCATCTAAAATTTTATATATGAAAACGTATTTTGTTTATATATTGAAATGTTCAGATGGCTCTTATTATACTGGGTTGACTAATATTTTAGAATCCCGTATAAATCAACATAATTCTGAACTAAATCCTGAAAGCTATACATTTAATAGAAGAGCTTTAAACTTGGTTTTTTCGCAAGATTTTAGAAATGTAAATCAAGCTATTCTTTTTGAGAAAAAAAAGTTAAGAAATGGAGTGCTAAAAAGAAAAGCGCTTTAATCAACGTAGACTATGATTTGTTGCAAATTTTAGCAGAATGTAGAAATGCAACACATCATAAGTATAAAACGGAATAGTGTCTCGACTGCGCTCGACATGACAATCAATTAGACTCAATTTTGATCTAAAGTCCACATTGAGCGCTCCCGAAAGTAATCGGGACGAGATGCCACCCGCCAAATAATATCAGATAGCATGCCCACAATCCTCTCTTATCTAAAATCACAAACCAACCTCTCCGAAAGCAGTATCAAAAACACGCTGCAACTGCTGGAAGAAGATGCGACGATTCCGTTTATAGCGCGTTATCGTAAAGAACGCACGGGCAATCTGGACGAAGTGCAAATCGGAGATATCGTAAAATTTAAAGAGCAGTTTGAAACTTTAGAAAAACGAAAAGCTACCATCCTAAAAGCTTTAGAAGAGCAGGGAGTTTTAACACCTGAACTTCAGAAAGAGATTGAAAATACAACCGATGCAACGGTTTTAGAAGACCTATACCTTCCGTATAAAAAATCAAGAAAAACCAAAGCTGATACTGCCCGTGAAAACGGTCTGGAGCCACTAGCAAAGATCATTATGGCTCAAAATGCACGCGATTTAAAAGGTGCTGCTGCCCGGTTTTTAAATAAGAACATTTCCTCAACAGAAGATGCACTTGAAGCTGCCCGTCATATAATCGCCGAATGGATTAATGAACGTACAGACATTCGTAATTATCTGCGTAATCAGATAGCACGTTCTGGTCAGATTACTTCCAAACTGATCAAGGCTAAAAAAGACGATGAAAAAGCACTGAAGTATAAAGACTATTTTGACTGGGAAGAATCACTAAACCGCATTCCTTCGCATCGATTTTTGGCCTTATCTCGTGCGGCAGAAGAGGGTTTCATTCGTATAAAAGTTGAAATAGATACCGAGCGCGCTTTAGACAACATCGCGAACCGACTCCTTAACTCACAAGGTGCTTGTGGAAAACAGATTGAGTTGGCCGTTGCAGATGCCTATAAGCGTTTGTTGTTTCCGGCATTGAGCAATGAAGCCCTAAGTGCTGCAAAAGAAAAAGCAGATGCCGAAGCAATTTCGGTTTTTGCTAAAAACTTACGCCAGCTTTTGCTGGGTTCTCCACTTGGTGAAAAACGCATTCTTGCCCTCGATCCCGGGTTTAGAACCGGCTGTAAAGTGGTCTGTTTGGATGAAAATGGCAGTTTACAACATAACGAAACCATCTATCCGCACCCGCCTAAAAACGATACGAAAGGTGCGATGCGGAAAATCAGTTTTCTGGTAGATGCACATAAGATACAAGCTATCGCTATTGGAAACGGAACCGCCAGTCGGGAAACCGAACAATTTATAAAGCGGATGCAATTCAGCAGAGATCTTGAAGTTTTTGTAGTTAGCGAGGCCGGAGCTTCTATTTATTCGGCTTCAAAAATAGCCCGTGACGAATTTCCTAATTATGATGTCACCGTTCGCGGTGCGGTTTCTATCGGCCGTCGACTTGCAGATCCACTTGCAGAATTGGTGAAGATTGATGCAAAATCCATTGGTGTGGGTCAATATCAGCACGATGTAGATCAGACCAAACTGAAAAACGAACTAGACCGCGTGGTAGAAAGCTGTGTAAATACCGTAGGCGTTAACCTCAATACGGCCAGTGTACCGCTGCTGAGTTATGTTTCGGGCATTGGGCCTAAACTCGCCGAAAATATTGTGAGCTACCGGGATGAAAACGGGGCTTTCGCTTCGCGAAATCAAATCCTCGATGTGCCCCGACTGGGCGCCAAAGCCTTTGAACAGGCGGCCGGTTTTTTGCGTGTTAAACAGGCTAAAAATCCACTGGACGATTCTGCCGTGCATCCCGAGCGTTATGAGGTAGTTGAAGCTATGGCAGGTAAGCTGAAGGTTTCCGTGAGTGAACTCATTGGGAATACGACTTTATTAAAAAAAATCAACCTCAGCGATTTTGTGACCGAGGAAGTGGGATTGCCTACGCTGAAAGATATTCTTGACGAACTCGAAAAACCGGGTCTTGACCCACGTGAGCCGGCAAAAGCTTTTACCTTTAATCAAAATATTCGAAAAATTGAAGATTTAGAAGTTGGTCAGTTGCTTCCCGGGATTGTAAACAACGTCACTAATTTTGGAGCTTTTGTTGATATCGGCATTAAAGAAAGTGGTTTAATTCACATTTCTAATCTGGCCGATGGTTTTGTGAGCGACGTCAATGCACATGTGAGCTTACAAGAACAAGTTGTAGTTAAAGTACTTGAAGTAGATATCAAGCGGAAGCGTATTCAATTGAAACTGCATAAACTCAATGCTTAAAATCGCGTATCACCCCATTTACAAACACCCACTTCCTGAAGGACACCGTTTCCCAATGGAAAAATATGAGCTGCTCCCAAAACAGTTATTGCACGAAGGCACGTGTAATGAAGCCAACTTTTTTAAACCTGGTTTTCCGGAAGAAAAATACCTGACCGCTGTTCATACTCCTGAGTATGTAACCAATCTTAAAAACCTCAATCTTGATCGCAAAGCGATACGCAAAAACGGCTTTCCACTTTCTCAGGAATTAGTAGATCGGGAACAGATCATTGCTCAAGGAACGATGTTAGGTTGTGAGTTTGCTTTAGAACATAGAATTGCTTTCAATATTGCCGGTGGTACACATCACGCCTACAGTGATCATGGCGAAGCTTTTTGTTTATTGAATGATCAGGCGATTGCTGCTCGCTATCTTCAGGCGAAAGACTTGGCACAACAAATTCTCATTGTAGATCTCGATGTACATCAGGGCAATGGTACTGCACAGATTTTTCAAGGGGATGACTCGGTATTTACATTCAGTATGCACGGTTCGGGGAATTATCCGTTTAAGAAAGAAGTTTCAGATCTTGATATTGCGATTCCTGATAAAAGTGGGGATGATTTCTATCTAGCAAAACTGAAAGAAATACTACCCCGACTCATTGATCAGGTAAATCCCGATTTTATTTTTTACCTCAGCGGAGTTGATATTTTAGAAACCGATAAACTAGGGCGACTCTCCTGCACACCCGAAGGCTGTAAAGAACGAGATCATTTTGCTTTAAGTTGTTTCCGCGATAGCGACATACCCGTACAGGTAAGCATGGGTGGCGGTTACTCACCAGATATTAAAATTATTATAGAAGCGCACGCTAACACGTATAGACTAGCTCAGGAAATTTATTTTTAACAGCTAATTATCAAAACTTTAAACACTCGGAAGGGTATTTTCACCCTTTTTCATATAAAAAATTGGTTTATAGGTATTTATGCTTATTTTTGTTAAAACTATTAACATTCTTAAAATGAAAAAAATTACCACCTTTTTTGCCCTTACCATTTTTGCTTTTGCATTTAATGCTTGTGATGCAGTAGATGAATTAACTAAAATAGATGTTGACACTACTATCACTGAAGATTTAGTAATTAGTATTGCTGAGGGAGAAACCACTTTTTCAGAAAGTGCTTCTATCAGTATAGATGATGATGATGTTCAAGACAACCTTGATAAAATAGAAGACTTACAAATCACAAAACTTACATACGAGATTGTTAGTGTAACTGGCACTGCAGATGTGATCGCATCAGGTAGTTTTACTGCTCAAAGTAGCACTTACCCATGGTTTCAAGCTACTGACGGTACTACGGTTAATTTAACTACTGCTGCTAATGCAGGAACTGTTTATGAGATTGAAGTAGATCAATCTTTAGTTGATGCTTTTGAAGCAGATTTAAAAAGTGGTGCAACGGCAACACTTAGTGCATCAGGAACTGTATCTGCTGCTCCAGTAACTTTTACTGTTCGTGTAACTGCAGATGTTAAAGTAACAGTTGACGCTATCTAAACAATATTCGACTTAAAGTCAGCCCGGTGCTAACGCACCGGGTTTTTTTTCAATAATCACAAATACAGGCAGGTGCAGGTAACTATTTAAGACTTTATCTACTATATTCGTAATCATTTTTAAACAACAAGCATGTCAAAAATCGAAAAACACAAAGCCTACTGGCGCCAAAACATTAAATATCTTAGTATTCTACTCTTCGTATGGTTTGCAGTTTCTTTTGGCTGTGGCATTCTTCTTAAAGACTTTCTCAATCGATATAGTTTAGGCGGATTCAAACTAGGATTTTGGTTTGCCCAGCAAGGAAGCATCTATGTTTTTGTTGTGCTCATCTTTCTCTACATGTATCTAATGAATCGTTTGGATAAAAAATATGGATATATCGACAACTGATTTCATCACAAATACAATCGATTACTATTCTTTTTGTTTTAAACAAATTTGCTTTCTAACTAATTAAATAACCTAAATTATGAGCGTTCAACTCTGGACATGGATTTTAGTAGGCATCTCTTTTGCCCTTTATTTTGGTATTGCTATTTGGGCTCGTGCCGGTTCTACCAAAGAATTTTATGTCGCTGGTGGTGGCGTTTCACCTTTAGCTAATGGTATGGCAACCGCCGCAGACTGGATGAGTGCCGCATCGTTTATCTCCATGGCCGGTATTATTTCTTTTGCAGGTTATGACGGTTCTGTCTATTTGATGGGATGGACCGGAGGTTATGTGTTACTCGCATTATTACTCGCTCCCTATCTGCGCAAGTTTGGCAAGTTCACCGTGCCTGATTTCATTGGCGATCGCTATTACTCCAATACAGCACGTACCGTTGCGGTGATCTGTGCGCTCATTGTTTCATTTACCTATGTTGCCGGGCAAATGCGCGGTGTGGGTATTGTCTTCTCCCAATTTCTTCAGGTTGAAATTACAACCGGTGTGATCATCGGGATGGCAGTGGTTCTTGTTTTTGCTTTTTTAGGCGGAATGAAAGGTATCACGTATACACAAGTTGCTCAGTATTGTGTGTTGATCTTTGCTTTTATGGTGCCCGCTATTTTTATTTCGATACAAATGACCGGGAGTATTATCCCACAAATTGGGATGGGAGGACGCGTGGAAGACGGCACCTATCTTCTTGAAAAGCTAGACAATCTGCATACACAACTGGGATTTAAAGAATATACTGAAGGATCAAAATCCACTTGGGATGTATTTGCAATTACCCTTGCATTGATGGCAGGTACCGCTGGTTTACCTCACGTGATTGTTCGGTTTTTTACCGTTCCTAATGTAAAAGATGCGCGTAAATCTGCAGGATACGCCTTATTGCTTATTGCTATTTTATATACCACAGCCCCGGCCGTTTCGGTATTTGCGCGTACCAATTTAATTGAGACAGTTAGTAATCAGGAATATTCTACCATGCCAGAATGGTTTAAGAACTGGGAAAACATGGGACTCATCGCCTGGTCTGATAAAAATGAAGATGGAAAAATTCAATATGTAAATGGAGAAGCCACTACCGGTAAGCCTGAGTTTACAGAAGAACGCGGCGCAAATGGCGAACGCATTATTGTAAATGCTTCAACCGAAACTAACGAACTTTACGTGGACCGCGATATTATGGTACTTGCAAACCCTGAAATAGCACAGCTTCCTGCTTGGGTAATTGCACTTGTTGCGGCTGGCGGTCTGGCTGCTGCGCTATCTACTGCTGCAGGCTTGCTGCTTGTGATTTCAACTTCTGTATCTCACGATTTGATCAAAAAACAATTGAAACCCGATATTTCTGATAAAGGAGAATTATTAGCCGCCCGTCTAAGTATCTTAGTTGCGGTTATCGTTGCAGGTCTTTTTGGTATTTATCCACCAGGGTTTGTTGCAGCTGTTGTGGCGCTAGCTTTTGGACTTGCTGCTGCATCCTTTTTTCCTGCTATAGTTCTGGGAATTTTTGATAAACGAATGAATAAACAAGGTGCCATTAGCGGAATGGTAGTAGGTATTATTTTGATGCTCTTTTATATGATTCGATTTAAAACCGGATTGATTGGTGTTTTAGAACCACTCCCGGAATCAAAATGGTGGTTTGGCACTTCGCCTGAAGGTTTTGGTACGGTTGCTATGTTTATCAACGTCATTATTTCAGTAATTATATCGAGATTAACTCCTGCCCCACCAAAAAGTGTTCTAAAAATTGTAGAAAGCATACGTATACCCAGTGGAGCCGGTGAAGCACAGAGTCATTAATGTGATAGAAGTTTAACAAAAAAATTAATTCAAATGCAGAATTGTTCAAATGCAAACCGATAACGATTTAGTAATTTTATAGAAGATTATAAGAACAATCCTAATTCAACTATGAGTAATTACCATATAAAACACTTAGAAGAATATTTTCAAGTATATCGTAAATCTGTAAGAAATCCTGAAAGCTACTGGGAAGAAATTGCTGAAGAGCATTTTATGTGGCACAAACGCTGGGATAACGTATTGAGTTACGACTTTGACAAACCCGAATTTAAATGGTTTGAAGGCGCAAAACTCAACATTACCGAAAACTGTATTGACCGCCATCTGCGTACGCGTGGTGATAAAACGGCTATACTTTTTGAACCCAACGATCCTAAAGAAAAAGCAGTACACATAACCTATAACGAACTCCACGATCGAGTTTGTAAAATGGCAAATGTGCTTAAATCCCAAGGCATAAAAAAAGGAGACCGTGTTTGTATCTACTTACCTATGATCCCAGAACTTGCGGTTTCAGTGTTGGCTTGTGCGCGTATTGGAGCCATACATTCTGTAGTATTTGCAGGGTTTTCTTCAACTGCTCTTGCAACGCGAATTAATGATTCAGACTGCAAAATGGTTATCACGAGCGACGGTTCTTTCCGCGGAAGCAAAACAATAGACCTTAAAGGTATTGTAGATGAAGGTCTCAAAAAATGCGATTGTGTAGAACATGTACTGGTTGTAAAACGCATCAATTCTGATATTAAACTACAAGAAGGTCGCGACAAATGGTTGCAACCTTTGCTCGATAATGCTGAAGCTTTTTGCGATCCAGAAATTATGGACGCTGAAGATCCTTTATTCATCTTATATACTTCTGGTTCTACCGGCACACCAAAAGGTATGGTACACACCACTGCCGGCTATATGGTGTATTCTGCATTTACGTTCAAGAACGTATTTCAATATCGAGAAGATGATGTCTATTGGTGTACAGCAGACATCGGTTGGATCACCGGCCACAGTTACATAGTTTATGGGCCGTTAGCTAACGGCGCTACAACAGTAATGTTTGAAGGTGTTCCCAGTTATCCTGATTACGGGCGTTTTTGGGAAATTGTAGAAAAGCACAAAGTAACTCAGTTTTATACAGCACCTACTGCAATACGCGCTTTAGGAAAAGAAAAACTGGAGTATGTAGAAAAATATGACCTGTCTTCTTTAAAAGTTTTAGGAACCGTAGGTGAACCTATTAATGAGGAAGCATGGCATTGGTATGACGAAAATATAGGAAAGAGAAATTGTCCTATCGTAGATACTTGGTGGCAAACCGAAACCGGAGGAATCATGATATCTCCTATTCCTTACTCGACTCCTGCAATACCCACTTTTGCAACGCTTCCGCTACCGGGAATTCAACCGGCTCTAATGGATGAAGAAGGTAAAGAGATTAAAGGTAATCAGGTAGATGGTAGATTGTGCATCAAATTTCCGTGGCCTTCAATGGCAAGAACCATTTGGGGAAATCATCAGCGTTATAAAGACACCTATTTTTCAGCATTTAAAAATATGTACTTCACCGGTGACGGTGCTTTAAGAGACAGTGTCGGTTATTACAGGATTACCGGTCGTGTGGATGATGTGGTTATTGTAAGTGGTCATAACCTAGGTACCGCTCCAATTGAAGATGCTATTAACGAGCACCCTGCTGTAGCAGAAAGTGCTATTGTTGGGTATCCTCACGATGTGAAAGGAAACGCGCTTTACGGTTATGTGATTCTAAAAGAAACCGGCGAAAGCAGAAATCAAGACAATTTGAGAAAAGAGATCAATCAGTTGATTTCAGACCGAATTGGTCCTATTGCTAAGCTTGATAAAATTCAGTTTACAAGCGGACTTCCTAAAACACGAAGTGGTAAAATTATGCGTCGTATTCTGCGTAAAATTGCTTCTAATGACACGTCAAACCTTGGAGACACCAGCACCTTATTGAATCCTGAAATTGTTCAGGAAGTGATGGATAATGTGATTAAATAAAGCATTCTTCATTTTTTAAGCTTTAAAAGTCCTTTGGTATCACACTAAAGGACTTTTTGTGTTAGTCTATATTTATATGAAGTAAAATGAATAATTTTAAAAATTAATCTAAATCAATAAAATCTTGGAAAATTTAAACAACCAAAGACCTCCTAAGACTTGGCTCGTTGAATCTATTTTAGCTACTGTTTTGTGCTGCTTGCCTTTTGGCATTGCAGGTATTGTTAACGCTGCTAAAGTTGAGTCTCGTTTTTATGCAGGCGATATTGAAGGCGCAGAACGTGCTTCAAAAGAAGCCAAAAAATGGACAATTGTAAGCGCTGTAGTAGCTCTAAGCTTTGCATTCTTATATGTAATTCTAATTGTTGTAGGTGTTGCCAGTAGTCAGTTTTAAGCAATTAATCTATATAGGCAGTGCATTTTTAATAGTATCTGCCGCCTATATTTACAAAACATACAATCCGCTGGAAGTAGGCTTTTTCCCCAAATGCCCTTTTCACACATTAACTGGGTTTTTATGTCCCGGCTGTGGCTCCCAAAGAGCGCTACATCATTTGCTAAATGGAAATATAGCACTTGCGCTTGACAAAAACGCATTGTTTTTGATTGCTTTACCTTACATAGGCTTTGGCGCTTTTTTAGATTTAAAGAATAATTGTAATAGCAAGCTTATTCAAATTCGAAAAACACTGTATGGAACATCAGCCATTTGGATTGTTTTGTCTATAATAATCATCTTCTGGCTTGTTCGAAATTTGCTTTAAAATCTCTTTTCTTTGAACCTCTATAAAAAACAAAATGCCACGATATAAAAACATCGTGGCATTTTTAATTACAATTGTGAGAATTCTACTTCCCCAACATCAGCAACTCGTCACATAAAACTTCTGTGATGTAGCGTTTTTCTCCTTGTTTGGTTTCATAAGAGCGCGAAGTCAGCTTCCCTTCAATTGCTACTTCTTTACCTTTGGTCACATAGTTCTCAATGATATCTGCGATTTTTCCCCAGGCAACTACATTATGCCATTGTGTATCGGTCACACGCTCACCTTTATTATTCTTATAGGTTTCATTAGTTGCAATACTAAATTTCGCCAGCTTGGTACCTGATTCAAGGTTTACGATTTCAGGATCATTTCCTAAGTTTCCAATCAACTGTACTTTGTTTCTTAATGTGCTCATGATTTTTGTCTTTACGTTAAACAGTTACTAATTATTTACAAGGCAAAGATGCTAGGAATCACAAATAATAATCGGTTGCGAAACAGTTACTTTCATTTATAGTCGTTTGTAAACGTTTAAAATTAGATATTACTCAAAAAAGGATAATCGAATAACGAAGAGAATTCCTTTAAAATTTCAACTGAATTTATCCACAATTTTATGAGTTATGAACGTTCATAAGATTAACCTCACTTTTAAAGTTAAGTACTTCGTTCAGAGCCTTTGCAAGCTTTTGACCCAAAACACAAAAATTAATTTAAAATTAAATTTCTGTAAACTTTTTCAATTTTTAAAAAACATTAAATATTCATTATCAGTATTTTAAATGTATTTTTTTGATAACTTTTAGCCTGTTCAAAAATGCAATGTTGATAACAATGTTGAAAAAGTTAGTAGCACCACTCCCCATGCAAGCCATTAAAATTTCAACTTTATACTTCTCAAAAGCTATCATTTTTTAACGTCTACTTGTATGGAAATTACCGAGGTAATAAAAAGGGATTTTACGACAAAAACCTTTCATTTACACAAAATCACAAACGCTATTTTAAAGGCCATGACCGCAGTTGAACACGGTGGCCCAGCCGATGCAGAAGAAATCTCTCAAAATGTTTATGCAGCTCTTCTAGAGCGTAAAAATGCAGATGCAGCCTACAAACCTACGGTAGAAGAGGTTCAGGATTTTGTTGAAAACAAACTCATGGAAGGCGGCTTTTTTGACGTTGCTAAAGGTTATATTCTATATAGAAACGAGCAGGCTCAAAAAAGAAAGTCTAACATTTTTGAAAAACGAATCAATCTAAAACCATACGATTATCCTGCGCTTTATGAATATGTGCCTGCAATTAGACACTCGTATTGGATTCATACTGAATTTAATTTCACAAGCGACATACAAGATTTTAAAACCCGCCTTTCCGATACAGAACGTAGCGCTATAAAAAACACCATGCTTGCTATTTCTCAAATCGAAGTAGCTGTAAAAAGCTTTTGGGGAGATATTTATCACAAAATGCCCAAACCAGAAATTGGTTCTGTAGGTGCAACGTTTGCAGAAAGTGAAGTAAGACACCATGACGCTTACTCACATCTTCTAGAAATTTTAGGTCTTAACCAAGAGTTTAAAAATCTAAAGAAGAAGCCGGTGATTATGAAGCGTGTTCACTATCTAGAAACCGCTTTAAAAAATGCAAAAAGTGATGACAACAAAGAATATGCTGAGTCAGTTTTATTGTTCTCTCTGTTTATAGAGCATGTATCATTGTTCTCGCAGTTCTTGATCATCATGGCTTTCAACAAGCACAGAAACGTCTTAAAAGGTATTTCTAATGTGGTAGAGGCTACTTCTAAAGAAGAACAAATTCACGGAGATTTTGGTATCGATATCATCAATATTATTAAAGATGAGAATCCAGAATGGTTTGACGAGGCCTATCACAAGATGATTCAAGACATGTGTAAAGACGCCTTTGTAGCAGAGAGCGATATTATAGACTGGATCTTTGAAGCAGGCGAAATAGATTTCTTACCCAAAGTCTTAGTTAAAGAATTTATCAAAAAGAGATTCAACGATTCACTAGAAAGTATAGGAATCGAAAAAATATTTGAGGTTGATGAAAAACTTCTCGCAGAAACCGAATGGTTTGACGATGAGATTATAGGCACCAAACACGGAGACTTTTTTGTAAAACGCTCCATCAACTACAGCAAAAGAACACAAAGTATAACCAGCGACGACTTATTTTAAGAACATGAACGAATCAAAATTACACCCAGGAGAAGATTTACAACAAAAGACAACTACAAGTACGACTGATACCCTTGCTCAAGCAAGAAAAGAAGCGCTTAAAAATTCATCTGAAAAGAAAGAACAAAAGTTTGAATGGTTAAATGATTTCAGTAGAAACTTTTTAGCTTCAGGCTACCTTACAAAAGGAGCCACGCCAGAAGGACGTATCCGTGAGATTGCAGATCACGCTGAAAACATCTTAGGAATCGAAGGTTTCTCAGATAAGTTCTATGGCTATATGAGCGAAGGTTTTTACTCGCTGGCTTCTCCGGTTTGGTCAAACTTTGGTAAAAAACGCGGTCTGCCAATTAGCTGCTTTGGTTCTCATATAGACGATGACATGGGGAATATTTTATACACCCAGTCTGAAGTTGGTATGATGTCAAAACTAGGTGGTGGTACTTCTGGATATTTCGGTAAAATAAGACATCGCGGTGCCGATGTAAAAAATAACGGCCAGGCTTCTGGAGCTGTACATATTATGCAGCTTTTTGAATCTATGGTTGATGTTGTAAGCCAAGGTTCTGTACGTCGTGGTCGCTTTTCTCCCTACTTACCGGTTGAACACCCGGACATTGAAGAGTTCTTAGAAATAGGTACCGAAGGGAATCCTATTCAAGAATTAACTCACGGCGTAACGGTAACCAACCAGTGGATGGAAGATATGGTTGCCGGTGACGACAAAAAACGCTCTATCTGGGCTAAAGTATTGCAACGTCGCGGAGAGATGGGATATCCTTATATCTTCTTCAAAGACAATGCAAACAATGGTGCTGCAGATGTGTTTAGAGACAATAACCATACGATCTACGCCAGCAACCTGTGTACAGAGATCATGTTACCTTCTAACGAAAACTGGTCGTTTGTTTGTGTACTTTCTTCAGTTAATGTTTTACACTACGATAAGTGGAAAGACACAGATGCTGTAGAAACTATGGTTCAATTTTTAGATGCTGTTATTACAGAATTCTGTGAAAAACTTGAAGTTTATCGCGATTCTGAAAGCCGTGAAGATCGCCAGACTTTCTTATTTATGGAAAGAGCCTATAATTTTGCTAAGGAAAACCGTGCATTAGGATTAGGTGTTCTAGGATGGCACTCGCTATTACAATCTAAAATGTTACCGTTTAACAGTCAGGAAGCATATGATTTAAACAGTGAAATCTTTAGAACTATTAAAGAGAAATCGTACGAGGCTTCAGCTGATTTAGCAGATCGTTTTGGAGAACCGGAAGCTTTAAAGGGCTACGGAAGACGTAATGCCACTTTAAATGCAATTGCACCTACAACCTCATCTGCATTTATATTAGGCCAAGTTTCACAAGGTATAGAACCTATCTGGTCTAACACTTATGTAAAAGATATTGCTAAGGTAAAAACCACCATTAGAAACCCGTTTTTAGTTGATTTACTAGAAGAGAAAGGTAAGAACACTACAGAAGTTTGGAGAAGCATCAGAGAGTTTGATGGTTCGGTACAACATCTAGACTTCTTATCAGACTTAGAAAAAGATGTGTTTAAAACCTATTCTGAAATTGATCAGTTAGACATCATCTATCAAGCTGCAAACAGACAAAATCATATAGATCAGGGACAATCTGTAAACATCATTGTTCACCCGGATATGCCGGTTAAAGAAATCAACAAAATTCATATTACTGCCTGGAAACTAGGATTAAAATCTCTGTATTACCAGCACAGTATGAATGCTGCTCAAAAATTCAAGCAGAAAAAAGCCTGCGTAAGTTGTGAGGCTTAATCAATAGAATTTTTTATTTAAGTAAGTGTTGCAAGGGCTGGTATTTCTACCAGCCCTTGCTTTTAATACAGAACTAATTTTCAATTTAAATTATCACTTAACTTTAGGTACACAAACAGGACAGAACTATGAACCTTCAAGAACTAAAATATCCAATCGGAATTTTTGAAAAACCCGAAACCATCACAGCATCCCATATTGCAGAATGGACTCACACGATTAAAGATTTTCCAGCATTAATTACTCAATTAACCGAAAACCTTTCCGAAGAAAGTCTAGCTAAAACCTATCGCCCCGATGGTTGGAATATCAAGCAGCTTGTGCACCACTGTGCCGACAGTCATATGAATGCTTTTATAAGATTTAAACTGGCATTAACCGAAGAAACTCCTAAAATTAAACCCTATTTCGAAGATAAATGGGCTGAGCTACCTGATACTGTAACTACACCTATAAAAGCTTCCCTTAAACTTATTGAAGGCTTACACACGCGCTGGGCGATTCTGATTCAATTATTGCACTCTGAAGATCTCGAACGCATTTACATTCACCCGGAACATGCTAAGCAGTTTACCCTAGCAGAAACTATTGGGATGTATGACTGGCACTGCAGGCATCATCTGGCACATATTAAAAATGCGCTCAACTCCTAGAAAATCATTATTTTAGACTATGCAAAAGACTTGTCCGGAATGTGGTGATAAAATTATAGGCCGCGCAGATAAAAAATACTGCAGCGATTCGTGTAGAAATGCTGCAAATAATAAACTTAACAGTGACCGAAAGAATCTGATACGAAATACCAATAACAAACTGCGCAAAAATTACCGTATCCTCGAATCTTTAAACCCTGATGACAAAACCAAAACCACAAAAAGTAAATTAGTTTTAGCTGGTTTTGATTTCAATTTATTTACCAGCATTTATACAACTAAAGCCGGTACGGTTTATTATTTTATTTATGATCAAGGCTATCTTCCACTAGACAATGATTTTTATGCGCTGGTAAGACGCAAGTAGGTCACTTCAGTCAAGTTGAAACTTCAAAACACAAAAAACAAACCCTACTTCCAGGTTGCTCCTTTTAGCTTTAAAGCAGCTTTAATCACATCCATCTGACTGATTTGCCCTACTAGTTTTCCATTTTCAACAATAGGGAAACGGCGGTGTTTACGCTCAATAAAAAAACGCGCAGCGTCCAGCACATTCATATTTCCGTCTATAGTTTCTACATCAATTGCCATATTTTGCCCCACAGTTGCATTGAGCATCGGCAGGTTATGATACCGGCTGTCTGATATGTGTTTGATACAATCCCCTTCAGAAATAACACCTAACAGTTCGTTGTTTTCATTAACAACCGGCGCGCCAGAAATACGATGCTTAATCAGTTTTTGCATGACATCCATAATCGATTCTTCAGGTGTAAATGTGATAAGCCTTGTTGTCATGTAATCTGAAACTTTAATATTTACCTCTTCGGCAACAACCTTAGATCGTTTGCCCATAAAACTCTTGATTCCCATACGCTTATATTTTTAGAATCTTTAAATTAGACAAAATATTCGAGATATCGAAAACGTTTTCTTTATCAAATTTTCAAATCTACTCAAGCTTGTACATAACAGCGATTCCCACTACCTTTAACCGAATCTTGACCTGCCTATGAAAACGCATTACTCCGCCGTACTTTCTTTTTTGTTCATTTTGGGACTTATTTATTTTAGTTTCTACACACACAAACCACAAAACGTTTCTGATGCCAGCACTCCGCTAACAGCATTTTCTGCTGCCCGTGCCCAAGAGTATGTAAACAGTATAGCTCAAGAAGCACATGGAGTAGGAATGCCTGCACATCTCACTACACAAAACTATATTGTAAAAACGCTACAAGGTTTTGGCCTTGAGACGGAAATACAAAGTGATTTTGCATACAAACCGGGCTGGGGTGCTTTAAGCAGAGCCGAAAATATAATAACCCGTATTCCCGGTACAGGTTCTGGTCAGACGCTTTTGCTGATGTCTCATTATGATAGTGCGCCACACACAGCTTCACACGGTGCGAGTGATGCAGGGAGTGGTGTTGCTTCGATTTTAGAGACCATCAGGGCCTATTTAGCCAAAGGCGAAAAGGCTAAAAATGATATCATTATTTTGTTTACAGATGCTGAAGAATTGGGGCTTAATGGTGCCTCGGTTTTTGTGAATAAGCATCCTTGGGCAAAAGATGTAGACCTGGCTTTAAATTTTGAAGCACGAGGGAGCGGCGGCCCTTCTAATATGATTGTAGAAACCAATGGCGGTAACGGCAAATTGATTAAAGCTTTTGCCGAGGCTAACCCTTCTCATCCTTATGCAAACTCGCTGATGTATAGCGTTTATAAGTTATTGCCTAACGACACAGACTCTACTGTTTTGAGAGAAGATGGTGATATTGATGGATTTTTCTTTGCATTTATTGGCGACCACTTTGATTATCACACCGCAAATGATATCCCCAGTCGTTTAGACCCGGAGTCTTTGGAGCATCAGGGCCGGTATCTAACTGCCCTTTTAGACTATTTTAAAGATGCCAATCTCAACTTAAAAGCAGACGAGGATTATGTGTATTTTAATGTTCCGCTACTGAAAATGGTTTATTATCCATTCAGTTGGATTATTCCGATGTTGATAGGTGCCTGGATCTTGTTTTTTGTGGTACTCATTTATGGGTTGCGTAAAAAACAACTGACTATTTCAGGAGCATTACGCGGATTTCTTCCGTTGCTAATTTCGCTTGTTTTAGCTTATGTAGTTAGTCTGGGCTGGAATGCAATTTTAGCGCTAAATCCTGCACAAGCTGATATTTTACAGGGATTCCCGTATAACGGCTACGAACTCTTGGCTGGTTTTGTTGCGCTTGTTTTAGCACTTACGTTTTTCATTTACAAACTCTTTTACAAACCCAACACAGCGGCTTCGTTGAGTTTTGCACCCTTATTCTTCTGGTTACTTATTGCGACCGGAGTAGGCCTATATTTAGAAGGCGCTTCTTTTTTTGTAATTCCTATTTATTTTGGATTGTTAAGCATTTTTTTAATTCTCAGAAACGGTAAACCCAATTTATTTTTACTCACCCTTCTTTGTGCACCTGCTCTCTTTATAATTACACATTACATCAAAGAATTTCCGGTAGGTTTAGGGCTTAAAATGCTGGTTGCAGCAACCGTGCTTACGGTACTTCTTTTTGGCTTATTGCTTCCGGTGATGGGTTATTATAAGATGAAGGGCAAACTGGCAATCTTATTTTTACTCGTGAGTATTGGCGCTTTTATTTCAGCGTATGCTAAATCAGACTTTACCAAAGAAAGACGCTTTCCTACCAGTTTAAACTACATTTACGATGCAGATACTGAAGAAGCATTTTTTGCCACTTACAACACGCAGCTAGATGATTGGTTGAAAACCATTCTGGGAGAAGACATGCAAACAGCAGAAGAAGCCGGTAAAAATCCGGAATCCGGTAAATACGGTAGCCGGTATTCTTATGTCTCAAAAGCACCGATGACTTTTATAGCACCTTCACAGGTCTACACGTCCCAAGACACTATAATCAACGGTGAGCGTCGATTGGATTTCACCGTATTCCCGCAACGCAACGTAGGAGATATGCTCTTGTTATGTCCTAAAGGCACCCGTTTTAGCCGTTTAAGCTTCAATGGTCAGGAAGTTTTACCGAGAGCGGGTGAGGCATTTCCGTTAGCAAACCGGTCTACCGATTATCTATTGAGCTACAGGCTCGTGGACAGAGAACCGCTTGAAGTACATCTGACCATCGCAGAAGGTATGCCGTTACAGTTTACACTATTTGATTATAGCTATGATCTTTTAGAAAACACCAGCTTTAACCTACCTTCGCGGCCTTTAAATGCTATGCCAATGCCTTTTGTAAATACCGATGCGCTGATCACCAAACAGCAAATCGAATTTTAATTGCATTGCTGAAAATTGAATCATTATGAGCAGAATTGCTATTGCAGGATTAGGATGGCTGGGGCTACCTCTGGCTGCGCAATTACAAGAATTGGGACATACCGTAAAAGGTTCGGTTACTTCTAAAACCAAACAAGCAGAATTGAAAACCTACGGCGTTGATGTCTATCAGGTCGAAATCGCAGAAGACGAAGTACGTGGCGAGATCAATTCGTTTCTAGCAGATTCTGAAATTCTAATCATTCTTATTCCACCTGGATTACGCAGAAATACGGGACATAACCACGCCTTGCGCATGGCACAACTGCTGGATACTGTTGAAAAATCTTCCATACAAAAAGTGATTTTAATAAGCAGTACAGGCGTTTATGATGATTCTCAAGGAAAAGTTACCGAAGCTGACCTACCCACACCTCAGGATAACAAAGGCAAACAATTACTAGAAGTTGAACAGATTTTCTTTAAGTCTACTGCTTTTGAAACTACAGTTATACGCTTTGGTGGTCTCTTTGGCAGCACCCGAAACCCGGTAAAATACCTTGCCGGTCGCACCGGATTGAGCAATGGTGACGCGCCTGTAAATCTTATTCACCGCCAAGATTGTATAGGTATCATTTTAGGAGTGATTTATAAAAATGCTTTTGGGCATATCATAAACGCTGTGCATCCAGATCATCCTTCAAAAGCGGTTTACTACAAAAAACAGGCAGAAGCTTTAGACCTGGAGCCACCAGTTTACGATACCGATGCAGACCAGACTTTTAAACAAATAGACTCCATTACTTTAAAGCCTTTATTGGGCTATACGTTTCAAAAAAGCTTGTAAAGCTGAAAACTCATTTCTGAGTAAATTATCTGAATACAAGCCTACGAGTCATTCGTTAAAAACAAATTATACATTTTGAAACAAGCTTGGGGATATTAAATCCTTTGGCGGTGCCAATAAAAAAACCCGGCAAGCACATACCGGGTTTCCATGTTAATCTTCTGGTTGGTCAGAAGAAAGGCTAACACTAACTAACAAAAGTCTAAGCTATTGCTCCTTCTAGTTGAAACAATTGCGCGTTTAAGTATTGTAAGGCACTTATCTTTTCTCGCGTTGGAACAAGAAGAGAAATATTGTTGTTACTACCTCCATATGCAATCATACGCACCGGGATAGAATTGAGAATACCAAATGCTTTATACGACTCGTGGTCTGCAATAAGGTTCTCCCCTACAATACAAATAATACTGTGATCTTCTTCGACTGTAACCTCTGCAATTACCGAAAGTTCAGTCATTATAGCTTTTAAGTGAGACGTATCATCAATAGTTAATGAGATAGCCACCTCAGAAGTAGTAATCATATCAATTGAGGTCTCGTGACGGTCAAATACTTCAAAAATCGTTCTTAGGAAACCGTGAGCACCTAGCATACGATTCGATTTAATTTTTATAGCGGTAATCCCATCTTTTGCCGAAATCGCTTTTAAACCACGGTTATGATACTCATTAGAAATCTTAGTTCCGGGAGCAGAAGGCTCAAAAGTATTTTTCAACCAAACCGGAATATCACGATCTATTACCGGAGCAACAGTTTGTGGGTGCAAAATTTTTGCACCAAAATAAGCAAGCTCCGCCGCCTCGTTATAGGTTAAATGCTCTATAGGCTGTGTTTCTTGAACATAACGAGGATCGTTATTATGCAACCCGTCAATATCTGTCCAGATCTGAACACCGGCAGCAGAAACAGCTGCTGCGATAATTGTTGCGCTAAAGTCGCTTCCACCGCGCTTTAATGTCGCTAGAGAACCACGCTCGTCACGACACACAAAACCTTGTGTGATGTATAATTGAGAAGGGTTTTGCTCCAACTGTGGCAATAAAGCTTCAGAAACCGTATCAATATTTGGGTTTTCAACAGTGCCTACATTCATAAACGTACTTGCGTTTAAAAGCACATTTTCTACCTGCTCTTGGTCTAAGAATTTTGAGAACATCCAGGTAAGCATGGTTTCACCATAAGTTACCAACTCAGCATACGTGGTTAACGTACGTCCACCAGTTGCAATTTCTTTTAAAGCAGCTACAAACGTCTCAATTTGAGCTTTTGTTTCTGGCTGATTTTCTGCGGTGAACAGATCCTCTATTGCTTCAAAGTGTTTAGCCTGAAGCTGCTCCAGCACATTGGTGATTTGTGCAGAATCTTTATCTATACTTGCCTGATTAAGGCTTACCAATAAATTAGTAACACCAGACATTGCAGACAGCACTACAATCTTTGGCTTTTCAGTAACAGAAAGAATTTCTACTACTTTTCTGATATTTTGAGCACTTCCTACAGAAGTTCCTCCAAATTTTAAAACATTCATCTTCATCGTATTAATGCTGCATAGTTAAGCTGAAAAAAAGAAGCTTGAAAAAAATTCAACAATTTTATATAAATTTGTACAAATTGTTAAATATATAACATTGAAAACTATAACCTCTGTTGTCGAACAACTCATCAAACACCAGCCGTATACCGAAGATGCGCTGATGCGGAAGATTATCAATTACAGCGCTTTAGCCGAAGATTTTAAACCCAGAATTGAAAAAGAACTGGGCAAGCCTGTAAATGTGGGCTCTATTGTAATGGCATTGCGACGTTATTATCCGCAGAAACGCGTTGATGAAAAAATGATGCGCGATTTGGGAGACATTGTAGTACGCAGCGGTATTACAGACTTTACCTTTCTCAATTCAAACACTATTTTGGCAAGTCAGTCGCAATTGTTAGAGCAGACTAAAAGTATTCCTAAGGCTTATTTAACCTATTCAAGCACCTTTCACGAAAGCAATATTTTAGTTTCAAACGACCTGACCGAACTCGTAGAACGTTGTTTTGAGAAGGAAACTTGCGTTATGGTTAAGCACGATTTATCTTCCTTATCTATTGCGCTTCCTGTGAATAACTCAAAAACCGTTGGACTTTACTTTTACATCTTTAAGCTGCTTGCCTACGAAGGAATCCCGATTTTTGAAGCGATTTCCACCTCAAACTACTTTACCCTTTTTCTTGAAAAAGAATATGTGAATCAAGCTTTTGCCTTGGTTAACGAAATTAAAAACTAAAAAAGCCCGAAAGCAAATAGCTTTCGGGCTTTTGATTTTAAAAATCTATTTTTCTTACCAGATGCGTACACGCTTTTCAGCAGGTACAAACATAGGGTCGCCTTCTTTGATATCAAATGCATCATAAAAAGCATCAATATTTTGAAGCGGTACATATGCACGGTACATTCCAGGAGAATGCGGATCTGTTTTTATACGTGTACGCAATGCATCATCACGCATTTTTGTACGCCAGATCGTCGCCCAACTGATAAAGAAACGTTGATCTGGTGTAAAACCGTCTATTTCTTCAGGCTTTCCATTTTTCTCATAGAATTTTTGTAAACCTGTGTGAGCAGCCAGAAGTCCGCCTAAATCACCAATATTTTCACCTAAAGTAAATTTACCATTGATAAACAAACTGTCTGCAACTTCAATATTACTGTATTGCTCAGCAAGCGCACCACTACGTTCTGTAAATGCATCTAGATCTGCATCACTCCACCAATTTTTTAAGTTACCATTACCATCGTAACGCGCGCCACTATCATCAAATGCGTGTGAAATTTCGTGACCAATCACAGCTCCTATTCCACCATAATTCACAGCTTCATCAGCCTGATAGTTGTAAAACGGAGGTTGTAAAATAGCCGCCGGAAATACAATCTCGTTAAAAGAAGGATTGAAATAAGCATTTACCGTTTGTGGAGACATACCCCATTTTGTTTTATCAACCGGCTCTTTATATTCTGCATTATTCTCATCAATAGACCAAGCACCTGCAGCTAATAGATTATCAAAATAACCTTTATCAGCACTAATTTCTAGTTTAGAATAATCTTCCCACTTATCAGGATAACCAATCTTCACCGTGAATTTATTCAGTTTATCAATGGCTTGCATCTTAGTAGAATCTGTCATCCACTCCAGATTGTTAATACGATCTCTAAAAGCCTCTTTGATATTTGCAATCATGGTTTCAGCTTTAGCTTTCGCCTCTGGCGGAAACACTTTGTCAACATATAATTTACCTAAAGCTTCACCTAACGTATTATCTACAGTTGCAAGTGCACGCTCATCGGCTGGTTTTTGCTTTGGTGTACCATTCAACGTTTTACTGTAAAACTCCCAGTTTGCATATTCCAGGTCTGTTGTAAGTGCATCTGACCATGAATTAAGTGTCGCCCATCTCATCAATAATTTTAAATCTTCAACAGGAGTTGTAGTCAATACATTTTGCAAAGCTTTCATGTATTTAGGCTGAAGCACGATAACCGTGTCAACTTCTTTTTCTAAGCCTTGATTGTCAAAATAACCTGCCCAGTCTATCGCCGGAGTCAACTTTTGCAGTTGCGCTACGCTCTTTGGATTATTTAGGTTACGTGCATCGCGCTGCTCTACTTTGTCTAGTTTTGGCTCTGCTAGCTTAGTTTCTAGAGCTAGAATACGAGCTGCTTCATCATCAGCAATAGATTTTTCGTCACCGGCATACTCAAGAACC
The DNA here is from genome assembly GCF_900129005.1 of Leeuwenhoekiella marinoflava DSM 3653. Classification (GTDB taxonomy): domain Bacteria; phylum Bacteroidota; class Bacteroidia; order Flavobacteriales; family Flavobacteriaceae; genus Leeuwenhoekiella; species Leeuwenhoekiella marinoflava. Next base: position 39,669 of record NZ_FQUN01000025.1, on the reverse strand, counting down.
CAGCTGACATACGCTTTGTATTGCTCACGTATTTCTTTTGATTTTGCATCCTGCTCGATATAATAATCCCGATCTGGAAGCCCTAATCTTCCCGGCGTAATGTAACCGGCATTCATCTTACTGTTTGAGAAATCTGAAAATACTCTAAAGCTAAAATACGGCGTTCCGGTTCCGTTGCGCATTTGTCCAACACGTGCAATATCATTTACCGAAGTTATTGCCGCAATACTTTCTAAAGCTGGTTTAAGAGGAGTTAAACCTGCTTCATTACGCGCAACTGTATCCAATTCACTTTCAAAAAGCGCTAAAGCTTTAGCCTGGTCAGAACCTGCTGCATACGTGTTTTCTTTGCGAGCATCTTCTATTATGGTCAAAACATCTTCACGCGTTTTCTTACGTAAAACACTAAAACCTCCCCAAACTGACTCTTCTTCAGGGATCTCTGTATTTTGCATCCAGTTGCCGTTTACAAACTTGTAAAAATCATCTTGTGGCTTAACCAGCGTATCCATATTAGTAAGGTCTAACGCCGGAATTTTAACCGTTGCAACAGCAGCATCTTTTTTTGCTTCTTCTTTGCAAGCGGTTAAACTTAAAATCCCGATAGAAACCGGAATCATCATTTTAAACATTGAATTCATAAATTATAATAAAGAGATTATTTTAAATTAATTGGCACGCAGTTTTGCCATCAGCAAACTATCGTGTTCTTTTTTTATCTGCGTTACTTCTGAAACATTTTCATTAGGAACAGCAATAGATAACACATAATGCTGCACCTTCCACTCTTTACCATCTAGGCGCATAACACCAGATCCACGACAGATTCCCATTTGAGTATCTAGCAATTCATCAAACCACGCTATTTTTGACTTTTTAGGATGATAAATAGTACGTTCAAGTGTTGTAAAACTCCAAGCCTTACCCTTATCAAAATAAGGTTTTGCATAAGCCTTAAACTGGTCTAGTTGCCAATTTTCATCAGCATCTGTACCTATAAAGACAGCATCTTCTGTCATTAAATCATAATACGCGTCAAAATCTGCATCTGCCGCAGCTTCATGCCACTTTTCGAGTTGACTGTTTATTGCCATTTCTGCTTTATCACGCTGTTGCGCAAGTGCGGCTGTACTACATATTATAAATAAAAAAGCGAGTAAATTTTTCATTGTTTCTAGTTTTGAACAGGAACGTTATTGGCTCTTAATAAGCTATCGCGACGTGTTTGTGTTGAATCTTTAACTGCGGAAAGCGAATCTGCCTCAACCTCGTATTGCTCCAGTAATTCTTCTATAGATTTCTGATGCTTTAGATTGATCTGAAGTTTTAAGTTTTGAAACGTATTGTATAGTTCTGTAGCTTCTTTATTGACTGCTGCCGTATCTACCTCAAGTTTTGAAGCTTCTTGAACAAGCGTATTTGTCTTCGTAAATAAAACGGTTAATCGAGATTCTATAGCTGTATTAGCAAAACTATCTCTTACTTTAGTTTGTGCCAAAGCAGCATTACTAATCCAGTCTTTACCATTTGCTCTTATGTAGCCTATACGAACCGTGTCTATAGCTTTAATTTGCGCTACTAACTCAGGATAATTTTCCCAACCTTCCGTTGCATTTTTTGCAGAAGGAGTTAAAACAATCTCTTGTTTTTTATTAGACTGATAGGCTATCTGCAACGTATCTGTTGCATCTCTCGGGTCAGCGATTACCTCTTGTTTTTCTTTGCAAGAACTCAAACCTAAAAACAGTATAAGCAAAAGATAAAATGTGATTTTCATAAGATCAAATGTACACAAAGCTACGCATAAAAAAAGCCTCCTTAAAAAGGAGACCTTGACATTATATTTTTCTTTTCTTATAAAATACTATTGAGTTCTTTATTTAGTGTATCAAAGGCGTTTACAATAGTTTCAATATGATTCTCTACAACACGTTCTCTAATCTCGTTGCGATTTACCTCGCTGTAGAACTCATTGATTCTAGAATCAACTTTATTGATTTGTTCTTTAATTTCGGGTTTTTTCAATTCTTGCGGGATTTGTATAATCATCGCATTGCAATTGTGTGCCAACTTATCCATAAACTCAATCGCGTTTAAAGGATTTGTATTTTCAATCATTGCAATGTTTCGTTTTAAGGCCCAATAACCATCCCAGTTCTTTACAAGCTCTTCAACTTCAGGATTCAACTGTTCCACATGAGCTTTCATGGCAGTTTTAGATGAAGCTGAATCTAAATTGTTTTTACAACTTAAAAATAACATCATTAGTAATACTACTTGAAGCAGGTGCCGTTTCATCACATTGGGTTTTTAACTTTGCAAAGTTATGAGAATCAGTTGTTTTTCAACTTCCCCGCTTTTATAAAGTATTGCTAAATATTTTTGCAAAAAGCTAAATCCTTAATTTCCTTTTAATTAACTAAAATAAAAAAAGGCCTTCAACGTGAAGACCTTTTCTCTTATGCTATATATTTTAACCTATTGGTTATCGTCTAAAATACTCTTCTCAGATTTAGAAACAGTCTCTTTAATCTCTTCATTAAGATCATCGTATGCTTCTTTTAATTCTTCTACTTGATTTGCAATTTTAGATTCATTCACTCCTGCTTTAGCAGTAATTGATTTTAAATCTGCAATTTCCTCCTGAATATCCTTTATATCCTCCTGAATTTCTTCAGTCATTATAGATTGTGGAATTGTATTTTCAAGATTCATTGCTTCTTGCTCTAATTGTGTGATATAGTCTTTGATTTCTGCTTCTGGTACTTTTTTCAATTCTAAATCACTTAAAGATCCAGAGAAGGTTCTGTAATCATCCCAAGCCTCAAAATCTGTTTTCATAGCAGGATCTGCCTGAACCTCATCCCAGTTAATCCCATAGTTTTTTGGCATTACTGGTCTTTCGGCCTCAATCTTTGCTTCGGCATAACGTACTTTTTCTGCGGCTGTGCTATCTTTTACAGTATGTACCTCTTGAGTATCTTCTTCTACTTGAGCCTCTTTTTCACCGGCATTTTTACACGATGTAAAAGAAGTTGCCAATATAAGTCCTGCTGCCGCAATTTGAATATATTTCATAATTAAGTAATTTAATAGTTAAAGTGTAAATGTAATTGACAGAAGAATCTCTTTTTAAATTGTCTCGCTAAAAAATACTTAAACTTTAAGGTACGAATTAACGAAGACTGAGGCTGATGTTAAGCAATTTATCAAAAACGTTAATTATCTCTAAAAAACTGAAATTCAACACACAATGGCTTTGGGGTTTTAGCTCACAAAGTTATCTTTCACAAAAATTGTTTATGGAGAACTCAGAAAATAAATCAAAATTCACTGATAGAGAACTAGACCGTATCATTGAAATGGCATGGGAAGACCGCACCACTTTTGACGCTATAGCATTTCAATTTGATCTAAAGGAGCAAGAAGTGATAGCGCTTATGCGCAGAGAGATGAAGCCTTCTAGTTTTAAAATGTGGCGCGCACGTGTGCAAGGAAGAAGCACCAAACATGCTGCAAAAAGAAATTTTGAAAAAGGCACTTTTAAAAGCACGAGACAAAAGCAAATAACACATAATAAAATAAGCAAGCGTTAACAACTCGCTTCAGTATAACTAAAACTAAAAAGTCATCAAAAATCGATGGCTTTTTTAATTTTTAAGAATTAATTCTCATATAATCAACCATAATGATAACGATATCGTACTAAAATATGTTAAAATAATACTAATTACCAGCAAGAATAGTATAACAAAAAGATAATATTTACATAACAGAGGTGATTTAGTAAGGGTATTTTCGATAGATGTTAACAAAAGGGATGTTGACATTAGTAAAACGATAAAACGTTTTGCTATTTAAAATACACATTAACTAAATCACTAACATGAAAATCAAAACAAAAGGATTTCTAATGCTATTTTTTGCATTAGTTGTGCAGTTAGCTCTTGCTCAAACGCAAACAATCACCGGTACCGTCGTTGACGATACTGGCTTACCCCTACCCGGAGCGTCTGTCATTATTAAAGGAACCAGCACAGGTACCTCTACAGACTTTGATGGAAATTTTAGCATTAATGCAACTATAGGAGATATTCTAATTGTAAGCTATATGGGCTTCAACGATCAAGAAATCACTGTTAATCAAGAAAATAAGTACGCAATAACCTTAAAATCTGGTGAAAGTTTAGATGAAGTCGTTGTAACTGCATTAGGTATTAAACGTGAGAAAAAGAGTCTTGGTTTTGCTCAGCAATCTGTAAAAGGAGAGAATGTAGTTCAGGCAAAAGACACTGATATTAACAGTGCATTAGCCGGTAAAATTGCAGGTGTACAGCTGATAGGCTCTCCCAGTTCTAGTTTTGACAATGCATTAATACGATTAAGAGGAGAGACTGGTGTTTTATATGTTGTAGATGGTGTTAAAATCTACTCGTCTTCAGACATTAACATGGAAGACGTTGCAGATATTTCTGTATTAAAAGGCGTAGCCGGTACTGCATTATACGGTACAGAAGCACGAAATGGTGCAGTAATCATCACGACCAAAACAGCTAAAAATGGTGAAGCGCGTATAACGATTGACGAAGCACTCTCTATGTCTTCTTTATATTTGCTGCCTGAGTATCAAAATCAATACGGAGGGGGATATGATCAAAACTTCCTAACATACGAAGGTCAATTACATCCTAACTTTTCTGCAGATGAATCTTGGGGACCTGCATTAGATGGAACTCTAGTAAGACATTGGGACAGCTTTATTCCCAATTCAGATACTTTTGGAGAACTAAGACCCTGGTCTGCTAATCCTGATAATATTAGAGATTTTTATGAGACAGCAACCACAAACAACTTAACCTTCTCTTTATTAAAAGGTGGTGACGATTATAGCATCAAGACTACAATTAATAACATCAAGACTTCTCTAATTGTACCCAATACCAATAGAGAACAAACTACAATTTCATTTAAAGGATCATACAATGTATCTGATAAATTAAAGTTTAACGGAAACTTCAACTACCAATACAGAATCACAGATAATTTTCCCGGACAAGGATATGGTGGCTTAGGTTCTAATTTTAACCAATGGTGGCAACGCCAATTAGATGTGAATCGTTTGAAAAATTACAAACAAAACGGTCAGATTTATTCTTGGAACATGAAGTCTGCTTCAGACCCAACGCCACTGTACTGGAATTCTCCATATTTTGAAGTTTATGAGAACACAAACTCACAGATTAAAAATGCCGTGTACGGCAGCATAGGTTTAGAGTACGAGTATAATGATCACCTAAGTGGTTTAGTAGACATCAGACGTACCTTTAATAGCTTTGAGTATAACAGTCAGACCGGCTGGTACGGTCTTGCTCAACCAGGTTATTCTGAAGAAACTATTACTAACGAATTTAATGAGTTGTATACTCAATTAAATTATGATAATAAGTTTGGAGCTTTTGATGTTGTTGCCAACATTGGAGCGCAATGGAACCAAAGAAATTATTCTTACATAAATGCCGCTACAACCGGTGGTCTTCAAATACCAGATTATTACAGCATCAGGACTTCTTTAGGCAACATCAACTACAGCAGAGACCATGTACGTCTTAAGAACTACTCTATGTTTGCAACAGCATCTGTAGGCTATGACAATTTCATCTATTTAGATGGATCATACCGTAAAGAGTGGAGCTCTACAGCTGATTTAGATAACAATAGTGTTGATGTTTATGGATTATCTGCTAGTTTTATTTTTTCAAAATTTATTGAGAATAGCGATATTTTGAGTTTTGGTAAAATACGAGCAGGTATTGCTCAAGCTCCTTCGTTTCCTGGGCATTATACATTAAACAATACCTATTCTATTCAAAATTCATATCAGGATAAACTGAGCGTTTCTACACCTAACACACTTGCTAACCTTCAGTTAAAAGGAGGTATTAGAGAGGAAAAAGAATTGGGTACAGAGCTCAAGTTTTTACAAAATAAAATAGGACTAGACTTCACCTATTTCCACAGAACTGATAGTGAACTTCCATCATCCTTAACCATTAACGGAGCTACAGGATACACTGCGACTACCGGTAATGAATCTATCAATAAAACAAATGGTTGGGAACTAGGTATCACAGCAACGCCTTTTTCTAATGATGATTTTAGATGGGATGTAGCGTTTAACATTGCTAAATACCGAAAGAAAGTTATCAAAATAAATGACTTGACCGATCAAACTACACTTGCAGGTGTATGGAATGCATCGTTACGCGCTGACGAAGGAGATGATTGGGGAAATATTTACGGTACAAAATGGCAAAGAGATGATAATGGCAATATTCTTCTTGATGAGTCAGGTACACCACAATACACCAATACAATAGAGAAAGTTGCTAACATTCAGCCTGACTTTACAGGGGGGCTTAACAATATGCTTACTTATAAAAACTTCAATTTGAACTTCTCTATGGACTTTCAAAAGGGAGGTAATTTTTATTCTGTTACCAAAATGTTTAACGCCAGTTCTGGTAACGGCGCCCAAACCGTGGGAACAAATGATCTAGGCAACCCAATACGAGATTTAGTAATTGATAATGCAGGAAACGAAGTTACTTCTGCTAATGTAAATAATGTACAGCCTTCTTCTGGTGGTATTCGTGTAGACGGTGCTGATATGACTACAGGTCAAGAAGTTTCTTACTACGTAAATCCTCGTACGTACTTTAACAATCTTTATGGGGTTGCGGAAGAATGGGTTTACGATGCTTCTTATATCAAGTTGAGACAAGTTTCTTTAGGCTACACATTTCCTAAACCAGTAATGGAGAAACTTCCATTTGATAGTATGAAATTAAGTGTTTATGCTAACAACCTCTGGTTAATCTACTCTAAGGTAAATGGCATCGATCCTTCTGAAATTGAAGATTACTTCTCAAGCGGAGACGCAAGATGGGTAGAGGCAGGCCAAAGCCCAAGTCAAAGAACTATAGGTGTAGATCTTAAATTAAGCTTCTAAAAAAATAATTATGAAAAATAACATACTCAAAATAACATTTTTAGCAACATTATTGCTCGAAATCACTTCTTGTGAGACAGTTGATTTTGGAGACACTAATGTTGATCCTGATGCAACAACTCAAGTAATTAGCAGCGGACTTCTAACCTACGCAGAAGCTCAACTAGGAAATGCAGTTACTTCAGACATAGGAAATTTTTATGTACAATATGTTTCTGCAATTACCTACACTGAAGCTTCTAGATATGGTACAAGAAACTTTGACATAGATTATCTATATTATAATCCATTGATTAATCTTGAAAAGATAATTGAAGTAAATTCTAGTGAAGAAACTGCTTTAACTCAATCTGCCTATGGTTTTAATGACAATCAGATTGCAGTTGCAAAACTACTAAAAGCATACTTTTTTCAGTTTGCAACTGACAGATGGGGAATGCTCCCTTACTCTGAAGCTTTACAAGGTTTAGAAAACACAACTCCTGTTTTTGATTCTCAAGAACAAATTTACTTATCTCTTTTTGATGAGATTGATGATGCCTTAACTCTTATAAATGAGAGCGAAGCAGGTCCTACCGGTGATCTAATTTTTGATGGAGATATGGCTCGTTGGAAACAATTTGCTAATACCTTAAAACTTACGATGGCACTACGTTTGTCTAATGTTTACCCAGAAGCAAATGGAGTTGCTGCTACAAAATTTAAGGAAGCGATGAGTGGCACAATCACTTCTGTAGCAGAAAATCTTCTATACCCATTTATTGCTGATCAATCTTATGATAATCCTTGGGAAGACCGATTCGAAACACGTGAAGATTATGCAGTGAGCAAGCCTTTAGTAGATCGCTTACTTGCAGACAATGATAACCGTATTGATGTTTATGCAGAATACAGCAGATCATCTGTTACCGCAGAAGATCCACAATATGTAGGTATGCCTTACGGCTTAACGACTTCTAGTTTTGCTGCAAGTGATGTATCGTTTATCACAAGTGACATCATCTACAATCAAACAGCACCGGGTGTAATCTATAATTATTCTCAGGTTTTATTTTCTTATGCAGAAGCTGTACAGTTGGGCTGGATTAATGGTAGTGCTAGTGATTATTACAAGGAAGCAATTATTGCTTCTTTTGATCAATGGGGTGCAACAGATGGTGCAGCATATGCCGCGACAGTTGCATTAAGCACTAATCCTACAACAGCAATGCAGCAAATTGCAGAAGAAAAATGGAAAGCTCTTTTCTTGCAAGGTTATGAAGCCTGGGCAGAATACAGAAGATTAGGCTATCCTGAACTCACTCCTCCCGCAGAACCGCTTAATGGAAATGATATACCTGTACGCCAAGCTTACGATCTTGACTGGTCTCAATCTAACACAGCTAATTACGAAGCAGCTATTAATGCTCAGGGTACAGACAATCTTAATACTAATTTATGGTGGGATGCACCGCATCCTATAACAAATAAATAGATTTCATAACTATTTGTTTTAGTCGAAAGAGGCTGTCTGAAAAGGCAGTCTTTTTTTTATTTACAACCTGTTTCCAGAATACAATGTTCTAACCTATTGCTAACCCAAACAGCATCAACGAAAAATCCCGCTGATTGCTCAACGGGATTTATAGTTTTTAAAATTTACTTTGTTCCTAAAAAGGACGTTTACTCATTGCTCACTACACGCTCACCTTCAATTTTCCAAGTATTTACACTTGTTACTTGAGACTGACTGTAATCAACTTCTTTTAAAGTGTCATCATTCCAGAAAAACCATTTACCGGTCTTTTCTCCGTTTTCATAATTAGCAGCTGCAGTTTTTACTCCATCTTTATCATAGCTAATCCACTCACCTTGAAGTTTTCCTTCTTCTGTGTAGTAACCCTTTTGACTAATTTGCCCATTATCGTGAAACAAAGTTGCTTTAATTAGATTGCCCTCTTTTACGTAAACATTCTTTTTCTCTTGAGCTGAAGCAAAGCTAACAACTCCGATAAGGGCTGCGGCAACTAGTAACTTTTTCATAATAATAGTATTTGGGTTAAACTTAACTTTACAAATATATAAAAATCTTAATCATAATGTTACGTTTTGGTAACATTAAATTTACATTAAACCATTAAATAATTGTTTAACAGCTATTTAATGGTTTCTAAAAACATGTGCACAGCTAATAAATAGAAGACTAATGTGTAACATGAAGAGTTTATACAGCTATTTTTGGTGTACTTATAACCTTCACATAACATTCAGCATTAAAATAAATATCAAATTTGCAGATTTAAAAGAAATACCTTTTTATGGATAATATATACTTGATTATGCTTATCGCTCTGGCCATCTTAGCCATTGCAGATTTAGTTGTTGGAGTAAGTAACGATGCCGTAAACTTTTTAAACTCAGCTATAGGTTCTAAAGCCGTGAGTTTTAAAACTATTATGATTGTTGCCAGTGTAGGAATAGCTTTTGGAGCCCTTTCCTCTAGCGGAATGATGGAAGTTGCCCGTAAAGGTATATTTGTTCCTGAAAAGTTCTATTTTGATGAAATCATGATCATTTTCATGGCGGTTATGCTTACCGATATTTTGCTTCTTGATTTCTTCAATACCCTAGGATTACCTACCTCAACTACTGTTTCTATCGTATTTGAACTTCTGGGAGCTGCCTTTTGTATGACATTTATAAAATTATCTGGCAGCTCTGACACCCTTCTTCATCTGGGAGAATACATCAATTCAGATAAAGCAATCGAAATTATCATGGGTATTCTGCTCTCGGTAGTCATCGCATTTAGCGTAGGTGCTCTGGTTCAGTTTTTTACCAGACTCTTAATTACCTTCAATTTTGATAAACGTCCTACTTGGAATGCAGCAATTTTTAGTGGTATTTCTACCGCTGCAATCACGTATTTCATCATCATAAAAGGATTAAAAAGTGCAGATTTTATTCAAGGTGCTTATTTAGATTGGGCTAACACTAACGTTTTGGCTTTTTTAGGTCTTAGCTTCGTTGTCTGGTTTATTGTTTCTTATATATTGATCCAAACATTCAAATTGAATGTTTACGTGATGATTATTGTCCTCGGGACATTTGCATTAGCAATGGCCTTTGCGGGTAATGATCTGGTAAACTTTATAGGTGTACCTATGGCTGCTTATAATTCTTATGAAATTTGGCAAGCTAGTGGTGAAGCTGCTAATACTTTCACAATGGAATCACTAGCACAAAAAGTACCCACACAGCCGCTTTTACTATTATCTGCGGGAATTGTAATGATTCTAACCTTATTCTTTTCAAAGAAGGCGCGTCGCGTTGTTAAGACTTCTGTAGATCTTTCTCGTCAAGATGAGGGACAAGAGCGTTTTAAAGCAAATGCTTTGTCTCGATCTTTAGTAAGAGGTGCTATGACCCTAAATAAAGGGTTTACGGCGATACTTCCACACGGTGTCAAAAAACATATTGAACACAAGTTCACGAAACCAAAAATTACTACTCGCGTTGCCGCTATAGATATGCCGGCATTTGATCTCGTTCGTGCTGCAGTAAATCTAATGATTGCCAGTGTACTTATATCAGCTGCAACCTCTTTAAAATTACCACTTTCTACTACCTATGTTACCTTTATGGTAGCGATGGGTACTTCTCTCGCAGATAGAGCTTGGGGCAGCGAAAGCGCAGTTTATAGAGTCGCCGGAGTGCTTAATGTAATTGGGGGTTGGTTTATGACCGCCATTAGCGCATTTACAGCAGCAGCTGTTATGGCCTTTATACTTTATAAAGGAGGAAGCATTGCACTATTTTTATTATTCGCAACAGCAATAGCGATATTAGTGCGCAATTACATGAACCATAAAAAACGCTCTGAAGCCGAAGCTGAAGAAGGTCGTTTAATGCGTGCTGTGAGTAATTCTATACAAGGAATTATTAATGAAAGTACAACCAATATCGCCTCTGCATTTAAACGCGGAAGCAAAGTATATGTAGGTACTATAGAAGGTCTGGCAAAGGTAGATCTTGGCAAACTAAAGAAAAGTAAAAAAGGTATTGCAAAACTAAATGCCGAAGTAGAAGAACTTCGTAACAGCTTGTATTACTTCATTAAAAATCTAGATGAAACACACGTACAGGCGAGTCGCTTTTACATTGATGTATTGGGCTATTTACAAGACGTGACGCAATCTATTGATTTTGTGACTACGTCAAGTTACAATCATCTCAACAACAATCATAAAGGTTTAAAATTTACACAGCTAAAAGATCTTAAAGAGATTGAAGAAAAACTAGATAAACTTTTCTCTAGAATTGAAGACACGTTTAAGGCTAAGAATTTTGATGATTTGCTATTTATTCTAGAGGAAAAACAAAACCTACTAGATAGCGTATCACAGAAAATAGAAAAACAAGTCGAACGCACCCGTGCTGCAGACTCTAGCCCTAAAAACACGATGCTTTACTTTAGTATTCTTCAAGAAACCGAAGATCTTATAAAAGCGACAATGAATCTCTTAGAGCATTATTACATAGAGCATAAAAAGCATATGTAATCTTTAAAAACAAAAGGGCTGGACTTAAATACTCAGCCCTTTTGTTTTGCTAGAATCCCAGCAGAATCAACTACTCCCCTCCCATTCTGCATAAAACTGATCAAGAAAATCTTGCATATAGTTATGCCGCTTTTCAGCAATCTCTAAAGCGGTTTTAGTATGCATAGTGTCTTTTAACAAGAGTAATTTCTCGTAGAAGTGATTAATAGTAGGAGCATCAGATTTTTTATATTCTTCTGCAGTCATATCCATTTTTGGTTCAATTGCAGGGTCATAAAGTTTTCTGTTTTTAAAACCTCCGTAATTGAAAGTACGGGCAATACCTATTGCGCCAATGGCATCAAGACGATCAGCATCTTGTACAATCTGCAACTCAATAGGATTGTAATTTGTTTTTTTATTTCCACCGCGATAAGAAACATTTTCTACAATCTTTACCACCGCCTCTATACGAGAAAAAGATGCATTTTGCTTCTGCAAAAACTCACGAGCCATTCTAGGCCCCACAGTCTCATCCCCAGCATAAAATTTAGAATCTGCTATATCATGTAAAAGAGCTCCTAAAGCAATAATAACAACATCAGCCTCTTCTCCCTTAGCAATATTCAAAGCGTTTTTATAAACCCTAAGTGTATGATACCAATCATGACCACCTTCTGCATTAGACAATGTGTTTTTTACAAAATCACTGGTTTTTTCTATGATCTCAATATCTTCTGTATGAAGTTTTAAAAACACCGACATATTTATAAAGAATTAAATCTTGATTTATGGGTACGTATTTCTGAGAAATCTGCCAGCACAATATCTTGAACTTGCCCTACTAACTCTTCAGGGTTCTTACCAGCAACTGTAATAGGCTCATGAACGGTGTGACTTACATTAACGCCTATATCCTGTGGAAAACCTCCCCAGCGCATTAATTTCCACGAATTATGTATTGTAACCGGTACTATAATCGCATCTGGCATAAACTTAAAAAGCGTAATCAAACCTCCGGTAGCAAATTCTTTAGGAACCCCATTTTTACTACGCGTGCCTTCCGGAAAAATAACTACAGAACGCTTTGTTGCATTTAAGGTTTTAGTTAAGTCCCGTATTGCCATTATAGACTGTCTTTTATCTTTTCGATCTATTAAAGCAGAACCGCCTTTTCTAAGATTGTAGGAGATACTGGGAATTCCTTTTCCTAATTCTATTTTACTTATGAACTTAGGATGCAACCTACGCATGTGCCATATAATAGGAGAAATATCCCACTGCCCTTGATGATTAGCCACTATAATTATAGGCTGATCTCTTTTTATTTTATGTGGATTATTAAAAGTAAAGCGCGTGCCTAAAAGGTTAAGACATCGCATTATGGTAAAATTTAAATAATCTACACTCTTCTTATGTGCCTGATAACCAAACCAATTATAACACACCCATTGTACGGGATGAAACGCAACAATGGTCAAACCAAAAGCCAGATAAAAAATAACGCTTAACGGATAAGCAAAAAACTTTCTCATTATTATAATACTTACTCAGCAAAGAAAAGACAATGCCTTGAGCTTGCAAATTTAATCTATCTGTTAATTTATACTGCTTCCTATCTATTTGGGGGAAAACCCCCTTATTCCATAGACTTTACACTCCTACATTTGTGCTGAATGACAAACCATGAGAAAAGCACTCAAAATCAGGCTATCTATACTTTTGCTAGGATTAAATATCATGGCATTTGGTGTGAATTACTACGGTTTTTCTCCTAAAATACAAGCGATAGCTGAGCATGAGTCTTTTGAAATATATTTTTTTACAGATTTAGAAACAGGTATAAATCCCTCGTTGCAACAAGTTGGGGAATTCGTGCAAAATCCAGATGGTTTCTGGCCTTTTGAAGCTTTTTATGTAAACACTTCAGTTGGTACAGATGAATATACCGGAAGATTTAGAGGGTTTTTTACCGGTTTTGAAAGTCAAGAATTTATATTTTACAACCTCCTGATTTTAGGAATTATGCTGTTTTTCAAATTCTATTAATCAAGGCCTTTTCTTCTTCTGCCTTTTGCTCCAGTAAACATACAAGCAAAAGATAACCAGACTTATCACAGAGCCCCATAATAAGCCGCTCTCCAGTCCTGAAGTACTTTGACCCATAATCGCTATAAAGAGCGTTAGTGGCGCAATACCCGCCAAGGTTGCGGCGAGAAATTTAAAATAATTCATTTTTAAAATTCCGCCTACAAAACTGATAGCATCATTAGATAAAAATGGATTGAGCCTCGTGATGGCGATAGCCCAAAACCCGTAATCCTCTATAAAATCTTCCAGTTTCGTTTCGGTACTAGAGCCTATAAGATTATTTATTAAGCCGGAACCCAGTTTTTTTCCTAGAATATAACCAACGCTTGATGCGCTGCTTACGGCAACCAGTACTAATAAACTGCCCCAAACAGGACCATAGGCCAAAATACAAACCACCATAAGTGCTACCGAAGGAATCACAATTAGAAACATCTGAGCGATCATTGCTAAGATCAAAACCACAGGACCAGCCCAACCAAATGAAGAAACCCAATTCTCAATCTTTTGCTCATCACCACTACTGAGAACAGACCAGGCCTCGTTCATAAAGTCTCTCATTACCGGAACAAAAAAATAACCCAGTACAACACCTAGCAGAATTACTATTGAAACTATTTTAGGAAGATGCTTTACCAGGATTTTTTGCATAAAAATTATTAAGATTCGTAAATAAAAAGTTCTCCAATTGTACAGTTAAAAACAGCTGCTAACCTAAATGCAGTTGGCAAACTGGGGTCAAATTTACCTTTTTCAATCGCATTTATTGTTTGTCTGGAGACTTCTATACGTTCCGCCAGATCTCCTTGCGTTAATTTAATTGCATTGCGCAACTCTTTGATGTTATTTTTCATGAGTACTTACGCGCATTAAAAAAAAACACAAAATATAGGTAAGTCCCATAAATAAGATCAGAAAACTAATTTATGCATCCTGAGCGATTAAATCTGTGGTGTCTAATTGAGCGTACGCGATACCCACAACAACACTAAGTCCTAAAGTCAGCCCCATAGACTCTAATTGTATTTTGCGTTGCAACTCATCCCCCTCGTTCACAAAATTTAGGTTTGCCATCACCATCCCTACTCCAACTGCAAGGCTCAAGATAATAGTCAAAACTGTAATGATTTGGGATTCCCATAAAAACTGAGAACCAAACGTCACCAAAGCTGTAGTTAACACCCAAGCGACAGACCATTTTGCCAAACGATTTCTAGATTCAATTTATATTGATTTCATACTATTTGATTTTTGATTAATGTAAAGCAAACTTTACAAAATAATTTTTTCAATCATAAAATTCAATATGCAATTAGCAGAAAAGAGTAAATTACTTTTGAGTAAATTCTTGTAAACTAAAAATCAACTCGTGCCAGGCATCAGAACTTGAATGCTTGCCACTTGAATTAACCACCAAAATGAAATATTCTGAAAATTCTAATTGCACCAGATTCATTTAAAGAAAGCCTTACAGCAACACAAGTTTGTGAAGCCATTGCTGAAGGAATTCAGTCAGTAAATCCATACTCAGCTATTGATATTCTTCCGTTTTCTGATGGTGGCGAAGGTGCTTTTGAGTTGTTTGATGCTCTAAAATTAGGAGCGAAAATCGAATGTGATACGTTTGATCCATTAAGGCGATCTTTAAAAGCTTCCTATTATGGATTTGAAGATGGTAAAACCGCATGGATTGAACTTTCACAAGCCTCAGGACTTGCTTTGCTTAAAGATTCTGAAAAAAATCCGTTGCTTACTTCAACCTACGGCACCGGTTTGCAAATCAATCACGCGCTTGAAAATGGTTTTACAACTATCATCTTAGGTATTGGCGGTAGTGCAACACATGATCTGGGCACTGGTATTTTTGAAGCTTTAGGCGGAAAATTATTAGATTACAATAAAAATAGCTTACACGCTAAAGGTGAGCATCTCGCACTGTGTACTGAACTCGATTTTGAAACTTTAAACACAAATCTCAGAAACGCAACTAGTATTGTTGCGTGTGATGTTACCAATACGCTATTGGGTAAAACAGGAGCAGCTTACACCTATGCCCCGCAAAAAGGTGCATCTCCAGCAGTTGTAGAACAACTTGAAGAAGGCGCCAAACACTTTGCAAAATTGGTTCAGCAGAAAAGAAATAAAGACCTAACAGAAATTAAAGGCGGTGGCGCAGCAGGAGGCACTGCAGCAGGAATGTTTGGGTTATTTGATAGTGATCTCAAACCAGGTTTTGATCTGTTAAGCGACCTGACTGCTCTTGAAGAAAGGGTTAGAGAAGCAGACCTTTTGATTACAGGAGAAGGTAAAACAGATAATCAAAGTCAGTATGGGAAAGTGCCTTTCAAATTAGCCGAACTGGCTAAAAAATATCATAAACCGCTACTGCTTTTTGCCGGAAGTGTTTCGGCTACGCCGGAAATTTTAACTCGTGCCGGAATCACTGCCGCCTACGCTATTAAAACCGAAACGATGACGCTAGACTATGCAAAAACCTATGCCTATTCATTGCTGAAAGATTCTGTACTAAAAAATCTCAAAAACCACATTTAAACTATGGGTATTGATTTACTTTTTATTGTAGCCGTAGTTATCTGGATTATTGTTGGCACCAGTTACCTGCGCTGGCATCCTTTTTTTGTATTGCTTATAAGTGCCCTAGGTCTCGCCTTTTTATTGCAAATACCCATTGCACAAATCCCTGAAACCATAAGTACAGGCTTTGGGAATATGTTTAAAAACATAGGTCTTTTGATTCTTTTTGGTGCGTGGATTGGTATTGCTCTTGAAGCAACAAATGCAACAACCTCGATCGCAAAAGGAATTATCAAAAAGCTAACCCTGCTCCCGCTTCCGTTTGTTATCAGTGCTTTGGGCTATCTGGTTTCTATTCCGGTTTTTTGTGATGCCGCTTTTGTTATTTTAGCTCCGCTAACAAAAAAACTTTCAGCAAACAATACCGTTAGGCGTAATGCGCTCACTGTAGCACTTTCTACCGGCTTGTTTTCTGCTCATGTTTTGGTGCCGCCAACTCCGGGTCCGCTGGCTGCTGCCGGAAATCTTCAATTAGCAAACTTATCTCTGCTCTTACTTGCAGGTGGAATTTTTGGAATTGTACTTATGCTCATCGGTGCGTTTTATGCCTATTATTTTTTCAGAAAGAGTAATCTGAATGACACCTTTGACACCGGTAACTTGATTGAACACTTTAATGAGGAAAAAAACTTGCCTTCTTTTTCAGAAGCTATTTGGCCCTTGGCATTACCCATTCTATTGATGGCAACCGCTTCTATAATCCCCTTATTTCTAACTGAAGGTCCATTTTTCACAGACCTTATTTTATTTGTGGGAGATCCTGTTATTGCTTTATTATTAGGAATGCTCGCAGCATTTTACAATTGCAAGAAGCGTAAAAAAGATATGGGCGAAATCATCAAAAAAGGAATTCAGCAGGCAGCACCCATTCTTTTAATAACTGCGATGGGCGGTGCTTTGGGCGCTGTAATTCAGTCTGCAAATCTCACTGAAGGATTGCGTCTGGATTCTTTTAACAACAGTCTGGGACTTACCATTCCATTTTTACTCGCTGCTTTGCTAAAATCTGCTCAGGGTTCTTCTACCGTGGCTATAATTACTATTAGTTCTATTATGCTTCCCTTATTGCCTGCACTTGGACTAGATAGCGAAATGGGAAAAGTATGGGTAATTCTCGCAATTGGTGCCGGCTCATTAACTGTATCCCACGCCAACGACTCGTATTTCTGGATTGTAAGTCAAATGGGAGAAATGAGCGTAAAAGAGGCTTATAGAAAACACACTATAGGAACCTTATTACAAGGCGTAATCGGCATTTGTGTACTGCTTGCAGTCTATAGTATATTCAATGCGCTATAAGATTTGAATATTTCGTCAAATAGTTACGACAAACCCAAAAGAAGCCTATAGGCTGTTATAAAATGCTTAAAAACAAAAAAGCCCCAACTAGAATTAGTTAAGGCTTAATTTTGCTCCCCCTCTTGGGCTCGAACCAAGGACCCTTTGATTAACAGTCAAATGCTCTAACCAACTGAGCTAAGGAGGAATTTAATCTTTATATTTTTAAAGTCACTCTGGCATATCTCAATACGACCAATTGTTGTGCTTTAAAGAACGTTCCGCTTATTTGCTGAAAGCGGATGCAAATATACACAACTATTTAAACCCACAAAATAAAATTAAAAAAATATTTAGTGTTTTTTAGCTGTTTTGTTATTTGCCATTATCCACCCGTAATCCAGCGGTAAATATCATTTCCGTTAGCATATAATACTAAGGCGATTAGCACGAAAAACCCTATCATCTGGGCGTATTCTAAAAACTTATCACTCGGTTTTCTTCCGGTAACCATTTCATATAATAAAAACATTACGTGACCTCCATCTAATGCAGGTATAGGCAGAATGTTCATAAAAGCTAAAATAATAGAGATAAACGCTGTGGTTTCCCAGAACGATAACCAGTTCCACGTATCCGGAAACAAGCCTGCAATGGCTCCAAAACCTCCAACCTGAGAAGCTCCTTTTTTTGTAAATACATATTTAAATTGTGTCGCATAATCGTGCAATACCCAATATCCGTAACTAATCCCTTCGGTTATACTTTCGCCAAAACCATATTCTCGCTTGTGACGCTTAGGCATTTTATAATCTTCATCTAAAAAGCTAAAACCTACTCCTACAAATTCTTCACCGCCAAGATTAACGTCAAACTGACGCGCTGCTCCATCACGCAAAACGGTAATTGTTGCAACCGTATCTTTTTCCTTTTGCAAAGCATAGGTAGCATCACTCTTATATTTAATAGGATAATCATTGATGCTCACCAACTCATCTGTCTCTAAAACACCTGCTTTTTTAGCGCCCCCGAAAACAGAATCAAGCTTAACCGGAGTACGAGGAACATTCACCCCAAACATCTCGCCGGCTTTAAACAACTCCATCCCTATATCTTCAGGAAGCGTCAATTCTTCTTCAGTACCATTTTCATGCAATACCGTCACCTTAGACACATCACGCATCATTAACATCTGCGGAAAATCCATTTGATCTTCTAATGGGTCACCGTTTACAGAAAGCACTTTATCTCCCTGCTCAAAACCGTACTGCTCCATAGTAGGCGCAAAACCAAAACCGTATTTTAAATCATCTGCAGTAGAATACTCTTCACCATAAATAGCAATAATCATGATGTAGATAAAAAAGCCCAATACAATGTTTACCGTCACACCACCTACCATTACAATAAGTCGCTGCCAGGCCGGTTTAGAGCGGAACTCCCACTCTTTAGGCTCTTGAGCCATCGCCTCTTTATCCATACTCTCATCAATCATTCCGGCGATCTTAACATAACCACCCAAGGGCAACCAGCCAATACCATAAACCGTCTCTCCTATCTTTTTCTTAAAGAGGGAAAATTTGACATCAAAAAATAAAAAGAATTTTTCTACGCGTATTTTAAAAAGTCTGGCCGGTATAAAATGCCCAAACTCGTGAAGTACTATCAATATTGAAAGGCTCAAAAATAACTGAGCTCCTTTTACAAAAAATGGATCCATAAATTTAATTAACTAGTGGTCAATCCCATTACGTGTCATAAGGGTTAAATCCCTTAAAAAACAGAAATTAAGAAAAAATTAAAAGGCATTATACCTTAAAAAGTGCACAAAAGTAACCTTTTACATTTGCATACAAAAGTATTTGCATCAAGCCACTATTGAGTTTTAAAAACTTAATACGCTAATACTTTTTATAAGCGGCTGTTGCATTGTAATTTTGCAATCTAAAATGCAGGTTATGCTTCAGTTTTTTGCTAGGTACAAAAAGTTTGCCATCGTGATGGCGGTTCTCTCCATCATCATTCTTTACACCTTCTACACCTTGATGAAGCCTGCGCCTAGTTTACCTATTTACCAGCCCGATATGGTTGACCGATCTCTAGTAGACAGCACCGTTCAGTTTGTAAAGAAATATCATAAAATAGCAGACTTCAAACTCGTGAATCAAAATGGAGATACCATTACTCAGGACGACTATCCCGGTATTTATGTAGCTGATTTCTTTTTCACCACCTGCCAGACGATTTGCCCCATAATGACCGAGCATATGGTACAAATTCAGGAAAAGCTTAAAGACGATCCCTCAGTTAAATTGTTATCGCACACCGTCATCCCTGCAACAGACACGGTGGCTCAACTCAAACGCTATGCTTTAGAAAAAGGGGTTGACGATTCCAGATGGAATTTAGTCACCGGTCCCAAAAAAGAGATTTATGAACTCGCGCGAAAAAGCTATCTCGCAGTCAAAACTCAGGGGAACGGAGATAAATATGATATGATTCACACCGAAAACTTTATGCTTATCGATTCTAAGAAGCGCATTAGAGGTTTTTATGACGGTACAGACCCCGAAGCTATAGAACAACTTTTAGAAGACATCAAAATTTTAAAAGCGATTGAAAAGCGTTCTGACGATTAAGCCTTCATTTTAAGCATACTTTTATAAACGACCTTGGGGTAAAGCCCACATGTCCTTAAAAAGGAACCAGCTTTTGACTTCGAGGCAAGCCTTGGAAGATTTAAATCTCGATTATCGAGTAAAATCTTTTCACATCTGTTGCATTTCCTTTACTTTTGCCTTGTTTAAATTCAATCTAAATAAATTGACTACTTCATTAGATCTTTTAAAGCGTGGCGAAAAAGCCATCATCGTAGAATTTACCCTAGACATGGTTCCTCTGAAGCTTTTAGAAATGGGCTGTTTGCCCGGCAACGAAGTAGAGCTGGTACAGATTGCGCCTTTTAAAGACCCCATGTACCTAAACATAAACGGCAGTCATCTTGCGATACGCAAAGAGACCGCTAGTCATATCACCGTAGAAAAGCTGTCCCAATGAGTAAACAGCTCAATGTAGCCCTTATAGGAAATCCCAACACTGGTAAAACTTCAGTTTTCAACCAACTAACCGGTTTAAAACAACAGGTAGGTAACTATCCGGGTATTACTGTTGAAAAAAAAGAAGGTATTTGCAAACTGCCTAGAGGCGTTAAAGCACATATTCTAGATCTTCCCGGAACGTATAGTCTTAATGCAAGTTCGCTAGATGAGAATGTTGTTATAGAACTGCTCCTTAACAAAAATGATAAAGATTATCCTGATGTTGCCGTTGTGGTTTCTGATGTTGAAAACTTAAAGCGAAACCTGCTTCTTTTTACACAGATTAAAGATTTACACATCCCCACGATTCTGGTTATCAATATGGCAGACCGCATGAAGCGCAAAGCCATTAGTCTTGATATTGAAAAACTTGAAGAACGCCTTGAGACTAAGATCGCTTTGGTAAGTTCGCGTAAAAACACAGGTTTTGATAAGCTGAAAGAACTCATAAGCAATTACAAAACACTCTCTATTGAGCCTTGTGTAAATGCTTCTGTGATAGCTCCGGATTATTTTAACAGACTACGAAAAGCCTTCCCTAAGCAGGATTTATACAAACTCTGGCTAGTAATTACTCAGGATGTAAACTTTGGTAAATTAGACCGAAATGAGATGCAAAGCATCAATACGTTTCAAACTGAAAGTAAATCTAACCTGAAGCGTTTACAACAAAAAGAAACCATTGTCAGGTATCAATTTATTAATGGTGTTTTAAAAGAAACTTTAAGCATAGATCATCTTGCAGCTAAAGATCTGCGCAGTCGTCTAGACCGCGTACTTACGCATAAAGTATGGGGATACCTTATTTTCTTTGCAATATTATTGCTCATATTTCAGGCGATCTACGACTGGTCTTCTTACCCGATGGATCTTATTGACGAAGCATTTGCCGCAATGGGAGAATGGGTGCGCACAACAATGCCAGCAGGGGCCTTTACAAATCTTATTGCCGAAGGAATTATTCCCGGTCTGGGCGGGATTGTAATTTTTATTCCACAGATAGCCTTTTTATTTTTATTTATATCGCTACTCGAAGAAAGTGGCTATATGAGCCGTGTGGTCTTTTTGATGGACCGTATTATGCGGCGTTTTGGACTGAGCGGCAAAAGTGTTGTTCCACTTGTTTCAGGTACTGCTTGCGCCATTCCGGCAATTATGGCTACCCGAAATATCGAAAATTGGAAAGAACGCCTCATCACTATTTTAGTAACGCCATTTACTACCTGTAGTGCGCGCTTACCCGTTTACCTTATTATCATTTCACTGGTCATTCCTGATGAACGCGTGCTGTATATTTTCAACTTGCAAAGTCTGGTATTGATGCTGTTATATCTTATTGGTTTTGGTACAGCAATCTTGTCTGCCTGGCTTTTAGATCGAATTCTAAAAATTAAAAGTCGTACGTTCTTTGTGATTGAAATGCCTAATTATAAGCTTCCATTATTTAAAAATGTGGCATATAATGTGATTGAAAAAACAAAGTCTTTCATTTTAGGAGCCGGTAAAATCATCCTTGCAATTTCTATTGTGCTTTGGGTTTTAGCTTCAAATGGCCCGGGAGATCAATTTACAAATGCAGAAGAAAACGCAATTGCCCGTATGGATTCCGGAGCGTTTCCTCAGGAAGAATTAGACAAACACATTGCAGCAGAAAAGTTAGAATATAGCTACATTGGTTATATGGGTAAAGCGATAGAACCCGTAGTAAGACCACTGGGTTACGACTGGAAAATAGGTATCGCTATCGTGAGTTCATTCGCTGCTCGTGAAGTTTTTGTGGGTACACTCGCTACAATTTATAGCGTGGGTAGCGACGAAGAAGAAACCATAAAAAACAGAATGGCCGGTGAAGTCAATCCTATTTTAGGCGGGCCATTGTTTAATCTGGCCAGTGGTATTTCACTCTTACTATTTTATGCCTTTGCTATGCAATGTATGAGTACATTAGCAATTGTAAAACGAGAGACGAACACTTGGAAATGGCCGGTATTGCAACTTGTAATTATGAGTGGTTTTGCTTATGTTGTTGCTTTAGTGGCATACCAATTGTTGATTTAAAAGCATATTTGTTACGCTTTCGCGGAAGTGAATTTTAAAAATACGATTATGATACAGAATATATTAGTACTGTTTATTTTTTTAATCGCTGTAGGATATTTGGTTACCAAATACATCTGGAAACCTGCCTTCTTAAGCGGGAAATCTAATGATAAATCCTGCGGAAGCGACAATTGTGGGTGTCATTAATTTAAAACTGATTGCAAACCACATTCAATACATAATCTTCCTGTTTGATTTTATCTTTGGTTACATCCGGGTAGGGCAAAACAGAATATTTAAACATTTCTTCTTTTTCAGAACTTAAAAAAGCACTGTTATTAGCATCTAAATTAAGTGTGCGCTCTTCAATAAATTTTCCGTCTATATAAATGGAAGCTTTAACGATAACTTCACCGGCCCATACACAAGTCACATTTTTAGGGCAACGAGAATCAATGATTTCATTTATTTCAAGCTCAACGTCACCAAAAGCAACTCGCTTTCCAAATGGTACTTTAATCACTAGCTGAGGTACAGCTACAGGTTCTGTTACCGCGGTACTGTCTCCGGGTGTAGAATTATTTTGGCCATACACCGAAATGCTTAAAATCAATAAAAAGAGAACTAGAAGTGATTTCATACTAAGTAAGTTACGCGTTCTCATATAAAGACTTGTATAATATAAAATGTTGCAAACGCTTACCCCAGACCAACGTCAAGCGTCATCATGAGGATAAATCCACCTATAAAGCCCATCGTAGCAATATCTGTATTCTTGCCTTGTTGCGATTCGGGTACTACTTCTTCAACAACCACAAAGATCATCGCACCTGCAGCAAAAGCTAAAGCATACGGTAAAATAGGTTGAAAAGTCATTACCGCATACGCGCCAATTACCGCAGCTACTGGTTCTACAATGGCTGAAAGCTGACCGTAATGAAAACTTTTCCAACGGCTAAAACCTTGTCTGCGCAACGGCATTGCTACCGCAAAACCCTCCGGAAAATTTTGTAAACCAATACCTATCGCCAGTGCAACGGCACCACCTATAGTCGCTCCATCAAAACCGGCGGCAACTCCACCAAATAAAACACCTACCGCTAAGCCTTCAGGGATGTTGTGCAACGTGATTGCTAAGGTCAATAATACCGATTTATGCCACGGGCTACGCACCCCTTCTTTATCTTCCTCTTTAAAATTGACGTGTAGATGAGGCAAAACTTTGTCTAAACCAAACAAAAATGCAGCTCCTAGGGCAAAACCTATTGCTGCCGGAATTACTTTTTGAAATCCTTCTCCCGGACTCATTTCGATACCGGGAGCTAGTAAACTCCAGAAACTAGCAGCAACCATAACTCCACCGGCAAAACCCAGCATCGCATCAAAGACTTTACGATTCATTCCTTTAAAGAAAAAAACCAACGCAGCCCCTAAGGCTGTTACACCCCAGGTAAATAAAGTGGCTAGAAATGCACCCATTACCGGGTCTAACTTTTCAAAATAGTCAATAATATCATTCATAAATTATATGTTTAAGCTATAAATACAGGTATGGTTACTTTATGTCTAACACTATCTACAGTGGTTCCAAAAATTAGATCTTTGAAAAAAGTATGACCGTGAGCTCCCAATATGAGCAGATCATAATTTCCTTCATTTATTATCTTAGGAAGGCTTTTCTTAGGTGAGCCGTAACCCAATTGAGTCATCACTTCATAGCCCTGCTCACGCATTTGAGAAGCATAAACTTCTAACAAAGCTTGATCACTTTCGGTCTCAAGATCGTTTATAGAGCTCCCATAAACAAGTGCCCCCGGAGATTCTACACTATGTATAAGGGTGTATTGCGCTTCGGTTTTACCCAGTTGAACAGCAGAAGCAATACTTTTTCGATCTGCGGAAGAAAAATCTAGGGCGATTGCTATATTCTTATAGCGCTTTAGCGTTTCCAATTCAGATAAATCAATTTGAATATGTGGCGTATGCGATTTATTGAATTCTTTACGCTTCAGTAAAACAGGATGAACCGAGATATAAATAAGTAAAATACCAGCACCTGCGATCAAAGGCACTACACTAATCCAGATATACACCGGATTTGCTACTTCGGACATAAACTTTGAAACTTCATCTATAACCAGTTGTGCATTAAGTGCTACAATCACAATCGTAATCAGCCACGATGCGATGCGCATAGGCCATTTTATGGCGTAGCCTTTCATCTTCTTTTTATCACTCACAAAATGAATAAGCGGAATCATCGCAAAACCCAATTGTAAACTAAGCACTACCTGACTCAACACCAGTAATTCTCCCAAGCCATGTTCTCCATAATATGCTACAGTAATCAATGCCGGCACGATTGCAATCAGTCGGGTTGCGAGACGTCTAACCCAAGGTTGTATACGTAAATTGAGATAACCTTCCATCACAATCTGGCCGGCAAGAGTTCCGGTTAGCGTACTGCTTTGACCGGCCGCAATAAGTGCCACAGCAAACAAAATAGGTGCCCACTGTGTTCCTAAAAGTCCATGGAGTAATTCGTGTGCATCATTAATATCTGCAACCTCATACAAACCGTTCTTATAAAAAACCGAAGCCGCCAGAATCAGAATTGCCGCATTTACAAAAAAAGCAAGATTGAGTGCGATCGCAGAATCTATAAAATTGAATTTTAAAGCGCGCCGTATTCCCTTTTTGGTGTGTGTGATTTTTCGGGTCTGTACTAATGAGGAATGCAAATACAAATTATGCGGCATCACCGTAGCTCCTATAATCCCTATAGCGATATACAAAGCTGCATTATTAGGTATACTAGGTACTAATCCTGCTGCAACTTCAGCCAGGTCAGGTTTAGCAAAAAACATTTCCAAAAAAAACGATAAACCTATGATGAATATGAGCGAAACGATAAACGCTTCCATTTTTCTAATTCCCTTATTGATGAGAAAAAGCAAAATAAAACTGTCTAAAACCGTGATACAAACTCCCCAAAAAATAGGCAGACCAAAAAGCAAATTAAGTCCTATCGCCATTCCGATTACTTCGGCGAGATCACAAGCAGCGATAGCAATTTCGGCTAAAACCCAAAGCACAAAATTTACAAATTGAGGATAAGTTTCTCGTGAAGCTTGCGCCAGATCAACGCCACGCACAATACCTAATCTAGAACATAAACTCTGCAGCAATAATGCCATAATATTTGACATTAGCAACACCCAAAGTAATGAATACCCAAACTGACTACCGCCGGCAATATCTGTCGCCCAGTTACCCGGATCCATATATCCCACACTCACGAGATACGCAGGTCCTAAGAAAGCTAAGATACGCTTCCACCCTTTTTTGCCGGTTGCCGTAGCTACAGACCCGTGAACTTCCTCGAGTGATTTATTTGCAGAATTGGTTTTCATCAAGCAAACTTTTTCAATTAGATACGCACATAAATATTCTCTGTGGCAATCTGAGATAAAATCAGCTCCCGGTCTTCAATACGCACCGTCATACTTTTATCAAAATCCTGGAAATTTATAATCTGTATCACGCTACCTAATATGATGTTTTGCTGTTCTAAAAACTGAAGAAAAGAAGACGAGGTATCGTTAACCCCAATACAAGTCCCTGTATCACCGGGTTGTAATTGAGAAACCCGTTTCTTCTCCATTTTTACAACATGACCGTGCTCATCAGGAATAGGGTCTCCGTGCGGATCGTGCTTGGGATAGCCTAAAAATCGATCCAGTTCATGTATCAATTTATCAGATTTTATATGCTCTAATTGCTCAGCCACATCGTGAATCTCATCCCAGCTAAAATCGAGCTTCTGTGCCAAAAAAGTTTCCCACAAGCGATGTTTTCTAATGATTTTTAATGCCGAAATCTCACCGGATTCATTCAATAAAACTCCTTGGTAAGGCTGATAACGCACCAAACCTTTCTCATCTAGTTTTTTAATCATTTCCGTAGCCGAAGCAGGCTTAGCTCCTAAATACTTAGACAATACATTAGTACTAACTCCTTTACCGTGCTCTCGCTGCAGCGAATAAATGGATTTTAAGTAGTTCTCTTCAGATAACGTCATGCTGTTATTTAATTATACCACAATAATACACCAAATATATCAAATATATTTTTTAGGTTTGCCTAAACTTTATTTTAAATAATCCATACATGTCTACTAAATACGCTTTTATAATACTTGTTTTAGGGTTATCTATGAGTGTATTTGCTCAGGAAAGCTTTAAAATAACAGGACAGGTCTCTGACGGAGACAATCCAATACCGTTTGCAAACATCCTGATTAACAACACGAGCTCCGGATTTTCAGCAAACAGGGAAGGAAATTTCGAGCTGGACTTACCCAATAAACCCGTTGAATTAATCATTCAGGCAATAGGATTTAAAACACTTCGGAAAACACTAATTCCTTCTGAATACCAGAATACTCCTTTAAATTTTACACTAAAACCTGATCTTCTGGGTCTTGAAGAAGTGGTAGTAAGCGCCACCCGAAATCGGCTTAGTAAAAAGAAATCCCCGGTAATCGTCAATGTTTTGAGTCCGAAGCTTTTTAAGGCGACGCAATCTATTTCCTTAGCAGACGGACTCAACTACCAGCCCGGAGTTCGGGTAGAAACCAACTGCCAGAATTGTGGATTTACACAGGTACGCCTCAACGGACTCGGCGGGCAGTATACGCAGGTCTTGCTCAATAGCCGGCCGGTTTTTAGTGCGCTCAACGGCGTTTACGGGCTGGAGCAAATACCGGTAAGCATCATAGACCGTGTTGAAGTGGTGCGTAGTGGTGGCTCTGCGCTTTTTGGCTCCAGCGCCATTGCAGGAACCATCAACATCATCACCAAAGAACCGGTAACTAACAGCTGGGAAGTAAACAGCAATCTGGGACTTATTGACGGGACAACCCTCGACCGAAGCCTTAATCTTAACGCATCTATTGTGAGTGAAGATCTCAGCACGGGTGTAACGCTTTACGGTATGTACCGCAACCGCGATGCTTATGATGCTAATGATGATGGTTTTAGCGAAATCACAAAACTGACTAACAATTCACTAGGTGCTAAAGCATTTTATCGCCCTAACGACAACAGTAAATTAGGCTTTGACTTTACTGCGATTAAAGAATACCGTCGCGGCGGGGATCGTATTGACCTCGCTCCGCAGTTTACAGACATCACCGAAGAACTGGACCACAACACCATCTTCACAGGTGTCGATTATGATTTATTCAACGACGATCGAACCAATAATTTAACCGCGTATGCTTCGGTGCAACATACCGATCGCGATAGTTATTACGGCGGTTTAGGCGGTGGACGCACCCGTTCCGACTCAACTGCAGCCAATAATGCCTTTGGAAAAACAACAGATCTGGCTTTTGTTTCCGGAGTGAAATTCACGCGGAATTTTAAGAATAACGATGTGCTTACTTCAGGATTTGAGTACCAATTGAACGATACCGAAGATGCCATTCCCGGTTACAACCGCATCGTAGATCAAAACGTGAATAGCTTTGGGCTATATAGCCAATACGAATGGAAACCTTTAGAACGTTTTACAGCACTGATAGGAGCTCGTCTCGATCACATCGACGTAGATGGTTTTTACCAGATACAAGATATCAACAGAACTTCAGACGTCACGCAAACAGTTTTGAGTCCGCGGTTGACATTGCTGTATAATTTTACAGAAGACTTGCAGTTCCGGGGTGGTTACGCTCGCGGATTTAGAGCTCCGCAGGCTTTTAATGAAGATTTACACATCAGTTCTGTAGGCGGCGAGCAACGGTTTGTGATTCTCTCTGACGATTTAGAAAGTGAGTTTTCTAACGCTTATACCGCCTCCCTAAATTACAGCAAGGAATTTAATAAAATACAAACCAGTTTGCTTGTAGAAGGTTTTTATACCACACTCGAGAATCCGTTTACGTTGGTGAGTACAGGTACTTCTTTACCGAATGGTTCTATTCTTGAAGAATCCCGAAACGGTAGCGGCGCTTACGTTGCCGGGACCAATATTGAGTTCAACCTTTCGCCAAGTAAAGCCTTATTATTTCAGGCAGGAATCACGTATCAACGTTCTATTTATGACGAAGATCAGCTTCTTTTTGAAGCCGATGGCACGAATCCTTCGGAAACCGATGTGGTGACCAATCAGTTTGTACGCTCTCCGAATGTGTATGGCTTTTTCAATACCAATTGGGCGGTAAGTGAGTCTTTTAACGTGGATCTTACCGGAAGCTATACGGGAACAATGCTTGCTCCACACGTAATTAGTGATACGGGTTTTATGAAACTTGAAGAAACTCCTGATTTTATGGATGTGACTGCAAAACTTACCTATCATCTGGATCTGGATGAACACCTTCACGTGGAGTTTAGCGGTGGGGTTCAGAATCTATTTGACAGTTATCAGCAAGATTTTGATTTGGGGGCTTTACGGGATTCTGATTACATCTACGGACCCAATCGTCCGCGCTCGTTTTTCTTCGGAATTCGCTTCGGCGACTTCTAGGTGCGAGCCGCACCGGCAAAAAATGCGGGCTTCACGGGCTAAAATGGATTACTATGAAAAAAACACTCCTATTTCTCTTTCTTACTTGCGGAAGCCTTGCAGCTCAGGACCGGGAACAAATCAACTGGCTGAGCTGGGAGCAACTGGAAGCGGCATTCAATGAAAAGCCTAAAAAGACACTCGTGTTTTTCCATGCAGACTGGTGTGCCTATTGTAAAAAAATAGACCGCGTCGTGTTTACAAAACCCGAAGTGATCAAAAAAATTAATGCCGAATATTACGCCGTTCGTATGGACGCCGAAACGACAGACACCATTCGGTTTGACGGGCAAACCTTTACAAACCGGCAGGCATTAACCAAACGCAACGGCGTTCACGACTTGGCTTTGCTTTTAGGCTCCCGATCTGAAAAATCCTTTTCCCTGCCGGTAACCGTTTTTTTTGATGAACAATTTGCACTAAAACAGCGTGTTTTTGAGTACTATACTTCTTCTGAGCTCTTAAAAATTTTGGAACAATAAACACCTTTGGTTTTGCGGTATCGTTGAATAAGTTCTAGCTTTAAACCGCTATGCAAAACACGTCTTTAGACTACGATTATATCATACTAGGCGCCGGCCTCTCGGGATTGATGCTGGCCAAAGCACTCGTTAGTGATCCCTACTTTAAGGATAAGTCTATTTTAATTCTGGATAAAAGCGAAAAGAACACCAACGACCGTACCTGGTGTTTTTGGAGCGAAAACACGCAGGATTGGGATGCGATTATTTCTAAAAAATGGGAATCGATTTTGTTTAAAGGCGAAAACGTTAAGGTTGAAATTCCGCTTAAAAATTACAGCTACAACAGAATAGAAGGCTTCGATTTTTACGAGTCCGTTTTTAAAATACTTTCGGCTTCCAAGCAAGTTACTTTTAAAACGGAAGCATTCCAAAACCTGACGGAAACAGAAAGCGGAGTCGAAGTCACCACTTCACAAAAAACCTATACGGCGACCCAAGTATTCAGCAGTATTCTTCCGCCGGAACGGCTAAAAAATCAAACACAATTCCCGGTTTTGCAGCAGCATTTTATCGGTTGGGAAGTGCGCACGCAAGAGTCGGTTTTTAATCCTGAGGTGGCAACATTTATGGATTTTAGTATTCCGCAAAGCGGAAATACCCGTTTTATGTATGTCTTACCAACAGCGGTAAATAAAGCATTGGTAGAATACACGCTATTCTCTGAAAAACTCTTACCCAAAGCGGAGTATGAAGCTGCTATTAAAGACTATATGGAAGCTTTGGGCGCTTCTGAATACGAAGTTACCGCAACGGAGCAAGGCTGCATCCCGATGACCGCCTACTCCTTTGAACAACACAATTCAACAAATCTAATGCACATTGGTACGGCCGGTGGCTGGACGCGTGGAAGCACAGGGTATACCTTTACTTATACGCTAAAACGTACAACAGAACTCATCGATTTTTTAAAACGAGAAACCGACCTGCGTAAATTCAACATCAACGATCGCTACCGCTGGTACGACAAGCTTTTTCTGGACGTCCTATACCGTAACAATGAGCAGGGCGCTGCCTTATTTACGCACATGTTTCAGAAAAATGATATCGCTAAAATATTTCGGTTTTTAGACGGAACGAGTAGTCTTAAAGAGGACTTTCAAATCATCTGGAGCCTTCCTAAGAAAGAGTTTATCAAGTCTTTTTTTCATATCAAATAACTATTGCGTATTTGCTTATCTTTGATTTTTACAACTAAGCTAAGTGATGGATATTAAGAATATCAGTCTTGAGGATTTCTACAAAGAAGCTGCGGCTTTTACCGGGAAAGACATCAACAGTATTTTACCACCTAAGATTCATAAGGAAATTGGGCACTTCAACATTTTTGATATCGCAGAAACCATCAGCGAAGTCAAGAAGAAAAACCAGATGCCATACAACCGGCGTGCGTATTACAAGATAAGTCTTATTCGTGGGAAAAACAGGGCGGAATATGCAGATAAGGTCATCGAGATCAACGCAAATGCGTTGCTTTTTGCCACTCCAAAAGTGCCCTATCACTGGGTACCGCTTGATGAAAATCAGCAAGGCCATTTTTGCGTTTTTACCGATGCTTTTTTGATGCAAAGCAAAAGTGGAATCAATCTGGATCAACTCCCCATTTTTAAGCCCGGAAGCCTTCCTGTATTTGAAATTACTGATGAACAGGCCAAAGAAATTGCTGTGATTTTTGAGAAAATGAAAGCGGAGATAAACTCAGATTATGAGTTTAAATACGATTTGCTACGCACCTATTTAATCGAACTCATTCATTACGGTCAAAAATTAAAACCGGGTCACCAAATCAATGAAGGGCAAAACGCCGCAAAGCGCATTATCTCTCTGTTTATAGAATTATTAGAGCGTCAGTTTCCTATAGAATCACCCAGCCAAAGACTTAGCTTACGCTCTGCAAAAGAATATGCTGAACGGCTTGCCATTCATGTAAATCACCTCAACAAAGTTTTAAAAGACAATCTGGGAAACACGACCACAGAGATCATTACAAAACGTATGCTTCAGGAAGCAAAAATCCTGCTTAAACAAACCGATTGGACGGTTTCTGAAATTGCTTTTAGTTTAGGTTTTGAAGAAGTGGCGCATTTTTCCAACTTCTTTAAAAAACAAACCAGCCTTTCTCCACTCCATTTCAGAAATTAAGCGTTTATGATTTGAATTTTGTAAACAATACTTTGATGTTTGCAAATAGGGTAGTCTGGTTTCTAAGACCTTTGTACTGTACTTTTAATTAATAAATACATATGGAAACCAGAAACAAAATAGCAGTAATAACCGGTGCAAGTCGCGGTTTAGGAAGGGATATGGCGTTAAGCCTTGCCAAAAAAGAAACTGATATCATCTTTACCTACCACAGTAATAAAGAAGCTGCAGACGAAGTAACAGAAGAGATCACTAATCTGGGTCAAAAAGCATTGGCGCTACAGTTAGACACGGCAAAAGTGGCAAGCTTTGATAACTTTATAGCTGAAGTTACAACGCATTTAAAAGAAGAAACAGGCAGCTCTAATTTTGATTTTCTCATCAACAATGCCGGTACCGCCTTGTATGCCCCGTTTATGGAAACTACCGAAGAGCAGTTTGATGAGATGGTAAACATTCACCATAAAGGGGTGTTTTTTCTGACTCAAAAAGCCTTGCCTTTTATGAATGACGGTGGCCGTATTATAACTATTTCTTCAGGTCTGGCACGTTTTAGTTTGCCGGGTTCTTCAACGTACGCTTCTATGAAAGGCGCTGTTGAAGTACTTACGCGCTATTTGGCGAAAGAATTAGGAGGTCGAAAAATCACCGCTAATGTGGTTGCTCCGGGAGCTATAGAAACCGATTTTGGAAACGGTCGTGTAAGAGATGATGAAAAAGCCAATGAGATGGTAGCAAACATCACCGCTCTGGGTCGTGCGGGATTGCCTGAAGATATAGGTGGCATTGTAGCCTTTTTATGTTCTCCAGAAGCCCGATGGATAAACGGTCAACGCATTGAAGCTTCAGGAGGAATGATGCTTTAAATTATTAAAAGTTAAAAGAGGGTGTTGATTAGGTCAACACCCTCTTTTAATTTAAGGTTTATAAGGCGCAACGACCTTTAATTTATCTCCGGACAGATCTACTTCAAACAAGTGCGGGACCCGATGGTAATTGCCGTTTACAACTTCGTGACTGTGCACAGCCATTAAAGTCTTTCCTTCAAAAGAGGTGAATAACATACCGTGTCCAAAATTACGCGGCGTAATGGGTTCTTCTTCCTGAATCCACGGGCCGTCTAGCGTACCGCTTTTAGAATAGGCCACACCTTGCACGTATTCATCATAAATCCAGCTGGTCCAAATCATCCCCAGTTTTCCGGTTTCGGTTTTAAATAAAAAAGGACCGTCAGTCACTTTACTGTTCTTGTCGTTTCCGTTCTTATCTTTTTCACGGCTCCACGGTGAATCACTTGCTTTAAAAAGCAATTCTCCTGCTCCAATAGAACCACTTAAATCAGGTTTTAGTTCTATTTTCTCCATCGTACCGTTACCCTTTTCTAACCATTCACCGCAGTAAATCATATAGGGTTTTCCATCTTTATCCACCCAAAATGTACCGTCAAGTGTTGGTCTATCTGCAGGTAGATAAATCTCGTCTTCCATCGGTTTGTATGGGCCTTCCGGCGTATTGCTAACCAAAACGTGGCTGGCACGACGTTCTATAACGTTTCCATCTACAGTATCAATCTTTACAGCACGATTCGTAAAGGTAGCAAAGTCGTAATAGTTGCCCTTGTATTGGTGCAGTTCTGCCGCCCAAATCATAGGTCTTGGTCCCATCCATGAATCGGGGTCGGTATCTGTTACTTTAAATGCTCCTTCCCAATACTTAAGGTCTTTACTCTTCCAAAGTCTTCCTCCGGTACCCGTCATATAATAGGTTTGTGAAGCTTCATCCGCTAAAATATAGGGATCACTCAACCGAATAGAATCTAAGGGAATATTCTTTTTTGCTGTAAATCGCTGCGTAAAACCTATTGCAGTCACAAAAAGCGACACAATCAGTACAAAACTTTTTTCCATATCAAAAACTGTATTAAAAACCCCTGAAACTTACTGATTTTAATTGAGATAGAATTAATGTGAGTGCCCCTCTGAACCCTCTTTAATAAGCTCAAAAGCACCTTTCCCTAAGAATTGAGCTCCCTTAGAAAAATCAGCAGTATTTTTAATTTCAGTATAGCCATTGCGTGTTTTACCTATTTCGACTTGAACTTGATTGAAAAAATAATCTCCTCCTTCTTGCTGCTGCAATTGCAAAAGATAATAGGCATCCCCCATGTCTACAACTGACTCCTGTGCAATACCCATTGCAGTGGTTTCTCCGGTTTCAATTTGCGCTTCAATAAACATCCCTACCGCAAAATTTGGTGTTCTGCCTTCATGTTCTAAATGACCGTGAACGGTAACCGTTCTACCTTCTTGATTCAACGAATTTCCTATTAAATGAACTTCTCCTTCGTAAAATTCATCGGAAGACTCGGGGATTCTAAACTTAATTTTCTGACCTTTTTTTACCTTTAGCATATCTTGCTCAAAAACTTCAAGTTCCAGATGAATATGAGCTACATCTACGATTTCCATAATAGGATCTGCAGATGAAACGTAGCTACCCTTACTCACAAAAGTCTCTGCGATCGTGCCGGTAATTGGCGCGTAAATACTCGCCTGAGAAGTGTAATCACCCTGCAGAACCCGCTCCGGATTGATGTGCAGCATTTGTAATTTTTTACGCAAACCGGTATAGGTCGCAACGCTGCGTTTATATTCACTTTCTGCCTTTAAGAAATTCTTTTTAGAAGTGATGTTCTCTGCTACTAAAGCCTGCTGACGCTCGTACTCAGATTTAAGGTAATTGAGCTGTTCTGCCAATTCTTGAAACTGCTGCTGAATTTCTACAAACTCCGGGTTCTCTAGCGTGATCAAAACCTGACCTTTTTTTACGGCATCGCCAATAAGCAACGGATTATTTTTAATATAACCACCCATAAATGCCGTTATAACCGCTCTATTTTCTGGCGGAACATCAATCATCCCGCTGGCTTCAACCCAGTCTGGAAAAGAACTTTCTTTGATGCTTCCCAAAGTCATACCTTCATTTTTAAATTGGGCCTGAGTTACTGTAACATCTGTCAGACGCTCATGAGTTTCTTCTTTAGAATCGGACTTATTTTCTTTAGTTCCGCAGCTTATCAGCAAGACCAATAGACTTATCTGCGCGAGTATTTTTATTGAATTTTTCATCATTATGCTTTTAAAGTAGAATGTAGTTGAGTTGAATAACGGTTTGGTTGTACTGATGCAAACTCTCTAAATACGCGAGTTTAATATCATACGCCTGCTGTAAAATCTGAATGTATTCAAAGAAATTTACCTCCCCGCTTTTATAGCTTGAGATTGCCGTTTTCTCAAGCTCGTCTGCCAGCGCTTTACCTTCGGTATCGTAATAATTGAGGCTTTCTGTATATTTATTAAGTTGGCTTTTAAGACTTGTAATTCGCGCCTGAAGCTGAATTTTATAATTCGCAGCTTCCTGACCGGCAGCTTCAGCTTCTATTTTTGCCGTTTTTATACGACTTGATGCTCCGGAAAAGAACAAAGGGATTTTCACCCCAAACTGATATCCAATCAGGTTTTTATCTAGTCCGTCATTAGATCCCTGAAAATAATTTACCGTCAAATCGGGTAAAAGTTCTTGTGCGCTGAGCTTTTTTTGCGCTTCTGCCAAGTCAATTTTAGAATCATAAAAAGCGTTAGCAACAGCAGTATTTTCTTGTGTAGTTGTGGGTAAAAGGCGCTCCATTGATTCCGGATTGACCACAAGTGTATCTACCTGTACTAATTGTTTTAAGTGTATTTGAGCAGCCTCAAGTTCTTCTACAACTTGTTTGCGTTTCGTTTCTATTTCTTTTTGTTTGGCTTGCGCTGAAATTTTCTCGAGGTAATTGCTTTCACCCAACTCAAATCTGCGCTTTGCTGCGTAAGCAAAATTCTGATAAATACTGTCTAAACCTCGATACAGTCGAAGCTTTTCATTTACATACTGCAAGGTGTAATACGCATTAGCTAAACTGCGCTCGAGTTCCAGTTTTACGAGTTCAGATTGTGTTGTGGCGACCCTATAACTGGCCTTATTTGCTTTTGCCTGTGCAAAATAAACCGTAGGAAACGCAAACGTCTGGCTGACTCCAAAAACATCAATAGGCCTGTTGTTAGAAGCCAAATTGTTTTCGTCATAATGATAATATACTTCGGTTTTATCAAAAGAAAACGCGCTGCCTATCGCTGCGCTTGCTGCCTCACTGCGTAAACCGGCAGCTTTGATACCGGCGTTGTTTTCATAAGCCAGCTCTTTGACTTGCTCAAAATTACTTACCTCCTGTGCCTGTGCAAAACCACCCATCAAAATCAGAATAAGCAGCATTGATGTTCCTTTATTTGTAAAATGCATATCGCTTTCCTTTTTTAAATCTTTATCAAACCACGATACCAAAACCGGCAAGACCACCAGCGTAAGCAAAGTCGCAGAGATCAAACCACCAATAACTACTGTAGCCAACGGGCGTTGTACTTCAGCACCGGCATTAGTAGAAATTGCCATAGGCAGAAAACCCAAAGCCGCTGCAGTAGCTGTTAATAATACGGCCCTTAGACGATCTGTTGCGCCACGCGTTATGAGTTCACGCATATCGGTTATTCCTTCTTTTTTTAATGCTTTAAAATGCTCGAGCATTACGATACCGTTGAGCACAGCAATACCAAAAAGGGCAATAAAACCAACACCGGCAGAAATACTAAACGGCATATCACGCAACCACAACAAGAAGA
The DNA here is from genome assembly GCF_900129005.1 of Leeuwenhoekiella marinoflava DSM 3653. Lineage (GTDB taxonomy): Bacteria > Bacteroidota > Bacteroidia > Flavobacteriales > Flavobacteriaceae > Leeuwenhoekiella > Leeuwenhoekiella marinoflava. The sequence goes on along the minus strand of NZ_FQUN01000025.1, from coordinate 3,093 downwards.
TTCCGCCCACAGCAGCAAGTGGAATCGCCGTAAAAATCAGCAAGGCTTCTTTAACCGATTTGAAAGCAAAATACAGCATAATGAATATGAGTAAAAGCGCCACCGGCACTGCAATTTGAAGCCGGGAAGTTGCGCTCTGCAAATTCTCAAACTGCCCACCATAATCTATACTGTACCCCACCGGAAGTTTGACATTGTTTTTTACAATCCCCTGAATCTCATCTACCACAGATTGCAAATCACGGTTACGCACATTGACACCAACCACAATACGCCGCCGCGTGTCATCTCTTGATATTTTAGCCGCTCCTTTTGTATAATGTATCGTTGCCAGTTCGCTCAGGCGAACCTTGTTCCCCATAGGCGTATCTACATACAGATTTTGGAGATTATCTATATCCTGTCGTTGTGCTTCTTCAAGACGTACAACCAGATCAAAACGCTTCTCCCCTTCAAAAATATTCCCAACAGTTTCCCCGGAGAAACCCATCTTAATAAGATCATTGAGATCAGAAATATTCAATCCGTAGCGGGCTATTTTAGCCCGGTTATAGTTCACACTCATCTGAGGCAGACCGGTTACTTTTTCTACCGAAATATCTGCTGCGCCCTCAACATCAGCGATGAGATCCCGTATTTGATTCCCTTTTTGATTGAGCACCTCCAGATCTTCACCAAAAATCTTGATGGCAATATCTGCCCGAACCCCGGTAATCAACTCATTAAAACGCATTTCGATAGGCTGTGTGAATTCAATTCCCATTCCGGGAATGATACTCAGCGCTTCCTTAAAACGCGCTGCAAGTTCGTCTTTAGAATCCGCAGACACCCATTCGCTTTTATCTTTAAGCGTGATGATCACGTCGCTGTCTTCCATAGACATAGGATCTGTAGGAACCTCAGCAGCACCTATACGACTAACTACCTGTTTGACTTCGGGGAATTTATCTAGGAGTATTTTTTCGATCTGGGTGGTTTTTGCTATCGTACCACTCAATGAAGTTCCCGTTTTTAAAATAGGCTGAATCACAAAATCCCCTTCATCTAATTGCGGCACAAACTCACCACCCATCGTTGTGAAAAGGTAAACCGCGATTGCCATAAGACCTACCGAAAGGCCAACAACCAATTTTCTGGAGTCTAGAGCCCAATGAATAACGCGCTCGTATTTCTGCTTTAAAAAATTGACCAAGCGTACTGAAATATTTCGGTCTGAAGGTGTTTCGGCTTTTAAAAATAAAGAAGCTGTTACCGGCACATAGGTAAAACACAACAACATCGCGCCTATTACAGCAAAGCTGAATACCAGCGCCATCGGTATAAACATTTTACCTTCTACCCCACTTAATGAAAGAATAGGAATAAAAACGATAAGAATAATCAACTGACCAAATACTGCCGAATTCATCATCGTAGCAGCAGCGTCTCGGGTGATTTCATTCTTAATAGCCTGTGTTTCTTTAGCCGAAAGATTGTTGATGCTTTGCTGACTCTGCGCCATTTTATAGGCTATAAATTCTACGATGATCACAGCACCGTCTATAATAATCCCAAAGTCAATAGCTCCCAGACTCAGCAGGTTTGCATCTACATCAAAAATATGCATCATTCCCAGTGCGAAAAGCAAACATAAGGGAATGACCGAAGCGACTATGAGTCCACTGCGCCAGTTTCCTAAAAGAAGAATAACGACAAAGATCACAATGAGAAATCCTAAGATTAGGTTCTCACTTATGGTAAAAGTGGTTTTAGCAATGAGTTCACTTCGATCTAAAAAAGCATTGATATAAACCCCTTCCGGGAGTGAAGATTCAATCTCACTAACCCGCTCTTTTACCGCTTTAATAACGTCGTTAGAGCTAGCGCCTTTAAGCATCATGATTTGCCCTAAGACCTTTTCCCCTTCTCCATTACCGGTAATTGCACCAAAACGTGTAGCGTGACCAAAACCTACCGAAGCAACATCTTTTATATAAACGGGAATGCCGTTATGATTGGCGACGACACTATTCTCAATATCGTCCAAACTAGTCGCCAGACCTTCTCCTCTAATAAAATAAGCCCGATTGCTTTTTTCAATATAACCTCCGCCGGCGATACTGTTGTTTTTCTCTAAAGCTTCAAAAACCTGAGCCGCTGTGATTTGCATCGCGTTCAGTTTTTGCGTATTGATGGCAACCTCATATTGCTTGAGATATCCACCCCAAGAATTGATCTCTACCACTCCGGGAATACCCGAAAGCTGGCGTTTTACAACCCAGTCTTGTATCGTGCGCAAATCTGTAGCTGAGTATTTATTTTCATAACCCGGCTTTACATCAAGTACATATTGATAGATCTCACCAAGACCTGTTGTGATAGGTCCCATTTGCGGTGTTCCAAAACTGGAAGGGATTTTTTCAGAAGCAGACTGAATTTTTTCAGCTAAAAGCTGACGAGGCAAGTAGGTTCCCATATCGTCTTCAAACACAACAGTAACAACTGAAAGTCCAAACTTTGATACCGAACGAATTTCTTTCACCCCCGGTAAATTGGCCATCTCCAGCTCAACCGGATAGGTGATGAATTGCTCCATATCTACAGTAGAAAGATTGTCTGAAGTGGTAATAACCTGCACCTGATTGTTCGTTACATCAGGAACAGCTCCCAAAGAAATTTGAGAAAGCGAATACAGCCCAAAAGCAACGATCGCGGCGGTTAGCAACAGGATAATCAACTTATTCCTGATGCTAAAATTTATAATAGCATTAAGCATGATAATAATATAAAAACGTGAAATAAGATTTCCATGTTAAAACCAAGAAAAAATGCAAAAAGGTTTAGGCTACATTTTTGACATAGGGTTGCTCTCTTTTAACGACGGCACATATCCTATGTACAAGTTTGTTTCTAACATTATTTATAATCAGCATTTTGTTTTTTCCTTCCTCAACTTTCCGCAAATAATACGCTCTGATATCGGGATCATGATTGATAGCGGCCAAGGCACTCATATGCAGATGTTTTTTAAGCGTCCTGTTGGCCATTGGATGTATTCTGGACTTTCTATGAATACTGGTCCCAGAAGTGTATTCAAAAGGCACTACGCCACTA
>NZ_FQUN01000002.1 GCF_900129005.1 Leeuwenhoekiella marinoflava DSM 3653 | reverse complement strand
ATATCTTGAATTGACAACTTAAAACTAAAACGCTACCTTTCCTTATAGTCGTGTCTTTGTCTGCTAACGCAGCAAAGCTCTAGAAAGGAGGTGTTCCAGCCGCACCTTCCGGTACGGCTACCTTGTTACGACTTAGCCCCAGTTACCGGTCTTACCCTAGGCCGCTCCTTACGGTGACGGACTTCAGGTACCCCCAGCTTCCATGGCTTGACGGGCGGTGTGTACAAGGCCCGGGAACGTATTCACCGCATCATGGCTGATATGCGATTACTAGCGATTCCAGCTTCACGGGGTCGAGTTGCAGACCCCGATCCGAACTGTGATAGGTTTTATAGATTCGCTCCTCTTTGCAAAGTGGCTGCTCTCTGTACCTACCATTGTAGCACGTGTGTGGCCCAGGACGTAAGGGCCGTGATGATTTGACGTCATCCCCACCTTCCTCGCAGTTTGCACTGGCAGTCTGGCTA
>NZ_FQUN01000031.1 GCF_900129005.1 Leeuwenhoekiella marinoflava DSM 3653 | reverse complement strand
GGAATATTAACCTGATCTGCAGGAATGTCTACGTGATTGAATAAATGCTCGTGCATAAAGTAATGGTAACTCTGCACATCAGACTTATCCATTGGCCAGTATTCATCAAGATTAAAGGTGATCACGTTTTTAAAGCTCAATCCTTCTTGGTTGTGCATACGCACCAATTCTGCATATACATTGATAGGGGAAGAACCTGTAGCAAGACCCAGTACACACTTCTCGCCAGAAGCTTCTTTACTCCTGATTAAATCTGCGATCTCCTGAGCTACAATCGCTGAAGCTTCTGTAGACTTTTCAAAACTGATGTTGTGAATCTTCTCAAAACGGGTCTCCTCAAACTTACCTGCCGGCTCGTATTTAATCAGCGCCGAATCTTTAACCTTTAATTCCATATCTATTGAATAACTTTTTTCAATTTTTAAAAATACCCAGAAAACCCATCATTTTTCAAAATAGTACATCTTCTAACGACATTATCAAGCTTTCTAAAAATGAAATTCCCAATTTTATTAACTATTTCAAAAAAGATTCGATAGACAACGGCTTTAAGAAGCTAAATAACATCTTAAAGTATGCATGGTCTTTTTTATTCAAAAATAACCTCGCCGGCCTCAACCCAGTTTTTATGGCTCACCTGACTACCTTTCAGCAACTTACCACCCACTTTAAAACCTTTGATTTGAGCTCCATCAGCTTGAGATTCATTTTTAATTGTCAAGGTTGTGTTGCTATAAAAATCAGCGTTTAAGTAAATTGTAACGGTATCAAATTGCGGTTCAGTCAAGGTATAAGTCGCTTCGCCAGGAGTCATAGGGTAAAAGCCCATCATCGCATAAACCAGCCACGCACTCATAGTCCCTGTATCATCATTACCCGGCAATCCGTCAGGTTGATTTGTAAAATACTGAGCGATTAGTTCATCTACTTTTTCTCTAGTCTTAGAGGCCTTTCCTGGCAAATAATTATATAAAAACGGATAGGAAATATCCGGCTCATTTGCCATATCAAACTGATCTTCAGCAAAAAGAGCGTCCAGTTTTTCTTCAAATTTTTGGTTTCCTCCCATCAATTTTATCATGCCTTTGATATCGTGGGGTTGCATAAACAAGTACTGCCACGCATTCCCTTCAATAAACCCCGGGTTTTCGGTAAAGTTTGCACCGGCTAATGGGTCAAAAGGTTTGTACCAACTTCCATCACTCATTCTAGGTTGTAAGAACCGCGAGTCTTTATTGTACATTTTTTTATAGGAAAGTGCTCTTTTTTTAAAGCGTTTGGCACCCTCTTTTTTACCTAAAGCTTCAGCTAGCTGGGCAATTGCAAAATCTGCAATATTGTACTCCTGAGTTGTAGAAACCGGACCTTTTATATGAGAATCTACGCTTACATACCCCTTATCAATATACTCACCTAGCCCCGGTCTTAATGGATTTCCTTCACGAGTATCAGCACTTTTCAGCATTGCTTTATAAGCTTTGTCAACATCAAAATCGGTGATTCCGCGTAAATAAGTATCTGCTAAAACCACGGCAGCAGGATCACCAACCATGGTAAAAGTCTCCGTAGCATTGAGCTCCCATTTAGGCAACCACTCGTTTTGATCATAAATATCAAGCATAGAATTTACCATGTCAAGCTGCTCCTGAGGATAAAGCAAACTCATCAACTGGTGATAATTGCGATAGGTATCCCAAAGAGAAAACACGGTATAACGCGTTCCATCTGTATGTTTTATCGCACGGGTTTTCATCGCGGGATACTCGCCATTGCTATCATTTAAAATACTAGGTGCGATTTGTGTGTGGTATAGACCTGTATAGAAAATAGTTTTATCATCATCATCACTTCCTCCTTCAACATCCACAACACTTAACTTCTTATTCCATGCTTGTTTTGTGTGCTTATAAACCTCCTCAAAAGAAGCATCTCCTACTTCTTTATCCAGATTTTCGCAGGCATTGGCTATACTTACATACGAGATACCAATTTTCATAACAACCTGTGTAGGCTTATCAAAGTTGTAATTAAAATAAGCGCCAATACTATCACCCACCACTTCGCTCATAAATTGTTCTTTAAGGCGAGTTTTTCCATTGTAGCCCATCCACTGACCTTCTACACCGTCGTATTTTGCAGGCTTATCCCAAATTCCATAATTAGCTGGCGCTTCAGAGATGCGCGCCACAAAATAAATAGGATAAGCACTCTCGGCGTTGTTGTAGCAAAACGAACCCACCATACGAGAACCTTCTACTTCCGTAGGCGAATTAAACTTAAGCGTTGCGCCATGTTCATTGGTTAGACCTAAGCCCAGATTAAGTAGCACATTGGCTTTCCCTGCAGGAAAACTATAACGACTCACACCAACTCGTGTACTTGCTGTCAATTCGGTTTTTACCTGATATTTATCCAATTCCACTGAATAATAACCGGGGTTTGCAACCTCATTTTTATACGTTGTTCCGTAGTCTAAATGATTTGTTACGAGTTCGCCGGTAGTAGGCATACTTAAAATCACACCCAGATCTGGGCAACCTACACCACTCATATTTACGTGACTGAAACCGGTTAAAAAGGTGTTTTCATTTACATAGGGATTAGACAACCAGCGGCTGTCTTTTTCTAAAACGTTTTGTTTTCCGGCTACGTTAAAAGGCGAAACACTCGCCATACCCCGCGGAGCAATCGCACCGGGATTAGTCGCTCCAAAATTTGAAGTCCCTATAAACGGATTCACGTAGTGTGTAAAATCTTGTGTTTGCGCTTTCGCGAAAAAACCAATCAACAATCCTATAAAAAGAGTTGCTTTTTTATGTAAAATCATACTGCTGTAGTTCTCCTATTTAACCAAAATTTCATCTAAAAATAACCAGGCTCCGCCACCTTTTGGGGTTTCTGCAAGCGGCTCTATAGTTACCCGTACAAACTGAACGTTTTTTCGGGATTCAAATTTCATCTTAAAATTCTCAATTTTCGCTCCCGGATTGGGTTCAAAAGCACGTTCCATTTGCGCTACATCTTCAAAGGTTTTACCATCCCGGGACACTTCGACTTTTATATGCTGTGGAAAATAAATCCCCGTCCCCTGCTCTTCAAGACTGCCTACAGTTACTTCACGTAACTCTTTTGCTCCCTCAAGATCAATGGTAATAACAGCGGGATTATTTATCCAACCCTGCCAGCGGCCGTCTTTAAAATATTTACTTCCGCGCAACACATCTACCAATGCTGTTGCACCGGTTGACGCATAACTCGCATTGTACTCAAATTTATAAGTAACAGGCTTTGCAACCGCTTGATGAAAGTCAAAATATTTTTGCATTTCAGCACCCATAATCTTGCCATCTTTAAACACTGCAGCTTTAACCGAAGTTGTGCTGTCAAAAGCTATGGGGTTGCTATAAACCTCTGAATCTGCATTTAACTCTGAATCTCTCAAAGCATATCGAATTTGAGTATCCGGAAATTCAGATTGTAGCGAAATGGTAATTTTACCGGTTTCTAAATCAATTTCTGATTCGGGCTGAACCGCAAAAGCGCTGGTTGCATAATTGATCCCCATCACATCAAAACGCTGCATCATCTTACGCACACGTACTGAAAAATTAGTCCAATCCAACTTTTCTTCAGGACTCCATAAGGTTTCAGACAACGCAAATAAACGTGGAAACAGCATGTATTCGGAATGGCTTTCCGTAGCAATATATTCTGACCAAAGATTGGCCTGACCGCCTAAAACGTGCTTCTTCTGCTCCACGCTCATAGAATCTACCGCAGGGCGGAATTCATAAACCTTCTCTAACGGAAGAAAAGCATTAAACGCCACCGGCTCGTTGTCAGGATTACCCTGATAATAATCAAAATACATATGACTCACCGGTGTCATAATCACATCGTGACCAGCCGCTGTCGCTTCCCATCCACCTTCAAAACCTCTCCAACTCATCACGGTTGCTTTTTCCGGCAAACCACCTTCGAGTATCTCATCCCAACCGATCAAAGTTTTGTTATGCTTGCTTAAAAAACGCTCCATACGTTTCATAAAATAGCTCTGCAACTCACTGGTATTTGCAAGCCCTTCTTCTCGCATACGACGCTGGCAATGTGGACAAGTTTCCCAATTGGTTTTTGTCGCTTCGTCACCTCCTGCATGAATGTATTCACCAGGGAATAACGCCATTACTTCAGTCAAGACATCTTCTAAAAATTCAAAAGTAGATTCTTTTCCGGCGCAATAAATATCCGTTATCGGCCACACGCCACCAGACGGAACCGCGATAGACTCTTCTTTACAAGACAACCATGGGTATGCCGCGATCGCGCTCATCACGTGAGCTGGCATTTCGATCTCCGGGATTACCCGAATACCTTTCTCGCTAGCATAAGCTACAATTTCCTTAATATCTTCTTGGGTATAAAAACCGCCGTAAGTCGCTTCGGCATCAGGATCATTTTGGGTACGCGCATTCCAGTGTTTGTTTTCTTGATCTACACGAAAGGCACCAACTTCAGTGAGCTTGGGATATTTTTTAATTTCAATTCTCCAACCCTGATCATCTACCAGATGGAAGTGAAACGTATTCAGTTTTAAAAAAGCCATTCGATCTAAATGCTTTTTAATGTATTCTTTTCCGAAGAAATGACGCGAAACATCTAAATGACTTCCACGATAGGGATATTGCGGAGCATCGTCAATATGCACATTAGGAATATAAAGCTCCAAATCTAAAACTTTAGAACTGCTTTCAATGGCTGCGGGAAGTAACTGGCGAATGGTTTCTAAACCGTAAACAAAACCCAGTTTAGAATTGGCTTCTACAACCACCTTTTCATTCGTCACATCAAGCTTGTAAGCTTCTTCCGCAATCGCAGTATTTTGAACCAATTGAATGGTGTTTTCATCACCAGAGTTCGCTATATCTAATTTGAATCCCGCCGACTTTTCAAAAAGGTCATTTAAAATACCCGTGATAACCTCTAAACTATCGTGAGCAATTACAAATTGTGTCTGAGCATCCACCTTAAAACTACCTGAATTTAAGGTCACTGATTTAGGCTGTGGAATCAACACCAGTTGATCTTGAGTAAACGATGGGTTCTTTTTTTCTGTACAACTTATTAAGGCTGAAGCAATAAGCACAACTACAAGTTTAATCCATTTCATAATTCAACTAGTTTAAAGCGATTTCTAATATATTTTATTAGGCTGCGGCATCTTGAGTTTAAGGTTTGTTGGCTTCTTAGTCATTTCAAAAAGCAATTCGCCGCCATTTACAATTTCGCCATGTGTTATAAAACCCCGTTTCAGTTCCTTTCCGTTTAGAAAAACAGCTTTCACGTAGGTATTTGATTCTGAGTAATTCTTAGTTGAAATCGTGAATTTTTTATTCTGAGACAATGTAATTTCGGCCTTTTCAAATAAGGGAATTCCTAGAACATAAGCCCCTTGCGCCGGATTTACCGGATAAAAACCCAGCGAACTAAATACATACCAGGAAGACATTTGCCCACAATCTTCATTCCCACAATGTCCGTCAGGCGTATTTTTATATTGAGTTTCTAAAATCTCCCGTATGTACTTCTGTGCTTTTGAAGGCTTTGCTACATAATTGTATAAATAAGCCACGTGATGACTGGGCTCATTCCCGTGATTGTATTGACCTATCATTCCCGTGCTGAAGATAGGCAGCTTATCTGTAGGTTTTGGATACAAGGTAAACATAGAATCCAGTTTTTGATCAAAAGCTTTTTTACCGCCGGTCTTTTTAATCAATCCCGGAATGTCCTGCGGCACGAACCAGTAATATTGCCACGCATTACTCTCACTATAAAAGCGGGTGTATTCTTTAGCCACAAAAGGTTCTACAAATTCGTTTTCTCTAGTTTTAGGTCTAAAAAAATTAGTCTGCTTATCGTGCAGTTTTTTCCAATTTTCAGAACGGTTTAGAAAATAATTACACTCTGCGTTTTTACCCAAAGCTCTGGCAAACTGTGCAACACACCAGTCGTCATAAGCATATTCTAAAGTTTTAGACACACTCCAATCTTCATTTTCTTCGGAAGCGATGACATAACCAAGCTCAGTATATTCCGGAATACTACGATCCGCAGCAGTTGCACTGGCTTTACAAGCCTCGTACGCGAGTTCTGCATCAAAATCAAAACCTTTAAAAAAGGCATCAACCACTACTGGAACTGCGTGATACCCCAACATCATATTGGTCTCATTGCCCTGCATAGACCATACGGGCAACAAACCGGTTTCTTTGTAATGAGCTAAAAGCGATTTGATAATATCAGATACGCGCTCTTGTTGTATAATCGTGTAAAGCGGATGGGCTGCGCGAAATGTATCCCACAACGAGAACGTATCGTAGCGTTTAAACCCATCTGCAAGCATAACTTCGCCGTTTGCTCCTTTATAAGTTCCGTTAGGATCGCTTAACAATGTTGGTGCGAGCATAGACTGGTACAGCATCGTATAAAACAAAGTTTTCTGATCTGCATCTGTCGTAGTAATCTGTACTTTCTGTAGTTCGTTTTCCCAGACTGTTTCTGCATGTTTACGATACACATCAAAATCAAAATGAGTAGCTTCAGTATTCATAGAAGCATAAGCCCCTTCTCTATTTGCGGTAGACAATGCCGTTTTTACAACCAGCTGTTCGCCTTCCGCGGTAGCGTAATGGAGAATAATTTTAGTATCTGCCCCTGTCGCTTCAACTTTAACTTCAGTTTTTCCTTCAAACAAAGAATAGCTTTCAAAAGGTTTAGAGAACTGCATCACAAAATAAATGCGCTCATCTTTTGCCCAACCGGTTGACATGCGAAATCCCTCAATTGTTGTACTGTTCACAACCTTTATATAGGTATTTGTCGCTTTATCCCAATTGAGTGCATAGCCCAGATCTACATAAACCTGAGAGGCTCTATCCTTCGGAAAAGTATAGCGCTGTACGCCGGTATGCGCAGTAGCAGTAAGCTCTACATCAATCTCTGAATCTTGTAACTTAACCTGATAATAACCGGCAGAAGCCTTTTCTTCCTTATGATCAAACGCAGCAAACGGGCGATACCCGTTTGCTGCTATACGTTTTGTAAACTTACTATTGGTAGGCATCACCAGAATATCATAGAGATCTCCGGCTCCCGTACCCGTTAAATGCGTATGAGAAAAGCCACTAATGATGCTATCCTGATAAAAGTAACCGGCTATGCGATCCCATCCCGGCGTGCCTATATCTGGACTCAGCTGCACCATACCATAAGGAATAGTCGCCCCGGGATAAGTATTCCCGGGACCATCTGTACCTATAAACGGGTTCACCCAATCTGTTAATCGAGTTTGTGAATGGCTAATTACACTTGTGAAGAGTAAGATAAAGAGAACCCTATAGCCCATAATACTCTAGTTTGCTGCTTTTATTACTGCGAGTTGTGCATCTGTAAGCGCATTTCCGTCAAAGAATGCAGCTCCTTTCGCTCCGTTATCTTTTGCTAATTGAATTGCTTTTGCTAAGTCTTCCGGGCTCATTTCAGGAACATAAATACCCGTGTGTAACTCAGTGTCAGTTCCTTCAAGATCCTTTACGCCTTGACCGGTTGCAAATCCAATCCAATCTATTTCTTCGTTATAAAAGTTATGATAAATCATCGGCAATACCATATCTATATTCCATTTATCCCAACGCTGACGTACCATATGGTCTGCCATCTCCGGATAAGGAAAAACCGCCCCTGTTAACAGCTTTCCGTTTTTGTGTGCCACTTTATAAGCATCATCAACAACAGCTTTAATCTGATTTAAACGAAACTGCTTCCATTCCATATCAATCGCGGTATTGTGAGACGCTAACGGATTTTTATGATGTTCTTTTTCAAACTTAGATATACACGCATCGCAATAGCAGAAATCGTATTCAGGAAGTTCAGTGTCTTGCACTAAATCATATTTAGGCAATAAACCTATAGGCAAATACACATCAGGATAACGGATGTAATCTAAATGAAAACTAGTCACGCCTTCTACCTGAGTTAGCTTATCAATCAAACCTAAAATATGATTGCGCGATCCCTCACGGGTAGGACATAAAAACTGATAATACGCTACATAAGGACGGTGATCAAAAGTAGATTTCCCTTCTTTACTTACCGCATACCACTCCGGGTGTTTTAATGCAACAGCGTCTCCTGGGCGGTTCATCGTAAACATCCAGGCGTGAACCTCAAGACCTTCGGCAGTTGCTAAAGGCGTTAAACGCGCTAATAGATCTGCATCTGCATTGGTATTGATCAAGACTGCATCAAGACCATTGTCAGCATATTTTTCAAATTCTTCAGTATAAGACGCATCAGTTCTTGAAGCATCTGCGGTCATCCACGTCCAAAACTTAAAATCTTTAGAGACTTCAGCTGTTTTTTCAGTCTCTTTTTTGCTTCCTGCAGGATGTATATTATCTATACAAGAAGTTGTAGCCACTACTGCTACAAGTACTAAAAATAGGTGTCTAAGTTTCATAGTATTATTGGTTTATTTCTGAATATTTTCCATCTTCTCTAATGCTATACAGCATACCAGAAAACGGACTTTTTACGGTTATGATCCAACCTTGACTGTAGTTTTCTAAAGTTGGGCGGAGCGTTTTATCTTCAAGTTCAAAAGGAGTTGCATCAATTGCTTTTAAATCTGTCGCCCAAGATTTATTTGTAGCGAAATAGGCTTTTTGAGCACGATAGAACTCGTATAATTTCCAACGGATTTGCTCATCCTTCGGAATAGTAAACGTATCTTTTTCTGAAACCGGTTTTGATGAAAAATAGACATAACCCCAATGTTCAGGCTCATGCATATTGATCACGCCTTGCGGAGACCAAACCCAGTTGTATTCTGGTAAAAAAGTACCCGACTCGTCTTTTTTACGGCTGTAAACTCCATTGTCTAACTCATAATCCCAGTTGACTCTGGAGAAGTTAATGCGCCAAAATTCATCTGCCGGTAATTCAGTACTGCCGCTGGCTTCTTTTAAAACTTCCCAGGGCATGGCGATCTCTATACTCCAGCTTTTATCTACATCAGAGGCGTCGTTCAACGTCCCGTTGATAGAAACAGCGGTTTGCAATCCCTGAATATCCCAACTATCTACAACTGGAGCAGACTCCCGATACGGTTTTGCGATAAGCAAGTCCCACACCGTGTTGAGCGCATTCATCTCAAACTCATAGTAATTATGCGTATCGCCATCGGGATCTATAAAAATCTCAAAGTCGTTATTGTAAAAAATAACGGTATCGCGTTGCTTTAAAGTAGCCCATATGTGCGGCTCTTTTAACTCGGCATAGAAATACAGGTTTTCATCATCCCAAAGCATTTTTACCTGTGTTTCATACTTTGGAATTTTGACACCTTCTATGTCTATAAATGATTCTGAAAACGGAGCCTCTTTCCAAACTTCTTCATTTGCCTTACCGTCAACCTCAAGCGGCGTATCTATGTAATTCGCTACATAAGAGCGCGGTATGATTTGCTGGGCAAAGCCAAAAAATCCTATCAAAAGAAGTAGAAGAGCTATCCTGTTTTTCATCATTTACAAACTGTTATTTTTTACGAAATCTAGTATCTCGCTCAATTTACCAAAAGCCACCGAAGTTACAGTATCTGCAGCACCATAGTATAAAGCAACTTTATCTTCTTCTACCGAGTGTAAGGTCGCACACGGGAACAGCACATTAGGTACATCTCCTACCAACTCATAAGGTGCTGCCGGCCCTAATAAATAAGGCTGACTGCGGTATAATACTTTATCCGGCCTGTCTTTATCTAAAATCGCAGCCCCTACTGAATATCTGAATCCGTTACAGGTGTTGATCACCCCATGGTAGAATAACAACCAACCTTCAGCAGTTAAAATAGGTACGGGTCCTGCTCCTATTTTTGTACACTGCCACGCACTGTCTGTAAAGGGAGCTACCTTCATTACACAACGATGCTCTCCCCAGTATTTCATATCAGGACTGTAGCTGATATAGATATCCCCAAAAGGCGTATGTCCATTGTCACTAGGACGACTCAACATTGCAAATTTTCCGTTTATTTTCTGTGGAAGCAAAACACCATTTCTATTGAAAGGAAGAAATGCATTCTCACACTGAAAGAATTCTTTAAAATCAAAGGTGTAACCAATTCCTATAGTTGGCCCATGATACCCATTACACCAGGTAATCCAATAGCGGTCTTCAATAAAACACACGCGCGGATCGTATTTATAATCAGACTCGATCATTTCGGTATTTCCGGCACCAAATTCAATAGGATCGTGATTGATATCCCAGTTGATTCCGTCTTTACTAAAACCGGCAAAGATATTCATCTGTACTGCTTTATTATCGCATCTAAAAACTCCGGCGAAGCCATCTTCAAAAGGAACTACAGCAGAGTTAAAAATACTGTTAGAACTGGGAATCGCATACCGGTCTATAATAGGATTTGCATCATAACGCCACATCACATCTGTGCTGTTTGCAGGTCTGTCTTGCCAAGGAATTTGCGTTGTACTCATAAAATGTGATTCTATTTTTAGCCCAAAAGAGGCTTCTTTTTGTGTTGTTTAATTTTCTATTTTTTTGACTTTATCAAGCCAGGTAAATTTTAGAATGAGACTGGTTACTCCAAAAGCCAATAAGCTTATTGCTGTTTGTTCATAATCACGAACTACCAAGAAAATTGGCAGCAAGATCATACTAGATTGCCAGATGATACCCACCAGACAGTTGAACATATCCAGCCCAAAATCCTTGTTTTTACCCACTTGCTCCTCTGCAGTTAATTGCTCGCGCACCGGTTTCCACCAACCCCAGGGATGCACCGAAGTATAAAAACTTTTTAAGGTTGCTAAAGCTGTAGGCGGAGTTAACCAGGTTCCTAAAAACGAACCTAAAAGCGAGAATACTAAGATCACCGGGAATAAATAAATTGCCGGAATATGCGAATACCAATACAAGAAACTACCTTCAGCATAACCCGATGCCCCTTGATCTATCATAAACTGGAGTGTGGCAATAATCAAACCGCTCAACATTCCCCAGAAATACCCCCAGCCGTTAAAACGCCACCAGATCCATTTTAAAAAATTGGCCGCCACATAACCACCGTAAAGCGAACTCGTAATCCATAAGGTAATCGCATTAATAGACTCTGCAAAAAAGCCCATAATCACCCCTAAAGTTACCACAGCAAAAGAAGCAATATGACTTGCTTTTACATAGTGCTTATCAGTTGCTTTAGGTTTGAAGTATTTTTTATAAATATCGTTAACAATATACGCAGGACCTGCATTTACAAAGGCTGAAAACGTAGACATAAAGGCCGCAAGAAGACCCGCTAATAAAAGTCCTTTTATACCTACAGGCACATGATTATTAATCACCTGTGGAAGAATCACTTCTAAGTCATTACTACTGACACCTCCGGCATTTGCTAATTCCGGAGCGATAAATACCAACCCTAAAAGCACAATTGCCGCAATCATTAAATATCTTGGAATAAACAAAACCAAATTAGTAAAACCACTCATATAAGCAGCATCTTTAGCCGTTCTTGTAGATAAAATACGCTGCATATCATAACTAGGCGTAGGACCTGCAATACTGGCAAAGAAACCTTTAAAAAGACTCATTCCCACAAAAGCACCAAACATCTTATAGCCTTGTGTATCTATCAACTTATTAAAGCTCTCAAAGTCTCCTGCCCAAAAACCGGTGAGCTCTGTGCCAAAAGTTATAGTGGTCCATTCATCAGGAATTAAAGCAGTGATCTCTGCATCGGTAAACTCAAAAAATGTATAACCCGCAACAAGTATCCCCGCGAGTACCATAATACCAAACTGCAAAACTTCGGTAGAAACCACAGAAAACATTCCGCCTTTAATAGTATAAATCGTCGTTAACAATATGATCACTAAAGCATATACTTGTTCTGAATTCAATACTGTAAAATCGCTGATAACGAGACTCACATCCCACGGAAGAATAACCGTCATAAACTTACCTACTCCTTCAAAGAAATACGCGATAAACCCTACTGAAGCAACAACCGCAAAAATGGCAACAATCAAGTGTGACGCACGCCCCGCCTTATCATCTCCAAAACGGGAAAGAATCCATTCAGAACCGGTCATCACGTTAGACCTTCTGATCCAGACTGCGAGAAACATCATCACAAAGACCTGATTAAAAATGGGCCACATCCACATAAACATAAAACTCTTTACGCCATAGAGAAACAGAATGCCCACCATCCAGGCAGTCCCCGAAACGTCAAACATCCCAGATCCATTACTCAAGCCCAAGTAGTACCATTTGATACTTTTACCTCCTAAGAAATAAGAGTCTAAACCTTTTGAAGCTTTTTTAGCTACATATACACCAATCGCAATAGTAAGCAGCAGATAAAGCGCAATAATTATTACATCAATACGATCCATATTACTCTGCCTGCGTAGTTACACCCCAACTCTTATTAGGTGTTGCTCCCATTACTAATTTCAGTTCGCCACCAGTAATAATTTGCTCGTGCGTGATACTGGTTTGGTTAAAATCTTCACCATTAAGACTTGCTGATTGTATGTAAAAGTTCTCTTGAGAAACTCCCTCAGCAACAATTGTAAACCTTTTTCCCGATGGAAGATTGATCGTAGATTTCTCATAAACCGGACTCCCTATCTCATAAGCCGCACTAGCCGGATTAAACGGGTAAAGTCCCATAGAACTCCATACATACCAGGCAGACATTTGACCGGCGTCTTCGTTACCGCTCAATCCATTAGGCGTTGTGTTGTATTGTGTTTTTAAAATCTGATTTATCCAATACTGTGTTCTCCAGGGTTTGCCTGTACGATTGAACAGGTAAGCGATGTGATGACTAGGCTCATTACCGTGCGCATACTGCCCTATTAAGCCCGAAATATCATTAGAAATATGGTCGCCGGTGATCTCAGAACTCTCTGTAAACAGTTGCTCAAGCATTTCAGTAAACGGCTCTGAACCTCCGTGAAGTTTTATAAAATTATCCGTATCATGAAGTACAAACCAACTGTGTTGCCACGCATTCCCTTCGGTATAATCTGTGTTTTCGCGGTGTCTTGAAAACTTAGGATCAAAAGGCTCGTGCCACGCTCCTTTAGAAGATTTACCGCGCATAAAGCCGGTTTCAGGATCGTACAATTTCTCATAAGACTTAGAGCGTTCAGCGAAATACGCATAATCTTTATCGTGACCTAGTGCTTTAGCCATTTGCGCCACACACCAGTCGTTGTACGCGTATTCCAAGTTAAAAGTTACGCTTTCGTCAATTTTATCATAAGGAATATACCCAAACGCTTTTAAGAATTCGAGTCCACGCTCATCGCGCATTTGGGTATTCTTCATCGCTTCAAAAGCTTGCTCAGCATCAAAACCTTTTATTCCTTTAAAATAGGCTTCAGCAATCACAGGTATCGCGTGATTACCGGTCATTGTGTTGGTTTCATTTCCGTAGAGCGTCCACACCGGTAAACTCTTGTGCACCTCATAATACGTCAACATCGAGTTTACAATGTCGCTTACCTTTTCTGGCTCTAAAAGAGTTAGCAACGGGTTTTCTGCCCGAAAGGTATCCCATAAAGAAAGCGTAGCATATGCTGTAAAATCTGCTTTTACAATGCTATCATTCTCCTGACGGAATTCTCCATTAACATCGCTAAAAGTTACCGGAGCAATCTGTGTGTGATATAATGCGGAATAAAAAATAGTTTTTAAAGAATCTGTAGGAGTCGCTACAACGATATGATCTAATTGATCTTCCCAGATTTTCTTTGCATCAGCTTTTGCAGTTTCAAAATCTACAGCTTCAGACACCGCAAAATTCTCTTTAGCATTTGCTACACTTACCGAAGAAACCGAAACTTTGACGATCACATCGCGGCTTCCGTCTATATTGAAAAAGAATTGCGCTGCGGTAGTTTTTCCGGCAACGCTATCTGCATCAACACTCTTTTTATCTTGAACCAAATTGTGACGAGCAATAGGCTTAGAAAATTCTGCAACAAAGAACACTTTTTGATTTTTTGCCCAGCCTGTACTGTGGCGGTATCCGCTTATCGTAGTTTCATTTTCTATTTTGATAGCGGTTTCTGTAGGCGCATCCCAATTGATAGCAAACCCCAGGTCAAGTATTACCGAGGCTTCTCCCGCACCTTCATAATTGTATTTTTGATAACCGGTTCTTTGAGTCGCAGTAAGTCCCACTTTAATTTGCGGATCTTCTAAATAAACCGAATAATAACCCGGCTCTGCACGCTCGCGCTTGTGCGAATATCTTGATGCATAAGGACGATCTTGCGGGGTTTCATACGTACCGGTGAGATCTAACTCTTCTGCAGCCGGCATCAACAAAATATCTGCCAGGTCACCAATACCTGTTCCGCTCAAATGCAAATTGCTAAAACCCGAAACTATGGAGTCTGAATAGTGATAGCCAGAACACCAGTCCCAGCCGTTTCTACCATTATCAGGACTTACCTGAACCATCCCAAAGGGTACCGTAGCACCAGGATAAGTGTGCCCGTGACCTCCGGTCCCAATAAATGGATCTACATGAGCGGTAAGCTTTAAGTTTTCTTTTTCTTCAGCAGTAGATTGCTCTTCCTTTTTTTTACACGATAAAAGTGCAACCAAAGTCAGTAAAAAAATAGTTTTATTTAACATTTGCACGCTAATTTTAGCCATCAGAGGTATTATCGGTTAAGATTTTTAATAAATATGTGATATATTATCCCGGTATTTAGATTTTATTAGACAAACAACAGTTCTGAAAAGCTAAACAGCTAAAAATACAATTTTAGATCTATGCCCTTAAGCGCTTCATTTAAAAACAACTTTTTACTCAACGCGAATACCGGTTATAAAATAAACGTGACCCATCATGTTATTTTCTGGCTGCTTTATTTTCTCTTTAATTTTTTACGCTGGGGTAGCTATTACAACGATTATCTCTATTCGTTTAAAGCAAATTTATTAGGCTTTCCCATACACATGTCACTCACCTATTTTACGGTTTACGTGCTGATCCCTATGTTTATTTACAAGCGGAAATACGTCTTTTTTTCCCTGAGTCTTATTGCCATCATTTTTGTTATGGTCATAATTAAATATGAGCTTACGTATTTTTTAATAAGCAACAATGTATGGCCGGAAGGACCTGAAGAAACAACTAGCTTAAACACGAATTATGTGATTGTTATGATGCTGGGAGAATTTTATGTAATCTCTTTTGGTGCAGCGATTAAAATTACCATAGACTGGTTGCGAGAACGGCAATTAGCAGCAAGCCTAGCAAAAGAAAACCTGGAAACCGAGTTGCGCTTTTTACGTTCTCAGATCTCACCTCATTTTTTCTTCAATACCCTCAACAACATCTATTCTTTAAGTTTAGAAAAGTCTGAAAACACTCCCGAAACGATCTTAAAACTTTCTGATCTGATGCGGTATTTACTGTATGAAACAAAAGATAAAAGACAAGCGCTCCATAAAGAAATCAAGTTTATTAGAAACTATCTGGATCTGGAACGCATCAGATACAATAAAAAACTGAACCTTAATTTTGATGTAGAAGGAGATACTAAAGGCAAAAAAATTGCTCCTATGCTTTTAATTCATTTTATAGAAAATGGTTTTAAACATGGAGCAAGTAAGAATATTGGTATCGTAAACATCAGCATAAATCTTAAAGTTTCCGGAGATTTTCTTTTTTTTAAAATGAGCAACACCCTGCCTCAAAAGGATTTAAAAAACAACCTGAACGAAGCTGGAGGAATTGGCATTGAAAATGTTGAAAAACGTCTTAAATTGGGCTACAAACCCGAAGAATACGACCTTAAGATTTATGAAGCCGATGGCATGTATAACGTACATTTAAAACTGAAATTATTATGAACCTAAGATGTGTAATCATAGACGATGAACCCCTAGCCATCAATGTGATTAAAAATCATATTGCACAGCTAAAAGGTCTCGAAATTATTCAAACTTTTGACAATGCTATAGACAGTCTAGAATTCATTAGAACTCATGAAGTAGACTTACTTTTTTTAGATATCAATATGCCCGTCTTAGACGGTTTAAGCTTTCTAAAAAGTCTTGATCAGAAACCTATGGTCATTCTCACTACCGCACACGAAGAATATGCCGTTGCCGGTTTTGAACTGGAAGTATTAGATTATTTGGTTAAGCCTATCTCATTACCGCGCTTTTTAAAAGCGACAAATAAAGCGCTAGCAAAAAAACAAGAAGCTGCTAAAGCTACTGCCGAAAATGACAGCATCTTTGTAAAGGTCGATAAGAAAAAAATGAAGAAAGTCTATCTAGATGATATTCTTCTCGTAGAAAGTCTTAAAGATTACATCAAGATCATCACCACTAGCGGAAACTATGTTGTACACCAAACGCTAGGCAGTTTTACCGATGAGTTACCCAGTTCACAGTTTGTGCGTATTCACCGCTCTTATACTGCAAATATCAAGCGTGTTGACGCTGTTGAAGGCAATAGTGTAGAGATTGCAAATAAGCGATATACCATAGGGCGTAATTACCTGGAAGATGCAAAAAATGCAATTCTCAAAAATCAGTCTGGGAATTAAAACTCTGAAATTCAAGGTTTAGCAGCACCCTTTTAAGAGATTACTTACTCACAAAAAGTTAACAGTTTACCAAAGCTTATTTTGTTATTTTTGGTTAAAACTTTAACTGTATGAACTACATTCAACGCATATATGTTATTATATGCTGCTCATTAATAGGACTTAGCACACAAGCCCAGGATCAGGTTTCTGCTCAAATTATAAAGGAGCGTGACTCCCTGCTACTAAACCTCAACAAACAACTTGAGGACAACGCTGTAAAATTAAAATCACTTCAAGGTGAGTTCTCTGACCTTAATCCGAATCGAACCAGCCAGCGACTGGGAAGTTTAGACAGCATCATTTCTAAACAAGAAAACAGAATTACGTTACTTGAGAATTCCAGAAAAATTCAGCTTAAACTAAACGGTCAGCTTGCTTTTACAGAGTTGATGAGCATACACCGCGATATAAAACCCAGCAACCTGCTTCTTTCTTCCCAAGAATTTTTCAGTAAAATCGCTGCGATTAATAACCCTATGAATTACCCGGCTTACGAGAGTTGGTTTAAAGAATATCAAGACTGGTATGAACGTAAAAAAGGGAAAGATAACTGGATGGACCTCATCAACAACAGCATCACGCTGTTGAATGAACCGGCCAGCAACGTACCACTTTACGGTTCGTTATATCAAACTTTTTCAACCGGAATAACTTCAGCATTAGAAATTGTAGGTGGTGCAGGTAGAGACTTGCGAGATAAAACACCTCAAATGCTTAATGTTCTGAACACCGCGAGTCAGTTTAGCCAGCAACAGAGCATTATAGATAACGAGTGGAAAAGCATCAATGAAGAACTCAACAAATTAGAAAATGAGTACAATCGTCTCTTAGAAGAACAGGCTAATTATTACGGACTTTCTTTGAGTTCTGTAAAGCAATATCAAAACGCTACGTTAGACAGTGAGCGCGAACTCATAAAAAACAAGTTTAGAAAAGCAATCAATGATAAAATCGCCAATTGGGAAGCTCAGAACAATAAAAACTGGCTTACCGAAGTAGAGCGTTTTATGGTAAAAACACAATCGCTGCGACAGCGTTTTGGGCAGCTTACTTTGCGTATGAAAAGCAATATCGCCAAGTACAAAGAATTGATCACTCAGTTTTCTAAAAACGACAATTTCGCGGAAGAATTCCGTACAAAGCTCCATGATTTACAAAGCAGTATTGATCAGGTTGACGCAAATTTTGATGCCGTTTTTAACCCTTCCAAATACATAGAAGACTCTGCGGTTATGTATATTACACAATAATCTAAAAAACCTCAGTTATGAAAAAGCTTAAAAAAGAAGACATTAAACAAGAAGTTTTTGATTTGTATGATGCCTATGCGCATAACAAAATAGAACGCCGGGAGTTTGTAGAACGTTTATCCCTTTTTGCAGCAGGAAGCGTCACTGTACCGGCACTTTTAAGCTTTTTAATGCCAGATTATAAAACAACAATGCTGGTGAACCCTAATGATCCTAATCTGGACTCCAAATTCATAACCTATGATTCTCCTGAAGGTGGTGGCGAAATCAGAGCCCTGCTATCTAAACCAAAAAATACAACTGAACAACTTGGCGGCATCGTTGTGGTTCACGAGAATCGCGGTCTTAATCCATATATAGAAGACACAGCTCGCAGAGCTGCTCTCGACGGGTTTATCACCATCGCTCCAGATGCATTGAGTCCGTTAGGTGGATATCCGGGCAATGATGACGAAGGTCGTGAGATGCAACGCAAACGCGACAGCGGCGAGATGCTGCAAGATTTTATTGCTGCTTATAACTACCTGCTGAATCACGAAGACTGCAACGGAAAAATAGGAGTTGTCGGTTTTTGCTTTGGTGGCTCTATTTCAAATATGATGGCCGTAAAAGTCCCAACCTTAAACGCTGCAGTTCCTTTTTACGGCGGTCAACCTAAAGAGGATATTGAACAAATACAAGCGCCATTATTGTTACAATATGCCGGTTTAGATGAGCGTATAAATAGCGGTTGGCCAGAATACGAAGCAAAACTGAAAGAGCATAACAAAGAGTATGGTGTATTTTTCTATCCCGACGTTAATCACGGTTTTCACAACACAACCACTCCACGTTACGATAAAGAATCAGCAGAGCTTGCCTGGGAACGTACCATTGCTTTTTTTAAGGAACATTTGACTTAAAAATCAATCTTAGGCTAAACACAGCTCTCTAAAACGGCAACAGCCTTGCCCATTTTAAAAATCTATAGCCTCTATACGCGTAACCTGGGGGATTCTATTTAGGTTTGACCCTCTTTAACCTTCTTTTCAGATGAGAAGCAAAATACTAAGGCTTATAGATTTTCCAAGTGTATCTCTCCTCCTGGTTTTTGCCTTAGTCTCTCATCTAAAATCTCATGAGGTTCTCAACTATACTATTTGACATTACTGCATAAAAAAAGTCCGCATCAATTGAATGATGCGGACTTTAAAACAAGGCGGCGACCTACTCTCCCACGAGATGCAGTACCATCGGCGCTAACGGGCTTAACTACTCTGTTCGGAATGGTAAGAGGTGAGCCCCGTCGCTATAACCACCTTAAGCTGTTGTATGAGTGCTATACATACTTAAATAAGTTAACATATTGGGTAATAATAAAGATTTTTGTGATACAAGATTAACTATACATCATATAAATAATTATAAGAGTGTCTCTCCCGCATCCTAAGATGCGGGAAAGATGTACATAAGCTTACGGGTTATTAGTACTACTCGGCTATGACATTACTGCCTTTACACCTATAGCCTAT
>NZ_FQUN01000018.1 GCF_900129005.1 Leeuwenhoekiella marinoflava DSM 3653 | reverse complement strand
TGATGCCAAATCAATAGACTATGGAGGATTAATCCAAGTTTCCCTGGGCTATACTCCAGTACAAGGCAGATTGCATACGCGTTACGCACCCGTGCGCCACTCGTCAGCAGAAAAGCAAGCTTTTCCCTGTTACCGTTCGACTTGCATGTGTTAGGCCTGCCGCTAGCGTTCATCCTGAGCCAGGATCAAACTCTTCATCGTAGTGTCTTTTATAATATTCCACGATATAAGGAAATTTAATCACTCTCCTTAGAGAGCTCAAAATGGTCGTTCTAGTTTTAATTCAAATACTATCTATCTCTAAATAATACGCGTTGTCAATTCAATATGTCAAATAACTTTCCCTCTTATTAAAGAAGAAACTTCTTGATAGATGCTAAGGAATCGAACCTTAATTTTATTACCAAATCATCTCATTTTCAATGTGCGTTGCTCTCCGTGAAAGCGGCTGCAAATATACAACTCTTTTTGTTTATCAAACAAATAAAATTTGAAGTTTTTTTTAGCCTCTCTACAAGCAACTTTTCTAAGAACTTACCCGCTTTTCTTGTTAAAAAACCGGAGGGCAAAGATACTATCCTTTTTCTATTACCAACAAGCTTTTCTAAAACTTTATTTTATCTATTTAACAAAGAACGTAAAACCGTTTGCTATACCCGATTTTGGAGGCGCAAATATAGAACCAATAACTAACCCGACAAGGGATTTTTTGAACTTATTTGAAATTTATTCCCCAAAACCTTAAAACCAAAGACTTACAACTAACACGTTTTATAATATATCCTTAAAAAGGACTTGTTTTACGCGACTACCACTGGTAGAATTTCCATAAAAAACAGGGAAACCAAAGTCTCACAAACACTTTACTCGATGAAATGCACAAAATGAGATTTAGGTAAAACTCAAGAATAGATGCTTTAGGAATTCATCGACGTGTTTAAATGCTTTTTAAACATCAGAAGGTTTAGAGGAACGAAAACCTGAATCCTTTCTAAAACAGTAAAATCTACAAAAAGAAATTCCATACCAATCCAAATCGCAATGTGAAATCACGATAAGGGTAACCCGGAGCACTGTAGTACTCATTAGGAGACACTAAAGAGTTTACATGTTCAGCAATGAAGAAAATACGTGTTTGACGAACTTTCATATTAAAGAATATATCTAACAATGGGAACTCACCTATTTGCTGATCATTCTGAACATAGAATTCTGCTAACACAGGATCATATGCATTCATCGCATACTTTGTAAAATAATTAAACCTTAGACCGGTTTGAACGAATAAAGACCTCTTGAACCACTCGTCTGTATAATATAATGTATTACGCGTAACAACTTCCGGGACATTTAAATAAGAACCACCTGAACTCACCGTTTGATACGCAACTGTATTATCTAAACCAAACTTACCAAAATGAAAGTCTTTATTGACTTTCACTTTTAAATACGTCACATTATCACCTGTCTGATATGAATTGACAAAACCATCTGTATCCAGGGCGAAATAAGCATAATCTGTAATGTTCACGAAACTAGCAGCTGCATTTAGCCATTTTGATGATTTCATATTGAAATCAATCGAACTCGTTTTTACATTCTTATAATCTTCAGCATTGTACCAATTATAATTCTCATAACTGCTTTGATACAATAAATGATTATAATTAGCAGCACCGGAATTGATATGGATTCCTCCGGAGAAAAACGCTTTATCTTTTAATTGATAACTCGCTTCGGCATCAAAATCAAAACCTGAAAAATCTCCTGTCACATTAGCCTGCGCCTGCCCTTTCAACTGAAAACCTTTATAATACTTCTTATAAGAAGCTCCTGCCGCAATTAAATTACCTTGTAAGAGATTGGGGATCCTGCTATTCTCCTGAATCAGTACAGAATTGTATCCGTACTTATAATAAGTATGATTGACCTGAAAATTTAGAGTACCTAAAAGATTATTAGAATACTCAACAAACACTTTATTATTAAATTCATTAAGATCTGTACGATCTGTCAAATTAGAAGTAACAAATGATTCTCCAAATAAGCCTGTTGCAGGCGAATTCTGGCGGTATTCATAGAACTTATCTTCGTAGTTAAGAATATGCCCCACTTGAATTCGGTTATTATTTATACTATCATTTTGCGGAATCAGATCATAACACTGATTGATATAAAATCGCTGACCATCTAATATACTTTCCGCATCCTCAAAATTCACCGAAAGTCTGGCTCTATCGCTAAATTGAGAATCGTTACTGGCGAAGTTTATTAAAGCCTGATCGGTTAAACCACCGTTTTCTTGATTTAAAAGGTCTTGAGCTACATAATGTGCTTTCAAATCATACCTGCCGTTTTTAGACTGATAATTAAATGCAAACCTAAAATTACCGGTACTGGTAAGCATGTTTTGATATTTACCCAAACTTCGCAATCCTTTATAAGCAATCGAAAAGTTGAATCGCTCTGACTTATTCATCGTAAAAAAGGCATCCAAGTTTTGGCCCTGCGAAAAAACACTTTTATAATACAACTCGGTTAAGGGAGTAGGAACGTTATAATAATAAATATCTTCAACTTCCATATAATTGAAATGCCTTGCTCGTGCACCAAAAACCGGCCTCACCCCTTCTTCTGAAAAATCATGAACCAATGTATTATACGTTTGCCCCTCGTTAGAAAAAGGCAACAAATCAAAGTTATCTTTTCTGAGATAATTGTATTTATAAAGCTTTTTAATAGTTAAAGAAGTGTCTACTATCGTAGTATCATTCTCCACCGAAATAATTTTGTATAAATCTATAGGTGGCCGCTCCTGCTTTTCTTGTTTAGGTGGTCTTACCGAGTTACGCGTGTTTGTAGTGTCACGTGTTGTATCAGTACCTGAGGAAAGCCTCTTTAAAGTTTGCGCTTGCAGCGGCAATACCAGTAAACCGAAAAATAAAAATATTAGAAGATTTCGCATTAATGAAATTTGTGCCAAAAATAGGGTATTTAAACGTAAAGATACAGGTGAAAATTGTAGCATAAAAAAACCACCCTGTTGCGGGTGGTTTTAATTTCATTTAATTTAAATGAACTAATTATCTATTTGCATTTACAGATAGATCAATATTGTCATTAGCATCAATCTCTGTAAGCGGGATTTTTAAGAAAAAACGCTTGTCGTTTGGTACAATAGGATTATTAGAAAGTGTAATACGATGATTTGAAGTTCTAGGCATTCCACGTTGTAAACGCTTTGCATCAAACCATTCAACACCACATTCACCATAGAGTTCTTTTCTTCTTTCTATCAATATCTCTTCCTCAAGAGCCACACCCGTATTATTTGAAGCTACAGCCTCTGGATCTCTGTTTTTTTGCAAAGCATACAACAATGTCCTAGCCCCATTTTCATCACCCTGTCTAAATTTTGCTTCAGCCTCTACAAGTATCATCTCTGGCTTTCTCATCACCACAATATCACTATCAAATGCAAATACAAACTTTGTACTCGTAACTTTTCTATAGTCAGTCAACGTACTGCTCACCCTAAATGTATTCCTAGCATCAGTTTCAGAAAATAGATTATAAAAGTTTTCATTGACAAAAATATTGTTGTAAGCAGGTGTAATAGGATCCATAAATGCAGATGGCGCTACATAATAGTAAGCACTTTGATCACCTGTTTGTGGATTCCCCCATAACCATTCAGGATTATTGATATCAGCAAAACCGTCCCCATAAGAAGATGGATCTAAAGAACCTGCCAAATCACCATCATAGGCAAGGTTTGCTGCACGCTCAGCACCTGCCCAATTCCCCATAACAAGGTATACATTAGCTAAAATCCCGCTGGCAACTTGCTTGTTGATATAAGATTTACCCAAACGATCCGAACTCAATTTATCTACTGCTTCCGTTAGGTCATCCACTATAAACGCATACAATTCCTCTAAGCTTGACATAGGATTACCTTCCAGAGAAAGCTCAGTATAAATTGGTGGAGCTGGTAAGGAGCTATCATAACTATACGTATGTTGATACTCCATAGCCAACTGAAAATAATAAAAAGCTCTTAAAGCCTGACCTTGACCGGATAACTCACGTTTATCAACCTCCGAAAGATCTGAATCCTCAATACCGTTAATCAAAGTATTTGCTTGATTTATCATAAAATATGGAAACTCCCAGTTAAACACAGTGCGTCTATAAGTAGGTTCTCTATTATCATTCGCATAATCAAAACTCCACCAAGAGCTCCCATGAATAAGATCATTCCCTTTGATGGTTCGAGCAAAAAACAAAGAATTTAAACCAGAAGCATCTACAGAGGTAAATTGCCCTCTTGCCCTTCTATTGATTCCCGATATATAAGCCTCCACTCCTTCTCGTGAACCAAAAACAACATCTTCGGAAACACCTTCGGTTGGAGCCGGCTCTTCTAGAAAATCGTCCGCACAACTTGTGAATGCCAATAGCAACACAAGAAGTATCATTTTATAATTAACTATATTTTTCATTTCTTTTTTTTTAAAAATTAAGATTTACACCAAGACTTACGGTTTTAAGTATTGAAGATCTACTGTCTGTGGTACCTGCAAGATTTTGTTCAGGATCAATACCTGTGTGGCTCTGCCAAGTAAATAAATTATCTCCACGTAGATAAAACCTAAGTTTATCAACATAAATTGATTCTGCAACCGATGAAGGCAACGTATAACCCAGTGTTAGCGCTCGTAACCTCACAAAATCATTATCATATAAAAAGCGTGTAGAAGTACCATTAAAATCATTATTGGCGTTTAACAATAAAGGCACATCTGTTACATCTCCAGGTTGCTGCCATCGTGCACTGATATTTGGAGACGCCTGATATCCCGGTCTTGAAAACCCATCCATAAGACTTGCGTAAGAACTATCGTAAAAAGTCCCTCCAAAAGCAAAATTAAACAAGGCGCTAAAGTCAAAATTACCAACTCTCAAATCGGTATTAAAACCACCGGTAACGTCTGGCAATGCTGAATCTTGATAATAACGTCCTGCTTCAGAATAATTTTTGGTTGTAACTTTTTCTCCAGTAGGATTACCATCAGCATCCATCTCGTCCATGTACCACATTCCGTAACCATCCTCTGGGTCAACTCCGGCCCATTCCTGTATGTAGAAATCATAGATTGATTTCCCTACCTCATAACGCTTCGTTCCGTTGATAAAACCATCCTGAGTAAGCTCTGTAATTTCATTTTTAACAAATGCAAAATTAACACCTGCACTCCATTGAACATTTGCAGTCCTGATAATATGCCCGGTTACATTCACCTCAACACCTGAATTTTTAATAGATCCAGTATTTGTAGTTATACTGCTATTTCCTGTAGATATTGGCAGGGGTCGGTCGTAAAGTAAATCTATCGCCTCTTTTGTAAAATAAGCTACTGTACCTTCAATTCTATTCTTGAAAAAACCAAAATCAACCCCCAAGTCTAAAATCGCGGTTGTTTCCCAGGTTAATCTAGGATCTGTAACACCTCCTAGCAACACTCCTGTATTATCAAGCTCGTTCCATCCTGTATCAAACAACTGC
The DNA here is from genome assembly GCF_900129005.1 of Leeuwenhoekiella marinoflava DSM 3653. Classification (GTDB taxonomy): domain Bacteria; phylum Bacteroidota; class Bacteroidia; order Flavobacteriales; family Flavobacteriaceae; genus Leeuwenhoekiella; species Leeuwenhoekiella marinoflava. The sequence continues at coordinate 110,425 of NZ_FQUN01000018.1, read as the reverse complement.
AAATACGGAAAATAACCTATACCTTGATTATTCCCTAGCTCCCCGTATGAAGCTCTCAATTTAAACAAACTTAAAACATCACTATTAGCCAAGAAATTCTCATCAGATACTACCCAAGAACCACCTATTGAATAAAAGTTACCCCATCGTGTATCTGTTGAGAAGCGCGTAGAACCATCTCTACGAAAAGAACCTTCCAAAAAGTATCTATCTTTAAAACTGTAAGATAACCGACCTAAATAGGATGTTATTCTTTCCTCATTAACATATCCTGTAATACCTTCAGGCGTTGTAGCACCATTCAAAACTTTAACCCCAGGCAAATAACCGGTACCTTGAGCTCCTAAAGCATCAAACTTATATTGATACGTTTCAAATAAAGCAGTAGCACCTACTTGGTGATCTCCAAACCTTTTATTAAAGTTTAAAGCATTATTAATGTTAAGGGTTGTTGTTATATCTCTATCCTGATCTACGCGACCACCAACACTTGCCGCTGCACCCACTGCATAATTATCATAACCAAACCCATCATTCAAATAATTCTCATAGGAAATATTAGTTTTGAAAGATAAATAATCGGTAAAATCTACTTGCGCAAATCCATTTGCAATTACATTAGTTCTTTTATTGCGTGTTTCATTATTATACAATGCTCCGGCAGCATTCTCATTACCTAGCAAAGGTCTTGTTCCGTTTACATCCTGACCTGTATTAGAACCATAATCATAAATAGGATTTCCAAAATTATCTCTTATAAGCGAACCATCTTCAGCTCTACGATATAAAGGATATATAGAAGAAGTGCTGTAAATCCATTGTATTGAACTTCCAAAAGTACTTCCTGATTGGATAGGCACATTTTGAGTTGAGTTTGAAAGCGAAGTATTCAATCCTACAGTTAACCAATCAGTAACTTTTGATTCCAAGTTAAGCCGTGTCGTGATTCTCTTAAAATCTGATGTTCTAACCGAACCTTGCTGGTCCAAGTAATTAGCTGAAAGGAAGTATCTAGATCGGTCCCCTCCACCAGAGATACCTAAAGTGTATTCATTACGAAGTGAAGTATCTCTTAATATAGCATCTTGCCAATTGGTTTGCCATAACGAGTTAGCGCCAGGAACAAGATTACCATTAGCATCAATAGGTTGAGCAACATTATAAGGATTATAGCCCAAAAGAGGTATTAATTCATTTGATGCGTTCTGACCCGCTAATGCTGCAGTTTGACCGGATACATATTGATTTGCATTTCTTTGAGCTTCCCAAGAATAGCGCATAAAATCATTATTACCAATAACTTCGTGTAAATCTACCGCTGGAGAAGAAAAACCGGTAACTGCTGTTAACGTAATTTTTGGAGCACTATTATAAGATCCTTTTTTAGTGGTTATTAAAATAACACCATTAGCCGCACGTGAACCGTATAAAGCGGTTGAAGAAGCGTCTTTTAAAACGTTCATCGATTCAATCTGATCTGCACTAATGGTATTGATATTACCATTAAAAGGAACACCGTCAACAACTATTAATGGGTCAGCACTTGCATTTATTGAACCTATTCCCCTAATCCTAATCGTAGGATTATTTCCAGGTTGCCCCCCTGAAGTAATTACATTAACCCCTGCAACCGTACCTTGAATTGCCCCAGTCACCGTAGTTAATTGTTGTTTCTCTAAATTTTCTGCACTTAAAGAAGTTACAGACCCTACCAAAGATTTCTTTGTTTGGGTACCGTAAGCAACGACCACAACTTCATCAAGAGCCTCTCCTGCAGTCATCTCAACATTTACTGTTGATGCAACTCCTATTGCTTTTTGTTGCTCTTCAAAACCAACATAAGTAAAAACCAAGGTTTGTCCTTGCTGGGCACTGATGGAATAATTACCATCAAAATCCGTTTGAGTCCCTACACTAGTTCCCTGAACAACAATATTAACCCCCGGGAGAGGCAAATTTTTACCGTCGGTAACTGTACCCGTAATTGTTTTTTGCTGAGCGAAGGTAAGCTGTGTTAAAAACAGTAAACCCAGCGCAAAGCACCACGTAATTTTTGATTTCATAAATTTATTTATTTGAATTAGCCATCGCAAACATCTTAAAAGTTTCTTAGAATTGCAATAAAATTCTTAATACCCTCTTAATTTAACATATCAAATATGCAATACACACTCTAATTTTGCTTGTGATTTTATTGAAAAGACAATCAATTCAATAATTTATTAACAATATTTTAAGAGGTATGTTAAATCATCGAACAGTCTGAATTAGAGCAAAATAACTTATTATTTTATTTTATTCTGATATTTCAATTAAAAGACATTATACTTAATGACCCTAAAACTCCAATCCAAATACAATCTTATTGAATGCGGTACAGATGAAGCCGGTAGAGGTTGCCTTGCCGGTCCTGTAACTGCTGCGGCTGTAATTTTACCGAAAGATTTTAAAAATTTAATACTTACAGACTCTAAACTTTTAACCCATAAATCCAGAGAATCTCTTAGACCGCTTATTGAACAACAAGCTGTGGCCTACGCAATTGCACACGTTTTTCCTAAAGAAATTGACGAACTCAATATTCTTAATGCCTCAATAAAAGCGATGCACCTAGCAATTGAAAAATTAAAAACAATACCTGAGCACATTCTTGTAGACGGTAACAGGTTTAAACCAATTACAAATATTTCGCACGAATGTATCATTAAGGGTGACAGTAAATTTCTTCCTATAGCTGCTGCTTCTATATTAGCAAAAACAGAACGTGATCGCTACATGACGGCTTTGCATATGAAATTCCCTTATTACAATTGGAAAAAAAATAAAGGCTACCCTACTAAAGAGCATAGAGAAGCTATTAGAGCGCATGGTTTAACCCCACATCATCGTAAAAGTTTCAAACAACTACCAGATCAATTAAGTCTGGATATTTAAGAGTTTTTCAACAGCAAAGCCTTACCTAGAGTTCCTATCTTTGTCCAACTTAAAACTGCAACTTAAATGAGGAAACTAGCATTACTTTTTTGTTTACTAACTGTTCTTATTAAATGTGAAAAAGCACCCACTACAGGTACCAGCTTATTGCACCTTATCCCTCAAAAGTCTGCAGCAATCATTAGAATACCATACTGGGAAGACTTCAGCGAAAGCTTAAAAGCGAATGATCCTGCCAATCTTCTTTCTGAAACCAATTTCAGTCAGACATTAATTAAATACAGCGCCCTTTTTAAAAACTTTAAACCGGTTGATGAGACTTATTTATCATTCGTTGCTTTGGGAGATAACGACTACGATCTGGCTTTAATCACAGAATCTAACCCAAACCTTGTCTCTAAAGATTCTGTATTTTCTGTATTTATAAACGCGGTTTCCACATACGACTATGAAGGTGTTTCAATAAATACCATTACCATTAATGAAACTCCACTTCATTATCTGGAGTATAATTCCATTTTTATAGCCAGTACATCTAAATTAATTTTAGAAAATGCTATCCTTCAAAATAACACGGGTCGCGATCCTATAGATGCTTCTTTAGAGAAAATGATCAAGACCAGTAACGCACAACGCGCTAACCTGTATTTGAAAGGTTCTAGATTTAAAAAACTTTTTAGAACTATACTACCAAAATTCAAATTCAGTTCTAACGCAACTCCTTTTGAGTGGCTTGCGGTGGATATAGATCTTGAGCAAGTCGAGTCGTTGCAGCTAAATGGAGTTGCTATGACTTTAAATGAAGGCAAGCAAGCATTAGATTTACTAAAAAACCTGAATCCGGGACAAGCCAAGATTGCTGGTATCACGCCATCTACAAGCCGAGGATTTATAAGTTTTAACTATTCTGATTGGGAGACGTACCGTACAAATCTCGCTGTTTACCAAAATGCAGCTCCTAAAGCGTTTAAAATTCCATTTACTGAATATTTTCAGTCAACTACAGAAACCGGTGTTATTTATAAAGAAAATGAGCAACTCATTGTCTCTACAAGCTCTGATGTCGAGGCTTCAAAAATCAGTTTAGCATCTATTTCCACCGAAAAAGAGAAGTTTAGAGGCACACCCATATACGCGGTTTCAGACTCAACTTTTTTACAAAAAGCTTTTGGTGAATTGCTAGATCCTCCAAGCGTTCATTTTTATAGTGCCGTAGATTCTTATTTTGTTTTTGCTAAAAACCCAACACAAATAAAAGACCTTATAGCGAATTATCAGAACGAAGCCGTTTTAGTAAATACAGCTTCGTTTAGTGCATTTTCAGGTAAAATGAGCGATGAAAGTACACTTTCTTTCTACGGAAACACGAAATCTTTAGCAGACTATTTAAGTGCTAAAGTTGATAAAAAACACATTAAAACTTTAAAAGACATCAATTTTAAAAATTATCCTGAGAGTTTTATGCAGCTTATACAGGCTGATGATTTCACCTATTTAAATGCAGCTGTTCATAAAATTGCTCAAAAGCAGAAGTCAACCCAAATTGTTCAGGTTGCCAGCGTTAAGCTTGATACTGATTTACTTTCTCCTCCTCAAATGCTCAAAAATTATAGAACAAAGGGTCAAGATATTTTGGTTCAAGATATTTCAAACATCTTATATCGCATAAATAGCAGTGGTAAAATTGAATGGAAAAAAGAGTTAGACGGACCGATTCTCGGAAAAGTTGAGCAAGTAGATCTTTATAAAAATGGAAGGTTACAGTATGCCTTCACGACGCCTTCTCATTTTTATATTATAGCCAGCGACGGCGATATTGTAAAACCTTTTGACATTGAGTATACCGACAAAATAACGCAACCTCTCGCTGTCTTCGACTATGACGGAAGCCGTGATTATCGTTTTCTAATCGTTCAAAATGATAAAATCATCATGTACGATCGTGAAGCAAAAACAGTAGATGGGTTTTTATACAACAAAGCACCTGCTGAAATCCTTCAAAAGCCACAACACATTAGACTTGGTAATAAAGACTACATTTTAATTCAATTAAACTCCGGCAAGCTTGAACTGTTAAATAGACGTGGTGAAACCCGAATTCCTTTAAAGGATCAATTTAAATTTTCTAAAAGCCCTGTTTTTGAAGATTCAAATAGCTTTTTAGTTCTAGAAGCAGATGGGACACCAGTAACTATTTCGCAAAGCGGAAAAACTACCCGACAAAAAACTAAACTGGGGGCTGATTTTCAATTTTCTAAACTTAACAAAACTGAAGCTTCATTAGTTGAAAATAAGTTGACCATCAACAAAAAAAGTCAAGAGATTGAACTAGGCATCTATACCGGATTAAAAATTGTACAAGCTGCAAATAAATATTACATCTGCGTTACTGATCTGCAGGAAAAAAGAGTGTTTGTTTATGATGCTAAGGGTAATTTGCTTCCTAATTTCCCGGTTTATGGAGCTTCAGAAATTGATTTTGGTTCTTTAAAAGGATCTAAAGACTTAGGCTTCTCCACACAAGGTGAGTCAGATAGCGTTATAATCTATCAAATAAACTAGGTTTTAATTCATTAAAAATCAAACTGTTAAACTTACACCTGCACGACCGATTATTTAAAACAATAAGTTATTTTTAACTTATTAAATGGCTCCTCTATGAAGTGTGATTACATATACACTTCATCAAGCTGTTTCCCCTTTCTAATCGAATTAGTAAGCATTAAAAACAGCAATTATGAAAGCTCTGGCCTCTTTTTATCTTTTAACCTTATGTACCTGCACTATTATTTATAGCCAGAATTTATGTTCCGGTTTTAAAAGTTTGAATAAATCCACTTCAATAGTGTTTACTTCGTATGGAACAGCAAACAATCTAATCGCAATAACTGAGTACGAAGTCTCTTCTGTATTTGCAACACAAGACGGGACCCGATTAATTTTAAAAGCGATATTTCCGGAAGAAGACAGTATTTCTGACACCAAGCAAACCTATTATGAGATGGAGTGTAATTCTTCGGTAATACGTATTAATCATAAAAATGTAATCCCTGCATTTATTTTTGAAGAATACAGTAATATGGAATTTAATGCCTCTGAAAGCAGCATCAGCATTCCTGCTAATCCTGAAATGGGTCAAAAGTTAGATGACATCAGTTTTTCTGTAGAAATCTTAGTCGCTCCTATTACCCATAAACTGAGCTATTTTTTAACCGACAGGGTGGTTAAATCTCAAGAGACAATCAATACGCCCGCAGGAACATTTGAGTGTTTTGTAGTAGAAGCAGATTCTAGCATGAAACCAAAAAACAAAAACACCGGAAAAGTGAAACAATGGTTTGCACCTCAAATTGGCCTCGTTAAACAAATTGATTATAATGCTTGGGGAAAAGTAACCAGTGTAAACCTGCTTACAGATTTAAAAACCGGGAGTATTCAGAATGATTCAAAAGTTGAAAGAGAATAATTACTGAATGAATTCGGCTTCAAACAATGCACTGAAATGTTTCAGAAGTTTTTGTTTTAGTTCTTCCTCGTCAACTTCGGCTTTGCCTAACTCAACATTTAAAGAAGTAACCGCCTTTTCTTTAATTCCGCAGGGAACAATATTATCAAAATAACCCAGATTTGCATTTACATTAAAGGCAAAACCGTGCATAGTAACCCATCTGCTGGCACGCACACCCATTGCACAAATCTTACGTGCAAACGGAGTACCCACATCAAGCCATACACCAGTCTCACCAGGCGAGCGTTCAGCTTTTAGACCGTATTCTGCCATAGTTAGAATAATAGTTTCTTCAAGAAACCGCAGGTATTTATGAATGTCTGTAAAGAAATTTTCAAGGTCCAGAATGGGATACCCCACAACTTGTCCTGGGCCGTGATACGTGATGTCACCACCTCTATTTATTTTATAAAATGTGGCCTCTTTAGCTTTAAGCTGCTCTTCAGAAATTAAAAGATTGCTTATATCGCCACTTTTACCTAACGTATAAACGTGCGGATGCTCTACAAATAGAAAATGATTAGGTGTAGCTAGGTTGGTTTGCTCTCTCCTGTTCTTAATTTTCAGATCAAGTACCGTTTTAAAAAGCGCTTCCTGATAGTCCCAGACTTCTTTGTAATCGCGATTTCCCAGATCTTCTAAAACAATCTTCTTATTCATACCGCAAAGATACAATTCATTTTAGGCTGTCCCTTAGATTTAAAACCAAAAATACTTGTGTAGAAATTAAAATTAGCGCTTGTTTACAATAATTAATGCAGCAATAATCCCTGGAATCCAGCCACAGAACCAGAGTAATGTTACAATTAAAACAGAGCCGCAACCTTTATCAAGCACGGCTAGTGGAGGTAAAAAAATAGCTATGATAGCTCTTAGAAAACTCATTTTTTGATTTGATTTATGATGATTGATGTATCTATACGTCATAATTTATAAGCTTTCGTTACAGTTATTGATTTCTCGCTTGCGAGTTGCTATATTTGCGGGCTAAATAAAAAGCCGCTAATCAAATTCTTTAGCGGTACATTTTAATTGAAGGGCAACCTTATAAAAAGTAACTCCACACGGTGGATTAAAGACAGCATATGCAACTTTCAGAACAGGAAATTATCAGACGTGAGAAACTGGCAGGTTTACGCAAATTGAATATAAATCCGTATCCAGCAGATTTATATCCCGTTAATCATACTTCAGCTAAAGTCAAACAGGAGTTTGAAGAAGGAAAAAGTGTAATCATCGCCGGTAGATTGATGTCTAGAAGAATACAAGGTAAAGCCTCTTTTGCAGAATTGCAGGACGCTACCGGCCGTATTCAGGTGTATTTTAACCGTGATGAAATTTGCCTTGATGAAGATAAAACGCAGTACAACGAGGTTTACAAAAAGCTCTTAGACATAGGTGACTTCATTGGTATTGAAGGTGAATTGTTTACCACTCAGGTAGGTGAGAAAACCGTTATGGTAAAAAAGTTTACGGTTTTAAGCAAAGCCTTACGCCCGTTACCATTGCCTAAAGTTGATAAAGAAGGAAACGAATTTGACAAGTTTAACGACCCGGAGATGCGTTACCGTCAGCGGTATGCAGATCTTGTAGTTAATCCCAAAGTAAAAGAAGTTTTTGTAAAGCGCACCAAACTTTTTACAGCGATGCGTAACTTTTTTAACGATAAAGGCTATTTTGAGGTTGAAACTCCAATCTTACAATCAATTCCCGGTGGTGCTGCTGCACGACCCTTTATCACGCATCACAATGCGTTGGATATTCCTTTATACTTGAGAATTGCAAACGAATTATATCTTAAAAGATTGATCGTAGGTGGTTTTGACGGAGTTTATGAGTTCTCTAAAAACTTTAGAAATGAAGGAATGGACAGAACCCATAACCCTGAATTCACTGTAATGGAAATTTATGTAGCCTACAAAGACTACAACTGGATGATGGAGTTTACCGAAAAATTGCTAGAGCACTGTGCCACTGCTGTAAATGGAACTACTGAAGCTACTTTTGGAGAACAAAAAGTGAATTTTAAAGCGCCTTTCAACAGGGTAACAATGACCGATGCGATCAAACAATTTACAGGATTTGATATCACCGGAAAATCTGAAACCGAATTACGCGAAGCTGCTCTGAAAATGGGGCTTGACGTTGATGAAACAATGGGTAAAGGAAAACTCATTGACGAGATCTTTGGCGAGAAATGTGAAGGTAATTTTATTCAGCCTACGTTTATTACAGACTATCCCAAAGAAATGAGTCCGTTGTGTAAGGAACACCGTGACAACCCGGAACTTACTGAACGTTTTGAACTCATGGTTTGCGGGAAAGAGATCGCAAATGCCTATTCAGAATTGAATGATCCTATAGATCAGCGCGAACGCTTTGAAGAACAATTGAGGTTATCTCAAAAAGGTGACGACGAAGCAACCGAATTTATAGATCAGGATTTCTTGAGAGCATTAGAATACGGAATGCCTCCTACTTCAGGATTAGGAATCGGGATGGATCGTCTGATTATGTTTTTAACAAACACTCCTTCTATTCAAGAGGTATTGTTCTTCCCACAAATGAAACCGGAGCGTAAAAGAGTAGAGTTGACTGAAGAAGAAAAAACCATTTTCAGTATTCTTAAAAAAGAAAAAGAAATGACTCTTGACGCACTTAAAAATGCAAGCGGTTTGAGTAATAAAAAATGGGATAAAGGTATTAAAGGTATTACCAAGCAAAAACTCGCTAAAGTAGAAAAAGACGGAGATGCCCTTCGCGTTTCTTTAGTCGATTAAGACCCAATATTTAAACTTAGTAAAGCCCGATTCTAATTGAGAATCGGGCTTTTAATTTTTATATATTGAATTAAGCGTTAGCATATCGTTTAGCAACAATCTCCTTGTATTAAAGGAAAAAAGAGAACAGGATTTAACAGGCTACTATTGTCAATACCTTCATCTCAAAAAACGTACATCCGGGAGACTCAAATTTAATAAACAAGTTATCGTACTCTATTTTAATTTCTTTCACAATCTTAGGAAAGCACTATTATTATAAGTTGAAACAGGTACTAGCTATTTTGAGGTCAATACCTGCACTTGACCTGAAGTATATATGGAGTATCTATAGCTTTGCCACGGGTAGACCTCGGATGAACCTCGGGTGAACCTCGAGTGAACTACGGGTAAACCTTAAACATGCTTGTCGTAATCGCCTGATTTAAAAAGTTCATTGTTGTTCAGAAATAGCTTAAGTGATAACGAGAATGACGATCAACAATAGCGTCAATTTCTGCAAAGCCATCGATGCAAAGAAGTACTACTAATATAAGTCATTTCTCTAGCTTTGTCAATAGGTATTAAAACTTCAATTGAATTGCGTATATCTTCCAGAGAGTAAAAATCTTTAGTACTCATACCAGAGAAAAAAATTAATATCTTTTAAACCTTTTGTCATTATCATAGTCATAGCTATATAACATAAAAATTAAAATATATGAAAAATTTAATTGTAATTGTTGCTTTATTCGTTTCGGTGACGGCTTTAGCACAACAAGGAAATCGTGGGCAGCGCTTTAAAAAAATGATGGATGCTACTCCAGAAGAAATGGCCGAAATGCAAACCAAACGCTTGACTCTTGCTTTAGTTTTAGATGATAAACAACAAAAGGATATTTATGGCCTAGAGCTTGTTGCTGCAAAAGAACGCAAAGTGAACTGGGAACAACGTGCTGCAAAAATGAAAGCGCGTGCTGGAGAAAAACCTTCTGAAGAAGAGCGTGAAGCTATGCGTAAAGATCGCAAAGAAAAGTACGTTGCAATGCTAGATAAGCAAATCGCACATCAGGAAAAAATGCAGAAAATCTTAAATGAAGAGCAGTTTGACCAATGGCGTAAACTAAAAATGAAACGTCACAACCGTATGGCAAATCGCGATGGTAAAAGAGGCGACAGACCTCAACGTCATAGAGACTCAGGAGAAGGTCGTAAATAATACCTGTTTTACTCGATAATCGAGATTAACTACTCCCGAGACTTGCCTCAAGATTAAAAGTATTTTTCTTTTAAAGCCTTTTTGGCTTGTTCAACGAATATTTATAGAAAACAGTAATCCCCGGTTTTAACCGGGGATTACTGTTTTTTAATATACTCACTTCTATTTCAAGTCCGGAGCAACCTTTGCAACAGCAGCAATCGTTGCATCAAGATCTTCGTAGGAGAGCGCGTCGGTAATAAACCAAGTCTCATAAGCACTTGGAGCAATATAAATCCCTTCATTCAATAAACCGTGAAAGAACTTTTTAAAGGTTTCATTAGCGCCCTTAGATGCCGAAGCAAAATCGGTCACCGGTTCAGCTGCAAAATGTACAGAAATCATAGAGCCCAATCTGTTGATGGTATGCACCACATTATGCTTATTTAATGCTTCAGCAATTCCTTTATGCAGATATTCCGTTTTTTCTGAAAGTCGATTAAAGATTTTTTTATCGTTATCAAGCGTAGTAAGCATTGCCAGACCAGCAGCCATTGCAAGGGGATTTCCACTTAAAGTACCCGCCTGATAAACCGGTCCTACCGGAGCGAGATAATCCATAATTTCATTTCTAGCAGCAAAAGCTCCCACAGGCAGGCCTCCGCCAATAACTTTACCAAAAGTCACGATATCTGCGCGAACGTCCATCAACTCTTGGACGCCTCCCGGTGCCAATCTAAAACCGGTCATCACTTCGTCAAAAATGAGTAATGCACCGTGGGCATCACACAACTCGCGTAATCCTTGTAGGAAGCCTTCAGCAGGAGGAATACAGCCCATATTCCCGGCGACAGGTTCTAAAATAACCGTTGCGATTTCATCTGTATTTGCTTCAAATAGTGTTTTTACCTGCTCTAAATTATTGTATTCAGCAAGCAACGTATCTTTTGCAGTCCCCTGAGTTACACCCGGGCTATTAGGCGAACCAAAAGTTACCGCACCACTACCCGCCTGAATCAAAAACGAATCAGAATGGCCATGATAGCAACCCGCAAATTTTATGATTTTGTCTCTTTGGGTAAATCCACGAGCGAGACGCACTGCGCTCATACACGCTTCCGTTCCGCTATTTACAAATCGAATTTTATCAATCCCCGGCACCATTTTAACCGCCAGTTCTGCAATTTTCGTTTCGATCTCAGTAGGCATTCCAAAGGAAGTTCCTTGTTGTGCTTTTTCGACCACCGCATCAACAACCGGTTGATATGCATGTCCCAAAATCATAGGTCCCCAAGAGTTGATATAATCAATCAGTCGGTTTCCATCTTCATCGTATAAATAAGCTCCCTTAGCTTCTTTTACAAAAATAGGATCTCCACCTACTGCTTTAAACGCTCGTACCGGTGAGTTAACTCCGCCGGGAATTACTTTTTGTGCTTCGGCAAATAAAGCACTGCTTCTTTTATAAATCATCATTAAAATCCATTATACTGTGGGGTCACATTCAACTGCTGCCCTATGCTTATCGTATTGTCACGTAAGCCATTATTCTTTTTCAATTCATCTACAGTAAGATTATACATCCTAGAAATACTATAAAGTGTTTCTCCCTTTTTTACTGTGTGCAAAACCACCTTATCCTTAGGTTCTGGTTTGTATTCTTTTACTTTATTTCCTAAAACTTCAGCATCATAATTATACATCGCATAACGTTCTATGATTGAAATCAGTTTTTCAGGATATTTTCTATCTGTAGCATAGCCCGCTTTGCGCAAGCCTTTTGCCCAGCCTTTATAATCATCAGGATCCAGATCAAAAAGATCTGCATATCTGCTTCTACCAGTTAAAAACAACGAGTGATCTCTAAACGAATATTTAGGATCGCGGTATTTTCTGAAACACTCTCCTTTTTCATCGTCGTCGTGGTAGACTACAGCTCCCGTCCAATTATGACATTTAATCCCAAAGTGATTATTCGCCTTTTTTGTCAAATTACCATTACCGGCTCCACTTTCTAAAACAGCCTGTGCCATAGTTATACTCGCCGGTATTTTATACAGACGCATCTCTTCTTTAGCTATCGGAACAAAATGCTCAATATAATCTTCTACTTTATCAAAGGGAGCATACTCATAAGCTTTCTCAGTCTCTCTTGAAGTCTCTGCAGGAGGCGTGCTTCTATCAGAGCGCGGTGTTTCTGTAGCTCTCGATGAGCGTACACTTACCTTTCGCTTTGCCGCACGTTTACTTCCGCCACACCCTACCAGGAATGCACTTATTAACAGAACAGCACCTATTTTTTTAATCATAATTTTTAGACAATAAGAGATTGACCTTTTCTTTTCAGTTTTTCATTCATACCGGCAATTCCTTGCAAGCCTCCTGTATGAACCGCTAAAATACGGGTATTTTCAGAGAAAAACCCACTCTCAATTAGTTCTGTAAGACCATACATCATTTTACCTGTATAGACTGGGTCTAGTTGAATACCGTGCTTTTCTTTAAAGGAGTTTATAAAGCTAATTAGTGCAGAATTCATCTTTGCATATCCTCCAAAATGATAATCACTTATCAACTGCCAGTTGGTTTTTGAAGTATATTTTTTGATCTCATCAGTAAGGAAATCACCTTTTAAAGCAGGAAAACCGATAATTTTTTGATGCGGAAGACTACCTTCTATAATTCCTGCAATCGTTCCTCCCGTTCCTACAGCGCAAGCAATAACATCGTAACTCGAGGTATCTGAATTTAATATTTCGGTGCAGCCTTTAACAGCTAAATCATTTGTGCCACCTTCAGGAATTTCATAGAAATCACCAAATTTAGTTTTTAAGCTTTCGCGAAAAGAAGCCGTCTGCTTATTGCGGTATTCAGACCGAGTCACAAAATGAAAGTGCATTCCACATTCATAAGCAAACTTTAAAGTTCCATTCTGCTGAAGGGTTTGTAATAAATTCTCACCTAACTCTTCGCCACGAATAACACCTAATGTTTTAAAACCACACAATTCACCAGCTTTAGCCACTGCTGCAATATGATTGGAATAAGCTCCTCCAAAAGTCAATAAGGTTTCTTGCTTTTGATTTTTTGCCGCTATCAAATTGTATTTAAGCTTTCTAAATTTATTCCCGGAAACCACATTATGAATAAGCTCCTCTCGTTTTACAGCTAATTCGATAGTACGACCTCCTCTACTAAACCCCGCTAATTCTTGAACTTGCAATAAGTTAAAATCATTTTCAAAAAAACTTACATCTATCATTTTACGTTTCTGTAATGCAAAAGTAAACTCGTGGATAGAAACACACTAATAAATGATTTAGAATCAACTAGCATACACCATAGCCAAAACAACAGATTCAATCCTAAAATACTTATTATCAAATAAAATAGAATACCATAAATAAGCTACTTATAATGCAAATGTTATTTTGGCAGAAGAATTCAATATACGCAGATTGTAATGAGTTTCTGGTGCACAATAGGGTGATTTAACAATAGTTTAAAAATGAATTCTAAGTTAAAACCTTAAAAAAGCCCAAAACGACCTTTGCTTTAAATAGCTTAGGTTGTTTTCATTTGCATAAGCTTCCCGTTCAAAACTGATGGCTCGGTAGGCTTTATCTTTTGATTTCAGGCGAATGAGATGAATACAAAATTCTAGTGCATACCAACTATAAAAAGGCACAATCAGCAATTCTAGTTGTTGCCTAAGATGAATCTTTTCGTGATTCAAAAAAACCTTGTCATTTTTTAGAGTTTCAGTCTTTAAAAAGATGAATGGCCAGACCGCACAACCCGAAAATTTAGTAAACAAATGCTTCGTGCATATATAAATCGCCATAAGTAACTTATAATTGTATCAAATATACAATCATAACCTATATTTTAAACATTCTTTAATGCAAGAGAAGCAATTGTTTTTATAACTTTATTTTAGTGAGTTCTTTTAAAAAACCCATACCGTTAGAAGACGGCGATTATTATTTAACACCAGAAGGCTACAGGTGTTTCACAGAACAGTATCATTTGAAAAGAGGATATTGTTGCAAAAGTGGCTGCAGGCATTGCCCGTACGGTTTTGATAAAAACAGAGACTAAATCACTGATTATGGTATAATTGTTGAGACTATTTTAGTAATTCATTAGAATCTCGGCTTATTCAAAAACACTAAATAATATCCTTATGAAAAATTTAAAACCTTTAGTCCTTATTGCTGTTATTGCATTCTTCTCAGCGTGCAGCTCAGTACGTGTTGCTTCTGACTACGATCAGAGTGCAGACTTTACAAACTATAAAACCTTTGCTTTCTTTAAGCCTGGTATAGATGAAGCCGAAATTTCTGATTTGGATAAAAAACGAATTTTACGTGCGATTGAAACCGAAATGCTCGCCAAAGGTTTTGTAAAATCTGAAGACCCTTCTATGCTGGTTAGTATTTTCACTACTGCTCAACAACGCGTTGATGTTTACAACAACTACGGTTGGGGCTGGGGAGCCTGGGGTCCTTGGGGGCCATGGGGACCGTGGGGCGGCGGTTTTGGAAACACTGTATCCAGAACTACTGAAGGAACTTTATATATAGACCTTATTGATGCTTCTAAAAAAGAATTGGTTTGGCAAGGTCAAGGTACTGGTTATTTAGCTCGCGATGTTGACCGCAAACAAGAACGTATTAGCGAAATTGTAGGTGAGATTATGCAAGAATATCCACCAAAGCAAATGGCTTCTAATTAAAGGTAGACAATAGAAAAGCTCTCAATTTGAGGGCTTTTTTATGCATATGATTTCAGTTTATTTCTTGTAAATTCTGACAAGACCAATTTACCACTTGTCGTTGCCCGATCTTCTAAAAGTTCTTTCCAACCTTCACTGCCTGACCAAAACATCTTTTTACATTCCATCAATGCTTCGGGATTATACGTTGCTAATTCATTAGCTAATTTATCAACAGCTGCATCGAGGTCTTCTGCTGAATTTAAAACTTCGGCATACAATCCTTTTTCTTTCGCCCATTCAGCTGAATAAAACTCTTGTGCATTTATAGTCATTTGAGAAAATGCTGAAACCCCAATTTTACGAGTTACCGCCGGACCAATCACAAACGGACCTATACCGATGCTTATCTCACTCAGTTTTATCGCTGCATATTGAGAAGCCAGACAATAATCGGCAGCAGCAGCAAGACCCACTCCACCTCCCACAGCTTTACCTTGCACTCGCACAATAGTGAGTAACCTACTTGCGCGCATTGCCAAAATCACTTTAGCAAAACCCATAAAAAAACCTTTACCTTGAGTTTCATTCTCAATAGCAATAAGCTCTTTAAAACTTGCACCGGCACAAAACGTTCTATCCCCACCACTTTTAATCACAAGCACTTTAAGATCAGCATGAGCATCTGCTTTTATTATTTGTTGTTCCAAATCGGTTAAGATTGCTATAGGCAATGCATTATGTTCTGGCGTATAAAATGTAAGCGTACCTACCGCTCCTTCAACATCAAGCTTTACAAATGACTTTGACATATTATTTTTTAACAAACAGAAGTTATTATTAAATATTTCTCAAATTTATAGATATAATTACGATAATTATAAACAGATTCTTATTTTTCTAGTTGAAATATAATTGATTTTATGAGCCCTGTTTTAGATAAAAATATAGAAACTAATCCACTTATTGAGCGGCTACCCGTGCATTTAAAGCAGTTTATAAAACCTCAAAATTATGAGGAGTATACAGCGGTCAATCAAGCGGTCTGGCGTTATGTGATGCGCAAGAACGTGAACTATCTAAGTACGGTTGCTCATAAGTCGTATTTAGATGGCCTGAAACAAACCGGAATTTCGATAGATCATATACCCAATATGTATGGAATGAATCGCATTCTGAAGGAAATTGGCTGGGCTGCAGTAGCAGTTGATGGCTTTATTCCTCCGGCCGCTTTTATGGAATTTCAAGCTTATAATGTTTTGGTTATCGCTTCAGACATCAGACAGCTCGAACATTTAGAATATACTCCCGCTCCAGATATTATTCACGAAGGTGCAGGTCACGCACCAATTATTGCTAATCCTGAATATGCAGAATACTTGCGTCGTTTTGGCGAAATAGGATGCAAAGCGATCTCATCTGCTAAAGACTATGAGTTATATGAAGCCGTAAGAAAGCTTTCTATCTTAAAAGAAGCTGAAGACACACCTCAACAAGAAATCGAGGAGATTGAAGAGCTGGTTGCTTATTTACAGAATAATATGGGAACTCCCAGCGAGATGGCGCTTATACGCAATTTGCACTGGTGGACGGTAGAATACGGACTTATAGGAACTCCTGAAAAGCCTAAGATCTATGGTGCTGGTTTACTCTCATCAATAGGCGAAAGCGCATGGTGTATGACTGAAAAAGTAAAAAAAATCCCTTATTCTATTGAAGCGGCACATCAGGAATTTGATATTACTAAACCTCAACCTCAACTTTATGTAACTCCAGATTTTGCCTATCTCAGCGAAGTTTTAGAAGAATTTGCAAATACCATGGCATTGAGAACCGGTGGTCCGGAAGGTTTACAAAAACTCATTGATAGTAAGAATCTGGGCACAATTGAACTAAGCACCGGCTTGCAGGTTTCTGGTGTGTTTTCTGAAATGATTTTGCATAAAGACAAAGTCTCTTATGTACAGACTACGGGTAAAAGCGCTCTAAGTCATCATGAAAAAGAACTGGTAGGTCACGGTACTAATATTCACAAGGACGGTTACGGCACAGCACTCGGCAAGCTTAAAGGTATCAATCTCGCTATTGAAGATATGAGTCCAAAAGATTTGCAAGCTTATAAAATTTCTGAAGGAAATCTTGTAACTCTAGAATTTGAAGGTGGCATTAGCGTAAGTGGCAAAATAATTACCGGCACTCGAAATCTAAAAGGAAAAATTATTCTCATCAGTTTTGAGAACTGTACCGTTAAGCACAACGATCGTTTACTATTTAGACCCGAATTTGGCATCTACCATTTAGCTGTGGGCAAAAAAATCTCATCGGCATTTGCTGGGCCCGCTGATTTTAAATCTTTCAATTTATTGCAGCATCAAATTTCATCAACTACGGCAAAGGCTTCAACAAATGCAAAGCGCCAAGAATTAGAATCGTTATATCTGGCAGTTCGTAATTACAGGGAAGGTAAAGACACTCTATTTTCTCCGCAGGCTGTTTTCGATATTTTAAAGAAAAAACACGAGAACGACTGGCTACTTTCCGTAGAGCTTTATGAGTTAGCTAAAGAAGATAATAGGGAAGGCTTTTTAAATGAAATAAAAGAACATTTGGAAGACCTGAAACTAAAAAATACTAAAATCAAACATCTTATAGAAGATGGTATTGCTTTAGTCTAAAATCCGCTGTAAGCTTTGACTGTTTTCTATTGGCGTGGTGTTGTATTTTAATGTCCAGCCCAATGTATTGGTCACGACATAAATATTTGACAATTCTGCAACTAGTCTATTTTGCGCATTAGCCGGCAATTCTGAAGCCTCTACCTTTTTTCTAATGCTACGCATTACGCGTTTTTTGATTGTATTGTAATCTGAAGCTTCAAACTGATTCAAGTAATCCTGAGACACATCATAATATTCAATATCTGGATTGATGTTGATTTCAGGCTTTGGGATTTTAGTTATGGTAATCGTTTTAGCTTCGGCATCTACTTCTGTTTCCAAAGCTCTTAAATCGTAAGAAATCGTGACTTTAGCATTGATCACCACAAGCGCCTTTTTATTAGCTGCTACAAGATTGAAGATTTGCTTAGAATCTTTATAGGCAAAAACCTGCGCAAAAGAACCTTCAGTAACAACCAGCTTTCCTACATTTTTTATTTCTTTTTCAATAAGCGAAGTCGCTTCAAGCAATTGATTGCGGCTTTCATTTTTTGCTTCAAAATATTTATAGGTAAAATACCCGAGAATAAAAATCAGAATTACAATAAGGATTTTACGCATAAATGAATTGATAATAGAATCTGCTTCAATTTATCTATTAATTCTGAAAAGGAAACGATAAGCTGCTAAACTTAACAGCATATTATATAATATTATTTTGACGCGCTTTCTCTATAGCTTCAATTTTACTATGTACCTGAAGCTTCTTATATATATTTTCTATGTGTTTACGTATTGTACTGGGAGAGAGAAAAAGGTTCTCTGCAATACGGGTGTAGCTCAACCCTTTACTCAACTGCTCTAAAACTTCAATTTCGCGCTTGGACAAAGAAATCTCTTCACGCGCTTTCCAGTTACGCATAGAATCTGGATTGCGAAGTAATTTAAGTGTTCGCATTGCGATTGATGGATTCATTGCTGCCCCACCAGATAGGGTTTCTTTAATTGCTTTCTCTAAAACATCTGGAGTGGTTTCTTTTAGCAAATAACCATCTGCACCAGCTTTAATGGCATTAAAAATATGCTCATCATTATCAAATACCGTAAGCATAATGATTTTTATCTGCGGAAATTTTTGCTTTACAAGTGCCGTTGCTTCAATACCATTGAGAACTGGCATTTCAACATCCATCAAAATCAGGTCGATATTTGAATCCTCTTCAAGGCAGGTCATTAACTCTGCACCATTTACTGCACTAAACTTCAAACTGAATTCTTTAAAAAAAGAGAGTTTTTCTGCCAATGCCCGAGCGAGAAATGGTTTATCGTCTGCAATTGCAATTTTTGCCAGCATACTTAAAGTTTGTAGATTAAAAAATCCGGAAAAGTCTCTAAGCTCTTTCCCAAATCACTAAATTTCAAAAACAGTACTGAAATTGAGCGCACTAAAGTAGCATAAGCTACTTATGCTTACTACAGGGCAAATACCCTATTTTTCTTTTAAATTTCGAAATTGTAACCACTTTCTAAAAGCTCCTGATATTTTTCGAAATCAAAGCGATATAAAAAAGCTCCTCGTTTAGAACCTGATTTATCTTTCTCATCAAGTTTTACCAAAACCTTAAGTGATAACACTTTTTTTCTAAAATTACGGGGATCTAATTCTCGCTGATATATACCTTCATAAAGCTGCTGCAGTTGGGGTATGGTAAATTTCTCTGGAAGTAACTCAAAACCTATGGGCTGGTGCCTGGCTTTACGCCTTAATTTACTTAAAGCATCTGCTACCATCTGATCATGGTCTAGAGCTAGTTTTGGTAAATCTTTTAACGTATACCAATATGCCCCGTGACTTTCTACTAATTCTTTATCATAATCATCAATACGTATTAACGCATAATGCGCTACAGAAAGACAGCGGTAGCCCGGATCACGATCTGTTTTACCGTAGGCTTTAGATTGCTCTAAAAAGATTTCGTCAAGACCGGTTATCTCTTTAAGAACCCTGCGTGCGGCATCATTTACATCTTCATCCAGCTGTACAAAACTTCCTATCAAAGACCAAATTCCAGAATCGGGCTCTACCCTCCTTTTAAAAATCAGCAGTTTTAAATCTCCTTCATCAAAACCAAAAACTATGCAGTCTGTAGCGACATATAGTTTTTCGTGATCAGCATAAAAATCATTATTAGAATTGTTTGCTATACTCGCAGAACTTAGAGCCATGAAAAATTACTTTTAAATTTACAAAATACGTTTTTTTGACGAAAAAAGTAATTGATATTTCCAGATTATGAATTGTATGCTATTAAACTTTTGATTGAAGAAAGATACTTGTCCCGCTGTCTTGAGTTGATTTTATTTCTAAAAGCGCGTTAATGTCATTAGCCCGTTTTTTCATGTTAGAAATACCAAAACCTGAATCATAATTATTGAGATCAAACCCGTTCCCATCATCTGTGATTTCAACTTTAAAACTACTTTTTTGTCCAGTTAAGAGGGATATTGCTATTTTTTTGGCTCCGGCATATTTTACTGCGTTGTTTACAGCCTCTTGAATAATGCGGTAAATAGTCACACCTTCTACTGAAGTAAATACAAATTCTGGGATACCGGCATTTTCATACTCAAAATTGAATTGAATTGAGTCTTTACTATTTTGAGCCCGCCCAATGAAATTGGAAATACGCGTTTGCAAGTCTTCTGCTGTTATTACGTTTTTATTCATGGCCCATATGGTATCGCGCAATTCGTTTATAGTCATGGCTGTAAAAAGACTAATTTCCGTAAGCTTATCTGTAACCTTATGATCTTTATTTTGCAGTTTAAATTTGAGGCTGTCTAGGCTTGATATGATAAAAGTAAGTTGCGAACCTATATTATCGTGTAAGTCCTGTGAAATACGTAGCCGCTGCTCTTCCAAACGGTTTTGCGTTTCAATTTTTGCTAAAGCTACCTGCAGTTCACTCTCTTTTTTTAATTGATCATTCTTCAATTTTTGACGGCTGTAAACCAAATACCCTAAAAGTCCCAGTAAAAAAGCAAAGCCTAAACTGCCGTAGATGTATAAATTCTTTCGGCGTACTTGTAGATCCTTTTCGATTATTTCAGCCCGTTGTTGTAAAATTTGATTTTCTTTTTGTTCTGTATCATATTCTACTTCAAGTGCCGCTATCTTTTTTGAAGTTTCAAGACTGTTGATACTGTCTTTAAAAACTGAATAACGTTCAAAATAATACAAAGCGGAGTCGGTCTGGTTTAATCTTTTAAATGCTTCTGAAATTTGTTGATATGTATATTGCATTAGAAACCTATAATCCTCATTACGAGCTATGGGTAACGATTTTTTAAAAAACGAAATAGCTGTTTTAGGTTTACCTTCTGTCAAATACACCTCTCCTATTTGTGTGTAATTTTCTGCGATACCTTTGCGATCCTTAATTTCCTCACGTATGGATTTAGCTTTATAAAAATATTCCCGCGACAGCTTGTAATTACCCAGCTGACTATATACTCCGGCAAGATTGCTGTAACTATAAGGCAAACCCTCAGTATAATTGCGATTTTCTACAATAGCAAGTCCTTTTTTATAAAAATAAAGAGCACTGTCAAGCTGGCCTTGCATTTCTTTAAGCACTCCATAATTATTATACGTTCGGTCTAAAACTTCTTTATAATTTCCCGCTTCAGCTATTTTCAGCCCCTTATTCATATAATATTGGGCTTTTTCCATATTATCGCGTTTCATTCCATACCCCATTTCCCCATAGAGGTTTGCAGCCTGTGGTTTCAAGTCGTTTTCTTCAAAAACACGAATGGCTTTTAAATTATATTCAACCCGTTTTTCACCATTGGCCTCATATCCATATATAGTTGCTATATT
This sequence comes from Leeuwenhoekiella marinoflava DSM 3653, assembly GCF_900129005.1. Classification (GTDB taxonomy): domain Bacteria; phylum Bacteroidota; class Bacteroidia; order Flavobacteriales; family Flavobacteriaceae; genus Leeuwenhoekiella; species Leeuwenhoekiella marinoflava. The sequence goes on along the minus strand of NZ_FQUN01000018.1, from coordinate 88,769 downwards.
TTTATAAGCTTCACCAATACCCTTTTTATAATCAATTTTTTGAGCATCTTTTAGGTTGTTTTCAAATATTATAATTAATGAATCTGTTTTTAGAGAGCTGTTCTGAACCAGAATAGCATTTAGGGAATCTATTGTTTGAATTTTCTGTGCCGAAATTGTTTGAATACTAAGAAAAATAATAAAAGCCCAATAGTAATGGTGTTTCATAAAAATCTGAATACTTATGGTTTAAAGTCTAATATAGACAAATACGGCGATATGTTGATGTTGATTTATATAGCCTCAAAATTTTAGTAAATATTGATTTCAAGCTGAATGATTAAGGCTTCACTCAAGTTATATTCCAAAAAGTGATACCTATTCAGATGGATTTCTCTTTTTTTTATCTGACTTTGATTAAGCTGAATGCTGCGCTCTAAAAGAGTCATACGCGCTCTGGCTTTTTTCTTACTTATAATGCTCATCAATTGAAAACATACTCCAACAAACAGAAACACTAAAGAGCTGAAAACTATAGCAAGATTTACAAAAAACAAAATCAACAAATAATACATCAGGCTGCAATTAAACAAAAAGCTGCCCGGTAAAGCAGCTTTAAGTATGAATAATAATTTAAAGTGATTTCATTCAAATCTTTTAATCAAAAAACTCTTTTAGCTCTTCATCTATAAATGCACTGCCTGCTTTATAAAGAGCATCGGCCATTTTCTTCCCGTCAGTTTCTGCAAATTTTGCATTTGAACTTATAGTACTGTAGGTATTCTTCACGATGTATAAATCTCCGATGTTTGTATAGGTTGTGACAGCTCCTTTATCAAAAGCACTAGATTTAGTGTCGTCTATTACACCAGAGATGTAAATTGGTTTTTTTAGATAGCCTTTAGATTGAATTTTTTTCAATCCAGATCCCTGATAAAATTCAATCGACGTAGGTATCGTATATGCCTCTTCTCGACCATTCATTCTTAACCCTTTTTTCTTAGGTGCCTGTACTGTATGTGTCCCCATCATAAGATTAGTTTTCACCTGCGCGTTTGCGCCAGATAGACTTTTAAACCAGTTAGAGCCAGACTCACTAAAATTAAGAGCTAATTTCACATCTATTACCAGAGCATCATCAAGATCTTTTGATAGTTGGTTAGGCCCAGAAATTGCCGCCCCCACTGCCTTAAATCTATTTAAAAATCCGTCTTTATTATTGGCTTTGCCCTCAGCTTCTCTTTTAGTGACCATAAAACTAGCCCCACTTGGTAATATCTCCAAATAGCCAGGGTTAGCACTCTCCCGTACATTAGGGCCATTCATACGTTCTGCATTTTTGTAATAATCGGTTTTTGCCGCCCTATCTACATCTACAAGTTCATATCCTTTAGCTTTAAGGTCTGCCACAAATTCTGCATAAAGTTTATCTACTTCTTCCTGAAGTAATTGAGCATCTACACCTTGAAGACCCAAAGCGGCTTCTGCAGTAGCTTCACCTCTTCCCTTACCTCTAAACTCACGCTTTTCTTTATAATCTAAATCTTCCCGGTAAACTTCTACCAAAACCTGAAAATCTGATATATAGGCCTTCTTAGTCATTTTTTTATTAGGCTTTTGCCCCCAGTGATCCAATTTTGCATTAACTGCTGTTAAGGTTTGCGACTGAGCAGAGCTACCTAAAAAAAACAGCAATAACATTAACACATAAAAATAATTTGTTTTCATAATCTATAAAGTTTTAAAGTTTTTACAGTCCAAAAGTCACTGAAAACCAAGCATCAATCAATACGGCAATTGCCCTATTTATTTTTATAAAAATGTTGGTTTTCGGCAAAAAAGAAGCCGAAAAGAAAGGTTTTAAAACCCACTCCCGGCTTCACGTAAAAACCTCAACACTTGAGATTTTTTAAGCTAATCTCGTATGGAAACATTAAATGTTCCGTTACTAACTACTACTTTTTGAGAGGTGTCGCTAGTTAGGTAACCGGTAAAGCTAAAAGTGCCTTTAACGCGTTCACCCTTTCTATATTCGGCAATTTTGATCTCGCCGTTTGAAGCCGAACCGTTTGAAGTTGAAAAAATCTGAGCACTCATAAAATCAGTTTTATCTCCTAGAAAAGTATAGGTAGCAATATTAACGCCATTTAGATCATAGGCACCCTCACCTTCAAAACCTATAATACTTATTTGTATATTTTCAGAATCTACTGAACCACCTGAAATTGTAATTACTTCAAAACCTGTTGATGAATTTTCTTCAGCGATTGTAGCCTCGGGCATAGACTCATAAATTTTACCGTCAACACTTGCGGTAAGTTCGCCATTGGCAGTTGCACTATCGCCTCCATCATCATCTTTTGAACAGGCGGTTAAAAGTGTGAGACTTAAAATTAAGGTTGAACTAATTTTTGTACTTGTTTTCATGGTTTTATTTTTGATTTACAAAACAAATTTCTTGTAAATCAAAACCGTAATCCATAAGGCATTTGCCGTATTTAAAACCGTATTTGAGGATATTGAGCCTGAAGAGTACTCTTTTTAACCTCCAGTTTTTTAAGGAATTTTTGATGTTGTTCAGAATTAGCATTGAAAGGTTTGTGCGCTAAACCTCGCTGAATTTCTTCTACCTGTTGCATTGTTTTGTGAGTCTCTTCGGAAACATAAACCGAAATAAAACATTCCCAAATATAAGCTACGGCCAACTCATTAGGATGTATTAAATCCCGCTTGTAAAAGCGATAATCCCGGAGTTCATCCATTACAATCTCGTAGGAAGGAAAATATTCGGTTTGCTCTGTTTTATCAATAACCGAATGTACTGCTGTTAATAAATGTGCCTTACTGCGCTGGTTTTCTATAAAGCCATCTTTGATATGACGTACAGGCGAAATCGTAAAAAGGACGTTTAGCTTTGAATTTAGATTCTGTATTGAATTTAAAGTACGACGTAAAGCATCTTCGATATCACTTACAGTAGCCAACTCTTTATCAAATTCTCGCTGTGGAATCTTATGACAATTGACTACTATTTTATCTTGAGTTTTATGCCTATATCCCCAGGCTGTACCTAAGGTTATAATAACATGAGAAGCTGCTTCTAATTGTATGCGAGCTTGTGCGATAGCAGCATTTAAAAGCTTTAAAGTCTCAGAAACTGAAGCTCCACTCAAATCTGAATGCGCATCCAGACACACAAAACGTTCTTGAACTTCTAACAGCTCTACTTCTGTAAATATTTTACCCGAAACTACATACTCAAAAAACCGGGCAATAGCTTCAGGATGAAATAAAATTCCAAAAGGATTTACCTGATTTTTAAACTTATAATATTCGAGTTTTGCTGCTATATTTTCAACAAAACAACTACCAACCAAGAGAATCTCTGAATCGTAATCAAACTGATTCTTTGAAGGTTTTAATGGTATGGTAGTTTGTAGTTTCAAAATAATTTAGCTCAAATACTTTTTGACCTCAGCAAGTGCTTGCGCGATACCTTCAGGATTTCTCCCTCCTGCAGTTGCAAAAAATGGCTGACCGCCACCGCCACCTTGAATAAATTTACCCAATTCACGTACGATGGTTCCCGCGTTTAAGTCTTTTGCTTTGGCTAAATCTTTATCAACATAACAGCTCAACAAGGCTCTTCCGCCTTGACGTGAAGCTAACAACAAAAATAAGTTATCTACTTCACCACCCAGTTGAAATGCCAAATCTTTAATTCCGTTAGCATCCAGATCAACTTCCCTAGCTAAGAACTGAACAGCACCAACTGATTCTAGTTCGTTTTTCAATTCACCCTTAAGATTCTTCGCTTTTTCGGCTAATAAAGAATCTAACTGCTTTTTGAGTTCGTTATTTTCTTCCTGTAAACCTTCAATTACTTTTGCAGGTTCTTTGGTGTTATTCAGCAAGCCTCGTACCGCTTCTAAAGTCTCGTCCTGATCTTCAAAATACTGCATTACAGCATCACCTGTAATCGCTTCAATACGACGAATTCCCGATGCTACCGCTCCTTCTGACTTGATTTTAAAATACCAGATATCTCCAGTATTTGCTGCATGAGTTCCCCCACACAATTCCATAGATTTACCAAAACGAATTGTACGTACAGCATCACCATATTTCTCACCAAAAAGTGCAATAGCTCCTTCAGAAATTGCCTGATCGTATGGGATACTGCGTTTTTCTTCTAAAGGTAATTGCTCCTGAATACGCGCGTTTACAAACTGCTCAACATCTTTCAATTCTTCTGAAGTAACTTTTGAATAGTGCGAAAAGTCAAATCGTAAATAACCACTGTGCACCATAGAACCTTTTTGCTCTACGTGGGTTCCTAAAACTGCTCGCAATGCTTGATGCAATAAGTGCGTTGCAGTATGATTGGCTTGTGTTCGGTTACGTTGCTTCGCATCAACAACCGCAGTAAAGATTTCGTTTAAATTCTTCGGAAGGTTTTTAGAAAGATGAATAATCAGATTATTTTCTTTCTTGGTATCAGTGATATAAATCACATCGCCATTTGCCGTTTCTAAATAACCTTTATCACCTACCTGACCTCCGCCCTGTGCATAAAAAGGCGTTAGATTGAAGACCAGTTGGTATTGATCGCCTTCCTTTTTTGTGGTGATTTTTCGGTAGCGGGTAATACGCACAGGAGTTTCTAGCGTATCATAACCCACAAATTCCTCTTCAGCATCATCTTCTATAACTGTCCAGTCACCTGCTTCAATTTTTCCGGCAGCACGAGAACGTTCTTTTTGCTTTTGTAATTCTGTCTGAAAACCTTTCTCATCTAGACTGTAGCCTTTTTCAGAAAGAATTAATGCAGTTAAATCTATAGGAAAACCATACGTATCATACAGTTCAAAAGCTTTCATTCCCGAAACTTCTTTTCCGGTTGTGTCTGCTATTATTGAATCTAAAAGAACCAAGCCTTGATCGAGTGTTCTTAAAAAGCTTTGCTCTTCCTCTTTAATTACATTGAAAATAAGATTCTGTTGCTTTTTCAATTCCGGGAAAGCTTTTCCCATTTCATCAACAAGAACGCTAACCAATTTGTATATAAAAGGCTCTTTAGTGTCTAAAAAGGTAAAACCGTAACGCACGGCACGACGCAAGATGCGACGTATCACATAACCCGCTCCGGTATTACTAGGCAATTGCCCGTCTGCTATTGAAAATGCAACAGCACGCACGTGATCTGCAATTACACGAATCGCGATATCTGTTTCTTCTTTTAAAGCGTATTTTGAATTGGTGATGGTTTCTATCTCTCGAATAAGCGGTGTAAAAACATCAGTATCGTAGTTTGATGTTTTATTCTGAAGCACCATACACAATCTTTCAAAACCCATCCCGGTGTCAATATGTCGTGCCGGAAGGTTTTCAAGAGAACCGTTTGCTTTTCTGTTAAATTGAATAAAAACCAGGTTCCAGATTTCTACTACTTGCGGGTGATCTGCATTCACTAAATCAGCTCCCGGTATTTTTGCTTTTTCTTCTTCAGAACGCAGGTCAACGTGGATCTCAGAACACGGTCCACAAGGTCCCTGATCGCCCATTTCCCAAAAGTTATCTTTTTTATTTCCGTTTAAGATTCTATCTTTTGCAATGTGTTTGCTCCACATATCAAAAGCTTCGGTATCTCGCTCCAGGTCTTCACTGCTATCTCCCTCAAATATGGTCACATACAACTTGTCTTTATCAATATTAAAGACTTCGGTAAGCAACTCCCAAGACCAGTCTATCGCTTCTTGTTTAAAGTAATCCCCAAAACTCCAGTTACCCAGCATCTCAAACATTGTATGGTGATAGGTATCTTTACCTACCTCTTCAAGATCGTTATGTTTTCCACTTACGCGCAGACATTTCTGGGTATCAGTAACCCGCGTATCTTTTGGAATCCCATTACCAAGAAAAAATTCCTTAAATTGATTCATTCCTGCATTGGTAAACATCAATGTAGGATCATTTTTAATCACCATTGGCGCAGAAGCCACGATGGAATGGTTTTTGGACGTAAAGAATGATAAAAACTGATCGCGTATTTCTTGGGATTTCATGAGTGAATTTTAGAGTAGATTTTGCCAATATAGCATTAGCGGCAAACTATTTTTTATATTTGTTCGTTTCCCTTTATTTAATTAAAGGTTAGAGACCTGAATTTTAACGCAAAAATAGAATAATTTAAATAATGTCTAAGGTTAAATATTATTACGATAAAGAGACGCTTTCCTATAAAAAAATAGAGAAGCGTAAAGGTCGTAAACTTGGCTACGGATTGCTTTCTATTGTGGCATCTTTTTTAGCTGGTTTTATTCTCCTGCTTATTTACCTCAATATTCCGGATCTGGAAACTCCTCGCGAAAAAGCACTTACTCGCGAACTTCAGAATATGAAAGTTCAATATGGCGTGCTCAACAAAAAATTAGATCAAGTACAGCATGTTCTTGGTGAGATTGAAGAGCGCGACAACAGTATTTACAGACTGTATTTTGAAGCAAACCCTATACCTGATGAGCAGCGTAAAGCGGGTTTTGGAGGTGTAAACCGCTATAAAGATCTTGAAGGATATGACAATTCTAAATTGATTATAGAAACTAACAAACGGCTTGACATTCTAACTAAACAGCTTGTGGTTCAAAGCAAATCACTCGATGAAATTGCTGTCTTAGCAGAAGAAAAAGAAAAATTTCTTGATGCAATACCGGCTATACAGCCTGTCGCCAATAAAGACCTTACTCGAATAGCTTCTGGATACGGTTTACGTACAGACCCTTTTACAAAAGAGCGTAAAATGCACTGGGGAATGGATTTTACCGCTCCTCGCGGAACACCTATCTATGCTACCGGTAATGGTGTTGTAGAGCGTGCAGATAACAACGCTACCGGATACGGAAATCACATACGTATTGATCACGGTTATGGTTATGTGAGTCTTTATGCACATTTGTATAAATACAATATAAAAAAAGGACAAAAAGTTGAACGTGGAGATTTAATAGGTTTCGTGGGAAGTACAGGTCGCTCTGAAGCACCACATGTGCACTATGAAATCTTTAAAGATGGGCAACGCATTAACCCTATTAATTTCTACTACGGAAATCTTTCCCCTGAAGAGTTTGATGTAATTTTACAGAAAGCTCAGCTAGAAAACCAATCTCTGGATTAATGCACGTACAACTGCCCGAAAAATTATATTATAGCATCGGCGAAGTCGCTGAAGCCTTTGGCGTAAACACGTCATTGATACGTTTTTGGGAGAAAGAGTTTGACGCACTTAAACCTAAGAAAAATGCTAAGGGCAATCGTAAATTCACTCCGGAAGACATTAAAAATCTGGAACTGATCTATCACTTAGTAAAAGAACGTGGCTTTACTCTAGAAGGAGCTAAAACGCATTTAAAAGAAAATAAACAACAAACACTCAATAAATTTGATCTTATTAGAAAATTGGAAGGCATAAAAGCACAACTTCAAGAATTAAAAGATCAACTCTAAATCAATCATCAAACATGAAAAAAGGACTCATTGCACTCATCGTAATCGTTATTTTGGGAATTATTGGCTATTCATTTTTTAAAGGCTTTTACAATAACGCAATAACATTAAAAGAAGACGCAACAAAACAATGGGGCAACGTAGAAAGCAGCTATCAGCGTAGATCTGATCTGATTCCTAATATTGTAAACACGGCTAAAGGTTATGCAGAATTTGAGCAAAAAACGCTTACAGACGTTATTGAAGCTCGTTCTAAAGCTACCGGCGTGAACATAGACCCATCTAATGTTACTCCAGAGCAACTGGCGCAGTTTCAACAAGCTCAAAGTGGTGTGAGCTCTGCTTTATCTAGACTTTTAGTAACGGTAGAACGTTATCCTGACCTAAAGGCTAATGAAAACTTCAAAGAACTCATCAACGAATTGGAGCGTACCGAAAACCGCATCAATGTAGAGCGTAACCGTTACAACGAGGCTATCGCTCCTTATAACAAGCACATCAAGACTTTCCCTAATAATATCGTAAATAACTTCATTGGTAACTTTGAAGAGATGGGATATTTTAAAGCGGATGAAGGTGCTGAAAGTGCTCCTGAGGTCAATTTTGACTTCAATAACGACGCAGCATAATGGCATCTATAGTTGAAGACTTTTTAAATACCGAGGAAGAACAGGACGTTGTAGAAGCCATACGTCAAGCCGAACTCAAAACATCTGGTGAGATTCGAGTGCATCTGGAACGCCAATGTGAAGGTGAAGCGCTAGAGCGAGCAAAACTGCTTTTTCACCAACTGAAAATGGACAATACCAAAGCAGAAAATGGTGTTCTAATCTATGTGGCAATAGACGCTAAAAAGTTTGCTATTTGTGGGGATCGCGGTATTAATAAAGTTGTTCCTGAAGGATTTTGGCAAAGCACCAAAGACTTGATGCAAACTGAATTTAAAAATCGAAAGTTTAAAAGTGGTTTAGTAAAAGGAATTATTTCTGCGGGTGAGCAACTTGCACACTTTTTTCCTTGGGATGAAGACGACATAAATGAACTTTCAGACGAAATATCAACCTCTTGATTTATTTATCCAAATTATATACTTTTAGAAATGCAGTGCTCATTGCTTTTCTTTTTTGCCTTACCGCAACAAGTTTTGCACAGTATGACATTCCTGAAGTTCCCAGTGAGCAAACCAGTGTTTACGACTATGCCGGACTCTTAAATTCCGGTCAAAAATCTGCTTTAGAAAATAAACTGGTTAAATACAGCGATACAACTTCAACTCAAATTGTAGTTGTTATTATTCCAAGTACCAAAGGAGAAGACATTAGTTTTCTAGGAGCAAAATGGGGACAGAAATGGGGAATTGGTCAAAAAGGTAAAGACAACGGTATTCTCATCACATTAGCCACTAAAGATCGTAAGGTTGACATCAATACCGGTTATGGTATTGAGACAATCATAACAGATCGTATGGCAGAACAGGTGATCAACCGCGTTATCATTCCGCAGTTTAAAAAAGGAGATTATTACGCTGGTTTAGATCAAGGGTCTGATGCTATTTTCCAAATGTTGCAAGGAGAATATGAAGGTGCAAGACCACAGAATAACCAGCCCGGTTTCAAAAACTTTTTGCCAGTTATTATAATCTTCTTTGTTATCATTTTTATTCTCAGTCGATCTCGTGGAGGTGGCGGAGGTAGAAATGGTGGTAGACGCAGTGGAGCCGGCAGCTTACTTGATGTTATTATCTTGAGCAGTTTGGGTCGTGGCGGCCTTGGAGGAGGTGGCTTTGGAGGAGGATCTTCTGGAGGTGGTTTTGGCGGCGGCGGAGGCTTTGGTGGTGGCTTCGGAGGCGGAGGCTTTGGCGGAGGCGGTGCTTCCGGTGGGTGGTAACACGCCTGCTAAAGTTGTGTTGTTCATTTCACACCGCAATAACCATCAGTTAATACCCCAATTTTAAAAGGCAATTGATTTGGAATCTTTTCTAAAACTCATACATCAGATCACCCAATACGGAACAACACCAGTTGTGCAAACGAACACTATAGTTTCTCTAAAAAAATCTCTGGGAGACCTCTATGCGCTCTACGTCAATCTGAATTCAAATTTTGATGAGCAACTTTACGAAGAAGTGCAACGTCTGGATTATGCTGAAGTTTATGCGCACGTAAAAGTGAATTTCCCGGAATTTGGTTATTATAACCAAATTTCAGAACTATTAAAACTTGAACATTCACCAGAGGTTGTTACCGGGGACGCTTTAGATGATCTTACAGACCTTATTATTGATCTAAGCGAAGTTGCGTGGCGTTTAGAAAATACAAGTCTTAATGATGGGCTGTGGTACTTCAATACGTTGATGAAGATTCATTCTGAAGCACATCTACTCAATTTATTAACGTATTTAAAAGCTTTAGAGCCCTAGCTGTAAATCTATATAACTATCCCAACCAGACTGAGCTATAACTTCTGTCCCGTGATGGGTTTCCTCGTCATATTTGCGCTGTGCTTCATTATATTGCTTTTCAAATTCTAAAAATACTTCATCTATTGCTTTTCCGGAACTTGCATGAATATTTTGCTTAGTCAATTCAGCTTTGAGTTTACGAGTATAGACTTCACACAAATCAAAGTGACGCTGCTCGTGATTTAAAATCGAATCAGTCTTTTTATCGGCTCGCACCCAACTTTTGGTACAGTCAAATGTATTTGTAACAACAAGCTTGGCTTTTGTAAATACGCTAAATAAACTCGTTTGATAAATTATAGAACAGTAACTCTCTGTATCAAAAGAAGATTTTTCTGAAACCTCACCTTTAAAATCATCCCAACTTAGTTTTCTGTTTTCTGACCAGCTTATTTCTAACTGATATTTTTGAGGATTATTAACACGGTACGCTACAGCACTAATCCTGGCGCAAGTGCTCCATAAATCTGGCTCTTTATTTTTGACCAGCTTAATAAGGTTTGCGCCATTTTTTCGGGCAATTTCTTTCAGCAGGGCTATCATTTGGGGATAGGTACAATCTTTTGATAGTCCGTTATCAGAGGCTCTCAACTCTCCTACTTCAATTCCATTTAAATCCTGATTATCTTCCACAGGAAGTACAACAATCTCAGTTTCTTCAACCAGAGAAGGCTGAGAATTTATAATTGACGAACGCAGTTTTGGGCTGCATTGTACAAAACAATAATAACTAACCCGAAAGTTTTCAGCAATTTAATCAAACCAATTATTCTCTCTAACCTCACCTTTTTTCCCAAGCGTATTGAATTTATAACTAAAACTCAACATAAAGTATTGCTGCAACACAGTACTCTGTACATCTTCTACATAAGATTGCGTTGCATTACGGCGCGAGTTTGTATTCTGATTGAGCAAATCATAAACTTTGAATGTTGCCAATGCTTTATTCTGCAAGAAGGAATAGGCTAAAGAACTATTCCAAAAAACAGCATCTTTCTGAAAACCAGAACCTACATTAGGATTATAGATGTAGCGTATATCATTTTCCCAAGTAAGCCATTCTGGGAAAAACGTGGTGGTACGCAAACGTGCAGAATGTTGTGTAAACTCACGCCCGTCAAAAAAGTCACGATTAAAACTTGTGTTGTTAAATTCAATACTATATTCTGGTCGTAACTCAAACCATTTATTCCAAGTAAAGCGCAGACCTAAGCGAGGTTCTACTCTTTTAGTCAAACTAGCATACTGATCTTCATTAAAAAAGTTCACAAAGCGGTTAGTACTACCGTATAACCCAGTTTCAATTTTTAAAGTTCTAAGACTATCTAACTTGATATCTTTGTTATAACTAACACTTGCATTAGCATTATAAACCCCATCAACATTTGTAAATGTAGTTTCTCTAACAAAATTATCATCAACTCTTGTAAGATTCACTACTTGATCATTAGTAAAGTTTGCTCCTATGTAAGCATAAAATCCTGTTCTGGATTCCCAATCATAATTGTTTAATCCTAAATTAAATGAATGGCTGTTTGTTGGGTTCAGGTTGGGATTTCCCTGTAAGGTGTTAATTGGGTCTGAAACATCAAGATATGGTGACAGCTGCCTTACATCTGGAGCGTTATTGTTCAAACGGTAAGATGACCAAAGGCTGAATTTCTGACTGAAGTTATAATTCAACCGTGCTGAAGCCTCAAGAGCATTAAATTTATTTTCAAAGTCAATATCTCGTACTCTGTTTCCTGTGTTGTCAGTTAACAAATCTTCACCGGTTAACTTTCGGGCTACATAAGCTGCACTAATACCTGCTCTTATTTTTTTATCGTTATACGTGATTCCCAGTTGCGGTTTATGGGTTCGGTTTCTACTTTCAAAATCGGTACTTTGAGGTAAAATGATATCATCAAAACTTTGGCTGACATTATCAAAACCGTACACGAGTTGTGTATTGGTTCGATTTTGAGAATTGTATTCATATTCAGTCTCTACAAATAGTTTTTTAGCTATAATGGGAATTCGCCAGTTTACATTAGTTGTAATACCATTGTTTACATTATCCCCATCAGTAAATTGATTACGCAGAATTTGACTGGGATTATCTCCATAGACATTTGTTTGCGAATTTGTAAAATCGTCGCTTTGAGTATTGTCTAACTGAAGGTTTCCATTAATTCTAATAAACCCTCCTTTATCCCCATATCTTTTAGTTGCTGTTAGGCGATTACCAAAGTTACGAGTCGTTCTAAAGTTACTATTTTCATAATCGCTCTCATTCACTAAGCTTCCGTCAACGTTAGTTACTTCTGAGTTACCACTACCGGTATTTTGCCCTTCAGAATAAGAAAACCTAGGCAAAACCTCAATCATTAGTGTAGAGTCAATTTTAGCCTGAAATCTAAGGTTTGCCGAATGATCATCAACATTAGAATCTGTTCTTGAAGCACTTACCGATGTAAAACGGTTTTGAGGTAAAATATTCTCTCGATTACGCTGGGTTTCTTCAAAACTATTGGAGCCGGAATAAAAGTAATCTGCAGAAGTTTCTATTTTTTCACCAAAATCATTGGCAAAATTCATTCCTGCGTTACGTGAATTTACAATACCACTTCCCATACCAAAGCTTCTACCGCTTATATTAAAACCGCCATTGCTACTAATAGAGATTGAATTTGCATTACCAAACATTTTCTGAATCTCTCCAAAACTAAAACCCGGAGAATTGATATTATTTCCACTTCCCAAAACACTTATTCGCAAATCGTTGTCAAAATAATTACCTATCCCGGCATATTCAAAACGATCATCGGTTCCTCCACCAGCAGCAACACGACCAAAGAGCCCTTTATTTTTATCCTCGTCAATAGTTATATTGATCGTTTTATTCTCGCTATCTCCTTCCTCTCCTGCAAATTCCTGTGACTCTGTTTTAGTGTCAACTACCTGAATTTTATTAATGAGTTCTTTAGTAAGGTTACGGGTTGCAATAGTAGGGTCATCGCTAAAAAAGGGTTTCCCGTTTACCAATATATTACTAACCGGTTTTCCGTTTATACGTATCTTACCATCTGCATCAACTTCTGCTCCGGGAAGTTCCTTAAGTAAATCCTCTAGTGTTGCATCTGGATTTGTTTTAAAAGAAGCTGCATTAAATTCTAAGGTATCCTTTTTTATAACCACTGGAGCAGCTCTTCCTTTTACCACTACATCTCCTAAAGATTCTACTTGAAATTCTAACGGAATAGATCCCAAATCAATCGTGCTGTTTTGAGTAAAATCTATCTCCTTTTCAAAAGATTGATACCCCACAAAAGTGACAAAAAGATTTGCCTTGGCCAGCGAGTTTTTACCACTCAATTCAAAATTACCATTGCGATCACTTATCGTATAAGTAATCATAGTACTGTCTTTTAACGTTTCGAGAACAACAGTTGCCGCTTCTATGGGTGTCTGCTGTTCATTATCGATCAAACTACCGGTAATTTTAAAATCTTGGGAGAATGCACTAATGGAGAATAGGCCTAGTACGAGGCACAGTAAGTAACGATTGATCATGATTGTTTTTTGATTGATACACGAAGAAATGTATTTCTTATAAAACTAAAAAATTAGTTATTATCTTTAAGATAACTTTAACTATTTCTTGCTCAATCACTTTATACTAACAATCTATCTTCTTCTAGGACCTCCTCTTCTATTCCCACTTCCAGATTGACCTCCAAAATTGCTGAGTTTATACGTGAAACTCAGCATCGCATATTGAGTTAAAATCAAACTGTTTGTATCTTGAATATAATCGTCTCCTATTATTCTACGAGTATCTACCACCTGATCCAGCAAATCATAAACCTTGAGTTTTAACGTAGCCTTTTCATCTAAAAATTGATATCCTAAACTGCTATTCCAAAGAATTGAAGAATTTTGAAAACCAGGAGATACATTACCGTTGTAGTTATATGTGATATCATTACCAAAAATCACACTTTTTGGCCAGAAAGTTGTCGCTTCAAAACCAACAGTATGATTGACAAAATCTTCGTTTCGTCCAGTATTTATAGAATACTGTGTATCATTGTAAGTCAGGCTATAGCTTGGATTCAACTCAAAAAATTCTTGAATCGCATAGGTAAGCCGTATCCCCGGACTGAAACTAAACCGTTTTGAATTGAATAAAGTTCCGTTTGTAAAACCTACATTCTTGTTGTAATTCCCGGTAAGACTCAACCGGTATCTAAACTCCTTTTCCTCTTTACGGGTACTTTTAGTATAAAAAAGGCGTACTCCTGCAGCCATTGCGCCATCTACATTTGCATAGCTTGTAGTACGTCTTAAATCATCTCCTATCGTACTTACAGAAACTACCTGGTTTTCGGTAAAATTTAAAGAGAACGAACTAAAAATACCGCTACCGCCACCGGCTCCAAAATTAAAACTTCTAAAACCTCCATCTATATTATGACTATAAGCAGGACGTAATTCTGGATTACCGATAACAATATTTAACGGGTTTGTTCTATCAGGAACTGGTTGTAACTGACGGATTGAAGGTGTGTTTGCGTTGGTTCGGTAATTTAAATAAATACTCTTAGAACGCTGCAATTCATAATTTACTCGTGCCTGTAAATACAAATTGTTATAGGTATTATCAAAACTTACCGGATTGAGCAAATTTTCATTTTTAAGTATCGTATTTAGCAACCCAAAGTTTGTATTGATGCGCCATGCCTCGTGGTCATAGTTTAAGCCTATACTTGGCGTATTACGAAAGGTGTTTACCTCAAAATCACTGCTCAACGTATCATTTTGTACCGTATAATTCCCGGTATCATCTGCTTCAAAAATGTATCTCGAGTTAGTAGACTTTACAGAAGAAAAATCATAAGACAGATCCATAAAAAAGTCTGTTGCCAGAACCAGTCGCTGCTCTACCTCAAAGCCATACTCATACTGTTTCTCATCTTCATCTATATATTGATCCTGAACTTCGGTACGGGCATCATCTCCAAAGAATTCACTACGCGAAAAGTAAAAGTCATCGTTCTCCTGATCGCTATAATCCTGAGAAAGCTCTAATCTTAAATAAGCTCCACGGCTTCCAAAACGTTTTATAAAATCAAGATTATTATTAAAACTCATGCTAGAACCATCTCCCTGATTTGCAGTTTCAGTATTGTTTACCAGATCGCGATTTCCGTCTAAAGAATTTGCCATCGAACTGCGAATAGATTTGGTTTTATTAGTATTGAATCTTGGAGAAAAAGAAAGACGCGTCAGCGTATCAAATTCTACTTCAAAACGTGCATTAGCACGATGCCTGTCGTTTAAAGCGTTACTACTATTTTCTGAGTTCGAGTAATAAGTTGTATCGGGTAAAATATTTTCACGTTCAGTTCTAGAGCGGGTATCTGTATCAGAACGATCAAAGAAATAATCACCGTTGAATTCGTATTTATCATTCCATTCGTTACTATAGTTCAGACCGGCTGTTTCAGATTTAGTGATCCCTCCACTTCGATTTCCCGAAGCTACAGCACGTGCACCGCTACGCCCCATCATTCCGTAAACATCATCAAAATCAAAACCTGAACTATTGATATTATTAGATCCTGCAAGAGCCGTCAAACGCATATTATCTTTAAAGACGTTACCTATACCGCTCATTTCATAGCGCTCGTTTGTCCCACCGCCAACTGTAGCACGGGCAAAATATCCTTTGTTTTTATCCTTCTTAATCGTGATGTTGATGGTCTTGTTTTCAGAATCTCCGGACTTCCCGGTAAATTCTTCAGACTTAGTCTTGGTATCAACTACCTGTAGCTTTTCAATAATTTCCTTCGGAAGGTTTTTAGTTGCGATTTTAGGGTCGTCACCAAAGAACTCTTTTCCGTTTACCAGAATTCTAGAAACCGGTTTACCATTTATGGTTATCTCACCATCTGAATTTACTTCTGCACCCGGAAGTTTTTTAAGTAACTCTTCAAGATTCGCATCGGGTCTGGTGTCAAAGGAGGCCGCATTAAACTCAAGCGTATCTTTTTTGACTGTTACCGGCGCCCGGTTAGCAACCACCACAACCTCATCTAACAAATTATCTTGTATTTCCAGTTTAAGATTACCCATCTCTATTTTAGGCTCTATGCTGACTTCTTTACGCATCGGTTTAAAACCGGCATAAGACACAAAAAGGTTTAACTTTTTTTGATCTGTATTACCTTCCATCTCAAAAAAACCTTCCCGATTTGTAATACCATAGGTTACCAAGGTAGTATCACTTGCTTTTTCTACATAAACCGTAGCAGATTCTAACGGAACGCCATTGTTATCTAAAATTTTTCCTGAAAGTTCAAAGTTTTGCGCAAACAGAGATTGACCTAATAAAATCCCAAAAAGAAGAAGTAAGAAATGCTTCATAAACCTAATAGATGTACATTATACGTTTATTCTAAGACTGAAGAAAATGCAAAAGGTTTAATGCAAAAGCCCACTTTTTATAAAAAAAATGGGCTTTTATGATTTATATAAAAAAAGAAGTGTTATTTCTTACGGAAATATACCGCTACCGGTACACCTTCAAAGTCAAACTCTTCCCGTAATTTATTTTCAATAAAACGTCTATACGGATCTTTAACATACTGTGGAAGGTTACAGAAAAATGCAAACTGCGGATGCGGTGTAGGCAACTGCATACAGTATTTGATTTTGATGTATTTCCCTTTAGTTGCTGGTGGCGGTGTCGCTTCAATCACCGGTAACATATAATCGTTAAGCACACTTGTTTTAATACGCTTAGTACGGTTTTCAAAAACTTTGACAGCTGTTTCAATCGCTTTGAAAACACGTTGCTTAGTTAATGCTGAAATAAAAACGATAGGCACATCTGTAAACGGTTCCATCTCCTGACGAATCATTTTCTCATACTCACGCATGGTTTTGTTTTCCTTTTCTACCAAGTCCCATTTATTCACAAGAATAACAATCCCTTTTTTATTTCGCTCTGCGAGCCAAAAAATATTTTGAACCTGCCCGTCAAAACCTCTTGTTGCATCAAGAACAACCAGACATACATCACAATGTTCTATGGCACGCACAGATCGCATCACTGAGTAAAACTCAAGATCTTCTTTTACTTTAGCCTTACGACGTATTCCGGCAGTATCTACCAGATTGAATTCAAAACCAAAACGATTGTATTTTGTATCAATTGAATCTCTCGTAGTCCCTGCAATATCTGTAACAATATAACGCTCTTCACCAATCAACGCATTGATAAAAGATGATTTACCGGCATTAGGCCTCCCTACCACAGCAAAACGAGGCAAGATGCGTTCTTCTACTTCTTCTTTTTCAGGTAATGCCTCAACAAGAGCGTCAAGCAAATCACCGGTACCACTACCGCTTATACTAGCAATGGTATAATAATCACCCAGACCTAAGCTGTAGAACTCTACTGCGTTTTCTTCACGCATCGCATTGTCAACTTTATTGATCGCCAGAAAAACCGGCTTTGATTGACGTCTTAGCAGCGTAGCCACATCCTCATCCATCCCGGTAACTCCGCTTTCTACATCAACCATAAAAATTATGGCATCTGCTTCGTCAATTGCAAGTTCAACCTGCTTATCTATTTGCTCTTCAAATACATCATCACTTCCTTTTACATACCCACCGGTATCAATAACAGAAAATTCCTTTCCGTTCCAGTCGGTCTTTCCATAGTGACGATCACGCGTAACACCACTTACCGAATCAACAATAGCTTCCCTACGTTGAATGAGGCGGTTAAAAAAAGTGGATTTTCCCACATTAGGTCTCCCTACAATAGCTACAATACTCATAAATCTTTCTTTGTGCTTTTCCCGATAATCGAGATTTGATAACGCAATCGCTTAAATCAAACAATTTTGTTTTCAAATTGTTCCCTCAAGTATTTTATCTGAAGGAAGTTTTTGCGCTGCAAAATTACGATAATTAACGGCACAGAAATCAACAATGATTTATTTAGCTAATAATCAGTAAATCAAATCAATACCTGAATAAAAGATTACAAAAGACTAAATTACCCCTCAAATCTGTTAAGAATGCTGTTAATATTAAACATCTCAAATCTACATCCTGTTATCTTGCGTATGTATTACCAAACAAACAGATTATGTATTTCCTTATGAAAAGAATATTTATATGTCTTACACTGGCTTTCACATTAAACAGTTGCAACTTACTTTCTGCAGCAGGTCTTACCAGTGGAGGACAGCCTACTAAAGAGGCTCCAGAAAAGTTAACTTCTACAACGGCTAACTCTGCAGAAAATATAGATCACAGTGCGTGGGATGCTTTACTTAAAAAGCACGTTGATGCAAATGGAATGGTAAATTATAAAGGTTTTAAAACCGATCGTTCTAAACTAGATGCATATCTAAAGCAATTATCTGGATACAAACCTTCTAATGACTGGTCTGTACAAGAGTTACTAGCGTATTATATCAATTTATACAATGCTTACACTGTAGCTCTTATCTTAAATAATTACCCGGTAAAAAGTATAAAAGCTATTAATGGAGCTTGGACAAAAGGTATTGTTCCTGTTGGTAACAAAGAGCTTTCTTTAGGTGGAATTGAAAATGGCGTACTGCGTAAAATGAACGAACCTCGTATACATTTCGCTATAAATTGTGCTTCTGTTTCTTGCCCTAAATTACTAAACGAAGCTTATACAGCCGGAAAAATAAATGAGCAATTAGAGCGTGCTACAAAAGAATTTGTAAATTCTGACAAGAACGATATTAGCGTAAACAGCCCTAAAGTTTCATCAATTTTTGACTGGTACAAAAAAG
Source organism: Leeuwenhoekiella marinoflava DSM 3653 (assembly GCF_900129005.1). Lineage (GTDB taxonomy): Bacteria > Bacteroidota > Bacteroidia > Flavobacteriales > Flavobacteriaceae > Leeuwenhoekiella > Leeuwenhoekiella marinoflava. Next base: position 69,995 of record NZ_FQUN01000018.1, on the reverse strand, counting down.
ATTTTATAACTGATAAAACTCCTACTGTTGCAGATTATATTAATCAATACAGTAAAACGAAAATAAATTCTGGCGCAACTATCTCTTACAAAGATTATGACTGGAATTTGAATGAGCAGTAGCCCAACAGATTAATTAATTTAAAATCCCGAAAATCTATCCGGGATTTTTTATGCTTATGCGTTAGAATTAATATAGTTTTGAAAGACCTCCTACGCTATACCATTGATTTATCGAACTTTATTTTATGATTAGTATTGTCATCCCGGTTCTTAACGAAGCGGAAAACTTACCTTTTCTTTTAAAACATCTTACTGATAATGCAACACTTACAAATTCGCTGGAAATACTTATAGTAGATGGTGGCAGCACAGATGAAACTTGGAATGTAGCTAAACGTATTCAGACTGAAAGTCCACTTAAAATTCACATCGTTTCTTCAGAGCGTGGTCGTGCTAAGCAGATGAATATCGGCGCTAATAACGCTACCGGTTCTATATTGTATTTTCTACACGCAGATTCTTTCCCTCCTAAAAACTTTGACCAATACATAGCAGACAAAGTTGCTAAAGGCAATCCTGCCGGTTGTTTTAAAATGCGTTTTGACAGCAATCACTGGTGGTTGCGTTTAGCTAGTTGGTTAACAAAATTCAGTTGGAGAGCATGTCGTGGAGGCGATCAAAGTCAGTTCATAACTCGTAAACTTTTTGATGAAATAGGTGGCTTTGATGAGAGTTACATTATTTATGAAGACAACATTCTCATTAATGAATTGTACGCTCGCAATTCTTTTGTAGTTATTCAGCACCCTATTAAATCTTCTGCACGTATGTATGACAAGTATGGCGTGTGGTATGTGCAGTATCACTTCTTAAATATTTATATCAAAAAATGGTTTGGTTCCTCCGCAGAAGAATTACTGGAATACTATTGCAAGCATCTTAAAAAATAGCTTGAATACAATTTATAAGAATTAAACATTATCAATAATTTTAAAAAACTGATGATTCATTAACAATCTTCTGTAAAACTTCGGTGCATTTTCAATACAAATCTAAAAAACTATACCATGAATATTTTCAAAGCCATTCGTAAAGATCACGAAAAATAGCGACAGCTTTATGAGCTTGTAACCGTTACTTCCGGATAAAGTAAAGACCGTAAACTGCTTTGGGAACAATTGAAGAAAGAATTAGAAATTCAAGCTGATGCAGAATCTGGTAAATCAGAAAATTTTAATAAGGTAACATGAAAAGATACTCCATCTGACAAACCTAAACGTTTGGCAAAATCTGCATCAATTGTAAACCCTCCGGCATCTTTCAGTCCTAGAATATCTTTATAGAAATGCAGTGTTTGTTCACTATCGCTAGAAATAATGACAGCCGTTAAAGCTTCAGATTTGAAGTTTGTTTGCGCACACAACACCTGTACCGAAAGTGTAAAAAATACTAAACCCAAAAAAAGAATACGCATAAAAAAAGGGTTTCATAAATAGACTTATAAAACCCAATGCTAATATTATTTTATAGCTTAACCTCTGCTATTCACATAAAATGCGTGAATTACTCCCGGCAACCAACCTAATAAAGTAAGTATCACATTGATAACAAAATCTTTTCCAATTCCTTTTGCCATTGCAACACCTAAAGGTGGTAATAGAATAGAAATTAGTATTGTAAGAATTGACATGATTTAAATTTTTAGTTAGTGTTGCTAAACTAGAACTAATCACAAAATCAAGGTCTTAAACAAATATCAATTGGCAAGAATTTGACACTTAAAACCTTTATTTAACATCTTGTTTAGACCACTTTTTCAAAACCTGTTCTGCTTCTTTTCCTTGCGGGGTAAAGCGGTTGTTTTCTTCTTGTATGGTGCGCTCGTGATTGTGAAACCATTTCCAGACAAAACCACCGGCAAACCAATCTTCGCCCCAAAACGTTTCAAATACTGCTTCGTATAAATTCGCCTGAGCTTTAGCATTCATTTTCCCATTATGGCGGTCGCTTACCCAGGGTTCTTTCCCTGCATAATCTGCGCTTCGATACCCAAATTCTGTAAACAGAACCGGTCTGTTATGCTTCCGCGAAAGTGATATCAGCAAATTTTTATGCGGTTCCCAGCCCTCCTTCGCTTTAACAACTGTTGGTGTAGCCTCATCAGTAACCGGGAAATACGCATCAACACCTATAAAATCTAACGCACCCCAAAAAGTCACTTTATCAACCTTATCCCAGTTTTCTGCATAAGTCAAATTCCCGGAATAAACTTGACGTACTTTTTGAATTAAAGAAACCCAGAACTCCGGTCGTTCTTTAGTGAAATTATAAAGTTCAGTTCCTAAACAAAATAATTCGGCATGGGTTTCTTCGGCTAATGCCGCGTATAGCAAAATATAGTCTTCATAACTTTTCTCAAAAAGCTCCCAGTCTGCTTCAGAATCCATCTGCATATCGCCGGTAAAAACGCCGCGCCAAATCCAGATATGCGGTTTTACCATCACCATAATGTTATTTTGATGTAAGGCTTCGATGTATTGCTTTACACCGGTGTATCGCTCTCCAAACCATTGCCGCTCTGAATTGAATTGAAGCTCAGGATGGTTTTTATCTCGTACAAAAGCAAACGGCATAACCGCAGCGTGACTTACGCCAACATTAAGAATGGGATCTATATGCGATTGCATTAATGTATCTTTTGAAGAAACAAAACTAACCCCATTTATCTTTTGCTCGGTCACAGGAGTTGCAGAGCAGCCTGCAATGCTAATGGCTATGAGCACCACAAGTAAAAAACGAATACATATTCTCATCGCACTAAAAATACTGGAAATTTTAGATAGCTCTTGTATTTTCTTTCGTCTAAAAATGCAGTTAAAAAGATTTTTAAGAGCTTATGAAGTTCTTATCTTGTAACTATTTTAACAGCGAAAAATAGATATGGAGCACGTGGTTATTGTGGGTAATGGTATCGCCGGTGTTACGGCTGCGCGTCACATCCGCAAAAATTCTGATAAAAAAATAACCATCATTTCTGCCGAAAGTGAGCATTTTTTCTCTCGTACGGCATTGATGTATGTCTATATGGGCCATATGCGCTGGCAAGATCTAAAACCCTACGAAGATAAATTTTGGGATAAAAACCGAATAGATTTAGTACAAGCTTATGTTGAAAAAATAGATTCTCAAGATCAAATACTTCACATGGCAGATGGCCAGACTTTAAACTACGACACGCTTATTCTAGCTACCGGGTCTGTACCTGCAAAGTACGGCTGGGAAGGTCAGGATCTCGAAGGCGTTCAAGGTTTAGTCTCTAAACAAGATCTGGAATTATTAGAGAAAAATGCTCCTAATAATGAGGTTTGCCCAAAAGCTGTGATAGTTGGTGGCGGACTCATTGGTGTTGAGTTGGCTGAAATGCTTTATACGCGTAAAATTGACGTTACCATTTTGGTGCGGGAAAAAGGGTTTTGGTCTGGTATTTTGCCTGATGCCGAAGCTCAATTGATTTCTGAACATATTCAGAGCCATGGCATTGACCTGCGTCACGAAGAAGAACTCGATAAAATTATAGCCGATGGAAACGGAAAAGTTAAAGCCATTATCACAAAAAAAGGCGAAGAAATTCCGTGTAATTTAGTGGGTATCACCACCGGTGTTAAACCTAAAATCGACTTTCTAGAAGGCAGCGGCATAGAAACCGATAAAGGAATTCTGGTAAATAAATTACTAGAAACCAATATTCAAAATGTTTATGCCATTGGCGATTGTGCGCAACAGCGCGAAGCGATAGACTTACGCAAACCAGTTGAAGCGGTCTGGTATACAGGTAGAATGATGGGAGAAACGGTAGCACAAACTATCTGCGGAACACCCTTTGAATACAACCCTGGAAACTGGTTTAACAGCGCTAAATTTTTTGACATTGAATATCAAACTTACGGCTGGGTCTTTAGCTCCCGCAATAAAAAAGACTACGAGCAGCATTTTCATTGGAAACACCCTGATAATACAAAATGCATTACCATCGCCTTTCATAAAAAATCATTGCAATTTCTGGGCATCAATACCTTTGGAATCAGAATGCGTCACGAAGTTTTAGACCGCTGGCTCAATGAGCGTAAGTCTATTGATTATGTACTGCAGCATTTGAGTCAGGCTAATTTTGATCCAGAGTTTTACAAAAAATACGAGTCATACATACAAGCTACTTACAAGGCTTCAAAGCAAACCGCATAACTATGAGCAGCATACAACGTGATCTATCGCTTACCGGACAGCCGCCGGCTTCTTTAAACAGCATTCAAAAGGTGGGGACTGTAATTGGCTTGGGTGGTTTAATTATACTGCTTTTGGCTTTATTTAATATTAATTTGCCTAATAAAGCGTTATGGCTGACACTTTCTTTGGCTGCAATTTTCGGTGGAATTCTTCTCTTTTCATACGGAGCTTATGCAGATAAACATGCTGGTATAAAAAATGACGGCGTTTGGTTTAAATCTATTTCCAGTCGTGGTTTTCTGGCTTGGGTTGCCGGCCTTGCCCTTACCGGGTTTTATATTGTACTTTATTTTAAAGCTGATCTTTTAGGCCTTAATGCAAAAGGTGAAAACACCGGTCTCATCGCAATCTTTGATCCTTTAAGTAAAATTTTAAGTGGAAATCCTGCCAGCCAGTGGTTTGTTTACGGAACTTTATACACCATTGCTATTTTAGGTTTTGGTATTAAATTCCTTTGGAAATACCGCCACAATCGCTATGAACGCTTGCGAACTATAAGCGTTATGTTTTTTCAAACGGCTTTTGCTTTTTTAATTCCGGAGTTTATGGCGCGGCTTAACGCTGATGATTTCAGTCTGCCGTATTACGACATAAAAAATGTGTGGCCGCTCAACTATTATAATTTTGAGCAGTACCGCGTAGATGATTTTATCTCTGCGGGTGATATTGGGCTTGCACTATTGATTTTTGGTATTGCTTCAATATTTGTGATTACGCCTATTCTTACCTACAAATACGGCAAACGCTGGTATTGCAGTTGGGTTTGTGGCTGTGGTGGACTTGCGGAGACTGCCGGGGATTCCTTTAGACATCTCAGTGACAAAAGCGAATTTGCATGGAAGGTGGAACGCTGGGTTGTACACAGTGTTTTGGTTTTTGTGATAGTGATGACCACAGCTGTAATTTCTACCTATTTGGGTTACGATCCTGACAAATATTGGCTTACTAAAGATATTTTTCTGATTGGAGTAGGTTTTTTTCTAACACTGCTTTTTGCTGTAATATGGATCTTTAAGAAGGAAGAATTAAAACAAGATGCGCGTTATGGTGCTATTGGTTATTTAGTAATCGTTTTAGCATTGATAGGTATTCACTATGCCAGCGGAAGCACGCTGTTTTTAATTCCGGCAGAAACATTGCGCACAACCTATGGTTTTCTAATAGGGAGTATTTTCAGTGGAGTCATAGGCACCGGCTTCTACCCTATTTTTGGGAATCGCGTATGGTGCCGATTTGGTTGCCCAATGGCTGCAATTCTAGGACTTCAGCAAAGATTATTTTCAAAATTCAGGATTACCACAAATGGCGGTCAATGCATTTCGTGCGGTAACTGTTCTTCGTATTGTGAGATGGGAATTGACGTGCGTGCTTATGCTCAGAAGGGTGAAAACATCGTTCGAGCCAGTTGTGTGGGATGTGGTATTTGTTCAGCGGTTTGCCCGCGTGGGGTTTTGAAATTGGAAAATGCTGCTACAGATAATCGCATCAACAGCCGCGAAATACTTCTTGGAAATGATTTAGACCTGATGGATTATTTAAATCAAAGCTAGAGACTTAAACTCCAAAAAAAACAAAAGACGGAAGTCTCAACTCCCGTCTTTAAACAAATCATATAACAAACAAACGATCTTTATCTTTTGGTATTAAGGCTAATCAATACAACATGAATATTTTTTTAAGATCACTTTGATTGGTACACTTCTTAATGCATTAATAACCTATACATACGAAGCTTTCTCTTATTAGGTTTTAAGACAAAATGTTAAACATTTGATTTTCAAATTTTAAACTAACCTAACCTAAAATAATAGCACCAGTATAACCTCTTTAAACCGAATTACCAGATATCGTTATTTTAAGAATAATAGCTAATCCTTTAATCGTCATTATTGCAATTCAAACTCATTTATCCATAAAAAAGCTGCAGATCTCCACCTACACCTCTTATAACAAATCTAATAATCAAACATTATTTTCATTTTTTACGAAATGGGCAACACTGCGTTTTTTTAATAATGGAATTTTTATAATACTGGCAATAAAACCTGATCAATTACATGTACGATTCCGTTTGTGGTTTGTACATCGGGGATTACCATATTTGCGGGAGCTGTATTACCAGATCCGCTAACTGTTAGAACACCATCAGTAAAAGCTCCAAGGGTTATATCATCAGAACCTAAAGCATCATAAGTGCCTGCGTTTAATTCTGAGGTAAACTGACCTGCATTAACATCAGCAAAAACGTGATTCAATAAAATAGCTTGTACTGTACCGGCACCTAAAGCCGTATCTAATTTTGCAATATCATCAGTTGTACCGGTATAATCATCACCAAGTACTGCTGCTAAAACAGCTTTAAACGCTGCATCGTTTGGGGCAAAAACAGTAAAACTAGCATCAGTATTGCTCAAAGCACCTGCTAAATCAGCATAAACAACAGCAGCTACTAAAAAAGTAAGTTCAGGGTTTTTAAAAACGTTACCATCATTAAGTGCTATAGCTGTCTGTACAACATCTGCACCTGAAGCGATCATCACTTTATCGATCACGTGAACGGTTCCATTTGATGCCGAAATATCGGTAGCCAAAATTTCTGAACCATTGATATACATAGCCCCGTCGCGGTTTATAAATCGGCGTGGGGGACCCAATAATGAAGGAGCACTACCGCCTGCCTCGAACCCGGCATTTACCAAATTTCCGTCAGAAACATGATACAGCAAAGTGTTCTTTAAAAAAGGTTGTTGCAGAACCCCCAAGGTTGTTTCTTTTAAACCCAAACGAGCAAAAGCATCGTCTGTAGGTGCAAAAACGGTGAAGTCTCCTGAAGGATCATTCCCATTACTGTTGCTTAGAGTAACTGCAACTTCGCCTAGAACTGCTGCTGCTTCCAGCGTGCTAAAATCGGCATTGGCTACAGCAATACCCGCAATTGAGGGTTGCTCATCTTCATAGGCAGAGTCAGCCTCGCAAGATGTGGTTAAAACGATACCTAAACAGGCTAGTGCAATCCCGGTATATGTATATAGATTTTTCATAATATATTTTAAATAGTTAATTGAAAATTTTAAATCGCTGTTACTTAAAACGAATAAGTTACACCCCAGTTAAAGCCATCTGCATCACCCAGGTTACGTCCTTCGATATAGTTTGAATATCCGCCAGAAACACCTATTCCTTTATAAACAGGCACATACGCATTGAAGCCGATACGGGTATAGTTCACCCGGGTTGCCGGGAAAAAGCCCGTAAAGCCTTCCCCTAAAATATCTACACCACTATCGTCAGATAGTTGGTTAGCCACGTACGCGTCTAAATAGAATTTTGAAGCTGCATAGCCTAATTTTACTTCACTCAACAACGCATTAGGCACGCTGTTACTGCGCAAGCTGTACCCGATTTGTCCGGTTGCAAAAAAGCCACCATTGTGTTTGTATGTAGCAATGGCAAGACCGGTAATATCTGTAGAACGGTTACCTATCGCGATAATAGACTGTAACTCTTCATCAACTCTATAATCTCCTAAAGGCGTCTCAATACCCGCAGCAGCGATAAAATTGATCATTCCGTTAGGCGTAGCTTTTGAAGCAAAGCGGTATTTCCCGTAAAGACTCACATCCTGCACCCCTTTGCGCTCATTTTCAAAACCGTTATTAGCAAGGGTTTCAGGAGTGGCTTCGCCTTCAGACTTAATGTAAGGAAGGTTGAATACCAGGTTGAAGTTGTCTGAAATACCATATTCAGCATAGAGTGAATAACTGGTCGTCTGCACTTCATTAAATACTGGCACTCCATCTACCTTAGTTGGCACCAGAAATACTTCATCGTATTTTTCAGAAGAGAATGAGGCAGTAATACTACCATATCCTTTAGCTTTCATAAAACCACTTACCGGGCTTTGAGCAATCATCATAACCGGTAGCATAAAAAGAGCACCAGCAAGAAATCGTAAATTTACGTTCATAGTAATTGTTTTTTAGTTACACGACACTTACGCTGTAATTCACAATTTAGTTTTCTTAATTTTTTGTTAAAAACCTAAACAGTAAATTTTGCGTATACAATCCTTGAAAGCTAAATGTTAGTTCACTCAATCTTTTTCGTCTTACAATAACAATTCCATGCTATTTAAAACCTTACTGTGTTTAATTGGTTTCATTTACTTTTCTCAGGAAAGCAAAATCTACTTGCGGGAATTTGATGACAATGGAAATTTAATTGCTGAAGGATGGCAAAAAGGTGCTGCAAAAGAAGCATATTGGTATTATTATTACCCTTCAGGATCGATTAAGGCTAAAGGCTCATATCATAATAATCAGAAAAATGGATATTGGTTTTATTATGATAGTGATGCTAGACTTACAAGAGAAGGTCATTATGATCAAGATCAAAAAATAAGTTGGTGGATTGTCTATTTATCAAAAAAACAAAAAGAAAAAATTCAGTATCAAAATAATGTAAAGGAAGGTTACGGCCTGCTTTATAAAAATGAAAAACTTATAAAAGCTAATAGATATGATCAAGATCAACTCTCCGGAAGCTGGACGAACATATCTCAGTTTAAAAAAGACAACCCTAACGCCCGCTTTTAATGCAAAAAATTAAAGTAATCATCCCGGCTTTTAATGAAGAAGACTCCATAGGCCTTGTTGTAGCTGACATTCCTAATATTGTTGACGAAATAATCGTAGTCAACAACAATTCTAAAGATCAGACTCAATTACGCGCTAAAAATGCTGGTGCAACCGTACTGACTGAAGACAGACCGGGTTATGGGTATGCCTGTTTAAAAGGGATGAGTTATGTAGCATCTCAAAAAGAAAAACCAGATGTTATAGTTTTTCTGGACGGTGATTACAGCGACTACCCGGAGCAACTTGACGACTTGGTCGCCCCTATTATAAACGATGATATTGACTTTGTAATAGGTGCACGCGTAAAAGAATTACGAGAAAATGGAAGTATGACCTTTCCACAGCGTTTTGGGAATTGGTTAGCAACTAGCTTGATGCGCTGGTTTTTCAATTCAAAATTTACAGATCTGGGTCCATTTAGAGCCATAAAGTATGATAAATTACTCGCTCTGGATATGGAAGACAAAACCTACGGATGGACGGTAGAGATGCAGCTCAAAGCCTTAAAGCAAAGACTTACCTATGTAGAAATACCGATGATGTATAGAAACCGTATAGGTGTCTCTAAAGTTTCAGGAACCGTTAAAGGTGCTATATTTGCCGGTGTAAAAATTCTAGGATGGATTTTCAAGTATAGTTTTAAGTAATGCAAACAGCAATTGTCATCATATACACTCTGGCGCTAACAGTAATTTTTCTGTATAGTCTGGCACAATTGAACCTGCTTCTTAACTATTTTAAGGCTAAGAAAAATACCGAAAACGTACCGGTTTTTGACTTTTCAAATCCTAAAGAAATTCCTGTTGTGACCATACAGTTGCCATTATATAACGAACTGTACGTGGTAGAGCGACTTCTTGAAAATATTGCACAATTAGACTACCCAAAAGATAAATTAGAAATTCAGGTTTTAGATGATTCTACAGACGAAAGCTTAACAGCTACCCGTCAAAAGATTGAAATACTTCAAGCTGCCGGAATCCCTATAAAACACATCACCCGCACAAACCGAACAGGCTTTAAAGCCGGTGCTTTAAAAGAAGGACTTGCGATTGCAAAAGGAGAATTTATCGCTATTTTTGACTCAGACTTTGTACCCCATGCTGACTGGCTGTACAAAACTGTACCGTATTTTAAAGATGAAAAAATAGGCGTGGTACAAACCCGCTGGGCGCACCTCAACCGCGATTACTCATTGCTTACCAAAATTCAGGCATTTGCTTTAGATTTCCATTTTGTACTGGAGCAGGTAGGTCGCAACTTTGGGCATCATTTTATCAACTTTAACGGCACAGCTGGTATCTGGCGTAAGACTTGTATTCTGGATGCCGGTAACTGGCAAGGCGACACCCTAACCGAAGATCTGGATCTCAGCTATCGCGCCCAACTCAACAAATGGGATTTTAAATATTTAGAAGAAGTAGAAACTCCTGCAGAATTACCCGTTGCAATTAGCGCCGCGCGCTCTCAACAATTCAGATGGAATAAAGGTGCAGCAGAGAACTTTCAAAAATTATACGGTCGCTTATTGAAAGATCCTACGGTTTCTTTTAAAACTAAATTCCATAGTTTTTTCCATTTATTAAACAGCAGTATGTTTCTGCTGGTTTTACTGGTAGCCATTCTCAGCGTGCCTATTTTATATATCAAAAATAACAATCTCACGTATAGCTGGTATTTTAATGTGATTGCTTTTTTTGCCATTAGTACAATCATCTTTTTTGGTTGTTATTGGGTCACTTACAAACGTATTCACGGTGGCGGCTTCAAGAATTTTCTAAAATATATTGGGATGTTTTTTACCTTTTTTTCTATAGCGATGGGCTTTAGCGTTCATAATTCGCTCGCGGTTTTAGAAGGGCATTTTGGTAAAAAGTCAGAATTTATTCGCACACCAAAATTCAATCTCAGCAAAACCAAAAACTTAAAAACTAATATCTACCTCAAGAAAAAGCTCTCAGTAAATATGATTTTAGAAAGCTTACTTTTTCTCTATTTTGGTTTTGCGATTTATAGTGCATTTCGCATTAACGATTTTGGTTTAATTCTTTTTCACCTCATGCTTTTTTGTGGTTTTGGTTTTGTGGCTTTTAAATCTATTTTTTCAAGAGCTTAGTTTTAGGATCTTATTCTTCCCCTATAGCTTCAGCAATACCGCGCTTTCCACTATATCGTTTTAAATCACAAAAACTTGATTAAAAAGGATGCCGTTACAATCGCTAGTCCGTGAGTATATTCCTTATTTTTAATCGATTTTAAAAACCCGAATTCTTGCTTCAAACGCTCAAAACCTATAAAATACAAATCATAATGGCACTTACAGTGCTTGTACTTTATGCTGCGTTTGCATACGATCTGGAGCGTTCAGATTTTGTACGACTCATCACCCTTTTTGCCGGGTCGTTTTACCTCAGCTTTAAACTCATACAACTGTTACGATTCAATTTTAAAACATTAGTAATTTTGGGTGTTTTAGCTCGTCTGATTTTTATAATCGCCTTGCCTAATTTATCACAAGACTACTTCAGATTTTTGTGGGATGGCAGGCTACTCGCAAAAGGCTTAAGTCCGTATTTGTTGACACCCAATCAGTGGGTTACTTCCGGAGAAATTCCCATAAACCAAAGCCAGGTATTATTGGACGGAATGAGTGGTTTAAGCCGTCAGCATTTCTCTAACTATCCACCGGTCAATCAGTTTTTCTTTTGGCTTTCGGGTATTTTGAGTGGCTCTTCGATTTTGGGCGGTGTTTTGGTTTTGAGACTTTGTATCATCGCTGCAGATCTTGGAATTCTCTGGATTGGAAGAAAACTGCTTGAAAAGCTAAAGCTCCCCGAACATCAGATTTTTTGGTATTTTCTCAACCCATTTATCATCATCGAGCTCACCGGTAATCTACATTTTGAAGGGGTGATGCTCTTTTTCTTAATCGCATCAATCTACCTTTTAATACGCGGAAACTGGCTCTGGTCTGCGGTCTTAATGGGATGTTCTATTTCGGTTAAATTATTGCCGCTGCTGCTGCTTCCTGTATTGTTTCAGTATTTGATTAAAAGCAGTAGTTCAGAAAATCGAATTTCAAAAATCTATAATCCTTTTTTGAAGAAACCACTCCAATCCATTTGGTTTTTGATTCGATACTACTCTGTCGCTCTGCTTATTTTTGCTGTCAGTTTTGCTCCATTTTTAAATGCAGAACTCCTGAATCATTTTACAGATACGATTGCACTTTGGTTTCAGAAATTTGAATTTAACGCCAGTATTTACTACATAGTTCGCTGGATTGGTTTTCAGGTTAAAGGCTATAACATCATAGGTTCTGCAGGGAAGATGCTTCCGGTTATTGTGATTGCAATTTTACTGCTCTTCACATTTCTTCGAAAGAATAATTCGCCTAACCGCCTACTCTGTGTCTTGCTATTTAGCGCTTCGATTTACTTTGCGTTTTCTACAACCGTTCACCCGTGGTATATTGCTACACCTCTTTTGCTTTCGGTTTTTACAAAATATAGATATGCTTTAATTTGGAGTGCGGCTGTGATACTGAGTTATGCCGCGTATCAAGCAGATAACGTACACGAAAATTTAGTATTGGTAGCGCTAGAATATAGCGCTGTTGCTAGCTATTTGATTTGGGAATTGATAAACAACAAAGCCCTGAAGTTATTTTCTTAATTGGCTTTAGAAACCAGATATAAGCAACCAACTCTTCGGGTTTTATAATTACGATCTGCTTTTGTCGTTATGTTTCCATCATAGCAGCCTTCTAATGTCATATTAAAGCCATCCAGCAGCTCTTTCAATTCTTCTTGACGTTCTTCTTCTAAAATTAAATAAAACGGAGTTTGAGTAGGTAAATGCAAGCCTTCACGAGTATTGAGCACGGGTACACGTTGCCCTAAATCCCAAATTAGTTCCGGAGAAGAATTCTCAAATAAATACAATTGTTTTTCCTCAGACAGTAACTGCTGAACTTTAGGCGCCAACTGCGCGTAATCTTCATTCGTATAACTTGCACGCACAAGTGGAAATCCAAAAGTAATCACCGCGCAAGTGAAGCCAATCACTAAGAAAAAAACGCGTTCTATTTTTCGCTTTGCTAAATATTTAAAGATAAAAACACCAGTTATCAGCAACACCAGGCTCAAAGAAATATACCAAAAGTAAAGTCCGTCTAAATTGGAACTCAAAACCAAATAACCTGCTATAGGCGTCAGGAAACAAACCAGACCAATGATTCCGAAATTAAAATAAACCGGAACAGTCTCTCGTTTGTCTTTTAAAACTTTAAAAGCACGAACTAAATACTCGATATAAAAACTGGTGTTTAGTGCTAACGGAATAAGTACCGGCAATAAATAGCGCGACTTTTTCTCAGGGATACACGATAACAGAACTACTGCAGCCAACGTCCAGATCAGGCTGAAGCGATACATCTTTAAATTAGAACACCTTGATTTTAAATAGGGATATAAAAGACTTACAAACGCAGGAATCGTCCAGATTCCGCTTTGCGTAAAAAAGCTCCAGTAATAGTAAAACGCTCGCATATTTCTATTTGCCCAAGCCGTCGTTTCTTTATCAGCAATTGCGGTTGCTGTCTCACTGTCTCCAAAATAAATTGCTAGTGCCCACCACGAGCTCAAGACCAATGTAATCGACACTAAAAGTATAAACGGAACTGTGCGACTTCTGGATGTTTTCAGCTTAAAAACCGCTACATAAGCGATTAGAAAAGGAAGTAATAAGGCAAAATGACTTACCGGTCCTTTACTCATAAAAGATAAGCCGATAAACAAACCAGCAAGTGCAGCATTTTGATAAATTTTTGATTCAGTGGTAAAAAACTGAAATAGGAAGTAAATTCCGCCTAGCATAAAAGCGTGCGCAAAAATATCCCAGGTTCCGTTTCTGCCTGCAAAAAGAATGTAAAATGAAGTAGCTAAAATGAAACTTCCATATAAACTTTGCTTTGCACTGAGCTGCATACGCTTCCGCGAAAGCGAAAAACTAAACAAGATCAAAACCGTGCTTATAAGGGCTGAAGGCAAACGTAATGCCCAAAGTTTTGTAATCCCAAAAATTCCAGCTGAAAAAGCTACAAGCCATGTGGGAAGCGGTGGTTTCTCATAACGAGCTTCGCCATTCATTGTGGTCAACACCCAGTTGTTATGCTCCAGCATTTCCCGAGCGGTGTTGAAGTTACGCGCTTCCATAATATTAGCATACAACACATCGAGATGCGGAAAGAACAAAAACAGACAAGCTGCTACGAGAATTAAAGGATAATATTTTTCTGAAATTTTCATTCTTTATCAATACCTATAGAGAGTCGCATATTTCTAAAATAGATAAAAACTCCCATTAAATGCCCCACAAAAAGAACCGGATCTTTTCTGAGTATCGCGTAGGTAAGAATAAGTAATCCACCCACAAGACTCAGAAGCCAAAAACCTAACGGTAAACTTGATTTTTTCTTACGTTCAGAATATACCCATTGATAAATAAAACGAAGTGTAAATATCAGCTGAGCAATGCTACCTAATATCAAAAGCCAGAGTGGAATACTTTCGTTTCTGAATAACTTATCCAAATCGTAGTTACCGTTATTATAGGAATAGATAACTAACAGAGCCGGAAAAATAAGTAAGAACCAGCGCAAAGTTTTAGGTGACTTCACCCACTGCCCTTGAAGTTGCAAATTACGGATGTATATAAAATACGTCAATGTTTGTCCCAACATAATGGCAAAGTCTTCTCGCAAATAACCGTAAACAAACAATAAGAAAGAAGCACCCAGACTCAACCACCAGAAGGTAGAAGGTGTTAAAACACGCTTTTGTTTTTCGCTAAGAAACCACTGAATAATAAGCCGGCCCGAAAACATAAGCTGTGCTAAAAACCCAATACAATATATCCAGATAGGACTATCCATTCGATTTTTTGGCTACCTCATAATTAATATACTTTTTCTTCATCCAGAGGTATGCAAAACAGTCCATCAAAGGCCCCAGTAAACGATTCCATAAACCGAATTTTGCGGTACCTGCTATACGTGGAAAATGTCTGATAGGCACCTGTATGGTTTTCCCATTTTGTAACATAATCATAGCAGGTAAAAAACGATGCAAACCTCTAAACATAGGAATGCGCTTCGCATAATCTGTTTTGATAACCTTTAGCGGACAGCCCGTATCGTCCATCCCATCGTGAGTAAAAGCTCGCCTAATAGTATTGGCAATCGTACTAGACATATTCTTCACAAAAGAATCTTTGCGATCAGCACGGTGACCCGTTACCAAATCATAGTCTTCAGCATATTTTATAAGAATATTAAAATCTTCCGGAGTGGTTTGCAGATCGCTGTCTATATAGCCTACTAACGGAGTAGTAGTATAATCAAAACCTGCTTTTATCGCTGCGCTCAGTCCGTAGTTTTTTGCAAAAGAAATAAACTGAAATCCTTCACTACGTGCGCAAATGGTTTCTATAAGTTCTTGACTTTTATCTTTAGAACCATCATTTACAAAAAGTACCTGAGTAGGTACCGCAGCTATTTTAAAATAATCCTGAAAAACCTGCTCCACACGAAGCAAGTTATCTTCTTCATTATAAACAGGAACGACTACCGTTAACTTGTAAGACATACTAATAAATAAGTTTGCGAAAATAAGCAATACTTCTAAAGCAAATCTAAAGTTTTCCCGTTTTTGTTAATCACACAACTTCTGACACGTGCATTAATTTACAGAGCGCTTTTTCTTTTTATAATTTTTGATGACGTAATTTGCAGGAAGCTTTTCGTTAGAAAGCCAAGTATAGCAGTAAAAAACCTACTCTATTAAAAAAATTATTGATGCACTATTTTAGATCTTCAGCTTTAGCATTCAGCTGTATTGCAATGCTCTTTTTTTCCTGTAAACCAGAAAAAGATCCTCGAATATTAAATCTTCCTAAAACCGATTTAACTCAGGCTGACCTCATCCCAAAACCTTCAACTACAAAAGCTACATACAGCGCTTTCCCTTTAGATCAATATACAGCTATTCACACCGCTCCTGATTCGTTAGGATTTAATGATGTCGGCTTGTTTTTAGCTGCTAAAATAAAAGACTTAGTAGAACTTGATATTCCTGTGAATACAGAATACCCCAATCAAGAAAGCGTTATCTACATTCACCAATCAGATAGTCTTTCTAAAATCAATCAAGAATCTTATTTCTTAAAAATTAATAAAGATTCTATTGTTTTGAGTGCAGGAAGCTCTGCAGGAGCCTTTAGAGGAATACAAACCTTACGCCAACTTATCCCATTAAAGGCTAACGATTCTATAATTGATTACCCTGTGTGGCCTATAGCTTCAGGAACTATAAATGACACGCCATTATTTGCTTATCGCGGTGCCATGCTAGATGTAGCACGTCATTTCTTCACTGTGGAAGAAGTTAAAAAATACATTGATCTTCTGGCTTACTATAAGTACAACATGCTGCATTTACACCTTACAGATGATCAAGGTTGGCGCATTGAGATAAAGTCGTGGCCTAAACTTACCGAAATAGGCGGAGCCACAGAAGTAGGTGACGAACCCGGTGGCTTTTACACCCAAGAAGATTACAAAACCATTGTTGAATACGCTGCTCAAAATCACATAACCATAATTCCTGAGGTCGATATGCCCGGTCATACCAATGCCGCTTCAGTAGCTTATCCTTTTTTAAATGGAAACGGTAAAACTCCAGAAATATATAGAGGTACGCACGTAGGTTTTAGCACATTTGATACACGCAAGGATACTGTTTATACGTTTATAGATGATGTGGTACGAGAGATTTCGGCATTAACACCCGGACCTTATTTTCACATAGGTGGTGATGAAAGTCACGTAACCAAAAAGGAAGATTATATCTATTTTGTAAATAAAGCTGAAAAAATTGTTCAGCGCTATAACAAGATCATGATTGGTTGGGATGAAGTGGTAACGGCAGATATTGACACTACTTCTATCGCTCAGTTTTGGTCAAGTACAGACAATGCAAAAATGGCCGTAGCCAAAAACCTGAAGATTATCATGTCTCCCGCAAATAAAGCGTATCTGGATATGAAATACGATCTTGAATCTGAATATGGACTGAGTTGGGCCGGATATGTACCGATAGACACAGCCTATATCTGGAAACCGGAATCGTATGAGAATATTCCACAAGAAAATATTTTAGGTATTGAAGCGCCGCTTTGGTCTGAGACCGTTAGCAACATTAGCGAACTTGAATATCTAGCATTCCCGAGAGCTATTGGTTTTGCCGAATTGAACTGGTCACAACCTGAAAACAGAGATTGGGAAAATTATAAAGTTCGCCTAGGCAATCAGGTTCCGTTTTTAGAAAAAAATAATGTAAATTATTATCCTTCTCCATTAATAGAATGGAAAACTGAAAGTGCACCACCAAAGACTATAAAAGAATAAAACACCTATTTTTTAACCTGAAAATAGATTCATAAAAAAAGCCTCCCGAATTTAGAATTCCGGAGGCTTTTTAATTGACTAAAATTTGTTTTACATATCTAATAAATATGCAAATACAAGTGGAGCAACGATAGTTGCATCACTTTCTATTATAAATTTTGGTGTATTGATGTCGAGTTTACCCCAAGTGATTTTCTCATTAGGCACAGCTCCTGAATATGAACCGTAACTGGTTGTAGAATCTGAGATCTGACAGAAATAACTCCAAAATGGTGTGTCTTCCCGTTCCATATCTTGATACAGCATAGGCACCACACAAATAGGGAAATCTCCGGCAATACCACCACCTATCTGGAAGAATCCAATTCCGTTTTTAGAATTGTTGGTATACCAATCTGCAAGAAATGTCATATACTCAATACCAGACTTCATTGTTGAAGCTTTAAGCGCTCCTTTCAACACATAAGAAGCAAAGATGTTACCCATCGTACTATCTTCCCATCCCGGACAGATAATAGGCAAGTTTTTTTCTGCAGCGGCATACATCCAAGAATCTTTAAGATCTATCTCGTAGTATTCTTCAAGAACGCCACTCAACAACATCTTATACATAAACTCGTGCGGTAAGTAACGCTCACCGGCATCATCTGCATCTTTCCAGATTTTATAAATATGTTGTTGCAACCTACGAAAAGCTTCCTCTTCAGGAATACACGTATCAGTAACACGATTGAGACCTTTTTCTAAAAGATCCCATTCTTCTTGCGGAGTTAGATCGCGGTAGTTAGGTACACGCTTGTAATGCGAATGTGCTACCAGATTCATAATATCTTCCTCAAGGTTTGCACCTGTACAAGAGATAATCTGAACCTTATCTTGGCGGATCATTTCTGCGAAAATTTTACCCAACTCTGCAGTACTCATAGCACCGGCAAGAGAAACGAGCATTTTTGCACCATTATTGAGTTGCTCTTCATAGGCTTTTGCAGCATCAACTACTGAAGCAGCATTAAAGTGCAAATAATATTTTTCTATAAATTGAGAGATTGCTCCCTTAGTCTTCATCGTCATTTAGATCAAATTTATTTACGCCACCTTTAGAGGTTTTAGCTACGTAAGTATTATCATAATTATCTTCAATATCTTCTCCTTCAAATTTGTAACTCAACATTTTATAGTAAAGTTTAGCAGCTAAGAAGTCTGAAGATTTATCGTGCTCGCTAGGGCAAAGTTCCATAATATCAAAACCTACCACATTCTTTTCAGCAAAAAGACGCTTCAAGAAATCCATTGTTTCATACCAAAATAAGCCGCCCGGCTCAGGAGTTCCGGTAGAGGGCATAATAGAAGGGTCTAATCCGTCAAGATCAAATGTGACAAAAACGTGATCTGTACATAAATCTATGACATTATCTGCCCAATACTCATCTTGTACCATTTCGTGAGCAAAAAAAGTTTTATCCTCATCCATTACGGTTTTCTCAAGAGCATCCATACTGCGTATTCCTACCTGAATAAGGTTGGTTGTCTGGCTTGCTTCATACATCGCACATGCGTGATTGCATTTACTACCCATATACTCCTGACGCAAGTCTGTATGTGCATCTATTTGTAAAACTGTTAGGTTATCATACAGCTCATTAAAAGCACGTATCGCACCTATAGAAACCGAATGTTCTCCACCAAACAACGTCACAAACTTATTTCGTTTGATAAAGTCTTTAGTTGTTTTATGCACTTCTTCTACCATTGCTTCTGGCGAACTAGCTTCTGTTATTGCAGGAGCGAGATAAATACCTTGCTGATACACTTCGGTATCAGTTTCAATATCATAAGTCTCCATATTTTCTGAAGCATCTAAAAAAGCTTGCGGGCCTTTATCTGCACCTTTACCCCAAGTACTGGTACCATCATAAGGCACCGGGATTAGTACAATTTTTGAAGTCTCCAGTTTGGCAAACTCATCAGGGATGCCGGCATAATTTTTAGTTGTACTCATAACCTAAAATCTTAAGCAATTGTTCTGCTTTTTGTTGTTCATTAAATATACGGGTTGTTAAGTTACCATTTTCATCCCTATCTATCAGAATATGTTTAGGTTGAGGGATTAAACAGTGTTGCAGACCACCATAGCCTCCTATGGTTTCCTGATAAGCACCGGTATTAAAAAACCCGATGTATAATGGTTTATCTTTTTTATATCTGGGTAAATAAATCGCATTACTGTGTTGCTCACTGTTGTAGTAATCATCACTGTCACACGTAAGGCCGCCTAATAAAACACGCTCATATTCTTCATCCCACCGGTTTACAGGCAGCATAATAAAGCGCTTACTAATCGCCCAAGTATCTGGCAAAGTAGTTATAAATGATGAATTTATCATATTCCACTTTTCACGATCATTTTGCTGTTTTTGATACAATACTTCATAGACTGCGCCGCCACTCTCTCCTACTGTAAAACTTCCGAATTCAGTAAAGATATTAGGTACGGCAACTTCAGCTTCTTCACAAGTAGTCTTGATCTGGTTGATGATTTCATCTACCATATAAGCATAGTCGTAATCAAAAGCCAATGAATTTTTAATAGGAAAACCTCCGCCAATATTTAGACTGTCTAATGAAGGGCAAATCTTTTTCAATCTGATGTAAACCTTAAGACATTTGTTCATCTCATTCCAGTAATACGCGTTGTCGCGAATACCGGTATTGATGAAAAAATGAAGCATCTTAAGCTCTAGCTGATCGTTATTTTTAATCTGATCTTCATAAAACGGAACAATATTCTTATACCCAATTCCTAATCGCGAAGTATAGAATTCAAACTTAGGCTCTTCTTCTGAAGCAATACGAATACCGATTTTAAAATCACCTTTAATACCTTCGGTA
Organism: Leeuwenhoekiella marinoflava DSM 3653; assembly: GCF_900129005.1. Lineage (GTDB taxonomy): Bacteria > Bacteroidota > Bacteroidia > Flavobacteriales > Flavobacteriaceae > Leeuwenhoekiella > Leeuwenhoekiella marinoflava. Next base: position 49,716 of record NZ_FQUN01000018.1, on the reverse strand, counting down.
AGCAGGTTGATTTCTTCATAATTATCAATGATAGGAATACAGTTTTTCTGTCCTTCATTAATAAGACTCGTGATATTCTGTATGTATTGGTCCCGTTTAAAGCCATTGCAAATCACAAACGTATCATCTGTTATCTTGCCGTTTTCTTTCAGCTTATTTACAATATCGATATCAAAAGCAGAAGATGTCTCAATATGAATATCATTTTTAAGAGCCTCGTCAAGTACATGTTTAAAGTGCGAACTTTTTGTACAATAACAATAATTATAAGAACCCTTATAATTATGCTTCTCAATAGCATCTGCAAACCAGCCTTTAGCTCTATTGATATTTTCAGAAATTTTTGGCAAATAACTGAATTTCAATGGAGCACCGTACTGCTCTACAAGAGCCATCAAGTCTATATCATGAAACTTTAATTGATTGTCCTCGAGTTTGAATTCCTCCTGAGGAAAGTAGAAAGATTGATCTATAAGATCTATATACTTTGTATTCATTAAAATATTTAAAGTAGGAAATGTAAAAAAAGAATTTGATATACAATGCAATCAACTCTTAAGGTAATGTAAAAAATTACTAACCTTCAATTTTACAGCACTTTAAATCTAAAAATAAAATACAGAACATAGCCTTAAAGCATCATAAGATTGTTTATCTCCTGTTCACTCAAGTGTTTGTACTTACCTCTTGGAAGGTCTTTTTTAGTCAAACCGGCAAGTGTAACACAATCTACACGTACAACTTGATAATCTAAATGCTCAAAAACGGTACGTATAAGACTGCTTCCTATATTTCTTATGCGAAGTCCTACTTCCTTTTTAGGAGCGCCATCTACATACTTCAGATCTTCAACATCATATTTCTTACCATCTACAGTGAGACCTTTCTTTATTTTTTCTAGATCCTCTCCTTTAAGGTTTTTATCCAGCTCTATATGAAAAAGACGTTGCAACCCGGATTTTGAATTGGTCAATTTCTGCATAACCTTCTCATCATTTGTAAATAAGATAAGTCCTGTTGCATTACGACCTAACCTTCCTACCGGCTGAATGCGAGATTTTGTAGCACTTGCAACAAGATCCATAACCGTCATTCCTTTAGAATTACTGGTAGTCACAGAAAAACCTTTTGGCTTATTAAGCAGCACATAAGCTTTAGACTCAGGATTGATGCGACGCCCGTCAAAACGCACATCATCATCTAAATTAACTTTATAACCCATCTCATTAATAATCTCACCATTAACCGTAACCTGCCCGGTGGCGATATACATATCTGCTTCCCTACGAGAGCAGATACCACTATTAGAAATGTATTTATTTAAACGAATACCACCTTTATTAGAACTGGTAGTCGCTGTGCGACTGCTACCGGTTGTATTTTTCTTTATTGGTGAGTTTCCTCTTGCGTTACTTTTACTACGCATATTATTAGTACCTCGACCAGACGCTTTCCCGTCTCTCTTGCCTTCTTGATGTCTGCTCATAATTTAATTTTGCGCAAAGATACATATTTAAAAAACGAATTTAACACGCTAAATCAAGCTTCAGAGTACCTATACTGAATACTTAAAAATCGCATTCCTTAATCTTTAGTTTATATTAATAATCAGAATAGTTATTGAAAATGAAACACTTAGAATAAATCTCAAATTAGTTAGTATTAAATCACCCTAAAACATTCTGATATCACACAGTTTTCTAGCTATTAATTATTAAAAATGGATTTGTTTAGAAATTGTCAAGTACGTTAAGTTTTAAAGAAAAAGGAGGCATTTCATCAAATTAGCATAATATGATTTATGCTGTATAAGGCAACCTACTCAACTACTTTTAAAATATCAATCACAAACAAAAAAACATGAAAAAGTTACACGTTTTAGTCTTAGCTCTTGCACTCAGCGCAACAAACCTTTTTGCAAACACCGACCCCAAACCAGCATCTAAGAGCGTTGAATTACGCGCTCAGGTTGTAGCGCTTTTGGGAAGTCCTAATATTGAATTAGAACAGGATATTCTAGAGAGTGATATTCATTTTATGGTTACTACTCAAGGAAATCTTGTTGTACTTAATGTAGATACAGAAAATAAAGCTGTTGAGAATTACATCAAGTCAAGGTTAAATTACAAAAAGACTAATCTTAAAGTTTTAAGGAATCGATTTTTCAATCTTACCTATACCATAAAAAAAGCATAAGTAGTAAATATATTATTTGAATTAGCCTTAAAAAGTCATCCTTCCAGATGACTTTTTTTATAGAATACGGTTGATCACAACATCTGTGTCAATCAGTAAAATACTGAAGACACCCAACACAATAATCAATTTTAAAATATTGTGCAAAAGCAAGTAATGCAACTTCTCGTTAGATTTCCATAGCCAGAATAAAAAAACCAAAAGCAGAATCGTACTCAAATAAAAATAATAATTCATCAATCCTACGTCAAATTTATTGATCAGCAAAAATGCAGGAATTACGGTAATACCCACAAATAATGTGATTAAAGCCTTTGTAAAACGCTCGCCGTAAATAACAGGAAACGTATTATAGCCTAAGGCAATATCTCCTCTAATATTTTCTAAATCTTTGATGAGTTCGCGCATAATTATAATCAAACCTAAAAATAAGGCGTGCACAAAAATTACCTTCTCAAAATTTCGATAATAGATAAATACCGCAAAAAAGGGAGTTAGCGCAAGAGATGCTGATGTAAGATTTCCTAAAAAAAGTACTTTTTTAAGCTTATGAGAATAAAACCAAATTCCAAAGATATAGGCCGAGAAAAACAACACTGCAAAGAAAGAGACATAGCTTGCAACGATGATAGATATAAAGTTGAGCACAAAATACAATGTGAGTATTTTTTTCTGACTCACCATATGGTCTAGCTTGGTCTTATTAGGCCTGTTGATCAGATCTTTTGCAGTATCGTAAAAGCTATTTATGATATAGCCTCCAGCTATAACGAATGAAGTAGACAATACAATTAAAAAGAGATTAAGGTCTAATACTACCTCTCGCATACTCAGATTATCTGGCGATAAAATAAATATCGAAGCTAGGTATTGTGCTAAAATAATAATGAGAATATTATACCCACGCACCACCGAAAACAAGCTCAAAAATTTGAGAAGCAATAGTTTGTTTCTTCGGCTTATGCGAAACATAAACGAGTATTTAGAAGATGATTCTTAGAAATTGTAGACTACTTCTAACTTATGACCGTCAAGCGATTTACGGGCTTTGTCTATATCTTCGGTGAAACCTAGAATATAACCACCACCGCCAGAACCACAAAGCTTTAAATAGTAGTCGTTAGTATCTATACCTTGCTTCCATAAGTCATGAAAACTTGCAGGAATCATGGGTTTAAAGTTACGAAGTACCGTTTTAGAAAGTTGCTTAACATTACCAAAAAGCGATTTAACATCACCTTTTAGAAAGTCATCTATACACGCATCAGTATGCTTTACAAATTGATTTTTTAACATTTTACGGAAACCTTCCTGCTTCATACTTTCCATAAAAATATTGATCATCGGCGCTGTTTCACCTACAATACCACTATCTAAAAGAAAAACCGCTCCTTTACCGTCAACAGTTTGAGAAGGAATTCCAGCAGGCTCTATATCGTCTTTGCTGTTGATCAATATAGGAAGGCTCAAGTAACTGTTTAAAGGATCTAAACCAGAAGATTTTCCGTGGAAAAAAGACTCCATCTGCGCAAAAACCTGCTTAAGCGTCAATAATTTTTCGCGAGTAAGATTTTCTAAAATCGTAATCTTATCACTAGCATATTTATCGTAGATCGAAGCTACAAGCGCTCCACTACTTCCTACTCCATATCCTTGAGGAATAGTGCTGTCAAAATACATCCCTTTAGAAATATCGGCTTTCAATGTTTCAATATCAAACTGTACTAATTCGGGTTGATCTTCTTGCAATTGCTGAAGATACTCAGCAAAACGACCTAAACTTTCGTTAGATTTAATAGCGGTTTCGTCTGGATTCTCATCTACTTTCAAAGCACCCTTATAAAAATTATAAGGTATAGATAAACCCTTTGAATCCTTGATGATTCCATACTCACCAAAAAGAAGAATTTTTGAATAAAATAAAGGTCCTTTCATAAATCTACTTGTTATTAGGCCGCTGTAAAGTTACAACTTAATCGCACCACTTCCCACACTGTCAAAAATATACCTATTATCTTGACAATATTTACTTAAATCATTCTTAATAAATTCGTGAACCTGCTCTTTATCTTTATCCGGAAATAAAACATGCACATTAGCACCCGCATCTAGCGTAAAACACACAGGAATACCGGTTTCTCTTCTGTATTCCCAAATCTCATCTATGATCTGAAGCGTGTTTGGCTTCATCAATATAAAATACGGATTACTGGTTAACATCATTGCGTGAAGTGTAAGCGCCTCACTTTCTACCAATCTCACAAAAGCATCTAAATCCCCGGTCTCTAAAATAGAAATTAGGCTAGATAGATTTACCACTGCCTGTTCAAAACGACTGGCGGCATAGGCGTGATTATGCATCAGGTTATGCCCCACGGTACTACTAACCGGCTTTTCACCCTTATCTACTAAAAGAATAGCATCTTGATAGTTGTCAAATACGGGATGTACCTCATAAGGATATTGAACACCATACATATCGCTACTTCCTTTTATTTCTGCGTGTTCTCCCCAAACGACTAAAGGACCTTCTAAAGACCTGCAACCACTTCCTGAACCCAAACGCGCAATAAAAGAAGCCTTTTGATTGAAATGTTTAAAGGTCATTTCCGGTTGCATCTCGCGCTCCATTTCCATAAGGCATAATGCAAGAGCACTTAAACCACTGGCAGAAGAAGCAATACCAGAACTGTGCGGAAAACTATTTGATGTTTCAATGGTAAACGCATAATCTTTTACAAAAGTTAAATAGGATTCAATACGCCCAAAAAACTGATGAATCTTAGGTTCAAAACCAGGTTTATGCTTTCCGTCTAAAATTACTTTAAGCTCATATTCATCGTTGATTTCTTCACGCTTTATATAGCTTAATTTAGTTGTGGTCTTACACGTATCTAGCGTAAAACTAATAGAAGGATTTTTAGGAATTTGTACACCGTGCTTGCCCCAATATTTAATTAGAGCAATATTACTTGGAGAAGCATAACTCACTGACTTACTTGTGAGTGCCTGAGTATAAACCTCAGGGTGAAATTTGGTAGTTGTCATACTGCAAATATACTGTCTCTATAAACTTATGAAAGTCTAAACTCATATTTTTAATGAATTAAGAACTCAAATTAATTTTCTAAATTAGTCCCAAGTACAGTTCTAATGATTACACAAAAGGCTTTGCGGATTTTAATACCTGTAACGATTTGCTTAATCGTGGGTTTTCTAGGTGCTATAGCTACTCAAAGCAGCGTAAATGTCTGGTACCCTAATCTAGAAAAACCATTTTTCACTCCTCCTAACTGGTTGTTTGGACCCGTTTGGACACTTCTCTATATACTTATGGGAGTAGCTGCAGGTATGGTTTGGAACAAAGGTTTTTATCACAAATGGGTAAAAACAGCTTTGTACCATTTTGGATTTCAACTCATTTTAAATGCCAGTTGGTCTATAATTTTTTTCGGACTTCAATTGATATTACCGGCATTGCTCATTATTTCGGCTTTGCTTATTCTATTACTTTTCACTTTTAAATGGTTTAAAGTAGTGAATCCCAATGCGGCTTATCTATTTATACCTTATATAATATGGGTTGCTTATGCCACAGCGCTCAATTTTGAAATCTGGCGTCTCAATTAAAGGCTTTCGGCTAAAGCTTGTGCTGCGATATACCCACCCGTCCAGGCATTCTGAAAGTTAAATCCTCCAGTTAGCGCATCTATATTAAGTACCTCTCCTACCAGATACAGACCTTTAATCTTCTTACTTTGATAGGTTTTAAAATCTATTTCGGTAAGATCTACACCTCCTGCGGTTACAAATTCTTCTTTAAAAGTACTTTTTCCGCTTACGCGAAAACGACAAGCTAGCAATTGTTGTTCCAGATTATTAAGCATCATTTTATTAATATCTGCCCATTTTAAAACATCAGAAACCCCTGAAGCTTTAACCAAATTTTGCCAAAGGCGTTTAGGTAAATCAAAAGGAGCCCACTTCGCTACGGTTTGCTTGGCAAGGTTAAATTTCGAGTCCCTTAAAGCTTCTTGTAATTGTTCTGTATTATAATCTGGCAACCAAGAAATCTCTACATAAAAATCATAATTAGAAGCCTTTAAAACATGAGCACCCCAAGCAGATAATTTTAGAATTCCAGGTCCGCTCATACCCCAATGCGTTATTAACACCGATCCTTCTGTTCCGTTCTGATCAATGTTCCTATCATTTACGAGCAATGGTTTTTTATTCAAATCCAAAAGCTTTACTCGAGCTTGAGTAGCTAAACCTGCTAGGTTTGCTATACGCACATCTTTTATATTGAAGGTAAACAAAGAAGGGACCGTAGGTGTTACAGTTATTTGGACTTCCTCTAATAATTTCAACATCTTGGGATTACTACCTGTCGCAACAACAAGTGTTTTTGATAAATAAGTTGAATCTTTAGATTCTATTTCAAAGAAATCATCATCCACCTTTTTGAAGGAAGTTAACGGAGTTTTAGTTTTCACCTCTATATTATACTTTAAAGCTTGGGCAACAAAACAAGCTATAATACTTTGTGAGCTATCACTTTGCGGAAAAACTCTTCCGTCTTCTTCTATTTTTAGAGGAACGCCTAATTCTTCAAACCACGCCATTGTATCACCAGTCATAAACGTATGAAAAGGACCTAACAATTCTCGTTTTCCTCTTGGATAAAATTCGGTAAGCGGTCTAGACTCAAACACAGAATGCGTAACATTACAACGACCACCACCCGAAACACGCACCTTATCAAGAACTTGACCTCCTCTTTCTAAGATAAGAATTGAGGATTCAGGTTTATTTTTAGCTAGATTAATTGCTGTAAAAAAGCCAGCAGCACCACCACCTATAATTATTGAATCATAAATCATAACGCAAAGATACCATCAAGGTTTATTTCTAAATCTATACTATCAAAAAATAAAAATCAATTAATCGATTTAGCATATTGATAAATAAGCGTTTAAAATACTTTTAATCAAAAAAATTACAGATTTGACGTTTTAGTATAAAAAAGTATTGTTTTATGCAGGTAAAAAAGTACTATTTGACAGTGGTTTTTGGCTTTTCGAACCAGAAAAAGCAAAAAAATTAAATTAAAGACATTACTGAATTGTTTACGTAAAAAAATAAGGCATTGTGGATATTTCATAATTTTTTCACTATATTTTCAAATATTATTAATCATTTGGTAAAAAATTGAGGATAAGCGTATTTTTTACAGTTTTCAAAACTACATCGATTTCGTTACTTAAACGTTATAGTTACTCGTGTTTATTCAATTATTTATATAAATTTGAATACCAAGAAACACTTTTGGAAAAACCAATAATTCAATTAAAATTCAAACTTATGAAGCATGTAATACTTAGAAGTATGTTGTTTTTCGCTTCGCTCTTACTGGCAGGTATGACGCAAGCACAAACAGTATCCGGAACAGTATCTGAACCTAATGGTCCGCTTCCGGGCGCAAACGTTCTCGTAAAGGGGACTACAAATGGTACTACTACTGATTTTGACGGAAACTATACCTTAAACGATGTAGCTACAGGAAGCACTCTTGTTTTTAGCTACGTAGGCTTTGCTCCTAAAGAAGTGGCCGTTGATGGCAGATCTACAATAAATGTAACTTTAGAGGAAGATGCTGCAGCACTTGAAGAAGTTGTTGTAATCGGGTACGGTTCTACTACAGTTAAAGACGCCACAGGTTCTGTTGCCTCTGTAACTTCTGAAGATTTTCAAAAAGGGGTCATTTCTTCCCCAGAACAGTTAATTCAAGGTAAAACAGCTGGGGTTCAGATAGCCTCAGGTAGTGGGGAGCCGGGATCTGGAGTTGCCATACGAATTAGAGGTACTTCTTCTGTAAGATCTAATAACAACCCCTTATTTGTGGTTGATGGTGTTCCGCTTCCTTCAGGAGATACCTCGGCAGAAGGATCTAACATAGGCGTAGGCACCAGTGCGGCCAGAAACCCTTTGAGTTTTCTTAACCCAAATGATATCGAGAGTATCAGTATTTTAAAAGATGCCTCTTCTACAGCCATTTATGGATCCCGGGGCGCAAACGGTGTAGTTATCATTACAACTAAAAGTGGTCGTGGTGGAGCAAGTGGCGGAACTTTTGAAGTTTCTTCTGAAGTAAGTGTTGCCACTCCCGCAAATGAATACGACTTATTAAACCGTCAGCAATTTTTAAGCGCCGTGTCTGCCTTTGGAGGTACAGCTACAGATTTAGGAGCAAATACAGACTGGCAATCTCTGGTTACCAGAAATACTATTTCGACAAATACAAATATTGCGTATTCTCAAAATTATGGCAGTGGAAACGTAAGGGCGACGCTTAACTATGGAAATCAGGAAGGTGTGGTTAATAAATCATCTCAAGAACGTATGGTAGGACGTTTAAATGCTTCACAACGCTTGTTTGATGACAAGTTACAGCTTACCTTACAAAGTACGTTATCCCGTGTAAATGACGAAGCGCCGCCACTTAGTGGTAGTGCCGGTTCTACAGGTGACCTTTTAGGAGCTTCTTACTCAGCAAACCCAACCTGGCCGCAGGATCCTACGTTTAATCCTGGAGATCGCATCAACCCACTAAATCTGCTCCAAAACTTTCAGAGCATAGCGGAAACCGATCGTTTCTTATTAAATTTTTCTGCTGAATATGATATTTTTGAAAGTTTAGCAGCAAAAGCAACAGTAGGTTACGACAAAGCAGAGTCTTCACGTAATGGAAGCCTGAGTTCCGATTCGTTTAACGTGGCACGCGGTGCAGGCGGTAATGGTAGAGGAGCCTTAAACGACATTGAGAATGACAACCGCCTTTTTGAATTCACTTTAAACTACAATAAGGCTTTTGAAAATTCAACCTTAGATGCACTGGTAGGTTTCTCGTATCAGGAATTTCAAGTATCAGGAAGAAACGTGGAAGGCTTTGGTTTCTCCAGCACAAATTTAGATCAAATGTCTGACGATCTTAATCGATCTGCAGCTATGTTAGAATCTATGATATCTGGCGGATACCAGCAATATGGCTATTCTAACGGTACTGATCTGTTTGTAAACAGATTGCTGCCTACTCCTTCTTCAGAAAATCTTGGAGAGGCATCAATCCCCATTCGTTCTTTATTTGCCGATACCTTTAACAACACAGACGAACTTCAATCTTACTTCACACGTATTAATTACACCATTGCAGATAAATATTTATTTACTGCCACTGTACGTGCTGACGGATCTTCAAAATTTGGGTCCAATAACAAATACGGTATCTTTCCATCTGCGGCCTTTGCCTGGAAGATTAATAACGAGGATTTTGCCGGAGACACTTTTTCTACCTTAAAACTTCGTTTGAGTTATGGTGTGACTGGTAACCAGGATGGTTTAAGTTATGGTCAATTTGTGAGAAGACAACGCTATTCAGGTGGCGGAATCAACGATGACGGTGCGATTAATATTCCAGGGGTTACTACCGTGGCTTTCCCAAACCCAGATTTAAAATGGGAAGAAACCACACAGTATGCTGCCGGTATTGATTTTGGATTTAATAACGATCGTTTTAGTGGTAGTTTTGATGTGTACCGCAAAGAAACTCAAGACTTATTATTAAATGTAGAAGCAGCTCAGCCCTCTCCGCAGCCTTTCTTTTTTCAAAATTTAGACGCTGTTGTGCTTAACACCGGTTTCGAGGTTGCTTTGAATTATGATGTTATACAAGGACAGGACTTTAACTGGACGGTAGGCATCAACGCCGCTTACAACTCTAATGAGATACAGGATTTTGAAGGTCAGATTGCTGCCGGTACCATTCGAGGTGCAGGTCTTACTAACGCTTTCGCTCAAAGACTTTCTAACGGTCAACCCCTATACTCCTTTTATTTGAGAGAATTCACCGGCTTTGACGACAGCGGTAATCCTACTTTTGAAGGAGGAATCGATAACCAAAAATTCTTAGATAAAAGTGCACTTCCTGATGTGACCGGTGGTTTATCAACCTCTGCAAATTATAAAAACTGGAGTGCTTCCCTTTACTTTAATGGCCAGTTTGGTAACTACATTTACAACAACACAGCTAACGCCTTCTTTACCGGAGGTGCAATCGGTACTGGGAATAATGTAATCGCAGATGTTGTCGACCTTGCAGGTGTAGAAAGTAGATTTGCTGAAGCATCAGTATCTGATCGTTTTTTAGAAAAAGGTGATTTTGTACGTCTTCAAACCGCTTCAATAGCCTATACAGTACCTATGGATGCAATCGGATTCTTCAAAAGCATGCGCTTTAGCTTAACCGGTCAAAACTTATTTGTAATCACAGGTTATAGTGGGCTTGATCCAGAAGTAAGTGTTATTCCCGGTGGTGGTGATTTACTGAATGGTTTGCCCATCGCAGGAATTGATTACACCTCGTTCCCTAGACCTCGTATTTACAGTTTAGGAGTGAATTTAACTTTTTAAAAAAATGAAAATGAAAATTATACCTTTTATCAAACCGCTTGCCTTGACGACTCTTTTTGCAGTCGCAATGGTCTCGTGTACCGATTTAGAAATAGAGGAAACAGACTCGATTATAAGCGAGGATACGGGAGAATTTACCTTTACACCTTTGGCTGATCCAGAGTCTTCACTTAATGATTTGTTCAACAAAGTAGGTGGGGATTTTCAAACTCAGGAAAATATGTATGCCTTATCTGAAGTAACAACAGATGAGCTTGTAGTACCCACCAGAGGTACAGACTGGGGAGATAATGGTCTGTGGAGACAATTGCATAACCACACATGGAATTCAGCTCATAATTTTATCAAAAACAGCTGGAATACCCTTAACCAGAACATTTACAGAGCGACTGAAATCATGGAAAGTAATGGCTCTGCTGAAATAACTGCTCAGGCTAAATTCTTGAGAGCCTACAATATGTTTTTTGTAATGGATCTTTTTGGTTCGGTTCCCTTCAGAGAGCTGGATGAAGGTCCGGATGTTGATCCAAGAGTTTTAACGCGTGCAGAAGCTTTCGATTTTATCGAAACTGACTTGATGGAAGCTATGCCAGACCTTCCTACAACAGGACCTGATGTTACCATGACTGTAAGAGCTTCTCAGGAAGCTGCAAATTTCTTGCTTGCAAAAATGTATCTTAATGCTAAAGTTTACAAAGGACAAGATGCTTTTGACAACGCAGATATGCAGCGTGTAATAGATTTAGTAGACGCTATTCATGCTAAAGGATTTGAGATTGAAAGTAACGGTTACTTTCAGATTTTTGAACCTACAGACGATACAGAAACCATTTTCTATTTGAGAAGTGAGGTTGCAGCTAAAATCTGGAACTCTCTGCATTATAATCAAAATGCTCCTGATAATACAGGTGGTGGCTGGAATGGTTTTTCTACCCTTGCAGAGTTTTACGACTCGTTTGAAGGTGCTCCTAACAGTAACTTTGAAGGTGATGGTCAGGAAGAACGCAGAGGTATTGTATTTGATAACACCAATGCTAACGATCAAAATCTGGGTATTGGCTACGGCTTTTTAATAGGTCAGCAGTATGATGCAGACGGCTCCAGATTAAAAAACAGACAAGGTCAGGATCTGGTATTTACTAAAGAAATCCCTAACCTCGTTGGTAATACAGAAGCTACCGGTATGCGTTTAATCAAATATCATCCCTTTGATCCTATCCCGGATGATGACTCTTCACCACTTATTGAATCGTTTAGAAGACACACCATTTTCTTCAGATATTCTGATGCGCATTTAATGAAAGCCGAAGCTATGATGCGTATGGGAGGAGATCCTACAGCTCTGGTGAATGAATTGAGAGGAAATCGTGAGAACACGCCCGCACTTCAGTCTGTTACAGAAACTGAATTACTTGCAGAACGTGGACGCGAACTTTTTATTGAAATATGGAGAAGAAACGACCTGATACGTTTTGATCAGTATACCGCTCCATGGGGACTAAAAGAAGTTACAGGAGATCCTGATAAGAACTTGTTTCCAATTCCTGAAACTGCATTATTATCTAATCCTAACCTGGTGCAAAACCCCGGTTATTAACAATTAATTGTAGTTATAAAGATAAAAGAGGCTGTCTGCAAGTCAAGACAGTCTCTTTTTGAATTTCATAAAACCCCTGATTTGCAAACTAAATGTCTCTCATTTATTAAAAAAATTTAGACTGTCACGGAATAACTTTTTTTTTTGCAAATGCTTAAGTGTTCATCAAAGCACGTATTTTTATAAAAACATATTCATCTATGCGTTTTTCTTTCAAAAACATCATTTTACTAAGTGGCCTTGTACTGGCTTCTTGCTCCTCCAAAGAGGATAAAAAAAATGAAGAAAAATCAACCCCCGATAAACCTGCTTTATTTAGCCTGCTCAACGCAGAGCAGACCGGTATCGACTTTGTAAATCAAATTCAAAACGAAAAGGATTTCAACATCTTCAAATACCGCAATTTCTATAATGGCGGAGGGGTTGCAATAGGAGATATTAATAATGATGGGCTTGCAGATATTTATATGACTGCAAATATGGGGCAAAACAAACTGTACCTCAATAAAGGCGATTTTAAGTTTGAAGACATTACCGAAAAAGCCGGGGTGGGCGGCGATAAGCCTTGGTCTACAGGAGTAGTAATGGCTGATGTAAATGCAGACGGTTTGCTGGATATCTACGTAAGTAATGCCGGCAATATGAAAGGAGACAATCACGACAATGACCTCTACATCAACAACGGGGATTTGACCTTCACCGAGAAAGCTCAGGAATTCAATCTTGCTAAATCTGGCTTTTCAACTCAGGCCAGTTTCTTTGATTATGACAAAGATGGAGATCTTGATGTGTATATATTAAACAATAGCAACGTCCCCGTAAGTGGTCTTGGCTATGCTGAGCAACGGGATACCCGTGCCGAAAACTGGGAAAATGTTCCGGACATTTTTAAAGGAGTCGGCGATTTACTGATGCGCAACGATGGTGACACCTTTACAAACGTTAGTGAAGAAGCAGGTATTTACGGCAGTCTTATAGGTTTTGGACTGGGCGTTATGATCACCGATATCAATAATGACTTATGGCCTGATATTTATATCTCAAACGACTTCTACGAACGAGACTATCTCTATATCAATCAAAAAGACGGCACCTTTAAAGAAGAGATAAAAAACTGGACGTCTCACCTTTCTCTTTCAGCAATGGGAGTTGATATTTCAGACATCAACAACGACGGTCTGCAGGATATTTTTATCACCGATATGCTCCCCGAACCCGAAGAGCGTGTAAAATCGGTAATGGAGTTTGATAATTACAACGTATACAAGCTTAAACAGAGTAAGGATTTTTATCAGCAATTTATTCAAAATACACTTCAGGTTAATAACGGTAATGGCTCATTTATCGAAACGGCATATTACAGTGGTATAGATGCAACAGACTGGAGCTGGGCCGGCTTGTTAGTTGATTTAGATAATGACGGTTACCGCGACATTTATGTCACAAATGGTATCAATCACGATTTAACAGACCTAGACTTTGTAGACTTTTTCGCCAATGAAATTATTCAAAATATGGCTTTAACCGGCAAGCGTCAGGCAATAGATTCTATAATAGATAAAATGCCTAAAAAACCTTTGCCTAATGCGGTGTATCGCAATAAAAAGAATCTCAAATTTGAAGATGTCGGCAAACTGTGGGGGCTTGATACGCCTAGTATGTCTAATGGTTCTGCATATGCAGATTTGGACAATGATGGAGATTTAGACTTGGTTGTAAACAATGTAAATATGCCGGTGTTCATCTACCGCAACGAAAGTAGGCAGCAGAATGACAATCGTTATATAAAACTAAAATTTAAAGGAGGTGAGCAAAATCCTTTTGCGGTAGGTGCTTCGGTAAGATTATATTTTGATGGTGAAGAAATCCTGCAGGAATTATATCCGGTGCGTGGTTTTCAATCCTCAATGGATTATGAGATGACCATTGGCCTAGGAGAAACGCAAACCATAGATTCGTTACGCGTGCTTTGGCCTGATGACAAAACGCAAATATTAAAAGAAGTAGCTACAAATCAAACTTTAAATCTTGATCAGGCAGAGGCTACAGAAGTGTTTATTCCGCGAAAGCGAAAAACAGGCCCACAATTACTTACTGAACTCAATAACGATAAGCTAAAACCTAATAAAGAGAATAACTATAACGACTTTGATTACGAAGGTTTAATTGCTAAAAAACTTTCTCAAGAAGGCCCGGCGATTGCTGTAGGCGATGTAAATAATGACGGTAACGAAGATATTTTTGTTGGAGGTCCCAGCGGAAGCTCAGGAACACTTTATCTACATCAAGGAGATGGAAAACTGAATAAAAAAAGCCAGGCACTTTTTGATGAAGATTCTAATTTTGAAGATACAGCTGCTGCATTTTTTGATGCTGATGGCGACGGAGATCTGGATTTACTGGTTTCTTCGGGCGGTAATGAAGTTGGTAAAAAAGAACTGCTCAAACCACGATTGTATCTCAATGACGGTAAAGGAAACTTCAGCAGATCACCCAATGAGCTTCCTTCTGCATTTCAAAATATGAGCGTTGTTGCCCCTTATGATTTTGATGGCGATGGCGATATAGACGTTTTTATTGGTTCGCGCAGCGTTGTAGGTGTTTATGGAATTGACCCGCAACACTTATTTTTAGAAAACACCGGAAATGGAGTTTTTGTTGATGCCACCGAACGCTTGGCTTACGATACTAAAGATGCCGGAATGGTTACCGATGCGATCTGGCTTGATGTAGATGGTGATGACAAAAAAGACCTGATTACCGTTTCAGAATGGGGAGCGCCATTGGTTTATAGAAATTCAGGTAAAAGACTTTCTCTAAAAGAAAATAATCTGAGCGACAAGACCGGCTGGTGGAATACAATAACCGCAGTTGACATAGATAATGATGGAGATATAGATTTGGTTTTAGGAAACGAAGGAGAAAACCTGCACTATTTACCAACGGTAGAAAACCCAATGTCGATGTACATCAATGATTTTGACAATAACGGGACTATTGAGCAAATCACAACCATGCATAAAAACGGAAAAGATTATCCGTTGCATCAGAAGAAAGAAATCACAGCGCAGATGAGTTCGCTTAAAAAGCAAAACTTAAAAGCTTCAGATTATGCAAGCAGATATATTGATGAGATCTTTTCTGAAGAAAGCTTGAAAAATGCGATTAAGAAAACAGTGAAATATCCTCAGTCTATGCTGGCGATTAATGATGGTAATGGTAATTTCAGTCTAAAACCACTTCCCTACCAGATACAACTCTCGTGTGTATGTGATATTGTTTCGGCAGATATCAATAAAGATGGTCTTGCTGACTTGATCATGGCAGGTAACAATTTTGAATTTAAGCCACAGTATTCTCAACTGGATGCGAGTTTTGGTAGCGTATTACTTAACGAAGGTGATGCGAATTACAAGTGGCAGGATTATGAAAAGAGTGGATTCTTCATAAAAGGTGAAGTAAAACACTTATCGACCTTTACCGATAAAAACGGAAAGGTTTATCTTATCGCTTCTGTAAACAATGAAAAACCTAAGATATTTGCGCTTAATGAATAAAGCTGTTGTACTCATATTATTAGGTTTTGTGATTTTTTCGTGTTCGAAAGAGTCCGAATTATTCACCAATCCTGATATTGAAAAAACCGGAGTAAGCTTTCAAAACACGCTTACTGCGACTGAAGATATGAATATCTTAGATTATCTCTATTTTTATAACGGAGGTGGTCTTGCAATTGGCGATATCAATAACGACGGATTGCCCGATATTTATTTTTCAGGAAATCAGGTTAAAAATCAACTCTACCTCAACAAGGGAGGTCTTCAGTTTGAAAACATTACTGAAACTGCCGGAGTTGCCGGAAACAGCGACTGGAATACTGGTGCGGTAATGGCAGATATTAATGGCGATGGACTACTTGATATTTATGTTTGTGCTGTTGTAGGACTTAATGGTTTAGATGGTAACAACGAACTTTTTATAAATAATGGTGATGGCACATTTACAGAACGTGCTGCAGAATATGGTCTTGATTTGGACACCTTTTCTTCTTCCGCAGCCTTTCTAGATTATGACTTAGACGGCGATTTAGACATTTATATTCTCAACCACGCGGTACATACTCAGACTTCGTTTGGCAAAGCAGATTTAAGGTACAAGCGCAATGCACAAACCGGTGATCGTTTGATGCGTAATGATGGAGATCATTTTACAGACGTGAGCGAAGAAGCGGGTATTTATGGCGGAATGAACAGTTATGGATTAGGGATTGCAGTATCAGACTTTAATCTAGATGGTTATCCTGACATCTACATTGGTAATGATTTTCATGAAGATGATTATTATTACATCAATAACGGCGATGGTACATTTACCGAAGCTTTAAAAGAGCATTTTGGCCACACCAGCAGATTCTCTATGGGTAGCGATGTAGCTGACTTAAACCATGACGGCTGGCCAGATTTGATCTCGTTAGATATGCTTCCGCAGGATGAAGAAGTTTTAAAATCTTCTGAAGGTGATGACAACATACAAACGCAGCGTCTGCGAACCAATCGCTATGGGTATCACTATCAGTTCACCCGCAATATGCTTTTTATTAATCGCGAAGGTGGCGACTATCAAGAGACGGCATTATTGAGTGGTGTTGCGGCTACAGACTGGAGTTGGAGTGCACTTTTTGGCGATTACAATCAAGATATGGAACAAGATTTATTCATCTCAAATGGGATCCCCAAACGACCAAATGATCTGGATTATATCAAATTTGTCTCTAGTGATCAAATTCAGAGTAAAATAAATAATACACACTTCATTGATCAGAAAGCTTTGGATATGATGCCTAGCGGAGCAACTCACAATTATGTGTATGAAGGCAGCTCTAATCTTATCTTTAAAGATCAATCCGGTAAATGGATTACAAATGACACAATCGTTTCCGGAGCAACAGCTTATGCTGATTTAGATAATGATGGGGATCTGGATTTACTGACCAATAACATCAATGCTGCTCCTACCTTTTACATCAACCAGATTAATCAAAAAGCAAACTATCTCAAACTGAAACTAAGTTCAAAAAGCAAAAATAACTTTGCTATTGGCGCCAAAGTCTACACCTATACAAATGGAATAAAACAGTTTAAAGAATTGTATCCCGTGAGAGGGTTTCAAGCTTCTTCAGAACCACTGATTCATTTTGGTTTGGGACAAGAAAAAATTGTTGATTCTATTCGTATCATCTGGCCAGATAATACCAGCCAAAAGTTGACTAACATTAAAGCCAATCAAACTTTGAAAGTTAATCAAGAAGGCACTCAACTCTTTAATTATGCTAATCTCAAACCAAAAAAAGAGCTCCTTTTTACAGCAGTTACAGATAGCTTAGGCCTTGATTTTGTTCATAAAGAAGATGCGTATTCAGACTTTGACCGGGAGAAATTGATTCCGTATCAGATAGGTGATCGCGGACCGGCAGTTGCTCAAGGTGATTTAGATGGTGACGGCAAAGAAGACCTGTTCTTTGGTGGTTCTAAATACATCACTTCACAAGTTTACCTAAAAAAAGAGGCTACCTATCAGCGTGTTAGTTATCCGGCTATTCTCAATGATTCTATCAATGAAGAAGTAACGGCACTTATAGCAGATTTTAATCAAGATGGAAAAAACGACCTAATGACTGGTACTGCGGGAGGCGACTTTTTCAACAGAGCAAAGCCGTTAGTGGATGGCTTATATTTAAATAAAACAGAAGGTTTTGAGAAGTCAACTATGCCTGAGCTTTTTGACAATACTTCGGTATTAGCAACATATGATTATGATAACGACGGCGACTTGGATGTCTTTGCAGGCACTCAAACTATCACGGGAAGTTTTGGTAAAACACCGGTTTCTTACCTTTTGGAAAATAACAAAGGTTCTTTCCGCGTAGCACAAGAATTTAAAGATCTTGGCATGGTAACCGCTGCTGTTTGGGACGACTTCAATGGCGATGGCGTAAAAGATCTCATTGTAGTTGGTGAATGGATGGCGCCTACTTTTCTTAAAAATAAAAATGGAAGACTTACAAAAATAGATGTTGGTACAGAAGAATTAAACGGACTGTGGCAAAGCATTATTCCGTTTGATATAGATGGAGATGGAGATACAGATTATATCGTAGGAAACTGGGGCGAAAACAGCAAGTTTAAAGCTTCTGAAGACGCTCCTATGCTGATGTATTATAATGATTTTGACAAAAATGGACAAACCGAAACCATTGTCACCACAGCAAAAGACGGAAAATATTATCCTTTAATGGGGCTTGATGCACTGGCTTCGCAAGTAGTTAGTTTAAAAAAGAAATACCACAGCTATAAAGATTTTGCCGGCCAAACTATTGAGCAAATTCTTACGGAAAAGCAAGTAAAAACAAGTAAAAAACTTGAAGTAAACACCTTAGAAACGGGCTATTTACGCAATGAAAACGGGCGGTTCACTTTTATACCTTTAGGCTATGATTTTCAGGTTGCTCCCGTGTTAAGTTTTTGTAAATTTGATTTTGACAATGACGGAAAAGATGAGATTCTTGCAGCAGGAAACTATTTTGGTGTTCAGCCATTTCACGGAAGACTAGACAGCTTTGGCGGAGTTTTAATTAAAAATGCAGATACGTTTATTCCCGGAGATCAAATCGGTTTAGATTTTACACAAAAATCAATACGTCATTTAAATATTCTTTCGTTAAAAGGTCAAAAGTATTTATTGGCAACACCTAATAACGCTGCTATTCAACTTTATAAATTGAAAAATTAAACACAACTTTTACAAGGCTTACTTGTGAAAAGTAATAAAATAAGAAATCGTTTTCATAAATTCATTTCTTTAAATAAGTTCAAGACTATGTTTAAAAAATTAAGCTTCCTTTTTATAATTGCTCTGGTATTTACTTCTTGTACTAAAGAAGAAACACCGCTTACAGTAAGTCCGGATGATTATAACAACGCGGTAGATAAAGTGACCGAAGTGATTATTCACGATATTTTCTCACCGCCGGTTGCCAGTCGTATTTATTCATATTCAAATATTGCAGCTTATGAGATTCTAGCTCAGAACAATCCTGACTATGTTACACTTGCTGGTCAATTAACCGACTTAAAAGAAGCGCCTAAACCTGATGCCGGTGCAGCAGTTAACTATAATGTTGCGGCATTAATTGCACAAATGGAAATTGCAAAAAGTCTTATTTTTTCTGAAGACCGTATAACAGAAATGCGTGACAGCTTATATATGAAATGGGAAGAGCTAAATCCTACTGAATTAGCAGCATCTAAGGACTACGGTTTAAAAGTTGCTGACCACATTAAAAGCTGGATGGATGGTGATATGTATAAGCAAACGCGTACCATGCCAAAATTCTCAGTAAATCCTGATAATCCATCAAGATGGCAACCTACTCCACCTGCTTATATGGACGGTATAGAGCCGCACTGGATGAAAATTCGAACCTTTGTAATTGACTCTGCATCTCAATTTAAACCCATTCCTCCTCCAGAATTTTCTATGGAAGAAGGCTCAGAATTTTACAAGCAATTGATGGAAGTTTACGATGTACGTAACGAGATGACAGAAGAAGGAGATACTTCAGAAAAAATGGGTATTGCTAAGTTTTGGGATTGTAACCCATATGTTTCTACTCATAAAGGACATTTAATGTTTGCTACTAAAAAGATCACTCCGGGTGGTCACTGGATAGGTATTGTGAAAATTGTTACAAAAAAAGCCAACGCAGACTTGATGGAGACCGTTTACGCATACACCAAGACTTCTATTGCACTCTTTGATGGATTTATAAGCTGTTGGGACGAAAAATACAGAAGTAACCTTATACGTCCTGAAACGCTCATCAATCAGTACATAGATGATGGTTGGGCTCCAGTATTGCAAACTCCGCCGTTTCCTGAATACAGCAGTGGTCACTCTGTGGTTTCTGGTGCAGCGGCAGAAGTTCTTACGGAAATCTATGGAGATAATTTTCAGTTTGACGATGATACTGAAACCGATTACGGACTTCCGGTGCGTAGCTTTGATTCCTTTAGAAAAGCTTCTGAAGAAGCTGCTTTAAGCAGACTTTATGGTGGTATTCATTATCGTGCTGCTATTGACGAAGGGCTCAAGCAAGGCCGCCAATTAGGCCAGTTTGTGGTTCAAAATCTTAAAATGAAAACCAACACCGCTCAAGCTTCTAATTAATTGCAATTATGAAAAAAGCACGTCTTGCTATCGGCGCAATATTAGTTGTAGCTGTAGGCTGGTATTTGTTCATTAAGCCAAGTGATTACATAATTAATTTTAAAGTAAAAACAACTCCGGGCACGGTGATGCAATCAGTAATCTCATGGAATTACGATTTGCCGGATAGTGAAATCATTCAGAAAGGTATAGCTGAAGTTGTTCAACAAAGACACTTTGGGGACTCTGTTGTAAATTATAATTACAGCGCCAAGATGATTAATGACTCAATCACTCAAGTAAGCGTTGGCGTTAAAGATCTCAACAATAGTTTTATTAATAGGTTGACCATTCCGTTTAGCAATTCGCTTTTTAAAACAAGAAGCATTGCCAACGTTGATACTTTTTTTGAGATTTTACGCGAGCATTTAGACCAAATTAAAATCGAAGTTACCGGCATAGAAAAAACGCCTGCAATTTATTGCGCATTTGTTTCTTTAAAAGGATTACAAGTAGAAAAAGCGATGGGGATGATGCGCAATTACAGCTATATTAACGAAGTCTTATCAAGCAATAATGTAGAGCTTAATGGCTCTCCTATTATTGAAGTAACAGACTGGAATATCAAAACGGATAGTATCGCGTATAATTTTTGTTTCCCTATAAAACGTTCTGAAAACCTACCTATTACCAAAGACATCAAATACAAACGCCTCTTTGAAAAAGAAGCTATTCACGCTGTTTATAACGGAAACTACATCACTTCAGATCGTGCCTGGTATGCTTTGTTAGAGTATGCCAAAAAGAATAATATCGACGTCGAGAACCAACCGATTGAAATTTTTTACAACAACCCCAATATGGGTGGCAATGAGTTAGACTGGAAAGCTGATATCTATTTACCGCTAAAGCAAGATGATCCTTTATAATCAAAAGCTTTAAGCTAAAAAATCAAAGCTTAGTTTTATGCCTTGTATCACCATTGTTGTACCTATAATGGCTATGATCAATCCCATTATTTTACCAATAACTGAAATCACATTCCCTCCTATTTTACGGGCGATGAAATCACTTAGACTAAAGGCGATATAGGTTAGTAAACACATCAAACCAAAAATCAATATCACCAAACCTATATTTACATAAGAAGGATTTGACACGAAATTAGTTGCAGTAACGATTGTGCCGGGACCGGCTAGAATGGGGATTGCTAGTGGAGAAACAGCTATATTCTCATCAAAATTAGGCTCTTTTAAATGCTTTACATTTGACTTTTTAGACTGAAGCATTTCAAAACCTACATAGAAAATCAAGATTCCACCGGTGATTTTAAATGCCGGAATTGTTATCCCAAAAAGTCCGAAAATAAACTTCCCCAAAAGCACAAAAATCGTAATGATTATAAACGCAACCAAAACGGCTCGCTTATTCACGTTTTGCTTTTCTTCTCGGGTCGCGCCTTCGGTTAGTGATATAAAAATAGGAATGTTTGATAACGGATTCATTATCGCAAAAAAGCCTGTAAATACAGATATTGAATAGGTAAGAATATCATCCATAAACGTCAATTTTAATTTGGGTATTTATTGAAATATACAATTAAATCTCAATATCAAGAACCTTATCTTGCGCAGCTGCTTCCTTATCTTTTTTAGTTCCTATACCTACTCCAATTGCAATTCAAAAGACATCCCAATCCCTAAATAAGCCATATTACCCAATGCTGCTCCAAAAGCTGAGATCTCAATTACTACCCATTTTCTTCGATAGTAAATTTTGGTTACGGCTCCGGTTTCTTTTTCTAATAGTGCTAAAACTGCATACTGCAATTTTCTAATTTGCTTTAGCAATTCTTTGTCAGACCCGAAAAACTCATTCAATTCTTCAATTTTAAATTTAAATCAATCGTCACATTATCAGGAAAATTCTTTAATTGCAATTCTGTAAGTAAGCTTCTCATACTGCATATAAACTTTGCTCTAAGGTATTAGATCCTAGCGATTTTTAAGTTGTTTTAATTCCACAGTAAGTTCTATAAAACAAAAAAGCCTTTACTCACAAACTGAGAAAAGGCTTAATTTTTCAACTAATTTCTAATTTAAACCTCAACTGCTGCATCAGAAGTTACTCGTATTTGTTTACCATCAACCAAAATATCCAGATCATCACCGGTGTCAAGGCTAAAGGTATATTTATCTTTACGTACTGCTACTTTTAGAATCTGGTTTCTAAAATTCAGTTTAAAAGAAAATCCTTCCCATGCTTTTGGCATTTTTGGAGCGAACGATAACGTGTCATCTTTAATTCGCATTCCACCAAAACCTTCAACAACACTCATCCACGTACCTGCCATACTTGTGATATGCAAGCCTTCGTGTACCTCTTTATTATAATCATCAAGATCTAAACGGGATGTTCTCAAATAAAACTCATAAGCTTGATCCATCTGTCCCAGTTTTGCAGCCTGAATTGCGTGCACACACGGACTCAAAGAAGACTCGTGAACGGTAAATGGTTCGTAAAAATCGAAATGCTTTTTCAGCTCTTCTTCTGTGAAATGATCTTCAAAAACATAAAATCCCTGAAGTGTATCTGCTTGTTTTATATAGGGGGAGCGTAAAATTCTATCCCAACTCCATTTTTGATTGATAGGACGCTCTGCTTTATCCAAATCTGCAACAGTGATCAACTCTTTATCTAAAAAACCATCTTGCTGTAAATACACATCTTCTTCTTCAGAAAAAGGTAAATATATCTTGTCTGAAACATCTGTCCAAGAATTTAATTCTTCATTAGAAACACCGGTTATTTCTGCAATGCGTTTGTAATCTGAACCAAATTCTTTAGCAACCTTTTTGGTATGTTCTACCGCATAGCTCAAGCACCATTTCGCCAGATAGTTGGTATAAAAATTATTATTTACGTTATTTTCATACTCATTAGGCCCGGTCACCCCAAGAATCACAAACCGTTCTTTTTTAGCAGACCAGGTTGCGCGTTGTTTCCAGAAACGAGCTACGGCGATCATTACCTCTAAACCTTTTTCAGGAATGTAACTGTAATCACCTGTATAGTTGAGATAATCTCTAATGGCGAAAATCATTGCACCATTACGATGTATTTCTTCAAAAGTGATTTCCCACTCATTGTGACATTCCTCGCCGTTCATAGTAACCATAGGATACAATGCTGCACCATTTTTAAAACCTAATTTCTCAGCATTCTCAATCGCTTTTTCTAAGTGATTGTAGCGATAGGTCAGTAAATTTCGAGCAACTTCCTGATCTTTAGTAGCCATATAGAATGGCAAACAATACGCTTCGGTGTCCCAATAAGTTGATCCGCCATATTTCTCCCCGGTAAATCCTTTAGGACCTATATTTAAACGAGCGTCTTTACCTAAATAGGTTTGATTCAATTGAAAGATATTGAAACGTATTCCCTGCTGGGCTTTTACATCTCCTTCAATAACAATATCTGCCATTGACCAGATTGTCGCCCAATCTTCTTTTTGTTTGGATAATAAGCTATCAAAACCTGCTTCTAACGCAATTTCTAAAACTGAAGTCGCTGCCTTCTTTAAATCATCTTTATCGTGATTGAAAGAAGTGATGTATCCTGCATATTTTTGAACAGCAAAAGTTTCTCCCTCGCGTATATCGGTCTCATAAACGTGACCGATATACGTATCTGTTTTACTGGTTTTTAATGTAAGAGATATTTCTTTTCCATCTACCGTGAAGGTGTTAGACATCGCAGTACATACATAAAAAAAAGTTTTCATCGTATGGGCAGAAATAAAAGCTTTATTTCCGTCTTCTTCTACTTCGAGGGTATTCCAGAATTTATCATCCCAGTTTGTATCCTCATTGGTGATACCGCTATCTAAATACGGCTCATAACTGATACTCACATCTTTGTTTAGCGGAGTAACTTCATAATTGATAGCTCCCAGTTCATCGTGTTCCAAACTCAAAAAGCGTTTAGATTTCACTTTAAGTTTGGTTCCGTTTTGGAGTTCAGCCTCAAAGCTTCTACCAAGCCAGCCTTCTTTCATATTGAGTTCACGACGAAATTTAGAAACACTTTTTGCTGTGTTTAAATCCAGCGATTCCCCATCAACTTTTACTTTAATCCCTATCCAACTCGGTGCATTAAGTACTTTTGCAAAATATTCCGGATAACCATTTTTCCACCAACCTACACGCGTTTTATCAGGATAATAGACACCTCCTATATAACTTCCTTGAAACGTTTTCCCGCTGTATTCTTCTTCAAAATTGGCACGTTGTCCCATTGCCCCATTACCTATACTAAAGAGGCTTTCTGAAGATTTTACGCGTTCTTTCTCAAATCCTTCCTCTATAACTGCCCAAGGAGCAGGTACTATATAATCTTGATTCATGGTTATGCGTTGATTAGTTGGTCTAAAAATGCAATATCAATTTCTGTAAAATCATTAAAATTATGATCGGCTTCATGTAAAACCTTGGCACTACCAATCCCTACACTTACCATATCAACGCTATTTGCTGCCTGAATACCGGCGATAGAATCTTCAAAAACGATAGCATCTGTATATTCTATTTCTAGCTCGTCTGCACCTATGGTAAAAACTTCAGGGTCTGGCTTTGCTTTCTGGACATGATTGCCATCTACAATGCAGTCAAATAGATCAAAAAGTCCCACGCGTTTTAAAATAGGCTGTGCATTTTTACTTGCAGATCCCAACGCCATAGGAATGTTTTTTTCTTTAAGATAGGTAAGCACTTTAAGTACTCCGGGTAGAATATCATCTTTAGTCATCTTAGCAATATAACTTAGATACTCTTTATTTTTAGAAACCAACCAGCCTTCCTTTTGCTCTTCTGTAGCTTTAACGCCTCCTATTTCGAGTAAAATATCCAAAGAACGAACGCGGCTTACCCCTTTAAAACGTTCATTTTGTTCTTCAGTAAACTCAAAACCCAGTTCGTTTGCTAAATTTCGCCATGCGAGATAATGAAATCCTGCTGTATCTACAATTACTCCATCTAAATCAAAAATAAATCCCTTCTTGCTCATAATTAGCGTTTGATAACTTCTTTTGTAGACTCACGTTCTACCAGACTGGTGTCTATATAAGCTGTACTGTACTCTTCTTCTTCATCTTCAGGACGCTCTAACTTATCTATAAGCATCGCTGCAGCTTTACGCCCCATTTCTTCACCGTGCTGACTTACCGCAGTAAGACTAGGTACGGCATGCTCAGATAATTGACCGTCAGTAAAACATACTAATGAAATATCTTCTGGAATTTTCTTACCTAAACCGCTAATTACACGTGAAGCGTGAACAGCAAAAAGTTCGTTTACTGTAAAAACTCCGTCGAGGTCATTTTTAATAATAAACGCTTCAATACGCTTTTTAGATTTATCAGAAAGATCATCAATATTGTCTAGCTTAAGAATACGCTTATCATCCGGCTCAATACCAAAATCGTCCAAAGCATCCAAGTAACCTTCCGTTCTTAAACGTCCTACACTTACATAATCTTCACTGGTAATAATTCCTATTTTACGACAACCCGAGCGTATCATGTGGGTAACCCCTTTTTTAGCTCCTTCTTTATCGTCAATAAGAACACGGTCACATTTTATGCCCTCTACCACACGGTCAAACATCACAACCGGCATACCTTGTTCTATAACTTCATTTAAATGGTGATAGTCTTCTTTAAGCATCGTCTCTTTTGATACCGAAAGTATAAAACCATCTGTACTCCCATTTGCAAGCAATTCCATATTGAGAACCTCTTTGTCAAAATCATTATTTGACAAACAGATAATCACATTATAATTTTTCTCTCGTGCCTCATGCTCAATTCCCTGTATCACAGTTGTAAAGAAATGGTGAACAATTTGTGGAATGATAACACCTATAGTATTGGTCTTACGATTCTTTAAACTCAGGGCTATGTTGTTTGGCTTATAATTATAAAGCTTGGCATAAGCCTTTATTTTCTCACGCGTTTCTTCACTAATTTCTGGGCTGTCTCGCAAAGCTTTTG
Organism: Leeuwenhoekiella marinoflava DSM 3653; assembly: GCF_900129005.1. GTDB lineage: Bacteria > Bacteroidota > Bacteroidia > Flavobacteriales > Flavobacteriaceae > Leeuwenhoekiella > Leeuwenhoekiella marinoflava. The sequence continues at coordinate 23,200 of NZ_FQUN01000018.1, read as the reverse complement.
AAACTGTAGAGATTGATACTCCCAGTTCTTTTGCGATTGATTTTAGGGTCAGCTTTCTTTTCATAATTTGGGAAAAAGAATTAATAATATAAAGTCTATTCTTATAGACTATTCAAAAAATATTGTTGTGGCAAATTTACAAGACTAAATCGATTAAGTTCAGTTAAATTGTTTTAAATTTCCGCCGAAATAAAAACTATTTTCTAATTAAAGTCATTTAGTATGAAATACTTATCTTCAATTTTACTAGCCTTTTTGATTATGACTGCATGCAAAAAAGAAAATACCACAAATACTACCCCTAAAGATACGGTAGTTAAAGCATATTACGAAAATTTTCGCCCACAATATCATTTTTCTCCGGAAGCTCACTGGATGAATGATCCTAACGGGCTGGTTTATAGCGACGGCACTTATCATTTATTCTATCAGTTTTACCCTGATTCTACAGTCTGGGGACCTATGCACTGGGGACACGCTACCAGTAAAGATCTTAAAAAGTGGAACAACGAGCCTGTTGCTTTAGCTCCTGATAGTTTAGGTTATATATTTTCAGGAAGTGCAGTTATTGATCATAACAACACTTCTGGTTTTGGCACTTCTGAAAACCCAGCTTTGGTTGCGATGTTCACCTATCACGATCCTGTAAGAGCAGAACAAAAAACAACCAATTACCAGTATCAAGGCATAGCATACAGTCTAGATAACGGTCAGACATTTACTAAGTACGCTAACAATCCTGTTGTACCTAACAGCGATAACCTTGTAGATTTTAGAGATCCTAAAGTTTTCTGGCACGAAGCTTCTCAAAAGTGGGTTTTACTTCTTGTGGGCGGAGATCGTGCTATGATTTACAATTCAGATAATTTAAAAGAATGGAACTACCTCAGTGATTTTGGTCAAAACACTGGCGCACACGGTGGTGTTTGGGAATGTCCTGATCTTTTCCCGCTAACGATTGAGGAAACCGGTGAGACTAAATGGGTTTTGCTCATCAGTATCAATCCGGGTGCTCCTAACGGTGGTTCTGGAACTCAATATTTTATAGGTGAATTTGACGGAGAAACCTTTACCACTTCGCAAACCGAAGAAAAATGGATTGATCTGGGAAGAGATAATTATGCCGGTATCACTTACAACAACCTCCCGGGTGAGGAGCGTATTTTTATAGGTTGGATGAGCAATTGGGATTACGGTCAAGTTACTCCTACCGAAAAATGGCGTAGTGCGATGACGCTTCCTCGGAAGTTAGAGTTGTATAATAACGAAGAATATTTCTTGACTAATCCACCTATCGAAACATTAACTGAAGGTCTCAAAACAGAAACTCCTGAAATAAATAAAAAAAATGGAAACTATGCGTTTTCTCACTCTGAACTGAATCAATCTAAAGTAGCGTTTGACCTCCCAAAACCGCTTAGCGATTTCAACATAAAACTAAGCAATACTAATGGTGAACAACTTTTAATCACCTATAATTCAGTTAAGAAAGAATATAGCTTAGACCGAAGCAAGAGTGGTTATACCAATTTTTCTGACGCATTTGCTTTACCGATTATGAAAGCTCAAGCTAATTTTAAAAAGGGAGATTCCGCAGATTTTTCAATCTACATTGATGCCTCATCTGTCGAGTTTTTTGGAGATGGTGGTGCTAATACCATGACCGCACAGTTTTTTTCTAGCAAACCTTATACAGAATTCAGTATTGAGACAAAAGACAAACCCAAAACTATTAAAATAACCCCTATTCCTTCCATTTGGAAAGAAAACTAACACGAATTAATTCACGTTTATGAAAGCAGTTCAAAAATGGTCAATAACAGTAGCGCTTGCGGGCTTTCTGTTTGGTTTTGACACCGTTGTTATTTCAGGAGCTAACCTGCCTGTAAAAGAATTATGGAACCTCTCCCCTTGGTTTCACGGCTTATTCATTATGTCTATGGCTTTGTGGGGAACCGTATTAGGTTCTTTAACCGGCGGTATTCCTTGTGATAAATTTGGTCGTAAAAAAACCTTGTTTTGGATAGGTATTTTATATTTCGCATCAGCTTTAGGTTCTGCTTTATCCCCAGACCCTTATCTGTTTTCATTCTTTAGATTTATTGGTGGTGTGGGAGTTGGTGCATCTTCGGTTGCAGCACCTACTTATATTTCAGAAATCACAACCGCTTCAAATCGAGGTAAATTAGTTGCCTTATATCAATTCAATCTCGTTCTGGGTATTCTCATTGCTTTTTTCTCAAACTATCTTTTAGAAGGTTTTCAAGGTGAAAACGACTGGCGTTGGATGATGGGTGTAGAGGCGATTCCTGCGCTACTTTACACTTTATTGGTACTCACCGTTCCCGAAAGTCCCCGCTGGTTACTGCATAAGAAAAAAGATGAGAAAGCTGCTTTTGGGGTTTTAAATCAGGTTTATGATGAAACTGAAACTCAGCAAAAAATAGACGCTATAAAAACAGAACTTGCTAAAACATCTGACGACATCAAACTCTTTACAAAGCGTTTTAAAAAGCCACTAATTCTAGCCTTTTTAATTGCATTTTTCAATCAGGTCTCTGGTATAAACTTTATACTGTATTACGCACCAGAGATTCTGGTAAAAGCTGGTTTGGCAACAGAAGATTCGCTCTTAAATTCTATTTCTATAGGTGTTGTGAATCTTATTTTCACCTTTGTCGGCGTAAGTCTAATAGACCGCTTAGGCAGACGTACCTTAATGTATATCGGTTCTTTTGGCTACATCATCAGTTTAGTCACCGTTGCCTGGTGCTTTTATAATGGTTCAAGTCCAGCAGTATTACTCACATTCATTTTAATTTTTATTGCATCTCATGCAATAGGACAAGGAGCAGTTATCTGGGTATTTATTTCTGAAGTCTTCCCTAATAAAGTACGTGCATACGGGCAATCTTGGGGTACCGGAACACATTGGATCTTTGCGGCTTTAATCACACTTTTAACCCCTGTATTTTTAGATGGTGAAGACGGGGTTTTCAAAGACAACCCCTGGCCTATTTTTGCATTCTTTGCATTTATGATGTTTTTACAATTGCTATTTACCAAGTTTATGATGCCGGAAACCAAAGGTATTTCTCTCGAAGAATTAGAAGAAAAAATCTTAGGATAATGAAAGATATGTTAAGTGCCATTTCTTATGGTGAAATTTTATGGGATGTTTTCCCTGATGGAAAAGCACTGGGTGGCGCACCGCTCAATTTATGCCTGAGACTAAAAAGTCTAGGGCTTACCGTGAAAATGATTAGCCGGTTAGGATCAGATCCTCTTGCTGAAGAAACACGAACTGCTATTGAAAAGTTTGATCTTGATCAAAGCCTGATACAAGAAGATAATTCCCTAGAAACCGGTCAGGTTTTAGTGAATTTAGATTCAAGTGGTAGTGCTTCATACACCATAAAAGAGCCTGTAGCATGGGATGCAATTGCATCTACAGAAAGCAATAAAAAAGCTGTATCACAAACTGATCTTTTTATATTCGGTTCTTTGGCAGCTCGCAGCGAGACTTCTCGCAATACCTTAAAAGAGCTACTTGCTAAAGCTAAATATGCAATTTTTGATGTAAACCTGCGTGCACCACATTATAAAATGGAGCATCTTATTCAGTTTATGAAGCAGGCTGATATGATCAAAATGAATGATGAAGAGCTGGAAGAAATCGCTCAACATCTTGACATCAAAAGTCAAAATATTTCTGAGCAAATTGAAGCGATTAGCAAGCATACAAATACTTCTCTCATCTGCGTAACTTGTGGTAGTGAGGGAGCTATCTTATATCAAGACGGTAAAATTCACAAACACTCCGGCTATAAAATAGAGGTTGTAGATACCGTAGGTGCAGGAGACTCTTTTCTTGCCGGTTTGATTTATCAACTAGTTATGGTTGAAAACAACGCTGAAAAATCATTGGCTTTCGCTTGTGCTTTAGGCTCGCTGGTAGCAGGCAAAAAAGGCGCTAACGCAAAGATTTCAAAAGAAAAAATATCAGAAAAAATGGCGGAATAATTATTCTGCCATTTTCTCACACAATGCAATTGTTTCTTCAACATCCGCAAGAGTAGTTCTTGGGTTTATCAGACACATACGTAAAACAATTTGTCCGTTTAAAACCGTAGTCACCAGCATTGCTTCTCGCGAATTCACAACACGTTCAGATATCTTAGAATTCAGTTCATCAAGCTCTTTCTCAGATAGATTCTGATTTATAGGATGGTATCTGAAATTAATCACCGCAAGGGTTGCTGGTGACACCACTTCCCACTTAGCGCTTTTACGCAGAATGCTTTCTACCTTTTCACACAGATCAAAGTTGTATTGCACAGCCTGACGGAAAGCATTGAGACCAAAGGTTTTTACACTCATATAAAATTTAAGCGCTCTAAAACGGCGCGTAAGCTGTATCCCGTGATCGTAGAAGTTGATTTCAGACTTATTACCTTCTACATCTTTAAGATACTCAGGAACTTCAGTAAACGTACCACTCAACCACTTGTGATTGCGCACTAATAAGCACCCCATTTCATACGGCTGATAAAACCATTTATGCGGGTCAACGGTAAGTGAATCTGCTTTTTCAACCCCTTTTAAAAGTTGTTTTCCATTTTTAGAAAGGATTGCTGCACCACCATATGCTCCATCAATATGAAACCATAAATCTTCTTTTTTAGCAATCTCTGACAACTCTGTAAGTTGATCAACGGTACCGGTATTTGTTGTTCCTGCCGAAGCCAATAAACAAAATGGCTTCCACCCTTCTAACCGGTCCTTGTTGATTGCATTCTTTAGTTTATTTATAGCAAACTTGAATTCCATATCTGTTGGAATCAAACGTATCTGTTCCTTTCTAAAACCCATCACGCGTATCGCCTTGATGTTTGAAGAATGTGCCTGATCTGATAAGTAAATCACCGCTTTAGAAAAATCATCACCGCATTTTATATTTCGGGCTGTAATTAGCGCTGTAAGATTAGCCATAGATCCACCACTGGTAAAAATACCTCCACCACGCTTTTTAGGAAAACCATAAAGATTGAGTAACCAGTTTATAGTCACAATCTCTAATTCTGCTGCTGCCGGAGAAGCTGCCCATCCACCAGAGAACACATTAAAACCGGTAGCCAACGCATCAGCCATTGCACTTACATAATTGCTAGGTCCGGGCACAAAAGAGTAAAATTTAGGATGACTCATGATGTTAGTGTAAGGCATCACTTTTTCCATTACCGTATTAAAAACATCATCTACAGATGTTGCATCTTCAGGTACATCCTCTCTCAACAAAGAATCCATCTCCTCCCTACTTGCCTGAGCTACCGGCTTCTCTTTATGTTGATTGAGGTGATGCGCAACAATAGCATCTACCACCTGATAACCATATTCTCGCATTTCTTGCTCAGATAATTCTAAACGTGCTGCTGCTTGTGCTTCCATAAGGTTCTAAATTTTCTGCAAAACTAAGGCTTTAAGAAGCGCCTCAAAACTTTTAAGTTACAAGATTTAAGCATTCAACACCTTACTCAAAGTTTATCTAAAGTTTAAGACTTTAAATCTAGCCTCTGCCTAAGTTGGCGTAACTTTGCGCTGCAATTTCAATATGCTGAATTTGAAAGAATCATTTTCCAAAATAATGACGTTAAATACATTATTTCGTTCTGCTTTCGTTATGAGCTTAATTGGGGTTTTTGCATTCATTTTAGATTTTGGCTATGAGCAGTCTGAAGAAATTCAATTGTTTTTAAATGCATATTACCTCATCGTTCTATTTATAGGTATTGCTACTACGCTAATCAGGTATTTTATTCAGTCTAAAAAGTTAAGCACTCAGGTTATTTTCTTTGATGCTGCTAGTATTTTACTCATCCTCTACATCATAGGGATTCATTTTTTTAGTCACGAAGCACACGACAAATTAGGCTTCTTATACAATGACAACTGGTTAAAAGCAGCAATCATCCTCACCTTTATACGTGAATTTGCTGAGCGACGTCTTAACTACAGAAAAAGCCATTTAAATCCCGCTCAACTTTTTATTGCCAGCTTTGTAGGCATTGTGCTGTTTGGCGCCTTCTTATTGATGTTACCCAAAGCAACTTACGATGGCATTTCATTTCTAGACGCATTGTTTACCTCTACAAGTGCCGTATGTGTGACCGGGTTAATAGTGGTTGACACCGGAAGCTATTTTACGCCTTTAGGTCAAAACATCATTGTATTTTTAATACAGTTAGGCGGATTGGGAATTCTTACGTTCGCAAGTTATTTCAGCTATTTTTTTAAAGGCGTTTCTTCTTTTGAAAATCAGGTTGTGCTAAGTGATATGAATAATTCGCAGAAAATAGGCGAAGTATTTTCAACCCTAAAACGCATCTTGGTTATCACCTTTTCTATAGAAGCTATTGGTGCACTGATTATCTTTTTCAGTTTAAAAATAAAAGATATTCCCGAATTTACAGATCGTGTATTTTTTGCCGTATTCCATGCTATTTCTGCATTCTGTAACGCCGGATTCTCAACACTCTCAAACGGAATTTACGATATCAGCTTTAGATATAATTATATGCTTCAGCTTACGCTAATAGGTCTTTTTGTATTTGGTGGATTAGGGTTTCCTATAGTTATCAATATCATTAAGTATTTAAAATACAAAATCATAAATCCATTAAAACACCCGGATCGAAGTATTGTTTATAAGCCTTGGATTTTAAGTTTAAGCAGTAGAATAACCTTGATCACTACAAGTGCATTGACGCTTATAGGTACGTTTGTTTTTTATGCAAATGAATACCACAATACGCTAGAAGAGCATAGTGGGTTTGGTAAATTTGTGACCGCTTTCTTTGGCGCAACAACTCCAAGAACGGCAGGTTTCAATACACTTGATATGAACCAACTGCATTTTTCAACCATAATGCTAATCTTCTTGCTAATGTGGGTTGGTGCTTCACCGGCATCTACTGGTGGAGGTATTAAAACCAGCACTTTTGCTATTGCTACTCTAAATTTTTTAAGTCTTGCGAAAGGAAAAGAACGCATAGAAGTTTACCGCAGAGAAATCGCCGATATTTCGGTGAGACGCGCTTTTGCAATTATCTCTTTATCGCTGGTTGTTATTGGCTTTGCTGTTATTGCAATCGCTTCTTTTGACCCCGATAAAACCTTACTCAGTATCGCCTTTGAATGTTTTTCGGCATACAGTACTGTAGGACTCAGTTTAGGGATCACTTCAAGTCTTTCTGCAGCAAGTAAAGGAGTTTTAATTCTGGTGATGTTTATAGGAAGGGTAAGTATGCTTACTATTATGATTGCTTTTTTTAGAAAAATTAAACACAAAGCATACCGATACCCTACAGAAGAAATTTTGATCAATTAAAAGAATTTAGAAGATGAAATATATCATTATAGGCTTAGGAAGTTTTGGCGCATCACTCGCCGAAAAACTAACCGCTCAGGGAAATGAAGTGATTGGGATTGATATCAAAATGCCACGTGTAGATGCTTTAAAAGAAAAAATAACACACACCATTTGTCTCGATGCCACTGATGAATCTACCGTTAGCGGACTCCCACTGAAAGACACCGATATTGTAATTGTTGCCATTGGTGAAAATCAAGGAACCAATGTAATGGTAACGGCACTTTTTAAAAACTTAGAAGTTAAAAAACTCATCAGCCGAGCAGTAAATACGCTACACGAAAATGTCTTAAATGCTATTGGAGTTGACGAGATTGTGCATCCTGAGCAAGAGAGTGCAGAGCGCTGGGCAAAACGCCTTTGTATGCGTGGCGTTGTCGATTCATTTGAACTGAATGATTACTTCAGTATTGTTGAGGTAAAGCTTCCTGCTCACTATGAAAATAAAACCGTAGAAGAAGTTCAGTTTAGAGAGCGTTATAACCTATTGGTTTTAACAACCTTAAAAAATGCTCACGTAGAAACTAACATGGGTAAAAAGAAAACAATAATAGATGTACAAAGTGTCGCCACACCCAAGCTTTTACTTGAGCAAGGCGACATCTTAGTACTTTACGGCTCTAATAAAGACATTAGAAAATTTATAAACTCGTAATTTAAAACAGCGTAACTGCTACTTCAATTGCGCCATATTCCTGCTCCGGATTCCACATTGCAGTTGCTGTAAAGGGCAAAGTAAACTTTTTAAGTACCGTTACTTCTTTAGCATAAATAAGCCCCAGATTGGTCACATTAGGATGCTCACCATAAAAGTGCGCTTCATTTTCAAAAGAAAAAGCACCTCCCACAAATGCGTTCACCGACCAGTCTTTTTTCTGAATCAAACCGTAGCTCGCTTCTACATAATTAGAAAAAGCATTCCGCAATTTACCAGAGCTGGTTACATAGGTATCTCTACCCTGCACGATAGTACTCCACGATAATTTAAGCGGAATAGGCTTAAATTGATATCCCAAGGTCACATCAATAAAATGTGATGTTGTGCTTCGATCGTAATCAAAAATCTTTGCATCTGGGTAATCACTTGAGTTATTGATATCCCAAACTGCCAATGAAAACCCGTTTGTAGTATAAGAAGCATAGTAGTCAAACTCAGTGTAATACCCTGTTACTCCAGCACCACCCCAAAGACCGGCTTTAAATTTCCCATTTCTTGAAGTATAGTTGAGATCAACATCTACTACCGGTGCATCGGTTACTCGCAAACCCTTCCACAAGTGCATGGTTTTTACCTTTAAATTGAAGTCAAAAGGCTGGTATTTTGAAGATGTTGAATCTACTATTTCAAGATCTGATAAACGTAAGTCTTCCTGTGCCTGTAGTTGCTGAAGTGCAAATATGCACATCAGCATCAAGGCAGATTTGAATAATTTCATAAAAGTGTTTTAGCTATAAATTAGTTTAAGACTAGGTAAAGAGATGCAGCAATAATGGCTCCTAGAATAGGACCAAGTACAGGTATCCAGGCGTACCCCCAACCGCTGTCAATCTTACCTTTTATAGGCAATAATGCATGAACAATACGCGGACCTAAATCCCGTGCAGGATTAATTGCATATCCTGTAGTTCCTCCCAGAGAAAGACCTATTCCCCAAACTACAAATGCAACCGGAATTGCACCTATTGAACCCAGACCAACTTTTGTCCCGCTCCCGTCAGAAATCTCTGCATCAGCGAAGTAAAAAACACAAATAACTAAAACAAATGTGCCTAAAATTTCACTTACAATATTTCTAAAATTATTAGGGATAGCAGGGTCTGTACAAAATACCGCCCGCTTAAGTCCGCCGTCTTCTGTAGCGTCAAAATGATCTTTATACATCAAATACACTAAAGAGGAACCTATCATCGCTCCTAAAAATTCTGCTGCTAAATACGTAGGCACATCTGCCCAAGGGAATAAACCACTTACTGCTAAACCTATCGTAACAGCAGGATTAAGGTGTGCACCACTATAAGGACCTGCAACTACAACACCTACAAATACTGCAAGCCCCCAGGCTGTAGTGATGGTCATCCAACCTCCACCATTACCCTTAGTTTTACTTAAAAGATCATTTGCAACGATACCTCCTCCTAAAAGGATTAATAATGCTGTTCCTAATAATTCTGCTATAAATGGAGTCATGATTCAGGTCTTAAAGTTTTGTCCAATGTTCTAATGCTTTTACTGCACGATACCATCCTTTGATACCTGCTTCTACATCTGCCCTTGGTTTCTCTGGTTCAAAACGTTTATCTTCTTGCCACATTTCCTGAATTTCTTCTTTACTTTCCCAAAAACCTACAGCAAGACCCGCAAGGTAAGCCGCACCTAAAGCAGTTGTTTCGGTGATTTTTGGTCTAACTGTAATTGAATTCAATACATCTGCCTGAAACTGCATCAACGTTTCGTTTACTGAAGCGCCACCATCTACACGCAATTCTTTGATTTCAATTCCAGAATCTGCCTCCATAGATTTTAAAATATCCATAGTCTGGTACGCGATGGCTTCGATAGAAGCTCTAGCAATATGTGCATCTGTGGTTCCACGGGTTACACCAAAAATGGTTCCTTTTGCTTTTTGATTCCAATAAGGAGCGCCCAGACCGGCAAATGCTGGTATAAAGTATACACCATCTGTAGATTCTACAGATTCTGCAAGCGGCTCTACATCTTCAGATTTATTGATAATACCCAATCCGTCACGCAACCATTGTACTACTGCGCCACCAATAAAAATACTTCCTTCTAAAGCATATTCGGTTTTACCATTTATCCTCCAAGCTACTGTGGTCAGCAAGTTATTTTTAGAAATAATCGGTTTATCTCCTATGTTCATCAACATAAAACAACCCGTACCGTAGGTATTTTTAACCATACCTTTTTTGGTACACATTTGTCCAAAAAGCGCTGCCATCTGATCTCCTGCGATACCTGCAATAGGAATTTTAGAAGCAAAAACTGTGGTTTTTGTATGCCCGTAAACTTCACTGGAGTCTTTTACCTCTGGCAACATACTTTCCGGTATTCCAAAAAGCTCTAAAAGCTCCGGATCCCAATCCATCGTATTGATGTTATACAACAGCGTTCTACAGGCATTAGTCACATCGGTTACGTGCAATTCGCCTTTTGTAAATTTCCAGATTAACCACGTATCAATCGTTCCTAAAATAAGATCGCCTGCTTCAGCCTTTTCACGAGCCCCTTCAACATTATCTAAGATCCATTTAACTTTAGTCCCTGAGAAATAAGAATCTATAACGAGACCTGTTTTCTGTTGAATCATTTCAGCCTGACCGTTTTCTTTCAATTCATCACAATAATCGGCAGTACGCTTATCTTGCCAAACGATCGCATTGTAAACAGGCTCACCCGTATTTTTATCCCAAACCACAACAGTTTCTCGCTGATTTGTAATCCCGATCCCGGCGATATTTTTTCCATTTAAACCTTTAGAAACAGTAGCTTCTGCAGCTACTCCTGCTTGTGTAGACCATATTTCCTGCGGATCATGTTCAACCCAACCCGGCTTGGGAAAATATTGCTTAAATTCTTTCTGTGCTATAGATACTATACCACCTTTTTTGTCGAAAACGATTGCGCGAGAACTTGTTGTTCCCTGATCCAGAGATAATATAAACTGGTCCATTTGTATAAAATTTTATGGTTAAGCTCCTCAACAAAATTATTGAGGAGCGATGAAATTTGTATTAATTATTAATTGGTCACCCTATTGCCCTCTATGCTATAGTGGTCTGCCAACTTTGTAAATTCTTCTATTTGATTAAGCTTCCAGACCTCATCACGATTGAGTTCACTTGCAATGAGCCTAGCTACTTCTGCTGTCATATCACGAGCTGCAGCTGCATCTAAAAAGAGTGCTCTTACCCGTCTTGCCAAAACATCTTCTACCGTACGCGCCATTTCATAACGTACCGCCCAGATAACTTCGGCTTTTAAAAACGGAAGTCTTGGGTGTAATTTCTCACCTAAAGAAGCATCCTCTTCAATAAGACTTGCGATGCCTTTTTGATCCGTTCCATAGATGTACATATGATTTTCTCTGTTCTCAGTAGGCATCGCTCCGTGAATCTCTAAATGCTCTGTCTGGCATTTTTTATTCGGAAGCTTTTTAAGCGAAATAGCTTTATTTATGGTATCCTGAGCCATACGTCTGTACGTCGTCCATTTACCACCAGTAATGGTAATCAAACCGGTTTCTGAAACTATAACTTTATGACTTCGAGATATTTCTTTTGTTTTTTCTGAAGAATCCTTAGGCGCAGCAAGTGGGCGTAAGCCTGCAAAAATGCTTCGTACATCAGCTCGTGTAACTTTCTTATTGATGTAATTATTGAAGGTTTTCAGAATAAATTCTATTTCCTGTTCCTGAGCCTGAGGCTCAAGACTGTGATCATCAAGATTCGTATCTGTGGTACCCACCAAAACTTTATCGTGCCAAGGCACAGCAAATAAAACGCGACCATCATCTGTCTTAGGAATCATAATCGCATCGTCACCTGGCAGAAAGCTTTTGTCAAAAACCAAATGCACACCCTGACTGGGAACAATTGATTTTTTAGCTTGCGCATTTTCCATACGCAAAATTTCATCTGTAAATACTCCGGTAGCATTAATTACCAAATCGCTAGAAAACGTATAGTTTACATCAGTTTCGATATCTTTCGCTTCTACACCTATAATTTGTTTCTGATTATCTTGTATTAAATCAGTCACTTTAAAATGATTAAGCAGTGTCGCTCCGTTTTCAATACAAGTCTGTGCGATGTTTGTTGCTAATCTTGAATCATCAAACTGACCATCTTTATAAACCACACCACCGTAAAGTCCTTTTTGACGTAAAGTTGAAAGACGCGCTACCGTTTTAGTTTTATTGATGTGTTTTGATTTCCCTAAACTCAGTTTACCTGCAAGAAAATCATAGGCTTTTAAACCTATAGTATAATAAATACCCTCCCACCAACGATAATTGGGTATAACAAAGTTTTGATTCTTTACCAAATGCGGCGCGTTTCGTGCTAATAATCCACGCTCATGAAGTGCTTCTTTAACTAAGTCTATATCACCTTGAGCTAAATAACGTACACCACCGTGCACTAGTTTTGTACTTCGACTAGAAGTACCTTTAGCATAATCTACCTGCTCCAGTAGTAATGTTTTATAACCTCTGGTTGCGCTATCTAACGCAACACCAAGTCCTGTAGCTCCACCACCTATCACGATCACATCCCACTTTTTAACCTGTGGAAGTTCACTGATAATATGTTCTCGACTGAAAATATTCTGCTTCATTTGGTTTTCAAATATTACTTATTAGACACAAATATATAAACATTGAAATAAAACGATTGCGTTCGAAAGTTAAAATTTCGTTTAAATTACATTTCGATCAAAAGTGAAACTAAATGAAAGTGTGTTTTCATTTGATTTTCTAGATCTTATATTTGTACCTCCCAACACAACAAATTAAACAGTCACTATGGAAAGACATCAGCAGATTCTAGAACAATTAAAAGAAGAAAAACATATCAAGGTAGCAACTCTTTGTGAGCGCCTAGATGTATCTGCTGTAACCATCAGAAAAGACCTTAAACTATTAGAAGACAAAGGCTTACTATTCAGAACACACGGTGGCGCTTCTTTAGAAAATCCGTATATGAATGAACGGGATGTGGTTGAAAAAGCGACCATTTCTGCTACTGAAAAATCATTAATTGCCGAAGCTGCTGCTGATCGGGTTCAGGAAAATGACTCTATAATAATCGCAAGCGGAACCACTGTACAACAATTAGGTCGGGCTATAAAACCGAAAGGAAAACTAAACGTAATCACTTCTTCGTTACTGGTAGCTATAGAATTGATGAAACATAAGGATATAGACATTATTCAATTGGGCGGAAATGTACGTCATCGCTCCGGCTCTGTTACGGGTCATTATGCAGAACATATTTTAAACCACATCTCCTCGCATCAATTTTTTATGGGTGTTGACGGGATTGATCTCGACTTTGGCTGCACGACCACCAATATTGAAGAAGCGATTCTCAATAGAAAAATGATGGAAGCCGCTCAGAAAACCATTCTTTTAGCCGACTCTTCAAAATTTGGTAAACGCAGTCTTGCTAAAATCTGTGAGTTAGATGAAATTAGTGAAATCATTACAGATAAAGAGCTCTCTGCTTCTGATGCAGAACGCATCCGTGAAATGGGTATTAAATTGACCTTAGTCTAATTTCTCAAATCAACTTTTAAATACTTGATTTTTGTACGGTTATGCGTGTAGCTGATGTGCACAAAACCTTTAGAATCTTGTATGATCGCGGGATAACTGAATTCGCCTTCAGCTTCGTCCTCAAGCTTTAAAACATCTTTCCAGTTCTCCCCATCTGTACTGTAAGCCAAATTAAGCTTATTACGGCCATCTGACCAATCGGATCCGGCTTCAGTAGGGTTGTATACCAAAAGAAAGGTTCCGTCAGCTAAAGTAACTGCATCAATCCCACTATTTGGGTTGAGCATCCTTCCATTTTTAACTTCAGACCAGGTTTTGCCTTCGTCCTTGCTTATACTCTCTAAAACGTAATTTTGATCACTACGCAAAAGAGCTTTTAGATTTCCGTCAGGAAGCTGAATCAAAGTAGGCTGAATCACTTTAACCGTATCTGCTGAAGGAATTGCAACACGCTCCCAAGTATATCCACCATCGTTAGAAAGTTCTATGTGTGATTTCCAGATCGCTCCATCTTCAGACTCTACACTAGACGGACTTACAATCATGCCAGATGCTAATTGAATGGGTTTATTTTTAATAGGCCCCAAAATACTATCAGGAAATCGTTTTGGCAAAGACCAGGTCTCACCGTCATCTGCAGACATTTTTCACATTCCCCACCAGGTTGAAGGAGAAGAACCTTCTTTGTAATACAGCAGCAAGTCATTAACCTTATTTTTAAATAAAACAGGATTCCAGGTAGGATTACTTATCGCATCATTTTCGGTTTTACCATCTGCTACTTTTTTGGGAGCAGACCAGCCATTATCTGTTTTTGTACTTTGGTAAATACTCACCTCTGGATGCCGCTCATACTCTCCACCAAACCAAGCCGCAACAATATTACCATCGCCTGCTTCTACAAGTGTTGAGGCGTGACACTGCGGAAATGAAGCTTCCGCATAAATAAATTCATTTTCAAGAATTTTAAGTTTAGGCAAAGTAGTGTTCTGACAAGAAAAAACACTTAGCACAAGAACTAAACGCAATAGTAATTTTGTCATCAGTTTTATTTTAACTCACCCACAATCAACCGCCCATGATAAGCTTTTGCTCCTAAAATATGATCCAACTCTGTGAGGTTAAATTGGGTTATTTTCCCAGCAGGCATAATCTCTAGCTTAGCTCCCGCAGTCCTCATCATTTGTAATAAATTTTCTTTACCATCAAAAGCATTTGATTTCCCTCCTGAAGTCAAAACCGTATCAATACTTTCTAATTTCAATAATTTTTTTATTGAATCGATCAAGTTGGGAGTTTCGTCAATAGCTTTATGAATGACTACTTTTAGCGGTTTAGCGACTTTTACCAACTGTTCAAGAGCTTCTATATTCAACTTACCTGATTCTTCTAAAACACCAAAAACCACACCTTCTACACCAACTTTTTTACAGTGCTTGATGCAATTTTCCATATGTTCTAACTCGTCCTCATTATAGCAAAAATTACCATTACGCGGTCTGATCATTACCCTAACCGGAATGCTCACCGCATTCAACACCGCTTTGATTAAATCTGGTGCCGGTGTTAAGCCGTCAAATGCCAGATACGCACATAACTCCAAACGGTCTGCACCTTTTTTTTCAGCAATAACGGCTTGTTCTAGTGTTTCTACACATGCTTCTTTGATATATTTTTGTGACATATAGGGGAAGTATTTTCTTATTTTTTAGTCTTTTGCTAAGACTCACTCAATTCTTGCACTGCTATTTTGTGTTGCTGCTTTCTGTTTAAAAAAACTGCTCTTAGGCTTACGGCGGAAGAATTATTATAAGTTCAAAGTCTCCAAAATAGGTTTTATCTGACCTGAAAGTTGGCTTACCGTGGTCTCGTGAAGTTGCTCAAAAACGGTTATGCTGTTGTTTTCTTTTAACCAGCAACCCGGCACATATAAAGTCTGTTGTGGACCCACTTGCCAATACCGACCCAAATTATGGCCGTTTATAAAGACAATTCCTTTTCCTAGACTACTTACATCAAGAAATGTATCTCCTGTTTTAGACAACTTAAAATTACCGGAATATAAAACAGGTCTTCCCGTCTTTACTTCTTCAACTTCAAGATCATTTGGAACTTCAGCGAAAGGAGCTTTGTACATCTCCCAACCGCCGGTGATCTCATAATCGTTAAGGGTTACCGGCTCAATAATTCCCTTGAGGTTATTTACGATTTCTGAACCGTAATTGATGCGACCCATATTTTCTACTAAAATCTCCAGATTTCCATTAAATGGAATCTTAATAGGAATTTCATAGGTATTGAATACACGATTGAGTTCGCCTACTTTTTTACCATTTACATAAACCGTTGCAAAGTCCCGCAATCCGGGAACTTTAAGCATTCCGTTAATAGGTTGCGTAAAGCGTTTTTTATACAACACATATCCGTGACCTTGTTCTAATTCTTCAAAAGTCAACGGACGGTCGCTGATCACAGGCTTTTGCTTTTTGATATATGCCAGCGCATCTGTAGTTTTAGACAAGCTGATCTCAGGAATGGCAATCACAGGCATTTGTTCTGGCACCGCTGAAA
Organism: Leeuwenhoekiella marinoflava DSM 3653; assembly: GCF_900129005.1. Taxonomy (GTDB): domain Bacteria; phylum Bacteroidota; class Bacteroidia; order Flavobacteriales; family Flavobacteriaceae; genus Leeuwenhoekiella; species Leeuwenhoekiella marinoflava. Next base: position 6,904 of record NZ_FQUN01000018.1, on the reverse strand, counting down.
TCTCATAAGGTGCATATTTTTGCATCAGCGCACGAATGGAATCAAACTTGGGCGTTGCCCAGCCTGCTTCAGAAATAGGCGCGTCATAATCATAGCTCGTGATGTCTGGCTGAATGTCATGCTCCTCGTTATAATTTGCCCCGGAAGTGAAACCAAAATTGGTTCCGCCATGCGCCATATACAAGTTGAAGTTGATACCGTTTTTCAAATACACTTCAGTCTGCTTTGCGATAGCTGAAGCACTGATTTTCACAAAAGGTTCTGCCCAGTGATCTAACCAACCGGGATAAAATTCAGCAACCATATACGGCCCTTCATTATTGTGATATTTATCAACTGCCTTTTTAAGATTGGCTACATTACCTTCACCATTCGCCGTTGGTAAAACACCTTCAAGGCTTCCGCCTTCAAAAAGCCAGGTACCATCTGATGTGAAAAAAGGAGCCTGAAATCCGGCTTCTTTTAGCATCTTAAAAATCTTATTTTTATAAGCTTGATGCTCTTCCGCAGCAATATCTTCGCGTTGCGAAACATAAGAACCAAACTCATTTTCGACCTGCGTCATAATAATGTTTCCACCATTATTTATCTGCAGCGGAACCACTTCTTCTGCCAAACGATTGATATACTCGCGACAAGCCTCTAAAAAGGCTTCATTATTTTCACGTACTTTCAATCCTTCAACATTCTGAAGAAACCAAGGATATCCACCAAATTCCCATTCCCCACAGGCATAAGGACCGGGGCGTAAGATGACAAACATATCTTCTTCCTGCGCAATCTTGATAAACTCACTGATATTTTTATTTCCGGTTTTAAAATCCCAAACCCCGGGAGCCGTGTTGTGGTAGTTCCAAAAAACGTATGTCGCAATGGTGTTGAGTCCCATCGCTTTCATCATCTGTATGCGGTGTCGCCAATATGCCTTAGGAATACGCTCATAATGCATCTCACCCGAATAGATGGGCGTAGGTTTTCCTTTAAACAAAAAAGAACCATCCTTAATCTCAAATAGCGAATCTTGCGCACGAGCAAAACCCAGACTGAAAAAAAGAATAAGAACTACTAAATATTTTGTGCGTATGGTATGCATAAGTTTTTATCTAGTAAACGGCTACAGTTGAAATCAGCGGACAAGCCAAAGCTTCGGTGATGTTGATTTTTAATTTTGAAGTTTCAACGCCATTTAGTTTTAAAATGCGTTTGTGACCTATTGTTGTCTGATTTTGCACTTCCCTCCATTTACCTTCTTCCCAAATCGAAACCGTAAAAGCAGCAACACGCTGACCAAGTTTTATATACTCCTGAAGTGAAATATAATTCAAGGTCTGTGGCGCATCCCAAGTTAACGCAATGCTTCCGGTTGTTACCCCGTCGTTAGTCGCCCAGTAGGTTTCTGCATCTCCATCTAGAACTTTATCGGCTGCATAAACCAGATTTTCATCACGTAAAGTATTCGCTACTGCAGTAGCATTCTCTGCTAAGTTTTCAGCAAAAACACTATCTAATATTTTTCTGAACCCAAGAAGCGCGGCAACATCATTCTCGTGAAATAACCCGCGACGATCTGGAGGAATATTCAATAACAATGTAGAACCACGACCTACAGAAGTCAGGTACAATTCAAATAAATTTTCCGGAGTACGCACCAGCGAATCTTCTGAAGCGTGATAAAACCATCCCGGTCTGATTGAAGTATTCACTTCTGCAGGAACCCAGTTTTCCCCGTCAGGAGAACCGGTTTGCAACACCTCTTCGATCCCCGCCTGACCGGCATACATGGTATCTGTAGAAATCGTATTCCAGTGCGTCTCACCTCCTATTCCACGCTCGTTTCCTACCCAGCGTAAATCTGGACCGGCATCGCTAAAAAATAAAACCGGAGGTTGCATAGAGTCTACTATCTTTAAGGTCGTTGGCCAGTCGTAATAGTTCTGACGGTCAATTTTTCGTTCTTCATTGGCACCCCCATAATATCCGTCACCTCCATTTGCACCATCAAACCACATTTCAAAAACAGGTCCATAACCCGTGAATAATTCTTTTAACTGATTGCGGTAATAGGTGATATAGGATTCCTCGCCATAATCAGCGCGATTGCGATCCCAAGGCGATAAATACACCCCAAATTCTAAACCGTGTGCTTTTGCAGACTCTGAAACTTCTTTTACCAAGTCTCCTTTTCCATCTTTATAAGGGCTCGACGCTATATCGTGCTCAGTATATTCAGAAGGCCATAAAGCAAAGCCGTCGTGATGCTTCGCTGTAAGAATCGCTCCACTAAAACCAGCCTCTTCTAAAACAGACATCCATTGATCAGTATCCAATTCTGACGGATTAAAAAGCGCTGGCGACTCGTCACCATAACCCCATTCTTTGTCGGTAAAGGTGTTTATCGTAAAATGAATAAATGCATTCATTTCCATATCATACCACGCGAGTTGATCTTCTGAAGGAACGGGACCAAAAGGCTCCGGAGCGCCACTATTTGAAGAATCACAACCCGTGATTACCAATGCAAAAATTATAAAAAGGCTTGTATAGAATTTATTCATAACTGCTATTATTCTGATTTATAAGAAAATACCAAAGCTGCTTTTACTTCCTTACGCACAGCAACAGGAATACTCACGGTTACTGTATTTCCACGGATGCTGTATTTTAAAGATTTACCACTGCTCACTTCTTTAAGTGTGCTTCCTTTTTTAGGTAAATTTCCTTCCCAAGAAATGCTTTTTGGAGTAGCAACTCCTTCTTCCAACAAGGTTATGGCAAATGTTTTTTTATCATTAGCCGTAAAATAAGTTGCTTCGCTGTGGTAATTATCTATAGCGCGTGTACCGTAGATCGCTTCAGAATTAAGGTCTAACCAGTTTCCAATTTCAGCAAGAATAGGCAAGGCATCAGGAGGCATCAAACCATCAGGTTGTGGTCCAACACCTAAAAGCATATTCCCGCCTTTAGCAACTACTTCTACTAAACTGTGAATCACTTTAGCCGAAGTTTTGAAATTATCATTAGGAACATAACCCCAGTTATTCCCTAGAGTCATATTGGTTTCCCAAGGATGATCTAATTTAGTCTCAGGTATTGAGCGCTCTGGCGTCTGGTAGTTCTCATAAGGTCCGTGAACGGTACGATCTGCAAAGATGATTCCCGGCTGCGCTTCCCGTGCCATTTCTGCGATACGTGGCATATCAATCTCCTGACTGAATTCTGGAATTGGAGCTCCCCAAGCACGTACTTCATCGGTTACGGTTTCGCGAGGACGTACCCAGCCACCGTCTAACCAAAGAATGTCTATATCCCCATAATCGTGCATCAACTCACTAATCTGATTGAAGGTAAAATCCTGAAAATTCTTCCATTTCTCAGGATATTTTCTAATGTCGTAATTCACATTACGGTCTGGGGTAGCATATTTATCCCACCAGAAATCTTGCGAATGCCAGTCTGGTTTAGAATAATAAGCGCCGATCATAAAATCTTTCTTTCTAAATGCCTCAAATATATACTTGGTGACATTGGCTTTTGGATGGTTCTTGAAAGGTCCGTTGGTGATTTTATAATCGGTTTGTTGCGTATCAAACATATTGAAACCGTCGTGATGCTTCGTCGTAAAAACGACATACTTCATTCCGGCAGATTCAGCTGCGTCTGCCCATTGATCCGGATCAAAATTCACCGGATTGAATACAGTACTTAAATTCCAGTACCATTCTTTATAGTCGTTATAAGACATTCCCTCCGGCCGCTCTAACCAAGGTTCAGAGCAAATTTGCCATGATTCAATGATTCCGGGAACTGCATAAACACCCCAATGAATCAACATCCCGAATTTTTTATCACCCCAAACTGCAAGCTTTTCTTGTACGTGTTTATCTGTAGGCTCCTGATAAATCTTTGATTGCTCATGCAAATTACCCCCTTGCGCAAAAAGGCTAGTACTGCAGGCTAGGGAGCCCAGCAGCATAGCCAAAACATAAAAAAACTTAGAGTATGAAAGGAATCGCATAACTTATTTTGTTTGAGTTGTGAGTAATATATCTTCAGCTAATTTAAAGCTATCTGTAAGTCTTATATCTTGTGAAGAAGCACCCAATTGCACTTCAAATGCTCCTGCTTCTGCCACGCACTTCATTTCTGTATCATAAAGGGCAAGTTCTTCTGGCGTAAGTGTAAACGTTAAGGTTTTGCTTTCGCCTTTGGCTAAATGTATACGCTCAAAACCACGCAATTGTTTTACCGGCGTCACCACGCTGCTTACCAAATCGCGTAAATACAATTGCACCACTTCGTCTCCGGCTTGAGCTCCTGTATTTTTTACAGTTACCGAAACTTCAACAAACTTGTCAGCATCAGTTCCACTTTGCGAAATTTTCAAATCTGAATAGTCAAATGCGGTATAGCTTAACCCGTGACCAAACGCATATAAAGGAGCAGATGTCTCTTCTACATAATCTCTGCGATTGGGCCACCAATGGTTGTAATAAACCGGTGTTTGCCCCACAGATTTAGGGATAGAAACCGGCAAACGTCCCGCCGGATTATAATCGCCAAACAACACATCTGCCAACGCATCACCTCCCTGAGAACCGGGATACCACGTATCTAAAATTGCAGGAATATGTTTGGCAGGCCAATTAATCAAAAGGGGTCTACCGGTGATCAACACTAATATTGTAGGAGTTCCCGTGGCTTCTACAGCCTGTAAAAGTTCGAGTTGTTTGCCCATTAAGTCCAAAGTAGCACGGTCGTAACCCTCGCCACTTTCCATATCGCTTAAAATCTCATCTTCTTTTGAGGATATCGTCGCGGCTCCCGTCTCTAAATATTCGGTTTTAAAATCCCGTGCGCTTGATCCACCCAAAACCACAATCGCTACTTCTGCATTTTTTGCTGCGGAAACAGCTGCTGCAATATCGGTTTGCGTCGTATCACGAATTGCCGTTCCTTTTACGTAAGTAATTTCGGCATCAGGCATTTTAGCTTTAATTCCTTCTAATGGTGTTATGATAAATTCCGGATCCTGAGGAGCTGTATAATCGCCTAACTGATTGTACATCATATCTGCATTAGGCCCTATAACCGCAATTTTCTTGAGTTCTTTTGAAAGCGGAAGCAAGTCGCCTTCATTCTTTAAAAGCGTAATGCCTTCTAAAGCCATTTCTTTCGCAAGTGCGATATGCGCTGCATTTCTAACCACTTTAGCCGGCTTCTTTTCGTCTACATACGGATTTTCAAAAAGACCCATTTCAAACTTCAACCGAAGTACATATGCTACCGCTTCGTCTAAACGCGCTTCTGTAACATCACCTGCATGAAAGGCATTCAAAAGTGCGTCATCAAAACCATTACCGCCCAGATCTGCATCTACGCCGGCGTTCATTGCCAAAGCCGCTGCATCTTCTAAAGTAGCTGCTGCATGATGATCGTTTTTAATACCTTCTATACTTCCCAAGTCTGAAACCACAAAACCTTTAAACCCCCATTGCTCGCGTAACAACCCTGTTAATAAAGCTTTATGCGAACTACTCGGAATCCCATCAACCGAGCTGTAAGCCGTCATTACTGAAAGCACACCGGCATCAATCGCTTTTTTAAACGGATACATATAATCTTGCATCAACTCGCGCTCGCCAATGTGAACCGCTCCACCATTATGCCCTCCTTCGGAAACTCCGTAAGCAGCAAAATGTTTTAAAGTTGAAATGACATTCTCAGGATTAGTTATTCCATTTCCCTGAAAACCTTTTATTAAACCCAATCCCATTTCTGAAATCAAATACGGATCTTCACCAAAGGTCTCTTCTACGCGTGACCATCTGGGTTCGCGAGCAAGATCTAGAATAGGACCATACCCTATATGCGCACCCTGAGCTCGCAATTCCTGAGCAACGGCAACACCCATTTTTTCGTTCATTGAAGGGTTAAACGTACTTGCCTGAGCGATAGCCGCAGGAAACTCTGTCGTACCTATTGCCATATGACCGTGCATCGCTTCTTCCGCTAAAAATAATGGGATTCCTAATCTGCTTTCTTCAACGGCTACTTTCTGAATCGCATTGGTTGCTTGTGCAGCTAAAGACGGGTTAAGACCATTAGATAAGGTTTTTTGCGTCCAAGGATCGGCGCGTAAAACACCCCAAAGAGCGCCTATTTTCTGTGTAGTAATTGCATCTTTTAACGCATCACTTGCTTGTACTTTGTTTCCGGTTTTAATGTACATCTTCCAACCTAAAAGCGTTGTCAACTGACCCACTTTTTCTTCAACGGTCATACGACCAATTAAGTCAATAACACGTTGTTCTACAGGAATTTTTGAATTTTTATAATCGGCATTCGCCGGAATTTTATCTTGAGCGCAAAGTTGAGCCACCGAAACAAGCACAGCAACAGTGGCAATCAACTTCTTCAAATAAATAGAATACATAGGACTTTTGTAGTTTATGCTTAAATGCATTACAAATAATTCACACTTAGTGTTAGAATTACGATAATACGCCCTTTAAAACTAAGAGAACACTAAAAGTATCTGAAAAATAATCGCTGAATAACCGCAGAGCGTAGCTTAATAACGCTGAATATTAAGATTTTTTTAATTAAATGTGAGAATGAGCTTCAAGAACTTCTAACCCAAAACCAGCTATTCCATTTTATTAAAGATATTTGTGTTTTAGAATCGTGGAAGAACAAGGTTCTATAAAACTCAAACTTAGCAATAAAGGGGACACATTAACACCAGTGAATACACATCTGAAATTAAAGATTTTATTTGACCCAAAAAAAGGGCGCTTTTACAAAACGCCCTTTTCACCAGAAACAATTTAAAAAAAACTCAAAAAACTCTCGTTTTTATGCGCTGCCATAGTTTCACCAAAACTACAGTTGCAATCAGCGTGAG